>PLUE01000007.1 GCA_003164785.1 Gammaproteobacteria bacterium | reverse complement strand
AGCACCCTCACCGGAGGGACACGGTCGTTCAAACTGCCGGTGGCGGCTTTCGCATGAAATCGGAGTTCATGCAGCACGAGTTCAATCTCGTGCCGCCGGTGATGCATTTGATGTTGCGGTTCATCCAAGCGCTGATTACGCAAATGGCCCAGACCGCGGTTTGCAACCGACATCACTCGTTGGATCAGCAGCTGTGTCGATGGCTCCTGCCGTAACCCCCCGGGCATCATCGGCCGGTTTGCGCTGCCGTTAAGTGGACCAGTGCCACCCGTCACGCACCATGCTGCTGACACAGTCCTTCGATAGGTAGGACAGCCAGTCCGTTATGTTGGCAATGGCACGTTCCATTACGCCATCGACATGTCCGAAACATTGGATCGCTACCGGATTGGCAGCCAATCCGAGTTGGTCTAAGAGAGCTTCGAGACGGCGACACGGGGCGGCCTCGTTGTTCTTGAATTGATGCGCATCATGGTGGCGATAGGCGTTCCTCCGGGCGCCAAGGACTTCTACACAGGTCTTGAACAATCCCTCCGCACGAGGCGCCATGAAGGATTCCGCCGATTGTGACGAGTGGGCCATCATTGCAAGCTCCAAGAGTGGTAATGGACTAAATCGTTAGAAAGAATCGCATGTGAAATACTAAGTTGCTGTTTCCTATTTTTGCATTAGTAGTACCCGAACTCTCCTAAGGGGTACCACGTCGAACTCAAGTTCGGTGCCGTACATACCCCCGCCGGGGAGACGGGACATCCCACGCCACATCACGATATTTCCCGGCAGCCCATCGCCAATGCGGTTCAGATGATCGCAAACGTCTAAGTAGATTCCACCATGGTTATGTGCGTTATCGAGCTAACGACGGCTCTGGCTTCGTGATCCAATGCCACGTCAGATTCAATAACAGCAGGGGACCCTTATCTACATCGGCGGCGGGTTACTTGGACTCATCCTGGTCGTGGTCTTGGTGGTTTACTTCATGCGTAGAGTCTGAATCCTCTTGGCATCAAGCTTGAACAATTTTTCTGGAGAATGATTATGCACGTCAAATCACTTACGGCCGCCGCCGCCCTGGCGGTTTTCGGTCTTCTCGCAAGCGCGGCCACCATGGCTCATACGAGAGCGGAGATTGACCGGAGCGCGGAACGGGCCCTGAAACACTTCTATGCGCTCGACCCCAGCCACCGGGAGCTGGTCGGCAAAGCCGTCGGCGTTTTGGTCTTTGGGCACGTGACCAAGGGTGGCGTTGGCGTTGGCGGCGAGTACGGTGAAGGGGTCCTTCGGGTCCAAGGTCATACGGTCGACTACTACAGCGTCGCGTCCGCCTCGATTGGCCTTACGCTGGGGCTGGCTTCGCACCGAGAAATCATCCTGTTTATGACTCAAGGCGCGCTCGATCACTTTACCAAGAGCGAAGGATGGTCTGCCGGCGGGGATTCGGCCATCGCTGTGGTGTCCAAGGGTGCGGGTGGCCAGTACGACGCCACCACTCTGGGAAAGCCCATCCTCGGGTTTGTCTTCAGCGAGAAGGGTCTGATCGGCGATTTATCGCTCGAAGGCACGAAAGTCACGAAGATCAAGACCACGGATTGACGATTGTCCAATGGGGCGCGATGTGGCGCCCCATTGGAGTGAGATCCTCCATACAAGTGAGGCGCGAACATGCTGATTGACGCACGACGGCAGTGATATCTTATTGCCAAACTCTGCTTGGAACCACTATTCAAGTGGGGGCATTCGGTTGGCGCGGCAAATAATCGTCGAGGCGCGACGAATGCGTCCACGATGATGCATCGCCCGAGCGAGCGCGACATTGATGACAGCCATCGGCTCTCAGAGCTCCTCAAGCACTTGGGCATCTGTGCCGACGTGGTCGAGGCGTCTCTCAAGCGTAAAGACGCCGCTATCGCACGCGCCGCAGCAATCATCGCCGATTGGATGACCTATTTGCCTGAGGACTGTGTCAAGGCCATGGTCCGCGATGGGTGGCACTGGTCGACAATGGGCTACCCTACCCTCGGAAAATATCGAACGGCTCGATCTTGAGTACCTTGCGTACGCCGATATAGCCGGAGATTGCGGCGATCAGCAACACCATGCAGAAGGCTAGCCCGAGGTTCCAGTAGGTAATCGTCGCGGCGTAGTAAGGCGAGAGGGCTCGGACGCTCGAGATCACTACCGTCACCAGGAGAATGCCCAGGCCGTAGCCGGTCAGCGATGTCAAGGTCGCCATAAACAGGATCATGTAAACGAGCTTACGCCCCTTGGCGCCGATGGCTTTCAGAGCGCCGAATTTTTCGAGATTTTCGATGATAAAGGTGTAAAAGGTCTGGCCGGAGATCGCCAAACCCACAATGAAGCTGATGATGGTCATGAGCAGGATGTTTGTGCCTACGCCGGTCTTGTAGATGTAGTAGTCGGCAATGTTGCTGTTGAATTCGTCCTTGGTAAAGGCCACATAGCCGAGCTTGGCGACCTTCTGCTTGATACCCGCTACCCCCGCCTCGCTTTTCGGCTGGACCAACAAATAGGACAGTGTGAAATGCATCTGCGGAATGTATTGGATAGCGCGGTTGTAGGTCGTATAGAGCGTTGGCACGCCGTTAAGTCCATTCGAAGCGACCTTGGCGATGCCCACTATCTTAACGTGATTGTTATTGAGCTCGAACGTGCTGCCAATTTTCGGGTTTTGCAGCTTCGAGAATTCAGCGTCGTCCACGACCATGAACGCATTGTCCGCATAAATGTCCTGAATATTGCCCTGTTCGAGTTGGGGACGTCCAAACAAGCTATCGTCGTCCAGGCCGACGACATTGACCGCCTGGTAAGTACCGTCGGTCAGCTTGACCATCGCGCCACCAATGAAAATAGGCACCGCATAGCTGACCTCGTCCATGCTGCGCACGGCATCTTCCAGGTAATTGGGCATCGGAATCGGGCTGGCGGCCGTATTGACGCCGGGATCCATGACCCACATGCTTGCGCCGATATTGGTGACGTTTGCATAGGCACGGTCCAGGATACCGGCGAACATCGCGGTCATCTGCATCATCAGGAACACGGCGAAGGTGATCCCGATCAGCAGCGCGGAGAACTTGCCCTTGTCATTCACCAGCAGCTTGAAGCCGATGCGCAGGACTCCACTGTTCTTCATGGCGCCTCGCTCGGATCCCCATGGCGTGGCGAGTTCCACCAGCCCCCGCCGAGAGCGACGAACAATGCGACGGTGTCCTGGTAGCGCTGCGCGACAGCCTGTAAATACCCGATGGTCGCTTCGTGGAACTGTACGTCGGCAGCCCATACATCAAGGTATGCGACCAATCCTGCGTGGTAACTGACCTGCAGCAGGGCGAGTGCCTCGCCAGCGGCACGCTGCGCGTCGACCTCGGCCTGCAGCGCCTGCGCATCGTGCTCCAGTGCCTTCAAAGAGTCCGCGACTTGGGCGAATGCATCGAGCACGGTCTGGCGATAAGTGGCCTGCGCCACCTGATAGGCGTCAATTGCCGCCTTCCGCCCATACCAAAGCCTACCGCCCTGAAATATAGGGACGGTGGCGGACGGACCGATGCTCCAAAACCGGCCGCTGGCTGCGGACAAATTGCCGAAGCTGGAGCCCGCGCCTCCGTAGGTGGCACTCAGGCTGACGCTGGGAAACATCGCGGCCGTGGCGACGCCGATATTGGCGCTGGCCGCATGCAGTTGCGCCTCGGAAGATAGAATATCGGGCCGTTGACGCGCCAGGTCGGACGGCAGGCTCACGGGCAACTCGACCGGGAGCGAGAGTCCGGTCAGTTCGATCTCGGGCAGGGTTGCCTTGGCAGGCGTCACGCCTTCCAGCGTCGCGAGCAGATCCTCAGTGTGGCTGATTTGCTGCTTCAGCGGCGCAAGCGTTGCCTGGTTGGCGGCGATCAGGCTGCGTAGACTCAACACGTCGGAATAGGGAGCGGTGCCCGCGCGGACCTCCACTTCGGTCGACTTGAGCTGCTGCCGTTGCAGCTCGATCAACTGCTCGGTCACGCGAACCTCCGCGACGTAGGCGGCACGCGCGATGATCGTATTGACGACATTGGCCGACAAGGTCAGGTAGGCTGCCTGGCTCGCGTAGCGCTGATAGTCGACTTGGGCTTTCAGGCCCTCCACCATGCGCCGTTCACCGCCGAAGATGTCGAGCGCGTAGCTGATGGTACCGCTCAACGTTACCAGATTGAAGACTTGAGGTTGCGCCTGCAGCCCTTCCTCCAGCGGAACGATGCGTTCTCGGATGGCATCCAGTTCAGCCCCGGCTTGCGGGAAAAACACGCCGTAGCCGGCGCGCAGTTGGTGTTGACTCTGACGCAAGCTGGCCGCTGCCGCCTGGAGGGTCGGATTGTCGGCAAGCGCCTGTCGCACCACGGCGTCCAGCTCGGCTGACTGGAAGAGCCGCCACCAGTCGGCAGTGAGCGCGGCGCCGGACGTGAAACGCTGTGCCTGGTTGTCCGCCGCGACCGTGGCAGCAAGCAGCGGCTCGACAGTATAACGGTCAACCGCGGGTGACGAAGGACGTACGAAGTTTGGGCCCACCGCGCATGCGGCGAGCATCGCCAGGATCACCAGGAGACATGCGCCTCGGCAGAATGATGATTGAAATGGTCTCATCGCCTGCGCTGAGCCGGCTGTCTCGCTGACGGGCGCGCTACTGTTGCCCGATGTACACATCGACTTCCTGGCCCGGGTAGACCGGTGCGTCCTGCTTTCGAAAACGAAAAATCACGGGTAGTACCCGCAGATCTACTTGCTCCTGGCGCTCATCCGATAGCTCAATCTTGGGCGAGACATAAGGCTGCACCCGGACAAACTCCAACGGCACCTTGATGTCGGAGCCGCGTACCGACATCTGGGCGCGGATATGGAACGCATTGGGTAGGCGTGACACGAGTATCTCGTCGACAAAGCAGCGCACGGCCAAATACTCTTGAGGCGGACCGATGACCAAGATCGGATCCTGTCCCTGCGTATACGTGTCGTACACCCCCAGGGGCGACACGTATCCGCTGGCCGTTGCGTTCAGAGCCAGCACGACGCCGTCGTTCTGCGCCTTGATCGTAAACTTGACGAGCAGCGCATTGGCGGACTCATAAGCCTGAGTGAGCGAGTCGTAGGTCTTCTGCTGGTTGTCGATGTCGTAGCTCCAGGCGCCCGCCTTGGTGAGATCGTACTGCCTTTGGGCGACCTCCAGCGCGGCTACCGCCTGGTGCACCGCGTCCTCGGCAACATCCAGCACGCTCTTGCTGATCGAATGCGGGTCGGCGGCGTAGGACGCACGATCCTTGTCATACTGATCGCGTGCCGCTTTCACATTGGCGTCGGCCAGCACCACCTGCGCCTTGGCAATATCCAGCGTTTCCTTTCGTGGCTCCGCCTTGAGCTCTTTGAGCAGCGCCAGCGCCGCTTCGGCCTGGGAGTGTAACTGCGCGGTGGTGGCCTTCTGCACGGAGTCGTCAATCTTCAGCAACGCGGCGCCGGCGAACACCTGCTGACCCTCTTTCACGAGCACTTCGGTGACTCGACCGGAAACCTCCGGGTAAACATTGATGTTTGATCCGCTGGTCTGGTCGCTTTCGATAATGCCGTTGGCAAAAATCGCCGTCACATAGGGGCTGCTGGCCGGCTTGAACACGGGAGGCTGTGCCTTACGCTGAATGCCAAAGATATACGCGGCAACCAGACCAGCAAGAACGCCCAGTATCGCCAAGGAAAAAATGATCTTGTTTCTCACTCTGTTCCCTTGTCCAGCCCGGTAATGCGTCCGTCTTCCATATGGATGATGCGGTCCGCGTACTCGTTGATCCGAGCATCGTGCGTCACGATCAGAATGGAGCGCTTGTTATTGAGTATCTTGGACTTCACGAAGGCGATGATCATCTTCCCGGTGTCGCCGTCCAGCGAGGCCGTCGGTTCATCGAAAATCAAGATCTCCGGGCCGGCTACGATGGCACGCGCGATGGCGACGCGCTGCTGCTCTCCGCCGGAGAGCTTCACGGGCAGAGTCTCGCCGCGCCCCTTCAAACCGACGATTTCCAGATATTTGTTGGCTTCTGCGATGGATTCATTCCAATCGCGGTCTTGCAGCAGCAGCGGGACCGCGACGTTCTCGGCCGAAGTCAGCCGCGGGAAGAGATGGAAGTCCTGGAATACGAAGCCAATCGTATGCAGGCGAAAGTCGGCCAACTGGTCGGCGCTCTGGGTCCATATGTCGGCACCTTTGACCATCACGGTGCCCGACGTGGGACGCAGGATCCCGGAAATCATACTGAGCAAGGTGGTTTTGCCGCTGCCGGATGGGCCGACAATGAAGAGCATCTCGCCGAATTGCGCGGAGAACGCAACTTCCTTCACGGCCGTTACCTTGGTCTCGCCTTCGCCAAATGACTTCGTCAAGCCGATTGCGACGATCGCCTGATTGCCAGTTGACTTGGTGGCGCCCACGGCCATAGAGCTTCCTAACTACCTGCCGGCCACCTGGCAAGCCGTGACTTGATTCCGTGGCGAATCCAAACAGTATGCACTGCAAGGTCTTGGTATTCCAATAAATCGGAATGGCCTGAAGGCATGATAAGCTACGGTAAGTTCATAATCATGTGTGGAATGTCGACGCGGAATATTCCATGATCGAATTCAAGCTGCTCGACCCTGCCCATCAAAAGGCCTGCTACATACTTCTGGCGGTTGGCGCGGTAATGCTTGGGTTTGGCCTCTACGTGGGGTTCGTGCAGCACGCCAATTCAGCCGTCGTTTTTGTCTTACTGGGGATCACTACGGCCGTGTTCTGCACCGTGTTGTTCGTGCTAATGAAACCACACGCATTTGCGCTCTTAAGTCCCGCCGCAGCTGTGCCACAGCCGAAAGCCGAGCCACAGCCGAAAGCCGAGCCGCAAATTGTAGCCACGGAAGCACCGGTATCTGAGCTCAAGGACGTACCATCGCCGGAGCCAAACGACATGCCGCCGCCTGATTCCAAAGCCCGGCCGCTGCCTGAAACAGGGGCCGAAGCTGCGGGGCAAGTCAGAGCAGAGAGCGGCCGCTGGGCCAATAGCGAACCTCAAGATGGCGCGACTAACGACGTCGTGACACCGCTCGATATGACGCTTGGTGACATCCTCCTGGCAGCCCTTCGAAAGGATCCGCAGGGTGCTGGACGCATATTCGCCCGGGCCGTTGTGCAGGCCGACATGCCAATGGCGGCCGCGAAGGCTGGGGAGTCGAAGACCGAGCTTCAGCCTGAATCGCCCCACCCGGTCGACATGTCGCCCGCGAGGCGCGGGCCGAACGATTCCGGCTAATCCATGATGATCGCGATCGAATCCCTTCGCCGAGTTCACCCGACCACCGGATTGCCGGCGCCAGTGGTCAGTTGCTGGGTGGTTGGTTTGGAGGAGTTGTCGGCATCCGAGAAGACGTCGTATTGAGGCAAAAGGACGGCAGATGAGGATGGCGACTGCAATCGGCTGCGTTTTCGTCGATGTCGGTGATGTGCTGCTCGCCTCCCACGTCTGGCAGCCGGATCACAATGGGTTTACCCACCAGGATCTCGGTTTTCCCGAGCACGTCATCAACAAGAACCGGAATTGGAGCCGGTCCGGATGACCACCCAGGGGCCTCCAGCCACCGTGCCGTCGCCGCATCCTCCGGCAAGCCTGAAGGGTGATCTGCCGAGCGGTTTGACCGCCGACGAAGCGCGCCGTCGGCTGGAAAAGGCCGGCCCAAACGCGATGCCCGATACGTCACAACATCCGTTGCGCAGGGCGGTCGAAAAATTCTGGGCGCCCGTACCCTGGATGCTCGAGGCGGCGGTCGTGCTCGAACTGGTGCTCGGCAAGTATGTCGAGGCCGCCGTCATTGCCGCTCTCCTCGTGTTCAATGCGGCATTGGGACTCTTCCAAGAGAGCCGCGCACAAGCGACCCTCGCCGCTCTGAAATCTCGACTCGCGCTGAGCGCGGCCGTGCGACGCGACGGCAAGTGGATGACGGTGCCCGCTCGCGACCTGGTGCCGGGAGATGTGGTGAAGCTGTCACTCGGGGGAGTCGTCGCCGCGGACGTACGACTCACGGCGGGCGAAGTCTTGCTCGACCAGTCCATGCTGACGGGCGAATCGATACCCATCGAAGCGGGCGCCGGCGTGCTGACGTATGCGGGGGCCTTGGTACGGCGAGGTGAGGCCGTGGCGGAGGTCACCGCGACCGGAGTGAAGACCAAGTTTGGCCGCACCGCTGAGCTCGTCCGTTCCGCGCATGTGGTCAGTTCCGAGCAGAAGGCGGTGCTGCGCGTGGTACGCAACCTTGCCGCGTTCAACGGCGTGGTCATCCTCGCCGTTGTGGCTTACGCCTACTTTTTGAAGATGCCGGCGGCCGAGATCATCCCGCTCATCTTGACGGCAGTGCTGGCCTCCATTCCGGTCGCACTTCCGGCTACCTTCACGCTCGCATCGGCGCTCGGAGCGAGGGCCTTGGCCAAGCAGGGCGTCCTGCCTACCCGACTCTCGGCGGTTGATGAGGCGGCCTCGATGGACGTGTTGTGTGCCGACAAGACCGGAACCCTGACACGCAACGAACTCACCGTGACGACGGTTCACCCGCTGCCCGGCTTCGACGCCGCGCACGTGCTGGTGCTGGCTGCGCTGGCGAGTTCTGATGGCGGGCAAGACCCGGTCGATGGCGCCATCCGTGTCGCCGCCAGCGGTCAGAAAGTCGCCGACGCACCGCAATTGGTCAGTTTTGTGCCGTTCGACCCGGCCACGAAAATGGCCGAAGCGACCGTAGCTCCCGCGAACGGTGAGACGCTGCGGGTGGTAAAGGGCGCCTTTTCGGTGGTCGGCGCGCTGGCCCAACCGTCGCCCGACGCGACCGCGGCGGCGAAGGAACTCGAGGGGCAGGGATTCCGAGTGCTGGCGGTCGCGGTCGGACCGACGACGGCGATGAAACTCGCGGGACTCGTTGCACTGAGCGACCCACCGCGCCAAGACTCCGCCGCGCTGGTCACCGAATTGCACGGACTCGGCGTGCGCACCGTGATGGTCACCGGCGATGCACCCGCGACAGCGGCCATCGTGGCGCGGTCGGTCGGGCTCAAGGGTGCGATCTGTCCACCAGGCCCAATTCCCGAGACTGTGCATCCGGAGACCTTTTCAGTCTTCGCGGGCGTTCTACCGGAGGATAAGTACAAACTCGTCAAGGCATTCCAGAAGGGCGGCCACACCGTTGGCATGTGCGGCGACGGCGCCAACGACGCTCCCGCGCTGCGCCAGGCGCAAATCGGCATCGCAGTCTCCACGGCGACGGATGTCGCCAAATCGGCCGCCGGCATGGTGCTGACCCAGCCCGGACTCGGCGGCATCCTCGCCGCAGTCAAGGAAGGGCGGGCCACGTTTCAGCGCATCCTCACCTATACGCTGAACTCCATCACCAAGAAGATTGTGCAGGTCCTCTTCTTGGGCGTGGGCCTAATCATGACTCACCAGGCGATTCTGACGCCATTGCTCATGGTCCTCATCATGGTCACCGGGGACTTCCTCGGCATGTCGTTGACGACTGACAACGTGCGGCCTTCGCCGGCGCCGAATGCGTGGAGAATCGGCACTCTGACGGCCGCGGGCGTCATCATGGGAGTCGGAGAGTTGGTATTCTGTAGCGGCGTGCTGGTTGTCGGCAGCCACGGGATGGGGTATCAGATCGCGACCTTGAGAACACTCGCTTTTGTGGTGATCGTATTCGGCAATCAGGCGACGACCTATACGAATCGCGCGCGTGGGCGCCTATGGTCCTCTCGTCCCAGCGTTTGGCTGGTCGTTTCATCGGTGAGCGATGCGCTGATCGCCACCATCTTGGCCGTCACCGGAATCGCCATGACGCCATTACCAGCATCGGTGGTGGTGGCCACGCTGGCTGCCGCGATTGCGTTTGCGGTGATCTTGGATTTCATCAAAGTCCCGGTATTTCGCCGCCTTGGAATCAGCTAGAACCCACGCGGTCACACGGTGCCGGCGCCATCGCCGGAGGATCGGCGCTTTGGCACGTCTCTAACATGCCAGCAGCGGTGAGCCAACAGACCGCGGGCCAACCAAACCTCTGCGACGCAAATCAGACCTCCGCGCGCTGCGGTACCAGACGATCGTATTCTTTTTTTACGACGGCGTAACACTCACAGGCTCGTGCCTCGAGGCCCGCCCGATCGAGCACGGACACGTGGCCGCGGCCGTATTGAATCAAGCCGGCCTGTTGTAGTTTGCCTGCGGCGCTCGTGACACTCTGGCGACGTACGCCGTGATGCTGGGCAATCAATTCCTGCGTCATGGCGATTTCATTCGATGACAGGCGATCGAGGCTCAGCAGCAACCATCGACACAGTTGTTGGTCCACGGAATGATGCCGATTGCACACTGCGGTTTGCGCGATTTGCGTGATCAACGCTTGCGTGTAACGAAGTAACGAAATCTGCATGGCGGTACCGCGTACGAATTCCTGCCTGAGCCGTTTTGCTGTCATCTGATAGGCATAACCAGCGCTCTGCACCACCGCCGTGGCTGACACAGATTTACCGCCTAGGATGGTAGCAACACCGATCACGCCTTCATTGCCGACGACGGCGATTTCGGCTGAGGTTCCGTTGGCGATCCTGCACAGCTTGGACACAATCGATGTGGTCGGAAAGTAGACGTGACGTACGGGCCTGCCCTCTTCGTAGAGCACGTCGCCCAATGGCAGTGAGACCAGTTTCAAGTGTGGCCGCAACTGTTCGAAATCGGCGGACTGCATTGCAGACAGGAGCCGATTTTGCATAGGCGTGTGGTTGTGGAATATCGGCAAAGGCCGGCGACCATGCGCCATGGGGACCATTGGCGTAATGGCGCGACAATCAGGAATTTCGACTAGGGGCGCCCGACAATCTGCTATTGGCTTGTCTACCATCGCTTCCTTCCTTCTACGCAATGAGGCAGCAGGAGATGATTGACAATTCTCGTCAATCACGCCTGCCGATCAGTGTCTCGATCTTCGCAAGCAACAGATTGATGTCCACGGGTTTGGGCAGCATCCGATCGGCAACGAACCAGGCCTTTTCGATGTGCCTGTCCGAAATATCCCCTGACAGCACAATCGTTGGAGGCTTGACGCCGAGCAAACTTGCAATCTCGACAACGATCTCATCGCGAATGATACCTAGTGCAAGCTGATAGTCGCACAGGATCACATACGGACGCAAACCCGTGGACATTTACGTGTTGCAGTACCTCGTCGCGCGATCCCCGCGCATAGCTGACGATATCGAAAAGAGCCTGTCCGGCTCGGACGTCAATGGTGGGCCGGGGCATCGCCTGACTGCCAGCTCACCATACGCATGGTACTTACACGACCATCGACGACATGGCCGGCGACTGATCGAGCACATCGGCCACGATGTGGAGGCCGCGGCGTAACTCGTCACGCGTCGCGGCTGCGCCGAGTCCCAGTCGCACCGCCTGCGGCGCATGACCCAGCGCGAACGCATCGCTGGCGACGACTCCCACGCCGCTCGAGCGCACGCGCTCGACGAACTCGCCGCGTGTCCAGGGCTCGCTCAAGGACAGCCAGAGATGAAAGCCTTCGACATTGGTGCTGACCGCGTCTGCAGGCAATAGGTCGGCCGCGATCGCCTGTCGCGCGCGGGTCTCCTCGCGGATGGCGGTGAGCACCTCGTCGGCAACTCCGGATTCGATCCAGCGGCTGGCGATGATGGCGGTCAACGGCGAAACCATGAGCGCGCTCGCCCGCAAAGCCGCGGTGATCCGGCTCGCACTGCGTCCATCGGGGGCAGCGAGATACGCGATGCGCAGCGCGGGCGACAGGCATTTGGCGAGACCGGCAATGTGGAACACGATCTCCGGCGCCAGCTCGGCCAGCGGCGGCAGCGGCGCACGGGGCAGGGCGCCGTAGGCGTCATCTTCGATGATGGGAACGCCGAACTGACGTGCCACCGCAATCAGCGCCTTGCGGCGTGGCAACGACAGGGTAATGGTGGTCGGATTATGCAGAGTGGGCACGCAGTACAGCGCCTTGGGCTTCTCGCTGCGGCAGATGCGCTCGAACGCCTCCGGATCGATGCCCTGCGCGTCCATCGGAACCTCGAGCAGACGAATTCGCAGGTGAGCCGCGAGCGAACGAAATCCCGGATAGGTCAATGACTCGGCGCAGATCGCGTCGCCCGGCGCGGCTAACACACTGGTGACGGCGTGCAGCGCGCCCTGCGCGCCGGGGCAGAGGATCACATGGTCGGCGGAAATCGCCGGCAACCGCCGGCTCAGCCATTGCGCACCGATGGCCCGGTCGGCGCCGGTGCCGGCGGTTTCCTGGTAGCGCAGCAACAAGGACTGGCCTGCGCTGCGTTCCAACTCGGCAATGCCACCCCACATGTGCGCCGTGAGATCTGCGTCATCGAACAGGGGCGGCTGATTCATGCCCATATCGACAATTTCCTTGCCGACCGTCCGCACACCAGCCGCGCGGGCTAGGCGGACATAGGTGCCCTGCCCAACGCGGCCCTCGGTCAGGCCGCGGCGCTGAACTTCCGCATAGGCACGGCTGACCGTCGTGAAGTCCAGACCGAGAAGTTCGGCGAGGGCGCGCTGCGCAGGAAGCCGCGTGCCCGCTGCGAGTCGACCGGCGGCAATTTCCGCATTGATGGCATCCGCGATGGCCAGATACACCGGCCCGTCGCCCTTCCTGATGGAGCGAGCCCAGCCCGGTACTTGCGAATCAGTTTCCATACAAGTGTTCCATAATTTAAATAATATGGATATTGTATGCCTATTGTATGTTTAAGCAATTGCAAAGGAGATCCCCATGACGGCGAAGGTAATTGCAGCGGCCCGCCTGCGGGATGGGGCCGCCGTGTGGAAGGGTCCTGGCGGGGAATGGGTCGACCGGATCGATGCGGCGCGCCTCTTCGATGAGGCATCGGCGGCGAGCGAGCTTGCGCAGGTGACGGCCAAACTCGCGCAGGCGATGTCCACCACCCGCGCCGCTGTCATGGATATCCGGGAGGTTGCTGTTCACATGCAGGAATCCGGCCCGCTGCCGCAGGCCGCTCTCGAGCGCATGCGCGTCCGTGGTCCGTCGGTCCGCACCGATCTCGGCAAGCAAAGCGGCGACTTCGGCGATCGGCCGCCCGCCTCTATCGCCTCATCTCCCAATACGCATCCAACGCACGCGGGCATCTATCGGTATGACGATGTCGATCGGCAGTTTTTGCGCGATCGAGCCGAGCGATTTCGCCGGCAGGTGCAGCGGCGGTTGTCCGGCGAATTGACCGAGGAAGAGTTCCGGCCGCTGCGCCTCATGAACGGCCTCTACCTGCAGTTGCACAGCTACATGCTGCGCGTGGCCGTGCCCTATGGCGTTCTCAGCTCCGCCCAACTGCTTAGGCTGGCCCACGTTGCGCGCGTCTACGATCGCGGGTATGGACATTTCACGACACGGCAGAACATCCAGTTCAATTGGGTGCGACTCGAAGATGCGCCGCAGATCCTGGCCGCGCTCGCCGCGGCGGACATGCACGCGATTCAAACGAGCGGCAACTGCGTGCGCAACGTCACCACCGATCATTTCGCGGGCGCCGCGCGCGATGAAGTCGTCGACCCGCGCCTGTTTGCCGAAATCCTGCGCCAGTGGTCGACCGACCACCCGGAGTTCACCTACCTGCCGCGCAAGTTCAAGATCGCGATCACCGGCAGCCCCATCGATCGCGCCGCCGTGCGGGTGCACGACATCGGCATCCTGGCGAAGCGCAACGCCACCGGCGACACCGGTTTCGAGGTGTATGTGGGGGGCGGTCTCGGCCGCACCCCGATGATCGGCAAGCAAGTGCGCGACTGGCTGGCGGTACCGGACTTTCTGCGCTACATCGAGGCCATCCTGCGGGTCTACAACACGCTTGGTCGCCGCGACAACATCTACAAGGCGCGCATTAAAATCCTGGTGCGCGACCTGGCGCCGGCGAAGTTCATCCGCATGATCGAGGAGGAGTTTGCCAATCTGCCGGCGGACTACGCTGTGCTCGATTCGCACGTACTCGAGGCGATCGGCGCCCGGTTCGTGCAGCCGCCGTGGGCAGTGGCGATCGATGAAACGGCATTCAAGGCCGCACGAGACAGCGATGCGGCCTTCGACGCCTGGGCGCAGACGAACACCCATCCCCACCGGCAACCCGGTTATCTGTGCGCGACGATTTCTCTCAAACCCGCCGGCGGCATTCCGGGCGACGCGAGTGCCGAGGAAATGGAACTCATTGCAGGACTCGCGGAGCGCTTTTCAATGGGAGAGATTCGCGTGTCGCACGAGCAGAATCTAATCCTGCCGCACGTGCGGATGGATGAGGCGCAGGCCCTCTGGCATTCGCTGCGTACACACGGCCTGGCAACTGCCAACGTCGGCCTGCTCACCGACATCGTTTCCTGCCCGGGCCTGGATTACTGCAGCCTTGCCATGGCGCGCTCGATTCCCATTGCACAGCGCATCGCCGAGCGGTTTGCCGGCACGGCGCGCGAGCGCGAGATCGGCACGCTGGATCTGAATATCTCCGGATGCGTGAACGCCTGCGGGCACCATCACGTGGGGCACCTCGGGCTGCTGGGAGTCGACAAGAACGGCGCCGAGTTCTATCAGATCACCGTGGGCGGATCCGCCGACGAGAACGCAACGATAGGAACCATTCTCGGTCCGGCGGTTGCCGCTGCGGAGATCGTCGATTGCATCGATGCCATCCTTGGCGCATTCCAACAGCTGCGCGCGGGGCAGGAACGATTCATCGACACTGTCCGGCGGGTCGGCCTGGGGCCCTTCAAGGAGGCGGCCTATGGCACTGATTGATACGTGTGGAAGACCGCTCGGTGACGGCCGCACGGAGCGCGATGTCGCCATGACACTGGAGGCGTTTCACGCTGCGCGCGAAAAAGGCGTCGTGGCCCGCCCGGCCGCCGTGCAACTGCCGCCCGACACGGTGGCGGAAGCGATCGCTCCGTGGCTTGCGGCATTTGACCTCATCTGCATCGAGTTTCCGAAGTTTCGCGACGGGCGCGGCTTCACGCTGGCACGCACGCTGCGGGCGCGATATCGCTTCGACGGCGATATCCGAGCCGTCGGCCACCTGCTGCCGGATCAACTCGAGGCACTCCGGCACTGTGGTTTTTCCTCCGTGCGCACCGCTGATGAACACCCGCCCGAGCAATGGGCGCCGGCATCCGGAGAGGAGGCGCCGATATTGCGGGAGGGGGAGAGCACCGCTCGTGGAGCGCTGCCGCTGCTCAATCGTCTTGTCTCCAGGAGATTTTCATGACGCCATCGCCCGTGAAGGCCGCCGTTGTACAAGCGGGATCCATTCTGTTTGATACGCCGCGCACATTGAACAAGCTCGCCGAACTGACGCGCGAGGCTGCCGGTCGCGGCGCGCAAATCGTGGTGTTCCCGGAAGCGTTCGTCGGCGGCTATCCCAAGGGGCTCGATTTTGGCGCACGCATCGGCATGCGCAGCCCGGAAGGCCGCGAGGACTTCCGTCGTTACTACGACGGTGCCATCGAGGTAGCCGGAGCGCAAAGTGCGCAGATCGCCGCCGCCGCCCGCGACAACGGTGTTTATCTCGTGGTCGGCGTCATCGAGCGCGCGGGAGCGACCCTCTATTGCACCGTCCTGATGTATGCCCCGGACGGTGCGCTGCTCGGCAAACACCGAAAACTGATGCCCACCGCTCTGGAGCGGCTGATCTGGGGCATGGGGGACGGTTCGACGTTGACGGTGATCGACAGCCCGATCGGGCGAATAGGCAGCGTCATCTGCTGGGAGAACTACATGCCGCTGCTGCGCATGGCGATGTATGCCCAGGGAATCGAGCTGTACTGCGCTCCGACCGTGGATGATCGTGATACCTGGCTGCCCACCATGCAAACCATCGCCATCGAAGGCCGCTGCTTCGTGCTGTCGGCTTGCCAGTTCCTGAAGCGCTCGGACGCGCCGGCCGATTACGCGGTCCCCCAGGAGGGCGCGCCCGATACCGCATTGATCAGAGGCGGGTCCTGCATCGTGGATCCGTTTGGCGAGGTGTTGGCCCAGCCGGTATTCGGCGAAGAGACGATCAGGATCGCGGAGCTCGATGGGCGCCTCATCGCGCGCGCCAAATTCGATCTGGACGTGGCGGGCCACTATGCGCGTCCGGATGTCTTTCGTCTCACGGTGAACAGCGACGAGCGGACATCCGTCCAATTCCAACCCATTTTGAACGGCAACTCACTAAACGAGGCGGCAACATGAATCCGGTCGTCATTCTGCTCCCGGCTTTTCTGATCTCCCTGGTCGCGTTAGCGGTCTTCATCTGGTCGATGCACCGCGGGGTGTTCGGCCACGATGCCGCCGGCGCGCGAGTCATATTCACCGAGCACGAAGTGGGGCACAGCGAGGAACCCGCGGCACCGTCCGCGTCCCGCGCGGCGCTGCAGAACCTCGTCAACGCCAACATCGGCCACCACGAGCCGCTCGACGACGATGAACTGCTGCAGCGCGCGCACGCGGACCGCTCGAGCGCCACCGTTACTTTCGTGTTCCTGAGTTGTGCCATCGGTTGGCTGATCCTGGGATCCTTCGCCGGCCTCACCGCCTCGATCAAGCTGCACTATCCGGACTGGCTCGCCGGCTACGAATGGCTGACGTTCGGGCGAATCCGCACGATTCATCTCAACGCCGTCGCCTACGGGTGGACGTCGATGGCCGGTTTCGGGCTTGCGATGTGGATGCTGCCGCGGCTGCTCAAGACCCCGTTGCAGGGAAGGCGCTTCGCGCTGCTCGGCGCCGTGCTGTGGAACGCCGGCCTGATCGCCGGGATCGGCAGCCTCGCCGCCGGCATGAGCAGCGGCCTCGAATGGCTGGAAATTCCTTGGCAGGTCGGTTTACTGCTGGTGGCGGGCGGCGCCCTGATCGGCATCCCGCTGCTGCGCACGCTGGCGCGGCGGACGGTCGATCATCTGTATGTGTCGGTGTGGTACGTGAGCGCCGCGCTCTTCTGGTTTCCGATTCTGTACCTCGTCGCCAACATACCCGGCGTGCACTTCGGTGTCGAACAGGCCACGATGAATTGGTGGTACGGCCACAACGTGCTCGGCTATTTCTTCACGCCTCTCGCGCAGGCGTCGATCTACTACTTCCTGCCGAAGGTGATCGGCCGGCCCATTCAATCCTACGGCCTGTCGCTGCTCGGCTTCTGGACCCAAGCGTTCTTCTACGGCCAGGTGGGTGGCCACCATCTCATCGGCGGCCCGGTTCCCACGTGGCTCGTCACCTTGTCGATCGTTCAAAGCGTGATGATGATCGTTCCGGTGGTCGCATTTGCGACCAACTATGCCGCCACGCTGAAGGGGTATTGGCGAACGCTTCTGTACTCCCCGACGCTGCGGTTCATCGCCCTGGGGAGCATCATGTACGTGCTCGTTTCGCTGCAAGGAACGTTCGAGGCGCTGCGCAGCGTCAATACCATCACGCACTTCACGCACTTCACCGTGGCGCATGCACATCTCGGCATGTACGCCTTCGTCACCATCACCTTCTTCGGCGGCATCTACTTCGTGATGCCGCGGGTGGTGGAGCGCGAATGGCCCTATCCGCGCCTCATCGCCGCGCATTTCTGGCTGGTCGTGATCGGCATGCTGGTGTACATCGTTGCCTTGAGCATCGGCGGCTGGCTGCAGGGACTTGCCATGCTCGATGCCGCCCGGCCCTTCATGGATTCCGTCAAAGTCACGATCCCGTGGCTCGAGGCACGCAGCGTGGGCGGCGCCATGATGACCGCCGGACACCTCGTATTCGCCGCGCATTTTCTGGCCATGGTGTCGGCGCTCGGCCCGCAGCGCACGCGTCCTGCGCGGTTCCGTATCGGCACGGAGGTCAATCATGCGTAATGAAATCCGCCTGTTCGGCGGCGCTCTGGCGATGATCGCGGCCGCAACCGCCGTCTTGGTCGTAGTGCCCTACTTCCAATTGCGCGATGTGAAGCCGCCGGCCGGACTCCATCCCTATACCAGTGCGCAACTGCGCGGCCGCCAGGAATACATCCGGCAGGGATGCATCTACTGCCACTCGCAGCAGCCTCGCGACCGCGCCCAAGCACCGGACGCCGAGCGCGGTTGGGGCCGGGCATCGGTCGCCGCCGATTATTTCTACGACTCGCCGCACCTGCTCGGCACCATGCGTACGGGCCCGGATCTGTTCAACATCGGCGCGCGGCAGCCGAGCCTCGACTGGCATCTCGGGCATTTGTACCAACCGCGTGCGTTCGTGCCGGGCAGCATCATGCCGTCCTTCCCCTATCTGTTCGAAGTGAAACCCAAGGCCGAGCCGGGCGATCGCGTCGTGACGCTGCCGCCGTCCTTCGCGCCCGCGCAGGGGGTCGTGGTCGCGAGGCCGGCCGCCCTCGATCTCGTGAGCTACCTCGTGTCACTGGATCACACCTATCCCCTGGCACCGTCCGACACGGGTCCTTAGAGGAGTACGCACTCATGTCCCCCGAAGTTGTCACCCCGCAGGCATCCCGCGAGAATCCGGATCCGCAAGAAGCAGCCAATCCCATCCCGCGATGGGTGCTGGCACTGGCACTGCTGCTGGCCCTCTGGTGCTCGTACTACATCCTGCGTTTGAACGTCACCACGGCCACGGAATACGGCGATCAGAGAACGGCGAGCGATCTACGGCAACAGCCGAAGGCGGCGGCCGGGGGCGCGGCCGGCGCCGCCGCTGCGGTCGATGGCGCCGCCATTTTCTCGGCCCGCTGTGCCGCGTGCCACCAGGCGACGGGCGCGGGACTTCCCGGCGTGTTTCCGCCGTTGGCCGGTTCGAACTGGGTGAACGGCCGCGATACCACCGTGATCCAGATCGTGCTGCACGGGATTCAAGGGACGCTCACGGTCAACGGCGTTACGTACAACGGCGCCATGCCCACCTTCGGCCCGCAGCTGAGCGACGCGGAGATCGCCGCGGTCCTCACCCACGCGCGCAGCCATTGGGGCAACACGGCGACAGCCGTCGGTGCACAGCAGGTCACGGCCCAGCGCGCGGCCACTGCGCAGCGCAATGAACCGTGGCAGGGCGACGCGGATCTGTCGACACTGCCATGACCGGCAGACCCATGGCGCCGCCCGCCTCGTGGCTGGGAACGGGGATCGTCTCATGCACGATGATCGGTATCGCGGCGGCAGCGCTCTGGTCCGTAACGTTCGGTTTGCGCGGCTGGACGGCGGAAGACATCCGGCGCCTGCGGGTGCCGGCCGACCCGCCCCGACTCCATGCGCTGCGCCTCGATACGTCGACCGGTATCTCCGTGGTGCCGTGGGGCAATCGAGAAGGCAAGCCGCGCGTCTGGCTGGTCACATTCATGTACACGCGCTGCCCCACACTATGCTCGGTGCTGGGGATCGAATTCGAGCGCCTGCAGCGTATGCTTGATGCCGACCCGCGCAATGCAGGGATCGGGTTGCTGTCGATTTCGTTCGATCCGGCCCACGACGATGTGCACGCCCTGCAACGCTATGCCACGGAACATCACGCAGAGCCGGACCGATGGATCGTGGCGGTGCCCGGCAGCCGTGCCGATCTCGCCCGGGTCGAGCGCCAAACCGGTGTCGTCGTGATCGACGACGGCTTCGGCGGCTTCGCGCACAATGCAGCCATCCATGTCGTCCTTGCCGACGGGCGGCTGGTGCGGATCTTCGATTTCAACGAACCTGAGGCCGCGCTCGCGTGGGCACGAACGCGCGTCGCATCCCGCTGACCCTCGGTCCCCGGCAGGCCATGGCGGCGGCCGCGCTCATCGGCGCGGCCATCCTGGCGTGGGGGCACTGGCTGGAAGCGGACATGGCGCGGCACATGCTCATCGAATTCCCGTTGCTGCTGGTCGCCGGGCTGGGCATGTCAAAGGCTCTGCCGGAACGGGCGGCCGCAATCATCGAGCGTTGCAATCGGCTGGGCCTCGCGGGATTCGTGTTTCTGTCGCTGACCGCCGCGTACTGGATGATCCCCGTCGCACTCGACGAGACGCTCGCGAGCGCAGCGGCGGCGGCGGCGAAGTACGCGAGTTTCCTGGCCGCCGGCCTGCTGCTGCCCGCCTCGTTCCGCGCGGCGCCGCTCGCCCTGCAGGCCTTCTTCGTCGGCAACTGGGTCTGGATGACCGCGACTGTCGGCCTAATCTATCAAGACGCCCCGCAGCAGCTGTGCGTGAACTATCTCATCGGCGCGCAATTGAGCGCCGGCGAGGGCTTGGTCGCTGCTGCAGTTGCCATCGCCGGTCTGTGGGGCGCGTATGCGGTCCCGCTGTATCTCGATATGAACTCACAGTGAGATGAAAATCCTGGCCGGCATGACGGCTGGGGATGGCTGGCTGCCCAGGCGCGTGCCTGGCCAGCAGCCTACCGGTTACGCTATAGGGATGGCCTTACCAGCCTCGGTGACAGCTTTAAAGGTACAAGTGACATCAATGAAGGTACAAAATGACAGCGATGAAGGATGCCGACAACCGCGTTCCGACGCGCATCGTCGGACTGGGCGCCTCCGCGGGCGGCCTTGAACCGCTGGAACAGTTCCTGGCTCATGTGCCGGCGGCGAGCGGGCTCGCATACATCGTCGTACAACATCTGGACCCGACGCACAAAGCGATGTTGACCGAACTACTGCAACGGGCGACGCCCATGCCCGTACGCGAAGTGACGGCGTCCATGCGGCTGGAACTCAACGCCGTCTACGTGATTCCTCCCAACACCGAGCTCACGGTGAAGGACGGAATACTGCGTCTCGCTGAGCCAAGCGCGCCACGCGGGCTGCGGTTGCCCATCGACGTGCTCTTCTGCTCCCTCGCTGGCGATCAGGGGCCCGCGCCATTGGAGTCGTCTTTTCGGGCATGGGGTCGGATGGGACGCTCGGTCTGCAGGCGATCAAGACGCAAGGAGGCTTGACCCTTGCGCAGGAGCCGCGTTCGGCGCAATTCGATTCGATGCCGAAGAGCGCCATCGCGGCCGGAGCGGCCGATGTCGTTGGGCTCGCCTCCGATTTGCCGAAGCGCATTCTTCTCGTCATAAACGCGCAACCTAGCGCAACCGATCCCTCGCACGGCGCCGAGGACGCCGCCGCCGGAGACTTGGATTCCATCCTCGATCTACTGCGTGCGCGCAGCAAGCACGATCTGACGCTGTACAAGCCGAGCACGCTGCGGCGTCGCATCGAGCGGCGCATGGCCATACACGGCTTCAAGAGGATGGCCGAATACTCGGCATTTTTGCTCGCAAATCCATCGGAACTCGATTTGCTCTTCAAGGAGATGCTGATCGGGGTGACGAGTTTCTTCCGGGATCCGGAAGCTTGGAATGAACTCAGCTCCGTCGCTCTCCCGGAGCTGTTTGCCCGCGCCGCGCCCGACGGGCGGTTTCGTGCCTGGGTTGCCGGGTGCTCCACCGGCGAGGAGGCTTACTCACTCGCGATCGTCTTCACGGAGACACGCGAGCGATTGGCCAGGCCGGCCGCCACGTTGCAGATCTTTGCCACCGATCTCAATGCGGACGCGATTGCGTTCGCCCGGCAAGGACGCTACGTCGCCTCGATAGCCGCGGATGTCTCGGCGGAGCGCCTGGCCCGCTTTTTCCGCACTCAGGACGACGGCTACGTAATCGACCCACGTATCCGCGACATGGTGCTGTTCGCCCAGCACGATTTGATCATGGACCCGCCATTCACCCGACTCGATTTGCTTTGCTGCCGAAATCTCTTGATTTACTTCAACGCGACGCTCCAAAAGCGCCTCCTGCCTTTGTTCCACTACAGCCTGCTTCCGGGCGGCGTACTGATGCTCGGCGGATCTGAGACCGTGGGACCGGCGCAGAATCTATTTCCGCCTCTATCATCAAAATCGAGACTTTACCGGCGCAGCCCCAATGCTGCGGCGCCCCGTGCCGTGGATTTCCCCGTCCATCGCCGTATATCAGCGCGCGCGCCTGCGCAGGAGTTGCCCATGTCGCCGCAGACACCCCCTACCGTGAACCTACAGGTGCTGGCGGATCAGCTCCTGCTGCAGAAGTTCTCCCCTGCGGCCGTCCTGGTAAACGGACTCGGCGATATCCTCTACATCAGCGGACACACGGGCCAGTATCTAGAACCTGCGGCCGGCAAGGCGAACTGGAATATTCATGTAATGGCCCGGGCCGCCATTCGCACGCAGCTCGCCGTCGCGTTGCGGCGGGCCGTCAAAGAGCGCAAGGCAGTCGAAGTGCACGGACTTCGCATGGATGGTAATGCGGCACACCAAATCGAAATCACCGTCGAAGCCATTGACGAGCCGAAGTCGCTCGAAGGCATGGTAATGGTTGTGTTTCGCGAGGTCGCGGCTCCTCTGGCCGAAAAGCCGCGGCGCAAGAAGCGCGCCGGCGCGATCGACCCTGCGATCGCCGCCGAACTCATGCGTTCTCAGGAGGAACTCAAGGGGTTGCGCGAGGCTATGCGGGCCTCCGAAGAGGAACTGCAGGCGGCCATCGAGGAGCTGCAATCGACGAATGAGGAGTTGCAGTCAGCGAACGAGGAACTCACCACTTCCAAGGAAGAAGCCCAGTCGATGAACGAGGAGTTGCAGACAATCAACGTCGAACTGCAATCCAAGCTCGACGACCTCGCGCTTGCTCAGAGCGACATGCAGAACCTGCTCAACAGCACCGACATCGCCACGCTCTTTCTGGACAAGGATCTGAACGTGCGACGCTTCACTGAGCAGATCAAACGCATCATCAATCTGCGGGATGCCGATATCGGGCGTCCACTGAGCGACCTCACCACGACGCTACACTATAGTGAACTCCATGCGGACGCGAAGGACACGTTGCGCACCCTCGCGTTCAGCGAAAAGGAGATCTCGACGAGCGATGCACATTGGTTCAAGGTGCGCATCATGCCGTACCGCACCGTAGCCAACGTCATTCAGGGCGCCGTGATCACCTTCGTAGACATTACCGCCGCGAAGCAACTGGAGTCACGGCTGCGAAATCCATAAGAGAGTAAACTGCACAATTATCGAAATATTCCAGCATCACACGATCAGCGAGGTAGCATGATGATGAAAATTTCCCGCAATCCGAACCGCCTGGATGCTCTTCGTTCCCGAGCAGTCGCGCACTTGAAGGGGCCCGACGCACTGGGGCAGGCGCGGACGGACGCATCGCCCGCCCTCGGAGTGCTCTACGATCTCGCCTCCTCGCCGTCGACCGCTCCCGACGCGCTCGCCTTGCTCCATGAGCTGCAGGTCCACCAAGTGGAAGTGGACCTGCAGGACGAGGAGCTGCGTCAGTCGCGCATTGAGCTCGAGACGTCGCTCAATCGGCAAGTTCAACTCTACGATTACGCCCCGGTTGGCTATTTAACGCTTGATTTCAACGCGATGCTGCGCGAACTGAATCAGACGGGGGCGACCATGCTTGGATCCGAACGTGATTTCCTGCGCGGCCGTTCGCTGGAAAGTTTCCTGACTGCGGAAGGCTTGTCGACACTGCGCGCGATGCTCGGGCGCGTCGCCGAGGGTGCCCCCACCGGATTCGCCGACCTGGCCCTGCGGTCGACGCCGGACGGGGAGACTCGCTGCATGCACGCCTCGGCCTGCCTGGATCCGGCGGGCGGCGGATATCTGATCGGATTGATCGGCGTCATCGGGAAGAAGGCGACACCGGGTGCCTGATGGCTGAATTGCACGATCCCACCGGTAATCACCTACTTGGAGCCCTGCCCTCCGACGGGCTTGCGCGGCTGTTGCCGTACCTCGAGTACATCGACCTGCCGCTGGGCGCGGTCCTTTACGAGTCCGGTGATGTGCTGCTCCATGTTTACTTTCCGGTCGATTGCATCGTTTCGCTTCTTTATGTGCTTGCGGATGGTTCCTCCGCGGAGATTGCGATCGTGGGTAACGAAGGGCTGATCGGCATTGCGCTTTTCATGGGCGGCGAGACGACCCCCAACCGCGCGATCGTGCAAAGCGCGGGCCAAGCCTATCGCCTGCTGGGTCAACGGCTCAAGGACGAGTTTCATTGCAACGACAGCTTCCATGATCTGCTTCTGCGCTACACACAGGCCCTGATCATCCAGATGGCTCAGACTGCCGTATGCAATCGCCATCACTCAGTCGACCAGCAGCTATGCCGCTGGCTATTGATGTCGCTCGACCGTTTATCGTCAAACCAGTTGTACATGACCCAGGAACTGATCGCCAACATGCTGGGCGTGCGGCGTGAGGGCGTCACCGAGGCCGCGGGCAAGCTGCAGCGTCTCGGCATCATCCACTACCAGCGCGGACATATCGAGGTCCTTGACCGGCCGAAGCTGGAGGCTCTCTGCTGTGAATGCTATGCCGTCGTCAAAAAGGAAACGGCTCGCTTGATGCAATAATTCTGGCGCCGGTGGCGCAGATCCGATGGCATCGCGACGTGCGTCGAAAAAGTCCAATCAGAACGACGCCTTCAGATTCACCTCGAAGCTCCGGCCCGGCAGCGTAAAGAACAACGGATTGCCGTTGGCGTAGCCCGACGGTGTGCTGCCGCTCGTGTATCCGTCCAAGAAATAAATGGTTTTGCGATCGGTGATGTTTTGCACCATCACGCCAATCTTGACGTTCTTCACGGCATGGTCGGACAAATTGAACGTGTAGTTGGCAGCCGCATCGGCGGTTTGATACGCACTGAGACGATAGGTGTCCTCGGAATCGCCGTAGCGTACTCCCACGTACTTGTCGATCAGCGAGCCCTGCCACGGGCCCTGGTTGTACAGCAGGCCGAGAGCGGCCGTACGATTGGGCGTGTCGGGAACCCAGCTTTGATCGGTGGTCAGCCGTGCGATATTGTAGGTCGCGTTGGCATAGACGGTCAGGCCGTAGCCAATGGCATAGCTGCCTTCGGCCTCGACGCCCTTGTACTTGACCGCCCCCAAGTTATAGAACTGCTTGAGCGCTGCGCCGCCGTCCGGCGGTATGATCGTGTGTGACGCGACTTCATTGCTGAAGTTGATGGTGTAAGCGTCCAAGGAAACGGTTGCCCCCCGACCAACCCAGGTGGTCCCCACCTGCACATTGGTGGTGGACTCCGGGTTCACGGTGTTGCCGCTCGGACTGGGCACATAGAGAACGTTCAAGTTGGGCGCCAGAAACCCCTTCGCGTACTGGGCGTAGGCCGACCAGTTATCGGCCAGCTTGTAGTGCACGTCGAAGGACGGCAGATCGCGGGTCCACGTTTCCTTGTAGTCGAGTTGCAGCTCCGTCCCCTGATTGACGGGCGCGACGATGTCACGCTCGAAATTCACGTATTTCATGCCGCCGGTCACGTCGAGATCAGGAATGACGTGCCAGATGTACTGCAGAAACGCTTGCCGTGTGAACAATTGATTGTGCTGCAGGCGATCGATGTAGGCGGCTTCCGGCAATCCGCCCGCTGGCACTGCCAAGTCGTAGTTGTAGGCGTAGTTGTTGGTAAAGTCGTTCTCGGTCAACTCGCGCAAATTGGTCTGATGGTCGAACCATCCGCCGAACTGCGCCTCACCGGGACCCAAGCCGCGGGACACACGCAGAATGTCTCCCACAGACCGATAGTTGTTGGTCAGGATCTGTCCGGGGACATCGTTCGGATTCGTCGTGCCATTCTGGTTGATGGTGCCGTTCGGAATATCACCCGCATCCACGGCACCGTGCGGCAGGACGCCGCCGACATCCAGTCCGTTGTATCCATCATGATAATACGCGTCGGTATAGAGCTTATTGTCGACGGTCCAACCCGCGATTCGCGAGTTGATGCCGATGTACTCGAAGTCGGTGGTGATTTTGTCGAGGTTGTAGCCATAGTAACCCTGGCTGCTCTGGTCTCGGTTGTAAGCATAGTTCATGCCGAACGCGGCCATCTGATCGGGTGTCGCGCCAATCGGCGGGTTCTGTTTCACCTTGTTGAGATTGGAGGCCAGAATGATATCCGTGGAATCGTTCACAGGCTGTATCACCTTGACGAACGCATTGCTGCGGTCCAGATTCGCGTTGGTCAGATAGCCGTCGGACGACAGGGTCTTGAGACTGATGAACGCACGCATCCCGCCCCAGTCGCTGACCTCCCCGGTGTCGTAACGGGCGCTGTAGAGCCGCGTGTTGAAACTGCCGACGCTGGCCGCGGTCGTAAAGCCCATTGTCTTCGCCGGATCCGCCGTTTGCATGTATACCGTGCCACCGAACGTCGCATCGCCGATGGTGCCGGCGTTACCCGGGCCACGGTCGACCACGACGTTGCCGATGTCCTGGGACATGAAATAGCTGGTCGAATGGTGGGTGAAATCGTTCGAATCGAACCACGGGATGCCGTCGAGCGTGACGTTGAACTGGCCGTCTTGAAAACCTCGAATTGAAGCGCCGAGGTTCTCCATCAAGCCCGGCCCGTTGGGATCGACCATCCAGACGCTGGGGGTGAACTTGATGATGTCTGTGTAATTGGACGCGGGCGAGTCGTTGTTTTGGATGAAGTCAGCGCCCACGATCGATTGTGGCTGAGTCGCGACAAGCGAACCCTGGGACGGTGCCGCCTGGGGGCCTTGCAATGATTGGGCGGTCACGACCACCGGATCGAGACTGTGCAAACGGCTGACCTCGGCATCGTCTGCCTCGGTGTTTGCAAGCAAGTAGCCCCGGGAAACAACAGCAAAGGCATGACCGATTTCAGCTGCAGGTAATACCAGCGACGATCTTTCACACGCAACGACATACAGCACCCCGAGGATCATGGCGTTGCGTTTTAGCAACGAAGCCTCGCATAATGAGTTGAGCGTGTTACATTTTCATTGCCAGCGGATTGTGAAAAGTTAAGGAAGCTTTCCGCTTTACTGGGAATTCTGCCCACCAGAACGCGCCACCGGCGTGTCAATCGCCGCCCACAGATCAGGAGGCGGATTGGAGGACACTCCAACGTCAAATGGCGCACGAGCGGACGGTTACCGGATACCTCGAATTATCCCCAAATCCAAGGCGCTGGGAAAAGCGTGATCGTTTGACCGGCGGGCCAAATAGTCGATTTAACTGATGCGGGCCGCCCCCCCATACGTGCCACTCTCGTAATGAAGGAAAAACGACAGTCGGATACGAGGATGCGTTTCACTGTCCCAGCATCAAATCGACCGCCCGATCGGCCACCGCCATCACCGTCGCGTTCGTGTTGGATGAAATGATGCTGGGCATCATGGACGCGTCAAATACTCGAAGGTTGGTCGTTCCCCGTACCTTCAGGTCGGTCGAGAGCACGGCCATGGGATCCTCATCGGAGCCCATGCGGCAGGTTCCGACCGGGTGGTAGTTGCTTTCAGTTGTATCCCGAATGAAGCGGATCAAGTCTTCATCGCTCAATACCTCTACGCCGGGCATGACCTCATTGCGGATGATCGCCGCGAAAGGATCAGTCGAGGCGATTTCCCTTAGATATTTGAATGCCCGCAAAAGACGGGACACATCGTCCGGGTGGCTCAGCCAATTGGGGTCTACTACCGGATCATCATTCGGATCCTTCGACCGTAGGGTGACGGTGCCACGGGACTTCGGCTTGACGAGGTTCGCCATGAGGGTGATCCCGTGAGTCTGATCCCGAACTGGAACGCTGGGCCACATGACCCCGACGCAATAAAGCTGGATGTCGGGGTCTGCGCTCGAATCCAGAAGATTCACGAAGCCCATCGTCTCTGCACCGTTTGAGGCGATCGGCCCGTTGTGCAACAGGAAATACCGCAGCGCATTGCGGAATTTTCGAATGCCGCGGTCTTCGCCAAAATAACCGTAAGGCGCCTTCGTCGCAGCGGTCAGGTAGGCGATGTTGTGATCCTGGAGGTTTTCGCCGACACCCGGTAAGTCCACCAAAGGCTGGATTCCAAGCTCAGCGAGTTTCTGGGCCGGCCCGACTCCCGAAAGCATCAGCAGCTTGGGTGTCACCAGCGCTCCGGCCGTCAATATGATTTCCCGGTCAGCCCACGCCGTGTGCGACACGCCTCCACGCTCGAAATTGACGCCGACGGCGCGGGTGCCTGCAAAGCGCAACGCGGTTGCACGAGCCCCAGTGAGCACCTCCAATCGCTTATTTTTGAGAATGGGATGCAAAAAGGCGCGCGCGGCACTGCACCGCTGGGCATTACCGATCGTCGTCTGCATGTACGCGACGCCCTGCAAGTTTCCATCGTTCAGATCATCGCGCTCCGAAAGACCCAGGCGTTTCATGGTCTGCACGAATATATCGGCTGCCTTCGCCTTGTATATTGGATCGGATACCTTGAGCGGCCCCGTCGTGCAATGACTGTCATTGTCCAAGCGCTGATTTCCCTCCTGCCTGCGAAAATACGGCAGCAATGCGTCCCATCCCCAATCGAATCCGCCGGCCGCTTCGGTCCATCGAGCATAGTCGAGGCGAGAACCTCGCGTGTATGCCATGGCGTTGATGGAACTGCTGCCACCGACCACATTGCCCTGGGGAATCGATACGGTGCGACCGTTCAAATGCGATTGGGCCGAGGATTCGTACCGTTTGATATAGGGGCTTCCACCGAAGATCATGGCAAATGACCCTGCGGGCATGCGAAGCAGCATATTGTCGTCTATCGGCCCCGCCTCGAGCAGCAGCACGCGAAAGTTGTGTTCCGTGACCAATCGGTTGGCCACCACGCAACCGGCGCTGCCGGCGCCGACAATTATGTAGTCGTAGCGCTCGGACACCTAGGGCGCACCAGGTAAATAAACCGCCTGAGTTTCGAGGAAGGCTTCCAGCCCTTCCGGTCCGCCTTCCCTTCCCATGCCCGACGATTTGTAGCCGCCGAAAGGCGCTCCCGGAGCCATATCGAAGCCATTGACACCGATGTGCCCCGACTTGATTTGTGTCGCGACCTCGTATGCCCGCTCCCGATCCGCAGAGAACACGGTTCCACTCAAACCGTACTCCGACGAGTTGGCGACGCCGATCGCCTCGTCGATACTGTCGTACGGCATGACCGAAACGACAGGGCCAAAGAACTCGTCCCGCGCGATGCTCATTTGCGATGTCACATCGGTGAACAACGTGGGCAGCACGAAACACCCGCAAGTGAAAGCAGGGTCACGCTGGCCGCCGGTTCTGCGATTCCGGACGCACCCATTCGCCGCCGATGAAAAATCGACGGCGGACGTTTTCGGACGCTCCTTCAACGACTCATGTGCAGACATTTATTTTCCTCCAAACTTGACGCTGCCTCGGACCCCGAATGTGCGGGGAGGGGCGATGTTGGCCGCAAAGAGCCCAGCGACAAAGGGTTGTTCGAAGCCGCCCGTGTAATAGGCTCGATCACCGATGTTTCGCACGAACGCACCCACGTTATAGCGATTGTCTTTCGGCACATAGGTAACGTTGAGATCGAAAGTGACGTAACCGGCCGCGTTTTCCGCCGGTATGAAGTCCGTCGCCACCCATTCGCGAGTTGCAAACTTGCCGCTGCCGGCGACGGCAATCAGCGCATCTCCCGGCACCGTGAAGTCGTGCTCATAACCCAAAGTCCCGGTGTATTTCGGTACCCGGGCCACCTGGTATCCCGCGCAGTCGGCTACTGTTTCAAGGCCTACATGCGTCGTGGGACAACCGATGCTTCCTGGGAAGAACACGGCGGTGGGAACTTGCACCTTGAAGCTGTCGTAGTATGAATCCGCATACTCCACGGACGTGCTGATCGTATCGTATTGGAAAGGCTTGTAGACGATGTCGATCGTCGCTCCTCGAATGGTCGCGTTGCCAACGTTGTATGTCAGAAGGTTGATCGTGTTCAGCGGATCGAAAGTCACACGTTGATCTTGGAGGTGCTTGTAGCTCCAGTAATAAAGACCAAAATTGGCCTGAAGATGATTATCCAGGAACCGGTTTCTGGAGCCGAATTCGTAGGCCAGTAGAGTCTCTGGACGATAGACCGCATCCGGCGGAACCGTCTCGTTCAAGCCGCCCGCCTTGAATCCCGTGCTGGTCGTCAGATAGAGAAGACTCTGTGGTGCCAGATCGTATTCCAGGCCGGCTTTGTAGGTGATGCCGTTGAAATCCTCTGCGGTATCGAATGACTCGAGGACAGTTCCAGGGCCCGGGCCGTAAGGTGCCGGCCGGTTGTCCAGATAATTGCCGACTAGCGAGCGCTTCTCATACGTGTAGCGCGCGCCAGCGATTACTCTTAGGTCGGGAACGACCTCGTAAGTCGCCTGGCCGAAAACCGCGTAGGCAGTCGTTTTCGGGTTGTAGTTGATCTCGGTATTTTGGACGATATCGCTTTCCAAAATGTTGATGTCGCCGGCGCCGCTCTCGTGAAAGAAGTAGCCACCCACCACCCAGGTAAGTCCCGGTGCACTATTCCCCAGGCGCGTCTCGAGCGTCGATTCGCGCACTTTGTTCGGTTGTTCGTAGCGGAATCCCGGATAACTCAGCGAATAAACATCCGTATCCCGAAACGCCGGCAATACGGTCAGTGTGGCAAAGGGCAGGCGCAGATCGAGCTGTCCGCTGATACCCCATATCTTGGTGTCCTGTCGGGTGTCGGGTATCGAGGTGTCGAGCAGCGGACCGAGTGGCGGAAAGGAGCCACGATAGGCTATCGCGGCCGGGGAGCCGACACCCAGCCACGGATCCTGGCCCGGTTGGCGTGGCAGATAGGTATAGCCGCCATTGTCGCCGCCAATGTGCGAGTAATCGGTATTGAGCCGCAACGTGAGATCATCGGTCGGCTCCCACTTGAAGCGTACGCGGCCGCCCTGCTGTACATCGTCATTGGTGCCATCGGACAAGTAACCGCTTCGGTGCACTGCGTTCGCGGCAATGCGAATTGCGGCTGAATCACCGACGGGCAGATTCACTGCACCGTCGGTGTGAATCAGATTAAAATTGCCATATTCGACGTTGAAGTCACCGCTCGTCTCATCGAGCCGGGCCTCGTTGGTAATCACGTTGATTGAACCACCGTTGGCATTGCGGCCGTACAGCGTTCCTTGCGGCCCCTTGAGCACTTCCACGCGGGCCACATCGTAAAAATTGCCGCCCAATCCGTCCGGCCGCGCGATGTAAACTCCGTCGACATTGAATGCCACACCCGGATTGGCCAGCGGGTTGAACGCAAAATCGCCCACGCCTCGGACGTAAATCTGGGTGCTCGATCCGCCGACGCCGATTTGCACTCCGGTAGTCAGTTTGCTGATGTCGACGGCGCTCGTGATGCCGGATTCTCTCAGCGCATCGGCTCCAATCACCTGAATCGTTAACGGCGCCTTTTGAACGCTCTCCTCGCGCCGCTCCGCCGTCACGACAATTTCCTGAAGACCTCCTGAATCTGCTGAACTGGCCGAAGTTGCCTGCGCCGAAGTCGAGCGAGCCGCCTGCGGGGTAGCATCGGCGGATTCCGCTAGCGCTGCGTGCGCCTGCAACGATGGGCCCATTGCTACGATCAATGCCAACATGCTTGATAATTTCACTTTTTCCTCCCCCGAAAAAAACTTATGGTTATCTCTGCTTATGCTCAATACCCGGCCGGACGACGCTTACCTCCCATCCGGCACACCCAATTCAGTACCCGGCGCCGCGAAATCCTCGTAGCTGTCGCCGTCAGAGCGCGGCCGAAGGACGATATGGCCAACGGCCGTATTGGACGCCGGCACATGATAGAAGCGACGTAATTCCGTGATTTCCCGTCCCAATGCCCCGCGCATGACCAGCCACATCACGAGTTCAATTCCCTCGGACCCTGCGTATCGCAGGTACTCCAGATGGGCCTTGCTGGCCAAGCCGTTCGGGTCGCGCGTCAAGTCATCGAGAAAAGACTGGTCGAAGGCACTGTTGATGAGACCGGCGCGCGGCCCTTGCAGTTGGTGGCTCATGCCGCCCGTGCCCCATATCTGCACGTTGAAATCCTGGGGAAACGCCTGCACTGCGCGCCTGAGTGCCTTACCCAATTGATAACAACGCCTTCCGGACGGCGGCGGATACTGAATCACGTTCACCGCCAGCGGAATCACAGTGACAGGCCATCTCTTGCATTGCCCAAACATCAAAGACAGTGGCACCGTCAAACCGTGGTCGACGTCCATCTTATTGACGATGGTCATGTCGAAACCGTCGAGGATCAGCGCCTGCGCAAGATGCCATGCAAGGTCGGGACAGCCTCGCACGACGGGCACCGGCCGGGCTCCCCAACCCTCGTCGGCTGGCGCAAAACTTTCCGCGCAGCCGATGGCGAATGTCGGTATTACATCGAGGCTAAAGGCCGAGGCATGATCGTTGTAGACGAGAATCACCACGTCCGGCGTTTCCTTGGCGATCCAGTCCCGGGTCCAGTCGAATCCTTCGAACACCGGTGCCCAGTAGGCTTCCGACGTTTTTTCGAGGTCCAAGGCCGCCCCGATCGCAGGCACGTGACTGCAGCCGATTCCGGCGGTAACGCGAGCCATTATCGCTCCGACTCATCAGCCGCCAAGGCATTCTGCCGTTTGGATAGCTGTCGTTGCGTCGACCGGCCGCCGCCGACCATCATCGCGGTATAGTCCGGCACCGTCATTCCTGTCATGGTCGAGACGATTTGGACGAAGGACTTCGAATCGGTGGCCCCGATCTTCGCGAGGAAATAGATATTTCCTCCCTCCGCAATCATTCCGTTGTAATCGCGTTTCAACACGGCGGTTTTCTGCGCTTCGGTCAGCGGCCATTCATCAAGAAATGCCTTTTCATCCGCCTTGAACCGCTCTCGATTGGCCGGTCCCATCAACGACACGCAAAACTGATTCAGGTGATATCCCCGACGACACTGCACCCCGTCGAAGACGGTGGTGCCCGGTATATCGTGGTAGTCATGAAGAACCGTCATAGCCGCCAACTCCACCGCTCAGGTTGCGCCCTTCGCGACGCTGCCGGATGGAAATCACCAATAAGCAGGTCGCAATTAGGAAGCATTGCGTTTCGTGCTCGCGGCAGGCGACGTCTAGTCATGCTCAATTCCCCCGATTCTTACTTTCTCAAGCCAGCTCCCACTATGAGTTAGTCGCAAGGACGCGGCATAGCAAGTTTGTTAATAGTGACTATCGACGACCGCTACGACGTGCCTCGACGGAAGTGCTTCTAGAGATCCAACACGAGCAACGATGTCTTTGCTCTGGAACAGCACGGCGTGAACTGGTCATTGCGCGCGTGCTCCTGATCCGTCATGAACATATCCCTGTGATCCGGTATGCCTTCGAGAATGCGTGTGACGCAGGTGCCGCACACACCTTGTTCGCACGAGACAGGAATCTCCACGCCGTGCTCTGCAAGGACCTCAACCACCGAACGGTGGGGTGGTACCGGGTAGTCGCTGCCGGTGCTGGCAATGCGGACGAGGAACGACGCGGCGGAAACCGCGGCCGTGTCGGTGACCGGTTGAAAATACTCTCGATGCAGCGACGAACCGTCCCAACCGCTGCTTGCCGCAACTTCAAGCACGGCCTTGATGAAGCCAGGCGGTCCGCATACGTACAAATGGAAGCCCGGGGTCGGCTCGCCGATCGATTTTTTCAGATCCAGCAGCCGTCCCTCGCTCTCCTCGTCGAAATGAAAATGCACAGACTGACGATATCGAGAGTTTTCGATGCGATCGATGAAGGCCGTGCGCGATCGCGATCGGTTGGCATACACGAGGCGAAACGGCGTATCGCTTTGACTGAGCCGTTCTGCCATCGACAGTATCGGCGTGATCCCGATTCCACCGGCGAGCAGCACGACGTGCTTGGCCTCCGGCGCCAACGGAAAGTGGTTTCGCGGAGCGCTGATTCGAAGGGTATCGCCTTCCCGCACCGTTTCGATCATCGATACGCTTCCGCCCCGGGAGTTCGGCTCGCGGAGTACTCCGATCACGTACCGATGTTGGTCCTGCGGATCGTTGCAGAGCGAGTATTGACGGACCTTTCCTGCGGACACTTCGACGTCAATGTGTGAGCCCGCACTGAACGGCGGCAGCGCACCGCCATTGGTGCCTGCCAGTTCGAAGCTGCAAATCCCGTCCGCCTCGACCGCCTTGCGCAGAACGACGACGTTGATCCATGCCTGTTCCACGTCAGGGAGACTGCAGCGGAGCAAAGAAATCCCGATCGTTCGAGACTCTGGAAACCAAGGCTTCGCGGGTGTCGCCGGCGGCAATCGTCTCTGTAACCACCACCATGTCTCGAAAGTCATTGGCCTCTGTTGTACGAACCACGCCCGCCGGATCCCTTCCCTCACTGACCGCTTTCGCTCCTTCGTCGAGCATTCGTCGCGCTCTGACGATCGCTATGTCGGATGAGGAAAGGTGCTCATTTTCCTGTGCGTGAATTGCTCCCTGACTTTGCGTGATGATGACGTCGTGTACGGAGAAGCACGGCCCCATTCCAAGGTAGTAGCCGGCGTTCATCGAGGCCCTGTCCTGACCATAGTGGTCCGCGCTGGTGCGCTTCATTCGATCCGTGCCGGCGATTTTCTCGGACCGGTACTGCTCCTCGAGCGTGGCCTTGTTCAGCTTCCCGCTCCGGTGATAGATGAATTCCCAGCGCCAGTGATGCTCATTGTCAATGGGCACGTCCCACAGCATCGTGAGTCCACCATGACCGAGATCCCCCTCGAATCCTCCGACTGCGCATGCATTCGGCATGACGAAATTCGTTACGCGCATCGATGCAGCACCATTTTCCAGCGCACGACTCGTGTAGAGGCGCACGCCAAATCGAGTCTCTTCGATACTCACTTGCGGCCTTGCCGCTACGGAAAAAGCACCCCACCGGGCCTTCATCTCGGCCGTACCGAGGTCAATTTGATGGAGGTAGGACGTATGGATTGGATCGATATTGCCCTCGCTGGCTTGAAGCCAGTTGCAGTCGCCGAACCATCGACACGTGTAGAGGTGGGCGCCGGTACCCTGCAGCGCAGGGTACTTGGGAAACAGCGGAGCCTGGCCAGGCCCCAGATAGATCCAAACAGCCCCGCCCGCCTCATGCACGGGATAGGCTTTCGCTCGTATCCGATCCTTCAGCCTAGCCGAGGCCTCAGCCGGTTGGTCCAGCACTTTGCCGTCGACGGCAAACAGCCAGCCGTGATACGGGCATCGAATTCCCCCACCCTCGATGCGTCCCAGTGCCAAATCCGTGCACCGATGGATACATTTTCGGTCGAGCGCCCCCAGATTGCCCTTGTCGTCTCGAAAGAGCACGATGTCCTGACCCATGATACGGATCGCTTGGGGAGCGCCGCCCGGAGGCACGTCGGCCTGCAATGCAATCGGCTGCCAATATCGGCGCAGCAGTTCACCCGCCGGCGAGCCGGCATTCGTGTCTGTCAAATACTGATAACGAGCGCGCGCCGACGATGATCTGGCCTCGCCGCTTTGCGGCGTTGCATTGGTTGCCATGGAATATCCTTAAATTTTGATGCCGCTTTCGGCGCCTGCCAACGCTTAAACAGTATTAAGCTATGGCCATGAGCACCAGCCAGTTTGAGTAATAGTCGCTATTGCCGGAGTTTGTCCGTCCCGCCCCGGACACTTTGATCTCGCCAGCAAGCCTCGGAGGATCTTCATGGAGTTGAGCAGGTTAGACCTGAATCTTCTGGTCATTCTCGACGCGTTGTTGCATGAGAGCTCTATCACGCGCGTGGCTGAACGACTTGAATTGAGCCAGCCGACGGTCAGCGCAGCGCTCGGCAGATTGCGCACAGTTCTCAATGATGAGCTATTCGTCCGCACGCATGGCAGCATGCAACCCACTGAACGTGCCATGCAGCTGCGCGATCCGGTGCAGCGAATATTGCGCATCGTCCGTCACGAGATTTTGACATTGACAAGGTTCGACCCGGCCCAGTTGACCGGGTCCATCACGATCAGCGCATCGGACGTTGGTGAGTTGGAGTTCATGCCCGGCCTGATCGCACGGGTACAACTCCAGGCTCCGCAGGCCTCTCTCATTTGCGTGGCCCGGGATCCGCATGCACTTGCCGCCGCCATGGATGAGGGTGAAATCGATTTGGCGGTGGGATACTTCCCGGATCTCCGGACGGCGGTGTTCAAACAGCAGGTGCTGTTCAGCCATGACTCCGTCTGCGTCGTCCGGCGCGACCACCCGGTCTACGCAAAAGGAATCTCTTTGGAGCAGTATCGGGAAGCACGTCATTTGGTGGTCTCGCAGGATACCCGCGCCCAGGACGTCATCGACCAAGCGTTGGCGGACCACGGCATCGTCCGGCGCGTTGCCCTTACTATCTCTCATTTCGTAAACGTGCCACAACTGATCGCCAAAACGGATCTCGTCGCCACGATCGGTCGCCCCATTCCGCGGAACGCCGAGCACTTTTTCCCAATTTCTCTTCTTCCTGCCCCATTCCCCATCCCGCCGATGCAAATAAAGCAGGTCTGGCACAGGCGATTCGACAAGAGCCCCAAGCTGATTTGGCTTCGTAACATGGTGGCGGATATGAGTCAGAATAAACCCAACATGTGAGCCATGCTGGATCGCTGTTTTTTCACACTCCATGTTATGCGAATTCGGCAGTTTGCTGGTCTGGGGACATATCGTTTCAGCAATACATCGCTGAGTCGAACCATGGCGCGGCAAAAATGAGCGGCATAGAAAGGAGTGCCCGCATCGCAAAGGCGAGAAGTCGATCACGGAGTTCGATGAATGTGAGAGATTCGGTCCTACCGTCGGGGCTTTCCGCGCGAGGCAAGCTGCGTAGGACCCGCTCGATCAGGATCCGCGATATTGATGGACACTGTGTTGCGAAAAGATGGCGGGATTTCAGTGACGGAATTTGCGAAAAAGCTCAAAGTCAGTCGCGTTGCACTTTCTCGCGTAGTCAATCAGAAAGCGGGGATCAGTCCCGAACTGGCCATTCGATTGGGAATGGCATTGAATATGCCGGCTGAGGGCTGGCTCAAGATGCAGCTCAGTTATGATTTATGGCAGGCGCAGAAGAAAGCGCGGCCGAAGATTCAGCGGTTGGCGGCGTAGGCGACATCGAGCGCCCCCCCCCCACCCTGCCGCACCGACCATTTAGTCCATCCGGCGCGATGGCGATCGCGATGCCTTCGCAGCACAGGCGAGCGGCATCGCTGAGGATGTTCGAATCATCTTCCGCGTAGCGGGGTTTGAGAACATCCGTCTGCTCGGTGCCGATATCGGCGCAAGCTGTAAAAGCTAAATCACCTAAACGGCGCCGCAAAAGGCCGAAACGGCGGCTTAACATCCAAGTTAGGCTCCCGTTACCATAAAATAATTGTTATTAAAATCAATAGGTTAAATGCTTGGTGGGACGACTGGGACTCGAACCCAGGACCAAAGCCTTAAAAGGGCCTTGCTCTACCAGCTGAGCTACCGTCCCGATCAGCCGCGCATCATAGCCGAAGTTTCGCGCCAATTCATCGTCGGCGACTCAAACATAGCGCGTCGGGTCGGCAAACCCCGCCTCCTGAAATCCCGCCGCCCGCAAACGGCAGGAATCGCACCGACCGCAGGCCCGCCCCGCGGCATCGGCCTGGTAGCAAGACACGGTCATTCCATAGTCGACGCCCAAGCCGATGCCGGTGCGGATGATCTGCGCCTTCGACATGGCCATGAGCGGCGCCCGGATCGAGAACCTTGCGCCCTCCACACCGGCCTTGGTGGCCAGCTGCGCCAGCTGCTCGAACGCCCGGATGAATTCCGGCCGGCAGTCGGGGTAGCCCGAATAATCGACGGCGTTCACCCCCACGAAAATATCCACGGCGCCCGCGACTTCCGCCCATCCCAGGGCGAGGGCCAGCAGCATGGTGTTGCGGGCGGGTACGTAGGTCGCGGGAATGCCGGTCCCCAGCGTTTCGGGTACGGCCAGGGCAGGGTCGGTCAGCGCGGAGCCGCCGATGCCCGCCAGATCCACGCCCATGACCCGATGTTCGTAGGCGCCGAGCGCGGCCGCCACGCGCCTGGCCGCCTCGAGCTCGGCCAGATGCCGTTGCCCGTAATGCACCGAGAGTGCATGGGTCTTGAACCCCATCGAATGCGCCATCGCCAGCGAGGTCGCGGAATCCAGACCGCCCGACAGCAATACGATCGCGGCTTTCATTTGCCCGGAACGTCGCCCCACAGAATCTTGTGCAGCTGCAACTGGAAGCGCACCGGCAGCCGGTCACCCAGGATCCACTCCGCCAACGAGGTCGGCGAGACCTGCGTGTAGCTCGGCGAGAACAGCACCTGGCAGCGATCCGGCAGTCCATGCTCCTCGAGATACGCCTTGCTCCAGTCGAAATCCTCGCGGGAACAGATCACGAACTTGACTTGATCGTGCGCCGTGAGCAGCGCGAAGTTCTCGGTTCGATTGCGCGCGTCCTCGTGCGAACCCGGCGTCTTCACATCGACGACCCGGGTTACCCGGGAATCCACCGCGGCGATATCCATCGCGCCGCTGGTCTCGAGCGAAACCGCAAACCCCTCGTCGCACAGGCGGCTCAGCAGCTTCAGGCAGTTCGGCTGCGCCAGTGGTTCACCCCCGGTCACGCACACGTGCTGGGCATCGAAGCCGCGAACCTGATCGATGATCGAGTCGATGTCGTGCCAATCACCGGCATGAAACGCGTAGGCCGTGTCGCAATACTGACAGCGCAACGGGCAGCCGGTCAGCCGGACGAACACCGTACGGAAGCCGACCGCGTCGGCTTCGCCCTGCAACGAGTGAAAAATCTCGTTGATGCGCAGCCGCTCGCTCTTGAGGGGAAGCTCGATCAATGTTTCTCGGTGTTCATTTTGTCGAGACGCTGCCTGGCGAGCGGGGCTGCGGAGCTGTCCGGAAACCGGCTCGACACCTGGGTCAACACATCGCGGGCGGCCCCGAACTGTTTCAACTCGTAATCGCAATAGCCGATCTTGAGCAGCGCGTCCGGCAGCTTCCGTGACTGAGGATAGTTCTCCACCAGCCGCTGAAAGACGGCCAACGCCTCCGGGAAGGACTTGTTGACGTAATACGCTTCGCCCAGCCAGTACTGCCCATTGTCCGCCAGCTGACTGTTCGGATAGGTGGTCAGAAAGCTCTGGAACGCCGCGATGGCGCGGTCGTACTGGCTGTCCTTCAAGAGATCGAACGCGGCCTGATAACTGACCTTGTCGTCGACGCTGCCACCCGGCGACACCGCCGCCGCCACGCCGCTCGCGCCGGGGGTGCTCACGCCACCCCGGCTCTCGAGCGCTTTGAGCCGCTGATCGAGATCCGCATAGACGTCGTGCTGCTGCTTGCGCGCCGTATCCGCGTTGTGGTTGATGAGATCGATGTCGTTATGAATCGAACGCACCTCGGCGCGCAACGCCTCCACTTGATTGGCCAGATCCAGCAGGCTCTGATTCGCGACCACGCGCTCGATGCGCGCGAGCCGCGTGTCGACGTCGTTCAACTTGATCTGCACCGGATCTTCCTCGGGAGGCGTCGTTGCACAGCCCGCCAACGCCAGTACGGCGAGGCAGGCCATGCTCAACGCCGATGCGCGCGCGGTCACTGCTGGTAGACCAATTCCACGCGGCGATTCTTCGCCCATGCCGACTCATCGTCGCCTTCCGCGGCCGGCCGCTCCGCGCCGAAGCTCACCGTCGTGAGCTGCGACTCCGCGACACCCTGCAGCATCAGCGCGCGGCGCACGGCTTGCGCCCGGCGCTCGCCCAGGCCGATGTTGTACTCACGGGTACCGCGTTCATCCGTGTTGCCCTCGAGCTTGAGCTTGAGGTTCGGATGGCTGGTCAGGTTCTGGGCGTTCGTGGTGACGATGCTGGCGAATTCCGGCTTGATGTCCGACTTGTCGAAATCGAAGTAGATCACCTTGCCGGCCATCGACCCTGCGTCGCCGTTCAGTCCGCGCGCATTCATGCTGTCGGCGTCACCGCCCAAGGCTGAACCGCTGGTGGACGCTCCGCCCCCCGCGCCGTTGGTGCTGCCCGCCCCACCCACCTGGGTGCCGGCGGTCGGCGGCTCGACCGTCGTCGGCTTCTTCGGACATCCCGAGAGCAACGCGACGCCAGCCACCAAGAAAGCGATCGATACAATCCGTTTCATAGTTCTCTCCAGCAAGACATTTTTGACGTTAAACCCAAGCCTACCCGGCGCTGCCGTGCTTTAGAAGGGCAACCAGGCGGGTGCTTGCACCACCGCCTGTACGACGCCCATCAGAATGGCGACCATGCAGGTTCTTGCACCACCGCCCGTACGACGCTCATCAGAAGGGCGACCATGCGGGTTCCTGCACTTCTCCCTCGCTCGACACCAACCGTTCCTGAACCCTGCCGTCCGAACTCACCAGGGCGAGTACGCCCCGCCCATGATCGCGGCTCGCATAAATGATGACGGCGCCGTTCGGCGCATAGCTCGGCGACACATCGAAGCGGCCTTTGGTCAGCACCTGCGTGTCGCCGCGTCCCTTCAGATCCATGGTCGCAATGCGATAGCCACCATCCTCCTGCGTCACGAAGGCAAGCTGGGACTCGTCCGGCGACAAGCGCGGACGCGCATTGTACGCGCCCTGGAATGTCAGACGCCGCGGCTTGTCGCCCGGATTGATGCCGACGCGGTAGATTTGCGGGCCGCCGGCGCGGTCGGACGTGAAATAAATGCTCTGACCGTCCTTGGACCACTGCGGTTCGGTGTCGATGCCCGGGTCATCGGTGATCCGCGTCAAGGCTTGGGTGGTCAGATCGAGCGTGTAGATGTCGAGATTGCCGTCGCGCGTGGACAGCGTCAGCGCGAGTTTGCGGCCATCGGGAGACCATGCCGGCGCCTGGTTCACGCCCGCGCGCGCCGATACCCGGCGACGCTCCCCGGTCTTGAGCTGTTGCACGTACACCGACGGCAGCCGATCCTCGAAGGAGACGTACGCCAGGCTCTGGCCATCCGGGGACCAGGCGGGTGACATCAACGGCTCGTTCGACTGCATGACCACGCGCGGATTCTCGCCGTCGGCATCGGCCACGAGCAACTTATAGCTCCTCGTCGGCAGATGACCCGTCACCGTGATGTAGGCGATGCGCGTCGCGAACGCTCCCTTGATGCCCAGGATCTTCTCGAACACCATGTCGGCGATCTGATGGCTCGCGAGGCGCAGCCCCGCCCGGTTCGCGGTGATTTGATAGCGCACCAGCGACTGCCGGTTGAGCACGTTGTACAGCTCGAAGGTGATGTTGTACTTGTCGGGGCCCTGCGCCTGGACCTGGCCCACCAGAATGTAGTCGTTGCTCAACCGGCGCCAGTCATCGAACGCGATGGCCGCGCCGGTGTGCGGCTGGTCGATCATGTCCTTGCGGTCCATGGACTTGAAGCGGCCGCTGCGGGCGAGATCGTCGCCCACGACCTGCGCCACGTCGAACGACTCCGCCGCCTCGGCCGCCGAATTGAACGGCACGATCGCGATGGGGATGGCCTGATCCTGCCCCTTCGTGACTTCCACGACCAGTTCGGCCCAGGACCGGGGGCAGCACATGACGAAGCCGATCATCAATGCCAGCAGGGAGAGCTTTTTATTCATTGGGTCGGAACCTGAAGACGAAGTTTTTCTCGAAAAGCGCCGGATCGGGCGGATCCGGCAACGGCGATGCACGATACACCGCATTCTCGATCGATTGGCGAACCGCTGCGTCGCCATTGCACTGCGTCACATGCGCCGCCGTGACGGTGCCGCCGGGAACCTGGGTGACTTCCACCTGGCAATCGATGCCGGCGTCGGCCGAGGGCGGCTTGATCCATGCGCGCTGGATGGCGTTGCGAAGCGCGGCGACATAGCGGTCCCGGAGCGGACCGGATTCCACGGCGCTGCGATGCTCCTCGTCGGCCAGCTGGCGCCGCAGCTCGGCCTCGCGGTCCTGTTTGGCTCGGTCGTCGGCCGCCTTCTTGGTGTCGGCGGCCTGCTTGAGTTCGGCGGCCTTCCTGGCGTCGGCGGCCTGCTTCGCTTCGGCGGCCTGTTTCGCCTCGAGCGCTTGCTTGGCCTCGGCCGCCTCCTGCTCCTGTTGGAGCTTCTTGGCGGCGGCGACCAATGCCGCTCGCTGAGCCTCCTCGGCGGCCGCAGCATCGGCATGCCGCTGCTGCATCTGCGCAGCCTTCTGTGCCTTGGCCGCGGCAGCCGCCTTGGCTGCTGCCGCCATCTCGGCCGCCTGCTGCGAGGCTTCGGCGGCGCGCGCCGCGTCCTCCGTCTTCGCCGCCGCCGCTTTCGATTCCGCGTCAGCCGCGGCGGCAGCCTCCGCCTGCTTCGCCTGCGCCTGCTTGGCCTCGGCCGCCTGCTGCGCCTCCTCGGCGACATGTGAGTCCGCATCGGATTGGGCGGCCGCCTTGGCTTCCTCCGCCGCCCGCGCCTGCGCGAGTTGCTGCTCGGCACGCTCGGCGTTGGCCTGCTGCGCGGCATGGAGCACCCGCGAGTCTACGACCACGGCGTCGATGGGCAGGGGCTGCAGGCTGCTGGGCTCCCGTCGATTGGAGAGGAAGGCGACGAGCACGAGGACGGCCGCCAGCAATCCGTGCAACAGCACGGACACCACGACCGGCCAGGAGTGTTCGCGCAGAAGACCCTGCATCGTCAACGGGCGCCGCTGGGGGCTCCGCCGGCGCCGCGCGGCACAGGCTTCACCGGATCCGTGAGGAATCCAACTTTGGCGGCGCCGGCGTGCTGCAGCAAGACCATGGCGTGCACCACCGTGCCGTAGGGCACGGTGGTGTCGGCTTTCACCAGGATCGGTGTTTGCGGGTCGCGCCGGAGCAGGGCCGCCGTGCGCGCGCTCACCGTGGCCTCGGTCGCCGGCTTGTCCTGCTCCGGCCCGAAATTGACATAGAGGCGTCCGCCCGCATCGATGCTGACGACGAGTGGTTCGTGTTTCGCCAGGAAGGCGGGGTCAAGGGGTTGTGCACCCGCATCCGGCAGGTCGACTTTGACGCCCTCCTTGAGCAGCGGCGCGGTGATCATGAAGATCACGAGGAGCACGAGCATCACGTCGATATACGGCACGACGTTGATCTCGCCCATCAACTTCTTGCGTCGGCGCAATCCGGTAGCCATCCGACTTAAGGCTGCGCCGACCGGATCGGTCCGTGGCGCTGCAGGATGGTGGAGAATTCCTCGACGAAGGTGTCGAAGCGCAATTCGAGACGACTGACTTGATCGGACAAGCGATTGTAGGCAACCACCGCCGGAATCGCCGCGAACAAACCGATCGCGGTCGCGATCAAGGCCTCGGCGATGCCGGGCGCCACCGCGGCCAGCGTCGCCTGCTGCGCATTGCCGAGATTATGGAACGCGCTCATGATGCCCCACACCGTGCCGAACAACCCCACGTACGGACTGGTCGACCCGATGGTCGCCAGCATGGCGAGGTTGCTTTCGAGCCGGTCGAGTTCGCGCATCTGCGCCACCCGCATGGCACGCCGCGCACCCTCGAGCAGCTGCTCGCTGGGCGTGCCGGTTTGCCGCAGCCGGCTGAACTCACCGAAGCCCGACTCGAAGATGCTCTGCTCGCCCGTGCCGGCGCGGCCCTTCGTCTCGATGCTGCGATACAAGGTCGACAGGTCGCCGCCCGACCAGAACGCCGTCTCGAACTTTTCCGCCTGCCGCCGCGACGTCGAGATCACGCGGCTTTTCTTGAAGATGATGGCCCAGGAGGCGACGGAGGCGCCCATCAGCAAGAGCATGACCGCCTGCACGATCGGGCTCGCATCGATGACCAAGGCCCAGATCGACAAGTCACTGCCCATTACGCCACTCCATGAATAAATCTTTGGGAATGGCACGCGGTCTGAGCGTGCCGGAATCGAGACAGGCAACGCGCGTGCTGGCATCGATCAACTGCGTGCCACCCCGCAGGATCGTCTGCTTGAACGAAATTGTCGCACCGCTCAGCCGTTCCAGTTCGGCAGTGACGAGAATTTCATCATTGAGCACCGCGGGCCGCAGAAAATCGACCCGCACACTGACCACCGCGAACTGCAACTGGCGTTCCTGTCGCAGCAACAACTGGTCGATGCCCAAGTATCGCAGCCACTCGGTGCGGCATCGCTCCATGAACTTCAGATAATTGGCGTAGTAGACGACACCCCCGGCGTCTGTGTCTTCCCAGTAGATGCGGACCTTGACTTCGTATCTTTTTATCATTGTAAATCAACTAGTTACTAACGTCTATTCTTTTGGTAACAAATTTGGTAACAGTGGCACTTTATACCGACGCCTCCATCGTTTAGCCGAACTGGCACTATACCGGCTCACCGAGGGCCCGGATGTAGAGGGGATGCAGCAAGCGCATTCGATCCAAGGTCACCGTGAGTTCCTCTCGCAAGGCGTAAACCAACGCACGCCGTCGTGCCTCGGTCAAGGAATGAAACCCCAGCGCGGTACAGGCCAGTTCCTGGTGTTCATACACGGTGCGGTGCCGCCGATACATCGCTCGCAGCGATGCCAGATCCGGGGCCTGCACGCCGAATTGATCGCCCAGATGGCGCCCGATGCCCCGACAATCGAAACCCGACCGAGGATACCTTGCGATGCCAGGCGAGGACATCTGCTATCACGACCAAAGCGAATGAGTTCCAGCTGATAGTCCAGCGTTTCTCTTTGCATCAAAGTCAAATTATCGTTACTCGGATACCCAAGAGCGTTAGCGTACAACCGAAGGTATGACTGAAGAAGGCGGTCCGCCAATTCCCCTGTCCCGCTAGGACTTGTACGAACTCGTATGGTCGAAGCCAGAACAGGAAGAAGGGACTCTCTGTTGGTCTCGGAAGTGGTGGAAGTACGCGCACGCCGAGTCATGGAAAATTACGGGCTTTGCTTTCGCGATTCCCGCATCGTCGCACACCTCTTTCGAGGGTCGGCGGCATGCTGCCAAGGAGCAAAGAGATGGGCGAAGCGAACGGCATTCCCGAGAATACCCGCCAAACATAATACGTGTGAACAAAGCTACCCTAAGGTTCGTCGAAGTTTCATGCACTTATGGCCATGCTGCGCGACCCGGGGGGGGCTCGCATTCCAGCAAATGACCAATTCCTGGATTTCAGGGCAATATGTGATCTGGAATTGTTGATTCCCGGATATAGAGGATTCAGCACAGGGGTTGCCCGCAGATGGCCAACGATCGGCATTTGCACTAATGGGTGCCTTGCAGGGTCAACGGCCAGCTGTTCGTGTATAACCCCTTGTCATGATTGGCATTTAATTGGCATTGTCCAAGTTCTAGGAGTCTCCCGCCATGGCGTTCTTCGAGGGGAAACAGGCACATTTCTTCCTGCCGCTGGCGCGCACCAAGCGCGAGAAGGTCGCGCACGCCCTGGAGGCCATCTACCATGCGCTCTACAGTCCCGAGGCTGGCCACGGCATCCACTTCGACCGTCGCACCCTCACGCTGACCGTCGAGCACGCGATTGCCCAAGCGCCGGATGAGATCCAGACCGTGATGACCGGAGATTTCGCCGATGTCGGCGAGCTCACCGCCGCGGCCTGCGTGAATCTCCTTGAGGATAACGGGTGGCTTGAAAGTTACCGCGATACCGCCGCGCTGCAGGTGTTCTATCGCCTGACTCCCACGGGCAAGGCCTTCGCGCGCATCTTCTGGGAGCGCAACCACCCTTCCGCCGTCACGCAGAACCGCCACATGCGCTCCTGTGATGCGCTTCTGCGCACGTTTCTGGACTCACTCGACGCGGCCGATCTCCTCGATGCGCAGGCGGCCTCGGAGAAGGTGCTGGAAGACCTGACCGCCGAAATCGAACAGCTGCGCCTGCGCGTGCGCATGGCGCTGCAGGAAGCCCGCCAGAAGCAGATCGCGTTCAATGAGTTCGAGAAGTTCATGCGCGAGCGCTTCCGCAGAGAAATTGAGCCGAAGCTCATGGCTGACTCCCCGATGCGCCTGAAGGGTAGCATCTTGGAATCCCTGGAGCGCATCCGCACGGCCCCGCAGCCGCACCTCGAGCGCATGCAAGAATCCCTGCGCAACCTCATGACCCTCCAGTCCGAGGAGGCGCGCCACCAAGTCCTGGTGCGCGTAGACCGCATCGAGCAGAATGTGCGTTATGCCGTGGAGCGCTGCGTGCCGGAGCTTATCGGCATCGTCAGCCGGTATGTGGACCGCATGGTAAGTCTGCTGCGCCAGAGCGCGACTTCGCGCAGCGGCCAGAAAAATCTTTTGCAGGAACTCCTCGGGCACCTGCGCCTGCTCGAAGAGGACGTGCGGGAGCGGCGCCTCGCGACGATAGGGGAGTTCCTGGCCACCGCCCGCGTGCGCTTGATGGATCCGGCGGACCTAAAGGTGCGCGAGGCACGGCCAGCTCCTATCGCCGAAGATGCCCCGCTCACTATCGAGCACGACCCGGACAGCATCGTGCAGGCGCGGATTAAAAAGCGCATGGAGGAGGTACTCACCATCTCCCAGCATGAGGTGCACGCGCACTTGCGCAGCCTCTCGGCCGCTCGCGGCGGGCGCATCCGGCTCTCGGATATCCTCATCGAGGACTCGCGGGACCTCACCATTGCACTCAACGCCCCGACCATGATGCGCTCGCTCGCCATAACCCACGCGATTGAGGTGCGCGCTGTGGCCGGGCTTGTCGATAACCTCCATTTCACAACTGCGGATGTTGAGTTTGTGCTCCACCCCGAAGAGGATACCTTGTGAACGAACTGTCGTTTGCCGAAACCCTCGACCTGAATCTTGAGGGCAGCGGTGTAAGCCCCGAACGCTTTGCTTATCTAGTTCAGCACCTCCTGGCCCAAGGGAGCCTTGCACGCGGCGACAGTCAGGCCCAGGACCGGCTCTACGATGAGGCGGTACGTTGTCAGGGGACGCTGCGTGATTACCTCGGCTGCACGGGCTTTCGCCTCGTGCACAGCGATCGCTTCACGTGCTTGCGGCTCTATCCACCGGCACCTGCCGAGGGCGAGGACGCCGAAGAGGTAGCCCGAGGCCTGCGCGCCCGGCCCTCTTCCGCATTTTCGGCCTATGCGCTGGTTTTGCGCCACCTGTACCAGAAGCGCTTGGATGTGGGGGATGTCGCGGACAACGGGGATTTGTTGCTATCGCGCACCGAGATCGAACAGGGGCTGGCGGACCTCCTAGATATGGCGCCCCCAACCGCCGCCTCGCTCCGTAAGGAGACCTACAAGACGCTACGCGCCCAGCGCCTGGTGCGCCTGCCCGAGGGCGGGCTCGAGGAGGAGACCGAGGAGATGATCTTCGCCATCCGCCCCCTCATCTTGGATTACGTGACCGAACCCCAGCTTCTCGCTGCCCGCGCCTACATGCAAACTCGCCGCCTACCGGAGGAAGAGCGGCCGACTGCGGAGGAAGCCTCCTGATGCACCTGCGTGAGCTCACTCTCATCAACTGGGGCACTTACGAGCCCCGCGCCTTCGAGTTCCTGGGCACTACGCTCATCACGGGCGCCAATGGCTCGGGCAAATCGATGCTTTTTGATGCCATCCAGACGGTGTTGACCGCCGCCTACGCCAATGTCGTGCGCTACAACGTCGCCCAGGTCGAGGACAGCACGCGCGATCGTAACAAGGTCTACCGCTCTCTTCCCGGCTACGCGCTTGGGCAAATCTCGAACTACATTCAGCGTGAGGCCGCGCACACCTGGATCGCAGCGGTGTTTGCGCCTGAGGCCTATGAGATCACGAACCTTTTCACAGCGCTCGTGGGGGTGTCAGCTCGGCGCGAGGCGGGCGTTGCGGTGCAGGAGCAGATGGCGCTGTATCTGCTTCGCGCCGAGGTGCAAAAGAAGCATCTCATCACCGCCACCGACCGTGCCCTCCCACTCAAGGAAGCGAAGGAGCATTTCATGGGTCTGTTCGGTAAACAGAACGTGCAGGCTTACGGTGAGATGAAGACACACTACTTGTGCGATTTATATGGCTGGTTCGAGGGCAAGGGCTCTGTGCCAGAAATCCAGGCCATGACCTCGGCCAAGGCCCTGGCGCGCGCGATTTCCGCCAAACCCATCAAGAGCGTGCATGAACTGGTGCGCGATGAGATGCTCGATGAGCGCGACCTCGCGAGCCTCACCCGCGACATCGCCAACTCGTTGCGCGAGCTGCACCGCCTGAACGCCGATGCGAAGCAATTGAAGGCCTCGGTGGATGCGCTCAAGAGTATTTACGAGCAGCTGACGAGCTTGCGCAGCCACTTGTCCGAGGCCCGCGCGCGCGAGATCGCCATGACCGCAGCGCAGATTGCTTACCACGAGCGGCGTGAGCAAAAGCACACCGAAACTCTCGCCCAACAGGTGTTGCTCGCACAGCATCTGACAAGGCAGATCGAGGAGGAAAGCCAGACTCTCGAGGGGCTTCGCGATGAACACGTGCGTATCGAGGCCGCCCTGCTCAACACAGAGGCCGGTGGCCGGGAGAAACTCCTGGCGGAGAAGCTCAAGAGCACGCGCGAGGCGCTTTCCCGGGAGGGGCTTGAGCTGCTCAAGGGCCTCGATACTGTGAAGAAATGGCGTGAGGGATACCTCGTCCATGCCGGCGCGCTCTTCCAGGACACCGCGCTCCGTTTGCTCCTCGATCCGGTGGACCAGGAGTTGCGCAGCCCATTTGTTGCACAGTTCGAATCGGTTGCCGCGAGCGTGAGACGTGCCCTGCAGTCGAACCAGGACATGGGGCTAAACTGCGAGGACATCGAGCGCATGCAAGGCCGGCTCGATGCCGCGCATACCTTGGCGAGTCAGCCCGAGGGGCTGCTCGAGCAGATGGCTAGCGTCTTGCATGCCGACCAGGCCCGTGCCGCGGTGCTGAAGGAGGAGCTCAAGGCTCTGACCCGCCGCATCGCCTCGCTCACCAGTGGTGAGATCCCGCCGCCCGAAGAGGTGCAGAGTCTCCTCACGGTCATTCATCGCGAACTGCCTGGGGCCGAGCCCACGTTGCTCGCCGATCACATCAACCCCAAGCCGAACACCCTCTGGCAGGGCGCCATCGAGGGTTATATGGGCCGTGATTGCTACGCGGTGCTCGTGAAGCCCGAATACGAGGTCCGCGCCTATCGTCTGTTATTGCAGCTGCAAGGCCGGCGGGGCGCGGCCAAGGTCATTCAAGTCTCTAGGTTGAGGGCGGACAAGGCTACCCACACTGGCCGCACGGGATCGCTCATCGAGGAGCTCAAAATCGAGCACCCGGTGGCGGCGCTCTTTATGACGGCCAACTATGGCACCGCGATGAAAATCGAGGCGACCGGCGACGCCACCCTCGAGGAGGTCATCAAGCAGACCCGTCGAGGCATCACGCTCGATGGGCGCCAGGTGGGCGGCTATAGCGCGAGCCGCTACCAGATGCTCGAGGACGGCGAGTGCATTTTCGGCCGCGCGGCGCGCGCTCGGACCCTCGCCAAGACGAAGGCGGACCTCCTCAACGCCGAGCAAGAGACGCACCAGATTCGCCAGCGCACCGAGGCGTTCCAGGCGCTGCTGCGGCTGTGGCCACATGAGCATATCCTCATGCTCGAACGGGTCACGGCCATCGCCGGGTTGCAAAAACAGCAGGCTGCGCAGCAGGCCGAATACGAGGCAATAGACCGCTCGTCTAACCAGCTGCTCGAAGAGAAGAGAGGAATCATTGTCGCGGCTATCGCGAGTTCGGAGATTGCGCTGCGAACGGCGCTCGAGGGCAAGGGCAAGGCGGAAGAAGCCGCGCGCAACGCACGTGACGGGCAGTTCGAGTCCCTGCGCGATTTGGAGCGCTCACGCGCCTCGCACGATGAGGCACTACGCCGTGCGCTCGCCGTTACCTGCATGGATGAGACCGTCACCGTGGAATCTTTGGGCGATCAGGCTGACCGCTATACCGAGGAGCTGGGGGCGGACCTGCAGAAAATCTCCGGAGCCGAGGGTCAGCTGCGCCAGGCCATTGACCAAGAGTGGCCGCCGATTGGTTACAAGATCACCGAGTACAACCGGGAATGTTTGGGCACACACCGCATTCAGGCGGAGCTTCGAGTGCACAGCCACAGCGTGGATGAACTGATGCGGCTGTCCGAGCAGGTGCAGGTCGCGGTGGCCCAGGTGAGGGAGTTGCTGCGCGATCTCGAAGACAACGCCATGGCCAGGATGACTGACAGTCTCGATGAGAACCTCGCGAGCTTTAACTCCACCTTCACGACGAACTTCGCGATGTCGCTGCACAATGCCATCGACGATGGGGTGCGGCCGCTGCGCGAACTGAACGCCTCGTTGCGCACGCGCGTCTTTGGGCAAGACACCTACCGCGTGAGCTATGAGTGGGTGCCGGAGTTCAAGGACTACGCGGATTTTTTCCAGGAGCTGACGCGCCGCTCGCACGAAATAGATACGGCTTCGGGCAAGACGTTGTTCGACCTGCCGATGGATAGCCACCTCGCCCGCATCCGCGACCGGCTGAAAGACCTTCTCCTGGGGCAAGACCTCGCGGCCGCTGAAGCGGAGCTCGCACGCCTCATCGATTGGCGCAGCTACCGTACCTACGACATTATGGTGACCAACACCACGCTGCCGGAATCGGAAGTCTCCTACTCGCGCCACGGCATGTTCTCGGGCGGTGAGAACAAGACGCCCATTTACGTCGTGCGCGCCGCGGCACTCGCCACCGCCCTGCGGCACAGCAACAGTTCCAAGACACATCTTTACATGCTGTTCCTGGACGAGGCCTTCCACGCGATGGACACCGAACGCAGCCGCCAGACGCTCGAGCTGCAGCACAGGCAGCTCGGCTTCCAGGTTCTGGTGGCACTGCCAACGATAGATGCGGGCAAGGTGCGCGAACTCTTCGATAGGGAGCTGCAATTCGCCATGATTGACGGGTTGCCAAAGGGCTCGGGGACGCGAATCACGCACTTGGTCGCGCAGATAGAACTCAAGAAGGAGCAGATCGCGCGCACCCGGGAGCGTACCCGCGAGCGCATCGAGCGCGAGGAGCGCGAAGCGATGGAACGCACGCTGCGCGAGGCCCAGGCAGCGGCTGGCGGATGAGCACACCTTCGCGATATCTGTCGCCGCCGGCGCTTCGCTTACGGGAGAAGCTCGCGCGGCTGCTCGCGGTGCGCCTGAAGACGATGCCGCAGGAGGAGCGCACACGCCCCGTGAGCGTAAGACTATCCAAGTATTGCGCGCAGGAGCTGTACGACGTGGGTAGCCAGCTCGCGCAGGAAGCCTGGACAGGAGTGCAAGCGCTGGAGGAGGCGGGACTGGTGCGTATTCAGTACGGCACGAATCGTGCCGCCAAGGGGGCCGCCGAGGCCTGGCACCGCGCCCCGATAGTCGAGGCGCAGGCCGGCAGCTACGAAGCGCTCGCGGAGCTCGGCGGTGTGGCGTTGAAAAATCCGGCCGTACTACACTTGGCCGCTACCTTGCTTGACTCGGGTGTGCCGGAGGAGCTGTCGAAGCTCATCGCAACCCGTGCGCCGGCCGCATTGCTCGCGATGCGCCCCGAGGAGGCCCTTTACCGCATCGAGGCGCTGCGACGGCTGGCACAGGAATCACCGCAGCTTTACCTACGCGAGGCCTCGGCCCGTCTCTTCGAGTCCCGATCCAAGATCCTGGATGGACGGGACGACTGGATCAGCGCGGTGTTAGGGGAGGCGTGTCCGTGGCTAGACAAGCCAATCCAACTGCAGGTGACGGCCCAACTCGGGCCGCTTCAACTGGTGCTTTTCGTAGAGAACCTGGTCACCTTTACGCGCATGCACCACCGGGCGCCGGCAGGCACCGCACTCATCTACAGCGCCGGCTTCAAGGCTTCGGCTGAGCGCATCGCTGCCGGAGAGGTATCGTGGTACTTTGAGCATCCGGCCCAAGATGGCAGCATTTCTGCCCTGAAAGCCGCGCTCTTCGAGGGTAGTGCTGAGCGGCCCGCGATCGCGTTCTTTGGCGACTTAGATTATTCGGGGATGGTTATCCTGAAAAGTTTGCGCCAGAGCTGGCCCCAAACCACCGCGTGGAAAATCGGGTACACGGAACTGCTCGCGCTGTTGACGAAAGGACAGGGTCACTCGCCGGAGTCTGCCGACAAGACTGAGCAGAAGGACCCTGGATTCACAGGCTGTATCTATGCGGACGAGGTATTGCTACCTGCGCTGCGGACGCATCGAGCATTCGTTGATCAGGAAGCCTTGCGTCTTTGAAGGTGTCACCGACCGGCATATTGGAGCCAGGACGTGATCGGCATTTAGGAGCCAACGGATGATCGGCATATTGAGGCCACAGCGGGATCGGCATAATGGAGCCACTCGCTGATCGGCATATAGGAGCCATTTAGGGGTCGAGATAGGCATTTCGAACTGCAGGCCAGGGCTACCCTTGCGACATTTCGTCGTAGGGAGAGTGCTGTGGGCCGAAGGAGATTCGAGATGTTTCAGTATCGACAGGTCTTGGTGCGCTTGCGCCAGGGCGATTCGGATCGCGACATCGCCCGCTCAGCGCTGATGGGGCGACCGAAGGTCGCCCGGTTTCGTCTTTTGGCCGAGGCGCAAGGTTGGTTGGTCGTGGCGACTGCGTTGCCTGAGGACGCCGCGATCGCGGCGGTCATCGCCGCGCCACGGCGAGCACGGAGCACGATTTCCACGGTGGAGCCGTTTCGGTCGCTGGTCGAGCGCTGGGCCGATCAAGGGGTCGGTGGCGTGGCGATCCACGCCGCCCTGTGGCGCGAGCATGGGTACCGCGGCAGTTACTCGTCGGTGCGGCGCATGCTCGCCGAGATCCATGCCAGTGTTCCACCGACGGCAACCGTACGGCTGTATTTTGCGCCCGCCGACGCCGCTCAAGTGGATTTTGGCGCCGGTCCTTTTTTGTTTGATCCGGCGCACCAAGCGCTGCGTCGGACGTGGGCATTTGTCATGACGCTGTGCTTTTCGCGTCATCAGTATGTCGAGTTCGTGTTCGACCAGAGCGTCGCAACCTGGCTCGGCTTGCATCGACGCGCTTTCGAGTGGTTCGGCAAGGTGCCGATGCGATTGATCATCGACAACCCGAAGTGCGCAATCACCCGCGCCTGCAGCCGCGATCCGCTCGTGCAACGTGCCTACGCCGAGTGTGCCGAAGGATATCGGTTCAAGATCGACCCCTGCCCGCCAGCAGACCCCGCTAAAAAAGGCATCGTCGAGTCAGGCGTTAAATATCTTAAAGGCAACTTCCTGCCGATTCGAGCATTCCGTGATCTGGCGGATCTGAACACGCAAGCGCGCCGCTGGGTGATGGAAGAGGCCGGCGTTCGCATCCACGGAACCACCCGCGAGCAACCCCTCGATCGATTTACGCTTGAGAAGCCGTTGATGCAGGAGCTTCCGGCGACCGCACCTGACTTGGGCACGTGGCACCGCGTGATTCTGCATCGCGATTGCCACGTCAAGTTCGATTACAGTCTGTACTCCGCGCCGTTCGGATTGGTGACCCAGTCGTTGTGGCTGCGGGCCACCGACCTGACCGTGTCGATCTTCCAGGATTACCGGCAAGTCGCCTCGCATCTACGTTGCCGCAAGCCTGGCGGCCGACGCTCCAGCCCGGATCACATGCCGCCCGAAGCGCGAGCCTTCTTCGCCCACGACCGGGAGTGGTGTCTGGCTCAGGCCGCTGGCGTTGGGACCGGTTGCACGGCACTCATCGAGCACCTGTTGAGCGATCGCATCGTCGAGCGCCTGCGCGGGGCCCAGAGTATTTTGCGGCTTGGGTCTACCTACGGCACCGCCCGACTCGAGGCGGCCTGTCAACGCGCGCTCTCGCATGCCTCGCCATTCTATCGCACCGTCAAGACGATTCTGTCCGGCGGCTTCGACCTGCAGCCACCCGCGATCCGCGGCGACAAGGACTTCGTCTACGGCCGTGACGCCCGCTTCGGCCGGGATGCCCAGACGCTCTTCACCACCGACCTCGATGCCGACGAGGCCACTCGGCATTGAACGCTCCAGATCGTTCCGTTTCTCCCCCGACCGCGTCGGTCGGCCTTTCCCGTCGATTATTTTTCTTACAGGAGTTTCTTCTATGAACCCGATTCCAGAACTCGGCCCACTACTTAAGCAACTACGCCTCTCCGGCATCCTCGATTCTCTCGAGGCGCGTAATCGCGAGGCCATCGACACCCAACTTGCCTACACGGATTTCCTCGCCATGCTCATCCAAGATGAAGTCGCGCGCCGCGACCAGAAAAAGTTCTCACTGCGGCTGCGCCGCGCCACGTTTCGCAGCAACAAGACCCTCGAGCAGTTTGACTTCGATCGACTGCCGAAGCTCAACCGTGCCCTGGTCCATGATCTGGCCACGAACCGTTATCTGACCGAGCACGCGCCGGTGCTCATCGTCGGCCAAGTCGGCGTCGGCAAGAGTCATCTCGCCCAAGCCCTCGGCCATTGCGCCATCCGTCGCGGCATCGACGTGGTCTTCACCAGTTGCACGCAGCTCGCCACCACGCTGAACGCCGCTCGCGCCACCGGCGCCTACGAGCGCAAGCTCACCGCGCTGGCTCGCGTCCCGTTACTCATCATCGATGATTTCGGCCTTAAACCCCTGCGGCCGCCGGCCGATGAGGATCTGCACGATTTAATCGCAGAGCGCTATGAACGCGTCTCGACGATCGTAACCAGCAATTTGGATTTCGGCGAGTGGGATCAGGCCTTTCCCAACAATCGATTGCTGGCTTCCGCCACCGTCGATCGGCTGCGGCACAACGCCTACTGCATCGAACTCGAAGGCCAATCCGGGCGAAGTCCCAAGGTCGGGCCGACATCAATCAAGTCCAAACTTGCCAACACCCCAAAACCTGCCCATTCTTAAGCCCACTGGGATGCCTTTTTCGACCACCTAAACGTGGCTCCATTAAGCCGATCATCCCCGGCTTCATTACGCCGATCAGTGACAGAAGGCAAGGCATCTCTATAGGTGTAGCTCTTGACCGCTAGTCGCCGATTTCGTTGCGTTCACTAGTTCTACTGTGTTAATAACGAC
>PLUE01000042.1 GCA_003164785.1 Gammaproteobacteria bacterium | reverse complement strand
GGGATTATCAGGTAGCCGCCGGGGCCAACAGCAAACCGGAGCATCCGTATCAGGTGACTCAGATCGCGGTCACAATGAAGATCGTAACAATCCTTCACATGACGGCGGCCAGGAAATCGACGACGATCCGTCAGAGTAACCAAAGAGCACCTGCTTTTGGCAAGCGGGAAGCAGCCGGTTTGTCCGCATGAAAACGGCGAGACGCCGCAAGGTTCCAACGACGGCTATGCACCCGTACGAATCAGGATCGACCCGTTTTCAATGAACGATCGGCTACAGCGTCGGTGACGGGGCTGAACAGGTCGTGCCACGACGGGAACGCTCGGTGCAGCACCGCACAGCGCGATGGCATAGCCAACCAACACGTTTTTGCCTAACGTCCTCGCGTATGCAACGATTGCAGCCAAATGACAAGTGATGCGGCTCCTCAGTTGCCGCGCGAACCTCTCGCGATGATCGCTGCCAGCTCTCTGTTTGACGCTCCGAGCGCTAGTATCGATTTGACTAGTAGATCAAGCGATACTGTGGGATCGCCAGCTTCCATTTTTGCTACGCGCGATTGACTCGACTTTATGGTCCGCGCCAATTTAATCTGGGTGATACCGTTTGCTTGTCGGCGCGCCTTGAGGCCCTGCGCGAGCTTTAATCTTAGCTCGATATACATTTCTTCCTCGTTTGAGAGCCCCAGCAGATCCTTGGCGCTGCCAAGCTTCCATCCTTTTGATTCCAGTTTCTTACGCTTACTTTCCTGCATCTTCGTACTCCTTCAGGCGCTTTCGGCAAGTTTCTATAACGGCTTTCGGTGTTTTGCCAGTCTTCTTGGCAAAGACCTCGAGAATCACAATCGCGTCTATGTCGATCCGATAAAGGACACGCCAAGTGCCGCCAACGTCGTTAATGCGCAACTCATGGCATCGAGCCCCGATACTCGGCATAAGCCGAGAATGCGGCATCGACAGCAATTCGCCGCGCTGGAGTCGTCGCAACAGAAATCCGGTCTCGACTCTTGCTTCACGCGACATCGGGGGAGTTTTGATCTCTCCATGAAGCCACGCCAAAGGCTTGTCTTTAGGGCTCACATGTCCTATAATATGTCATTTATGACATAAAAACAAGCGCTCCCGAGCAGCGGTTGGAGGGGTACGCAGCCTGTAGCTTTGTGCCTTTTGACGCTGTTGAGGTTGACGATGAAGGAGCAATGCTTTGACATCCTCCCCGCCCTAAAGGGCAAAGATTCCCTCAGCAGGCGTTCGATGTCCCGAACGGAAGAGGATGTTCTGAGCAGAGTTGATATCACGATCATGCGACATGCCACACTCAGAACAGATCCAGCTTCTTATTCCGAGGTCTGCGACACCTTTCGGTCCCGTCTTGCTTGCACAAGACGAACAGACTCGGGAAGAGAACGATTCATTGACTTCCTCGTACCAAGCCCCGTGCGCGGTCGCTTTGTAGCGGAGCCAAGGCTCGGAAGGAAGACCAGCCTGTTGCGCGAGGCGCAAGGCGTGCGCCTGCGGACGCTGCTGATCGCGCTTTGCGTGATCACCGCTTCGGCTTTGCGGCCGCCTTCGAGATGACAGCGAGTAGGTCAGCGTTCACACGACTTTGCCAGCCGCGCCCCATGGCGCGGTAGTGCTTCATCACTTTTTGGTCGAGTCGCAATGACACATGCTCTTTGGGCTCTGCCACCTTCGGCCGACCCGGGCGAAACGGTTTCAGCTTTTTAAATTCCGCGTCGCTCAGTTCGTGAGTGTCGGGGTCCGCGGCGATCCCGGCATTGATCGCGCGATCCTCGGCCGCCGTGGGGCGGGTTAGCTTACTTTTTTTCATCGATTCTTGGGCACGGAAACCCCAGCGCTCGAGCCGGGGAGGAAGTGCCGTTCCTGAGGGTGGAAATTTCTTGTGAAAGTCAATGTTTCAGCCAGATTCGGGGACTTGTCTAAATCCATGAAACGCATTAGTTTTCCCCGATGCTTCTGGTCTATCGATACCGCGTCAAGTCGCTGACGGGACTGCTGAATAGGCAGGCGCGCGCCTGTAACTTCGTTTGGAATTTCTGCAACGACACGCAACGGCACGCACTGAAATGGAATAAGCGGTGGCCGAGCGGCTTCGACCTCAATCGGTTGACCGCGGGCAGCAGCAAGGAACTCGCCCTGCACGCGGGCACCATCAATGCCGTCTGCGAACAATACGCCAAGTCCCGCCGTCAGCAGAACCGGCCGTTTCTGCGCTGGCGCGGCCGGCGCTCGTTGGGCTGGGTGCCGCTGAAAGGCCGGGATCTGAAGCGCGAGGGGGCGGCCTTTCGCTTCGCCGGAAACACCTTTCGGGTGTTCCACTCTCGGCCGCTGCCGGAAGGCAAGATCAAGGACGGCACGAACTTCTCCTGCGATGCACGCGGGCACTGGTTCTTGAACATCGTCATTGAAATCCCTCATTCCGCTGCGCGGCCCGTGCACAGCGGCGTTGGCATCGACCTCGGCCTCAAGGACTTCGCTGCCCTGTCGACCGGGGAGAAGATCGAGAACCCGCGGCTGCTGCGGCAGTTGGCCGACAAACTCGCGACCGCACAGCGCGCCGGCAAACGGCGTCAGGCGACCCACATTCACGCGCGTATCACCCATGCCCGACGTGACTTTCACCATAAACTCTCGACCCGCATCGTTCGAGAGTTCGACTATATTGCGGTCGGCAATGTGAACGCCGCCGGACTCGCCAAGACCCGCCTGGCGAAGTCGGTGCTCGATGCAGGCTGGTCTTCCTTCCGAGCCTTGGCTCCGCTACAAAGCGACCGCGCACGGGGCTTGGTACGAGGAAGTCAATGAATCGTTCTCTTCCCGAGTCTGTTCGTCCTGTGCAAGCAAGACGGGGCCGAAAGGTGTCGCAGACCTCGGAATAAGAAGCTGGATCTGTTCTGAGTGTGGAGTGTCGCATGATCGTGATATCAACTCTGCTCGGAATATCCTCTTCCGTTCGGGACATCGAACGCCTGCTGAGGGAATCCCCACCCTTTAGGACGGGGAGGATGTCAAACGCTTCTACCTCTCTGCCGTTTGCTTTTCGCAAACTGATTACCCGCATCTGATCGCCTCGGCGAACGAACACGATGCAATAAAGACGCTCGTCGATCACGCCGTACCCAATCTCGCGATGCTCGCCATAGTCGTGCCGCGTGTCACTCGCGGCGACCACGGTGGCCCAATCGATTTTGCTTGCCTCACCGAGAGACACGCCGTGTTTCTCTTGATTGGTAGCATCTTTGATCGGGTGGAACACGAATACCATAATTTATTGTAGCACATTTATTGCATCACTGTGAAATAAGTGTGCATACACTAATATCTTCGGCGTGGTTGTTGAAGCGGACGATGAAGGAGCAACAATGCGGAGCAAGCACAGAATTCAAAGGCACGGTGAATTGAAAGAGGTAATGAAGTCCGTTGCGCAAGGCGCAAGGCATCCCCCCGCGGACGCTGCTGCACCCAGCTTCAATTCGGTGGGCGCGCTCCTGCGACTGCTTGCTCCGGAGAAATCGCGCCGCAAGCTTCCAACGACTGCGATGCTTGGCGCGGCGGCCTCGTCATGGTTACGTCCAACGGCGGTGAATTCGCGTGGACCCACGGGTTGGTCTTGGAAGATTGGCGAGAGGGATGAGCGTAAAGGGTTCATCCGTTCCTCGGTCATGGATCCACGATACAAGTTTCGAGGGGTCGGACTGTGTGGACAGGGCGGATGGTTGGACGTAAATTAATCGAACAAAATGTGTACACAAATTCCGCGTCGCCGCGGTCGTCGGTTCTTCGATCAACGTGGCGATCAGTGGGACGACAACAACTCCGTTGTCTAATGCTATGAAATGTTTGCATATGGTGGTGCCGCATGGACGTTCCGAAACCATTCGCTATTATCATTCATCAGGATTACGTCGGCGAAATCGAGCCAAGGATCATTCATTACGGCGAAGGGTACTTGCACGCTTACTCCGGCTGGCATCGCAGTCATTTCCGATATTTGGCGCTGATAACGCGTACGGTCGATCGAATTCGGACGCGCACGCCCGAGGTGTATTTCCTGGTTAGCGACCAAGAGGTGGTCGAACGGATCAAGCGCACAACTGCCGAGCATCGGTCGGCTCGGCCGATTACCTGGCATATTTTCGTGGCACCCTCATCTACGGCCGACAGAATGCTGTGTAGTGCTTTGAAAAACGAAGTCTTTACGCGCACCACCTCGTTCGCTTGGATTCCAGCCGCGCGGTCACGCGCGACTCCGGAAGGGGCCCCGAGCGACGAGGCGTCGCGACCGCGGATTTCCATCGTCTCCGCCAGCATGAGAGATATTCAATAGTTCGTTGCCTGATCAAAAACCTTGACGCCAAGTCCTTGCGTTTTGGCGTTCCTCGCGAGTGCTGCAGCCGTCGTTGCAATGCGGTCGGCGCCGACCTCCATTGCCATTGCCAGATGGAGTGAGACCAGCGACTCCTCGATGGACTCGGGCCGGAATGTGTGACGTGCGTGACGTCGCAGTGCAGTTAGGCCACGTAATCTGCGAGATTATGTCCAGCGGGGCGCTGGCGGGGGCCGATTATCATGACCAATCCTGCACACGAGCGCGATTTGCTCGACCGATTGCGCGTGGTGGCCGATGCCGCCGGGCTTGCCTGTTGGGAGTTCTCGTACCTGGACCAGCGGTTCACCTGGTTCGGGGGAGCGAAGAGCGACGGCCTGGCGGCGATGAGCATCGAGGACGCCAATGGCGTCGTGCTGGATTCGACGCTGCCGGAGGATGTGGTCGCCATGCGCGTAGCGACCGAAACGGCGCTGGCGAATGGGGAGGACACCCTATCCTCCATCATCCGGCGCCGCCACCCCGATGGTAGCCTGCGACACCTGCGGTTGTACCAACGATTCTTTCGCGATCCGGAGGGGAAGCCGTTGCGTGCAGTGGGCGCGACGCGTGACATCACCGACGAGATCCAGACGGCGCTGTTGCTGCAGCAGCAACAGGAGAATTTGCTGGACGCCCAGCGCCGGCTCGAGCGCGCCATCCGCGGCACCCAGGACGGGCTGTGGGAAATCGATCTAGGGACGGGCACCATGTGGCTGTCGCCGCGACTGCATGAACTGCTCGGTTTCGCCGACGGCGAGTTGTCGACGTCCGACGACGTGCTGCGGTTGCGGGTGCATCCGGATGACCTGGCGGAGTCGGACGCGGCGGTGCTCAGAAACGTCGAACTTGGCGAGGACATCGATGTCGAGATTCGCATGCGGACCAAGCAGGAGACCTATCGCTGGTTTCGGCTCCGCGGCATGGCGGAGCCCGGCACGTCGGGCGCCACGCTGCGCGCCTCGGGATCGATGCAGGACGTGACGGCCGCGCGCGAGGCGCGCGATGCGTTGATCCGTGCATCGCAAGCCGCGCAGGCGGCCAATGTGGCGAAGAGCGCGTTCCTGGCCACCGTCAGCCACGAAATCCGCACGCCGATGAACGGCATCATCGGCATGACCAGTCTGCTGCTCGACACGTCATTGGACATGACGCAGCGGGATTACGCCGAAACGGTGCGTTCGAGCTCCAACTCGCTGCTGTCGGTCATCAACGATATCTTGGATTTTTCGAAGATCGAGGCGGGCAGACTCGACATCGAGTCCATCGACATGGATTTGCCGGCAACCGTCGACGACGTGGGCGCGATGATGGCACTGCAGGCGGCGGCCAAGAACATCGAGCTCATCATCCACGTCGACCCCGACGTGCCGGTGCGGGTGCTTGCCGACCCGCAGCGAATCCGGCAATGCCTCATCAACCTGCTGGGAAATGCCATCAAATTCACCCGCGGTGGTGAGATCGTCTGCAAGGTATCGCTGGTGGGCGGCGCGGCGGGCCGGGGGCTGACGCGGTTCGAGGTGCGGGATACCGGGATCGGCGTGGCGCCGCAGACGCTCGACACGTTATTCCAGCCCTTCGTCCAGGCGGACTCCTCCACGACGCGGCATTTCGGCGGTACGGGGCTCGGGCTGTCCATCGTGCGCCGCCTCGTCGAGATGATGGGGGGTGAAGCGGGCGTCGAGAGCACGCTCGGTGTCGGCTCGACCTTTTGGTTCGTGTTGCCGCTCACAATTTCCGAGAGCCAGCCGGCGCAACCGAACGCGAATCCCGATCGACGAGGCAGCCGGATTTTGGTGGTCGATGACAACGCGACCAATCGGCGCGTGCTGCTCGCGCAGCTGACCCAAGTGGGGTACGGCGTGACGTGCGCGCCATCCGCCGCCGACGCCCTGGTGATGCTGCGCGAGGCTGCCGATGAACGTGCCCCGTACGATGTCGTCATCGCCGACCTGCAGATGCCCGGGATGGACGGTGAGGCGCTGGGGATGCAGATCAACGCCGATTCGCGGATATCGAGCGCGCGCGTCGTGCTGCTCACGTCCATGGATGGTCACGGTGACCTGGGCCATTTCGCGGCATTGGGATTTGCCGGCGTGCTGTCAAAGCCGGTGCGCCCCCGGGAGTTGTACGCCTGTGTCGATCGCGTCATGCAGAGCGGCTCGCACGTGTGGCATCTGCAGACACAACCGGTGGTGACCGTCAACGCCATTCATCAGACCGCCGTCCAACCCGGCTTCCGCGGACGCGTGTTGCTCGTGGAGGACAACGTGGTGAACCAAAAGGTGGCGCGGCGCTTTCTGGAGCGGCTGGGCTGCGAGGTGATCGTGGCGGGCAACGGCCTGGAAGGATACGAGGCCTACCAGCGCAACGAGGTCGAGCTGGTTCTCATGGACGTCAACATGCCGATCATGGATGGTTATGAGGCGGCACGCCGCATCCGTGCACACCCGGGGCGCCGGGTCCCGATCGTGGCGCTGACCGCGAATGCGATGATGGGCCAGCTCGAGCAATGCCTCGAGGCGGGCATGGATGGATTGCTGACCAAGCCGATCGACGTCGAACGGCTCGAAGCGGTGCTGCGTCGCGCCGGCTTGTCGGCGGAGCCGGTGGGCGTGCCCCGAGGCGGTTCCGATGCGATCGCGCCGGCGGTCGATCTCGTCGGCCTGCGGACACTCACCGGTGGCGACCCGGAGTTCTCCGCCGAGCTCATCCAGATCTACGTCGACAATAGTCTCGCGTTGCTCAACGAGATGCGGGGCCAAGTGGCCCAGGGGGAACTGCAATCCTTGGTGCGAACGGCGCATCAACTGAAGGGCTCCAGCGCCAACGTTCACACGACCTCGCTGCATCAACTGTGCGCGGAACTCGAGACCCGCGCGCTCGATTTGGGACCCGCCGACCTGGACGGACGGTTGGCGGCGATTGCCGCGGAATTCGGCCGTGTGCAGGAGGCGCTGCGGGGCTTCGCGCTGGAGTGGGCGCGGCAGGGTTGACCGGAGAAGACTCGCCGCTCACGGCTACCAACGTGCAACGACCGACATCGATGTCATGGTGCCGGCAGCGGCGCAGGTGCGGCAGCGGCTGGCGGCCCGAGCCCCTGTGGGAATCGAACTATCGATGCCTTGACATCCACGTACTTTGTAATACAAAGTAGATCATCGGCGGCGACCTCGAGCGTGTGTGAATGAAATGGCAGCGATGGGTTCGGATCGGCATCCTCGTGATGGTGGGCGGAGCGGCACAGGCCGGCGCTCCCGGGTCGGCATCGATCGATCTCGCCGACTACCGCGGACGGGTGGTGTATCTGGATTTCTGGGCATCGTGGTGTGCGCCGTGCCGTCAATCCTTTCCGTGGATGCAGACGATGAAGCAGACCTACGAGCGCGAGGGTTTGACCGTGGTGGCGGTGAACCTCGACCAGCAGCGCAGCGCCGCGGATCGCTTTCTCGAGAAGTGGCATCCGGATTTCGACGTGCGCTTCGATCCCCAGGGCCACGCGGCGGAGGCGTTCAATGTCAAGGGACTGCCGGCCAGCGTGATCATCGACCGCCACGGGGTGACGCGATTCACGCACATTGGATTCAGGCCCGTGGATGCGGCGACCTACGAGGCTCAACTTCGGCAGATATTGGCTGAGAAATAATCGGGGGTGGGAGCGATGCGACTGAAACGATTGGGATGGGTGGTGCTGCTGGGAACCGTGGGTGCCATGGCGGGCTGCGCATCGGTGGGCGTCAAGCCGTGGCAGCGCGATGTGCTGGCGCGCGATGACATGCAACTGGACGGCAGTCCTCTCGACTCTGCCATCGACGACCACCTGTACTTCAGCAAGGAAGCCTCGTCGGGCGGACGCTCCTTCGCCGGCGGAGGCTGCGGATGCAATTGACGCGCCTCGATACCCCGGCCGCCGCAGCAACGGCTGCCGCAGCAACGGCTGCCGCAGCGAGGGCTGCCCCACCATCCGCCATTTCGCCGGTGCGGCGTCGGTTGATGGCGGCGAGTTGCGCTCTGCTGAGCGCCGGCGGCGCTCGCAGCCATGCGGCCGACGTGACCGGGGTGGTCAACGACCTCGTGCAGAATGTGTCGGTCGACTCGGCGCTGGCCTACTATCATGAGGACGGTCGCATCCAGGCCGTCGAGCCCATCGTCAACGTCGCCAAGACGTTTGCGAACGGCGATGCGCTCAATCTGGATTTCACGTTCGACAGCTTGTCGGGCAGCAGCCCGAACGGCGCATTGCCCAGCCATGGCATCCAAACCTTTTCCTCGCCGTCCGGCAAACCCCAGCATCGGTACACCACGGCTCCCGGAGAGCTCCCCGCCGATCCGAACTACTCGGACACGCGCGTCGCGGTGGCCGCGAACTGGAGCATGCCGCTCACCCGCGTCACTCAGATGAGCGTGGGCGCCAAGGTCTCGGGGGAGGACGACTTCTACTCGGTGACGTTGAATGCGTCCCTCGCCCACGATTTCAACGACAAGAACACGACCGTGTCGGGCGGCGTGTACAACGAGTTCGACTCGATCAAGCCCATCGGTGGTGCGCCGCAGGCCGGCAGTGATTATGCGGCGGTTTTGAAGACCGGCGACAAGACCAAGGACGGCGTCGGCGTTTTGTTGGGCGTGACCCAGGTGCTCACCCGCGAGTGGCTCTCGGAGTTCAACCTCTCGGTTGACCGGTTCCACGGCTACCTCAACGATCCGTATAAATTCACGTCGGTGCTCGACAGCACGGGCGCCACCACGGGCTATCGATACGAGAGCAGACCGGACCAGCGGACCCGGAAGAGCGCCTATTGGGAGAATCGCGTGGCGATCGCTCAGGAGTCGGCCGCGCTGTCGCTGCGCTACATGACCGACGATTGGGGCGTTCGCTCCGACACCGCGCAGCTTCACGTGCGTTTCAACATGGCGGACGGCGGGCGCTATATCGAGCCCACGGTGCGCTATTATCGGCAGACGGCGGCCGATTTCTACACGCCGTGGATCGTTGGCACAGCGGCTGGCGCGGGCGGATACGAGTCGTCCGACGAGCGCCTCGGCGCCTTTCACGCGCTGACCTACGGCATCAAGTACGCGCAGAAAGTCGACAATCTGGGGCCCTTCGCCAGTTCCGAGTTCAATGTGCGGCTCGAATACTACGAACAGATACGCAATAATCCGTCGACGGCGCTGAGCTCCCTCCAGGGTCTCGACCTGTATCCTGGCCTGAAGGCGGTGTTGGTGCAATTCGGGTGGCGTTTCTAAAACGGACCGGTGAATGTGACGGCAAACTCCGCGGCGCCGCTGGAGAGGCCCTTGTCGATCGAAGCACGCGGGGAGGGACTCCTGGCGGTGTGCTTCCAGGCGATGGCCTCTCCGTGCGAGGTTCTCCTGCCGGCGGCCAATCGCGCCGACGCCAGGCAGATCGGCGCGCTGGTCGCGCACGAGGCGTGGCGCGTGGAAACGAAGTACAGCCGCTACCGCGACGATAGCGTCGTGTCCTGGATTCATCGCCATCGGGGCGCACCGCTGGTCATCGACGCCGAGACGGCGGCTCTGCTGGATTTTGCCGAGCATTGCTTCGAGGTGAGCGACGGCATGTTCGACATCACCTCGGGGGTCTTGCGCCGCGCGTGGCGGTTCGACGGCTCGGACCGACTGCCGGATGACGCCGCCATCGCGGATCTGCTGCCCTTCGTGGGTTTCGGCAAGCTGCAATGGAAGTCGCCCGTGCTCACGCTCCAACCCGGCATGGAGTTGGATTTCGGCGGCATCGGCAAGGAATATGCGGTCGACTGCGCCTACTCGCTGGTGGCCGCGCGCTGGAACATTCCGTTCCTCATCAATTTCGGCGGAGACCTGCGCGCGAGCCGGGCGCCGCCGTCGGGCGCATGGAACGTCGGCGTCGAACGACCGGACTCGGATCACGCGGCCGGGACGGTGCTCGAACTGGAGCTGGGCGCGCTCGCGACCAGCGGCGACTCGCATCGCTATCTGTTGAAGAACGGGACACGCTACGGCCACATCCTGGATCCGCGCACCGGCTGGCCCGTGCCCAACTCGCCGCGTTCCGTCACGGTCGCGGCCAGCAGCTGCACGGAGGCGGGGTTGCTGTCCACCCTGGCATTGCTGCGGGGAGCCGGCGCCGAGGCGTTCCTCGCCGAGCTCGGGACCCGGTACTGGTTGAACCGCTGAGCCTGATCACCGTCGGTGCGTGCCGCTCGGTGGCAAGCCCATGGTCAAACGTCGTATAATTAATTGGTTGTGTTACGTCCCCGCTTTTTTTCGCGCTTTGCGCTCGCTCCCTCGGATTTGCTGAGGGACGCCACCTACCGCCGGCTGTGGACCTCCATTTTGATTTCGTCGTTCGGCGGCCAGGTCACCTTGCTGGCCCTGCCGCTGTCGGCGGCGGTGCTTTTGCATGCGTCTCCCACGCAAATGGGGTTGCTGACCGCGATGGAGATCGCGCCCTTCGTGCTGTTCTCGCTGCCCACCGGGGTGTGGTTGGATCGGGTGCGCAAGCTTCCCGTGTATGTGATCGGCGAACTGGCGATCGCCACCACCGTCGCCACCGTGCCGCTGGCGTGGTGGCTGGGCTGGCTGTCGATGTCGTGGCTCTACTTCGTCGGGTTCGTCATCGGCTCGGTCAACACGACGGCGGGCAGCGCGGCCCAGATCGTGCTCACGCAGATCGTGCCGCGCTCGCGTTTGGTCGAAGCCCACGCCAAGAATGCCCTCGCCACATCGACCGCCGAGGTGACGGGGCCGGGGGCGGCGGGTGCGCTCATCAAGTTGCTGGGGGCGCCGGCGGCGCTGCTGGCCAACGTGGTGTTGCTGCTCCTCTCGGCCTCGATACTGCGCGGGGTGCCGGTCAAGGAGACTCCGAGCCTGCGCAATGCACCGTTCTGGCCCGCGATGCGCGCGGGATTGAAGTTCGTGCGCGAACACCGGTTGTTGCTCACGATGGCGATTTGCGTCGGCATCTGGCAGATGTGCAACCAGGCCGCGATGGTGGTGCAGATTCTGTTCGCGACGCGCCAACTGGGATTGACGGAGCGGGGCGTCGGCTTAAGTTACGTGGGCTTGGGCGTGGGAACCGTGCTCGCCAGTGCGGTGGGATTTCGGGTCGTCCGCCGTTTTGGGAATGGCCCGACGCTGGTGCTGGGCTTCGCGGTGAGCGGGGCGGGTTGGCTGGTGCTGTCGGTGGCGCCGCTCAATGCCTTAGGCGTCGCGGCGTACGTGGTCATGCTCGTGTCGTTTGGCGTGGGCGCGGTCTTCATCTTCATCAACTTCTTGTCACTGCGACAATCCGTGACGCCGGCACCGATGCTGGGACGCATGACGAGCACCATGCGCTGGTTGATCCTGCTGCCGGCCGGACCCGGGGCGCTGGCGGGAGGGTGGCTCGGCGAGCATCTGGGGCTGCGGGCGGCATTGGCGTTCGCCGGTTGCACGGCGTTGCTGCTCTTCCTCGTGGCGCGCCGCCTGCCCGTCATCCGCAACGTTCGCACCCTACCCACCTTGACCGCGGAAGCCATCACGCCGTTCGCGGCGCCGCCGACGCCGGCCGTGCAGCCCCTGTAGGCGACCTTGAGCGGCGCGTCACACATTACGACGCTGTCGCCGGAATCTGCCCCGGGCGGGGCGTCGTCCTACAGACATCCGAGGTCGGTCAACCGACCATGGCCCGGTACGTTCACCTCAGTATGGTCAAGGAGTTGTGCATGAGAAGTTCTGCGAAAACGCTGTTGATGAGTCTGTGCCTCGCGGGTGCAGCGGTGGTTCCCACCATGGCATCCGCCGGCATCGGCATCAATATCGACATCGCGCCGCCCGAGCCGCGGGTCGAAGTCATACCGCCGCCCCGCGTCGGATACGTCTGGGCACCCGGCTATTGGGATTATCGGCACAATCAACATGTCTGGATCGGCGGGCGCTATCGCAGCGAGCGTCGCGGTTACCATTGGGCGCCGGATCATTGGGTACAGCAGGGACCGCATTGGCATCGAGCGCCGGGTCACTGGGAAAGATGAGCTTGAAGGATGCGCCCCGCGGGGGCGCATCAGTAGTTGAGGCGTCTGTCGGAACGCGGGCGACGGCGTTGCGCTGGTCGAGTCGATGACTTCGCGACCTTTGTCTTGGTGACCTTTGCCTTGGCGCACACGCCGTAAGCCGCATCGTTCGCGGGAATTCCGACGCTTTGATTGTCGAAGACCTGTTCCTGGCGGCGCGCCACGAACCAGCGTTTCAGCTCCGGCGTGAGCATCGACATGAAATTCTCGGCGGACGAGGTTTTGCGCGTCATCTGCTTGAATGCCATCCATAGAATCGTGTCGTAATTGGCCATAAGTTAGCGTGGCAGGCGGGCCGGGGCTGCTCTGTGCGGTACCACACGGAAAAAGCGTATTGCAGGGGCGACGGCCGCGGTAAATACGTTGCGGATCATGCTTCGATCGTCCTCCGAGCACCTAGTGGTCTTCGTGTCGGCGATCATCCTACACGGTCTTCGGCCTCGGGGGGCTGCGGGGTGCAAAGCAACGTATCGTCAACTTATTGATTTTGCTACTATCGCACCCTGATGAATACAGGTATTGACGGTCTCGCCGTCGAAAAAGTCCATGTTTGGCGCGGTGACCGTCACGTCCTCAAAGGCGTGAGTCTGACGGTTGGGCCGGGCGAGCTGCTGCATGTGTCGGGGGCAAACGGCGCTGGCAAGACCACATTGCTGCGGGTGGTCGCGGGCTTGTTGCGACCGGAGCAGGGCGCCGTGCACTGGCGGGGCGCGTCGATATTGGCGGCGCGGAGCGAGTATCAAGCGGCCCTGGCCTACGCCTCGCACGAGCCGGCGCTCAAGAGCGATCTGACGGCGCTCGAGAACTTGCGGTTCCTGGTCGGGCTGAAACGCCCGGTCAGCTTGAGCGAGCTGGGGGCCAGTCTGGAGCGCACGGGCGTCGCGCAGTGTGCGGATCTGCCGGCCCGCGTGCTGTCGGCGGGCCAACGGCGCCGCGTGGCGATGGCGCGGGTGTTGGCCTATCGGGCGTCGTTGTGGCTGCTCGACGAGCCGTTTACCAATCTCGACGCGGCCGGCGCGGCGCTGATGTCGACGCTGCTGGAAGACCATGTCGCCGCGGGCGGCGCGGCGCTGGTGGTGGCTCATCATGACCTCAATTTGTCGGCCAACACCCGCCATTTGAGCCTCGCATGACCGGACCGCTGCACGGGATCTCGATATTATTGCGGCGCGAGCTGCTGCTGAGCTTCAGGCGGCCGGATCAGCTGTTGCAGCCGCTGGTATTCTTCTTGATCGTCACCACCTTGTTTCCGCTGGGCTTGAGCGTGCAGCTGTCTTTGCTGCGGGAGATGGCGCCGGGTGTGCTTTGGGTTGCTGCGCTGCTATCGTCGCTGCTGTCGCTCGAGTCGTTGTTCAAGAGTGACGCGGACGACGGAACTTTGGAGCAAATGGCGCTGTCCGGTCAGAGCCTGACGGTGATCGTGGCGGGCAAAGCGGTGGCCCATTGGCTGGTGAGCGGGGCGGCCCTGGTGGTGATCTCCCCGGTGGTCGGCACGGCGCTCGCGATTCCGGCGTCGGCGTTCGGTACCATGATGGTGAGTCTGGCGCTCGGTACCCTCACCTTGAGCTGGTTGGGCGCCATCGGGGCTGCGCTCACCGTGGGGTTGAAACGCGGCAACGTGCTGTTGTCGCTCATCGTGCTGCCGCTGGCCATGCCGCTGCTGATCTTCGGCGCGGGGGCCACGGACCGGGCGATCTCGGGAACGAGCGCGGCGGGCGCGCTGTATTGGCTGGGGGCGCTGTGCGTGCTGACGTGCACACTGGCGCCGTTTGCGGCAACGGCGGCGCTGCGCATCACGCTCGAGTAACGAACATTATGTGGACATGGTTCTATCGCCTGGCATCACCGCCCTTCGTGTATCGCGTCGCGGCGACCCTGACGCCGTGGTTCTTGGGGCTGGCGGCCCTCACGATCGGGTATGGCGTCATCGACGGCCTGGCATTCGCGCCGCCGGATTATCAGCAGGGCGATGCCTTTCGCATCATTTACGTGCATGTGCCGGCGGCCTGGCTGTCCACATTTTGTTACACCATCATGGCGGCGGCCGGCGCGGTGGCGCTCATCTGGCGCATCAAAGTGGGACACGCCGTGGCCGCGGCGACGGCGCCCATCGGCGCCTCGTTCACGCTGCTGGCGCTGGTGACCGGTTCCTTGTGGGGTCGACCCATGTGGGGCACCTATTGGGCGTGGGACCCACGCTTGACGTCGGAATTGATCCTCCTGTTCCTCTACGTCGGCATCATGTCGCTGCGACCGGCCTTCGACGATCCGGCACGCGGCGATCGGGCGGCGGCGCTGCTGTCCGTGGTGGGCGTGGTCAACGTGCCCATCATTCATTATTCAGTTGTTTGGTGGAACTCCCTGCATCAGGGGGCCACGGTTGCTAAACTAGGCAAACCGTCCATCGCCGGCAGCATGTTATGGCCTTTGTTGTCCATGTTCGTCGGATTCATGTTGTTCTACGGGGCGGTGCTGTGTATACGCTTGCGCGGCGAGGTGCTTGTTCGGGAGCGCCAGGCCGCGTGGGTGCGGGAGGCAGTCAAATCATGATACGAGATGGGTTTTGGTCCATGGGCGGATATGCCCGCTTCGTCTGGCCGTGCTTCGGCGCCGCCTTGGCCGTCTTGTCGTGGAATCTGTGGGCGGCCCGGCGTTTCCTCGCCGCAGCCCGGCGGCGCAGTGTGCGCGTCATGGCGATGGCCGAGAGCGAACGATGATCACCCGGAGCGTATCTGTATGACCCCCCGACGCAAACGACTCTACGTGGTCCTCGGCATCCTGGGCGGGGTCACGGCCTCCGTGGCGCTGGCGATCATGGCGTCGCGCGACAACGTCACCTTTTATCTGGATCCGAGCCAGATCGCCGCCGGCAAGGCGCCGGTCGACAAGCGCTTCCGGGTGGGCGGCATGGTGGTCAAGGGCAGCGTCACGCGCAAGCCCGGTGATCTCGAGGTCAAGTTCGTGCTGACCGATTTCGCCCACGAGGTGCCGGTGGAGTATACCGGCGTGTTGCCGGATCTATTCCGCGAAGGCCAGGGTATCATCGCGCATGGAACCATGGGCGCCGACGGTGCGTTCGTGGCGGACGAGGTGCTGGCCAAGCATGATGAGAAATACATGCCGCCCGAGGTGGCCGCGTCACTGAAGAACAAGGCGTCAGCCAACGCCAATCCGCCCAAGAGCGGCCCCAGTGGTTGAAGGAACGAGGTAGTTATGGCACCGGAACTCGGCATATTTGCGCTGATCCTCGCATTCGTCCTGAGCCTGTCCCAGGCCTTCTTCGGTCTGGCCGGCGCGTGGCGCGGCAAGCCGGTGTGGATGTCGGTGGCGCGCCCGGCGGTCACCGGTCAGTTCGTGTTCGTGGCGATGGCCTTCATCTGCCTGTCCTATGCCTTCGTGCACGACGATTTCTCGGTGCTCTACGTCGCGCGCAATTCCAACTCGCATCTGCCGCTCTTTTACAAGGTCGCGGCGTTGTGGGGAGCCCATGAGGGTTCGCTGCTGCTGTGGATTTTGATCCTGTCGATCTGGAGCGTGGCCGTGGCCGCGTTCAGCCGCCAGCTGCCGATGAGTTTCTCGAGCCGCGTGCTCGGCGTGATGGGGTTGGTGAGCAGCGGCTTCATGCTCTTCACGCTGTGGACCTCGAATCCGTTTCAGCGCCTGATCCCGGCGGCCACCGACGGCACCGATTTGAATCCCGTGCTGCAGGACTTCGCGCTCGCGATCCATCCGCCCATGCTGTACACGGGCTACGTCGGCTTCTCGGTGGCCTTCGCCTTCGCGATCGCGGCGATGCTGGAAGGCCGGCTCGACCAGACCTGGGCGAAGTGGACCCGGCCATGGACCATTTTCGCCTGGATGTTCCAGACGATCGGCATCGCGCTCGGCAGCTGGTGGGCGTACTACGAGTTGGGCTGGGGCGGCTGGTGGTTCTGGGATCCGGTGGAGAACGCGTCGTTCATGCCCTGGCTGGTGGGCACCGCGTTGATCCATTCCCTGAGCGTGACCGAGAAGCGCGGCATCTTCAAAAGCTGGACCTTGCTGCTCGCGATCTTCGCGTTTTCGTTGAGCTTGGTCGGCACGTTTCTGGTGCGCTCGGGCGTGCTGGTGTCGGTGCACTCGTTCGCCACCGACCCGACCCGCGGCCTCTACATCCTCGCGTTCCTGGTCCTGACCATCGGCGGGTCGTTGACCCTGTACGCATGGCGCGCGCCGAAGCTCTACGTCCAGGGTGGATTCGAGCTCTTCTCGCGCGAGTTCTTTCTCCTCGTGAACAACGTGATCCTGGTGAGCGTGGCATTCCTGGTGCTGTGGGGCACGCTCTCGCCCCTGGTGTACGAGTTGCTCGGCATCGGCAAGATCTCGGTGGGTCCGCCGGTGTTCGCGGTGATGTTCCTCGTGCCGGTGCTGCCGCTGATGGTGTTCCTCGCGATCGGCATGCATTCGGCCTGGCGTCGCGGCAAGCTGACGGTCACGGCGAAGCCCTTGTGGTGGCTGCTCGCCGTCGCGGCGATCTTGTCGGTGGCGATCCAGGGGCTGTTCTTCGGCACCTTCCATTGGGTGGGTCTGCTCGGATTCACCTTCGGATTCTGGATCATCTTCTCCTCCGTGCTCGATCCCTTGAGCCGCTGGCGGAACAAGCAGCAGATCACGGCCGCCATGCTCGGCATGGCGATCGCGCACCTGGGCGTCGGCATGTTCGCGATCGGCGCCAGCGGCGTCGAGAGCTACAAGATCGAGAAGGACGTGGCGCTCAAGCCCGGCGAGAGCTTCGTCATCGCCGGCTACGACTTTCACTTCGTCGACGCCGTCGACGTGAAGGGGCCGAACTACGATGCGGTCCAGGCGCTGGTCGAGGTGACCCGCGGCGGCAGGCCGGTCGCGATCTTGAAGCCGCAGAAACGCCACTTCTGGGTGCAGCAAACCGACAACAGCCAGGCCGCGATTTCGGTCAGCTGGTCCCGCGACTTGTTCGTCGCCATGGGCAATTCCTTGGGCGACGGTGCGTGGAGCATGCGCATTCAGTACAAGCCGCTGGTGCGCTATATCTGGCTGGGCGCGTTCGTGATGGCGCTCGGCGGGTTCATCGCGGCCACCGACCGCCGGTATCGGTCCAAGGTGCCGGTGGCGGCCCGCGATTTAGCCGCGACACCCCCGAACCCGGAGCCGTCGCTCGGATCAATGTGATGTGGAAGTTCCTCCTGCCATTCGGAGCCTTCGTCGCGCTCGCGGTCCTGTTCGCCTTTGGCTTGAACCCGAGCCGGGATATCCACGCGCTGCCGTCGCCGCTGATCGGCAAGCCGGCGCCGACGTTCGCGCTCACGGACGTGCTCGATCCGAGCCGTACCGTCAGCAATGCGAGCTTGAAGGGCGATGTCTACGTCCTGAATGTCTGGGGCACCTGGTGCGAAGCCTGCCGCCAGGAGCATCCGGCGCTGTTGCAGATCGCCCATGAAAAGGTCGTCCCCATCATCGGCCTGGTCTACATGGACAAGCAGCCGCTGGCCAAGGAATGGTTGGAGGAGTTGGGCAATCCGTACACCGCCGTGGCCTTCGACAGCGACGGCCGCACCGCCATCAACTGGGGCGTGTATGGCGCGCCCGAGACGTTTCTGGTCGACGGCAACGGCAAGGTGATCTTCAAATTCATTTCCCCCATGACCGAGGCCGTCTGGCAGCGCGAGTTCCTGCCGCGGATCGCCGCGGCCCGCCGGAGCGGCGCATGAGGACGACGCGCGCCCTCTGCGCCGTGTTCGCGACGGCCGCGTTGGTGGTCTCGGGCGTCGCCCTCGGCGCCGAGCCGCTGGATGCGAACGGGCAGCTCGTGGACCCGGTCTTGCAGACGCGCTTCGAGCACATCGCGAAGGATCTGCGGTGCTTGGTGTGCCAGAACGAGTCCATCGCGGACTCGAACGTGGAACTCGCGGCCGATTTGCGGCGGCAGGTTCGCGAAATGTTGGTCGCGGGCCGGAGCGACGACGAAATATTCGATTTCATGACGGATCGCTATGGCGACTTCGTCCGTTTCAATCCGCCGCTCAATGCCAAGACGCTGTTGATCTGGGGCGCGCCATTCATCATGTTGCTGTTGGGCGCCGGCATCATCGTCCGCGTCGTGCGCCAGCGTTCGCGCATGCCGCTCGACGATGAGCCCACGCCAGGACCCCTTTAATTCATGAATATTTTTCTCCTCGTCGCAGCCGTCATGGCTGCGCTTGCCGCGGCCGCCGTGGCCGTGCCGTTGCTGCGGGACCGGCAGAGCCGGGTGATCGGTGCGGTTGCCGCGGTGTTCGTGGTGGGCGCCGCCGCCGGTCTCTACCCGCTCTGGTCCAACTGGAACTGGCATCCGCCCGCAACGATGGCCCAGAGTCCCGACGTCCTGGCGATGGTCGCGAAGCTCGAGGCGCACCTGCGCGACGAGCCGAACGATGTGACGGGATGGCTGATGCTGGGTCGCTCGGACATCGCCCTGGAGAAGCTCGACGAGGCGATCGTCGCGTATGACCATGCGCATCGGCTGGATGCCAACAACCCGGATGCGGCGCTGGGGCTGGGCGAAGCGATGTCGTTGCGCGCCGGCGGAAACATTACGCCGCCGGCCGCGGCGCTGTTCGAGCAGGCGTTGAAGCTCGCGCCGAGCAACCCGAAGGCGCTGCTGTATTCGGGATTTGCGGCGGCTGCGCGCGGCGACAACGCGGTCGCGCGCGCGCGCTGGCAGGCCTTGAAGGACATGCATCCGCCGGAACAGGTCGAGAAGATGCTGGACGAGCGGATCGCCGAACTGGGGCCCGAGACGCCGGGGGGCGCGAGCGCCGGGGCGGCGGGCATGATGGGCGCCGCCGCGGGCGCGGGTCCTGGGGCCGCTGCCGGCGCTGGGGCTGCCGGCGCTGGGGGTGCTGGCGCGGGCGGCGCCGCGGGCGCGCCGGATCCGGCAGCCCAGGTCACGGTCAACATCCGCATCGCGCCGGCGCTGAAGTCGCATCTGACGGGGGAGGCGCCGTTATTCGTGTTCGCGCGTGAGCCGGGCGGCCGGGGGCCGCCGTTGGCTGCCAAGCGCTTGACCAGCGCGGCGATCGGGACTCAAATCCACTTATCGGCGGGGGACTCCATGATCCCCGGCCGGGTCTTGGTGAGCGGCCATCCCGTATCGATCACCGCGCGCGTGTCGTTCAGCGGGCAACCCTTGCCTGCGGCAGGCGATTTGTACGGCGAACTTACCTATGATGTCGGCAAGGATGGGGCGCGAGATCTCGTCATCGATAAAGTTGCCGAGTAGTTGATACGGCTGGCAGGATTGCCAGCGGTGGGCAGTTGCGGCTAGATCAAGGGACGTGAATGTTGGGGGCGCCGGACAATGTTGCTGAATGATTCATCGCCCAAGGCCGAGCCCTGGCTGGTGCGCCGCGGCGGCTGGGTGCTCGCGGCGGTCGGCCTCGCCCTCGTGGCCGTGCTCGCCGTGCGCCTGACGCAAGCCCTGGCCGCCAAGAAACAGGTGACCAACAAAGTGGCCGTGCCGACGGTGTCGGTCACCCAGGTAGGCCTCAGCACCGTGCCCACCACCGTCGAGATCATCGGCACGATTTCGGCGCGTTACGACATGCCCATCGGCGTAGAAGGCGACGCCGGCCGGGTGGCGGCGCTCTACGTCGAGGCCGGCGATCGCGTCAAGAAAGGCCAGGTGTTGGCCCGCCTCAACGTCGCGGTGCTGGAACCGCAGGTGACCAATCTCGAAGCGGCGTTGGAGCAGTCGCGCGCCGAGGCCGAACTCGCCGACGCCGAATACCATCGGGCGATCGCCGTGGGCGCGTCGGGGGCCCTGTCGGCGGAGGAGACGCAACGACGCAAGTCGACGGCGGTGACGGCGGCGGCCAAGGTCAAGGTGGCGGCGGCCATGTTGGCGGAGGGCCAGGCCAAGCTGGCGCGCGCCGAGATCCGGGCGCCCGTGGACGGCGTGATCTTGACCCGCAATGTGGAAGTCGGGCAGACGGTGTCACCGGGCGGCGATGCGTTGTTCCGCTTGTCGGAGAACGGCGAGGTGGAACTGCGCGGCCAGGTGGCGGAGCAGGATCTGCCCTTGCTGAAGCTCGGCCAGGAAGCGTCGGTCAAATTGACGGGGACGTCGGGTACGTATCCCGGCACGGTACGTTTGCTGGGCGCGGTCATCGATCCGCAGACCCGCTTGGGGACGGTGCGGGTGGCCTTGAAGCCGGATCCTAACCTGCGGCCGGGCGCCTTCGCGCGCGCCGAGGTGACGGTGAGCAATGCCGAGCGCACCGTGCTGCCGCAGACAGCCGTCCTCACGGATGATCGGGGCACCTATGTGTTGATCGTGAGCGCGCAGAACAAGCTGGAGCGCCGCGCGGTGCATGTCTCCGGCATCGCCGGCAACGGCGTGACCATCTCGGACGGCGTCAAGAACAAGGAGGCGGTGGTGGCCACCGCAGGCGCCTTCCTGCAGGAAGGCGAGGTGGTCAATCCGGTGGTGAAAGACGCGGGAGCGTGACATCGATGAACAATATTTCAGCCTGGGCCATCCGGCATCCCATCACGCCCATCGTGATGTTCGTGGTGTTGTTCTTCCTGGGGGTGGTCGCCTTCATTCGACTGCCGATCAACTTGAGTCCCGACATCTCGTTTCCGCTCGTCAACGTCACCATCGAGCAGCCGGGCGCGGCGCCCTCGGAAATGGAAACGCAGATCGCCCAGAAAGTGGAAGGGTCGATCTCGAGCATCGGCAACGTGCGCAACATCAGCACGTTGATCGTCGAGGGCTCGGTCAACATCTTCCTGGAATTCCAGATCGGCACGCCCATCGACCGCGCGGTCACGGACGTGCGCGATGCGGTGGCGAAGGTGCGCAACGACCTGCCCCAGGGCATCATGGAGCCGCTGGTGCAGCGGGTGAACGTCGATGGCGGCGCGATCGCCTATTACGCGGTGACCACCACCTCGCTCACGCCGCAGGAACTGAGCTGGTTCATCGACAACACCGTGACCAAGCGGTTGTTGCAGGTGCCGGGCGTCGCGCAGGTGTCGCGCAGCGGCGGCGTCAGCCGCGAGATCCGGGTGGAGCTGGATCCGGCGCGTCTGCAGGCGCTGGGATTGACGGCCTACGAGGTCAACGAGCAACTGCGCGAGCTCAATCTCGATGCGGCGGGCGGCCGCGCCCAGGTGGGCGGCGGCGAGCAGGCGATCCGGGTGTTGGGCGGCGCGAAGACTGCCAACGCCCTGGCGGACACGCAGATCATCGCACGAGGGGGACGCGTGTTCCGCCTGCGCGAGATCGCCGACGTGCACGATGGCGTCGAGGAGGTGCGCAGCCTCGCCCGATTCAACGGCCGGCCGGCGACGGCGTTCGGCATCTACAAGGCCAAGGGTGCGTCGGACGTGAGCGTGTTCAGCGGCGCCGGGGCGGAGCTCGACAAGATCCGGAAGGAAACGCCCGGCGTCACCCTGACGCTCATCGAGACCACCGTCGATCACACCTTGCGCACCTATCATTCCTCGCTCGAGTCGCTGATCGAGGGCTCCATTCTGGCGGTGGTGGTGGTCTGGTTCTTCCTGCGCAACTGGCGCGCCACCGTCATTTCGGCGCTGGCCATTCCCCTGTCCGCCGTGCCGACCTTCGCCTTCATGGAATGGATGGACTTCACGCTCAACCAGATCTCGCTGCTCGCGCTGTCCCTGGTGGCGGGCGTGCTGGTGGACGATGCCATCGTCGAGATCGAAAACATCGTGCGCCACATGCGCATGGGCAAGAGCGGCTATCAGGCGGCGCTCGACGCCTCCGATGAGATCGGCCTCGCGGTGGTCGCGACCTCCGCCACCATCATCGCGGTCTTTCTGCCGGTGAGTTTCATGGGCGGCGTCACGGGCCAGTACTTCCGTCAATTCGGTTTGACCGTCGCCGTCGCGGTGTTCATCTCGCTGTTGGTGGCGCGGTTGATCACGCCGGTGCTGGCGGCGTTCTCATTGCGCCGGGATATCTTGTTGTCGCCCGACCATGGCGATGGTCCCATCATGACGCGCTACATGGTGTTGCTCAGATGGTGCGTGGCCAATCGCTGGAAGACCATCGCCGGCGGCGCGGTGTTCTTCGTGCTGTCGATCGCCGCCTTGACCGTGGTGCCGCAATCGTTCGTCCCTCCCGAAGATTTCGCCAATTCGCAGCTGTCGCTCGAGGTGCCCCCGGGCGGCACGCTCGAAGACACCTCGCGGGTGTCGGCCAATGCCGCGGCGGTGCTGCGCAAGTCGCCGGAAGTTATCAACGTGATCGAGTTCGTGGGCGGCGATAACGGTGATATCCGCACCGGCAACCTCTACATCTCCCTCCTGCCGCGGACCGAGCGCAAGATGAGCCAGAAGCAGTGGGAACAGGCCATGATGCCCATTCTCAATCAGGTGCCGGACGGCCATCTGAATTTCTCCAACGGCGGCGATCGCGACCTCTCGTTCTACCTGACCGCGGACGATCCGCCGTTGCTGGAGAATACCGGGCACCAGGTCATCGCCGAGATGAAGGGATTGAACGAGATTCGCGACCCGCGCATCCGCGGCGATCTGCCGCGGCCGGAGATCGTCGTGACGCCGCGGCTCGACATGGCCGCGCAGATGGGCGTGAGCGTGCAGAGCATCAGCCAGACCATTCGCATCGCGACCCTGGGCGATCTGCCGCAGAATGCCGCGAAGTTCTCGCTGGTCGACCGCCAGATCCCGATCCGCGTGAGCTTGCTCGAAAGCTCGCGTCGCGACCTGTCGACGCTGGAAAATCTGCCGGTACCGACGGCGTCGGGCGCGGCGGTGCCGCTCAAGTCGGTGGCGGACTTGAGCTTCGGCCAGGGGCCGTCGGCGGTGCGCCGCTACAACCAAAGTCGCCGCGTGTTCATCGAGGCGGACCTGAGCCCGGGTGTGGAGCTGGGGACCGCCACCGAGAAAATCTACGCGCTGCCGTCGATGTCGCATCTACCCGCGGGCGTGCACCTGGTCAAGACCGGCAACACCGAGTACTTCCAGGAAATGATGCAGAACTTCGCGCTCGCCATCGGCGCCGGTGTGCTGATGGTGCTGGCGGTGCTGGTGCTGCTGTTCGCAAGATTGTTCCAGCCCATCACCATCCTCTCGGCGCTGCCCTTGTCCCTGGGCGGCGCGGCGCTCGCGCTGCTGATCGCCAACAAACCCTTCTCGATCGCGGTGGTCATCGGTTTCTTGATGCTCATGGGCATCGTGGCCAAGAATTCCATCCTGTTGGTGGACTTCGCCATCGAGGAGATGCGTGCGGGCAAACCGCGCCTGGAGGCGATCCTCGAGTCGGGCCACAAACGGGCGCGTCCCATCGTCATGACCACCGTGGCCATGGTGGCCGGCATGTTGCCGGTGGCCATCGGCTGGGGCGGGGACAGCGACTTTCGCTCACCGATGGCCATCGCGGTCATCGGCGGATTGGTCACGTCGACCTTGCTGACGCTCATCATTGTACCGGCGGTGTTCACGGTGTTCGACGACCTGGAGCGCTGGCTCGCGCCCAAGGCGGGCAAGCTGCTGGCGGAGCCGGTGGGTGCTTTGACGGGGCACATGCCGGGCACGCTGTCACCGGCGGTGGGCGCCGGCGAGCCGATCGCGTTGGGACCGAACCCGGGGATACTGCCTGGTGCGGGCCGCGACAGCAACGACGAGTGAAGGCGCTCGTCTGGATGCTCATGGCATGGCTCGCCGTGCCGGCGGTGGCGCGCGCGGATCTGCGTGACGTCGTGAATGCGGCGCGGCTGCAGGGCTGTCGGTCGTCGGCGCGGGCGCCGCTGCGCGACAATCCGCGGCTCGATGCGGCGGCGGGATGGCTGAGCAGCGGGCAGTCCTTGGACGCGGCGCTGACCGCGGCGGGGTACCTCGCCGCGCAATCCTCGGCGGTGCATTTGTCGGGAGTCACCGGCGATGCCGACGTGAGCCGCGTCCTCGCGGCGCACTATTGCGCAACACTCGTGGATCCGAAGCTCTCCGAGATGGGTGTGCAGCGCCGCGGCGGCGATTTCTGGATGGTGTTGGCAGCGCCCGTCGTGGTGCCGGCCGCCGCCGACGCGGCGGCGGTGAGCCGGCAGATCCTCGCGTTGCTGAATCTTGCGCGGGCCACCGGACGGCGCTGCGGCAGCAAGAGTTTCGCGGCGGCGGGACCGCTCGTGCTCAACCCGGCGCTGACCGCGGCCGCGCTCGCGCATTCGCAGGAGATGGCGAAGTACTCGGAGTTCGCGCATCAAGGTCACGATGGCAGCTCGCCGTCCACGCGCGTGGCGCGGGCGAGCTATGGGCCCGTGCTCATGGTGGGCGAGAACATCGCCGCCGGCGCCATGACGCCGGCCGAAGTGACCCAAGAGTGGCTGGAGAGTCCTGCCCATTGCGAGAACATCATGGAGCCTCGATTCACGGAGATCGGCATCGCCTATGCGGTGAATCTGTCGAGTCCGGCGCTGGTGTATTGGACGCAGGACTTCGCGTTGCCGGCGCCGGTCCCGGCGGCGCAGCGCTGACCGAACGTCGCGGGTTCGAGCCTGGATAGGGCCGCGCCGAAGGCGCGGCCGTCTGGCAGCTCTTTGGCCCGTAACCATGTTAGTTGCTTTGTGCAATGCACTAATTTCCGCGGAAACGCGCGTGGAACCACGGGGAGTGAAGGACTGCGGTCTGGTCGCGGACGAGGTCAAGGCGGCATTCGCGAGACAGATCCATCCGCACGAGTTCGTTCAGCTCGTTCGCGGCCCCACGCCCCGCTGAGGAGCTGCGCGGCATCAGGCTCGGCGTGGCCGTATCGCGGCGTTAGTGACCCGTCATCCACACGAAGCTCGCGAGCGCCGCCAGCAGCGCAGGCGGCATCACGAGGCAGCCGAGCGTCAGAAATTTCCAGGCGCTCACGTCCTGGCCGTCGCGGCGCAGGGCGACCAGCCACAGGATCGTCGCGAGCGATCCCGTCACCGATAGATTGGGGCCCAGGTCCACGCCGATCAGCAGCGCCGCCGTCACGTGTGTCGGTAATTGCGCGCCGGTGGCGACCGTGCCGGCGATGAGTCCGAGCGGCAGGTTGTTCATGAGATTGCACAGCAGGGCGACGAGCACGCCTGCGCCAAGCGCGGTGGCGTGCGGCGCCGCGGCCACGCTCGCCGGCAGCGCGGCGATCAGCGGTCCGAAGGCGCCCGTGCCCTGCACCGCCTCCACCAGCACGAACAGTGCGGCCACGAGCGGCAGGACGCTCCACGAGATGTCCTTCATGATCACGAGCGGCGAGAGACGGCTCATGATCATGACCACCAGGGTGGCGCCGACACCGGCGAGAAAGGTGGGCAGGCCGAGTTGCCAGTCGAGACTCGAGGACACCAGCAGCACGACCGCGGTGACGCCGATGCCGACGGCGGCGACGCGGCCTCCCGTCGACAGGGTCGGCAGTTCGACGTCACGGGAGATGTCGCCCCGGAGGTCCGCGCGCACCGCGACGCGCAGCACCGCGAAGGTGATGCCGATGGCGAGCAGCGAGGCTAAGCCGAACTCGACCAGCCAGGTGGCCAAGGAGGGCATGTGGTTGCCGTAGACCACGAGGTTCGCGGGGTTTGAAATCGGCAGCACGAAGCTGGCGGCGTTCGCGATGAACGCGCAGATGAACAGATACGGGAGCGGCTTGGCGCCGGCTCGTTTGGCGGCGGCGTAGACGGCGGGCGTGAGCACGACGGCGGTGGCGTCGTTGGAGAGGAATATCGTGACGAGCGTGCCGACCAGATAGACCAGACCGAACAGCTTGGTGGGCGATCCCCGTGCGTGCTTGACGGCGTAGGCGGCAAGCCAGTCGAACAGGCCTTCGTGGCGGGCGAGTTCGGCGAGCAGCATCATCCCGGTCAGGAAGAGGTAGACGTCCGTTCCCTTGGCGACCGCCTTGCCGGCGTCCGCCAGTGTGATGAGCGAGCCCAGGACCAGCGCGGCGGCCCCCAGAACCGCCCAGAGGGCTTCCGGCAGTTGCCAGGGGCGGGAGATGACGCCAGCAACCGCCAGAACGGCAATCAACCAGGTGGCGATATGGGCGGACGAGCCAAGCATCAAGACTATAAAATCGTCAACCTAGAGACCATGGATTGATGATCGACTCGAGCGAAGAAGAAAAATCCCCTACATTGCGGGTCGCCGCCAGTGTCATCTGGCGAACGTGGGCGGTCGCAGCAGATAATTCACATTTTGACCTTGCGGGGCGCCTCTTTGGAGCGCTTCACTCGCATTCCAGATCCTCGCAGAGGCGAGTTGGCGAAGAATTCCGCGAGATTGCCCACTCGTTTTGTCTTGCGTTCCCATTCATCCGCAGAGACGACGACAACGGATTTTCGTCCACTTCGCGTAACGATCTGGGGACCTTTCGACTGGGCCCGATCAATCACTTCGCTGAACTTGGCTTTGGCTGCAGCGACCGTCCAGGTATCCGCGTTCATCGCTTCACCTCCCTTGTGGTTACGATGGTCATTATAGTTAGATCAGACACAGACTCAAGCCTGCGCGAAGCGGATATCTAACGGAAAAAGGGCGTTTCGTCGCATGGTCGTCGCGGCCATGATGGAGGGGATTATCAACCGGCGATCGACGGTGGACGGCTCTGGAATTGCCGGGGTTCGCGAGCGCACCTGCGTTTGTGGCCGGTGCATCACGTAGCCGGTTTCTAATTTCGCGACGCTTTCGACAAACGCATGCGCAAATCTGAGCATATTCAAATTTGATTAGGTAATGCAATTGCATTATCATTGACTCATTAAGTAATCCGAGAAAAGCCGTGACCGCCATTCCGCTGTTTGAGGCCGAATCTACGCTGACCGATCGCTATCAAACGACGGTGCCCGAACCGGTTCGTCTGGCGTTAAAACTGACGAAGCGAGACAAAGTTCGCTATGCACTGCGCCCCGACGGCTCGGTGGTCCTGACGCGCGCCGAGCAGGCCGAAGAAGCAGACCCTGTATTGGGACAGTTCTTGGAATTCATGGCTCGCGATCTGGCCCATCATCCGGAGCGGCTGCAAAGCATTGATCGAGAGCTGGTCGGCCGTATCCAAACGCTCGTCGCTCACGTTAACGTCGATCTCGACACGCCGCTGTCTCCAGACGACGAATGAGCGCACCGGCCACCGCGCCACTCGTCATCAATGGCTGGTCGATTTTCGCACATCCTTTGTTTCTCGACCAAGTCGAGGATCTGGTCAACCGGGTCGACACCCTGAAAAGAAAAGACCCGAGTGGCTACAGTCGCAAGAACGACAGCAAACGGCTGGCGGCCATTTTGAAACTTGCTTTCCAGGACATTCCCCAAGATCCTGGCCGCAGTGAATATCGGCAAGGAGCGACGCTGGGAGCCGCTTACAAACATTGGTTTCGCGCGAAATTCTTTCAGCAGTATCGATTATTTTTCCGGTATCACGCGCAAACACGCATCATTGTCTATGCGTGGGTCAATGATGAAGATACGAAGCGCGCTTATGGGAGCGGGGACGACGCGTATAAAGTCTTTCAAAAAATGCTGGATCGGGGCACACCACCCAACGACTGGAATCACCTGTTAATCGAGGCCAAAGCGGAATCTTCACGCTTAGCCTGAAGTTCCCCATGAGCACTATTTCAAACGACTAGCGTGACAAACCCACTCAATGCTTCCAGCACCTCGGTGGCGGCTTCGAGTTTGTGCGGGTCGATGCCGGCCAGCAGTTCCTTGCGGACCGCGGCGGCTTCGGCCTTCACCGCCTCATACAGATCCTGGCCGGCTGCAGTCACCACCACATGCTTGATGCGGCGATCGACGGTGGACGGTTCGCGCAGGACCAAGCCGGCTTTGACCAGACGATCGATCATGGCAACCATGGTGGCGCCCTCCACGCCGAGGCGATCGGCGAGTTCCGATTGGGACAGCGACCTGGATTCCTTCGCGGCGACGGTTATCGTCATCCAACTGGCCTGGCTCATGCCGAGGTACTTGAGGCGGCGATCGATGGCTTGGCGCCAGGAGCGGGCGGCGCCGTGCAACGCGTGCGCGAAACGCTCTTCGACGTCACTCATTTAGAAAGAGCTCTAATGGTTAGAATGCTAATTGATGGTAACACGGCGGACTCGCCGGAGCGGACGAGACACGTCGCTGCGCGACGGGCGGTGGCGCAGGATGATGCGGTGCGGACGAGGCGTGGACGGCTGCGTCCTGGACGGGGACGTCCTGGCCGTCGGCGCCCTGCGCGCTAGCCTTTCGCCCAGTTGACCGTGGCGATGCCGGCCATGGTCATCAGCAGGGAGCCGACCAGGTGCACGGCAATGGCGCCCATCGCCCAGGCCATGCGCCCGCTCTGCAGGATGAGCACCACCTCCACCGAGAAGGTGGAGAACGTGGTCAGTCCGCCGCAGAAACCGGTGGTGATGAACAGGCGCCATTCGATCGGCAGCGCGGGATTGAGCGTGAAGAAGGCCAGTGCCAGACCGATGACGTAACAGCCGAGCAGATTCGCGGCGAGCGTGCCGGGCGGAATCGTCGGGAAATACCGGTTCATGGCCATCGCGAGAAACCAGCGCAGGAGGCAGCCCAACATGCCGCCGACCGCCACCGCCATCAATGATCGCCACAAACTCATGGAACTCTCTTCGGTTCGAAACGAGGCCATTACAGTACCAGAGAGGCGGTGGGCCCGTGGCGGCCTACGGGGACCTCGCATTGACAGGCGGCATCCGCGGGATCGTAATCGAGGGATGAAAAAAACACACATCAAGACCGATTTGCCGGGACCAAAGGCGCGCGAGTTATTGGCTCGCGACGCCCTCGTGGTATCGCCCTCGTATCCGCGGGATTATCCGTTCGTCATGTCCCATGGACGGGGAGCGGAGGTGTGGGACGTCGATGGCAATCGATTTTTGGATTTTGCGGCCGGCATCGGGGTCTGCAGCACCGGGCACAGTCATCCCCGGGTGGTGCATGCCATCAAGGAGGCGGCGGATCGCTTTTTGCATATTTCGTCCGACTACTGGCACGAAGGGCAGGTCAAACTCGCCGAGCGCCTGAACGAGTTGTCGCCGATCGAGGAACCGGTCATGAGCTTCTTCGCTCAGTCCGGGACCGAGAGCGTGGAGGCGGCGCTCAAACTGGCGCGCTACGCGACGGGGCGCGGACGCTTCCTCGGATTTCTCGGCGGCTTCCATGGCCGCACGATGGGGTCGCTGGCGTTCACCTCGAGCAAGTACACGCAACAGAAGGGGTCGTTCCCGGTGATGCCCGGCGTCACGCATGTTCCGTACCCGAACAATTACCGGCCGCTGTTCGCGGGCGAGGACCAGGGGCGTGCTGTTCTGCGTTACATCGAGGAGGTCTTGTTCGTCAACAACGTGCCGGCGAACGAGGTCGCGGGCATTCTCGTGGAGCCCATTCAGGGCGAGGGTGGCTACCTAATCCCGCCCGATGGCTTTCTCGCCGGACTGCGTGAGCTGTGCAACCGCCACGGCATCTTGTTGATCTTCGACGAGGTGCAGTCGGGCATCGGGCGCACCGGAAAAATGTTCGCCTGCCAGCATTGGGGCGTGGAGCCGGACATCGTGACGCTGGCGAAGGGACTGGGGTCGGGCATGCCGATCGGCGTGATGCTCGCGAGGCGCAGCATCATGCAGAAATGGTCGCGCGGGGCTCACGGCAACACTTACGGCGGCAATCCGCTGTGCTGTGCGGCGGCGCTGGCCACGCTCGATCTGGTGGAGCATGAATACAGCGCCAACGCGGCCAGGCTGGGCGGGTACTTCATGGCGAAACTCGAGCAATTCGCGTCCCGCCACGCGGTGGTCGGGGAGGTCCGGGGAAAGGGTCTGATGATCGGGATGGAATTGGTCCTGAATCGACAAAGCAAGATCCCCGCCAAGGCGCTGTGCGATGCCTTGGTCACCCGCGCCTACCATAACGGTCTGATTCTGTTGTCCTGCGGGCAGAGCACCGTGCGGTTCATGCCGCCGTTGATGATCGCCGAATCGGACGTGGACGAGGCCGTGGCGCTGCTGGATGTCAGCCTGGCGGAAGTCCTGGCCCACGGGACGGTGCACGAGCCTCACGGGGCTGCGCTGGCCTGAGCGAGCAGAGAACACCACGATCATCGACGGCGCCGGCAAGGCGTCGGACATCAAGGGCCGCGTCGAAGATGCGCTCCACGCGACCCGTTCCGCCGTCGATCAGATCCTCAGATCTCGTCGCGCGACCAGCGGTTGAGTATCGCCCTTGTAGGGGCTGAGCTTGACGATCTTGCGTTGCCGGGTTGGATGCCAGGGGTGTGAGTCGGTCGGCACCCGAACGGGTGCGCCCGCCTTGAGATAGCAGATCTTGATGGCGACCGGGCGGAGCAGATACATCCACAGCGCGCTCTGCACCTCCTCGCCCGCGCGCAGCACGCTCACGTCGCTATCGTACGAATACAGTTTCCCCTGGGGGACGCCGGCGTCGGCGACCAGGAGGCTCACGTCGGGGTGCGGCTTCGCCGTGAGCAGGGCCGAGGCAAACGGCGCGAGGTCGACGGCGATCCGATCGGCCGCGAGTTTGCTGCCCAACACTTTGACGAAGAACAATTGGACGTTCACGGCGGCCCCTACGGTGGCGACGGCGAACGCCTTCGACAGGTCGAAGCTGCCGCGGGTCGTGATGTCGCGCCAGTTGTCCCGCAAATACCTCGAGAGCAGGCGCCACGACTCGTCATAGCCCTGCGTCGTGGCCTCGCAGCCGGAACAGATTTGCACGAAAGGTAGCGGCCCAGCGCGGTCGGCGTCGACCGTGCGAAGGTTGCATATCCAACAGACCGGGGAGTGGGGGTGCATGGTCGCGGCTATTGCGTCTGCCGGTCTCCGTTTTTCGCCGATTACGGGAGCTGCGCCGCGGCGTCGGTCAGGACTCGTTCGTGATCGGTGAGAGATTCGCCGAACAACAGGCGGGAGTTCGCCGTCAGTGCGGCGCGCTCGCGCTGCTGCGCGATCGTCGCGTTCAGGCCGTTCGGGATGCTCGCTACGGATGCCGTCACCCAGAACGTCTCGCCGTTTTGCAAAGCGGCGGACATCAGAAGCTGGCTGCCCTCGCTCTGCCCGGGCCAGGCATCGTCGTCCGAGTCGAGGGTGTCGCCCGGGTCGGGGGTTTCGTCCGCGGCGGGTGTGAAGTGGCAGGCGATCGTGACCGCGTGGCCGGGCGCCGGCCTCGGTATCCACACGGTGTCGGCTGAGGGCACGAGGCCGACGGGGCGAAGCTCGCCGGCGGGGAATCGAATTCGCAGCGGCACGGACGTACCCTGGGCGGCGCGGGTCCACAGGTCCCGCTCGCGAATGCCGCGCAGGGGTGCATCCGACGGTTCGGCTCGCAGCGCATCGCTGGTCAACGTGGAATTGCAGGACCCGCTGGGGTGCAGACTGACTTTGATCATCTGGGCGATGGTGACTGCGGCGACGTAGACATCGCTCTTACCGCGGTCCGCCCACACGCGCCATTCGCCGGAGCGGGGGCCGGTCGGATCGCCGACGCCGAAGCGATACGTAAAGCCAAGAGTTTTTTTCATGATTCCTGCGATTGAATTGCTGATGCGGTGGGCACCGCGCGTGAACATGTCCGGGTGGGCGCGCCCTGGCGTGTGCGATGGTAAGCTAATCCCATGATCCCGAGTCGAATTCGATCGATGCGCACAGTGTGCGTGCTGCTGTGCGCCCTCGTCGCATGGGTCGCCGGCGGCATGGCCTGGGGCCCCGCGGCCCGCGCCGCGCCGGCGGTGGAGGAAAAGCGGCTTTTCATCTACAACTGGGCGGATTTCATCGGTCCGGAGACGATCGCGAAGTTCGAAAAGCTCACCGGCATCAAAGTGATCTACGACGTGTACGACGCCGAGGAGACCATGGAGGCCCGGCTCATGGCGGGCAGTTCGGGCTACGACCTCGTCAGTGCGTCGACCGACTTTTTCAGCCGCGAAATCAAGGCGGGCGTCTATGTCCCGCTCGACAAATCCAAGCTGCCCAATTGGAAGAATCTCGATCCCCGCATCCTCGCCATCCAGGCCGCGTACGACCCGGGCAACGCCCATGCCGTTCCGTATCTGCACTCGATCAACGGTTTCGCCTACAACGTCGACATGGTGAAGGCGCGCATGCCGAATGCGCCCGTGGACAGCCTCGCCATGTTGTTCGATCCGGCGGTGGTGTCGAAGTTCGCGGATTGCGGCGTCACGTTCCTGGATTCGGCGGAAGATGTGCTGCAATTGGCGTTGGCCTATCTGGGCCTGGATCCGAACTCCACCCGCCCCGAGGACTTCCAGGCGGCGCAGGCCATGCTGCTGAAGGTGCGTCCGTACATCCGTTCCTTCGATTCGACCGAGTACATGAACGGGCTGGCCAACCAGGAGGTTTGCGTCGCGATGTCGTGGTCGAGCGACTACGCGATGTCGAGAGCGCGCGCCCAAGCGGTGGGGGTCACGCTCCATCTCGCGTTCACCGTGCCGAAGGAGGGCGCCAACCAGACATTTTCGTCGTTTCTGATCCCGGAGGGCGCCCCGCACCCGCAGGCAGCCCATGAATTCATCAATTTTCTGCTGCGCCCGGACGTGATCGCCGAGATCACCAACGCTATTTATTATGGTAATGATAATATCGCCTCGCGCTCCTTGGTCGACCCGCGTATTCTCGAGGATGTGACCTTGTACCCGACGCCGGAGGTCGAGAAGAGGTTGTACCGGTCCGCCGAGGTGACGGCGGCGACGGAACGCATTCGGACACGCACCTGGACGCGCGTGAAGACGGCGAAATAGTTTTATCGATGAGGACTTTATAGTGGCCAGCGAACAGAGCTCCCTGAAATTGAAGATCAATGGCCCGACCCAGTTGTCGATCGAAGACGGCGCGGGGCGGCGGTTCGGGATCCACCCGCTGTGGCTGCGCGAACGCTGCCAGGATGCGCAGAGCATGGACTTGCTGACCGGCCAGCGACTGCAGGATCCATCGGACTTCGATCTGGACCTTAGGTTTTCGGCCTTGTCGGAGCCGGGGCCCGGGCAGCTACATGTGCGGTTCAGCGACGGACATGAGGCTGATTTCGCCGCGGGCGACATCCTGGCCGAAGCGGCGATACCGGCCGGCGAGCATGATGCACCGCCCTGTCAATTGTGGACGGGAACCCTGACGGACCTACCCCGGGCCGAATGGCGACCGAACCCGACCGATGCCGATATGACCGTCTGGCTCGAGCGCTTCCTGCGTTATGGCTTCATCATTTTCAGCGGCGTGCCGCCCGTGAATCACGAAGTGCTCAAGGTCGCCCTGGCGTTCGGCTTCACGCGGGAAACCAACTTCGGCACCATCTTCGACGTGCGTTCCATGCCGAACGCCACGGATCTGGCGTATACCCCGGTCAAGCTCGATGCGCACACCGACAACCCGTATCGTTCGCCGGTTCCGGGGGTGCAGCTGCTGCACTGTCTGGCCAACGAGACCACCGGCGGCCTGTCGACGCTGGTCGACGGCTATGCCGTGGGCGAGGCGCTGCGGGAGCGCGATCCGGAGGCGTTCCACGTATTGAGCACCACGCCGGTCCGGTTTCGATATCGTGACCGCGTCACCGAGCTGACCGCCAGCGCGCCGCCCATCGAGCTCGACGTGAGCGGCCGGATCAAGACGATTCATTTCAGCCCGCGATTGGATTTCGTGCCGCTGCTGCCGCCGGAAGAGCTCACCGCCTATTACCGGGCGCGTCGGGTGTTCGATCACCTGCTGCGCACGTCCGAATTCGAGATCCGTTTCCTGCTGAACAGCGGCGACCTCGTCATGTTCGACAACTGCCGTTTGTTGCACGGCCGGACGGGATTCGATCCGCAGGAGGGGCTGCGCCACCTCCAGGGGTGTTACATCGACATCGACGGTCCGCGCAGTCGGTGGCGTGTACTGCGCCGCAATCATGCCGCGACCTCCGGGAGCGCCTCATGAGCCAGATCGTCAGTTTCCGTCGCATGGCCGACGGCACCAAGGAAGACTATGAAATGCTGGACCGGGCCGAGCGCGAGTACGCGCTCGGCCTGCCGGACAGCATCCTCGCCTCGCTGCGCAAGCTCGACCATTCCCTCGAGGGCTATCCCGTGAGCCGCCTCGAGCATTCGCTGCAGGCTGCCACCCGGGCGCTGCGCGACGGCGCGGATGAGGAACTCGTCGTGGCGGCATTGGTCCACGACATCGGCGACGAACTCGCGCCTTACAATCACACGGAGATCGCGGCCGGCATCATCCGACCCTATGTGCGCCCGGAAGTGACCTGGATCGTCGAGCAGCATGGCTTGTTCCAGAACTATTACTACGTGCACCACCTGGGCGGCAACCGCAATGCCCGCGACAAGTTCCGCGATCATCCCTGGTACCAGGCCTGCATCGATTTCTGCGAGAAGTGGGATCAATGTTCCTTCGATCCCAACTACGCGTGGGAGCCGCTCTCCACGTTCGAACCGTTGGTGCGCAAGATTTTCTCGCGGCCGGCGCATGACGCACGGTACGTGACCAGCGCCTGACGAGGCCGCCGGTCCTCCCGGGCGACACCCGGGCACGGACCAACATGCGCCGCCGTCCACCTGGCGCGCGGGCGGCGACGGGCCGCTGACGTCCCCTGTTTCCTGAAGCTCGTTGCTGCCGATCAACGAGCGAGTACCGTTGGAACGACAATCCCGATTTTGACCAGCGATCACTGCCGAGGGCCTGTTAGTCCGCCAGGAGGTGTCTTGGTCCGCCAGGAGGACTCGTTGTCAGGCGGGGCGCGCTCGCCCACCAAGATTGCGGCTTCATCCTACAGCAAGGCCCTCGTGGTCTGGCGCAACCTCCTTTGGACACGAGTGTCTTGTCACGGGTGATATAGGAGTGGCGCAATGTTGAATTCGATCCAGGCCGACGAAGGCTTCGCCGGTGCTTCCCGACGCCAAATGCTGAAGTCCGCTCTGGTCACCGCCGTCTGTGCGGGCCTCCCGGCCGCTAGCGAAGCTGCAGCACAGGGTGGCAACTCGGCAGCGGCGGCTGCGCGCCCGATGAGTCATTCGGGTGGCTTGTCCAAAGGCATGGTCGCATTCACGCTAGCCCATGAGCAGTTTCCCGCACCCGAATTGATACGACACGGCGCCTCGGCGGAAAAGGCTGGGTTCGATGTCCTGGCGACGAGCGATCATTTCCAACCGTGGCAGGCGAACGAGCGCCACGCCGGACAGGCTTGGGTGACGTTGGGCGCCCTCGGGCAGCGAACTCAGCGTGTCTGGATGGGACCGGCAGTCACGTGTCCAACATTGCGCTACAACCCCGCCGTCGTAGCGCAGGCTTTCGCGACCTTGAGTTTGCTCTCTCCTGGCAGGATTTTCCTCGGACTCGGGTCCGGGGAAGCGTTGAACGAACAGGCGGCGACGGGCCAATGGCCCGCATGGCGCGAGCGCTGGGACCGACTCATCGAGGCTGTCACGATCATCCGCCAACTCTGGACGGGTCAGCTCGTGCAGCACAAGGGTGCCCATTACACGGTCGATGGCAAGCTCTACGATCCACCGGCTCAATCGATTCCCTTACTGTTGGCTGCGAATGGCCCGAAGGCGATGAAGCTCGCAGGCGAGCACGGCGACGGCCTGATCTCCGACCCGCAGACCTGGAAGCAGCACAAGGGGGAATGGGAAAAGGGAGCCCGTTCGGCGGGAAAGGATCCAGGCGCAATGCCCGTGATGGTCGAAGCATTCGTGGTCGTCGGCGAGCAAAGCGAGGCGCAGACGGCAGCCAAGCTATGGAACTTCATTCCCAAAGCGTTCAAGGGGTACCAGAACATTCCGGACCCGGCCCAGATCGAGCAACGCGCTCAAACGGAATTGCCATTGCCGAAGGTCTTTGGAGACTGGACCGTCAGTAGCAACCCGGACGTGCACGTGCAAGCGATCAAGAAGCTCTTCGACAGCGGCGTGACGATCGTCAACATCCATTCGGGTCAGCCCGACCAGCAAAAGGTGATCGAGTTCTACGGCAGGGAAGTGCTGCCAAAAGTCAGGACGCAAACGGCTGCCGGCTGACCGCGTGGGTGTGCCGTAGGGGCTGCTGCGAAACCCAGATGGGCCCTGCGTGGTCGTGCCGCTGACCGAGCGCGCGACCATGGCTATTGTTCGGACAGCTGCGCGTCCCGCACACGCTGCAATTCCGTGCGGCGCATGAGATAGCCCGCGAGCAGCACGCAGACGCCGACCGCGCAGATGATGAGGCTCGCCAGCGCGTTGATGTCCGGCGTCACGCCGAGCTTCACCTTGGAGAAGATCACCATGGGCAGCGTGCTCGCGCCGGGTCCGGAGACGAAGCTCGAAATCACGAGATCGTCGAGCGACAGCGTGAAGCTCAGCAGCCAGCTCGAGGCGAGGGCGGGGGCGATGCCGGGCAAGGTGGTGTCCACGAATGCGCGCACCGGCCCGGCGCCCAGGTCCATGGCGGCTTCCTCCAGCGAACGGTCCGCGCTCTGCAGGCGCGATTGCACGGTGATGGTCGCGTACGCCGTGCAGAACGCGACGTGCGCGATGACGATGGTCATGAAGCCGCGATGCGGCCAGCCGAACAGGTGCAGCATCGAGACGAACAGCAGCAGCTGAGTGATGCCGGTGACGATTTCGGGCATCACCAGCGGGGCGTTGACCATGCCCGTCAGCAGCAGCCGGCTGCGAAACCGTTTGAACCGCACCAGGGATATCGCGGCCAGCGTGCCCAGGATCACCGACACCGTCGACACCACCACCCCGATCTTCAAGGAAAGCCACGCGGCGTCGAGGATCTGGTCGTTGTGCAGCAGCTGGGTGTACCAGGTGGTCGAGAATCCGCCCCACACGCTCACCAGGGCCGAGGCGTTGAAGGAGTAGCCGATCAGGACCAGCATGGGGATGTACAAAATGGCGATGCCGATCGCGAGAATCGACATCAGCAGGGGTGACAAGCGCTCGGGCATTCAGGCTTCCATCTGCTTGGTGCTGTAATGCTGATAGATCGCGATCGGCCCCACCAACAGCACGAGGAAGGCGATGGCCACGGCCGATGCGACCGGCCAATCGCGGTTGCCGAAGAACTCGTCCCACAGCACGCGGCCGATCATCAGGTTGTCGGGCCCGCCCAGCAGGGAGGGAATGACGAACTCGCCGATCGCGGGGATGAACACCAGCATGGACCCGGCAATGATCCCGGGCATGGACATGGGCAGCGTCACGTCGATGAAGGCGCGCCAGGGCGGGCTTCCCAAATCCGCGGCGGCCTCGAGCAGCGAATGATCGAGCTTCTCCAGGGTCGCGAACAGCGGCAACACCATGAACGGGAGGTACGAGTAGATGATCCCGAGATAGACGGCGAAGTTGGTGCGCATGATCTGCAAGGGATGGTCGATGAGCCCCAAGCGCAGCAGCGCGGTGTTGAGCAGGCCGGTTTCGCGAATGATGCCCTCGAGCGCGTAGACCCGCAGCAGGAACGAGGTCCAAAACGGCAGGATGATGAGCAGCAGCAGGATGCTTTGCGTGCTTTTCGACGTCCTGGCGATGGCATAGGCCATCGGGTAGCCGAGCGCCAGGCAGATGAGGGTCGAAAAAAAGGCGGTCTTGATCGAATAAAGGTAGGAAAGGCCATACACTTCGTCGGTGAAGAGATACTTGAAATTGCCCAGGTTCAACGCGAGGTGGGCATGCCAATCCGGTGTCAGCGATAGAATGTCGGTGAACGGCGGCACGCGCACGGCGGTATCCGCCAGGCTGATCTTCAAGGCGAACGCGAAGGGAATGAGGAAGAACACGAGCAGGTACAGCAACGGCGGCAGAATGATCAGCCATTTACCGTATCGTTTCATGTCCGGTCGTACTCCCGCGTGAGCAGCAGAAAAAAAGCCTCGAAACGGCCGGCCGCGCCGAGAGCGTCCCAGCCGCGGGCGCGCATGGGGCCGCTCCGACAGCGCCAGCGCTTGATCGATGCCTGCATTTCGGCTCTACACATCCATGGCCCGTCGCGAACCACGGTGGCGAAGGTGGTCGGGTTCGCAAAAATGTCGCCCGGCATCGTCAGATTCTACTTCGACTCCAAGGCGGCGATGCTCGTCGCGTCGCTGCAGCATCTGGCGACGGAATTCGAGGAGCAGGTGCTCGTGCCCGTCGCGAAGTTGAAGGCCACGCCGGTGGCCGCGCTGCGCTTGATGGTCGACCTGTTTCTCGATCCGGATATTGCCAGTCCCCGCAAGGTTTCAGTCTGGTACGCATTTTGGGGCGAGGCCAGTTCCCGGCAGGAATACTACGACATTTGCGGACAGAAGGATGAAAGCTTCGCGATCCTCGTGCACGAACTCATCGCGGCATTGATCGACGAGTCGCGGCTGACGCAGTTGGACGCGGACGGCATCGCCTTGGGGCTCATCGGGGCGCTGGAAATTCTGTGGCAGGACATCGCCTTTCAAGCGGAGCGCGACATCGATCGGCCGGCGGCGAAGCGACGCTGTATGGCGTTTCTCAACTCCGTGTTCCCCGGTCGATTCGACCTGGACGTCGCCGCGGGCTCGACCATCGGCGGCGCGCCGACCGTGCCCAACGCGCCCGCGTCCGCGCCCGGCGCATTGCCGGCCTGGACCTACGACGATGCCGGCATCTTCGCGATGGAGCGCGAGTCGCTGTTCCATGGTGCGTGGGCGGTCGTGGGCCACGAGTCGCAGATTCCCCATGCCGGCGATTTCCTGACGGTCGATGTGGGTGTCGAACGGGTGCTGGTCACGCGCGATGCCTCCGGACGCGTGCACGCCCTGCGCAACAGCTGTCCCGAGTCGCCGCATGCCCTGCAGGTCGAGCGCACCGGCCGGTTCGAGCAAACGATCTCGTGCAAACGGCATGGGCTGCAGTTCTCGCTGGCCGGCGTGCATACGGCGGGCGCTGGGCGGGCGGATCTGCAGGCGTTGGATCTGCGCTCGGTCGGAGGGCTCCTGTTCGTGCGTGCACCCCCGGCGCACGGGGTGGCAACGGCACACGCGTCCGCGGAACCGGACGCGTGGTTCGACACGCCGCCGCCGGCGGGCTTGATGATGTTGGGGGCGCCACTCGAGATCTGCGTCGCCGCCGACTGGAAGATCCTGATCGAACAGTGGCTCGAGGCGTCGCCCGTGTCATCGGCCGTTGAATCGTCGCCGTTCGCGTCGTCGAGGGTGGGATTCGACTCGCTGGTGTGGGACGAGCGGGTGGTGCGGGAGGGTTGGAGCGCGGCGCGCTATCGTCGTCTCGTGGCATGCCTGCCCGAGGTTTCCTGGCGCCGGCGATTCATCGCGCCGAACCAGCTCATCGAAACGCGTCCCGACGGTCTGTCGGTGTTGCAGGTGTTGCCGGTCGCGGCGGGGCGCAGTTGCGTGCGGCGTCTCGATTACAGCGTGATGCCGCCCGATGACAGCGCCCGCGCGACCCTGTATCTGGCGCGGCGGCTGGGCCCCTACGTGCGCAACAGCACCCTGGCGCTGGCGGAATCCCTTCAACAGGGCTTGGTCGAGTTCGGGTACGAGGCCGCGGGGGAGAGGGTCGCGCCGGCGCTCGCGTGGTTTCACCGGCTCGTGGCCGGCCGCGTGCCGGCGCTCTTGATCGAGCGGTCGTCGCGCGCGCGCTAGATTTCTTATACTGGCATTCCGGAGGCGAGGGACGACAATGACAATGAACAAACTGGGCGTGTGGGCAGGCTTGGACGGGCTGTCGTCGGTGGCCATGGCGGCCTTGGCGCGACGCCTCGACGCCTGGGGTTACGGCGCGCTGTGGCTGCCGGAGGCCCTGGGGCGGGAGGTGTTTTCCACGGCGGCGTGGTTGCTGGCCAACAGCTCGGCTCTGGTCATCGCCAGCGGCATCGCCAATATCTATGCGCGGGATCCGATGTCGGCGGCCGCCGCGCAGAAAGGTCTCAACGAGCAATCGGGTGGGCGGTTTCTGCTGGGATTGGGGGTCTCGCATGTGCCGCTCGTGGAGGGCGTGCGACATCTCGAGTACGGCAAGCCGGTCACCACCATGCGAGCGTTCCTGGCGGGCATGGCGCGTGCGCCGTACCACGCGGTCGCTCCCGCCGAGCCGCCCAAAACCGTGCTTGCCGCCCTGGGCCCGAAGATGCTGGAGCTGGCGGCGGAGGCGGCCGACGGCGCGCATCCGTACAACGTGACGCCCGAGCATACGCACCAGGCGCGCGAAATCCTGGGCGCGGGCAAGCTGCTGTGTGTGGAGCAGGCGGCGATTCTCGACACCGACCCGGCCCGCGCACGCGCCACGGCGCGCGGGTTCCTGGCCGTGTATCTCGGTCTGCCGAATTACGTCAACAATTGGCGGCGCCTGGGCTTCGGCGATGCGGACTTCGCGGGCGGCGGTTCGGACCGGCTGATCGATGCGGTGACCGTATGGGGAGACGAGCAGACGATCCGCGCGCGCATCGACGAGCATTGGGCGGCGGGCGCCGACCATGTGTGCGTGCAGGCGCTCGGCCCGACGAGCGAGCCCGACACCGGGCTGCTCGGCCTGCTCGCGCCGCGACCGGGCGGGGAAACTTTAGACGCCGGACGGGTCGAAAGAGGCTAGCATGGATAGCGTGAGCCCCATGAGTTCGACACTGTTTGGCGATTGGCCGCGACGTCTCGATCAGCGCGGCGCCTGTGCATTGATCGCGATCAAGGAGCGGTCCCGTTGCAAGTCCCGGTTGACGGGCGTGCTCTCGCCGGCGGCGCGCATCGAGCTCGCGCGCTCGATGTTGGCGGCGGTGGTCTCGGCCGCACGATCGGCGAGAACGGTGCAGCACGTCATCGTCGTGAGTCCCGAGCGCGACTGCGTTCCCGGCGAGGTGCCGGTCCTCGCCGACAGCGGCGAGTCCTTGAATGGCGCGCTGACGCAGGCGCATCGCATGCTGCGTGAATTTGGTTGCCGCGAAGTGGTGATCCTGCCGGCGGATCTGCCGGCGGTGCAGGCGGCCGACATCGACGCCTTGGTGGGCGCCGGCCGCCGCGGCGGTTTCGCGATCGCCCCCGACACGGCCGGCTCCGGCACGAATGCCCTGTGTCTCGTGTCGGTGCAGCCCTACCGATTTCAGTTCGGGCCGGACAGCCGGCGGTTGCATCTGGAGGAGGCGACGCGCGTGGGCTTGAGCCCGCAGGTGCTGCACCTGGCCGGGCTGGAGTTCGATGTGGATTCGCCTGCCGATCTCGAACGGCTCGACCGACAGCCATGGCTCGCGCGACAGGCTTAAGCGCGCTCTTGCGCGCGGCGGAGAGCGGCTGCCGGCCGGAGCCCGGCGACGCACTGGCGTGGTTGGTCGAGGCGACCGCCGCGGACCTCATGCCGACGGCCGAATCGCTGACGCTGGCGGGGTTCGGCGAGTCGGTCTCCTACTCGCGCAAGGTATTCATTCCCCTGACGCAGCTGTGCCGGGATGTCTGCCACTACTGCACGTTCGCCAAGGCGCCGCGGCGGCTCCACGCTGCCTATCTCGGCCCCGAGGAGGTGCTCGCGATCGCGCAGGCCGGCAAGGCCGTCGATTGCAAGGAGGCGCTCTTCACGCTCGGCGACAAGCCGGAGGCGCGCTATGCGGCGGCCCGTGATGCCTTGAGCGCCCTGGGCGCCGCGACCACGCTCGAGTATCTCGAACGCATGGCGCGCTTGGTGTTGACCGAGACGGGGCTGCTGCCGCACCTGAACCCGGGCGTGATGAGCGCCGAGGACCTGCGGCGGCTGCGGCCGGTGAGCGTGTCGATGGGCTTGATGCTGGAGAGCGCCTCCGACCGTCTGTGCGAACGCGGCGGTCCGCATTTTGGATCTCCCGACAAGGCGCCGGCGAAACGGCTGGCGACGCTGCGCGACGCCGGTGAGCTGAACATTCCGATGACGACGGGGTTGTTGATCGGGATCGGCGAGACGCGGCGCGAACGCCTCGAGTCCTTGCTGGCGCTGCGCGCCATTCACGACGCGCACGGTCATCTGCAGGAACTCATCATCCAGAATTTCAAGGCGAAATCCGGCACGAAAATGGCGGCGGCGCCGGAGCCTGCGGTCGAGGAGCAGCTGTGGACCATCGCCGCGGCGCGCCTCCTGTTCGGTCCCGGCATGTCGATTCAGGCGCCGCCGAATCTGCAGCCGGCCGAGCTCGCGAGCCTGGTGCGTGCGGGCATTAACGATTGGGGCGGCGTCTCGCCGGTGACGCCGGATCATGTGAATCCGGAGGCACCCTGGCCGCACCTCGAGGATCTGGCGCGCGACACCGCCGATGCGGGCCGGGATCTGGTCGAACGGCTGGCGTTGGCGCCTGCCTATGCCGCGAAACCCGAGCGCTGGACCGATCCTGCGATGACGACCCGGGTGCGGCGCGTCAGCGACAGCCGCGGCTTTGCGCGACCGGACCGCTGGCATGCGGGGTCCGGCAGCGAATTGCCGGCGAACTTGGCGACCCCGGCATCGGGCCGGGCGCGCGGCTCGGCGAGGATCGGTGCCCTCATCCAAGCGGCGCGGGCGGGCCATGCGCTCACCGAAACCGATCTCGTGCGTCTGTTCTCGGTCGAGGGGCGCGATCTCGGCGCGGTGCTGGCCGCCGCGGATGAGCTGCGGCACGAGTCGGTCGGCGAGACGGTGACCTACGTCGTCAACCGCAACATCAACTACACCAACATCTGCCTGTATCACTGCGGGTTCTGCGCTTTCTCGAAGGGCCAAGGATCGAAGGATCTACGCGGGCCTGCGTACAATCTCGATCTCGACGAGGTCGCGCGACGCACGGTGGAGGCGTGGGCCGCGGGGGCCACGGAGGTGTGCCTGCAGGGCGGCATTCATCCGAGCTTCACCGGCAATACCTATTTGAACATCGTGCGCGCGGTCAAGGCGGCAGTTCCTGCGATGCACGTGCACGCCTTCTCGCCGCT
>PLUE01000064.1 GCA_003164785.1 Gammaproteobacteria bacterium | reverse complement strand
AATGTGTCTCGACGGGTTCAGCCAGGGCGATTACTGCGTCGATAAAGACGCCGACCTGGGCTTGGCTGGGCCCGGCGGCAACACCATGTTCCGCGCGGCGACAGGTTGCCTCGTATTCCAAAGCGAGTGCAACATTTGCCAGCATGGAGATTTCGCCTCGACGTACGGCCATCAATATGGCTGCCGAAGCACCCGTGGGACTGCGCATGGCCGCGATGACGACGTCCGTATCTAGAACAACTCTCACATTGCGAGTAATATCATATTGCCGGTGATGTGTCTATCGGCGCCCGGAGATACTGTCTTAGGGCCGCCCTGACGGTGTGTGTATTTTCCGGGCCGCAGCAAAAGAATTTTCAGACGTCGCCTGGAGAATGTTTGGATAGCCAGGGGCGGTCTCGACGGTCCATACGTACAGCAGTTGTTCCTTCATCGTGCGCGTTGCCGTTTTCGTGCGGACCATCCTACCGCCTGGGCAACCTGGTCATCCTATGGCCACCGCATGCCGACAGCGGGGAAACTGGGAGCAGCCCCAAAAACGATCGCCCGCCTGGCTACCCTTCTTGGCCGTACGAAGCACCATCGAGCTTCGGCACTTGCCGCAGGTCGGCGGCTGGGCGGTTGCAACTCCGGCCTGTTCAAGCTTCGGCACCGAGACCTGCACATCCCGGATGAGCGCCGCTAGTCCGTTGCCGTCGATCAACTCGATATTCCGTCCCGCGGCGAACTCCTTCGCTTCCTTGCTGAAGGATCCGGAAGTGACTACGTAGCCACCGACCACATGCTCGGCTGCCATCACGCCGTAGAGTTCTCGGACCACCGCCACGCCCACCTTCTGCGCGCGCCACTGCTTGCACTGAACTAGAAATCGCTCACGCCCACGTGATAAGGATAGATCGACTCCGCCATCCGGACCCGCACCGCCCCGATCGGTGATTTGAAAGCCACGCCGCCGAAATCCCTCCCCGACGAAGCTCTCGAACTGTTGCCAGCTGAGGCCGGCAATGTGCGCCCGGCCGCCACTGCCGATCTCATCAACCATCCGAATCGACCGCGAACGGCGCAGAAACGAGACCAACGCCGCGATTCCGAAGGTCAGCGGGAGGATGTACTGAAAGATGCTGGCGAAGGTGTGAATGTAGCCATGGATGACCACCGTACTGAGCCCGCTGAGGTCGGCCGGGCTTGGCGTTGTTGCGAATCCAAGGGCAAGCCAGCGGCACACCACGAAGCTCAGCGGCATCAATGCGACCGAAACCTTCCACGGCAGCTTGGATGCCACCTCCAAAAGCTCGATCAGACCGCCCTTGCGTCGACCCATGACACGGCTCCGTCTATTGTATTCATTGAAGCCTGACACTTTGATACGTTGGGCGGCTGCGATGCAGTTCACTCTTGCGTGAATAAGCACCGGGCGTACCGAATTTGGCCCCCAGCGGCGACCACCGTTGTTCATGCCTGCCTCAAGCCACCGCCGCCGCAAAGGCAGCAAACAGATCGCCAGGCAACGGATGATGGAGGCGCCACGTGATCGCCATGGGCTGCTCTGACTCGTGCTTCACGTACATCGCCGGCCCCAGAAAGTAAAACGCGCGTTCATCGCTGCGTCCTCTGGCAAAGAGCATCACACTCGTCCCGCGCGCGGCATGGTGTTGATAGCGTTGCCCCGTCGGACTACCGGCACGAGTCACGGACTGACTCTCCCAATGGATCAGGTCACGACTGATGGCATAATCCTTGTACCGCGTTGTCGGCGAGAAACCGCCCGAGGTCTTATCGAGCGTGAAGGCCAGGAGATCGGTTTGCGCGACATTCGCCCAATACACGCCCGACTGCCATGGAGCCACGCGCGCAGTGGCGCCAATCCCGAAGGCCGCAAGAATTTCCACCCGCGTATACCGGGCATGAATCGCCAGCGGCACGTGAGGGTGGGTGGTGAGCGGTAGCGGCACATGGTCGATCCGGTCCGCGAGCACGCGCAAGAGCTCTCGAAGCTCGTGGCACACTTGGGGATGCTGCCGCAGCAATGCCGCCCCTTCTGCGAGCGTCGTCTCGGCGTTTACCACCGAATCGACCATGGACCCGATCAGCATGCGAAGAATCCGGCTCTCCCGCATCGTCAAGGACGCCACGTCACCCGTTCGCTCGCTCGACAGCCAATGCCGATACCCGTCAATCCTCGCCTCGTCATCGACGTGTAACAGCCGACCGCAGGCCCGACGCAACAATCGCTCGTCAGGGCCTGCCGGCGCCGTCGCCAACCCCGCGTCCTCGCACAGATCGGACCAACTGCCGTTATTGGCATAGATATCGGCGAGTTCGAGACCGGTCTCGTGCAGATAAGCCGCCAGGGAAACGCTCGTGGCACCCGCCGCCAGGGAGCGAAGGGCCGCCACCTTGGCCGGCCGTTGCGACGGCACGGCATTGCGAACATTGGCAAGAACGATCTCTCTCGCAACGGCATCCAACTCCATGTGGCAACCCGCGGGCAGGAACGGAAAGCCCGCCGCGATCTGTGCTTCCAGATCGCGCCGCGTCCCGCCCAGAAGAGCGCGAAAGCGTTGATCGAATCGAAATTCCTTGCGGTGATGGCCGACGAAATCCAGAACGGTGCAGACCGTCTTGCCGGCACTGCGGCGCAAGCCGCGGCCCAATTGCTGCAGGAATAGCGTCGCACTGTCCGTGGGCCGCAACAGCAACAGGGTATCGACGGTCGGCACGTCGACCCCTTCGTTGAACAAATCCACCGAAAAAATGATGTTGATGCGACGCGCTGCCAGATCGAGGAGCGCCTGACGCCGCTCGGCTTCCGGGGTATCGGACCAGATGGCGGTGGCGGCGACGCCGACAGATTGAAAAACCCGCGCCATGAAGCGGGCATGGGCGACGCTCACGCAAAAGCCGAGCGCGCGCATGCGGCCGATATCGTCCACATGCTCCACCAGCTGCTTGAGAGCGAGTTTCGCGACCGCATCGTTGGCGGTAAGCAGGTTGGACAGACCTTCCACATCGTATCCGCGACCGCGCCGCCAGGGCAGCGCGCGCAAATCCAGTCCGTCGTGAATCCCAAAATAGGCGAAGGCCGACAGCCGCTGCTGATCGATGGCGTCCCAAAGCCGCAGTTCCGCGGCGATTCGGCCATCGAACCACTGCAACACGTCGAGGCCGTCGCTGCGCTCAGGCGTTGCGGTGAGACCGAGAAGTTCGATCGGCTGAATATGCTCGAGCAAAGTGCGATAGGACTGTGCCGCGGCATGGTGGAATTCATCGATGACGATCACATCGAAGTGGCGTGGATCCAGATGCTCGAAGCCCGCGGTGCTCAGACTTTGAATCGATGCGAAGACGTGGTCGAACACCGCCGGTCGGCGACCACCCACCCACAATTCACCGAAGGTGGGATCGCGCAGCGCCTGGCGAAATGTCGCCAGCGTCTGGGTGAGAATCTCCTCCCGATGCGCGACGAATAGCAGCCGCGCCCGCGGCAGCGTTTCTCTAAGGCCCAGGTAGTCGAGCGCCGCCATCACGGTCTTACCCGTACCGGTTGCCGACACCAACAAATTTCGATGATGCCCCTGCAATCGCGCCAGCGCGATTTGCTCCAGCAACCGCTCCTGGAAAGGCTCGGGACGCAGGTCCGTGGGGCTGAGGGCGATCGTGGGACCGGCGCGACCCGCCGCTGTCCGGGCCAGGAATTTCTCGCGCTCGTAGGCCTCGAAATCGGAATTGTTCCAATAGCTCTCGAATACCGCGGCCACCTTGTCGATCACCGCCGGGTTGCGCGCCCCGGACATACGGACGTTCCACTCCAGGCCGCTGATTTGCGCGGAATGGGTCAGGTTGGAAGACCCGATGTACGCGGTCGAAAATCCTGACTTGCGATGAAACAGCCACGCCTTGGCGTGCAACCGGGTACTCGTGGTGTCGTAGGAAACCCGGATGTCAGCGCCGAGCCCGCCCAGCGCGTCGAGCGCCCGCGCCTCGGTGGACCCGGTATAGGTGGTCGTCAAGACCCGGAGTCGGCGCCCGTCGCTTCGATGCCGTCGCAACGCCTCCAGCAGCGGGGTGATGCCGCTGTAGCGGATGAAAGCCATCACCACATCGATGCCATCCGCCGAACGAATTTCCGTCAGGAGTTGGTTGCCGACGCGCGGCTCACCCGGCGCATTGGTGAGCAGCGTCGTGTCCAACAACGGAATCATGGGCGCGACGATCGTATCGGGGCGTCCGTCCGGCAGCCGTCCGACGACACTCTGGAGCACGTCGCCGGCAGCGACCGGACGCTCGGCACCGAATTCTGCCGCCGCCGGCAACTCACGAATAAGATCGATGAGTCGACGGGCCAGTGCGAGCCCGGCACTCGCCCGCTCCCCTTCCGCCATGCCATTGATCGCTCGCTCGATCACGCGCGACAGATGCAATGCGATTCGATCCGCCGCCTCCGGAGCCCGCAATGCCGCACGGATCGGTTCGAGCGCGGCGTCCAAATCGCCGAGCTGGGCTTCCAGCGCCTCGGTGACAAGGACTTCGTAGAGCCCGCGCTCAATAGACGTCAAGCGACGCTCAACCCGAGTGTGTGCGGCACGACTTGAAACACGATGTAACGGTTTGCCGGCCTGAATCCATGCCAGCGCAGCGCGGCCAGACAAAGCGCATGGGCGGCGTTGTAGGCAAGGTCGAACCGGCTTTCCAAGGAGTTCGACGTATTGGCTGAATCTGACAACCGAGCCAAGGCAGATAGAGCTTCAGGCCGGAAAATTCTTTCGCATCTGGCGCTTCTATGCGCAACGGCTTGCCGGGGCCCGTCAGATTTTCAAGCGACGAGGCCATCAACTTCTCCGATAACCCACAATTTGGGTTGCGCGAGGACGCGCTTGATGAATGGATTTCCCGCGCGCACTCGGCTGTCGATTTCGCTCTTCGAATACATCGTTGGGTTGACGGTTCGTTGCAAGCGATTCGTGGCCGGCTCGAGGGCCGCAAAGAGTTCGCCGTAGGCCAGCGTGTCACTGACGACCAAAAGATCGATATCACTGGTCACGGTGTCCGTGGCCTTTGCGACGGAGCCAAATACGAACGCGAGTTTTACTTGCCCGGCCAGCGGCGCAAGGGCGGATCGCAAGACATCGACGAGGCCTGACGTCTTCAACACCAGACCTCGTAGTTCCTCAAAGACGGGAGCGGCTGCATTGGCTTGATAATGCTTTTGATTGCCGATTCGACTGACGGTCACCAACCCTGCTGCGGCAAGCTGCGAGAGTTCTCGCTGAACCGCTCCCGAGCCTGAGCCGGCCAAGGCGATCAGTTCGTTGGCATAGAAACTTCGGGAATGATTGCCGAACAATATAGCCAACACTCGTTGCTGCACTTTCGAGAAAAGGGCGTCGGCGACCCCGGACACCGCCGCAGGACGAATACTGTATTTACTATTTTCAGAACCCATTCTGGGTATGATAATACCCAAATCGGGCATTCGCAAACTCACCAACCGATACGCTCGGGATACCGCAACTGGCCTCGCACTGAATATAAGCCGAGTGCATGAAGTTGCCCCCGACATAGCCCGAAATCGACCCCAATTGCCGCCGGCAGCTTCCATTAAATCAAGGCGTTAGCCTCCCGATAGATAGCGAGAAGCGCATTTCGATTCCCCGACGAATCTATGGAACTTTAATAAAATCAATAACTTGTGCGAATGGTGGTCAGGGAGGGAATTGAACCCCCGACACGCGGACTTTCAGTCCGACACTGGCTACTTCGTGTACAGGTCTATTCGCTCGATTTGCAGCTTAAACAGGAGCTTGCGCGGAAGCAAGCGGCGAGCGCCGACGGCTGGCGGACGCTCGCGGAAGCGCTTTTTGGACCATTCGTGGACCATAATTTAAACGCCGACCGACTAACCCTGTGCGGGCACTTTAACGAGACCTAGCCCCCCCGTTTCATCGTGAGCTTGGCGCCTACATTAGCGGCAACCACGCGCAGACGTCGCTCCCCGAATTGCTCATCGAAGCCTACGTTGAAGGCAACCCAGAACTGCGCGGCGACAACAACAGCGAGAAAGCGGACTCCGAGGGCCTGTCGCTCAGGATGTACTTCGATCCAGAGCTGGTTCCTTACTACGAGGCATTCGTCAAAGCGGGCAACGTGCTCACCGTTCCGTTCGAGCTGTACACAATCGACTGGTTCCGCTTTGCCTGGAAACGGCAGACGCCGCTCGGTAAACCCGTCAACTGTCTCTTTGTCGACCCGACGCGTCTGCACCCGACCCTTGGTCGCTCCCGGTACATCAACAGCATCATTAACTCGTCCATCGACAGGAATGCGCGGTCGACGCTTAATTCTAACTATCGCCAACTGAAAGTCCGCTTCAATGATGAAAACGACGTCGAAACAATAAATACACATCAATTTACGAGCGCCGTCGTTCTCGCGATGATTGAGCGATTTCCTACAGTCCACGACCGAGATTCCGGAGCCCCAATCATTCATAGCTTGGATCTCGCCGCGGTGGTCTCGGTGATAACCGGGACAGCACAACGAAACCCCGCCTTTTATCATTCGATTCTGCGGCGGTTCAACGGCCTATCGCACATCACCGTCGAGATTCACCCACAGACTCGGGTATCAGCATGAGCGGGCATTCGCCCAGCGACGCCAAACCGATGGCCTTTGGTGCACCATAGTCGACATTCCGAGCCCCGCTGCTTTGTCGCCCTAGGTCACTGCCCGGCGTTTACTCATTGTGAAGACTGCACCACACGCTCCGCCGGCCTCGTGTCGCCGCAGCACTGAATCACTCCTGCGTTTCCCTTGATGTCGCACGCGATCTTTTTCACCCACTGGCAATGGGCGCTAGCCATTCTGGGCGCTTTCCTCGTGGGTGTCTCCAAGACCGGCATTAGCGGCCTCGGATTGATCTTCGTCGGCCTGTTTGCCACCGTATTTTCGAGCAGCAAAGAGTCCACGGGGGCCGTGCTGCCGCTCTTGATCTTCGGTGACATCGTTGCAGTGGCCACCTATCGCGCACACGCGCAATGGCGACACCTCTGGCGACTGATTCCCGCGGCGGCTCTTGGGGTCGTCCTGGGTTATGGTGCGCTCAGCCGCATTTCGGATCACGAGTCGCGCGTTTTGGTTGGACTCATCATCGTGGCGCTCGCATGCATGAGCTACTGGCAACGCTTCCACCAAACGCACAACGGAACAGTATCCGATCGGCTACATCCCGCACTCACTGTGAGCGCCGGAATTCTCGCCGGCATCATCACCCTGATAGCCAACGCCGCCGGCCCGGTCATGGCGATCTATTTGGTCTCGATGCGCCTGCCGAAGCTTCAGTATGTGGGTACGTCGGCTGTATTTTTTTTGCTGATCAATCTGTTCAAGCTGCCGTTCATTGCAAACTTGGGTCTTGTGACGCCGTCCAGCCTCGCACTGAATATCGAGTTGCTACCGGTAGTGCTGTTGGGGGCCATTGCCGGTCGTTGGTTGCTCACATTGGTCAATCAGAACCTATTCGAGAACCTCGTGCTTGCGTTGACCCTTGCGTCCGGAATTCTGATGCTGCTTTGAACGGACAGGATTCCGGAACACCCGAAGTTCGATGGCATCGGCCATCGCCGCGTAACCGGCGTCATTGGGATGCAGATGATCTCCGGGATCGAACTCGGGTCTAAGCCGCGTGGCATCGGCGGGATCCCGAGTGGCGGCATCGAAATCCACTGTCGCATCGACCAGGTTGGTCGTACGGATCCAGGCATTCACGGATTGACGAATCGCTTCGCCGGCCGCACTTGCATAGGCGGCGCCCGCATAGGGCGTAAGGGTTCCGACCATGACCTTGATCCCTTGCGTATGCGCGCGTTCAATGATCTGTTTCAAGCCGCCGATCACATCATCGGCCGTCACCGGCTCCTGATCGATATGCCCGACATCGTTCACGCCTTCGAGCAACAGCAGCCAGGTGACGCCTGCCTGCCCCAAAACGTCTCGGTCGAACCGTGCCAATGCGCTCGCACCGGTACCATCATGCAGGACGCGGTTGCCGCCGAGGCCAAGGTTTGCCACTGCAATCGGCGGCGCACTGCTCGTTTGCACCAGTCGTCTGCTCAAGTCAGCAGGGTAAGAACGGTTCGCATCGTCGGTGGAACGCCAACCCTCTGTGATCGAGTCGCCGAACGCGATGATCGCAGCGGTATCCGCAGGCGCGAGCACATCGACGGCGGTCAACCAATACCAGATCGGCGTGGTCAGTCCATCGTCGATCTTAGACGCTGCCGTGGCGTCGCCGGAACGCGAAATATAGGTTGTGTGCAACCCATTGCGCGCGGCTGGCGGCCCCGTGTCGCCGGGAAAATAAAGACTCACCGCAAGATCGGTCTGCGGACCCACCCCCATATCGATCGGGTCACTGAGCAGGATCACCCCGGGACCCAGCGTGCAGCTCGTCTTACCGTTGAACAACACCGCCCGATCGGTCCCTGGGACGGTGGCAGAACCCTCGCTGCGCAACGCAATCCGGGCCGCACCGATCTTGACCGGGAGCGCCCCGTAGGGATTCGACAAGCGGATACGCAATCGGCGGCCGCCAATGCTCGTGTGCACCACCATGCGTACGGTTTGATCATGAAACCCTTTAGCGTCGATGACGAGCGTCAAGGCATTAGGCCCCGATCGCGGCTTTCCGGCCGGTGATGCCGCGGGCAGTGGCGGAAAGCGTGTGGGAATGGTCGGTTGCGGATTAGCCCAAGTCGTGACCCAATGCTCACCGCTCGCTGCGAATGTCTCTGTGCCGACCGCAAGCAGGAAAATCACGTAGGCCAATCGCATGAGGAGTCCGCTGTACTGGTGACGATCTCGAGGCCTCGTTTGATAGCATGGAAGCGACGCCGGCGTCTGGGGAATATTTTGTCTGTAAACGCCTCAGTGCGGCGTTACCGATGTAGTCGAATACAATCTCGCAGCGAGCACTCCATGATCATAAAGCAACTTCTCGGCTGGCTATTGCCGGCACTTGCCATCTGCGCCACGGCGAACGCACAGGAGCGGCTCGCACCCATCACACCGGACCAATACACCGAGGAGCAGCGCAACGTCATCGCCGAAGTGGCCAAAGGTCCACGCACCGAGATGTTCTCGCCATTGATGCCGATGTTGCGAAGTCCTCAGCTCGCGTACACGGCTGAACGCCTCGGCGAAACCATCTATTACACGTCGACTCTGGACAAACCAATCTACGAACTCACCGTGCTCTTGCTTGCACGCCAAACCATGCAACAGTTCGAGTGGCGCGTCCATTACACAAATGCGATCAAAGTGGGCATCGCCCAAGAGGACGTGGACGCGATCGGGGCAGGACGACGACCAGCGCATCTCACGGACGACGAACGCATCGCCTATGACTTCGTCGTCGACTTGTTCAAGTTCAATCAAATCAGCGACACCCATTACGCAAAGTTCCAAAGCCGTTACGGTGATCGCGCCGTCGTCGACCTGGTAGGCTTGTTGGGGTATTACCAAACCATCGCCATCATGATGAACGTCAATCGCACCGCCCTGAATCCGGGGACTGTGCCGCTGCTGAAACCACTGCCGAAACCATTCCCGTGATGCCGCGGAGCGCAGGCGGCCGCGGGTTCGACGATCAGACGGCGGCGCGTGCCTTGACGTAAAGAGAATACACCGAAGTCTGAGCGCAAATGAACAAGCGGTTGCGGCGCAATGACCCGAAACAGAGATTCCCAACCTGCTCGCCGATCGGGATTGCACCGATGAGCGCTCCGTCCGGCGCATAGCACAGTACCCTGCGACCGGCCGAGGTCCAGACATTGCCGGCGGCGTCGCAACGAAAGCCATCGAACATGCCCTCGGGGCAGGTTGCGAATGTGCGTGGTTCGCTCACCGATTGCTTCTCCGGCGCGACTGTGTAGGCGGTCAGTGTGGCCGGCAATCCCGGAACGTGCGATGCGCCGGTATCCGACACATAGAGAATCGATTCATCAGGAGAGAATGCGAGTCCGTTGGGACGTACGCGATCGGTGACCACCGCCGATACGGTTCCGTTGACCGGATCAAGCCGGTAAACGTGGCATGCGCCGATCGCCGATTCCGCACGATATCCCTCGTAGTCCGAATCGATGCCGTAGGTGGGGTCCGTGAACCAAACCGCATCGTCGGAACAGACCACGACATCGTTCGGCGAATTGAGCAGCTTTCCGCCATAGGTGTCGGCGAGCACGCTGATTGAACCATCGTGCTCGGTGCGCGTGACGCGACGCGTGGCCTGCTCACAGGTGACGAGACGACCCTGGCGATCAATGGTATTGCCGTTGGCATGCTGACTCGACTGCCGAAACACGGATATCGATCCATCCGTTTCGTCCCAGCGCATCATGCGATCGTTCGGTATATCCGACCACACGAGGTACCGGCCTGCCGGAAAATACGCGGGACCCTCGCTCCACCGGCAGCCCGTCGCAAGCCGCTCCAGATTGGCATGGCGGACGATGAGCCCCGCAAAGCGCGGATCATGGACTTCATAGTCGGGTGAAATCGTATCCGTACTCATGTTCTGCGCCAACGTAGCAAGGTGTCCTCCAACACGGACAGCAACAGGTTACTCACCAGGCCGATCAGACCCAGCACGATCACGCCGGCAAACAGGTCAGGCGACTGGTAAGCACGCGACGCTTCGAGAATGTGCGATCCCAAGCCGCCTTGAAATGCCAGAATCTCGCCGACCACGGACAGGATCAACGCAGTGATGAGCCCAAGCCGCATCGCTGCAAGGATATCGGGCATTGCATTCGGGAAGGCAACTTTGAGAACGAATTCAATTCGCGATAAGTGATACATACGCCCTACCTCGACCAGCCTGGGCTCGACGGCGGCAAAACCATGGATCGTCGCCAACAGCATTGGCCAAATACTGCCAAAGGCGATCACGCCGATCACCATGGACTTCGTGAGACCAAAAAATGCAATGCCCACGGGCAACATGGCCGACGCGGGCAGCGGCCGCATGAACTCCAGAGTCGGTCCGAGATAGTTACGCGCCGCGCGCGAAGAGCCGATCAACGCGCCCAACCCCATGCCCAACAAGGACGCGAGGACCCAGCCCAACACCATGCGCTGCAGAGTTTCGAGCGTTTGCTCGCCAAGCTGACCCTGACTAAAGCCGTCGAAGAGCGCCCGCCAGGTTTGCACGGGCCCCGGCAGGAACACCGGCGATACCAATTTCTTCCACGCGATGAACTGCCACACTGCAATCATCGCAAGCCCCACCCCAATGCTCGCGAGCGTCCAAGCGATTCGCTGCGCGCGGCTCATGTGGGGGGAGCCGCTGCAGCGACGCCGAACAGACGATGTTGTGCAAACAGTAGCATCGCATTCAGCGACCAGCCCAGGAGTCCAATGTACAGAAGGATCGCGAACATCGCGTCCGGCCGCAGAGAGCTCTGCGCTGACATCAATTCATAGCCCATGCCCTGCGGATTCATGGCGATCTCCACCGTCACCGCGACGATCAGCGCGACGGCCGCAGCGAGTCGAAAGGCAAGGAACAGACGCGGTAGGGCCGCGGGGATTACGATTTTCGCCACGCGGGCGCCAAAACCCAAACCGAGTACGCGACTGACTTCCAAGAGCCGCGGCTCGACTCCTGCGACCGCGGCCTGCCCGATGATGAGGTTGGGCCAGAAGCACGCGAATGCAATGATCGCGATTTCCATGCGATAGCCAAAGCCGTAGATCATCAGGAAGATGGGTAGAATCGCGATCGACGGGATCGGCCGAAACACTTCGATGGGATATCGAAACAAACGCGACAAGCTTGGGCTGAGGCCTAATACGATTGCACACGCCAATCCCGCACCTCCCCCCAGCAGGAGTCCCGCAAGCGCGGCGAGCAACGTCTGACGCATCATCGCCCAGAGCGTTCCGTCCGTGAGCAGCGTTAGGGCGGCGCGAAGAATTTGCCAGGGCGATGCCAACGAATCACTGTGGATGCCGTAAATCACCGCCCCAGCTTGCGCGATCACCACGAGCGCGAGCGGCACGATGATCCCTTTCCACTTCAATGCTCTATCTCCTGCACGAAATCGAACAAACTTCGACGCAGCCTGAGGAATTCGGGGTCTTCGCGCGTCGTCAGCTGATTGCGCGGCCGCGGCAGACGGACGTCGAAGATTTGCGCGACACGTCCCGGATTCGGTCGCAGCGCGATCACCCGGTCGCCGAGGTAAATCGCCTCCTCGAGGTCATGCGTCACGAAGAAGACGCAGGCGCCGCCTGCCTCGGCGAGGCGCAGGACTTCGTCCTGCAGCGTCTGCCGCGTCATCGCATCGAGCGCGCCGAACGGCTCGTCCATCAGGAGCACGGCCGGGTTCTGCGCGAGACAGCGCGCAATCTGCAGCCTTTGCTGCATCCCACCGGAAAGTTGCGTCGGATACTTGTCGGCATGCTGCGCGAGGCCCACTTTTGTGAGCAATTCCGTGACCCGACGCGCACGCTCTGCCTTCGGCGTGCGCATGGCCTCGAGCGCGAGCGACACGTTGCCGGCGGCGGTACGCCACGGTAGCAGCGCCTTGCTGTAATCCTGGAAAATCAAGGCGATGTCCCGAGCCGGTTCGGTAACAGGCTTGCCTCGGTAGGTCACGGTCCCCGCGTCGGCACGTAATAGGCCTGCGATCAAGCGTAGCAACGTCGTCTTACCGCAGCCTGAGGGGCCGACAACACACACGAATTCAGCTGGCCTCATCTCGAAGTCGACACCTTCGAGTATCACGCGACCGCCGAGCCGAAGCGACACTTGATCGAAACGGATCAATGCTTCCGGCGGGACAGCGTCCGGCGAAAACGGCTCTACGATCGTCAACGGTTTACGGTTCATGGTTGCATCAACAGTGATGAGGGATCCGGAATTGAGCGAATCATCCCCTGGGCAAGCAGCGTCTCCGCCCAGTAATTCACATCGCCAGGCGACACATTGAGGGTCAGCGTCGGTAACACCATGTTCGTCACCACATCGGCGGGCAAGTGAGTCGCCCGCGCGACGATCTCACGCGCAGCCTCGGGTTGCTCGACGAGCACCGCATTCGCATCGCTCAAGGCATCGCGAAACGCAGCGAGTTCCTTGCGGTGCGCTGCCGCCCAGGGGCGAGCGGCCGTAAAATAGATCGCAAAAAGACCATCCGGCATTTCCGTGAAGTAAGGAGCCACTAAGTATCCGGCATGGGTGCCGATGACGCGACTGAAGAAGGGTTCACCGACAAGCATTGCATCGACGTTGCCCGAACGCAGAATATCGACGCTCTGCGCGAGTGGCACTTCGACGAAGCGAACCTTCTTGTCGTCCGCGCCGTGCTCCTTGAGCCAACGATGGAACAGCACATCCATATAGGCGCCGAGCCCAGGCACGCCGACCCGCTTGCCCTCGAAGTCTTTCGCCGTGTTGATACCTGAACCGATGCGTGCGACGACACCGGCACCCGTTTTATTGCGTACATCATTGACGGCACCCCCCGCAACGACGACCACATCGAGGCCACCAGCCTGGGCCCGTAGGAACACCGGGGGCGTCGTGCCGCCGATCTGAATGCTTCCGCCAATCAATGCCGAGGGCATGGTCGAATTGAGCGCGACCAGCACCAGGTTGACGTTCAATCCGCGTTTCGCGAACAGACCGCGATCCCGCGCGATGAAAAGCCCGGTGAAGCTGCTGGTGTTCGTGTAGCCGATGCTCAAGGGAGTGGGAACCTCGGCGCGCAGTCGGGAGCTCCAAGAACCGACGACCAGCGCGCAAACACAGGGCACGAGAATGCCTTTCAAAGTTCCCCCGCCGCCGCCATTGTCATCGCACCATGCCGATTATTAACTTTTTTGTCAACAATATTGATAAATATCGAAGTACCGGCCACACTCGCCCTATACGAATATAGAGTGAGGAGGTTCTTATGGGCGGTAATGTGCGTCGCGTGGTGACCGGACATGACACCGACGGCAAGGCGATCATCGTATCCGACGGCATCACGCCGGTGGTGTACGAAATCCCCCAACGGCCGGGCTATTCGGCCAACGAGATCTGGGCGACCACCTCGATGCCGGCCGAGATCAATCAAACTGGCGAGCCGACGCTGCGTCCCCGCTCGATCGAACCAGGTCCGAATGGCACCGTCTGCCGCATCGTCGTTCATCCGCCCGAATCGACCTACATTCATACCCTGGATCGGGCCACTGCCAAGGCGGCGTTTGCCGCCTATGGGTCCGCGCATGCTTCGACGATCGAGGACGAAAACCCGCGCCATCCGCTGATGCATCGAACCAAAACGGTCGACTACGGCATCGTGCTTTCGGGCGAGGTCTATCTGGTGCTCGACAAGGACGAAACCTTGTTGAAGGCTGGCGACGTGGTCGTACAACGCGGGACCAATCATGCCTGGGCGAACCGTTCGACCGAACCCTGCCGCATGGCCTTCATATTGATCGACGGATGTTGAGCGGCGGCGCTTACAGGCGCTTACACGCAATTACCGAAGACGATCGTAGCAGCGGCCGCAAAAATGCTGCCATTGCCGTGGCACACCGAAATCTCTGCGCCCGGGACTTGCGCCGGGGCCGTGCCGCGCATCTGCCGGACGCTTTCTTGTAGAGCATACATGCCATACAAACCGGGATGCATGTAGCTCAGGCCACCACCGTTCGTGTTGAGCGGCAAGCGACCGCCGGGCGCCGTGTGGCGCGCCGCGATGAATTCTCCAGCCGCCTCGTGCGGCATGAAGCCGAGATCACCGAGCCCATACAGCGGCAGATGCGCAAAGGCATCGTAGATCATCAGATGATCGACGTCCGCGTGCTTGATTCCGGCTTCCTGAAAAGCGTTCGCCGCCGATTGTCGCCACGCGCGCGCCGAGCCGAAACTCTGCATCTGGCTCACCATCGGCGATTCCACGCTTTCACCGGCGCCGAGAATATAGACAGGACGTTGCGGGAAATCCCGGGCGCGCTCGGCACTCGTCAAGATCAGCGCCCCGCCGCCGTCGGTCACCAGACAACACTGCAGCAGTCGCAGCGGATAGTTGATCATGCGTGAATTGAGCACATCGTCGACCGTGATCGCATCCTTGAACGTGGCGCGCGGGTTGAGGGCTGCCCATTCGCGCTGTACGACCGACACCATCGCCAGTTGCTCGTCCGTGATGCCATAGGTCTTCATGTAGCGCAGCACCGGAATCGGGAACAGCGTCGGCGGTCCCATGACACCATAGGGTTGCTCGAACTGACCGTTGAGGCTGTCGGGACGGATGACGATTGGCGGTTTGCCGATTTTCGAGCGCCCGCTCTCGCCATGGGTGATCAACACCGTCGTGCACAGTCCCGCCTCGATTGCGGCCGCGGCATGGCGCACGTGCATCATGAACGAGCAACCGCCGACCGCGGTGCCGTCGACCCAATTCGGTGCCAGTCCAAGATATTGCGCAATCTGCACCGGCGTTTCATTGGCACATGCGAGGCCGTCGATGTCCTGAAGCTTGAGTCCGGCATCGGCGAGGGCATTGAAGGCCGCGTCCGCGTGCAACTGGATCTGCGACATCTCCGGCACGACGCCGAGACGCGTGGTCTCGGCGGCCCCGACGATCGCGACGGCGTTGCGCTTCATGGGGAATCGCCCTGCGTCGCCGGACGAAACACGGGTAAGGCGATGTCATCGTCGATGCGCAAGAACGTGACTTCCAGTGCCATATCGAGTGTGAGAGCTTCCGGAGTTTGTTCGACATCCACGATGTTGCTCATCAAACGCGGCCCCTCCGCCAACTGCACTACTGCGATCGCATACGGTGGGGTGAAACCAGGGACCGGGCGGTGGTTGATCGCGTAGCTATAGAGAGTCGCTTTCCCGCTCGCAACGAACATGTGCACGTGACGCGACGCACAGACCGGACAGAAAGGCCGCGGCGGGAAATAGGCCTGATTGCAGGATTCGCAACGCTGCAGTCGCAATTCGCCGGCAAGCGCGCCCTCCCAATAATGCCGCGTTTCGGGGGTGGGCACCGGCTTCGCCCTGGTGGAAGTGGTCATGGCGATCAACCCGGCGCGTGATGGACGAACTTGGTGCTCAGGAAATCGTGAATGCTCTCGACACCGCCCTCGCGCCCATAGCCGCTTTGCTTGACGCCGCCGAATGGCATCTCCGCCATGGCGACCGCGACCGTGTTGACGCCGATGACTCCGACCTGGAGTTTCGACGTGACGCGCCCGATCGCGTCGCTCGATCGCCCGAACACGTAGGCAGCCAGCCCGAACTCGACGGCATTGGCGCGCCGCACCGCTTCCTCTGCATTCTCCACGGTCACGATTGCGGCGATCGGGGTGAACGGTTCCTCGTGCAGGATCGCGGCGGCGTCCGGAAGGTTGGTCAACACGGTCGGCTCGAAGAAATAACCCGCATTGAAGCCGAGCGGCCGGCCGCCGCCGCAGGTGACGCGTGCACCGCGATCCCGCGCATCAGCCACCAAGCGCTGTGCACGCTCCTGCTGCCGCCGCGTCGCGAGCGGCCCCATCTGCACACTGTCGTCCATGCCGTTACCGACCTTGAGCGCCCGTGACAACGCGGTGACGCGCTCGGTGAATGCCTCACCAATGGAGCGATCGACGTAAAAGCGACTCGGTGCCGTGCAGACCTGACCGGCACAGCGCATTCGAGCGGTTACCGCCATCGACGCCGCCTTCTCCACGTCGGCATCCGCGAGCACGATGAACGGCGCGTGGCCGCCGAGCTCCATGGTCAGGCGCTTGACCGTGTGTGCACTCTGGGCAACCAGCAACTGCCCCACACGAGTCGAACCTGTGAAGCTCACCTTGCGTACGGCGGGGTTCGCCATCAACGGTTCAACCACGGCGCCCGGAGAACCGATCAGCAGGTTCACGACGCCCGCGGGAACCCCCGCATCGTGCAGACATCGAATCAGCGCCGAGACGCAGCCGGGTGCTTCTTCCGCAGGCCTCAAGATGACCGAACATCCCGCCGCGAGTGACATCGCGAGCTTGCGGCTCGCGAGGATGATGGGATAGTTCCACGCGGCAAGCGCCAGTACGATGCCCACAGGCTCATGATCCACCTCGAGTCGGCTGCCGGCAGTCCTGCCGCTGCGAAAGTAGCCGCCCAATCGCCGAGCCTCTTCGGCCGCCCAATCGAAGTATTCAGTGGCGGCCGTGACCTCGATCCGCGACTCGAGCCGCGTCTTACCGATTTCGAGCGTAACGAGGGTCACGAGGTCCTCGGCACGCTCGCGCATCAAAGCCGCGATCCGCCTGAGGACGATGGCACGATCCCAGGGAGTCGTGCGGCTCCACACGTCAAACCCATGCTGTGCCGCCTCGACCGCTGCTGCGACTTCCGCCGGCCCGGCAGTGGGCGCCGTCCCGAGAAGCTCCTCGGTTGCCGGATTCACCACGTCGATTCGCGCCGCCGCCGTCTCCTCGATGGCACGACCATTGATCCACAGGCTCGACTCATACATGGGGGCGCTCCTTCAAGAATCCGAAAGAATTTCAGCACGTAGCGCTTCGCTGCGGCGGGCCAGGATCGCGGCGTCTCCGCCGACCGCGATGAAGCTGAAGCCGGCGCGAAACAAGTGACTCGCTTCGGCGGGTGCGAAATTGAGAATGCCTGCAGCCTTGCCGGTGGCCTTGATCGCGTATAAAGCCTCAGCGATCTTCGACTTGACCGCCGGTAACGAGGTCTTGCCGATCAAACCCATGCTCCCGGCGAGATCGTTCGGTCCGATGAACAGTCCATCGATACCATCGACGGCGCCAATCGACTGGATCGCATCGACCGCCTGCGTCGACTCGAGCTGGGCGACGATGCAATGTTGCTCGCTGCACCGATCGAAATAATCAGGGATACGACTGTAGTTACTCGCACGGGAATTGCCGGCAATGCCACGAATCCCATGGGGCGGATAACGTGTCGCCGCAACGATCTCGCGCGCCTGCTCTGCCGACTGCACCATGGGCACCATGAACGAGCGTACGCCCGCATCGAGCAGGCGCTTGAACAACACCACATCACCCGAGATGGGCACGCGTACGACGAGTTCCGCGGTGCCGCCCCGTGCCGCGCGCAGATGATCGACAACGCTCGCGACGTCGATGCAGTTGTGTTCAAGGTCGAGCAGCATCCATTCGTATCCCGCCCCGGCGAGTATCTCGGTGGCGTTGGGGCTGTCGAGTGCCAGCCAGAGTCCCAGCTGGCGGCGGCCCGTGGCGAGACCTTGTTTGAACGCGTTAGGAGCAACGGCGCTGACCATCAATGGCTCCACGGCCCGAGCGCATAACGCTCGACGGCCTGCGCGTCGAAGTCGAAGCCGAGCCCAGGTTCTGTCGGTAACAGGATCCGACCTTGGGCGACCTGCAACTGCTTGGTGATGAGCCGTCGAAAGTTGAGCACCTGATCGTCCGCAAAATATTCCACATAGCGTGCATTTGGCGTGGCTGCCACCAGGTGCGAGTGCAGGTCATGAAACCAGTGTGGGCACAGCGTGACGCCATGGCTCGCCGCCGTTGCCGCGATTCGCCGGAACTCGCTGATGCCCCCGCAGACGGCCGCATCGGTTTGCAGGATCATCGCACCTCCCGCCATCAATAGCTCCTTGAAGCGCCAGCGGCCGACCTCGATCTCGCCGGTCGCTACAGGAACCGGGGATCTTTCGGCGAGCCGAGCATGATTATCGATGTCGTCGGGACTGAAGGGTTCCTCGATGAAATACGGATCGTATTTCTCGTACATTTGCACGAAGCGCAGCGCCGTCGGCAAATCCGACCAAGCGTTGTTGGCATCCAGCATGAGGATCGTATCCGGTCCGATTGCCTCGCGAACAGCCGCGATGCGCGCCTCCTCCCCTGCAATATCGTGCTTGCCGACTTTGATTTTGACGGCGGTGAAACCGCTATCGACGTAACCACGCATCTCCGCCGCCAAATGCGCGGGGGTCTTTCCCGCCAAGAAATAGCCGCCGCTCGCATAGGCCGGGACGCTCTCGCAGTTAACGGCGCCAAGGAACTTATAGAGAGGCAATCCGACCGCACGTGCGTTGCGATCCCAAAGCGCGGTATCGAGCGCGCTGATCGCACGCACGACCGTTCCCGCCCTGCCTTGCAGCAAAGCCTCCTGATACATCTCCGCCCATAGCCCTTCCGTGCGGTAGGGGTCCTGCCCCATGAGCACCGGTGAGAGTAATTCCGTCACGACCTGTGCGAAGAATCCCGCACCCGTGCTGCCGACATAACAAAATCCGATGCCCTTGAACCCATCGTTCGCCTCGACTTCCACAATGCCGTAATGCCGCGCCTTGACGACGCGGCTGGACAATGACGTCACTGAATCGAGAGGGATGCTGATGCCACGCGCGCGCACGGCGGTGATCTGGGACATGTCGAAACCTTGTATATCAGGCGTTGATCGATCTTATTGGTTCGCTGCGTCAAGTTTGTTCCAGCTCGAGCGCACAGGCGTCACCTTGAAGATTATTAACTATTTTGTCAACAATTTTGGCACATAAATTTTGAAACCGTGCGCCGACGTGGTCCAATAGGCGACACGAACAGGGTGACAACTTGAGGGAGGTGCTCCTTTGCGTACGGCGGTGAAGACGATTTCGGCGGCAGATATCGCCGCGACCTTGGAGGAAGAAATCGCTTTGGGCCTGTTGGCACCGCGGGAACGTCTGGTCGAGGAAGAATTGTCCGAGCGCTTTCAAGTCAAGCGCCATGTGATTCGCCAAGCGTTGGTCGACCTCCATTCGATGGGCATCGTCGTACGGCATCCCAATCGCGGCGCGACCGTACGCGATTACAGCGCGACCGAAGTAGAGCAGCTCTACGTCGTCCGAACGCTGGTAGAAACTTGTGCGGGCAAGCTCATTCCGCTCCCGGCAGCCCCCGAACTGCTCGCCGAATTGACGCGGGTGCACGAAAGACACTGCGAGGCTGTCGGCCGTGGAGACCTGCGCCGGGTGTTCCGCGAGAATCTGTTGTTTCATCAGACGCTGTTTGCGGCCAGCGGCAACAAATCTCTGACAGAGGTCATCGAGCAGCTGCATTTCAAGACCCACGCGATCCGTTCATACAGTATCGGCAACCCGAAATTGTTGGCGGATGTCTGCCAGGAGCATGCATCCATGATCGAATATTTGCGGCGCGGCGAGCGCGATGCGTTCGTGGAGTTGCTCGGAAAACATATCCAACCCGCGAAGAACGCCTACCTCGAGCAGTCCCGGCACAAGAGCGTAACGCAAGCCACACGGGTCGGGTTCCACAGGACTTAAGTCAAACCCGCATTGACGACCAAGACCTGCTTGGTGATCATCCGCGCCGCATCCGAACAGAGAAACAGTGCGAGGTTGGCGACATCGTCCGGCTGAATCGCATCCGGCAAGCACTGCCGCGCGATCACCGCGCGTTCGGCTTCACCGTCGAACCAAAGACTTCGCTGGCGGTCGGTTGGGACAAAGCCTGGCGCAATCGCGTTGACGCGGATCCGCTCGGCCCCCACACGGCGCGCGAGCGAATTCGTGAAACCGACGATTGCAGCTTTCGCTGCGCTGTACAACGGCAATTCGCCAATACCTGTGAGCCACGCGGTGGAACTCGTATTGATGATCACGCCGCCGCCGAGGGATCGCATTTGCGGGATCACCGCCTGCGCGGCGAAAATCACATGACGTAGGTTTACGTCCATCATCCACTGGAAATCTTCTGCATCGAGTTGTTCCATGTCCTTGCGCTGATCCACGGCCGCATTGTTGATTAAGCAGGCGATCGGTCCACATTCTGCACGTGCAATCTCTATCGCAGCCGCAAGAGCGCCGAGATCGGTCAAATCGCATTGAATGAATAGCGAACCGGGAAGCGCATGGCACAGCGCGTGCCCGACGTCGCGCTGAATGTCGACGAACACCACTTGCGCGCCGACGCGAGCGAACGCGCGACAATGGGCGGCGCCGATGCCGGACGCGCCGCCGGTGATGAAGACCACCTTGCCAGCCAGGTCCGGATAGCTGGCCGAAGCGGGCGCCTGCGCCGGCGATGTTTCGCTCACCGGCGATGTCACGGCGACAACCGTCGCACATCGACCTTGCGCCATTTCACGATGCCACCCCCACCCCATTGCAACGCAATCGGACCGCTCGCATAGGTCTTGTCGTCCAGTTCAACGGTCAGCCGCCCGTCCATCGACACTCGTATGTGGCCGCCGCGCGCGGTGATGTCGAACGTGCTCCACTTGTTGCCGGCCTTGGGCACGGGATCAACCTTCGCGAACAAGGCAATCGAACCCGTCGCATAGTATTGAACCTTGTAGGTATCCCAGATGTTCATTTCATAGCAACTGTTCACGCTGATCGCCTCCGGATGCTGACAGCGCAAGAAAATGCCGCTATTGGTGTCAGGATCCACCCAGACTTGCGCGCGTATTTCGAAATCGCCATATGCTTCTTTCGTGACGAGAAAGGTGCTTCCCGGCATGGGACTCGATGCTGCGACGATCGCGCCGTCCTGAAGTCGCCAATTGTCGACTCCAACGCGATTCCAGTTCTCGAGGGTGTTGGGCTTCGCTCCGTCGAGCAAGGTCACCCAGCCGGGAGCAGAAGGGTGACTGGCGCAAGCTCCCACTACCAGGATCGCGACGCCCACCAACGCACGCGCCCACGGCCGGCTCGAGCGAGAACTCAAGGCCTGAGCTCGCAGCATCCCGGCGCAAATCGCAGGGGCGCGTCGGTAAGGTGCTGCAATCCCGCGTGATCGAGCCCCGGGACTATTTCTTGCACCACGAGTTCACCAGCGACGACGTCGATGACGGCCAGGTTGGTGTAAATCCGCCGCACCACACCTTGTGCCGTCAAAGGCAGCCGGCAGCGCACCAAGATCCGCGGCTCGCCCTTCTTGCTGGTGTGCTCCATCAATACGCGCACTTGCTTTGCGCCCGCCGCGAGGTCCATCGCCCCACCCACGCCTGGTGGAAAGGAGGGGTCTTCGGTCGTCCAATTCGCAAGATCGCCCGTCGCCGACACCTCGAATGCGCCCATCAAGCTCACGTCCAGATGTCCACCGCGAATAATGGTAAACGAGTCCGCGTGATGCATGTAGGCGCCGCCGGTGACCAAGGTCGCGGGGCTTTTGCCCGCATCGACGAGGTCCTTGTCCTCTTCACCGGGCCGTGGCGCCGGCCCCATACCGAGCACGCCATTCTCACTGTGGAAGATCACTTCCCGGCCCGCCGGGATATAACGCGCGGCGAGGATGGGGATACCGATGCCGAGATTCACGTAATCGCCGTCGCGTAAATCTTGCGCTGCGCGCGCCGCCATTTGATGCCGCGTCAAAGCAGTGTAACCAGACTCTGTGTCGGTCATGGGCGATTCTCCAGAAGGTACACACGGTCGACGAAAATCCCCGGCGTCACGATGATTTCCGGATCCAGTTCGCCCAACGGGACGAACTCGCTGACCTCGGCGATAGTAAGATCCGCCGCCATGGCCATCACCGGATTGAAGTTGCGCGCCGCCTTGCGATACGTGAGGTTACCCCAGCGGTCGCCACGCTGCGCCTTGAGCAGCGCAACGTCGCCCTTGATGGGTCGTTCGAGCACATATTCGCGGCCGTCGATCTCGCGCACTTCCTTGCCGGCCGCCAAGCGTGTGCCCACCGATACCGGCGAATAAAATCCACCCAGTCCAGCCGCGGCGCAGCGCATCCGCTCGCTGATCGTGCCCTGCGGAACCAACTCCAACTCGATACGCTTGGCGTTGTATGCCTCCACGAATCCGCTAAAGTCGCCTGACCGCGGAAACGAACAGATCACCTTGCGCACATGGCCCGACGTTATCAATCGCGCAAGTCCCCAGTCGCCGTTGCCGGTGTTGTTCGACACCACGGTCAAGTCGCGCGCTCCCTGCTCCTGCAGCGCCTCGATCAGGGTGTTGGCAATGCCAACATCGCCGAAGCCGGCCACCAGCACGACTGCACCATCCCGAATGCCAGCGAGGGCATCGGCAAGGGAGTGAACTCGCTTATCGATCAATGTACAGACTCCTCATCAATGGCACACGCATACCGCCGCTTCTCAGTAAATCGCCGGTTCGCCGGGATTCGCGCCGAACGCGGTCGTCAGAAAATCGAAATCGCACCCGTCTTCCGGCGCACCGATGTGCTTCGTGAACATCCAACCGTAGCCGCGCTCGAAGCGCGGCGCGGGGGGTACCCAGGCTGCGCGCCGCTCGGCCAACTCAGCGTCGCTCACTGACAAATGGATGGAACGCGCCGCAACGTCGATTTGAATCTCATCGCCGTTACGGACGAGCGCGAGCGGACCGCCGAGAAATGCCTCCGGCGACACGTGCAGCACGCAAGCGCCGTAGCTCGTCCCACTCATGCGCGCATCCGAGATGCGCAAAATGTCGCGCACACCCTGCTTCAAGAGCTTCACGGGTATGGGAAGCAAGCCCCATTCAGGCATACCCGGCCCACCCTGGGGACCTGCGTTGCGCAGAATCATCACGTGTTCAGGCGTGATGTCCAGATTCTCGTCTTCGACCGCCCGCTTCAGGGCTTCGTAATCATCGAACACCATCGCCGGCCCACGATGCTTCAAGAATTTCGGATCGCAAGCGCTGGGCTTCATGACGCACCCTGCGGGCGCCAAGTTACCCTTCAACACGGCCAATGCACCCTCGTTATAAATCGGCCGATCCAGTGTGCGAATCACGTCGTCGTTGAACACCCGCGCGCCGGCAATGTTTTCCCCGAGGCTGGCTCCGGTCACCGTCAACGCATCGAGATGTAGATGGTCCTTCAGACGCATCATGAGTGCAGGCAACCCGCCGGCGTAATAGAAGTCTTCCATCAGATAGGGGCCGCCGCTCGGGCGCACGTTTGCGATCACCGGAATCCGGCGGCTCGCCGCCTCGAAATCCTCGAGACCGAACCGGTGCCCGGCGCGACGCGCCTGAGCGATGAGATGAATGACCGCGTTGGTCGAACACCCCATCGCCATCGCGACCACCAGCGCGTTCTCGAACGCATGGCGCGTCTGGATACGGTCGGGTGTCAGGTCCTCACGCACCATATCGACGATGCGACGCCCCGCTTCCGCACACATGCGGATGTGATTCGAGTCGGCCGCCGGAATCGACGAAGCGCCAGGAAGGGACATTCCCAGGGCCTCCGCAAGCCCGGTCATCGTGCTCGCCGTTCCCATGGTCATACAGGTACCGTAGCTGCGTGCAAGTCCTTGCTCGATGCCGGACCAGTCTGCCTCGCTGAGTGTCCCGGCCTTGCGCTCTGTCCAATACTTGTACGAATCCGAACCCGATCCCAGCACCTTGCCCTGCCAATTTCCCCTCAACATGGGTCCCGCCGGCACATAGATCGCGGGCACCCCGGCGCTCGTCGCACCCAACAACAATGCCGGCGTGGTCTTGTCGCAGCCGCCCATCAGCACCACGCCGTCGACCGGATGGGATCGGATCAGCTCCTCGGCATCCATGGCCAGCAGATTGCGATAGAGCATGGTTGTCGGTTTGACGAAGATTTCGGCGAGCGACAGCGCCGGCAGCTCGATGGGGAAGCCACCGTTCTCCAATATCCCGCGCTTGATGTCCTCGACGCGATGTTTGAAGTGCGCGTGACAGGGCTGAATATCCGACCAGGTGTTCAGGATGGCGATCATGGGGCGGCCCTGCCACTCCTTCGGCGCGTAGCCCATTTGCATCATTCGCTGTCGATGCCCGGACGTGCGCAAATCGTCCGGCGCAAACCAACGGGCACTGCGTAGCGTCTTCGGGTTCTTTGGTTCGCCCGTCACTTCGCGTCCATCCCCATCATATCGCGCCCGTCATGGTTGCAGGATCAGGTTGGCAGCGTTCGGATGACCCTTGGTGATCCCTTGCGCCGCGAGAGCATCGATCCAGTAGGTCAAGTCGGCCGGCCGAAGTACCGTCTTGAGCTTCGGGATTACGATGCTCGCCATCGCATCGGGCGGCAGGTGCATGGCCCGGGCGAGAATGTCACGTGACTTCACCGGCTCCTTCGCCAGGTAGGCGTTCGCCTCATCGAGCGACTCGCGGAAGCCCTTGATGAGGGTCGGATTGTGCGTAGCCCAGTCGCGATTCGCCGCATAAAAAATTGAGAACACACCGTCGGGCATCTCCATGAGGTAACGGACCACGAGCGTTCCCTGCTTGGCATCGAGCACACGCGAGTAATAAGGATCGGTGCTGATGATCGCATCGACATTACCGGCACGCAGCACGTCTCCGCCCTGCGCAAACGGAATCTCGACGAAATTGACCTTCTTGTCGTCGGCGCCCTTGTCGGTCAACCAACGCCTGAACATGACATGCATGTAGGAGCCGAGGCCGGGCACGCCAACCCGCTTTCCCTCAAAGTCCTTGGCCGTCTTGATGATGACACCAGGCCGCGCAATGACGCCTTGCCCCGGCTGCGTCGTGTCGTTGACCGAGCATCCGGCGATGACCACGAGATCGAGACCGCCTTCGACGGCTTGGACGAACACGGGCGGCGTCGGTCCAGCGATCTGCAAACTGCCGCCCACCAAGGCTGCCGGCATGGTTGAGTTCAGTGCGATCAACACGGGGTCGACCAAGATCCCGTGGCGCGCGAACATGCCCTGGTCCTTCGCGATGAAGAGGCCCGCGAAGCCACTGACGTTCGAGTATCCGACACGCAGCGTCGTAAGGGTCTGGGCATGCGCCGCGGCTGCCGCGAGTAATAGCCCGAACCCAAGCACACGCGCTCGGGAGGCACTCCAACGACGGGAAGTCGGCACGTTCAGTCTCCACAGCATGTGGCAGCCACGATGAAGACCGCGCTTCACTTTGTCAACAATATTGTCAATCATTTCGGAAGATCCGTAGCATGGGCACCGAAGCATGGGCCACGTAAGTTCATTCATGCCGGCGCCGCGCCCAGGCGCTTGGCGAATAAGCGTTGCGCATTGGCGTATTCGATTGCAACCACAGCCCGCGCATCGAGCCCGACGCGTTGTTCCATGGCACGCAACTGGGAGAGACAGGAGGCCGAGGTGTTGAAGGGAAAATCCGTGCCGAACATGAGGCGCGCTGGGGTCGTGAAATTCATCACGGCGGCCCAATCCGCGGGATTGGTGATACCCGCAGTATCCAGGTATAGACGATCGAGGGCGCCTCGAAGGGCCTCGGCTGAAAACAGCGCTTGCTGACCGGGCGGTGCCTTGCTTCCCGCCTGCACGGCGCCGGCGATGAGACGTTCGCCGACGAATGGCAGCACCCCGCCACCGGCACCCAAGACGATCTGGATATTAGCAAGGCGCGACAGCGTACCGCTCGCGAGCAGGCTCATGATCGTGCGGGTGGTATCGGTCGGCGCCTCGAGTGCGCCGGCGCCCATGGCAGGAACGAGCCCGGTACAACAACTGGGCGCCATGGGGTGCACGTAGAGCACCGCATGACGACGATTCAACTCCTCGAGCACTGGGGCAAAGCGGGGATCACCCAGGTACTGGCCCTCGTAACTCGACAGCACGCCAATCGCATCGGCGTTCAACGTCGAAAAGGCGTAGTCGATTTCCGCAAGACTTGCGTCGATCTGCGGTAGCGGCAGCGCGGCGATCAAGCCGAAACGGCCGGGATGCTCGCGTACAGCCTGGGCCATGCCTTCGTTACAGCTGCGCGCCAGGCGCACCGAGCCCGCGACATCACTGCTCTTCCAGACCCCGGGCATTGTAATCGACAGCATCGCGGTCGTTACGCCGGCTTCATCCATGGTCGCGAGTGATGCCTCCGTGGTCCAACCAGGATCGAAACTGTCTCGTCCCCACGAACGCAGCAGCGCCATGTCGTACCAGTGATGGTGCACGTCGATGAGCGGCACCTTGCGCGCTGCGGGCGGGCTGGCGAAGGAGCGCAGCGGGCCCGCGAGGCCGAGCACGGCTGATGCCGTAACCCCGAGCAGAAAGTCGCGGCGCCGCACATCTGCGCCCGCCGCCCCACTCGTAAGCGAACGCGCCATCAGTAACGCTTTGTCAGAACCGGGCATCCCTGGTACGCGACACCCCGGGCAATTTCGGCTGCACAGCGCGCGCGAAAACGCTCGACACCGCCTTTGATGAACTCGATGACGTCCGCCTGCTTCATGGGTGGAAAATGCACGGGCAACAAAGTCTCCACGTCGATCTTGTAGTGCTCCAGGTCATCCATGTAATTGTCCGCCCAGGGCTGATAATCTCGAGCCGCGGTGGCAATGTCCGCTTCGGCCATGACCTTGGCACCGGGCGCATAGGCGAAGAGCCCATCCGCCATATGCGAATTCGTCCGCGCCCAATAGACATCGACGATCATGGTGGGATCCTGGAGCCGCAGATGTTCGTCGACGGGCACGAACTTCAAGGGCTGAGGATGTTCGCTCAACGCATCCGGATAGTCGGGCGCCTGATGCGCGATCATGTCGCGAATGATCAATTCGTTCTCGCGCCTGGAGATCACCGAGAGCCCTTCGGCCACCGCCACCCGAATGCCGTCGATGTGATCCGTGTGTGCATGGGAGGTAATGACCGCCGTCGGCACCTTGCCCGGGACCAAAGTCTTCGCAAACTCGATGATCGACTTGGCCATCACTTTGCTGTTCAGCTCGAACAACACCAAATGATCGGAAAATTCAAAGACGGTGGTGCCTTGCGCGGACACGGTCCCGTTGCTATTCAACGGCCCTCCGGACAGATACCAGATCCCTTTGGCGATCGGGGTCGCGGTGACGGGCGACAGCTTGAGCTGCGGATCGGGTGTATCGCGAACTTCCGGCGGCGCCGCGAGATTTGCGATCTTGCCGTCGATGTCGTAGCCATCAACGGAGATCTGCAGTTCGCTGATGTTGCGCCAATCGGTCTTGGTGTTGTAACTCAGCGGCAGGAGGAGTCCGGCGTAGGGCACGTACCCTTCGAGGTAAGTCGTGAAGGTGTATTCGCCGAACGTATCGTGTGGGTTGTTCCAACGCACCCAGGCCGGCAGGTGAGTAGAGGTAGACATGGCGAGCGTGAGTTTGTCACCCTCTTTGAGGGTCAAATCGACGACATCGACATCACCGTCGTTGCGCGCATCGCGTTCCGTATGCGCCGGCCCGACCATGGTCGAAGGATCGAGGGCCGCGCGGATCACCGCGACCGGATTATTCAGCATCCACATGCGGCGCATGTGCACGCCATCCACGTACCAGGCATTGGCGATCCAACGCGGCACGCGCGCCGGAGTCCCATCACTCGCCACATCGTACGCAACGTCGCCGTCGAGCACGAGGTTGAACGGTTCCCAAAGCGTCGGCGTTGCCCGCGCAAAGGTGAATAACATATTGCGGCGTTCGATCTGCTGAAAGCGGCCGTGTTCGAGATCGTAGACCCGCCGCAGATCGTTGGCCGCGAGGTAGCGCTGCACTGCCAGCGGCGAGGCTGTCACGTTGCCGCCACCGAATTGATAGGCATACATCCCGTACCCGATCAGGGTGATGTTTTTGATGTGCTGTACCTTCTCAAGGCCACCCAAGGCCTCGGCCGCAGCGACGATCAAGGCGCGGTCGTGCGGCACGGCTGAGGCCGAGCTGGTGCTCGCTGGGTGCGCGGCGCCCACGGCAAGGCCCGCGAAGAAAAATGCAGCCAACGAAGCGATGAGAAAGAATTCGAAGCGATTGGTGAGTTTCATGCCGGTTAATACGCGCCTTCCGTCGATTTCCACACCCTCAGGATCACCGACCACATTCCTGCCAGGTCACAATCGCTGTATTCGCGTATTGCGAATAATACGCCGGAGATTACCGCCTAGAATAGAACAACAAATCGTAGGGCGGGGGAGCATGGCAATGGATTCAGCCGATCATATGCGAAATTTTTGCGCCGCCACGGCCACAGAGGAAGCCGCCCCGCGTCAGCGGATCTTCGAGCTGTTCTCGCGCTACCGCTCCGCCCTGGTCAATCACGTGAAGCGGATCTTGGGCAGTAGCGAAGACGCGGAGGATGTTGTCCAGGAAACCTGCGTACGCTTGATGCGCACGCGAGATTTTTGGCGGGGCGAACCACAGCTCCGCGGCTTTCTATTCAAGATCGCGACCAATCTCGCCCGCGACGAGCTCAGGCGGCGGCGTAATTGCTCGGTCAATACTCACGTACCCTATGACACGCTGGAGTTGGCCGGCGAGGACTTGCAACCGGACGAACTCGTCGACCGACACCGCACGCTCCAAGCCATCGCGCTGGCGCTCTCGACACTGCCGCCGCGCTATCGCGAGGTGTTCCGTCTGCATGTCGACAACGACTTGAGCTATCGCGCGATCTCCAAACGGCTCGGTATCAGCACCAAAACCGTTGAGCGCGACATGATCGGCGCGCGCGCGTATTGCCTGGATCGACTGGCTTTCACGGGTGGCAGGACGAAATGGTCGTCCGCAAGCGGGACTGCGAAGGCTGTCGCATGAGAGGGCGTACGACGGCGGCCGCCACGATCTGCGCACTCGCCGCATTCCTCGTGACAACGGGCGACGCGCAGACGAGCAAATCGCTGCCGCACCTCGAGCGGCGCAGTCATGCGACTCAGCTCATCGTCGACGGTGCGCCCTGGCTGATCCTCGGTGCAGAATTACGCGGCACAGCTTCCTCGACGCTCTCGAACATGGACCCCATCTGGCCGGAGCTCAACAGCTTACACCTCAATACCGTCTTGCTGGCTCTGGGTTGGGACTGGATCGAGCCGACCGAGGGTCACTTTGACTTCACCTTGGTCGATGGACTCATCGCCGCTGCCAGGGAACACCACTTGCGCATCGTGTTTCTGTGGTTCGGTACCTGGAAGAACGGTATATCTAGTTTTGCCCCCAGCTGGGTCAAGTCGGATCAGCACCGATTTCCACGGTCCCGCCTGAGCAGCGGCCGGTCGGTGGAGATCATTTCACCTTTTAGCATCAACGCGCGGGACGCAGACACGCGCGCCTACTCGACATTGATGCGGCACCTCCGCGATACCGACGTCGACCACACCGTGCTCATGATGCAAATGGAAAACGAGGTCGGTCTCAACGGCGACACCCGCGACCGCGACGCCGCGGCCGAGGCGGCCTTCACCGCGCCCGTCCCGCACGAGTTGCTCGACTCACTCGCGCGGCACAAGGCCTCCTTATCGCCCGCGCTTGCCCAGCGGTGGGCCGAGCGAGGGTCGAAGTCCGCGGGCTCGTGGTCCGACGTCTTCGGCGACGACGTGGTGGGCGACGAGATCTTCATGGCATGGAATTACGCACGGTATCTCGATCATGTCAGCGCTGCCGGCAAGGCGATCTATCCGCTGCCGGTATTCACGAATACCGCGCTCGACGAGCCTTGGGACAAGCGGGTCAAGCGCGCCTCGTCCGGCGGTCCGCAATACTACCTGCTCGATGTGTGGAAGGCAGGCGCACCGTCGATAGACTTCAACGGACCGGATATTTATTCCGCAAACTTCGCCGAAATGATTGCCGCGTTCGATCGACCCGATAACGTGGTGTTTCCGCCCGAGTCTTTAGGCGACCCACACGGCGTGGCCAACGCTTTTTACGCGGTGGGTGCGCACCGCTCGCTGGGGTATTCGCCATTCGGCATCGACGACACCTCCTGGCTCATTAACTTCCGTCCGGACAAGGGTGCGCCTGGCACCGATGCTATCGACAACACGGCGCTCGCCAAGGGCTACGCCGTGTTGGGCAACTTAGCGCCCGCGATTCTCACCCATCAAGCAGACGGTTCCATCGCTGCCGCGTGGCTCAACAAATCCCTGCCGCACCAGGAAATCCTGCTCGGTGACTACGTCATCGATGTCGAGTTGCGGCGCTCCACGCGCGATCAGTCTTTCTTGTCGGAACTGGGCTATGCCCTCGTCATGACGGACGGCCCGAACGGCTACCTGGTCGCTGGCTCCGATGTACAGATCACCTTCCGCCCGCGATCAGGCGAGGATACGGCCGGACTCGCCGATGCAGAAGTCGGCCGATTCGTCGACGACAAATGGGTGAGCTTGCGCAAAGCCAACGGCGATGACGTTCTCCTGAACTACGATCTCGCCGGCCAGGCGCAGACTCGCCAATCAGGCAGCGGCTTGCGTTTCCTGCCCGGTGCACCGGTAATCCAGCGGGTGCGACTGTATCGCTACCATTGAACATGAACTTCTCGAGCCCGCGCGCGCGCCGCCACCGGCCGGCATCATCGCACTGTGGCTGTGCTGTGCAATGAGTCGCAGCGAGGCACGTCTACGTCGGCAACGCCGACAGTCAGGATATCTCGCGATTCAAACAGCGTGCGTATTTACGAAATCGACCCCAAGTCCGATCGACTAACCGCATTACAGGATTACCCCGTTGGTACGAATCCGACCTGGGTCGAAATCCTGGCCACTGCGAGTGGGAGAAAAGCGAGCGAGTGAAGCGCTGCTTAATTGAGAGAGACCATGTAGTCGACGGCAAGTCGGATCGTTGCATCCGGCCATTGCGTGCCGCCCCGCGGCGGCATACCGCCCTTGCCCAATATGGTGCGGCGGTACAAGGTCATTCGTCCCTGAGCGATCCGCAGGCCCCAGGCGGCATGATCGCCGATGAACGGAGCGCCATTCGAGCCCGCGGAATGACATGAAGCGCAACCGCGCTCGTAAGCTTCCTTCCCCGTGGTCGGCAGATCCGCAGCCGCCGCCAACGCGTTCGCCATAGCGTCGATGGCAACGAACGCGTTTACGAGGATTGCCGCTACCGCGAATATCTTTCGACTGGCGCCCAATTTCATGCGTGCCCTCACAATGAGGCGCCCCGCCAGACCCAATAGGCGTGGCGGGGCGCGATCTTCAGGTCATTAGGTCATTAGGTCATTAGGTCGTCATTCGAACTTGAAGTTCACCTTGAGCCCCCACATGCGAGGCTGACCCGTCGTGCCCGTGGTTAACGCAAGCGCTGCGACATTGTACCCCGTCAGGATGTAGTACTTATCCAGGAGATTCGTGCCGTACATCTGCGCATCCCATTTCTTGCTCGGTGCTTCGTAGATGAGGCGCGCGCCGAGTAGTCCATACGAGGGAATATAGACTGAGCTTGTATCGACCCCGGTATTGACCCAAGTGGTCCACCCTTCGTCGACACGCATGGTCAGGTTCGCGGCGTTAGGCAGAGGCGTTTCGTACTGAACACCTAAGTTCGCCGAATACTTCGGTGCAAACGGGAAAGGAGTTCCCGGGATGATTCCGCTTCCGGGAGGCGAGTTCAGGTATCGCGAATCCAAGTAGCCGAAGCCGTAGTTCGCCGATACGTCCTTGGCGATGATCCACTCGCCTTCGAGTTCGACACCTTCGACCCTGCCCTTTCCGCCATTGACGGTCACCGAATTGAAGTCGATGTCCTCGGTCACCTGCACGTTCTCATACTTGCTGTAAAAGACCGATGGGTTTACACGCAAGGTGTGATCGAACAGATCGGCACGTGCACCCACTTCATAGTTCCTCAGCGTCTCCGGCTTGTACGGAATCAATCCGGCGGCGATTTGCGTACCACCACCCTGGTTGAACCCCTCCGAGTAGGTCGCGTACGTCATGATGTCCGGTGTCCACTGGTACTGCACGGACACGCGCGGAGCAGTATTGGTCGCGACGGTATTCACTGCCTGAGCAATCCCGTTGACGATCAAAGGTCCCATGCCGTTCGTGGAGACGCTGACCGAGGGCACGCAGCACACCTGCGGGATCGGCTGATTCGGCGTGTAAGCGACGACATCGCTGGTATCCCGGTTATAGCGCAAGCCCGCGGTCAACGTCAGCTTATCGGTGGCTTTCCAGCTCCATTCCGTGAAACCCGCATACCCATGGATGTTGTAATAAGTCAGCTGATCAGGATCGGCGGGACCAAAGTTGTTGACGACGACACCGGGCGGGATGCCGAGAAAAGCCTTGACCGCTGCGTTGTTCGCAGGATCCACGGTGAGCTTCAATTCATTGGTGAACCAATTCTCGCGCCGATAACGCCGATAGTCCTTGTAGTAATAGACACCGGTGGTGCCCGTGAACCGGTCGCTCGAGAAGAGCAACTGCAGTTCGCTCGTGGCTTCATCCACGACGTTAGTGTTGGAGCCCTCGAAGACGTTGTAGCCGATGGAGGCGAAGTCGTCGAAACTGCGCGCATAAACGTCGCGGTAGCTGCCGAGTCCCTTCAAGGCCCAGTTGTCGTTCAACGTGTAGCTGAGGATGGTCGAGTAATTGGTCAGGTACGTAAAGAGCTCGGGACCCTGATAGTTGTCGCCCGTCTTGTAGATCTGCTGCGGACCGAAAACATTGCCTTGGTTGATGTTGAGTCCGATCGCGTTGTACAAGCAGGCCGGTCCCGAGTGGCCGCCCGCGGCTGGAATTCCGGCGCAGGATGGGCTCAAACCGAGAGATGTCGTCGGACTGCCGTTCGTACCGATTTGATCTCGCTCGACGATCACGCGCCAGTCGAACTGCGCCGTGGGCTTCCAGAGCAGATCCAGGCGAGCCACCGTGTCATCCTGACTGCCGAACTCCTGATTGACCGTGGTGCTTGGCAAATAGCCGCCGCGCGAAACTTTTGCCAGGGTCACTTTCGACAGGAAAGTGTCGGTCAGCGGAATGTCCGCGGCGAGCGAGACATCGAAACGCCGGTAATCGCCGACCGTCGCTGACGTGCGTACGCCGAAGGTATCGTCCGGGGCTTTGGTTACATACTGAACGGCTCCCGCCAAACTATTCTTGCCGAAGAGCGTGCCCTGCGGACCGCGCAACACCTCGACGCGGTCGAGTTCGATCAGATCGCCGAAGAAACCGAAAGTCTCCTGATAAGCGATGCCGTCGACGTAGACGCCGACGTTGGGTAGACCACGGATGCGAAAAGCACCTTGATCCGTACCGAAGAAATTGGTTGGCGCAGGTGCGAAATTAACGATCGCGTGATTCAACGCCGCGACGGTCGTGATACCGCGAGTCTGCAGGTCATCGGCGGTTAGAGTGGAAACCGAGATCGGCACCTTTTGCTCGTCCTCGGAGCGGCGCCGCGCGCTCACGACGATCTCTTCGAGACCCACTCCCGAGCCGTTGTCGGCGCTCTCCCCCGCGCCCGCGGCGGAAACCGTCGCCGTGTCTGCGGCTCGTGGAGCACCACAAATGAGCAAGGCCGATATGGCCAAGCCAACGGGTACGCATTTACTTTTTATCTCATACATCATCGAGTCTCCCCCTCGTGGAATTAACTATTAAGCCGTCTGACTGATATGACGCATCTCTGTCGTAAATCCTCAGCAGCTCTGCCTCTCGCGAAACGTGCCTCAGCAGTACGCGCGTTGTATACGCCCCACAGCAACACGCGTCATACGATGCAAGGCGTCATGTTGAATCGCCGCTGTGGTTTACCGAGTCGAGCGCGCGATGTGCCAGATGCGCGGCCGCGCGCGCGAGGTGCTTCTCGACAGCGCTGACCGAGATGCCCATGACCTTCGCGATATCGGCCTGACGCATGCGTTCCACTCGGTACAGCATGAGCGCTTGCCGGGTTCGCTCCCCCAGCTCCAAGAGCACATTTACTACTCGCTCGAGCTCCTGTTCACCGCTGGCAATGCGTTCGGGACAAAAACCGTCGCTGACCATGAGCACCGATTGCTCGTCCCATGCGACACACGCACCGTGTGATACGAGACGCCGGCCGCGATCCCGCCAGCGATTCAGGGCGATACGAAACACATAGCGGTTTTCCCGACCTGGCGATAAGGCGTCGGCATGGGCTAACGCCCGCACCACGACGTCCTGAGCTAGATCTTCGGCCTCAGCGACATTGCGGCAGCGACTGTGGAAATACGCCACGAGCGCGGGTCGCAATGAAGCGACCAAGGCTGCCGGTTGCGTGCGCGGCAACGTACCGGAGCCCGCGAGCGCATTGACCATCATCATAATGACACCGCATGAGCCGTTTGCCGGACCTGCTCGACTGTGCTTCGCTCTTCGATAGTCGGATGCATTACGCCTCCAGAGTCATCCGCGCGAACGACTCGTTTGCTCAGGTACACCGCTGAACCCGCAGGCGCCAGCCCCGCGGAACGGCCGAGAGCTCCCCGCCCTCGTCTTTTTGTTGTTCTATTATAGATCGCAATAATCGCTGTATTATTCGGGATACCCGAATACACAGATTGTATGATTCGCGTAATGCCGCAGCGGCAAGGGGAGGACGTCGATGGATAAATTCCAATGCATGCAGGCTTTCGTGCGCGTTGCAGAGATGCACAGTTTCGTTGAAGCAGCACGCCAACTGAATGTCACCGCGTCGGTGATCACCGGTCGAGATCGCAACGCCGGCTGTAAGCCGGTATTTCGATTGGCGACTCCATGCCGAAAGCATAGCCCGCAGAAACGCGCAGAGCCGGTCCGTTTGCAAGCAGCGACTCCTGCTCCGGGATACTCACGCGAGTCGGATTTCGCCGTCGATGAGGTGGACGGGCACGCGTTGCAAATTCATGCCGAACGCCGGCCCTTCGATGCATGCCCCGTCCTCGAAGCGAAACACGGCGCAATGAAACGCACACATGACGCGGCCGGCGCCGACGACCAGGAAGTGATTCGGTGTCGAATTGAGCGGCAGCGAAAAATGCGGGCAGCGGTTAAGATAGGCCCACGCGCGGCATCCGCTGCGCACGACGATCACACGCTCGGTGGACTCCTCGACGCCCACCTGCACGTCGATGCAACCGTTATCCGTGATCGCATCCAACCGGCAAAGCAGCGTTCCGGCGGCGACTCCCGCCAGAATCACGACCGGGCGGCCTCAAGGACGCAGGTAGTGCGCAGGCGTTTGCGCATCGACATTCACCCAGACGGATTTGGCTTCCGTATAGTCGTGCATTGCCTCGAAACCCATTTCGCGCCCGTAGCCGGAGCTCGCGACGCCGCCGAACGGCGAACCCGGATTGACGCGCTTGTAGCAGTTGATCCAGACCATGCCGGAACGCATCGCCCCGGCTACGCGATGCGCTCGTTGCAAATTCGCGGTCCAGAGTCCCCCGCCGAGGCCATACTCAGTGGAATTCGCGATGCTGACGGCCTCCGCCTCATCTCGAAACGTGCTCACCGACATGAATGGACCGAACACTTCCTCATGATTGACGCGATCCTGAGGTTGCGCTTGCACGACCGTAGGCTCGACGAAGAATCCGCGTGCGAGTTCGGGACCGGCGGGTCGCGATCCGCCGAAGAGGAATTTCGCGCCTTGCTGGCGTGCCACGTTGCAGTACTCAAGCACGCTCTGCTGTTGTCGCTCGGAGGTCAAGGGACCCATCTCCGTTCGCGCGTCGAGGGGATCGCCGAGGCGAATTGACGCGGTCAACCGCAAGAATCCAGCGAGGAATTCGTCGGCTATCGACTCTTGCAGTAATAGCCGCGAACCTGCGATGCACGCTTGCCCCTGGTTGTGAAAAATCGCGAAGGCCGTGCCGTTGATGGCGGCCGGCAAATTCGCATCGGCGAAGACGATGTTTGCCCCCTTGCCGCCAAGCTCGAGCTGCACACGCTTAAGATTGCCGGCGGACGCTTGCACGATACGGCGGCCGACTGCAGTCGATCCCGTGAACGAAATCTTGTTGACTCGGGGGTGTTCGGCAAGCCGCTGGCCCGTCGTTGGCCCTGGACCCGGAACCATATTCACGACCCCCGGTGGAAAACCAACTTTCGTGATCAACTCGCCGATCTTGAGGCTCGACAGCGGCGTGAGCTCGGCCGGCTTCATCACGACCGTATTGCCCGCCGCCAGGGCCGGCCCCAACTTCCAACTCGTGAACATGAGAGGAAAATTCCACGGCACGATCTGCCCCACCACGCCAATGGGTTCGCGCAGCACGTAATTCAAGAACCCCGCATCGACCGGCACGACGCTGCCTTGATATTTGTCGGCCATCCCGGCGAAGTAGCGAAAGGTCGCCGCCGTGCGCGGTACGTCCAACCCGACCGTATCGCGAATCGGATGGCCGGTGTCTTGGGACTCGAGCCGTGCGAGCTCATCCCCATTCTCCTCGATGGCGTCCGCGAGCTTGCCAAGCAACCGGCCGCGTTGTGCCGCAGCGAGGGACCGCCAGGCAGGAAATGCCGCTTGCGCAGCGTCGACCGCAAGATCCACATCGGCCGGCCCCGCCTCGGACACGGATGCCAATACCGTTCCATCGAATGGATTGATCACGTCCATTTGCCGTCGATCGAGTGCCTCGACGAACTCGCCGCCGATCAAGAGTCTTGTCTGCATTGCCATCGGTATCTCGCAAAAAAATCATTGAAAAAAGCGGGTGCGGCCTTGGTCCGCACCGAGCCCGGGGGACGGAGAGTGAATCAACCAATTGACCGGGCGTCAGAACTCGACAGGATTGGGTTTTAGGGCACCGCTCTCATAGAGATCGGGAAGCCCTGGCGTCGCGTTCTCCCACACCAGCAGCATCGATCGCTTCTTGGAATATCCTTGGTGGCGGATATCGGCGGGCATCGCGGCCACGTCGCCGGCGCGCATCTTGACCTTGGCTCGCGGCGCGCCGGTGTGTTTGTCCTCGACCTCCCACTCGATCTCATCGCTGAGCTGCACGAACCATTCCACGCGATCGTTGCCATGCTTGATGGGCAGTATGTATTCCTCGGTCGTGGGGCAACACAAACTGCGCTCCAGGACCGAGGACACGGATGGATTCCATGTCACATCCGATCTCGACAGGTAGGCGAAAAGATTGAAGGCATGTACCTCCTGTTCGAATCCCGGCTCGGCGGTCACTTCGGGCTCATCCTGTGGGACATCCGCGAAGGCGCGATTCACGGCATAGCCGCCGGCATCCGTGCGCAACTCCGTATCGCCTTCGATGCCCGGCATTCGACGACAGGCCTGGCGCTGCCGCTCGATTGCGGCGCGATTGTGGCCGTTCTTACGGCCGGCCCAGCTGGTCTGGGTTTCTTCCGGCGCCGCAAACGGATCGAACCCCTCGTTCGTCCAATCATCGAGAATCGCCTTGAACGTCGCCATGATTTGCGGCGACTCGAAGGTCTCGGTGTGGTCGAGGCCCTTATCCTTGTAGGCTGGATGATAGGCTCCGGCGTACAAATCCACCTTGCCGTAGCGATTGCGAGTACCGATGACCGGATCAAAATTGACCCAGCCATAGAAGAAACCCCACGCCACGTCGCGCATCATGGCGCGCAAGAACGCATCCGCCGACATCTTATGCGAGAGCTGCTGGCCGTTGGCGCGCCAGGCGATTTGCGCAAAATACTCGTCCCGCGTGAACGTAAACCCGCCGAGCTCGAAGCTCCGGTAGCCGGTCACGTCACTCGCTGCGGTCGCCTTGACCTCAACACCGTTCATGGCTTCACTCATCGTGGTCTCTCCTTGGAATAAGCTGCGCGTTAGGTGTAACAAATGTCCTGCCATTTCTTGACCGACAGCGGGCCCTCGACGGTCTGCAACAAGATCACGCCCGGCGCGGCTGCGGTAAAGCGATAGGCGGCACCATGCGGCAACAGCGCCTGATGACCGCGCTTACACTTGACGCGACCCATCGGCCGCGACGGGGGCCGCTCGGCGAAGACGCTGGCCCCGCGGTGGGTCGGGGGGGCCACCGATCCCGGCGCGTCCAATTTGACCAATTCGATCTCGACGACCCCATCCATGACGATGGCAAACTCGTCGTGGGGCGCTGCGAACCACGACGATGTCCCCTCTACCCGCAGCACCTCGAGAACGTACTCAAAGTTGATGGCGACGACCACCTTTTCATAGGGTCGCGATTTGGCAGCGACGTCAAAAACATTCGAGAACGCGTAATTCTTGGGATCATCGTTGATGATCTCCAATTCGCCCTTCGTGTAGTCGCTCAAGGAGCCGAAGGCAGTATGAAATTCGCGCATCATGTATTCCCCTCCAGATTTCCCCGTGATCTCGATGCCGGATCGTACCTACCCTAACGTTGAGTGGGACACGACGACGACATTTTCGTCCCCCGGCACCACGTTGCGCGAAAAATGTCGGAGTGAGGATGAACTCGACTTCCGCCTCGGCCCCGTCCGTCCGCACGATCAATGCCTCTTTGACTCCGAATACGGCATCTCGATCCATGTAAGCGTCGCCCGCGGCGAAAAGATGGGTCACGAGTCGTTCATGATCTCTCGCCCTCACCATGAAGTGAATATGCGCAGGCGGCTATGCCTCGCGACCCAACGCCGCGAGTAATTCACCAACGGGACCGTCGGTCGGTATCGAATACGTTACGGGACATATCGTGACGAAGGAAAAGGAACCGTCCTTTATGCCGATCAAGCCATTGCGCATGGGGGACACCTCCCCGGGAGCAGCAAGTCTACGGATCATATCGGTACAATTTCACACGCTGCAGCGTCGGCCCGTCGGGCCCGAAGCGCGCCCCGCTGCCCGATAGCTTGAGGTGCGCCTGCTCGGTGAGTTTGTAGTTCAGCATGATGTCGTCGCCATTGAGAAGCCGATCGACCCGACGGGCTGCCTGCCGCTGGGTCGCGTCTGGCGCAAACCGCTCGGTGGTGAGGATCGCGAACGCGGAACAAAGAATCCCATTGAATCAATGCGTTGCGATTCTATGCCCGGTAATCTCCCGGGAAAATGAGGGCCTCCTTATCGGCACTTTTGGCTCGTAAATCAAGGCGAGGCCTCATGGAATTCCTGAATGATTGCGCATAGCGAGCGCGCGTCATGCCGCAGTGGGCCCGTTCTATCCAATACGCAGCGGCGGCCGGTTTCCGCATGGGCGCCGCTATCGAAACTTGAAGCCGACCGACAGCCCCCATTCGCGCGGCCGCCCCACCGTACCGGTATCCATCGACAGAGCCGGAATGGTGTAGCCGTTCAACCGGTAGTATTTGTCGGCGAGATTGGTGCCGAAGAGCTGCGCGTCCCAGGCGGCCGAGGGCGAGTGATACGTGATGCCGGCGCCCAGCAGCGCATAGGCCGGAATGTACGAACGGCTGGCATCGACCCCGGTATAGACCGAGTCCTGCCACCCATCGTCGGCATGCAGCGTGAGGCCGCCGCCGCAGGGCAGCGACAGGTCGTACTGCAGCGTCAATGTCGCGGAATAGCGCGGCGCGAATGGAAAGGGCGTGCCTGGTATGATGCTGCTGTCCGCCGGCAGCCTCGAGTAGGCCGTATCGAGATATCCGAGGCCATAGCGAACGGTCAGATCGGATGTGATCGACCACACGCCCTCGAGCTCCCCACCCGCCGCCCGGCCGGCGGCGGCATTGGTGATCACCGAATTGAAATCGATGTCCTCGGCGACCTGAACATTGACATAGCGAGCGTAGAAGACCGATGCGTTGACGCGCAGGCGCCTATCGAACCAATCGCTGTGCATGCCGATCTCGTAGTTTCGCAGACGCTCCGGCCGGTAGGGGATGATGCCGCCCGCGGTGACCGTACCGCCGCCTTGACTGAATCCTTCCGCGTAGGTGAAGTACAGCAACAGGCTGTCGGACCATCGATACTGGGAGGACAGGCGCGGCGCCGTGTTGACATACGCTTCATCGACGGTCGACAGCGCCGGTCCGCCGTTCGTCTGCACGCCGGGCGCCGCCACGCAGCATATCGCGGGAATGGGCGCGCTCGGGGTATAGGCCTTGGTGTCGTTGGTGTCGCGGTTGTAGCGCAGCCCCGCCGTCAACGACCAGCGGTCGCTGGCCTTGAACGTCCATTCGCCGTAGGCGGCCCAGCCGTGGATCGCGTAGTAGGTGAGCTGATTGATGTCCTGCGGCGGCGGCAGAGCAGCGGTGCCCAGGAAGGCGAGCGCGGCGGCATTGTAGCTCGGCTCGGTCCGCAATTCATTCTGGAACCAGTTCGTGCGGTGGAAGCGACGGTCGTCCGTGTAGTAGTAGAGACCCGTCGTGCCTTTCCACGGATCGTGATCGAAGAAGGCTTGCAACTCCGCCGTGTTCTCCTCGATGACGTTCTGATTGTCGCCGTCGAACAAATGATACGGAATGGAGGCGAAGTCGTCGAAATTGACGCTCTTGATGACTCGATGGCTGCCGAGCGCCTTCAAGTCCCAGTCGTCGCCGACGGCGTAGTGCAACCAGGTCGCCACCTTGTCGAGGTCCGTCGTGAGCTCCGGCCCTTGATACACGCTGGCGGTTTTCCATTGCTGGCTGGCGCCATACACCCAGGCCGGATTGATCTTGAGTCCGGCCGCATCGTACAGGCAGGTCAAGTTCGGATGCGGCGAGCACACGGGAGTGAGCTGCCATACCGTGGTGGCATCGCCGTCCGTGCCGATGCGATTCCTCTCCACGGTCCACTTCCAATCGAAAACAGGGTCCGGCTTCCACCACACATCCACGCGGCCGACCGAATCATCCTGACTGCCGAAGCGCTGATTCACGGTGGTGCTCGGCAGATAGCCGTCGCGGGTCAGCTTGGCCGCCGTGAGTTTCGTCAGTAGCGTTTCGTTCAGCGGCAAATCGACCGACGCGTTCACGTCCAAGCGGCCGAAAGACCCCACCGTTACCTTGACGCCTCCGCCGAACTCGTCGGCCGGCTGCTTCGTCACGTATTGAACCGCACCCCCCAAGCTGTTCTTGCCGAACAAGGTCCCCTGAGGTCCCCGCAGCACTTCGACGCGATCGAGTTCCACGAGGTCATTCAATATTCCGAATTGTTCCTGATAGGCGATGCCATCGACGTAGATGCCCACGTTGGGCAATCCCCGGATCCGAAAGCTGGCCTGCTCGCGGCCGAAGAAGCTGCCGCTCGCCGGTGCAAAATTGACGCTCTCGTGCGTCAGCCCCTCGGTGGTGTCGATGCTGCGCAGCGACAGCTCCGCCGCACCAAAAGTCGACACCGCCATCGGCACGTTCTGCAGATCCTCGGCGCGGCGGCGCGCGGTCACCAGGATCTCGGACAAGCCGGCCGCGGCAGCCGGCGCAGGCCGCGCTGGAGCAGCGGCGCGCGGTGCCGGGGGGCTCAGCGGGGGCACCGTCCGCGGCGCGGACGCGGCATTCCCGCGCTGGGCGGCGCGTATTACGACCACGGCGGGGGGAATGATCTGATACTCGAGGTCGGTGCCCTTCAGCAGCGCATCGAGGGCCTCCTCGATGGTGTAGTAGCCATGCAGCGCGCCGCCCAGCTTGCGGCGCACGAGTTCGGTGCCATAGAGCAGGCGATAGGGAGAATTCATCGCGATGCTGCGCAGAGCGGAGGCGAGATCCTCCGCCGGCAGGTCGAGCCGATAATTCTCACCGCCGGGTGTCTCGGTCCCGGTGACGGCGCGGCACAGTAGAAATACCATGGTAATCGCTGCCGCGCGGCTGCGTCGGCCTCGCATTCTATCTGTCAACCCCGCGCGCCGATGCTGGGTTTGGTCGGCACGTCAACCAGCGGGCGTATTATGCGCCGGATCGTGCCGCATCGGAATGGCGCGATAATTGAGTGAGAGCCCGTACCAGGTGCTTCTCCACCGAGCTGACCGAAATCCCCATGGTCGCGGCGATATCGGCCTGCTTCATCGACTCGAGCCGGCACATGACCAGCACGTTGCGCGTCCTTTCACCCAGATTCTGCAGCGCGGAGACCACGTTGCCCAGTTCCTGGCTGGCACCGACCACACGCTCGGGCGTGCGGTCGTCGCTGACGCCGAGCGCCGATCCGTCGTCCCAGGCGACGCAACAGCCATGGGTCATCAGCCGCCGCCCACGGTCACGCCAGCGGTTGACCGCGATCCGGAATATGTAACCGCTGGCGCGCTCGGGCGACAGGAATCCGCCGCGCGGCAGAGCGCGCAGCATGACGTCCTGGGCGAGATCCTCCGCCTCGGCGGCATTGCGGCAGCGGCGCTGGAAGAATGCCACCAGCGCCGGCCGCATCTGGGCGACCAGTGAGGAGTTCAGCGGAGCGGCGCCGGCCGCGACCGACCGCTCGTAGTGGCGAGCCGGCTCCAGCCCGCGGCCATCGAATGATTGGGCCGCTTCCATCAGCAGCTTTCCAGGCGGGGCCCGCGCGGCGCAGCCAGGGACAGCGCGGGCCACGCGGACGTCCGTCTCGCGACCCGCAGCCGGTCCTGACAGAACTCGCGCGCGCCGCACATATCACGCTCCACTGTCTTCGCACTGATCCCCAATTTCCTGGAAATCGCCCGGTAGCTCATCTCAAATTCGACATGCAGGTTGAACACCTCACGGTGCCGCGGCGGCAGGCTCATGAGCGCATTCAGCACCGCCTGGATCAGGCCATGCCGATCGACGATGTCATCCGGCTGCGCGCCCTCGCCAACCAGCTCCACCGAGTCGTAGGGAAAGTGCAAGTCATAGGCGCAGGCCCGCCGTCTGCGCAGCTCGTCCCGCGCCAGATTGGTGGCGATCTTGAACAGAAACGCGCGGAGCTGGGGCTCGCCCCGCCAAAAATCGCGGGCGCGCATCAGGCGAACGCAGGTCTCCTGCACGACATCCTCGGCATCCTCGGCGCACCCAAGAATACGTTTGACATGGCCCACCAGACTCGAGCGATGCTGCTCGATGAGCCTCACGATGCGCGCCATGTCGGGCGGCGCATCGGCGGCGCAGCCCAGCCCGGCCCGTGGCATCGAGGCGTCGATGAACGCGCAACTGCTGTCGACATCGGATTGCATTGACACTCCCCACATCAATCGGCCCGGCGACGGGCGCTTACGTTCTCTGACCGGCGCCGTCGACATCGCTGATGTCCATCCGGGCGGTCGCGGAGCTCCCCGCCCCTTCATTTTGTTGTTCTAGTATATTCGGCAATCAACGGTGTACTATTCGCGAATTCCGAATACAGCGCTTGGGGGCGCCGTGTAATCGGTCAGCCTGGGGGAGGCAGTGGGATGGATAAATTCCTATGTATTCAAGCATTCGTGCGGGTGGCCGAGAGCCTGAGCTTCATCGAAGCCGCGCGCCAGCTCAACGTGACCGCGTCGGTCATCACCGGCCGCGTGAAGCAGCTCGAGAGTTATGTCCAGTCGCCGCTGTTTCACCGCTCGACGCGCGCCGTGATGCTGTCCGAAGCCGGCACGAACTTTCTCGAGGAGTGTGCCGACATCGTGTCGCACCTCGATTCGACGCTGGAACGTATGCGTCTCGTCAAAACCACGCCCACCGGCGTGTTGCGCCTACAGGTACTGCCGGGCTTCGCGCTGGGCCATCTCGGGCTCGCGCTGAAGGACTTCGGCGCCAAGTACCCGCACATCGTGCTCGACATCACGGTCAGCGACGTCCCGGTCAATCCCGGCGACAAGGGTTACGACGTGGCGCTGCAGATATTCCGCCCCGCCGCCGAAAGCGTCATCGAGCGCTCGCTCTTCGAGGTGCGCCGCATGTTCTGCGCGTCGCCGGCACACCTCGCGCAATTCGGCACCCCGCGCGAACCAGCCGACCTGCTGCGCTTTAATCTGGGCCTGTACTCGCTGTATCCGACGCGCGACCGCTGGACCTTCCAGGGTCCCACGGGCGAAACATCGGTGAATCTGCCGGCGGCGATCCGTACCAACTCGGTGCACATGTTGCGCGATTTCGTTCTGAGCGGCGGCGGTATCTCCTGCCTGCCGACGCTGGTCTGCGGCGAGGATCTGCTGTCCGGAAAACTCGTCGTGGTGCTCGAGGACTTTACTATCCCGCCCCTCGAATTGCTGGCGATCTATCCCGTCACCCACCGCCGCGCCCTGAAGGTCAAATTATTCGTCGATTTCATTGCCGAGCGATTCGCCGGCGAGCCCGTCTGGGACCGTGCGCTGCGGGAACAGGCGCGCACTGCGCCTCAGGCGCCGGACCGGGCGCCGTTCAAAGGGAACCGGTTCCCTCAAAGGCAATAAAGCGGCCGGCAAAAACAATACACACCCAAAACATCAGCGACAGGAGCGATAGGACCTTCGCAAGCCGGCTCGCATCGACGCCCCCCACCCAACCATGCACGTGCGGGGAGATGCTGATCGAGAACCACAGCGCATTCAGTCCCGCCAGGAGCAGCAACAGCATCTTGATGCGGAATGCCCAGACGACGGCGAACGAATACGGCTCGGATGCGAAGAAGCCCAAGCCGGTCACCACGTTGACCGCGAAGCCGGCGAGGGCAAGGGGAATCAGCCGGTGCAAGGCGGCGACCGGCAACCCCTTGGCGAAGCCCAGGATGCGTAGATCGATGACGCCGATCACGCCCACCAGTAGCGTCATGCCGACCAGGTGAATGGCCTGGAACGTGGGGAACAGCCAGGTGACGTCGCGCATCACGACGCCCAGCGGCGAATCGTGGATCCAGACCAGGATCGGAGCGTGATGCATGCGCGGATTCCCTATTCGTACGCGACGTAGCGGCCGAGACTGATCGCCGCCAGCCATACGAGGATGGATAGGATCGCCATACCCTTGAACGCCGGCGAGATCCTGGCCGCGCCGCTGTCTATGTCAGGGGCTGCCTTGAACACGATCGAATTGAGGATCGCCGCCAGGGTAACCCCCGAGACGACGGCCAGCAATTTGAACCTGAAAGTCGGGCTGTGGTAGAACTTCACCGCATCCGCGGTGAACAGCGTGAGGCCGGTCAGCAGGTTGACCGTGAATCCGAGCCACACCAGGCGCATCAATTGCCGCATCGGCACGAGTGGCAGTGATCGCGGAATGCCGATGATGCGCAGGTCGATGATGAACAGGACTCCCACCACCAACGCGAGACCGAGCGAGTGCAGCGTCAAGACGATGGGATAGCCCCATTCGGACACCCGCACCCAGTCGGCAAAACTTGTGTCCTGGATCGTTTGCAGCAGTGTGTTCATCCGGGCTGCACGGCGGATAAGGCCCGCTTCTTCGGCGCCGTCTCGCGAATGAACAGGCTCACCACCGCGCCGGCCGTCAAGCCGATCAGCGCCATGGTCAGCACGTGCTCGATGCCGTAGCGCTGCGCGACGTTGCCGGCGATGACCGGCGCGATGCCGCCGCCGAAAATTTCCCCCGAGCCGATGATGATCCCTGCCGTCGAGGAAATGAGTCCGCGCGGCGCGGCTTCGGCGGCGATCGGGCCGGTGATGACGCCCAGCAGACCGAAGCAGAAGAACGTCGATGCGAACAGTAGCGCAAACAATGGCCCGGGTTTGGCACCGACATGCGCGAAGGCGTACAGCAATCCGGCGCCGAGCACGAATCCGGCCAGCAACACCGTCTTGCGTCCGAGAAAATCCGAAGCGCCGGGCAGCGCCACCTGGCCGAGAAATCCGCCGAACCCGATGGCGGAGGTCACGAAGCCCATCTGCTGCACCGTCAGACCCAGGTAGTCGATCAGGTAGTTGGGCACCATCGCGCTCAACACGAAGATGCCGCTCATCGCGCACATCAGCGCTGCCATCCCGAGCAGCACATTGGGATGCTTCATCACCTCGGAGAGGCGGGCACGCTCGGTCGCGCGCGGGCCGGCGGTGACAGGATCGCGCACGCTACGCCACAGCAGCACGGCGAGGAGGAGTCCCGGCACCGCTACCATGACGAATATGAGGCGCCAGTCGACGACCCGCAGCAGCTGCGTGGCCAGGATCGGACCCAGCGCCAGACCGAACAGCGGAAAAGCGCTCTGCTGCACCCCGAGGTTCAGGCCGCGGCGGCTGGGTTTGGACGCCTCCGCGGTGGCCGCGAAACTCGTCGGGCAGAACGAGCCTTCGGTGATGCCCATCAGCGCCCGGATCAGCACCAAGCTGGTCAATCCCTGCGCGAGCCCGGTGAAGCCGGACAGCAGCGAGAATCCCACGAGCGCGGGCACCAGCACCCGGCGGCGGCCGATACGGTCGGACAGTCCCCCGGCGAGGACCGCGCACGCACCCCAGGCGAGACCCAAGGCACCGATGAGATTGCCGAGGTCGCGGTAATTGAGGCCAAGGTCCTTAGAGATCGAGGGAAATAGCGGCGCCACGATCCAGCGATCCAGGCCTACCAGGCCGAAACCGAGGGTCAGCAACGTGACCGTCTGCCACTCGTAGCGCGAATCCCAGGGCTGCTCCCGTGCCGTGCTCATGCTCGAACCATCGTCATGCTCGAACTCCCTTCCCGAACCTCGTGCACCGGCCGCTCAACATCCGGTCGGATCCCATTTCGAGGCATCGGGCTCGCGCTTGAACTGCGTGCTGGTGACCCAGGGCTGGGTGAGGTAGGTCGGATCTTCGACGATGCTGGTGACGATCAGGTACTGCGTGCCGTTCGGAATCTCGACGAGATCGAAGAACTCCTTGAGAATGGTGCCGGCGCTGTAGGGAATGCCATTGGTCTGCAGATAGCCCGGCAGCATGTTGCGCGTGATGGCCACCAAGGAGCCCCCCTGGCTTGCCACGGTCATCGAGGCATAGGGGCCCATGCCGAGCGATTGGGCCTGTTTGTGCCACGCCGCCACGGAGTATCCCTGGAGCGTGGACTCGCCCGCCGGTACGGCGAAATTGCTCGGCGGTTCCGTCGAGGAGTAGCCGGTGGCCGGCAGCTGATCCAAGAAATGCAGCAGCCGCGTCTGCCGCCCGGCATCGAAATCGATTCGCAGCCTTCGGTCGTCATCCCAACGGATGTTCAGCCGCCCCGGTCGGCGGATGAGTCCGGCCGCGCCGTAGGCCTTGCAGGATCCGCCGCTCGCGGCATCCTTTGCCGGATCCCAGAGCCCGGCTGCTTTCTTGCCCTCATCGTTGACAGGGATGCTGCCGATGTCGCCCTTCGCTGCGACCAGCATGCGATAGATCCAGTCCTCGCTGATGATGGATACCCAGTGACCCGTGATGTCGAACTGGGCCGAATTGCGCGGCGTGGCCACGGGCTTGGGTGCGCCCGGGGCCGGCGGCGCGGCCGCGCCCGCGGCGCCGCTCAGCAGCCAGATTGCCGCGATACTCGCGAGCGCATGAAAAGGTGCACGCAACATGGCCGGCATCAGTCGTACTTACCGGCCCACTTCCACCCGTCCGCCGGTCTTTCGATCGTATACAGGCGTATCTTGTGATCCTCCGGGTTCCGGCCGGGGGCCCCGGTGATGATCACCTCGTCTCCGGGATGCAGCAGATCGCGGCTGGCCTTGCCGTCGCGCTCCAGCGCCGCGGCGGCGGCCCATTCGACGGCCCACCGCACCATGGTGCCGTCTTGCGCCGGCGCCAGCACCTGCACGACCGAATGCGGATTGCGGAACATGAATTCGACCACTTTCCCCTTGATCGTGACGGTCTGATCGACGAAGTAGGTGGACGGAAAGGAATGGTGCGCGTGCACCGGCACCGCCAATGCCAGCGAGAGGGCCGCGGATACGCCGGCCAGGATCTTGGAAATGTCTTTCATGCCTGTTTCCTGTGCGAAAGATGATTGACGTTCATGGGGTGCCTGGGGATTCCGGCTCACTTGGGCGCCTGCGGCGGGGACTGCAGAGTTCGGTAGACGGCCTCGATGAATTGGTTCGTCGTCCACGAACCGCTGACCGATCCGAAGCGTCCGTCATAATCGGAGCTCGGCTTCGCCGCCTCGGTCTGCTCGAGCGTCATGCCCTTCTTCATCATGTCCTGCACACGATCCCGGATGATGGTCACCATGTCGCGGTACACCACCACGTCGTATTCATCGCTGACGCGCCCATGCCCGGGGATGACCAGCGTGCCGCCTTCCTGGTTCTCCTTCGGGATGGTGATATCGATGATGCGATTGAGCGCCGCGATGATGCCGTTGATGGAACCGCCGTGCGCTATATCGATGACCGGATAGCCGGTGGTGATGTACACGTCGCCGGTTGCGATGACATCGGAGCTTCTGAAGAACACCATGCTATCGCCGTCGCTGTGGGCGTTGGGCGCATACAGCATGATGATGGGCTCGCCGTTGAAGTACAGCTCCATGGAGTCCTGGAAATACGTGTCCGTTGGCCACGCCGCGGAAGGCGCCACCGATTTCTGTCCGGTGGGCGCGCTCATCGCGTTCTGCACGTTCTCGTGCGCATAGATGAAGGAATAGTGCGCATCCTGCGTGTAGCCCCCGCCGTAGGTGATGCCGGCCTTGGAGATGTTTTCGTTGCCGCCGACATGGTCGGCGTCGGCGCTGGTGTCCATCAGATAGCGGATCGGCTTGTCGGTGATGCTGCGGATCGCCGCGAGAATCTTCTCGCTCACCCCGGCCACGGCGGCATCCACCACCACGACCCCTTGGTCGCCTACCTGTATCGTGACGTTGCTGCCCTCGCCGGCGTAGATCATGTAAATGCCGTGCTGCACGGGGACGATTTCGGCCTTCTGCTCGACGGGCTTAGTCAATGCCGGCGCCGAAGAATGCTTGGCCGCTGCGGCCGCTGCGCCTGCGCCGCAGAGCACGGCGGCAAGCAGGGCGGCGCGGCTCCCGTAGAAGACCCGGCTCATTGCGGCGACCCCGGCGCAGGCGTTTCGCGCGTCGCAGGCGCCGCGCGCTTCTCCGACTGCGCCGCCTTGGACAGCCCCTGGGCAGCCATCAGCCGCGCGAGTTCATGCCGATATTCCGGGTACAGCGTCTTGGCGCCGCCCGCGCCGACTTCGGGTGGCAGGTGATGGGCGCGGGCGAAATCGCCGGTTTGCGGATTGGTTCCGGGCAGCCAGTGCGCCACGTAGCCTTTCGCCCGCGGCGTCTCCACCCGGTAGGAACAGGGATACGGCGCGAGCTGGTAGCCCAAATCCAGCACCCAATTCCAGCTGCGAATCTCAGGCTCGGTGAGATACACCGGGTCCTCGACCACCGACACCAACGTGAGGTAGCTGCCGTGACGGATGAAAAACTCCGTGAGGGTGCCGGCATCCGAACGCGGCACGCCATTGCGCCGGATCCACCCCTCCTTCATGTGCGTGGTCTTCACTTCGAGCACGTCCCCATGCCATTCGCCGGTCGAGAAGCCCATCCAGGTATGCCGGGAATCGACGGACGGATGAGGCCGGCCATCCATCCAGATGCTGCGCGTCGTGATCATCCAGGCATGCGTCATGTGCCAGGCAACCACGCGTTGCGATTCAGGATCCACCTCGCTCCAGGTGCGGATGTGCGCCGGCCCGTGCGGCGCGTAGTCGACCGGATGGGGCTCGCACTGGTGCTCCGGAACCGTCCACTTATCGGCATCCCAGGTTTCGGCCCGCAGGCGCGCGGCATCGTTCAAGGGGATGCCCGTATAGTCGCCGATTTCAGGGCCCGTGCCGCGCTCGGCCTTGTCCTCGTGGGTCAATTGGTGCCACGTGCCCGACAGCTCGACCTGGGCAACAGCGGCGGGCGTAGCCGCCAGCAGCAGCGCCAGCAGCCCTAGGTGCCGCAGCACAGCGGACTTCGCCGGCCAGGTCGACTTGAATGGATACTGGTCAATCGTCATTAGGATGTATGCCTTGTCCCCGCGCCACGCCACTTCAAGCAGATAAACGTGCGGCGGCGCCAAGTGTCGACAATCTAGCGCACCGGCCGCAGCCGCCCACCTACGATATCTCGTAATCGACGACGCGCCGCTCCGCGCGCAGCGGTCCTATGAGCGCCTTGAGCGCTTCATGCAGCGGGTGGATTTCGTAGGCTTGCAGCGCCTCCCAGGTATCGAATTCCGAATACAGCGCCAAGTCCGAGGCATCGCTGGCGCGGCTCTGATTGAAGCCGACCTCGACCGCGCGCAGGCCAGGGATCCCCGCCCGCATGGCGTCGATCGCCCGTAAAATTTCAGATCGCGCCTCGGCCGAGTTCAAATCGACTTCTCGCTGGCGCATGCGCCATATCACCAGATGTTTGACCATGTATTGCACCCAAGAAAATACGCATTCCGATTCAACGGCGCAGCTTGTGCTAAGGGCCACCTCGCTCGCTCGCTGCGGATCTCCGCCCCCCGCGCCCTTGCAGCAACGGAATGAGTTGCAGCACGAGGGCTTCGCCGAGGTTTTCGGGTCCGGTCACTGTTAACGAACGGGAATAGTAGGCACCGACATTGTGGTCGATGCCGATAGCCAGCAATTCCACCGGCGACCGGCTTTCGATCGCCTCGATCGCCTGGCGCAGATGGCGCTCGAGATATCCGGAATCATTGACGGCCGCCGTCAAAATGGGCAAGTCCCGCATGGAACCCGAGCAATCGATCAGCAGAGTCACCGCGGCCTTCCATGCCGGATAGGCCTTGACCGCGGCGCGCACGGCCCGGTCGATATCCGCGGGCTTCCCCTCTGCAACCTGCGTCAGTGAGGTGCCCGTGAATGGGTTTGTCCAGGGCCTTGTCCTTGTAGGCCGGATGGGTAGGCGCCCGCGTAGAACTCCACCTTGCCGTAGCGGTTGCGCGTGCCGATGACCGGATCGAAATTGACCCAGCCGTAGAAAAAGCCCCACGCGACGTCGCGCATCATGGCCCGCAGGAACGCATCGGCCGACAGCGTGTGGGAGAGTTTTCGACCGTTCACCTGCCAGGACAGACGCGCGAAATATTCATCGCGGCTGAATGAAAAGCTGCCCAGCTGGAAACTGCGGTAGCCGGTTTGATTGCTGGCCGGAGAGGCATTCACTTACAGCGGATGGTTCGGTTGATTCATGGGTATCCTCCGATCGGTTGATTGATGGGAGGTATCGCGAAGCCGCACCGTGACGGGTGTGCGCGCTTAGGTCGTGCATATCTCGCGCCATTTCTGCACGGACAGTTCGCCCGCGATCGTCTGCAGGAGGATTACCCCCGGCTGCGCCGCGCTGAATCGGTAGGCGGCGCCGCGCGGCAGCAACACCTGGTGGCCGCGCGTCCCCTTCACCTGGCCCATCCGCTTCCCGGCGGGCTCGCCCGCGAGCGCCACCGTGCCGCGCGTCGCGGCGGGAACGGCGCCGGCCGGGTCGAGCTTGACGAGTTCGATCGTGACCTCGCCGTCCATGACGATGGCAAATTCGTCGTGCGAGGCGGCAAACCAGGGTGAGACACCCTCGGCACGCAAAGTCTCGATCACGTACTCCAGATTGATCGCGACCACCACCTTTTCATAGGGCGCTGATTTGGCCGCGACGTCGAACACGTTGGAGAACACGTAGTTCTTGGGATCATCGTTGATGATCTCCATCTCACCCTTGGTGTAATCGAGCAGCGATCCGAAAACCGTCTTAAACTTGGTCATTGGCTTGATCCGTTGCTTGATTCGTTTTGATCGGTCGGACCCGCCGCGCCGCCCTGCTCGTCGGGTTCGACGAGTACGATGGACCCCGATTGTTCGACCAGCCTGAGCGACAGCGAATCCCGCAGCAGAATTCTCAGCGAGTCGCTGTCGGCAATATCCAGCACTCCGCTCACCGGCAAGCGTCCTATGCGCGGAGATCCGATTTCGACCTTGTGGGTGGTATAGCGGTTGTATTCCGCCATGGCCTGCGCCAGCGGCACGTCGTCGAAGATGAGTTTGCCTTCGCGCCAGGCGAGGATGCGGCGCACGTCTCCGGCCCGCTCCGGCGACATGGCGCCGCGTTCGCCGAAGGTCAGCGAACGATTGGCCTCGAGCCGGCCGCCCGCCGGGGCATTGGGCGCACCCACGGAGGGATTCACCGTCACGGCGCCTTCCAGCACCGACACCGTCACTCGATCGCGCATGACCTCCACACCGAACTGAGTGCCGACAGCGCGGATCATCCCGTGCCCGGCCCACACTTCGAACGGCCGCGCCTTGTCATGGGTGACGCTGAAAAACGCCTCGCCGCGCTGCAAGTCGATCCGCCGCAGCTTGCTGGTCATGGAAACCGACAACAGGGTGTCGGTGTTCAGCGTGACGGTGGAACGATCGTCGAGCAGGATGGTGCGCAGCTCTCCCACCTGGGTTTGATAGACGATGGGCGGACTTTGGCCGACAATCCCATGGCCGCCCCATACCACCGCCGCCACCAGGATCGCCGCGACTGCGGTCCACGCGGCGCATACGCCGGACGGACTGAACCGGTGGCGCGCTCCCGAGCTGCCGAACCGCGGCGCCGCGTCCTCATGCGCCGCGATGCGCGCGCACAGCACCATGTCCGGCTGCAGGCCGGGGTCGTCGCGCAGCTGCCGCGTGAGCGCCACCGCCTTCTCGCACCGCAGGTAGGACGCGCGATGCTCCGCCGCTTCGGCGAGCCATGCATCGAATTCGGTTTCGGTGGACGCGCTCACGGGATGATCGCTCAGCCGCACGAACCAGCGCGCGGCCTGGGCCTCGACCACACGGATGTCCTTGCCTGGTCCTTCCGCCGAGCTGTGGGTGGTCATTGGGCATCCGCCGTGCGCAACCGGCTCTGGCATAGCTCGAGCACGATGGCCAGATCCCGTTCCACCGTCTTCGTGCTCACGACCAGGCGCTTTGCGATGTCCCGGTAGCTCATATTGTGCGTGACGTGCAGCAGGAACACCTGGCGATGCCGCGGCGGTAGATCGAGCAATACACCCTTGATGACCTCCATTCCTGCATTCCAATCGACGATTTCGTCGGGGGAGGCCTCCTCGCTGGCGAGGTCGTCGAAGGCATACGGCACATGCGCTTCCTGAGACCTGACCCGCTGCTGCCTGAAGCGGTCACGCGCCAGATTCAAGCCCGTCTTCAAGAGGTAGCGCCGCGCCGCGTCGCCCGTCAACTGTTCGAATAGCGGCGCCCGCATGAGTTTCACGTATGTTTCCTGGGCGATTTCTTCCGCATCCTCATAGTTGCCCAGGATCCGGGTGAGGAAGCGCAGCAGATCTCGGCGGTGTGCCGTGAATACGCTCTCCAGTGCGGATCTCCCGGCAGGGGGCCGCTTGCCGTAAATCAGCATCAATTTTGTGGTATCGCGGCTCATGGGAATCGCTTGCAGCCCAGGTTCGTCTCTACACCTTCATTAAACGTTACCAGCCAACGGGCGACGACAATTCTGTTGTCCAGCGGACCGGAAGCCAGAGCTGGAGTTCCATGGCTGGCCGCCGAATTGTCGACGATGCCCCGCACGGTGCGTTGTTGATCTGGGGGGGGGGGGGCGCGCGCCGCTGCGTGGCGGGGCACCGCCGGAGACAACGAATACCATGAACATCATAAACCGTCGCGGCATTGCATGGCTTAGCGGCATCGCGCGGCTGATTCGACCTGGTGGCAGGCGCCGGGCGGCGGGACGGCAATGGCTCATTCCCCTGGCCGTGCTCGCCGGCTTGAGTCTCGTGGCGGCTCATTACGCGCGCGACAGGGGCGTGCTACAGGCCCGTCTCCTCACCACCGATCCGGATGGCATCGCGGCCGACCACGGACTGCAGCGTTACGCGATTTCGATCGGGCGTCCCGCATTCCAGGATCATTGCGCGTCATGCCACGGCCGCAACCTCCGCGGCGACACGATGCGGGGCATTCCAAACCTGGCGGACGGCGATTGGCTGTACGGCACCGGCCGCGTGGGCGAGATCGAACGCGTGATCCTCTACGGCATTCGTTCAGGACACCCCAAGGCATGGAATCTCGCCAGCATGCCGGCCTTCGCCACCCCCAACCCCTACCAGGCCTACAGCATCGCACCGCTTACGCCGCATGAACTCGGCGACGTCGTCGCCTATGTGTATGGGCTGCGTCACCCGGCCGCCGACCCGGCGGCGGCCGCACGCGGTTCGCATGTGTTCCACAAAACCGGTCTGTGCTTCGACTGTCACGGCGAGGACGCGCGCGGCGACCCGGCCATCGGCGCTCCGGATTTGACCGATGCCGTCTGGCTGTACGGCGACGGCACTCCGCCGAGCATCGCGACATCGATCGCGCATGGGCTTGCCGGAGCCTGCCCGCCCTGGATCGGGAAATTACGACCAGCGACGATTCGGGCGATCGCCGTGTATGTCAACGCCGCGGCCGCCGGCGGCCGCTCTGCGCAGGAGCGGTCGCATGCCGGATGATCTGCGGTCCACGCGTGCGATGCTGCTGGCCGCGGCCGGGGCGCTGACCGGCCTCGGGATCGCGGGCTATGGTCTGTTTACCGCTGCCGGGACCACGACCCACGCGGTTCCGCCGGAGGATGTGGCGCTCGTCAATCAGCGGCCGATCCTGCGCAGCGACTTCATCAATCAGCTGCAAGCCGAAACCGGACTGAAGTTTTCTGAATCGACCGAGGCCGACCGGCTCAAGGTGCTCGACGAAATGGTTCGCGAGGAACTCCTCGTGCAGCGCGGCCTGGAACTCGATTTCGCGGAAACCGACCAGAGCACACGCAATGCCCTGGTGTCCACCGTGACTCAGCAGGTCACCGTTTCGATCACTACGGATCAGCCTTCCGAGGATCAGCTGCGTGATTTTTATGAGAGTCACAAGGCACAGTACGCTACGGACGGCACGATGCTGGTGCGCAATTTCATCGTCTCCGGCAGGTCGGCCGGCCAGCAGGACCGCCTCGACGTGGCGCGGCGGGCGGCGCAGGCGCTGCGCACGGGGCAGCCGCTGGAGCGGGTGGTCGCGCAGTACGGGTTGACGGAAGCGAAGCGCAACGACGAGGACTACTACTTCGCCGCGAAGTACCGGCTGGGCGACGCGCTGTTCGCCGCCGTGCGGGACCTGGGCGATGGGGAAGTCTCAGCGCCGGTGACTTTGCCGGACGGCGTCCACATCGTCCTGATGGTCAGGAACGCCAAGCCGGTGCCGCAGGGCTACGCGGCCTCGCGCACGCAGGTCTTCAGCGACTACCGCAGCTTCGCACAGCAGCGGGTGCTGGATGAGACCATGGCGTTCCTGCGCCACCGTTCAAGCATCCTGATCGCTGCGGACTACGCAGGCCGCTACCGGCCGTGACACGCCTCCGCCTGCTCTTCCTGCTGGCGGGCCTGGCTTGGGGGGGCCTGCCCGCGGCGGCGCATACCTTGAGCGAGAGCCATTCGTCATGGCAGATCGACGGCGCCACCGTCCGGCTGCAGATGATCGTCCCGGATCTCGAGGCGAAACGCCTGTCGCCCTCCGGCGCCGATCTGCCGAGTGGCGAAGTGCTCGGCCGCTATCTGGCAACGCACATGGGCGCGTCGGCGCAAAACGGGGAGTGCGGCATCAGCGAGGGGCCGCGCCGCTTGTCGGCGGCCGCGGGCTTCTACCGCGAGGAAATCGTGTTCAAATGCCCGAGCAAGGTAACGCAGCTGCATTCGAGCGCGTTCTACGATCGGGTGCGTTCGCATACGGATTTCGCCCGCATCGAGGACGCGGACGGACGCTTCTTCGAACAGCTGTTCACCGCGGATCATCAGCGGATCGACACGGCCGGCGGCGGGCAGAGCACCCTGGAGAACGCCGGGCTGCTGCGCTTCGTCGGCATGGGCGTCATGCACATCTTCACGGGCATCGACCACATGTCCTTCATGCTGGGGCTCGTGCTGATCTCGCGCCGGGTCCGCGATCTGTTATTCGTCGTGACCGGATTCACCCTGGGCCACAGCCTGACACTGGCGCTCGCGGTCACCGGCATCCTGCGACCCGATGCCCGATACATCGATGCGCTGGTTGCACTCACCATCGCCCTGATCGGCGCGGAGAACATCGGCGATCGCACCCATCGTCCGCTGCCGGTGGCGCTCGGACTCGGCGGCATCCTGGCCGCGCTGGCCGCGGCGAAACTCTCCGGCGTCGATGTGGCGCTGCCGATGACGCTGCTCGCCGGGGGCGCCCTGTTTGCGTTCAGTTACCTGCTGCTCACCGGACACATGCAGGATGCGGGCCGGGTGCGACTGCTGGTAACGCTGGTATTCGGATTGATTCACGGCTTCGGCTTTGCCTCCAACCTCCTGGAAATGCAGCTGCCCGCCAACCGGCTTGCTGAACTGCTGGTGGGATTCAACCTGGGCGTCGAAATCGGCCAGCTCACCGTGGTGCTGGGCGCGCTGGCGCTGGTCTGGGTGTTCGTGAGGCTGCGAGTCACGGTGTCACGACCGCTATTCACCGACGTGGCGGCCGCATTCCTGGTGGGCGAAGGGCTGTATTGGTTTCTCGGGCGGACCGTGAGCTTGGGTTGACGGCTGGAAGCCGATGGTCCACGGCGGCTCGATGTCGTCATCGAGCCGCCGCGCTCGTTATTGGAACAGGCGGGAGCCATTGCGGCCGCACTGGGCGGTCACGCGGAACCTTGAAGGCTGGAGAACTAATCATGTACAGACGATCACGAGTCCTGATCGGCGCCTTGGCGGCGGTGCTAGGCTTTTCAATCGCGCACGGCGCCCCGGCGCAGCAGGCCGCGAGCCGCGCGACCATCGAAGCGGCGGCGAACGCGCTCGGCGGACTCGAGCGCGTTCGCGCCGTGAAGAACATCACCTTGTACGGCAACGGCCTGTGGGCCTACCAGTTCGGCCTGGCCAACGTCACCGCCTCGCCGAACGCCGCGATGCGCGAAATCGCCGCCAATGACCTGCGGCGGGTGTTCGACCTCGAACACGGCCGCTTCCAGCAGAAAGAGCGGCGCAACATGATGTTCTCGTTCGCGCTGCTGCTTCAGACCAGCTGGGAACCCATCAATCAGGTGCTGGACGGCGACGTTCCGTTCAATATCGACACCGAAGACAAGCAGACCCGCATTCCGCGCTGGACCGGAACCGCCTGGCATCTGGACGGCATCCACATGCGCCGCATGTGGAGCATGAACAATCCGGTGGTCGCCGTGCGCGCCGCGCTGGATCCGGCCACGCAGCTCGCCAACGAGCGTACGGAGGACGGACTCACCTGGGTCGATATCACGCTCAAGGAAGGCGACAAATTCTCCGTGGCGTTCGATCCCGCGACCCATCTTCCGGCCCGCGTGCGCTGGAGCAATCCGCACAACAATTTCGGCCAATTGACCTTCACGACCTATCTCGAGGGCTATGCGCCGCTCGCCGGAATCCTCCTGCCCATGAGCTACGTGACGAAGACCGACTGGCGCAATGTCGAATATCTCAAGATATTCGTCGATAACTACGAGGTGGACTCGAAGATCGACGACCTGGCGGCGACCTGGGCCACGCGTCTCACGCCGCAGGCGGAGCTCGACGCCGACCTCACCTCCCCGATCCATCCCATCAAGATCGCGAAGGGCGTCTGGTACCTGCAGTTCTATGGCCAGGCGACCATCGCCTTCGAGTTCGCCGACCATATCACGCTGTATGAACTGCATCGCAAACCGATGGCCGAAGCGCTCATCCAAGCGGCGCGGCAGATCTCGCCGGGTAAGCCCGTTACCCAGGTCATCACCTCGCACGCGCATTCGGATCACATCGCCGGAATCCGGGTCGCCGTCGCGGAAGGGCTGGAAATCATTTCACGGCGCGGCAACGAGGGGATCATCCGCGACATGGTGACCCACCCCGCGCCCGACTATCCGGACATTCTCTCGCAGCATCCGCAGCCCTTGAAGTTCATCCCCGTGGATGAGCATCTGCGGCTCTCCGACAGCACACTCACGGTGGATGTGTACTGGGATCGCATGAATCCGCACATGGCTGACGGGTTGTTCGCCTACGTACCCTCCGCCAAGGCCTTCGTCGAGGCGGATCTCGCTACCGCCGCCCGCACGTACCAGTACTGGCCGGATAACTTCGAGGACAACATCGAACACTACAAGCTCGATGTGGAGACGGTGTTGCCGGTGCATTTCGGCACGCCGATGACCAAGGCGGAGACCATCGAATTCATCAAGGGCGGCGTCGAGCGCGCGCGCGCGCGCTGCGTCGAGGAGACGGCGAAAGGCAACGTGCATATCGGCTGCCCGGTGATCTCGCACCGCTATTAATCGCAACGCCCAAGAAATATACCGCCGCGGGCGGTGAGGATCCGCTGCGCTGCCCCGTATTAGAACAGCAACTGGATACGGCGAAGCCCGGTCGATCGGTCCCAGCCGGGCATGCAACCCGGCACCGCAACGGCTGAATTCACCGAAGAATAACGGCTTATCAAAGGGGGATGTGGGATGCGAAATCGTAACGTTCGGCAATGGCTAGTCTTCACGGCAGTAACTTGCTCCTTCGCGGGCGCCGCGGCGGCCGCGGATGCGGACAACCCGGATGCCACGACGCCGGATCGGGTAGGCAATGGGGGGTTGGAAGAGATCATCGTGACGGCGCGGCGCCGTCAGGAAGACCTGCAACAGGTGCCCGTCTCCATCGCCGTCGTCACCGGCAAGGAATTGGAGGCACGAGGCATCGACGATCAGATCGAGCTGAACCGCATGGTGCCCGATCTCGTGATTCATGGCTCCAACGGGTTCTTCGGTTTGCAGGAGGGCGGCTTCGGCATGCGCGGCATCCAGGACGTCTCGATTTACTACGATGGCATCGCTCACCCGGAGACCTTCGGCGTTCCCGCCGGCGACATTCTGGAAGTCGATCACGTGGAAGTGCTGCGCGGCCCCCAGGGCACTTTGTTCGGCAAGGACACCATGGGCGGCGCCATTCAGTACGTGACCAAGCCGCCGGCGGATACCTTCGGCGCGCGCGTCAAGCTGACCACCGGTTCCTACGACCGTTACGACGCCACCGTCTACGTGGATCTGCCGATCACCTCGACCCTGCTCAGCAAGCTCACCCTCGCCAAGCTCACCAAGGGCGGCTACGTACAGAGCACGACCAACGGCACATACTACGGATCGCAGGACAACACGCTGGCCGACTACGACATCCTGTGGAAGCCCACCGACAAGTTCACCTGGCGGGCCGATTTCTCCTACACGAATGAACTCACGAATGGCGAGCCGGGCACCGACTGGGCAATCAATACGGGGCCGAATTGCGTCAATCCGACGCCCACCGCGAAGAACGCCCCGAACCTCACCTGCCTGTACAACGCCGTCGGCCTGACGATTCCCTCGTACTGGGCGTACGGCGCGAGCCAGCAGTACAAGACCTCCGTGAACTACGTCGGTCCGGACCCGTACACCACGATTCGCGGCATGGCGAGCCAGGCGAAGTACGATTTCAACGACGCCTGGACGGCCAAGGTGCTGTGGAGCAACCGCCGCGTGCAGAGCTTCGATTATGAAAACTTCGCCGGCATCGAGTACAACATGTTCGCCGGCAAGAACTACAACGAACAGGACGAGGAGACCTACGAGTCCCAGCTGCTGTTCCACACCGACCACTGGACCGGCACCAACGGCGCCTTCTACTACCTGGACGACCGGCGCTTCGCCCGGCAGAACTGGCTGCAGAACGAACTTCAGCCGGGCATCAGCCCGGCGCTGAATGCCGCGGCCATCAACTACCTGGTGACGAACGGCTACGGCTACTCGACGGTACCCGGCGTGGGCCCGACCCTCGGGGGCAACGGGAACATCGATCAGCTGACCTACACCAACAGCCATGGCTGGGCGCTGTTCTCAGAATGGACGTACAAGTTCAGCGACATGTTCTCGGCGACCGTCGGCGCGCGCTACAACGAAGATTTCGTCAATGTAAACAGCTACGTGCCGCTGAACCCGCTGCCACTGTACTGCTGTCAGCCGGCGGCCAGCGTCGCGCCCGCAGGCCCATTGCTCGGCAGCGTTCCGCAGATGCTGCAGTTCCACAATCTGGCGCCCAAGGGTTCGTTCCAGGTGCAGTGGACTCCGGACCTCATGACCTACGTGGGCTACTCGCAGGGCTTCGACCGCGGCGGCGGCAGCACCACCAATCCCCCGGGCGGCGGCTCGCCCATCATCATCCCCTACCAGCCGGAAACGCTGGACAACTACGAGGCGGGATTGCGATCGGACTGGTTGGACAAGCGCGTGCGCTTCAACTTCACGGTGTTCTATGACGAATACAAGGACATCCAGATCGCGCAGGACGTGAACAAGATCAACGTGACGCGCAACGGCGGCGAAGCGGTCTCCAAGGGCATCGAGTCGGAAGGGCAATGGGCGATCACCAGCGACTTCCTCGCCTACTACTCGCTGGCCTACGACAACGCACGCATCACGCATCTGGCGCCCGGTACGACGGCCAACATCACCGTGGGGCAGGTGCTGGCGTACGCGCCGGAGAAATCGGTGAGCGTCGGTGCCTCCTATGATTTTGCCGTGCCCAACGAGGCCCACGTCACGATTCGCGGCGACTATGGCTACAACACCAACGAATACACGACCAACGACTTCACCAACCGCTCCTACATTCCCGGTTTCGGATTGCTGAGCGGGCGTGCGACGTACTACCCCATGGGCGGGAAGTGGGACGTGGAATTCGGCGGCACGAACCTCACCGACAAGTACTACCGCTACAACGGCTATCGCGTGCCGGGCATCACGGTGGACACCGGCGCGCCGGGGCGGCCGCGTGAATGGTCGCTGTCGACGCACTTGAAATTCGAATGATCCTCCCCTTTCCGGCCGCGGCGCTCGGAGTGGCCGCGAAGAGATCATTCGGTTGCAAGGCCGCGGTCCGCCTGCTCGTGGCTCTCGCCGCGGGACAGCTGTTCGCGGCGGGCTCGGCCTCGGCGGCAAGCGCCGGCAGGGAACACTCCCTGCCGAGAATCGTCCAGAAGGACGGGCGCTACGCGCTGCTGGTCGATGATGCGCCCTATCTGGTACTGGGTGCGCAGGTCAACAACTCGAGCGGCTGGCCCGCGATGCTGCCAAAGGTCTGGCCGGCGATCGAGTACATGCATGCGAACACGGTCGAGATACCGGTATATTGGGAACAATTCGAACCGTCCCCGGGGACGTATGACTACTCCATCGTCGATACCCTGCTCACCGAGGCGCGGGCCCACCATCTGCACCTGATTCTGCTGTGGTTCGCCACCTGGAAGAACGGCAACGCACACTACATGCCGGCGTGGATGAAAACCGCGCCGCAAACCTATCCGCAGGTGGTGGATGCGAACGGCCGGCCCGTGGACTCGGCATCGCCGCTCGCGCCGGCCACGCTGGAAGCGGACACGAACGCGTTCACGGCACTGATGCGCCATCTGAAGGCGGTGGACCCGGAGCGCACCGTGATCATGATGCAGGTGGAAAATGAATCGGGCGTGTACGGGGTGACGCGCGATTACTCGCCGGCGGCCGAAAAATTGTTCCGCGCCCCGGTGCCGCGCGAAGTGCTCGACGCCATGCGCGCGACCGTGAGCGGCACGGCGCCCACGGCGCCGACCTGGCAGGAGGCCTTCGGCCCGGAGGCCGAAGTGAACTTCCACGCCTGGGCCGTCGCCAGTTTCATCGGACGCGTCGCCGCCGCCGGCAAGGCGGTGTACCCACTGCCGATGTTCGCCAACGTGGCGCTGCGCGATCCCCTGCCACCCGCGCCTGCCGGCACGTACGAAAGCGGCGGCCCCACCGACAACGTCATTCCGATCTGGAAGGTCGCGGCGCCCGCCCTCGACCTGCTGGGTCCCGATGATTACCAGACCGATACCACCGCCTATATCAAAATCCTCGACCTCTACCATCGTCCCGACAATCCGCTGTACCTGCCGGAGACCGGCGGAAGTCCGCGGTTCCTGTTCTTCGCCCTTGGCCGCCAGGCCATTGGTTTTTCGCCCTTCGGAATGGACTTCACCAAGACGCTCGACACTCCCGACCTGGCGCGGCCGAAGGACGAACTGCTGGTTCCCTGGGCGCGCACGGGGACGAAGGAATTCATCGCGCCCTTCGTGCCGGTCTACCGCCTGCTCAATCCCATGGCCCGCGACATCGCGCGCCTGAGTTTCGAGGGGGCGCTGCAGGCAACGGCGGAGGAACCCGGCCAGGTCAGCCAGACGCTGCACTTCGGACGGTGGGATGCCGTCGTGTCGTATGGAGTGTGGGCCCGGCGCGGCCGCCCCGCCGGCAATCCGCAGCCGCTGGGAGCCGCATTGATAGCGCGGATCGGCGAGGACCAATTCCTCGTTACCGGCTTCTATTCCCGCGTCGATTTTCGGCCGGTCGCCGCAGGCCGGCAGAAGCAGTTCCTGAAGGTCGAGGAAGGCAGCTACGAGAATGGCGAGTTCAAGTTCTTACGGCTGTTGAACGGCGACCAGAACGACGGCGGCCTCGATTTCAGCTCGGTACCCTTGGTGCTGCGAGTGTCGGTTGCCAGCTTTTAATATAAGGCGCGCCGGGAAGGGATGGCGGCCACCATGGCAGGGCGGCCGCCTGCCGCGCTGCGTTTATTTACTAGGTTTGCCGGCCTTTGCATTCGCCATGATGAGTATCGACATGCCCGCTCACGCCGCTGCGACTATGGTTTACGTCGGCAACGCCGACAGTCAGGATCTGTCGCTGTTCGAACTGGACTCGGCCGGCCGGCTCACGCCGCGCGGCACCGTGACCGTGCAAGCTCCCGCGCAGCCGGGACGCTCCATGCTGCTCGCCGTCGCGCCGAACCGGCAATTTCTCTATGCGGCGTACCTGCGCGGCGCGCAGTCGGCGGTCGCGTCATATGCAATTCAGCAGCGAAGCGGTGTGCTCCGACAGGTAGGTGGCAACACCGACCTGGCCGACGTAATGTCCTATATCAGCACCGACCGTTCCGGGCGCTTCCTGCTGAGCGCCTCCTACGGCGGCAACAAGGTGGCCGTGAACCGCATTCTCGCGAGCGGCGCGGTAGGCGACACGCTGCAGACGGTCGACACCGCACCGAAGGCCCACTGCATTCTCGCGGATCCCGCCAATCGCCATGTGCTGCACACGGCGCTCGGCGGCGATGTGATTTACCAGGACAGCTTCGATGCGAGAACCGGAAAGCTCACACCGCAGGCTCATCCCACCGTCACGCTCCCGGCCAATTCAGGGCCGCGATTCCTGGTTTTTTCGCGGGATGGTAGATTCGTCTACGTCATCGACGAACTGGATGGGGCCATTCACGTATTCCCTTTTGAATCCGCTGCCGGTGAATCAGCTGCGGCTGGAACGGTGAGGACGGAGGTGCAGGTCTTGAGCACCCTGCCGCCGGGGTTCAGCGGCAAGCCATGGGGCGCAGACATGCATCTCACCCCTGATGGACGCTTCCTCTATACGTCGGAACGCACCAGCAGCACGCTGGCGGCATTTCGCGTCGACCCGCACTCGGGAAGGCTCACACCACTCCACTGGTTCCCGACGGTGGCGCAGCCGCGCGCCTTCAATATCGATCCCTCGGGAGCCTATCTGCTCTCGAGCGGGCAACTCTCGAACAGCGTGCGAGTGTATTCGATCGATGCGGCGAGCGGCGAATTGACGCCGCTCGGGGAATACCCGGTGGGGAAGAATCCGACGTGGGTGGAGATCGTGCAGCTGCCATAGAGTGCCGCGTCACCGGCACCGGCGTCATTTATTCAGTTCCACCCTCGGCATAGGCCTCGGCGCCGGTGGTCGGTACGGGTGCCGCGCCTGCGCCGCCGGCGATGGCCGCGCCCATCGAGGCGAAGCTCACCAGGAGCGCCACACTCGTTGCTCGGCCAAGGGCGGCTGGCCGCGGCGCTGCGGGTGAAGTGTCCCGCACGGAAGACTCCTCAGGGGCTGTATCGGTAGAGTTTGATGTGTTGAATGGTCGGACCTTCCGGACCGAAGCGGGCACCGCTGCCCGACTGGTTCACCTGCGCCTGCTGCGCCAGCTTGTAATTCAACATGATGTCATCGCCGTTGAGCTTGCGCTCGGCGACGAAGTGCATGCCAGCGAAGTGTCCGGCCTCGTCGACGGCGAGACCGGCGATGGACGGGCCCGGCGTGCGCGGCTGGAACGTGACCTGTACGTCCGCACCCACGATGTAGAATTCGTCGGGACCGGCCGCCATGGCGATTCCGTAGCCCAGATCGGTCATGAACTTTTGATCCCAGAACGTGCGCCGCAATTCGAATCGCAGGCGGTAACCGCCGAGGTCGAATTCCTGGGAGGTCTTGCCCGCACTCAGCCAGGCGGCATCGATGGTCCCCTGGGCCTGATGCTCGAGAATCATGGGCGTCAATTCGCGTAGCGCGGCGTAACCCTTGGCAAGCGGCAGGCTTTCCAGATCCGTGGGCGGCGCGGTCCCCAGGACCGGCGGAAACATGACGAGCCGGACGGTGTTGTCGATGCCGAACACGGAGTAGCCAAGTCCGGACTGCGCACCGACGGCATAGAACACATTGGCCACGCCGGCCGCGACGCCGAGCCCCTCGGGAATGAACAGGGGATTGTCGGGCCGATGGAATACCCGGACGATCTGATCGAAGCCGGCAACGGAGATGTCCGGACAGTTGAGGTCGATGGCGGGCGCCCCCGCTTTCCAGATATCAAAGGTCAATGGCTCGGGGCCGCCCGAGGGATAGTCCCCGGGCACATTGTCGGCACGGGCCAGCCAGGAGTTCGTAAATACAGGCAACGGATAGACGGCTTTACCTGCCGCCGCGATGTGTCCCATGTACTGCGCGTACCGCCAGGCCATGAAGATCTCGTCCGCCTTTAAATCAGTGCCGAACACCTGCTGCCACGTCCCGGCGGACCTGGCTCCGGCCGCCTGCCAGGCGGCGAGCAGTTCGGGCGAGAGGGAAGTCCGGTGCTCCTGAAGCCATTGCAGTAATTCGGCCGGCACCTGGCTCGCGAAAGCGCGGCTCGCACCCTCGCTGCGGTCGCGCGAATCCCCGGTGATGCCGACCTCGTTTTCTAGCTGAATCATCAGCGTGGTGTGCTGCGCATCCACTCGTTCGAGATGCTCCAGCAACGCCACGTAGGCCCGCGTGTCCGCGGCGAGGGCAGCCTCGCCGAAGGGGCTGAGCACTTCGATGGCAGACCCGCTGCCCACACGCACCCGCGGAAATCTCCGTTGATCCGCCTTCACCCAAGCAGGTGCGAACGTGGACACGCCATTCTTCCAGCTGCCGAACCACAACAGCACGATTTTCTGCCGGTTCTTGCGCGCGCCCGCCAATACGCCGTCCAACACCGAAAAATCGAATTTCCCTTCCTCGGGCTCGATCCAGTCCCAAGCGACCGCGACCAGCACCGTGTTGAGCGCGAGTCGCGTGAGCTTCGGCCACGCCGCCTCGAGATACGCCGCGTCGGTGGCCGCGGTGTTGTTCAATTCCCCGCCGAGGATGAGCCAGGGTCTGCCATCGACGATGAGTTGAGTCGCGCGGCCGCGAGTCTCGAGATGCGGAATCATGGTGGAGTCAGCCGCGTGCGCCGCGGACGTCGACAGCAGCAAGGTCAGCACAGCGGCGAGCAGAAAAGTTTTCATCGCTCGTTGCAGTTCATCGTTTGCAATTCGGGGGGCTATCCGTGATGTGTTATGCAGGGCGGCCTGCGTAGTGCGGTCCGTGATCACCGGCGGGTCGCTCGCCGCTCCACGCCGCCCGCAGCAGTGCCAGGATGGCGTCGCGTTCCACCGGCCGCGGATTCCAATAGGGATTCTCCGCCGCCAGGTCTGCGGCACGGGGCAATGAGGATTCCGACAACCCCAAGGCACGGAGCGACGACGGTGCGCCGAGCCGCGCGCCCAGATCGAACAGCGCGCCGGCCGGATCGCCCGTGACGCGCAGCGCTCGCGCCAATCGATCCATGGCCTCGGGCGCCGCGGCGGCATTGTAGTGCGTGGCGTGAGGCAGAATGACCGAGTGGGTTTCCGCATGCGGCAAATCGAAGCTTCCACCCAGGGTGTGGCAGAGCTTGTGATGCAAGGCCATCCCCGCCGTGCCCAGCACCGCCCCGCATAGCCATGCGCCATAGAGCGCATCGCTGCGTGCCGACCGGTTCCCCGGATCGTCGATCACGCCCGGCAGCGCGTGCGCCAATGCTCGAATACCTTCCTCCGCCATCAACGACACGATTGGGTTGCCGTCCTTGGCGTACAGCCCCTCGACCGCATGCGCAATGGCGTTCAATCCGCTGGTCGCGGAAATCGCCGGCGGCAGCGACAGCGTCAAGTCGACGTCGTATATGACGGCCTCCGGCAGGACCTTGAGCGTGCGCTGCGTGGTTTTACGGCCTCCTTCCGTCTGTCCCAGGATGGGCGTCATCTCGGAACCGGCATAGGTGGTGGGGACGACGATCTGAGGCAGATCGGTCCGCAGCGCAATCGCCTTGGCCAAACCAATGGTCGATCCCCCGCCCAGCGCGATGACGCAGTCCGCCTGGACGGCGCGCGCCATGAAAACCGCGCGCTCCGAGACTTCCACCGGCGTGTGCATGGCCGCCTCGGTGAATGCACCGACGGCGGCCGGGCCCAGCAGCTGGCGCAACGGATGGAGCTGTTCGCTCTGCACGGCAGTCGACAATAGGAGCGCGCGCCGGCAGCCGAGATCCGACACAACCCCCGCCAGAGTCGACAGGGTCCCGGCGCCGAAGATGACCCTCGCCGGCAAGCCGTTGTAAACAAAGTTTTTCACCGATGGTTCCGCGTCATTCGATCCCTCAACCGCCGGGTGCCGATCGGGGCGGCAGCGTCGAGAAACGAAACAGCGTGGTTGAACGGAAGACATGCCCCGCCTGCAACTCCGTGGAAGGGAAATTCGCATGATTGGGCGAGTCCGGGAAATGCTGCGTTTCCAGACAGAAGGCGGAATTGCGGGCGTAGTGCTTGCCGCCCTTGCCCACCAGCGAATCCTTCAGATGGTTGGCGCTATAGAACTGTATCCCAGGCTCGCTGGTCAGCACCTCGAGCCGCCGGCCGGATATCGGCTCATCGACCCTCGCCGCCAGGCCGATGCGCTGTCGATGCGGGTTCAAAACCCAATTCTGGTCGTATCCGAGTCCTGTGCGCAGCTCCTCGGCATCGATGCGCTCGCCAATCCGATGCGGCGTGCGAAAATCGAAGGGCGTGCCGGCGACGTCGCTCACCTCTCCCGTCGGGATAGACTCGGCATCAGTCGGCGTATAGCGATCGGCGTAGAGCGTCAACTCGTGGTCGAGCACGAGTCCACTACCGGCGCCGGCGAGGTTGAAGTAACTATGATTGGTCAGGTTCACCACGGTGTCCTTGTCGGACGTCGCCTCATAGTCGATGCGCAATGCATTGCGCACCAGCCGGTAACGGACCGTCGCGGTGAGAGTTCCCGGATACCCTTCTTCCCCGTCGGGGCTGGTGTACGTCAGGACCAGCGCACCGTGGTCGATACGCGCCTGCCACAGTCGCTTGTCGAAGCCGACCCGCCCGCCGTGCAGCGAGTTCTCGCCCTCGTTTTTCGTCACTCGAACCGTTTGCCCATCGAGCACGAAACGTCCGTGGGCGATGCGATTCGCGTAGCGTCCCACCAGCGCGCCGAAAAATGGCTTGCCATCGACATATTCCGCCACGGTATCGTATCCCAACACCACATCGTCCCTCTTCCCGGCGCGGTCGGGCGCTTCCAGGCTGACGACACGCCCGCCATAGGTGGTGATGGACGCCGTGAGAATGGCGGATCGCAGCGTATAAAGATCGACAGCGCGTCCGTCGGGCAGGTGACCGAAGGACTGACTTGAGATTGCGGCGGCTCGTGCGCCGGTCACCGCCAACATGCTTGTAGTGAGGATGAGGAAACAGGACACCCGTGAGCGACAACCCGCCGTCATGAAAACCTCCATTCACGCCGCGTGCAATTGCCACGAGGCGGCCGCATCGAGCGTGGGGCCGAGGCGGCGTCAATCGCTCTAGGCCCGGTATTGAAGAACGCACACTTTGAACACCACACTCGGTATTAACGTGGCGCGGCGCGGGGCGACGACAAAATGACCCTGACCCCGAGGAAATCGGGCCGCTTCGCGGATGCTGGTGCCCCACACACGTCTGGTGCGTATTGAAGCCCAGTTATCGAAATCATCGAGGAGCGCTATATGACCAACACCGCATTGTCCAACGTAACGCTTCCCGTCGAGAAGGAGGTTGAGGCGGCCGTTCAGGGCCAACGCGCCTTGGCAGCATTTCTAGCCACGGGGTTTGAAACACAGCGCATCCAGATTTTCGACGAAAAAACCAGGCCCACCAGGTCGAGTTACCGACCTCGGCGCTGCGTTTGCTCGTGGATATCCTGTCCGAATTGTCGAACGGTAATGCCGTCAGAGTGGTACCGGTCCATGCCGAGCTGACCACTCAGGAAGCGGCTGATCTGCTCAATGTGTCGCGGCCCCACCTTGTGAAACTGCTGGAAGAGGGGGTGCTACCGCACCACAAGACGGGGAAGCACCGGCGAGTGCGATTTGAAAATCTAATGCACTTCAAGAGCGAACGAGATCGTGCCAGCGAAATTGCGATGGAGGAATTGGCGAAGCAGGCGCAGGAACTGGAGATGGGCTATAAGTGAGGCACTCTTCGTTCACTGCTGTCTACGATGCATGTGTGCTCTACCCGGCGCCGCTACGCGACTTCCTCATCAGACTCGGCCTATCGGGACTGTTCCGCGCTCGTTGGAGCACGCAGATTCACGACGAATGGAAGCGCAACTTGCTCTTGAACCGGCCTGATCTAACGGCGGAGCAGCTAAATCGTACGTCCGCTCTGATGGACCGCGCCATTCCGGATGCTCTCGTTACCGGCCACGAAGAATTGATCGCCGGACTGACACTCCCGGACGTTGATGATCGACATGTCCTTGCAGCAGCGATCCGGTGCAACGCCAGCGTCATCGTAACGTTCAATGAAAAGGACTTCCCAGCAGAGGTTTTATCGCACTACGCGATGGAGACAACACCCGGACGTTTTCGCAGACAACCTTTTCGATTTGGATCATGCCGCCGTTATCGCGGCAGCGCAGCGGCAACGTCAACAGCTCAAACACCCTCCTGTGGGAGTGGATGAGTTTCTTGAAACGTTACTTCGACAAGGGCTCGTGCAGACGTCGAAATCTCTTGCCGCTTATCGGGCGATTCTCTGAGAAGGTGACCGACTTGGCCGCTTGCGAACAGACACTCGCGGACTCGATGAGGCATCGCCGCCAACCACTTAACCGTGCTCCCGCGTTAACACAGCGACGGCGTACCCCGTGGTAGCTGCTGCCTTCCTCACGCCCAGTGCACGACGCTCCATCCGCGCCGGCTTGACCTCGGGTACCTGCGCCTTGAGCTGATCCAACCCCCCCCATGCCTGCATCATCTCTCGCCGCTCCGGCAAATGCTGAGCATAGTTATACGCCGCCCGTACTGCGTCACGTTCGCCGTGCGCGAGTTGACGCTCGATGGCATCCCGATTCCATCCCTGTTCGTTGAGCAACGTCGACGCCATACTCCGAAACCCATGCCCCGTCATATCCTGACCGCTGTACCCCATCCGACGCAGCGGCGCAGTAACCGTGTTTTCACTCATCGGTCGAAACCGACTGCGAACCGCCGGGAAACGCAAACGCGAACCGGCCGGTGAGCGGCTGCAGATCCCGTAACACTGCGATAGCCTGGGTCGACAGCGGCACGATGTGTTGCACTCGCATCTTCATGCGCGCCGCCGGAATCCGCCATTCCGCTTTCGCGAAGTCGAACTCGGGCCACCGCGCCGCGCGCAGCTCTCCCGGCCTGACGAACACCAGCGGCGCCAACCGCAACGCGCAACGCGTGATCCAAGCGCCCTCATATGCATCGATGGCACGCAGTAAGCGATCGGCGTGCCGCTTGAGCATGCGATTTTCTGTATGCCGCTACGTCGACGTCGTCGACAACGACGGGCGTCAATAAACACCGCTATTGTTTCGTCGCGGCCAATTAGGGCACGCCGCCATGGATCAAGCCCAGAGACGGAGACTCGATCATGAGCGTCGATCCTGGATCATCGGCAATGCCGCTCCAGATTCTCCGCCTTCCCCAGGTTTGCAATGTAACTGGCTTGAGGCGCTCTATGATTTACCAGCTCGAAGCGGAACAGCGTTTCCCGAAGCGCATCAAGATTGGCATTCGCGCCGTGGGGTGGTTAGAAAGCGAAGTGCAGATGTGGGTCTCAAGGCGTATCGCGGCAAGCAGAATTGATTTCAGGCGCTCAGCCTAAACGGCAGATCCGACGATTTTCCGGGTCGTTGAATCGAAGCCGTGCCACATTCGGCGCTGGCCCTGGGCGATGGACTGCGTTTCATATCTTTCATTGGCGACGTATGATTTGCGCATGAAGCTGAAGCAATCCAATCCTTATCTCAAGTCGGCCGCCGTGCGGAAGCCGGCCCTACGAATATCAGCTCAGACGTCTTCCGCCGTTGAGGGGATACGCGCGCCCCTCGTAAAAGATAAGGGCATGAAAACGCCTGGCAGCACGAAGGCGTTCATTGCTCATTGGAAGCGGCGTGCTGCCCTGAGCACCGGATGACTGTGGTATCGGGCGACATCGCCCCGTGCAATCTGTTCACGGCTTCTTCGCGACAACCTTCCCGTTTTCCCAAACGTAGATCGGCGTGCCGTACATGCGAGCCGTCTTTCTTGCGTCCTTGGCCGCGAGACGCAGAGCCCGGCCGACGCCCGCGGCAAAACTTTCAGGCTTCTTGGGTCGTGTCGTGGTTTTCATGGCGCCTCCTCCAGCAGTTGTGGCGATTGAGCTGAGTTTTCGTAGATCGCCCAGGAATCCGCCAAGGGCCGATACACCGTTTGAAAGTTATGCCAACCCCGCGCGTACCGGCGTATGACATCGTCCCGAGGTACATCATGTCCGCCCTGCCGCACGCGCGCCGCCACACGCCGCAGCGCCAACTGGGTCGACTTGAGCCGCAGGTACACAATTTCAACACGATATCCCTCTCGTCGCCAGGATTCGAGTCGCCGCACATAGGTTAGCCCGCTCAACGTGCTCTCGAAGGCAAAATCCACCCGAGCTTTCGCGAGTCGGTCAATTTCTCGCAATATCATGCGGGCAGCCGCGATGGCCGCCAGTTCCGGCTTCAGCGGCGAGAGGCCTGCGGCGATCAAGTCGGCGTTAACGAAGTGAATGACGCGAGCCATGGCGGGCAAGTATCATCGCGCAAAAGTCGTCTTGCCGGCACCATTGGGTCCGGCGATCACGATGCATCGAGGTTGCCGCGTCCGCTTAGCCATTGGAGGAGGCCGGCTCGCGTTCGCAAATCATTTGGCGGCCGCGTCGGAGACGGCCTTCAGAGTATCGAGATAGTCCGACCATGCCTGCATCATCTTGCGTCGCTCCGGTAGGTACTCCGCGTAATTGTATGCCGCCCGCACGCCGTCGCGTTCCGAGTGCGCGAGCTGCCGCTCGATGGCATCCGGATGCCAGCCTTGCTCGTTGAGCAGTGTCGATGCGGTTGACCGAAAGCCGTGCACTGTGAGCACACTCTGTTCGAAACCCATCCGCCGGAGCGCGGCGAGCATACCGTTGTCGGACAACGGCCGCTTGGTAGTCCGAGGACTCGGGAAAACAAACCGGCCGGCGCCGGTCTCCGGCTCCAGCTCGCGCAAGATCGCGACGGCTTGACGAGACAGGGGCACGATATGTTGGGCGCGCATCTTCATCCGCTCGGCACCGATACACCACTCACCGGTATAGAGGTTGAACTCCTTCCACTCCGCGGCGCGAAGCTCGCCGGGTCGCACGAAGACCATCGGTGCGAGGCGCAGCGCACTGCGAACCACGACTGAGCCGTCGTAGGCATCGATTGCCCGCAACAATCCGGCGAGGCTATTGGGATCGGTGAACGACGCATGGTGCTTTTCCTGCTTGGGCGGCAGTGCACCTCGCAGGTCACCGGACGGATCGCGGTCGGCGCGTCCGGTCGCCACGGCATATCGGAGCACCCGTCCGCAGACTTGCAGCGCACGATGCGCCATCCCCAGTTTGCCGCGAGCCTCGACCCGACGCAGACACGCCAACAGGTCCGGCGCCTTGATCTGAGATATGGGCATGGCGCCGACCCAGGGAAAGACGCAGATTTCGAGGCGGCGGATAACCTTGCTCGAATACCCCTCCACCCAATTCGCCGAGAACTTCTCGAACCATTCGCGGGCGATAGCCTCGAACGTGTCCCCGCTGGCCAGCTTTTCGGTTCGCCGCTTCGCGCTGGGATCGATGCCATTGGCCAGATCCCGCCGAGCGTCGTCCCGTCGGTCGCGCGCTTGTTTCAGCGTAACGTCGGGGAAAATCCCGAGGCTCAGCAGCTTCTCCTTGCCGTGTACCCGGAACTTGAGTCGCCACCAGCGCTTGCCGGCCGGGGTGACCAGCAAAAACAAGCCGTCTCCGTCGCTCAATTTGAAGGGTTTTTCGCGCGGTTTGGAGCCTGAAATGACAGCGTTTGTGAGCATTTCTGGGGGTGACACTCTTTGGCAACGTCCTGTTACCCCCAGCGACGACTGGCTGTCAATGGAAGTGACCGAATCTCAATGGCGCTGAAACGCTGGAAAATAAGCGAAATCCACCCGATTGGTGGTAGTCAGTGGAAGTCGCTGGATGATGATATGGTGGCCAGGGAGGCAACGCGATAGATTGATTACGATTTTCTTTCGATTCGGTTTTTATTTTTTTGAGAATTTTAGTTATCCCCAAACTGATACCGCTTCATGAAAGCCAAAAAATTATAGGGCATTCCCGCCTGCATACGACCGGCTACGTTTGCGTATCCTACGCTTGAATCATACCGCGATTGCAATGCTATGCAAGTGCGCGAAACGGTTGGAAGTACTTCAAACTGGCTGGCGCACGTCCGATCAGGCAGTACGCATCTGGGGCGATCAGTCGCGATGAGCGAACGGGTGCGCCATCGCCGAGGAACTCGAGGAAGGCCGGCCGGCGCCAGCGCGTCGGCGCGACGGTTCTCAAGTTCGGGACCCTTGAATAGGCAACGACCCAGCTCCACGGCAGCACTCGCCGCATAGTCGCGCGCCCGGGTCGACAATTCTTCAGCATAAGCTGAGCCTGCCCAGCCGGCGGCGCCGAGGTCAGGCCTGATTCGCTGTACGATGCCGGCGAAAAAGGCGGCCAAGCCGGTCAGATGCTGGCCTTCCAGCCAGCGGTTCGACCTGGCGAAAGGAACGAACGCCCAGTTGTACAGATTGACGAGAACGCGTTCATTGAGGCCCGCACCGGGCTGCATGGTGCATACCTGTTCCAGCCGGCCGACCTCGGCGATTTAGCGCCAACGCTGCGCACGCGTCAGCCATCGGCCATCGGCCATCGGCCAGCCTACCGAGGCAAGTAGAGCGCAGGTCCTATTGTCACGCTGGCTGAAAACTGAAACAGTGGCTTAGCCACCGGTGTGAGCCAACGGACGGACGCCGCACTTTACTTAAAGCGAGACAAGCGGTATTTCCTTTTGAATAACCATCCCACAGCCGTGTTTACGCCCATCGTCTCAGCAACCGCTCACTGGTGGCAAAGCGGCGTCATTTATCAAATCTATCCGCGTTCCTTCCGCGATGCGAACGCCGACGGCATCGGCGATCTGCGAGGCATCGCCGAGACGCTCGATTACTGCGCCGCTTTGGGTATCGACGCGCTGTGGCTATCGCCCATTTTCCCTTCACCCATGGCAGACTTCGGTTACGACGTGGCCGACTACTCGGGCATTGCGGCGATTTTCGGCACGCTCGAGGATTTCGATGACCTGCTCACGCAAACAACGCGACGCGGCCTGAAGATACTTCTCGACTACGTGCCCAACCACACCTCCAACCAGCACCCCTGGTTTGCGGCCTCGCGCTCGAGCCGAGGCAACTCGAAACGCGATTGGTATCTTTGGCATGACGCGGCACCCGATGGCGGACCTCCTAATAATTGGCTGAGCAACTTCGGCGGCAGCGCGTGGGAATGGGACGAGGCTACCCAGCAGTATTACTACCATTCGTTCCTAAAGGAGCAGCCCGACCTCAATTGGCGCAACCCCGAGGTGGTGGCGGCCATGCACGAGGTGCTGCGCTTTTGGCTGCGCAGGGGCGTGGCGGGCTTTCGCATCGACGTGCTCTGGTTGCTCATCAAGGACGATCAGTGGCGGGACAATCCGCCAAATCCCGACTACAAGCCGGGAATGCCGCTGTTTCATTCGCAGCATCCGCTCTACACTACTGACCGTCCGGAGAATCAGGACATCGTTGCGCGCCTGCGCGCGGTGGTCGACGAATTCGACGATCGCGTGCTGGTTGGTGAAATTTACCTGCCGCTCGAGCGCCTGGTCGCCTACTACGGCAAGGATTTGCGCGGAGTGCAGTTACCTTTCAATTTTCAGCTGCTGCAAACGCCTTGGGATGCGCGCAGCATCGCCGGCTTGATCGATCGCTATGAGGCGGCGCTGCCGGTCGGCGGCTGGCCGAACTGGGTGCTTGGCAACCATGACAACCCGCGCATCGCCTCGCGAGTGGGCGCAGCCCAAGCCCGGGTAGCGGGCATGATATTGCTGACCTTGCGCGGTACGCCGACCCTGTATTACGGCGATGAGATCGGCATGCACAATGTGCCCATCCCAGCAGACCAGATACAGGACCCGTTGGAGAAGAACGTGCCGGGTAAATGCTTGGGACGAGACCCGAGCCGTACGCCCATGCAATGGGATGCGTCGCCCCACGCGGGCTTCGGCGATCATGATCCCTGGTTGCCTATCGCGGCAGACGCCAACGAGAACAACGTCGCGATCGAAGACCGTGATCCGCGCTCGATGTTGTCGCTTTACCGACGCTTGCTCGAGCTGCGCCGACAGCATGCGGCGCTCTCGATGGGCAGTTATCAGCCCGTCGTCGCGACCGGAGCGCTGCTTGCATATGTGCGCTACACGCTGGCTGAGCAATTGTTCATCGTCGCCAACCTCGGCGCGCAGCCGGCCGAGTTTGCATTGCAATCAGTGGGCCGCGCGCAGTCTCTGCTGCTATCGACCTACTTGGATGGCGGAACGCACCTCACGGAAAGCAAGCTCTTTCTGCGGCCGGATGAAGCTGTGATTATTGCGCTCGTCCCCCCGACGCCGGACAGCCCATGATCAATGATCTCTGGTTCAAGAATGCGGTCGTGTACTGCCTATCCGTGGCGACCTTCATGGACGCCAATGGGGATGGCGTCGGCGATTTTGCCGGCCTTATGCGTCGGCTCGATTATCTGCAGGGTCTAGGCGTCACGGCCATTTGGCTCATGCCGTTTCAGACCTCGCCGTGCCGCGACGACGGCTACGACATCGCCGACTATTACAATGTGGACGCGCGCTTTGGTACCCTGGGCGACTTCGTCGAATTCACCCACGCCGCCAAGCAGCGCGGCATTCGAGTCATCATCGATTTGGTGGTCAATCACACCTCCGACCAGCACGCCTGGTTCAAGGATGCCTGCAAGGATCCCCACTCGCCCTACCGCGACTGGTATGTTTGGTCCAAAAGGAAACCTCGCGACGCCAACAAAGGCATGGTGTTTCCGGGGGTGCAAAAGTCGACCTGGAGTTTCGATGCGCGTGCGCGCGCCTGGTACTTCCACCGCTTCTACGACTTTCAGCCGGATCTCAACACGGCGAACCCGCATGTACAAGCTGAGATTCTCAAAATCATGGGATTCTGGATTCAATTGGGCGTGTCGGGCTTTCGCATGGATGCGGTACCCTTCGTCATCGCCACCAAGGGTGCGACAGTCGCCAAACCCGTCGAGCAATACGACATGCTGCGCACCTTCAGGGAATTTCTGCAGTGGCGCGAAGGCGACGCCATCATTCTCGCCGAGGCTAACGTCCTGCCGAATACGGACATGGAGTATTTCGGCCGAGCCGGCGATCGCATGCACATGATGTTCAACTTCGCCGCCAATCAAAATCTGTTCTTTGCGCTGGCGGCCGCCGACTCGCGGCCTTTACAGAAGGCGCTGCAGGCAACGAAATCCCGCCCCAAGACCGCGCAATGGGGCATGTTTCTGCGCAATCACGACGAGTTGGATCTGGGACGCCTGACCAAGCCGCAACGGGCGGCAGTATTCGCGGCTTTCGGTCCCGATAAATCCATGCAGCTGTATGACCGCGGCATCCGGCGCCGCTTGGCGCCCATGCTTCAGGGCGACCGACGCCGCATCGAACTCGCCTACAGCTTGATGTTCACGCTGCCTGGCACGCCAGTGCTGCGTTATGGCGATGAAATCGCGATGGGCGATGATCTGTCGCTGCCCGAGCGCAACTGCGCCCGTACGCCCATGCAATGGTCGACGGAACCGCAGGCGGGCTTCACCAAGAGCAGGAAACCGGTTCTGCCCGTTATCAGCGATGGGCCTTTCGGCTACCCGCACGTCAACGTCGCACAGCAGCGCCGCGACGCCAACTCCATGCTCAACTGGATGGAACGCATCATCCGGATGCGCAAGGAAATTCCCGAAGTGGGCTGGGGTGACTTCGAGTTCATCGCCACGCGCGACCCTGCGGTGCTCGTCATTCGCTACGACTGGCGCAATAACTCCGTACTCTTCTTGCACAATCTCGCGTCGACCCCGCGCGAAGTGCAATTCTCGGTGGGACTCGACACACCGGATCAGACTCTCGCGAATCTGCTGTCGGAAGATCATAGTCAACCGGACAAGCATGGCCAGCATCACCCCCTAGTCGAAGCCTATGGATATCGGTGGTACCGGGTCGGAGGGCTCGATTATCTGCTGAAGCGCACCGAAATCGACGTGGATGCTAAAAAGACCAGCCCGAAGCGCGGTTGAGCCTTGGAACCGTGTAGCGGCGCGCCATTTAACGCCCCCGAGTTTCCACTGGTCTAGGTCTAAGCGCGAGCCGTGCCGCGCCGCTTCGACGGCCGCGATGTCGATCTTTTTCATTGTCATCATCCCCTCGGATGCGGCGGCCGCATGGCCGGGGCCCCCGCTGAAGGATGAGCGGATACCTGCGCAATGGAACAGCCCACGGGCAAACGATGCGACAGCGGCAGGATCCCCTTGCCGGCGTTGGTGGACAGCACGGGTGCACCGAGGTGCTCGGCGAGGGCGGTGGGCGCCTGGCGTGTGGCCACCGCACCGCCGCGGACCAGGATCAACGGTCGTTTGGCATGCAGCAGCAGGTCCGCGGCCTCTGCGATCGCAGCCGGATCGGGCATCGGCAAGGACGGCGTGCGGCTACACCCTTGTTCTGAGAGCCAATCGACGCGGTCGGGGCCAGGTCGCCGACGGCGCGCTGCCAGGCAACCGACACGAGCGGCGTCAGAGCCATTCCGTTCGCCAGCCGGTACTGGATCGGGATGCGGCCGCCCAGCGTCGAGGATCGTAAGCTCTCTTATCGACCCACAGCGTCAGCTCGCCTCCTCCTCCGCCGCCAATGCCTCGAGGTAACGCCGATAGACATACACACGATCCCCCGCGCCTCGAGATGGCGAAGCAATGAATTGACTGTGGGCTTGGCGAGCCTCGTCGCCGCCGTCAGCGTCGCCACCGTGGCCACAGGCTTTGCCTGCAGCGCCTCCTGGATCATGAGCAGCGAACCGGCGATGCGGGTACGGCGCGCAGCTGCTTGCACACCAGTGGCGTGCATTCATGGCAATATATATCTTCTGGCCTAGGTTTCTCTCCACCCTTGCGCTTCATGATTTTGTCGAAGGCAGCGTAATTCGCGCGGTCGCGTCGTTCGAGGACAAATTCGGCGGACTTCATCGCGGCCAGTTTCTCTGCCACTGCGGTTGCAACGAACTGGTTGAAGCTCGTGCCCTCGGCCTTGGCGCGCCGTATCACTTCGGCTTTCACCGAAGTTGGCAGGCGAAGCGGATAGGTGCTTTGGGGCTTGCTCATGATTTGATCCTTCGTAACGCATCCGTTGGAGCTAATACGTGCTTCGTATTTCTCCATCGGTTCACAACGACATGGACGATATCGATTCTCTCTTGGCCATTCTGACTGAATGATATGAGCGCTTCGGTCCGATGGAATTTTTATTTGTCATTTGCGTGCCTCTATTTGCTTACGCGTATTTTCCAACTCCGCCGCCAGAACGCTTTCATCTGGCAATGCAGTAAGATATTCCCGGACGAGCAGCTTCGTAGGCAATGCAGCCGTGGCGTAATGCACCAGCGCTTCGTTTTTTCCGCTGCAAAGAACGACGCCGACTGGTGGATTCTCACCGGCTTGGGCCCAGTGCTCTCTCGCATAGTTTAAATACATATGCATCTGACCGGCATCTGCATGCGTAAACCGACCCAGCTTCAAGTCGAATATCACCAGGCAGCGCAGGCGACGGTGAAAAAACAATAGATCCACTCGGTACCATTCATCGTCTATCCGAAGCCGTCGCTGACGACCAACGAACGCAAAATCGTTACCGAGCTCGAGTAAAAAGGTTTCAAGGTGCCGAATGAGTGAATCCTCGAGATCGCTCTCCGAATATTCATCGCGTAGATTAAGAAATTCCAGTACGAGCGGATGGCGTATTTCCTCATCCGCGCTGGTTATATCCCCCGGTGCGGGCTTGGATCCCTTGATAAGCATGGCGGCCTTGTTGCGCGATAGTGCAGCACGCTCATAAAACTGAGTATCTATCTGCCTTTGCAGCTGCCGGACGGACCATCCACCACGAAGCGCCTCGCCGTGGTAAAAGATGAATGCTTCCGGCGAGCGAGCCCGGCTTATCAACAGGACGTAACTAGACCAGGGCAATGGAAACGCCCGGGCAAGGTTATGCAACTCCAATTCGTTCAACGCTGTCGAACGATTTATATAAGAGGCATCGAGGGATTCGTTCGACAGTGTCGAACGAATCGCGGTAACAGGAAATGCGCTGTAAAATTGCCGGAACCTAATTAGATTGGGACGGGCAAACCCACGTCCATACCTTTCCGTCAAATCATTGGAGAGGCGTTCGAGTAATGCTTTTCCGTACTCAGCCCGTTTCTTACCACCTTGCTCAAATTCTACGATGCGCCGACCAATCTCCCAATACGTTGCCGTCATGAAGGCGTTTACCGCACGCGCACTGGAACGGCGTGCCATTTCCAGCAGTTCGCTGATGCCGCCCACCAATCCTGCGTAACTGCCGGTGGAAGAGATAGACACGCTTTTCTTTTTGCCGGACTTTCTCAAGTAAAAAATCCTTGTTCAATTCGACAGCTGACGCGGTTGGAAGCGCACCTCTCTCCCTTCACGCGTTGCTCCTGGTTGAGCATTGACGGCAACGCAGCCAACGTCGGATAACCCAGCTGTATGTACGTCCAGTTTATCGACATGACGCAACCTCGTCACGTGCAGATTATCTTCCAAGGGTGCCCGCCGCTTTCGTGGCTGTCGCATCGAAACCTTGGCCAATCCTCAGCAGGCAATCGATATGCCGATCGCACGTCCGGCCGATCCGTGCGCCAACCGGCGCAAAATAATTCCGATACACCGTGTCGGCACCGGCGGCAACCGCACAGGCAAGGCCCTGGGTCCGGTCATACTCATACCGTGTCACGCCCCCTCCGGCGTCACGTCCGGGCCCGTCATTTCCAACAGATAAAATTGAGAAGCTGACCTTGCCTCGTATCCACATACATCAGGAGACTATAATCTGATGATGTCTGGAGACGAATATGGGTCACAAGAAGGTCGGGGTACCGAGCCGTCGGTACACGAGCGAATTCAAAATTGAAGCGGTACGGCTCGCCGAGAGCGTGGGTTGTACGGAAGCTAGCCGACGGCTAGGCATGCCGGAATCGAGTTTATTTAACTGGATCAAACTGGAACGCGCCGGGAAGCTCGGCACAACGAGAAGCGTGTCGGCGACGCCGCGGTCGGCGAAGGAGCTCGAGGCGGAGGTAGATCGATTACGTCGCGAGTTGGCGTCGGCTAAAACGGATAACGCCATATTAAGAAAAGCGGCGGCGTACTTTGCAAGGGAGTCATCGTGAAGTACGCCTGGATCGAAGCACAGGCTGGCTGGCAGCCGATCGCGCGGTTATGCAAGGTGCTGGGCGTCTCGCGCAGTGGCTTCCTGCAATGGCGTGATCGGGGACCAAGCGATCGTGAACTCGCCAACCAATCTCTCGATGCGCAAGTGGCCGTCATCCATGCCGAAGGCAAGCAGGGCTACGGGCGCATCCGTGTCACTCGTCGGCTGCGTCAGTCAGGCATGCGGATCGGCGCCGAGAGTGTGCGCCAACGCCTTCTACGCCAGCGTTTGCGCACCGTATACCGTCGGCCCTATCGGGTCACCACGGACTCCAATCATCGCAAACCAGTGGCGATGAACCTGTTGGCTCGGCGCTTCACGGCCTGGTCACCGAACCAGGCCTGGACCGGTGACATCACCTACTTGCTGACGGATGAAGGTTGGCTCTATTTGGCCGCCATCGTAGATTTAGGGACCCGCCGGATCGTGGGCTGGGCACTGAGTGAGCGAATGACGGCGAAGCTGGTCTGCGATGCACTGCAGATGGCGTACTGGCGTCGGCGTCCGGCTCCGGGGCTGCTGCTGCACTCGGATCGCGGCAGTCAGAGAATGACGCCCTCGGTAAGCAGTTCGCGGACGGCGCGGCCGATGTGCTGTCGATACTGCCGCCACCCAAGGAGTATTGCGACAAACTTTCGCAATTAGCATCGAAAGCGGTTGAGTCAGTTAGCAAAGGACTCACCGTCGCTGACCTTGAGAAAATAAACGGCCGCCTAAAATGATTACCGGATACTGTTCGCGGTAACGTAAGCGGAGTTTGCCACTGCACCTGCCGCGTCGGTCTCGTTGCTGGAGCGGCCCGCCAAAGATGCCCCTGTACCCGTTGTACTGAGGCAGCAAGACCTCAGGCGGCCTGGGCAAAGATGGGTCATTCACGGACCGCGGGCGGCTCCATGGGTGGCGCTAGCTGGCTAGCATTGCGTGACTATTCGGCACGTGAACGCGGCTCGTTGCGGGTATGCTCAACGTGGGGTACAAGGTGGTCGCCATGCGACAGTGCCCGAGTCAATTGCGCAACCGGCGCAGCGCGCGAAGTGTTGCGCTTATCTGTTCGCAAATTTGGCAACGCGCGTGCATTTACAGTTCGATCTTTCAACGAAATAGTGGTTTGATCAACGCCATCCAAACCTGTCCGCAAGCTTCGGCCACGACAGGGGCACACACCCTTCCATTTGATCGAGATCGTCAGTGCAAGAGGCAAAAACGATCATTGCATACACATTACTGCGTAGCGCGGCGCCAGGTGCATTAGGGACTAATGAAAGACGCCGGCGATTGACGGCTTGGGCTTGAGTTACTGCGCCGCGGTCTGCTGCGCCTGCCACCGCTGTTCGAATTCCTTCTTGGCGCGCATGTACTGATTGCCGCAGTCGACCTGATCCTTCCACGTGGGCGGATGTTCACAGGAGGCCGGTGCGACATAGGATGCCGCCCATGCGCGCTCCTTGCGCTTCGCCAGCGCGTCCGCTGCCTGCTGAGCAGCCAACACGGCTTGTGCCGCCACGCGCTTCGCGTCTGCTTGTTCCGCGGCCGTCGGACGAATAGCACCCGGCGTGGGCGGCGCCGGCGCCGGTCCAGGCCGCACGGGAGCCGGGGTTGCCGGTGCCAGGCGGGACATCAAGGCGAGAGGTTGCGCGCCGAGGACGCGTGGGACCGATCGGGTCAGCCACTGGGAGTACATCATCCAGCCACCGGCGATGACGACGGCGACGACAACGAGGGTCACTATCGATCGCCGCACGGCAGCCGATTCCGGATCCAAGCCGCGCGCCGGAGGATTGCTTCGCATAAACGAACCGTCGGATAGAATGTCGTTATCTCGAATAAGCCGTTGCAGTTCCTCATGCGACGGCACGGGGCCGGCGGGGATCCGGACGAGTCGCAGGCCCGCGGACGTCAGCGCCTTGGTCTTTCGCGCATCGGCGCTTTGCCGATCCGCCCTCTCGTGTGTGGGATCGTCGAGTTCAATCACGGCGACCACGGTGAAATCGCGCTTGCAGAGTACAAAGTCGGCCACCAGCCGAAAGAACTGATTTTGGATGGACTGTCGATTGGCCGCGTTCGGAGTGAATTCGACGAGCTGCGACAAAGCGACTTGCGCGAGAACGACATGATGCGGAAATATCGCTACCAATCGCTCATACAACTGCTGCTCACGCTCAGTCAGGAGCGGGCGCGGGCGCAGCGACCACCGATCGGTACCGGCACCATTGCCTGAAACGGCATCCCGAAATGCCCAAATAAGGACTACGCCGAGAGCGAGCAATACGAGTAACCACATTCCATTCGCTCAACATTAACGCGCAGTTGCGCCAGACAAGCCGTTGTTCCGAGGGTCAAACATCCAATCTGCCAGGATGGCGCCACCTATTCGGCGCATGACGAGCGATGTTATTTGCCTTTAGCTCTTGCATTGGTTGATTTAGCCGCTACAACTCGATGGCGATAGGCACGTTCACCTGGTTGGCAACCGGCGTCCATATATCCGTGTCGACGCCTGGGGTTTCAATCGACACTATCAAGGAATACCGCGCTCCTTTCTCGCTACGGTCGCGTTTTGGCTGATCTTTCCACCAACCACTGACCGGGTAGACGCCGACGACTCCGCGCTCTGCGAGATCGGCCGCAAACCCCTGCAGGATATCCGAGTGGATCGACCCGTGGTTTCGCGCCTGTTCGCCGAGATACCAGTCCGCCGAATCGCCAGCGGGCGACGGGCGTTCATCATCCTGATCGAGCGCGCGTTGGTTTAGTCGCTTGCGGAACTCCGATAAAGACTCAGTGGGAGTTTTCACCTCGAACCGCAAGCCATGCGACGCGTACCGATGACGCCGCTTCCAACCAACTCGAGCTGGGTTCGGTTCAATGAAATACGAAAGCGTTACTCGAAGACGTACCGGAGTCTCGCCGAGACTCTGCAGTATGTCCGTGGGCCACGGCAACTCAAAAAAATGCATTTCGCGCATTTTTCCATCTCGAAATGGATGGATCGTTCCTTCAACTATCAATGTGAGCGCGTCGTTTGCGCTGCGCAAGGCTCGGTCGGCATTGGGAACTCCGAACCCGTAACGTCGAACCAGGCGCGCACGTGCACGCTTGCCTCCGGCTCCGCGCAGATGCGCCTGCATAGGCCGCGTCCATTCAGCCGAGTGGATGACGAGAGCACGTATGGTTTCGGGCCACAGAGTTGGATACTCAGCGGCAATCACGGCCGCCATGCCAGCCACCTGCGCCGTCGCCGGGCTCGTACCCCAGCTAAGAACAAAGGACCGTTGAGCGGGTTGGTAGTAGGTAGACAATAGGCTCAGATCGGGGCACGGAAAGTCGATTGTGCCGTTGGCATCCTTGACCACATTGCCGCCCTCGAAGACGACATCCGGTTTAATCGGCCATGGTTCGGCGAACGAGACGCCGGTCGTGCTCCACGGCGACAAGTCGCCGGCAGCCGCGACCGGCTCCCAACCGGCGAAAGATGGATCCTGAATGATTTCCTTGCCCGTAAACGCACCCACGGTCAGAGCATTCCATGCCTGCGCGGGATCGTGAATGGGATCGGCGTCGCTACGATCGAGATGATTCGCTTCGAGAGCCGATGACTCAACGTTACCCGCGCACAAAACAAAAAGACGGCGAACAGGATTGGATCCGTCGTCCAAATAAACCAGGCCCTGCGTCGTGGCGTCATGGGCGCGACCCGCCGCCAATGCATCGATTGCGGCGGACCACGACGTAGGCTGACCCCGATCTCGCTCATCGGTTGCCGTGACCGACATCGAGAAGCAGCGTCGCCTTGTGGGTGCCTGAATCTCGGCGCGGCTCGTCGCCTCTGCAGTGATCGCGCCGTAGAGCTCTGGTCGATTAGAACCCACCGCCGGTAGAATTTTCACTGACTCCAGCAGGTATCGAAGTGGAATGGGCCCGGCGGCTGTCAGCGCCACCGCCAAATTGCCGTATAGAGCGAGGCCAGCCATCTCTGTACCGTGACCATGATGGTCGTGCGTCCCCCACGCCGGATCGCACGTGTGGCAATCGGCCGCCGCCAATGCGGCCTGAAGCAACGGGTGCCCACGCGTAACGCCGGTGTCCAGCACACACACGGCTGGCGCGAGCGGCGCCGGTGGGGTCGTGCGCGATAGCAGATCACTTACCCAGGATGCCTGCTCTTCGGGCGCCAAATCGGCGAAAAAAGTCGCCGTTTCCTTGGCGCGGCGTACTTCTGCCACATCGTTTAGGACGTCGATCGACGCTGACAACTGCTTTGCCGTTGCCCAGACCAATGTGACGACACGATCGTCAAACTGCAGGCGGCGCTCACCGACCTTTAGATGCATGAGCTCCGCCAATTCCGTCAATCGCTGGAACTCGTTACCGTCGTGGCGGCGCAGCCAAACCTCCCACCAGATATTTTGTTCCCCAATGGGGTACTCGTCGGGAGGATCGGTCCACAACGCACGCAAGGTCGCGAGTCGTAGCATCGCGACGGGATCAAGCATGTCCTCATGGCGGCGCTCGCCCTTGGCTTTCGGCGTATCTCGCGAATACGCGTCGAACCTGGACACGAATTTCTTGACTTTACCCTCGGGAACAAAGACGGTCGCCCGCTCTATTCGCCGCGGCACAGGCTCGTCACTTTGCACGTGTACTACTGCCACGAGTTCGATGCCTTGACGCAAATCTTCCAATGACGAAAGTTGTAGTGGCACGCCGGGCTGGCTTTCAAATTGCACGTAGAGGCCCGGGACGGCCCCAGGCACCTGAACACCGGCTTGTTCTCTGCGCTGATGCGCCTCCACAACGGCCGCTTCTAAAGATTGTCGCAGAGCTTGTCCGTGCGCCGACCGGTTCTCGGGTGGAGCCGGCTTCGGAATATCCATTTTGCGGCTATGAGGTGTATACGACTCGCTGGTCGGCGCACGCGTGACGATAATGTGCCTGCGATTCCGGGGAGCCGCCACGTTTCAGCTATCCTTCGAATTTATGCGTGAGTAGCGCGTCGTTCCTCGATGGCCAACGCCAGCTCGGAGTCGCGTACCGAAGTCGATTGCTCAAGAATCGCATTTTTTGCCGCTTGCTCACACGCGGCCGCAATCTCCGCATGACTCAGGCCCTCTGCCAGCTTCGCGGCGTTGTGCCAATCGATGCCCGAGGTGTCGAGCAATGCCAGTCGCGCCTTCATGACGCGCGTAATAACTGCACTCGTCGGCAACGTGTATTCGAGTACCGCATCGAAGCGTCGAAACAGCGCACGATCGAGCAGCCCCACGTGGTTCGTCGCCGCAAGCACCAGGCTTTGCGAACTATCCTGCTCGAGGAATTGCAGAAAGGAATTCAAAACCCGACGGATTTCGCCCACATCGTTGCGCGTACTGCGGTCGCTGCCGAGGGCGTCAAATTCGTCGAACAAGTAGACACCACGCGTTGACCGAATCGCATCAAAAATGAGTCTCAATTTCGCGGCTGTTTCGCCCATAAATTTAGTGATGAGCGCATCCAACTGAATACTGAACAAGGGAATCCCGAGCTCGCCCGCAAGCGCCGCAGCCGTCATCGTTTTACCAGTTCCTGGTGGCCCGACCAGAAGCAGCTTCCGTATCGGAGAAAACCCATGCTCTCGAATCCGTTCACGCTGTCGCTGCTCGGTCAGCACTCGATTGAGTCGAGTACGGAGAGCGTCCGTCAACGCCATGTCGGCGATGCGTGTCTTTGGGTACACCACCGTCAGCAGTCCTGAAAGTTCGCCCCTTGGCTGGGCAAGCAACGCGGGTCTGATCCCCGGCTGCATGTCGGTCGCCAGTCTGCGCGCCTTCGCTTCGTCGATCAGATCCCGCAACTCCTGCGCGAGCTTACCGTGGCCACTTCGAGCGGCTTGCGCTGCAACCTGCATCGCTACGGCATAAAAGCGCGCGTCGTCGCCTTCGGCGTGACTGCGCAACAACGCTTTTAGCTGATCAGACTTCGCCATATTGGTAGTGTAGTTCACCCGCCGAAGCGATTCACTACAATCCTTTGCCGACGGCGCCCAATGACGGGGCCCCGAGCTCACCGACACCCACGTCCGTTGAAATCATCGGGCGACAGTGTCGGCCGTGAGCCGATCAGAGGGGGAGATTCAGTTTAAGGTCGCACGCGGCCGGCGGTAAACATGAATCCGCCGTCCTATGCGCTTCTCTTCCGCGCTGCGCCTTACTGACGCCCGCCAACACTCTCTCGGCATTTTCTGAACCCATTGCAAGGCCACCCAGTGCTCGGGCCCGAGTTTAGTCATCACCTGCCTTGCGGTGAATTCAGGATGGCGCTTCCAAATCGCGCCGATCTTGGTGCAGGCTGGGTGTGCCGATCGATCTGCCAGCGAACCAGCTGGTGAATCGACAGGCCCGGGAGGATTCCGGCCGTCGACAATCTCTCAATGTGACCGGCAGAAGCGGTCCTGGCGCCTCAGGTAAGCGGCACCCTCACGAATTCTGCAAGGGGCATCCGCGGGGACTTCACGACTTTGGCATGGGCAGAGGGTCACGGACCGATAACTTTTGCACCCTCCTCGCCTCACGAGGATTGCATCGATGCGGTGCGTTGGGTGCTGAATTCTCAGGGTTTTTGGGTCTCGGTGAAGCTGGCGTCAGCGTCCGCCCGGCTGTCGCATTTTTCTGGTGTCGGCTGGCACCTGGCTGCACTAGAATGTCGCTGAAGGAATGCAATGAATCACGGGGAGACCTCCAAGGATCGGGCGATGCGGCTTCTCGCGCTTGTGCGTGAGCGGACCGAACACTCGCACGAGCCAATCTTCGTCGCGCGGCTCGCTGACGCTTGTCAGCTATCGCCGTCAGAGGCAGAAGCCGCCTGGCGCTACCTGCGCGACCTTGGCGTCATCGATACGTTTCGTATCGAATACACCGCCCGAATCAATGCCAAAGGGATCGACGCAGTGGATGCGCAGATGCACCTTCGTTCCGGAGAGGGCGCCCTGAAAGAGGGAGCTGACGCCGTTCGCGGCTACGGCCGCGCGGATTCGGCGGAGGGCCTGGATCGGGCGCGGGAAGTCTCCAAAGAGCTGGACCAACTCCATACATTTTTTCCCAAGCTGACCGATGCAGAGCTTTCTGCCTACTCGACGAAGAGTCTGCCGATCGGGACTTTCCTGCAGTCGAAAGACCAGACGTTCAGCGTACTGACCGAGGACATGCTTGCTAACGCATTCAAGGAAGAGGCTGATCGACGTAAGGCCGAGGCGACACAGCGGGATGTGCACAAAATTGGCGTCTCACAGACCTATTCGGAGAGGGTGGCGCCCATGAGCGAGAAGACCGAATCCACGGCGGACCGATGGATTAGAACGCTGAAGAACAATTGGATTATTGCCGGGTTAGTCGTCCTTGCAGTGACTATCATCGGGATTGGCGCCGTGGCGGAAGCGATCAAGCATATTCGCGAGGGCATCACTTCTGGAACAGCGCGACATGGAAAATCGTCTGAACTCGCGGGAACTGGTATCGCAAAATCGATTCCCTGCGGCGAACTCAGCCGAGTGGCGTCCGAACCGAGCGCGTCGTCGGAAGACGTCAATCTGGAATTTGTCAATGCCTCAGGCAACACCGCCAAAGTCCGTTGGATCGATGAAACAGCGAAAGTCATACCAAGTGTGGGGTCCGACATTCCAAACACTATGAATTGGACCACGCCGACGTCGAGTTCGCACGTTTGGCTGATTTCAACCGAAGCCGGCCTATGTGTCGGAATCGTCAGTGCCGGCGAAGCCGACTCAATCGTCAAGATTGGCAATCACGGCGTGTCAGTCCGTCTGGCGCCCGCCTCTCAACGCAATCAGGTGGCGTCGAGGTCGCCCCCCAAGATATGCACTGAGGAGAAAACGGTTACTTTTTCGCCTGACGAGCCGGGCGTCATGCAAACTCGGCCTGACGGCCAGCGGATCGATTTGGGCGATGGCGGCGGAGGCACACGCCTCCAGAAATGGACGATCCGCTGGAACGCTCCCGCGAAAGTCACCTCCGTCAAATGCTCGGGGCAACGTAACGAACATGTTCTCCAGGAGAACAAAGACGGGAGCCATGCCGAGTGTAGCGGTTCGATCAACGGCGGCAATGACGCTCTGTCGATGCATGTGGTTTGGGACGTCCCGTGCGATCAACAATGAGGAACATCCCAAGTCAGTCGGGAGCGTTCGGCCGACGGGATCGAGATAGCCCGGCGCGTAGGCGATCGGCAGCATGCGACCACCCTCCCTCGCCGCTCTCCCAGCGGGATCATTTTGATGGGATCTTGAGGCCGTAGTCCCAACCCTGCACGTGGGCCTGGAATTCGTTGGTCTGATATGCCTCGCCGCTGATCGGATACGCATGAAACTCGGCGGTGGGCTTTGTCAGATTGAAGAGTAGATACGGCGTCGCTTGTCCCTGACTCGCGCCGACGATACGATTGAGGTCGGCGGCGAGGATACGCGTATGGCGATCGAACAATGCGGCGGGCGCGGCAGCGGGCGCTTCGGGCTCGACGTGGGCTTCGAGCGTACTGCATCTGACCTAGCGGTAGACGATCTCATCGAGTGCCGCCCAGAGGAGCTTGCCTTGCAGGGTCTCATCGAGGATGGGAAGCAGAACGGCGTCGCCGCGCTTTACCGATTCGGCACAGACTTTTTCCAAGGTCCAACTTGGATTCGGATAGTGCTTGGGATATTCATCTCGGCGCAGCGCCCGTTGCCGATGAAGGTTCTGGTAGTTCTTTAGGCATTCCTCTTTTGCGTCGGTGTGCCGCTCGCGCACGTTGATGAGTTCGGTCCGAAGTTCCAAATGCTCCTCAAGGAAGTCGAGTTCCGACGTGGACGGGGCAAAGTCATCATAGGAAATGAGACGCTGGATCTCCCCATCCACTTGGTACTTGCATGCAGTCGCGTACCACGCGAATTGAAGCCAGCGGACGAGTTCGATCTCGTCACAGACGGCCGACCAGTTGAGCGGACACGTGAGCAGCTGCTCGAGTTCGGTTCGTTCCATGAATGCCCCGCCTCCGTTGCCATTAAACGTCGCGGCCAAACAGCCGCGACAGCCTTTCACTGTGATCGGCGAACTAACTGCGTTGGGATGAAAAGCTCATCCTTAATTGGAGCACGCGCTTCAAAGTCGATTGGCCCACAGCCGACAGTTCCGTCTGGAAGACGTTTCACCGTCATGGCGAACTTCTTCAACGCAATACTGTTGTGGCATAGCCAACGCAGGACGTGATCCCCGCCGGGTTTTATCTGGGCATTTTCCTGGCCGAGCGTGTCGATGCTGCTCAAGACCTGCGCGATCGCACCGGCGGCGATGTCACTCACGCTAAGCAGGTCAAGAAGCTCAAACGATCGAGGCGTAAACGGCCGAGCGCCCCCAAGGAACGCGAATGATTTCTTGGTGTAAAGCGGGATCACTTGGTCGAGGATACCAAGCAGCTTGGTGTGTCGCTCCGGTGTTTCTCCGATAGCATCGTGATCCGTCATCCAGAATATCTTCTGACCCGAATGCCCCAGAAGCGCGATCAAGAAGGCGATGCAATGGACAACCCTAAAAAGTTTTTCCCCTACCTTGGAGTTGACGGCGCCATAACCGCCCTTCTCCAGCGCGTCCGACATCTTGCTCTGCGTTTCGGAATCCCCCGGGCCGAAGAGTGATGGGATCGATTTGTCGACGGCCAAGGTGAAGAGCAGACCGGAGATGTATTGGTCAGTCAACTTCAAATACGCAGGCAACATGCGCCGCGATGGGCCATGGCGAAGGTCCTTGAAAGCGATTTCCTTTTGGCCGAGGCCGGACGATTCTCGAAGCGCAGCCATCTGCTGCTTGAATGGTTCCAGCGAACCGTAGGCGCAGACTAGGAACGAATAGGTGAAATATCGGCTCGATGGATCTTCGCCGCCGTAATCGCTGAAAATGCCAATGCTCGAGTTGAGAAGCGCGCTCAAATCAGGATGCAGAAGCTTGCCCTGTTTGTCGCGTGCTTTGAATCCATCTTCCAGAAAATGAGCGATACCAGGCATTACCACACCGTTATCGAGCAGGACATTCAGATTTGGCGATCTCAATGTGACGAGGCGGGCTCTCGCTATATGCGCCGGATCGAATATGAATTTTTTTGGATACATAGGTTCGGACCGCATTTTACTACGCTGCCGAGCGCGAGATGGATTTTCGAGTTTGGGAGTCCCGGGGCGCGCTACAGTCCGAGGAGGGTCTTTAGGCGTGAGCGCGTCGCTTGCAGCGTCGCGCGCGGCACGCTGCAAAGCTTCTTGCCCTTACGTGCCTTCAAATCGATGGTGCGCATTTGGTGAGACAGAACGACGCCTTGGACGGCAAGCCGCGGCGGGTCGGAAGTTCAAAGTCGTTGCGCGCGCCTTGAGAGCGGCCCCTATGGGCCGTGATGGCGCAGGCCATGGCAAGCCCCAGAGTGCTTTGCAGCGGTTCCATCGATACCACCCGCTGTCCAACGGCGCCAGGCTGTTCTGCGAGCTTGCGAAACTGTCTGCACAGATCTCATCAGGGTAAACTGTGCAGTTCACGTTCCTCGCAAAGAGAGCGCGAGAGGGGTCTCCGATGGTGATTTTCAATGAGTGGGCACGGCTTTCCGCACGGATTCACGGGTTGGTGAAGGCAACGGAACTGGCAGGTTCTTTATTCGAAAAGAATAACGACAGCTTGGGGGCAATGGTCGATTTGGGGAAGACGGCCGCCGCAATTCTCGCAGATCTGGCAATCTTTCGCGCCCGGCTTGGCCCCTCAAGCCATGAAGTGTGTACGCGGATCGAGGCGGCAGAGTCAAAGGCACGGCCGCTAGTTTCCGAGGTCTCAGCGACGACCCAGGACATGAGACAGGTCTACATCCGATCCGCTCTGGTCGTCTTGGCGTCGCTCGAGGCGGAAGTCACCTACCTGCTGTCGGATCACCAGGCGAGTATCCAAAGCCGAACTGAGAGAGCCTTTGAGCACCTGCAACGCTCCATCGTCGTCGACGAGCAATTGGGGGATCGATGGCGAAAGGCTTGGGAGGTTGGCGAGGTAGCGTGCGAAAAACTGGGCGCCGTCCATCTCCTATCCCACGGCATATGGGCTTTCAAGGTTGATTCGAAAGGAGCGCGCACTGACCTTGTTTTCCAAGAGCCAATGCACGACCTTCAAACCGCTACACGATCTGCGGAAGGCTTGGTACTGACCGAATGGAAGAAGCTCGCCAATAGCGCCAATGCAGAGCGCCTTTTTGTCTCGGCACGTACTCAGGCAATATCTTACGCATCAGGGGCGCTCGCCGGCGCGGAATTGACCCGCGTTCGATATGCCGTACTGGTGTCCTCCGACAACATTGTCGTGCCAGACGACATTACCGAGCGCGATGTCACTTATCGTCACATCAATATCGCTGTGTCTCCAAGGACTCCTTCGCGGCGTAGAGCAACCTAGGGTGATTTGGCCTGATGTACATGCACCGACGATGTGATTCTCAATTATCAATGTCATTCGCGCTCTGCACGGGTTAAGGGCGGACTGGCTCATGGCTATCCAGGTGCGAGATTCAGCCGAATTCCAGCGGCTACTCCAAACAATTGCCCTGGAGCTGGTCGACGCTAACATCGCCTTCAGTATGCACTCCAATTTGATCGCCGCCTATGAGTCAGATAGCGGCGAGGCGATGCGCCAGGCGTGGACCTTCTGGAGCCTCACGATTCAGGCTCACCTCGATTCCGCGGTGTTTCGCCTGTGTCGCATCTACGATCAGGATGACAAGAACCTCGGCCTGCGAGGATTCATGCACACGATCCAGTCGAATCCGCATCTGTTTTCAAAGGAGGAGTTTGCCGCTCGCATGACGGGGCGCGCACGTGCGGAGAGTCTTATCGGGGCCTTTGCTCCCTTGGATTCACGGCAAATGAAGGTTGACATGGCGTACGTCACCCGCACCACGAACCCGGTCGTCGACCGATTGATTGCGATTCGCCATAACTACTACTCGCACAGAAATGCCAAGGATGTGGTGGCCGATCACGCGGTCGCGGAAAAGTACCCGCACATGCGAGAAGAGGTTGGAGAACTGCTGAAGGTGGGCCTGGCCATCGTTAACCTGTACAGCATGCTGTTCGACGCAAATAGCTGGGCCTCGGGAATCATTGGGCAGGACGACTACCACTATGTGTTGCGAGCGGCTCGGGAGCGGCTAGATCGCTATTGCGCGGAACGAGGCTTCTAGCCGTACACCTTAGACGGTCATCGGCCTTGCAGGGTCGGCGAGCAGTGACTGAAGCATCTTTTGACCGAAGTTCTCTCGCAGTTTCTTCATCAACCATTCTCCATGGCGCTTGCACCGCCGCCGCGGCTTGCCGCGGACTCGTCGGCGTCGCCCACCATCGGGTTTTCACACGGCCCCGGTCGAGAGCACTCACTCGACGCCGGTAGCGGCGGCCCACGACGCTCTAGGTGGATTACATTCTCCGCCATCTAGATGGGCGAGCAACGCCATCACGAACGGTATCGCGGCGCATTTGGAAATCACCGCGAAGCCGCCATCAGCCATTCAACTATGCATGCTTCCGCGGGAAATTGATGGGTCGGCGCGCGCCTGCCGACGCCTCACGTACTCCCGGAAAACTTGTCACGGTTGGCGCGGCACGCACCTGCTTAAGGTCAGGAATATTCGACTTCAGCTGATCCAGGTAGTCCGCCCACGCCTGCATCATCCGCCGCCGTTCCGGCAAATGCTGAGCATAGTTGTACGCCGCCCGTACCGCGTCACGTTCACCGTGTGCGAGTTGACGCTCGATAGCATCCCGATTCCATCCCTGCTCGTTGAGCAACGTCGACGCCATGCTTCGAAATCCGTGACCGGTCATGTCCTGGCCGCTGTACCCCATCCGGCGCAGTGCCGCAGTAACCGTGTTTTCGCTCATCGGTCGAAATCGACTGCGTACACCCGGAAACGCCAACGCAAATCGGCCAGTGAGTTGCTGCAGGTCCTGCAAGACCGCAATGGCCTGTGTCGACAAGGGCACAACGTGTTGCACGCGCATCTTCATCCGGGTCGCCGGAATCCGCCACTCCGCTTTCTCGAAGTCGAACTCGGCCCACTGCGCCGCGCGCAGTTCGCCCGGTCTGACGAAGACCAGAGGCGCCAGCCGCAAAGCGCAGCGGGTGATCCAAGATCCATCGTACGCATCGATGGCTCGTAACAAAGCGCCCACCTCCTCCGGATCCGTGATCGAAGCGAGATGCTTTTCCTTGGTCGGCGCCAGCGCACCGCCCAGGTCCCGGGACGGATCACGCTCGGCCCGCCCTGTCGCCACCGCGAACCGGAATACCCGGCCGCAGACCTGCAGCGCGCGGTGCGCTGTCTCGTTCGCGCCGCGGGCCTCGACCCGCCGCAGCACCGCCAGCAACTCCGGCGCCGTGATGGCCTTGATGGGTCGCGCACCAATGCACGGGAACACGTTGAGTTCGAGCCGGCGGATGACTTTGTCGGCGTGACCGGGAACCCAGTGCTTCGAAAACGACCCAAACCACTCGCGCGCGATTGCTTCGAATGTGTCCTCCGTGCTCTCGACCAAAGCGACCTTGACGGCCTTGCGGTGCTCGGTGGGGTCAACGCCGGCGGCGACCAGTTTTCGGGCCGCCTCGCGCTTGTCTCGTGCATCAGCCAATCCGACGTCCGGGTACACGCCCAGTGACATCCGCTTCTCCTTACCGTTGAGCCGATACTTGAATCGCCACCATTTGCCACCTTTGGGGGAAATTTCGAGGTACATACCGCGACCATCGGAAAGTCGCGTCGTTTTCGATTGCGCTTTTGCTCGTTGAATCAATAAGTTGGACAGCATTGGGGGCAACTCCTTTTTCAGTTTGAAAAGCGCTGGGGGCAACTGGGCTTTTTCGGGTGACTTTTGGGGGCAACTCGCGCGAGAGTTGCCCCCAGTTCCGCTTCGCTTGAAATTCGCGCACGACGGCGCCGGTAGACGACTTTGGAAATCGTACCGAATAAAATCAAAGGGTTACACGTACTCAGGCGCAGCCGAGCGCGCTGGGTCGTAGTCGATCTAAGGTGTAATGGTGGCCAGGGAGGGAATTGAACCCCCGACACGCGGATTTTCAGTCCGCTGCTCTACCAACTGAGCTACCTGGCCTTTCAAGGAGGCGCGTATTAAACAGGCGCGAAGCCCACTCGTCAATGAACGATCCACAAATCAGGCACTTACGCCGGCGCGGCGCAGCAAATCACGCCTTTGGCACGAACTCCGCCGGCTTGGCCGACCCCGTCCCGAAGAAAAACTTCTCCATTTCAGCCACCAGAAACGCCCGCGCCTTGGGTTCGATGGGCGTCAGGCGGTTCTCGTTGATGAGCATGGTCTGGTGCGCCACCCACTGCGCCCAAGCCTCCTTGGATACGTTGGCATAGATCCGCTTGCCCAGATCGCCCGGGTACGGCAGATAATCGAGGCCTTCCGCCTCCCGCTTCAACACCACACAGTTCACTCGTCGCGCCATCCGACGAGTTTAACCCAATCGCCCTACAGCGCTGGCGCCGAATTCGCCTTGTACACCACGCCGCTCACCCCGCCATCAACCTCTCGATGAGCAACCGGATCGGCTGCGGCAACCCCACCCGCGGCGGCGCCTCGAGCGAATACCACAATCGACCTTCCCCCTCCCGCACCCCCGAGCCCACCGCACAGCGCACCCGCACCGGGTTCAACCGCAAATCGAAATGCGTGAACGCATGATCGATCGGCGGGAGTCGCTTAAGTTCAGAAAAAGTCTCGCCCACCTCACGCCGGCACCACTCGAGCGCCGCCCCCTCGTCCTCGAATTGCGGCGGGGACCAGAGGCCGCCCCAGATCCCCGGCGACGGCCGCCGTTCCAGCAGCACCGCGCGCGCACCGGCGCTGCCGCTCTCCGCGATCAACAAGGTCGCCTCGCGGACGCGGCGCTCACGCCGCACCTTGCGGCCGGGCAGCTCGCCCTGGCGTCCTTCGCGGGCTGCGATGCAAATTCCATTCATCGGACAGACGGTGCAGGCAGGTCGGCTCCGCGTACAGACCGTGGCCCCGAGATCCATGATGGCCTGCGTATAGGCCCCGGCCCGCGACTTGGGCGTGCACGCCTCCGCCTGCATCCACAGCGCTGCATTCACCGCCGCCGAACTCGGATCGCCCGCGATGCCGAACACCCGCGACAGCACCCGCTTCACATTGCCATCGAGAATCGCATGCCGCTCGTCCCGCGACAGCGCCAGAATCGCTCCCGCAGTACTGCGCCCGATGCCCGGCAATTCCACCACCGCGTCGATCGCCTCGGGGAACACCCCGCCATGCGCGGCCACCAGCACCCGCGCGCACGCCCGCAGATTTCTCGCCCGCGCGTAGTACCCCAACCCCGTCCACAGGTGCAGCACCTCATCTTCGGGCGCCGCCGCCAGCATCCCGACTTCCGGAAAGCGCGCCATGAAGCGCTCGAAATAGGGAATCACCGTGCTCACCTGCGTCTGCTGCAGCATGACCTCCGAGATCCACACCCGGTAGGGCGTGCGATCCTGCTGCCAAGGAAGATTCTTGCGGCCGTGCACGTCGAACCACGCGAGCAATCGCGTGGCAAAGGCATCCGCCGCATCCGCGGATTCCGCAGGGTGCAAGGATTCCGCCGCGTTTGAGGACTTCGCAATGCTCAAGAGCTCCGCGCCCTTCATGGCTTGCCGAACAGTCCCTGCAATTTGTCCTTCAGCACGTCCTGCAGCTTCTGCCGCAACTGTCCCTTCGCCAGGGCCTCGACGTCGGGCCGCACCGTCGGATTCGACGTGGTGCCGCTGACGATGACGGGAATCTGGATCGGCACCCCCTGGGTGGTCCGCAGTGTGTCGGCGAGCAGCTCGAAGTTGATCGCGGACGTCGCCAGGTTCATGCTGCCCTGCCCCGTGATTTTCAACGCCTGCGAGGAAATGAGGAGATCCTTGGTTTCCGCGACGCCGTCGACGATCTGCGCCGAGGTCTTGAACGCATCGAATTGGGTGCGCCGGGTGTCCTGCAGCGACGCCGTGCTCCCCCCTTTGATGAGCGCCTCCGCCCGGCTCAACTGATAGCCCAGGTCGACGCCCTCGACCGCCCCCTCCGTCACATACCCCTCCGCATGACCGTTCAACGTCTTGAGCACCGCCGCCGCGGTCTCGCCGTGTCCCGCGGCGCGGATACTGAGATTGCCCTTGCCGGACAGATGCACGCTCTTGCCGCTGCCCGCCAGCAACTTGCCCACGTCGATTCCGGTCAAATGCTCATCGACGCTGAGCACCGGGACCTCGCCATGCTCGTCGAGCGTGACGTCCCCCGAATAGCGGCCACCGTCGATCTGCGCCTGCAGCGGATACAGATGCGTGACCCCGTCCTTCGCGGTCAGCGTGAGCTTCAAGTTGGTCAGATCCAGGCGCGACAGATGCAGCGACCCCACCGCCACGGTGCCCTGCACGTCCCACGGCGTCTTGGCCTCGGTGGCCTTCGAGTCGGTGGCGATGGGCTCGCGGGCTTTGACGGACTGGGTCGGCGCGGGTGGCTGGCCCTCGGGCGCCAGATATCGGTCCACGTCGATCTGATCCGCTGAAAGATTGAACGTAAGCGCCTTCGTCGCCAGGTCGTCGGCGACGTTGCCCTGCAGGTGCGTCTGGTCCAACGCCAGTTGCACGGTGTCGAGCCGCAGCGAATTGCCGCCATAGGCGAACGCGGTAGACCCTGACAGCGACGAGAACGCCCGCGCATCCCGCGTCTGCGGCGGCGACAGGCCCCAGCGTGGAATGAACTCGCGCAGCACCAGCGGCGCCAGCGTCACCGACCCCGTCATGGTCAAATCATCCAGCACCTTCGTGCCGCTCACGCTGCCGTTCAACTCCGCGCCGGCCACCGTCAGCGCGACGCTCGGGACCGCCAGCATCTGCGCATCCAGGTCGAGATCCAGACCCGGCATCGAAACGGTCCAGCGCAACGGCCGGCCATTCCCCGCCGGGTACACCTCACCGAGCAACAACAATGCCGCCAGCCGGTAATGCCGGCCGGCCGGATTGCTGAAATCCACCTTGGCCTCCACCGTGGCATGTTCGGTCGCGATGCCGCGATTCGCGTCGAAGCGCAGATCGATCGGCACCACCCCGTCGGCGAATGGCGCGGTTTCGAGACTGAGATTATCCAGCACGACGCTCTCGTAGCTGACGCGTGCGTGAGTCAGCTTGATGCCGGCCACCCCCGCCAGCGGCCTTTCAGCCTGGCGCGCCGCGCCATCCGACCCTTGCGCAGGCGCCGAGCCCTGCGCCGCCGGTCTGCCGAAGCCCTCCCAGTTCCCGGCGCCCGCCGCGTTCTTCAAGAGGCGCAGGTCGAGGCCGTCGATTTCCACGCGCGCGATCTCGAGCCGCTTCTGCAGCAACGGCAGCAGCTTCGCCCGGACCGTGGCATGCTGGATGGAGACGAAGGGCTGGTCGCTGAACCCAGCCGGATTTCCCAGGCTGGCGGCCCCGAGCTCCAGCGCGACCCACGGAAATACCGACAGTTTGATGTCGCCCTTGAGGACCAGATCTCTGCCGGTCGCGGCCTTGACCGCGGCGGCCATCTTGGCCTTGTAATCGTTCGGATTTACGAACAGCCACACGCACACCAACACGAGGACGATCGCCGCGATCAGGCCGGCCACCACGAAACCCAATATCTTGCCTGCCCGCATGTCGACTATCCGGTGAAAACTCGATCTAGATCATAGCTCAAGAGGGCGCGCAGCCGGCCGATACACTGTAGTCTGGGGCGCACGCCCACCCGGTCTGGATGTCGCATGCGTAGTTGGCCAATTCGCCGCAAACTGCTGGCAATACCTGTTTTGGCGGTCCTGTTGGCGGCCCTCACCTGCCTCTGGCTGATCGGCGCCAGCAACCAGGATCACGCCGGCCGCTCGATCTTTCAAGGTCACCTCATCCTGGCCGTGGGTCTCGGCACGAGCTTCCTCCTCCTGCTCGCCGCCGCGTGGCTCGCCGCGAATGCCTTTGCGAAGCGCATCCAAGGCCTGCGCGACAAGCTCGCGTTCCTGGTCGACCGGGGCGGCGAAAGCGGCGCCGGCGACGCCCCGCCAGGCGATGAGATGCAGCTGCTCGCGGAGCGCCTGCACAAGGCGATCTTCCGGGGTCGCGAGCACGAGACCCAAATGCGCCGCTCCTCCGAATTTCTCGAGTTCGCGCAGGCCGCCGGCGGTTTCGGCGTCTTCGATCTGGACCTCGTCACCGGTCAGGTCACCGGTACGCCCCTGTTCTTCGAACTCCTCGGCCTCGCCAACAGCACCGCCCTGTTCACGCGTGACGAATGGCTGGCCACCATCCACCCCGAAGACTACGAAGGGGTGGTCGCGGAGCTCAATGCGGCCATTGCCGGCGGCGGCAAATTCCAAGCCGAGTACCGCTCCCTCCTCCTGGACGGCGGGCTGCGCTGGTTGGCCGGCCGTGGCCAGGTCCTTAATGACGCCGAAAGCTTCCCCGCGCGTGCGATCGGCACCGTCACCGACATCACCGAGCGCAAGCAACTCGAAGACGCCCTGCGCTACAGCACGGAATCCCTGAACATCGCCCAGGGCGTGGCTGGCGTGGCCACCATGGACTTGGATTTCGGCCGCAAGAGCTGGATCGCCTCCGGTAACTTTCACGAGATTTTGGGCATCCCCGCCGCCACCCGGCTCGACGATCGCGACGGACATTTGTCGGCCGTGCATCCCGACGACCTGGAACGGATTCGCCGCGCCCCGTTCGACACCACCCCGCAGAAGCCCTCCTACCGCTGCGAATATCGCGTACTGCTGCCCGACGGGACGGAACGCTGGATCGCCGAGACGACCACGGTGTCCCGCGGCAGCGACGGCGAACTGGCGAGAATCACCGGCGCGCTGGTCGACATGACGCATTTGAAGCGCGCCGAAGAGGCGCTCGATTCCATCGAAAAGCGTCTCGCACGCACCATGCGCGGCACCCGCGACGGCGTCTGGGAACTCGACATCCAGGAAAACAAGTTCTGGTACGGTCCGCGCTTCGAGGAACTCCTGGGGTACGACATCGGCGAGCTGACGCTGTCGCGGGACCGGTTCGAGGAACTGATCTGCCCCGAGGATCGGGCCGGCGTCCGCAAGACCATCGACAGTCATCTATATCGCGATACCGTCTGCGACGTCGAAGTCCGGGTGCGGCACAAGCGGGGGCACGACGAGTGGGTGCGGCTGCGGGCACAGGCCGAACGTGATCTGTCCGGAAAGCCCATCTGGCTCGCCGGCTCGATGCAGCTCATCACGGACCGAAAACTGGCCGAACAATCCGCCATCGACGCCAAGCTGGCGGCCGAAGCCGCGAATCGCGCCAAGAGCAACTTCCTGGCCAATGTCAGCCACGAGATACGCACGCCGATGAACGGCGTGATCGGCATGTCGCGGATACTGTCCGAGACCACCCTGGACGTGACCCAGCGCGAGTACGTGGACATCATCCGCGACAGCGCGCAGGCGCTGCTATCCCTCATCAACGACGTGTTGGACCTGTCCAAGATCGAAGCGGGACGCCTCGACCTGGAGCACGTCGCCTTCGATCTGCGGGACGTCATCTACGAAACCGTGGCCGTGCTGGCGCTTCAATCCGCCGTCAAGGGCATCGAACTGATCGTCGACATCGGCGAGATCGAGGTGCTGCTGCGCGGCGACCCCGGCCGCCTGCGCCAGCTCATCCTCAATCTGGTCGGCAACGCCATCAAATTCACGCACCAAGGCTACATCGTGCTGAAGGCCTCCGGCGCGGTGGTCGCCGACGGCGCACCGGCGCTGCGGATCGAAGTGACCGACACCGGCATCGGTATCCCGCACGATCGCCTCGACCGGCTTTTCAAGACCTTCTCCCAGATCGATTCCTCCACCACCCGCCACTACGGCGGCTCAGGCCTCGGCCTGTCCATCGTCAAGACACTGGCCGAGTTGCTGGGCGGTGAAGTCGGCGTGAGCAGCACGGTGGGCCAGGGCTCGACGTTCTGGGTCACCCTGCGCATGGATCCGCTCGAGGACCAGCCCGGCTTCAGCCCGCTGGGAACGGGCAAAAAGATCTTGGTGGTCGACGACGTCGCCGCCAGCCGCGACAGTCTCGCGCTCAAGCTGAGATACTACGGCTTCGAGACCGTCACGGCCGCCGGCGTGGACCATGCCCTCGCGCTGCTCGACGGCGGTGAGACGGTGGACCTGGTGCTTGCCGACGAGCTGATGCCCGGGCGCGGCGGGCTCGATCTCCTGACCGCGCTGCGCAGCAACCCGCGTCACGCGACGCTGCCGTTCGTCCTGCTATCGCTGTTCGGGGCCGAGCCACGCGTCGACACCGGGCAGCATCGCCCGGACGCGATCGGGTCGAAGCCGATTCGTGCATCGAAGCTGGCGAGCCTCCTCATCGGCGTGTTCACGGGAGCGGCGCCGCATCTATCCCCGGACGTGGAACAGCGGCGTGTCCTGGTCACCTTCCACGGCCAGCGAGTCCTGTTGGTCGAGGACAATCCGGTGAATCAGCGTGTCGCCCAGCGCGTGCTCGAGAATCTCGGTCTCGAGATCACGATCGCCAACAACGGCGCCGAAGCCCTGGAACGGATTGCCGAAACCCAGTTCGACGCCGTCTTGATGGACTGCCAGATGCCCGTCATGGACGGCTTCACCGCCGCCCGTCGCATCCGCGAGTCGGAGCGCCAGTGCGGCCGGGGGCGACTGCCGATCATCGCCCTGACCGCCAACGTCATGGCCGAGGACCGCGACAATTGCATGGCCGCGGGCATGGATTCCCACTTGGGCAAACCGCTCGAGCCCAGTCAATTGTCGGACTGTCTCGCCCGGTACCTCGGTGCCGCTGCCGCTCCCACCGAGGTCGACATGGACGCCCTGCGCGAACTGACGGGCGGCGACTCGGAGTTCGAACGCGAACTCGTCGACACCTTCATCAGCAGCGGCGATCAATGCCTGGCCGAAATCGTCACGGCGCTGCGCACCCGCGATGTCGAGACCATCGGCCGACGCGCGCACGCCCTGAAGGGCGCCAGCGCCAACATGCATGCCCATACCTTGAGTGCCGCCGCGTCGAATCTCGAGACGGCGGCGCGGGCCAATTCGATCACTGAATTGGACGGACTGGTGCGCCAGCTCGAAGAACGACTCCGGGCCGTGAACGCGCAACTCTCGAACGTTTGCTGAACCTCGCCGGGGTCGCGCGCCTATCCGTTGGCCAGCATCGCCATCGAATTGGCGATCTCGATGCCGGTGGTCCGATCCCGCCCCTGCTGCTTGCTCTGATACAGGCACAGGTCGGCGGCCTTGATGAGGCCTTCGACCTTCAACAGCAAATCCGGGCCGCTCGGACCGGTGGCCGCGACACCGAAGCTCGCCGTCACCGGCGTGTCGCCCACGCGCGTGACGAAGGTCGACCCACCGATGAGGCTGCGGATTTTTTCCGCCACGAACATGCCGGCTTTGAACTCGGTCTCCGGCAGCACCATCAAGAACTCTTCGCCGCCATAGCGGGCGATCCAATCGCTGTTGGAGCGGATCGAGCGCTGCACCCGGGCGACGAACTGCTGCAGGACGTCGTCGCCGGCAGCATGGCCCATTTCGTCGTTGATGAGTTTGAAGTGATCGATGTCGAACATGATGACCGACAGCGGGTAGGCGTACCGACGGCAGCGCTCCACTTCGCGCGGCAGCTGTTCCATCAGGTAACGCCGGTTGTAGGCGCCGGTCAACGCATCCGTGATCGACAGAATCCGGTTGCGCTGATTCGCGGCGCGCAGCGAATGCTCCAGCGCGAGGATGCGCCGCCCGGCGTTCAGCCGGGCGATGAGCTCCCGCTCGTGCACCGGCTTGACCAGATAATCGTCGGCGCCCGCCTCCAGCCCCGCGATGATGTGTTCTTTCGCGTCGCGGGCGGTCAGCAGCAGCGCATACACATACCCATCCAGCTGCATGTTGCGCACCGCCTTGCAGAGCGCGACGCCGTCCATGCCGGGCATCTCCCAATCCGTGACCAAGATCGGGTAATAACGCTTCGTCATTTTGTCGAGCGCTTCGGCGCCATCGCCCACGGCGTCCACCTCGTAGCCCGCCTTCTTGAGAAAGCGCGTCATCAACATACGGGTCACCGGATCGTCTTCCGCCAGCAAGATGGCAGGCGACGATTCGGCCGTGAGCGACGTCACAGATTCCATATCTGGCACTGGTTCGAACTCCGCGCGAAACTGAGAATTGCTCTGTAGTATCGGCGAGTCACACCGCGACTTGATTATGCGGCATAGGCTTATTATAAATCCGGGTACTGCCGCTCATGTTGACCATGTGCGCACGAATGAGCCGTCGCGGCATCGGCTCGACCGGCCCGCGCAACCGCCGCAGTCGCGCAGGCGGGTGGCGCGGGCCAGTGCGCCGCTACGTCGCGGTGTGAGCCTCCGTGGCAACACCGGGCGCCTCTTTTGCGCTAAATGGGTGCGCGTTTGCCTCGCGGCCCGTGAACCAGTTGACCGCGTATTGGACCAACTGCGTCCCCGTGCTCAAGTTTAGCTTCCGCTTGATGCGCTGCCGATGGGATTCCACGGTCTTGATGCTCAGATTGAGCGAGTGCGCGGTCTCGCGCGTGCTCATCCCCTTGCCGATCATGTGCAGGATCTGCAACTCGCGGTTGCTGAGCCGATCGATCGGGTTCGCCGAGATGTAGGAACCGCCGGCGGCAAATTTCTGAATCATGTTGTTGCCGACGGCTTCCGACACGTAGATGTTGCCGTCGAGCACACGCCGTAGCGATACCAGGAATTGTTCGCTGGCGGCCTGCTTCATGATGTAGCCATTGGCGCCTGCGGACAGCATCCGCTCGGCATAAATCGTCTCATCATGCATCGACAGCACCAGGATCGGGAGTTGCGGATGGTGCGCGCGCACGTCGCGGACCAACTCGATGCCATCGCCCTGCTTCAGGCTGATGTCGGCGATCATGACGTCGGGATTCAGCTCCTTGATCGCCGTCCGGGCGTCCCGGGCGGTCTCGGCTTCGCCGCAGACGGCCAAATCGTCCTCGTTCTCCATGACGCGGCGCAGCCCTTGGCGAACGATCGGGTGGTCGTCGACGATCAAAACCCGCCGTACCCGGCGCTTGCCGCCGGTCATGCCGGACTGAGCTACCGACGTACGAATCCATGTGTTGCTTGCAGCCATTGCCTTCTCCTTAAATCGCGTGAGCACAGTGTAACGCACTCATTACCATCGATTGCTCGCCAGTAACGCGTACTACGGTTCCATGGGGTTGATTCGCGACGATTTCGAACCTCGCGCCAATCATTCCCGCACGGTATTTCATGATCTTCAGCCCCATTCCGCAGGCCGCGGGGTCCAGATTCCCGATCCCAATCCCATCATCGGTGATTTGCAGTAAAAACTTGGCTCTGGTCACGATCAGGAGAATCGACGCGGCGGAGGCCCGCCCGTGCCGCGCCGTATTCGTGAGCGCCTCTTGGGCGATACGGTACAGATGACTGGAACTTGCCTCGCTGAAGGTGATTTGCGGCGCCACCTCGGCCCGAAAATCCACCGTCAAGCCATACACATCCCGCCCGCGATCCGCCAGCGCCCGCAGGGCGAACGTCAATCCACCGCCGTCCGGATTGAGCGGCAGCAGGCCACGTGCAAGTCCGCGCGCCGTCTCGATCGACTGATTCACCAAGCCAACGATCTCGTCCACCTGGCCACGCGACTCGGGTACCCGGGTGTAGATCCGGGTGGCCAAGGCGCGGAGCATCAAAGCGATTCCGGTCAGTTCCTGCCCCAAACCATCGTGCAGATCGCGCCCGATGGTATGCCGCTCGCGGCTGGACACCTCCAAGATCTCCTTCTCGAGGCGCTTGCGCTCGGTGGCGTTGCGCATCGTCACGGAGAGGCACGTGCCCAGACCCTGATCGCGGACCAACACCGCGCGATTCTCGAAGTACTGCGTCAAACCACCGTCCGCTTCTTGGATGTCGAACTCGAATTCCGCCGTCCGCGCCGTCGCGAGCACCAAGCGCAGGCGGCTGAGGACCCCGTCGCGGGCCGCGTCGGGCAACAGCACGGCGACATGCCGGCCGATGATTTGCTCGATGGTCATCCCGCCGACGCTGCGATTGATGAATCGAATCCGCAGATCCGTGTCGAGCAGCACCAGGGTGTCGGCGGTGTTCGCCGTCGTGATCCGCAACAGCTCTTCGGACCGCCGCAATCGTTTCTCGGCCTCATGGCGCGCCGTCACGTCTTGGGACACACCCACCAGCCCGCTGGGGCGCCCCGCGGCGTCGAACAACGGTCTGGCGATCGCCTCGTAACTCCGATACTGCCCATTGCGAGACTTCAGCCGGAACGCGACCTGAACCTGCTGGCGCGTGTCCCATGCTCGATCGATGCCCTTCCGAATCGCCGGGCGGTCTTTCGGATGCACGCGCCCCATCAAGTTCTTCATGCCCGGAAAGACGCGCGGCAGATGCACCATCTTTCCATCGACAATCGCAAAATCCAGCGAGTCGGTCGCCCGATCCCAGCGCCACGGATGCATGTGCGCCATGTTCATCGACAACTTGAGCCAACCCGTGCTGTTCTCCAGCGCGATCTGCGCCAGTTTCTGGGCCTGGATGTTTTGGACCGAGCCGAATACCCGAAACGGCCGCCCCTGTATCATCTCCACCTGGCCGATGATGCGCACCCACAGGCGATTGCCCCTCAGGGTGTCAATCTCCAGCTCCAGGTCGAAACCACCCGTCTGTTGTTCGGCGGCCGCCGCATACGCCGTATCGAAGCGCATCCGCGACTCCGGGGTGAATCGAGCGAGCATGGGCTCCCACGCGACCGCCAATTCCGCCGGATTCGCCTCGTAGATGCGGAACATTTCGTCGGTCCACGTCAGCTCCTGGGTCGCGACGCTGAATTCCCAGGCACCCATCTTGGCCGCCCGCTGCGCCTCGGCCAGCAGGTCGGTCAAGCGTTTGATCTCGGACACGTCGACGCAGCAGCCGATGGCGCGCACCGCGATGCCCTGCTCGCTGCGCTGAATCAGCCCCCGCTCCAGCATGGAGCGGTAGCGGCCGCGCGCATCGCGAATACGGTAATTGGCGGTCCAACCATCACCATCCCGGACCGCGGCGCTGATGGTCTTGGCATAGCCGACGCCGTCGAGCGGATGAATGCGGGCGGACCACTCCCCCTCTTGGGCCAGAACCTCGGCGTCCAGTCCCAGCACCTCCTTCACGCCGCGGGAACGATGCACGACCTCGCGCACCAAATCCCACTCGAAAATGATGCCGTTCACCGCATCCGCGGCGAGCCTGAATACCTCTTCACGCTGCGCCAGCCGGCTCTCCGCCTGCCTGCGTTCCGTGATGTCGCGGGAGTTGACCACCACCCCGTTGATCAGCGGATTGTCGAGCGCCGAGGCGTAATTCGATTCCAGCCAACGGTAGGTCCCGTTCTTGTGCAGCATCCGAAACTGCTGCGAGAAACCGGCAATCGCCCCGGCGACCAATTGCGCATACTTGGCGCGGATGGTCTCGACGTCCTCCGGATGGACGTGGTCCAGCAACGACGTCGACCGCCATTCGTCGACCGTATAGCCGAGAGAGTTCCAGATTCCGCCGCTCACATATTGCAGACGGCCGTCGCGGCCCGCGACCGTGATGATGTCGCTCGCATGCTCGGTGAGCGCCAGCAGCCGCCGCTCCCCCGCCGTCGACGCCAACCTTCCCGAACGTCGTTCGGTGACTTCATTCGACAGCACCGCGAGACCCGCAATTCCCGACGCATTCTTGAGCGGCTGAATATCCATTTCGAACCACCGCGTCGGCGCGCCCGGAGCCGTCACCGCCACCGCCTCGTCGTGATAATGCTCACCCGCCAAGGCCAGAACAAAGGCCTCGCGAGGAATTCCCGCCGTCGGGACCAACGCGAGCCCCGAGTAGCTCAAGATCCCGCCCGGCAACCCCCCGGCGGTGCGCACGGCGCTCGGATTCGCATAGGTAACCGTCAGTTCCGTGTTCAAGATCAGCAGACCCGGGGCCCGGTGTTCGATCGCAGAGAACACGGTGGACTCGGCCGCCGGCTCCGCGAAGGTCAACATCACCAGACGTTGCCCGATACCTGAGTGCAGACTCTTGATCTCGGTCAGTATCGATTGATTCCCGCCCAGCAATCCCCAATTCAACACCCAGCTCGCACTCGGAACCTCCGCGCGCAACCCCATCGCCGTCGAGACGACGATATCGGCCGCCTTGTCCAATAACGCGTATAGGGAGAAATCGTCCATCGAGTCAGGTGTGCAGTCGCCGACCAAGCACCGGCGCGCGGTCGCATTCGCCAGGACGATGGGCAAGCACTTGCGCCGAAGATCGACGACGACGACGGCCTCTCGGAAGGCATCGAATGCAGTTTCGGGTATCAGCCTGGCTTCATTGCCGGCTATCCGAAGATAATCTGTTGAAGTCGCCATCCACTGGACTCCGTTGTACAGAAACTCGCTCGCTGACTGAATTTATACCCCCTTCACCTTCTCGTCGTACCGCCCCAGACGAAAATTGCGGGATTCCCCGACTAGACGACACGGTTGTGATATGGATGAGGAGAAATTTGAACCGATATCTGCGAAATTCGGCGTCATCCATAGAGGGCCTCAAGCCCTCCGAAGCCATCCCCGCAGGGGTTCCGCCAAATTCGCGCAAGCGGCTCGCCAAAAAAGACTACGGAATTGGATTAGAAAACACCCATGCCGGCCGCAAGGGGGGAAGCCCCAGCCGGGGACATCGCGATGCAGCAGACGGCGAGGGCGAGCCCCGCGTCACTTGCGAAACAAATCATCCAGCGCCAACTTGGCGCGTGCCAGCTCAGCCTCGTCCCTGGCCTGGTACGCACCCGGCTTCGGCTTGAAATGGTCGCAGAAATTCGCCTCATCCTTTTTGCGCACCTCCTCCGCCGTGGGCTCCTTGCAGTGCTTGGCATAACTCACGTCATATTCCACGCACATCTTGCAGACATGCAGCTCAGCCTTGCATTGCTTGCACACATCGAGCCGCCGAAGCGGCAAGCTCAGCGCAGCCAACGATGTTCCACAGCGCCAGCAGACTAGGGAGGATGTCATAGATCTGCACGCATTTTTAGCAATACGCACGCGATTTGCAACTTGTCGAGCAACGAGAGACACATATAGTATGGTGTAGTGACTTAGAACTTGGACTCCGGGTCCACGACTCGTGAACGCCGATGCCGCAGTCATCCTGAATTCTTTTCCTCATGGAAAGCGGTGATTTGACATCCGATAATCCCGCAAGGATTATTCGCCACGCTTTGTCGCCGGGTTGCTTTCGGCATTGGTGTCTCGTCCCAACGACACGTTTTTTGCGGGTCGAATGACCATCCAAGAAAAAAGAGAATCGACCGATGATCCGATCAAAGAGGCAGCGCTACTAGCGTTGAGTCGCTTGCTCGAGCCCCTGGTCGAATTGATGCTTGATACCGGGATCACTGTGCGAGAGCTCAATCAGACAGTTAGAGAGAAGTCCGCGCGCATCGCCAGCAAGCGTGTTGTGCGTGAAACTGGCCGCGAGAGCAAATCGCGCGTTTCGATAATGACGGGATTACCAAGATCTGAGGTCACGAAGATTTTGAATTCCCGCGAGGCGATGAGTCGATCGAAGGCTGATCAGCATCCGGCTCGACGTCTCCTTGCCGCCTGGTTCAGTAGCCCCCGCTTTGCGGACAAGACGGGTGAACCCGCAACACTTCCGATATTCGGGAAAAGACGTAGTTTCGAAAGTCTCGTCGAAAGACATGGAGGAGGCATTCCGGTCCGAGCCATGCTTGATGAGTTGAGGCAAATGAATGCCATTGAACAGCTCGCTGATCAGCAAGTTAGAGCTATATCTCGCGTGCCGATATTGAGCGGACTATCCGACACCTCCATCGCCGCCGTGGGCGAGCGTGGAAACGATCTTCTGAAGACCCTTACACATAACGTTCGACGGTCCGCCACTCCTCTGTTTGAGGCAACCGCCGTCATCGAGGACAGCGATCTTGACATGGTTTCCTTTATTCGAAGGGAGATCGCCGCGCAAGGCACCAACTTCATAAACGGAGCGACTTCACTTCTGAATCGTGCTCGCAAGAAGCGAAACACCAAAGTCTCCGACGCAAGCCTTGTTCGCTTGGGAGTTACGGTTTTCTATTTTCAAGACAGCATCTCAGAAAGTGAGCGCCCGGCGTCGGCCGGCCCGCAAGCCCGCAGAAAGAACCTGCGCCGCCGCCCCAGACGACAAGATTCGGAGTAACTCATGCTTGCGCCGCGACCTGCACTATGAATCGAGCTAGCAGAGACCCGCTTTTTCTTGACGTTAATCGGCAAGGAGCAATTGCGCTGCTGTCAGCTACGTTTGAGTTTTTGCGCAACAATAAAATACCCGACCAATTCATAACCGATTTCGCCGCGAACTTCCCCACCGGTCACCGCTCGAAAAACAGCACTCGATTACTGAGAAGTCTGATTCGCGCCTACGAAGATATGGGTGTGGTCATGGGTGCGTGGTTTTCAGATCCACGGTTTTTGGATGCTGCAGGCAAGCCAGTTTTGTTGACCAACAGGGTCGGATCTCGGTCATTAGCGAGCCTAATTAGAGCTTCGCGCGCTCGCGTCGAGGAGTCCCTCGCTCTAAAGTTGATGAAACGCTCTCCAAGCGTGAAATTTCTTGATAATGGCGACGTGCTGGCGGTCAGACGTGTGTTCGTGTTGCCGGAACTTGAGGTGCCGCGAGCAGCATTTGTTCTCGAGAGGTACCTGAATACACTACAAAGGAATGCCGCAGCAAGGAAGCAACGGAGGACTTTACTACTCGAGCGTAGTTGCCACGTTTCTGAGATAGGCCTTGCGGCAATTGCCCCGCTGCTTCGAGACATAGAACATCGGGGCACTGCTTTCATCGATTCCATTGACGGAGAGATTGAGGAGCATCGTCTTCGTCAACCAAAGCGTAAGGAGATTGGCGAGTTGGGCGTGCTGGTTTTTGCATGGACGGGGAAACAAGGTTCCGCTAAACGGCGCCAGTACGAGCCGCCGCCAGAGAAACCAGCGCGGGCAACGCAACCACTCCCGAGGAAGTCGAAACGCGCGACTAAAAAGCCGATTGATCGGTTACGAACAAGTAAGTCGACCAGCCGCAAAAGACGCTAAACGGACCGGCCTTCGCAGCGCGGCTATCGAGGGACTCCTGATCGAGTGGTGGCAGACCCTTCAACTCACCCAGCATTGGGTCGAAACTATATGACGGAATAGCCCGCCGAAACTTCGCGGCAGGCTCCGCCCTAACTAATCTAGGAAACCGGGGAACCATCAAACTTACGACGTGCCGATAATCGAACTCGGTGCGGTTTTCGACGTACCGATAATCGAACTCGGC
>PLUE01000053.1 GCA_003164785.1 Gammaproteobacteria bacterium | reverse complement strand
CATCTGGCAGCCGTTGCAGACGCCCAACGTGAACGTCGCATCCCTATCAAAGAATGCCGCGAACTCATCCCGCGCCACGCTGTTGAACAGAATCGATTTCGCCCAGCCCTCGCCCGCCCCCAGAACATCCCCGTAGGAAAACCCGCCGCAGGCGACGAGGCCATGGAACCTGCCGAGGCGCACGCGCCCCGCCAAAATGTCCGTCATGTGCACGTCGTACGCGTCGAAGCCCGCCCGCGTGAACACCGCCGCCATCTCGGTCTGACTGTTGACGCCCTGCTCCCGCAGCACCGCCACGGCGGGTCGCGCCCCGGTCGTGATGTACGGCGCGGCGACGTTGTCGCTCGGATCGAAGCTCAGCGAAGCATGCAGCCCCGGGTCGTTCGCGTCCAGCAAGCGCGAATATTCCTCGCTGGCGCAATGCGGATTGTCCCGCATCTCCTGCATGCGGAACGACACCTCGCTCCAGCGCCGGTGCAGATCGACGCGCGACGCGCTGAGTACGACCTCGCCGTTGGCCTTGACCGTCACCCGGTCGAGGACGCTGCGTCCCGCGACCGCATCGCGCGGCGCGCCGCCTGGGTCCGTCGAGCCGCTGCCTGCGCCCGCCGGGCTGCCCACATCGCGCGCGAACGAGGCCAGCCCGTGACGCTGCAATACCTCGAGTGTCTCGGCCACGTGTGCGTCCGCCACTTGCACCACCGCGCCCAGTTCCTCGGCGAAACTCGCGGCGATCGGATCCGCCTCCGACCCCAAGTCGATATCCAATCCGCAATGACTCGCGAACGCCATCTCCAACAGCGTCAGCAACACACCGCCATCCGACCGGTCGTGATAAGCCAGCAAGAGTTCGCGATCCTTCAGCTCCCTGACGGCATCGAAGAACTTCAGCAGCAACCCAGGGTCGTCGAGGTCCGCCGGCTCACCGCCGGTGCGTTCCAGCACCTGCGCCCAACAGGACCCGCCCAGACGATTCTTGCCGCCGCCAAGATCGATCAACAGCAACCGGGTGGGCTCCGATACGTCCAGTTGCGGCGTCAACGTGCGTCGTGCATCCGCGACCGGCGCGAATGCCGATATGATGAGCGACACCGGCGACAGCACCGTGTGCGCGCCCTGCGCGTCGGTCCACGCCGTGCGCATCGACAACGAATCCTTGCCGACCGGAATGGTGATGCCGAGCGCTGCGCACAGTTCCACGCCGACCGCACGCACGGTCGCGTACAGATCGGCGTCTTCGCCCGGCTCTCCGCAGGCCGCCATCCAGTTGGCCGACAATCGAATGTCCGTCAGATGCCGCACATCCGCCGCCATGATGTTGGTCACGGCTTCGGCCACCGACAGCCGCCCGGACGCCGGCGCGTTCAGCACCGCCACCGGGGAGCGCTCGCCCATGGCCATGGCCTCGCCCGTGTAACCCTCGTAATCGCTCAAGCTGACGGCGACGTCGGCGACCGGGACCTGCCATGGTCCCACCATCTGGTCGCGGCTGATGAGCCCGCCCACGCTGCGATCACCGATCGTGATGAGAAAGGATTTGTCGGCGATGGTCGGCAGGCACAGCAACCGATCCAACGATGCCGCGAGCGTCGTTCCGTCCGTCGACAGGCGCGCGCCCGATTTTTCGACGACTCGCACATCACGCGTCATGCGCGGCGCCTTGCCCAGCAATACCTCGATCGGCATGTCGACCGGCGTCGCCGACAGCAAGGGATCGACGACGTGCAATCGACCGTCGCCGGTGATCTCGCCCACCACGGCAAACGGGCAACGCTCGCGCTCGCACAGTGCGGCGAACACGTCGGTGCTGCCCGGCGCCAAGGCCAACACGTAGCGCTCCTGAGATTCGTTGCACCAGATTTCCATCGGCGACAGTTCCGACTCGGCGCACGGTATCTTGCGCAAGTCGATCCGTCCGCCACGCTGACTATGCGCAATGGCTTCCGGCAATGCGTTCGACAGCCCCCCCGCGCCCACGTCGTGAATCAGCAAGATCGGATTGTCGTCGCCCATCGCCCAACAACGATCGATGACCTCCTGTGCGCGCCGCTGTATCTCGGGGTTGCCGCGCTGGACCGACGCGAAATCCAGTTCGGAGCTGCTTTGCCCGCTGCCCACCGACGAGGCCGCGCCGCCCCCCAGCCCGATCAGCATGGACGGGCCGCCCAACACCACGAGCGGCGCGCCGACCACGACATCGCGCTTTTCCACGTCGCCGCGGCGGATGTTGCCCAGGCCCCCGGCGATCATGATCGGCTTGTGATAGCCGCGCGTCACCGGTCGACCCGCCTCCGCGGATTGCTGTTCGAATGTGCGGAAATAGCCGCAGGTCGCCGGCCGGCCGAATTCGTTGTTGAAGGCGGCCGCGCCCAAGGGCGCCGCGATCATGATGTCGAGCGCCGAGGCGATCCGGTCCGGCTTGCCGAAGTCACGTTCCCACGGCTGCACCATGCCGGGAATCCTCAAATTCGACACCGAGTATCCGGTGAGGCCCGCCTTCGGCTTGGCGCCGATGCCGGTCGCACCTTCGTCACGAATCTCCCCGCCCGAACCGGTGGCCGCTCCCGGAAACGGCGAGATCGCCGTCGGATGGTTGTGCGTTTCCACCTTGATCAAGATGTCGACGGGCTCGGTCACCCCGCCATAGCGTTTGGTCAGCGGATCGGGGAAAAATCGCACCGCCGTCGACCCTTCGATGACCGCCGCGTTGTCCCGATATGCGGACAGCACGCCGACCGCGTTCCTGGCATGGGTGGCACGAATCATCGCGAACAACGACATCGGCATCGCTGCGCCGTCGATGATGAAATCCGCATTGAAAATCTTGTGCCGGCAATGCTCGGAATTCGCCTGTGCAAACATCATCAGTTCGACGTCGGTCGGATCGCGCCGCATCTTGCCGAAGGCGGTGACCAGGTAATCGATCTCATCGCCGGACAACGCCAGTCCCCAATCCTGGTTGGCGCGCGCGAGGGCCGCATGGCCGTCGGCGCCCAGCGCGACGATGCGCAGCGGGCGCGCAGCGGCCGAATGAAACAATCCGACAGGATCGACCGGGGCGCCGGCGGCAACCCACACCGACTCGGTCATGCGGTCATGCAACGATGCGCCCAGGAGCTGCAGCTCCGCGGCAGACAGCTCCTCCGTCGACTCGATGAAATACAGCGTGCCGCGCTCCAGTCGCCGGACATTGCGCAGACCACACACATGGGCGATGTCGGTGGCTTTGCTCGACCACGGCGACACCGTGCCGACACGGGGCGTCACCAATAGTTGCTGTCCGCGGTCCGTGTGCAGATGCGCACCGGGTCCGTAGGTCAGCAATTTGCCGAGAAGCTCGAGGTCGCTTTCGTCGAGTGTTTGCTCCACGTCGGCGAAATGGATGTAGCGGGCCGAGATGCCGATGACGCGCGCATCCAGTGCCTGCAGCGAGCGCAGCAATTTGTCGAGGCGGAACTGCGACAGCGCGGGAGCGCCGAGCAAACTGAACATGGGAAATTCCAACGAAACTGTGAGCTACTTACGGGCGTTCAAGTCGCCACCCGGCGTATAGAGGGGGGTCGGGAAATGGGACACATTCGAGCCCTCGAGTGCAACGATTTTGCTCACGCCGTGTTTTTTCACTTCATCGATGCGCAGCACCGAATGCATGGGCAGATAGGTACGCTTTACTTCGTTGAACTCGGCCTTTATCTTCTCTTCGGCGGGGTCCACGACCACGGTCGAGCGCTCGCCGAACACGAGCTCCTCGACTTCGATGAAGCCGAAAAGCGTGCCATTGCTCACTTTACGGGCGTAGATCTCGTACACCTTTCCCTGATTTACGAACATAACTTTGAAAATGTGACTCGCGGCCATTAAAAGGCTCCAGGCATTGCTAGCATTTCACCATATTATACGGGCACTTAGCGCAAACCTTCCGACCCGTTGGAGTGAATATATATGACCTTGCGCTTAAGCGTCGTCAGTGAGCATGGAGTCCGCCTCGGGGCGGCCTCCAGCAAAGTATTCGGCGTGCACGGCGGCAGCGTCGGACGCGGCACTGACAATGAGTGGATTCTACCCGACCCGGAGCGATACCTCTCGGGCAAACACGCGCGCATTGATTTTCGCGCCGGCACCTATGTGCTGGTCGATACCAGCTCGAACGGCACCTATGTCAACGGTGCCCAGGTCCCTTTGGGGAAATACCACGACTATTTGCTGAAAGACGGCGACTACGTCCGCTTGGGCGAATACGAACTGCTGGTCAGCATCGACAAGAGCAACGACTTCCCGCCCGACGAGAGCGCCATCGTCGCGTATGACGGGCAGGCACCCTCCTCGGCGGTCAGAAAATCCACGGCCAACGACCTCGGCGCCGACTTGGATCTCAGCGAGTTGTTGGAGCCCAGCGACCAAGGATCCGTGCGGGACGACCTGCAGCCCCGAAACGCCTACGGTCAGACCGTTGGACCGCAGCCCGATGCACCCGAACCCGACGCGGACGGGAGTTCGGCCACCCCCTGGCACATGTTGACTCGCCCGCTCAAGGTGCAAGCCAAGACCGCCGGTGCCGGGCCGGCCCCGGTCACCGTTTCATCGCCTGCCGGCGCTGCGCCCGTGGCGGGCGAAGGCGCGGCCGGCACAGGCGCGGCCGGCCCCGGTCCGGCCAGCCCAGCCGGCCAGTCGCCGCGAGCGCAGGGGCCCGTCCCGTTGTTCGACGGCGATTTCGAGGTCGGTTTTGCCGCCTTTTGCCGCGGCGCGGGTGTGGACCCGAAGGGCATACCGGCCGAAGTACGCGGCGCGGCGCTGCAATTGGCCGGTCAATTGCTGCGCGAAACGGTCCTGGGACTGATGGATCTGAATCATAATCGCAACGAATTCAGAAATCGCTTCCGCATCTCGGCGCAGCCGGATTATGGCCCGGACTCGCCCTTGGACGTTTCGCAGGGAGTGGACGAAGCTCTGGTGCGCCTGCTGTCCACGCTGTCGGTCCGAGCCGGCTCCGTCGAAGCGGTTCGCCATAATTTCCGCGAACTGAAAGCGCAGAACATCGCGTCGATGACCGCCATGCGGGCCGCCTTCGAGGAATTCCTTAGCAGGCTGGACCCCAAGGAGTTGGAGGAGCGTTTCGATCGCGCCAGCAAGCGTGGCGTGTTCGGGACCCCCAACAAGGGAAAGTACTGGGATCTGTACGCCGAAATGTTCGCAGGGCTAGCCCAGCGTCCCGCCGACGGTTTCCCGCACCTGTTCAATGAGGCATTTGCCAGGGCGTACGAGGCCCGCGTCCGAACGTTGGTACCGCCGCGCCGCGGTGCCTTCGGCGGGGACCGCAGCGAACCGGGCGCGCCGGACCACAAAGCCGTCGGCGACACGTAACATGCGGCTGCTGGTCGTTGAAGACGACGACATCGTGGCCGACGCCATCACCCGCGGCCTCATGGCGGCGAACTACGCCGTGCACCGGGTGGCCAGCGCAGAAGCCGCGCAAAGCGCCCTGGCCGATGAAGAATTCGCTCTCGCCGTCATCGATGTCGGTCTTCCCGGCGCCGACGGCCTGACTTTGGTGCGCCGTCTGCGCAGCACCGGCGTGCTCATGCCCACCCTGATGCTCACCGCCCGCTGCACCCTGAACGACAAGGTCAAAGCCCTCGATCTCGGCGCCGACGATTTTTTGAGCAAGCCCTTCGAGCCCGCCGAACTCGCGGCCCGCTGCCGCGCGCTGATGCGCCGCTCCAGCGGCGCGCTGGACGGAATCATCAAACTCCACCGCATGCGCGTCGACCTCGTGGGCAAGCGACTCAGCATTGATGGAGCGGAAGTCGGACTCACCGCCCGCGAATGGCTGCTGCTGGAATGCCTGGTCAGGCGCACCGGCCAGGTCGTGTCCAAGGAACGCGTGCAGCAGGCGGTCGCCAGTCCCGATCACGACATGACGGCGAACGCGCTCGAAGTCCACGTCTCGCGACTGCGCGCCAAACTTGGCGATGCCGCCGTCATTCGCAGCCTGCGCGGCCTCGGATACCGCTTGGAAGAAGCGAAGCCGTGAGTTCATCGATCAGCCGCCGCTTGGTGATCTGGCTGGCGGTTCCACTGATGCTGCTGGCCTTGGTCAGCGCGCTCGCGCATTACCTGAACACGGTGGGCCCGGGCGTCATCAGCAGCGATCGGCGGTTGAAGGAAGCGACCGTTGCGCTAATCGCGCACATCGCGGTCAAGGACGGGACCTTCTCCATCGATTCCCCGCCAGGCTCTCCGCCGTCCCTCCCGCCGGACGCGGTGACCTACTCGATTCGCGATACCCACGGTCGATTGCTGGCCGGCAACGCTGAACTACCCATCGTCGCCATGAGCGGCGAAACCAGCCAACTGGTCGCGATGATCCAGATCCATCACCACACCCTGCGCAGCTTGACCACACGTTTCGACACATCGGCAGGCGTGGCCTTGATCACGGTGGCCGACATGCGGCCCAGCGCGGCGCTGACGGCTCGCTATGGCTTCATGAGCACCTTGCTCTCGGATTTCGTCCAGCTCGATATCACCCTGGTATTGGTGTGGGTCGGCATCCAATTGGGGCTGCGCCCGATCAAGAGTCTGCGCAAAGAGATTGCCGCTCGCTCACCGCAGGATCTGCGTCCCATCGATGAGTCCTCCGTGCCACGCGAACTGGCGTCCGTGGTGGTCACCCTGAATCGCCTGTTCGGCACGCTGCGATCGTCCGCTCAATCGCAACAGCAGTTCATCGCCAACACCGCACATCAATTGCGCACGCCGATCACCGGCCTGCAGGCGCAGCTGGAACTTCTCCTCGCGGAGTCGGCTGCCACTCCCATCCGGGGGCGGCTGCTGACGCTGCAGGAGGGAATCCGTCAGCTGGCACACTCGTCCAATCAATTGCTGACCCTGGCGCGGGCCGCCCCGACCGTGAATTTGAGCACCAAAAATCAGACTGTCGCGCTGAACACCATCGTCGGTGAGGTGGTCGCCAGATTTTATGATCGAGCACTGCTATCGAACATCGACCTGGGCGTTGAAACCGAGCCCGCATCGATCACGGCGGATCCTGCGTTGATCGATGATCTTCTGAGCAATCTGGTCGACAACGCGCTCAAATACACCCCCGCGAGCGGTAGGGTGACCGTCAGTAGCGGCCAGCGGAGCGGCAAGCCGTTCCTCGCCGTCGAGGACACGGGAATCGGCATTCCTGAAGCCGACCGACATCGGGTGCGGCAGAGATTTTATCGTCTGCCCAACTCGCCCGGCTACGGCAGCGGCCTGGGGCTCGCCATCGTCGAAGAAATTGCGCATTTATACGGCGCATCCGTGTCGATCGACTCCGCGGCAGGCGGACACGGAACCAGGGTGACCGTGCGCTTTCCCTGAAACCGTCCGAAAAGCCCGGCGGCCCGCCTGCAAAACCACGTCAATTCTGCGAACGCGGTCTCACTTCCGGGCGAGAGTCGCGCCGCGTCAGTTTCGCGCAAGCTTGCTTCGATAGCCTCGTGCCCCATGAATGGAATGCGCTCGACTCGGCACAACGACGGATTCACCGTGATCGAGTTATTGATCGTGATGTTGATCGTCAGCATCCTGGCGGCCATCGCCATTCCCTCGTTCAAGTATGTCACCGCCTCGAATCGCATAGCCACCGAGGTCAACGGATTGCTCGGGGACATGCAGTTTGCCCGCAGCCAAGCCGTGAAAACGGGCCTGCCCGTCACGGTTTGTGCGTCCACGGGTACCGCCAGTCAGGCTGGCACGGCCTGTTCGGGAGGCACCTCCTGGCAACTCGGCTGGATCGTCTTCGTGGACACGAACGCCAATGGGATCGTCGACGCGGGAGACACCATTCTGCGCGGGCAGACTCCCTTCACGGGCTCCGATAGCTTCGTGCCCCTTCCCAACACTTTCAAGTCGATCACCTTCAATCGAGTGGGCTATGGCGCCACCGGCGTCCCCTCCAACGTGGTGCTGCAATTGCACGACTCGACCGACAATGCGGCGTGGACCCGGTGCCTGGAGATGACGCCGGTCGGAAACTTGACCACGGAAAAAGCTTCCGTCGGAAACTGCACGTGACCATCGGAAATGCCAACCGTGTCCGTCGACCCAAGGGGGTCGATCGCGCTCGAGGTTTCAGTCTCGTCGAAGTCATGGTGGCCTTGGTGGTTTGCTCCATCGGCCTCCTGGGGCTCGCCAAGATGGAAGCGCTCGCGCTGGTCAACACGGGTGTGGCCGGTTCCCGCTCGCTGGTGGCGATCGAGGCGGCGAGCCTCGCCGCGGCCATGCATGCCAATCCGGCGTATTGGTCGGCGCCAGGTATCGCGACCGCGCAAGCACAGGTCAGCGTCGGGGTCGCGAACGGCCCGGTGACGATCTCGGATCCGCTTCTGGCGGCCCCCATCGCCACGGGGTGCTCCACGCCCGGTGCTACCAGTTGCGCGGCCAGTGCGATGGCGGCCTATGACGTACAGCAGTGGGCGGCGGCTTTGGAGGCGTTGGTACCCGTCTACTTGGCCACGATCTCCTGCACGACGCTGGCCACGGCCCCGGTCACCTGCACGATCACGATCCAATGGGCCGAAAACGCGGTGGCACTGGACTCGAAACAGAGCAATCTGGCCGGGTTGCAGGCTCCGACCTATACGTTGCTCGTGCAGCCATGAAACCAATGAATGCTCACCGAAATCGATCCGCTCATGGCGCGCAGCTCGGATTCACCCTGGTGGAGCTGATGGTTGCGATGGCCATCGGCTTGTTTTTGGTCGGCGGTTTAATCACGCTGATGGGAGGCATGCGGCGCACGTATACAACGCAAACGGGTTTATCCCAGCTGCAAGACAACGAACGGGTGGCCATGACGCTCATCACCGACGTGCTTCAAGCCGCGGGATATTTTCCGCTTCCTACCACCAATACCGCACAGACGGTATTTCCGGCCACTTCCCCGTTCACCGTTCAAGGACAGTCCATCTTTGGCCAACCTGCGGTACCCGCGTCAGCCGGCGACACCCTTACCGTCCGCTTTCTAACCAACGGCACGGCCGCGACAATCGACGCCGACAATCTCATCAACTGCACCGGCAACACCAGCCCCACCGCGATCACGTTCGTCAACACCTTCAGTGTCGACTCGTTGACGGGCGATCTGGTGTGCGCGTTGAATGGCGGCGCGCCGGTGCACCTGGTGAGCGGGCTGGTCAGCATGCAGGTCCTTTACGGCGTTCACACGAACACCTCGCTCACGGACTATTCGGTGGATACTTACATGAGCGCAGCCGCCGTGACCGCCGCGGCCGACTGGCTCGCCGTGATCTCGGTGAAGGTCACGTTGACCTTCACGAATCCGACCTACGGCAACTTGCCGGGGCAAAGCACCACGAAGGTCCCGCAAACGGTGGTATTCACCCGGGTGATCGACGTGATGAACCAGACGGGAGTGACCACATGATCGCCCGCCCGGTGCGGTCTCATCGCCTGCAATGCGGCATGGTCTTGATCACCAGTTTGCTGCTGTTGGTGGTGGTCACCTTGTTGGCCGTGAGCATGTTCCGCAGTTTCGGGATCGACGAGAAAATCGCGGGTAACATCCGCGACAAGCAGCGTGCAACGGCTGCGGCGGAATCTGCTGAACAATACGCTGAGTGGTGGCTCGTTCAGGGCAACAATACGACCGGCACCCCATGCGTTCCGCCGCTGGCCGCCGCCAGTTTGGTGGGGGGAGTTGTGTGCTCGAATCCGATCAGCGCAGCGACGTTGGCGGCGAGCACTCAATGGACGACGGGCGTTAATTACGTGCCCCCGAGCATGAACGTGGAAAGCGGGTTAAACGTGGCGATGAGCACGTATTACTACAAACCGGCTTTTTATATCAACTATCTCGGCATCGCGCCGGGCAGCAGCGCCAACAACAGCATCGGATACGTGTACCAAATCGACGCCGTCGCTTACGGCGGCACGCCGGACACCGTATCGGTCGTCGAGAGCACCTATGTCGTGCAGAGCAGCACCAAGAATCTGGACCCGCAACAATGAAAACTAGAATCCTGGTCCTCGCGGTCCTGACAGCGGCAATCTGCGTGCCCTTGATTGCCGACGCGGACTCGACCACCTACACCGAAAACTTCACCGGCGCCACCACCAACAACTCGTGGTATTTCCTAAATGGAGCCTGCCTGACGGCGGGGAGTTCCACCGCCACCACGAGTCCGGGGATCATTCCTACCTGCGTGGGCTACCCGTATTACAGCGGAATCACATTGACGGGCGGCGACACAGGCACGCTGCCGGACACGCCGGCCCTGGGCGGCGCATTGCGTTTCACGCAAAGCTTCAACGAGACTGGCGCGATTCTGTCCGCATTCAGCTTTCCCTTGAGCTCCCAAGGCATACAGGTCACCTTTACCACCGAAACCTACGAGGGCAATTCTGGTGGGACCGGCGCCGACGGCGCCGACGGCATCAGCTTCTTCCTGCAGGATGCCAAGCAAGTGGCGGACGTGGGAGCGTTCGGCGGCAGCTTGGGCTATACCTGCTCGAATACGAACAATTCCCAAACGTTGCGCGCCAACGGGCAGCCCCGAGGTTACGATGGACTCACCGGCGGCTACATCGGGCTGGGCATCGACGAGTTCGGCAATTTTCTCAATGCCGGTGACAACACCTCGACCGGCTATGGCGCCGTCCCCAATCGCATCGGCCTGCGCGGCGCCGGCAGCACCTCGTGGAGTTATCTCAACCTAACCTACCCGCTTCAGTACCCTTCGGGCCTATCGTATGCGCAGCGAGCACAGGCCGTGCAGGCCACATGCCAAAGCGGCTTTGTTTGGGACTTCTCGAACCCGTCGGCCCCGTTCCAAACCACGACGACGGTGCCGAACTATGCCGTTATCCCCAATGCCTACAAAGTGCTTACGAATGTCAAAATCGCCAACGAGAGCGCCACCATGCGCGGCTATGGCAGCACCGATCCGGCGTACGGGATACCCATCACCTATACGCTCTCGATTACCACGGCCGGCCTGCTGAGCCTGTCGTACAGTTACAATGGCGGCGCCACCCAGGCCGTTATCAGCAACCAGCAGATCGAGACGGCGAATGGTGCGCTTCCTGCGGCCGTACGCTTCGGCTTCGCGGGATCCACGGGCGGCAGCGACAACATCCACGAGATCATGTGCTTTCAGGCCAATCCGCAGACCACGACGCAGAGCTCGGCCGGCCTCAACCAAAAACAATCCTCCAAGCTGCAAACCGGCACGCAAGCCTATTTTGCCTTCTACAATCCCACCAACTGGTCGGGCTCCGTCACGTCCCAGTACCTGGTCGTATCGCCGACGGATGCCAATCTATTGGAGGTCTCTCCCGCCGTGAACTGGGACGCGTCCTGCGTGCTCACCGGAGTCGCCAGCGGCGCGTCCTGCGCCACGACGGGCGTGGCTGGACCCACAGCGGCCGAAGCTCCCACCAGCCGGGTTGTCATGAGCTGGAACGGCGCCACGGGCATCCCGTTCGAATGGGCGAGCCTGTCGAGCAGCGAGCAGGCCGCATTGGACACCGGCGACGCGTCGCTGACCGCCAGCCGCCTCACCTATCTGCGCGGTGATCGCAGCAATGAGATCACCCCGGCGGGCGCCGGCTTGTATCGGGATCGGCTCAGCGTGCTCGGAGACATCATCGATTCCAGCCCCACGTGGGTGGGGCCGCCCTCCAATACATTCACTGCGCTCTGGGCGGATGCACTGCATGCCGGCGCGGCCATGCCGGAGAACTCCGGCCAGACCTATACGGCCTATATTGCGGCTGAAAAAACCCGCACCAACGTGGTGTATACCGGCGCAAACGACGGCATGTTGCACGGCTTCAGGACCGGCTCCTTCAACTCCAGCGGAAGCTACGACGGTACCTACAACGATGGCTATGAAGTGATGGCGTACGTACCGGGGTACGTGGTCAATCACATCAACATCTCAACCGATGCATCGCTCGACTACTCCAACTATCAATATGGTCACCGTTTCGATGTCGACGCGCAGCCGGGGACGGGCGATTTGTACTATGCCGGTGCGTGGCATACCTGGCTCGTCGGCGGTCTGGGACCCGGCGGTGCGGCAATTTATGCGCTCGACATCACCAACCCCGGCACGGGATCCACCGACGGATTTTCCGAATCGACCGCGGCCAACACCGTGATCGGCGAGTGGAGCACGACCCCAACGGGCACGACCTTGACGTGCGCCACCGATACCGGCAGCAGCAAGTGCGGCATCAATCTGGGCAACACGTATGGCACGCCCGAGCTGCATCGATTTCATAATGGCACCTGGGGTGCGGTGTTCGGCAACGGCTTCGGCAGCTCCACCGGCGATGCGGGCATATACGTCATGCTCGTGAATGCAAGCACAGGCGCCCCGACGTTCTATTATCTCAGCACCGGCACCGCGGGCAGCGGCAACGGCATTGCCTACACGACTGCGGCGGATCTCGACGGCGACACCGTGGTCGACTACATCTATGCGGGAGATCTGCTCGGCAATGTGTGGCGGTTCGATCTAACCAGTGCGACGCCCAGCAGTTGGGCGGTGCGGCCGAACCCGCTGTTCACGACGCTCTCCGGGCAGCCGATCACCACCAAGCTCATCGTCGCGTCCGTCAGTTCTTCGCCCACGAGCCGGGTCATGGTGGAATTCGGCACCGGGCAGCAAACGCCCCTGACGAACACATCCGCGGCCACGTACAAGACCACGCAGCAATACCTGTACGGAATCTGGGATTGGGACCTGGCCACGTGGAATGCAGAGTCGAGCACCCAGTACGCTGCGCTACCCCGCGGCACCATCGCCAAGCCCGCACAACCGAACCCGCCCGCGGCGGCCATCTCGGGCACCGCCAATTTACAAGCTCAGAGCATCACGGGCACCTATAGCAGTTCGAGCACCGCGACCACCAGCGCTTACCGTACGGTCAGCAGTTCCACGGTGTGCTATGCGGACACGGTCGGGTGTACACAATACGGTTGGTATCTTCCCTTGACCTATGGTTACGCAAATCCCATGGATGGTAATGCCCCTAACTTGAACAGCAACACCACCAACGCGATCGTCTATGAGCAAGTCATTTACAATCCGAGCTTGGCGTTGGGCGCATTCGTGGTCAACACCGCGATTCCACCCGTCACCTCATTGGCAACCTGCTCATCCACATCCGCAGGCGGCTGGACCATGGCGATCAATCCTGCGACGGGCGGCGCCTTTCTGAGCACGAGCACGTTTTTCGTGAACCCGAACAGCACCACCACCTCCGTGAACAGCAACCTCACCGTGACGGACTCCAACGCCAACACACAAGCCGTCAGCGGTCTCGCGTTGGGAGGCACCGGAAGCCTGTCGGTCGTGAGCGCCGGAAGCAGCAACACGGGCTCCAACGGGCTAGTCGTCACACCCAACGGGCTTAAAACGTTCAAGATCAAAAACGTCAGCCTCCAAGGGGGGCGCGTCACCTGGATACAGAAGCGCTAATATGAACAATCCAATGCAGTCAACGACTCGATGCAACCGAGGCTTCACTCTGGTCGAGCTCATCGTCGCGATGTTGATCGCCGCCATTCTCGCCGCGATCGCGGTGCCGTCGTATTTGATCTACGTACGAAAGTCACGTCGCACGGAGGCGAAAAGCGCGTTGCTGGACATCGCCAGCCTCGAGGAACGGTATTTCAGCGCGCAAAACACCTACTCTAATCTGCCGACGGATGTGGGGTACACGGCCGCCGCGCCGCCCTTCCCGGTCGGCAGCGGCTATTACCAGATCACCCAGCTCGGCGTCGTGCCGGCCGGTGTCCCGACGGCTGCGTCCGCCGGCGGGACACCGGCCACCTACACCTTGGTTGCCACCGCCGTCGGCGACCAGGTGAACGACACTCAGTGCTACACCTTTACCGTGACGTCGGGCGGCGCGCGTACAGCCCAAAACTCGGCAGGCGTCGACAACACCGCCAACTGCTGGTAGGACAAAAGAGCGCGCGGGCGTGGATCAACCCCGCGCGGCCCAGCAACCCGCCGGTCCGGCCACTCCAAACCCTCAGTTCGCGCTATACCCCCGCCCCTGCGCGCACGCCACGAACGCCCGCCGATAATCCGGCCCATTCGTGCCGAGGCCTACCTGATCGGACGCCCACTTCTGGCATTCGAGCTTGTCGGTCGATTGCTGCCGGTCGCTTTGGCCGTTTTTCGGATACATGAACACCTGGCTGCCGCGACCGGCCTGCGCCGGATCGCCCGCGCCGCCGGGTGCCGGCGGCGGAGCTTGCATGTCGGTGGCAGGGGCTGAGATACCGCTGGTATCCGCACCCGTCTCGGTCACCGGCGGCGGATCGCTTGCCGTGTACCCGTCATACGCCGGGTTCCAGGTGTAATAGACGTCGTTCGCATAGTAATAGGGGACGCCGCCGTACCAATAGGTCGCGTAAGCCAGCGGCAGCATCGGGAGAAACCAGGAATAGCCATATCCGTAATACGCGCGCGGCCAATAGCCGCCCCGCCAGTATCCACCACCCCAATAGGCGCCAGTCGAGTAGCCATGCCGATACCCGCCGCCCGGGTAAGCGTAGCCGCCGCGTCCGCCATAGGCCGAGCCCCGCAGGCCGCCACCGCCGTAGCTGTGCGCAACACCGCCGCCGGCGGCGTACCCCCGGCCAGCGTAACGGCCGCCGGCCGCCGCGTGTGCGCCGCCCGCATAGTGGCCACCGGCTGATCCGCCGAAATGACCGCCGCCGCCCGCCGCATGTCCGCCACCCGCGTGCGCCGCACCACCACCGCCGTGCCCGCCGCCGCCTCCACCGGCATGCTGGGCAAGAGCAGGGCCGGCAGACCCCAACAGCGCCCCCAACAGACCCATCACGACAACCAACCGCCGACCCTTGATGATCATGACTACCGCTCCATAACCGCTCGAAACACGCTCAACTACGTAGACAACGCAGTCCGGCGCCTTTGGTGCACAAGCGCCTGTAACCGCCGTGTTAATCCGACCGCAATCCAGCATTGAACATAATATAGGCCGTCCGGCCCGGTGCAGCCTCGAAGAATCGGGAGTTGCTCTCGTTGACGATCACCGACCCGACATACTCCCGATTCGCCAGGTTATCGAGGCTGGCGAACTCGCTGAAACGCCAATGCCTCGACTCCTGCTGGAATCCCGCGCGCACGTTCGACACCCAATAACCCGCGGCCGCATCGGAGTCGCGATCGTCGGTATAGATCCGGGCGCGCCCCTCGGTCTCCAGCGTCGCCGTGAAACCGATCGCGGGATATTTCCAGGTGACGCCGGCATACAAGGTGTTCATGGGCACCGCCGGCAGATAGCTGCCGGCGGCGACCAACAGGTAGTTGGCCGGAAGCGGGCCGGTTCCCGTGGGTTGTTTGCAGGGGGTGCCCACGCAGGTGTAGTAGGGCTGCGCCACGATCGCGCGAATGTAGGTATAGGCGACGCGAGCGCTGAAGCCGCGGCTCAAATCCGCGTCGACAGCCAACTCCACCCCGTGGCGCGTTGTCTCGCCGATGTTCTGGTCCACGGTTCTCCCGTTGGTATTGGCCAGCACGGCCAATTCGTCCTCGGTCTTGATGTAAAACCCTGCCAGGTTGACCCGCACGATGTCGTTCCCCGCCTTGACCCCGACCTCGTAATTATTGCTGCGCGCCGGCTTCAGCGCCAGATTGAGACCGGGTTGGCTGCCGTCCGTCGAGCGATAGGCGAGATCGTTCAACGTCGGGGTCTCGAAGCCCTTGCCGTAAGAGGCATACAGGTTGACTGCCGAACTCGCACGGAAGGTGACGCCGCCCACCGGGTCGACCGCCGAGTAGCTCACGCTGCTGTCCGGTGCCGTGGCGCTCGGCAGATGATTGTGAGAGGAGACATCAACCGCGCTGTTGCGCACGCCCGCCGTCAGCCGCCAACGCGCGGCCGGATCCCATTGCGCCTGCAGATACTGATCGAAGTCGTAAACATGGTTGGCTTCGTCGCGGCGCACCGCGCCTTCCACCCCGAGCTCGGAACCCACGTAATCCAGATACCCCTTGCGCGCTTCCTCCAGATCGTCGTAGCTCAACCCCAGCGTGACTTGCAGAGGCATGTCGGCCGGATCCCGCTGGTCGGTGACGTGCGTATCGACGCCGTAATAGGCGCGGCCCAAGTCAATGACGCCGCCGGGATACAGCGGCGCGTTGGCCTGGGTCGCCTGCGGGATGGCCTGGAACTGCGTGGTCGTCCGGTGTCCGGTGTACACCGTGCTGGTGAAGTCATCATGGGCGGTGAATTTGTCGTCGTACACCAACCCAAGCTGCTCCTGGGCCAGATCCTTGCGGGTGTTGTACGCAATCGCCCCGGTCCCCGCCTGTTCCGGATTCGTGGCGAGCTGCGCCCGGGTCAACCCGAGAGGATCCTGGACGAAGGGTGTTTGAACTGCGTTGCCGATGACCGTCAGTGTGGACGTCTCGTTCACATCGAAACGCACTTTCGCATTGAAGTTGTTGCGCTCCGCATCGCTGTGGTAGCGATAGCCATCGGTCTGGAAATGCGACGCATCCACCACGTAGTTGATGAAGCCGTCGTCTCCCGTGGTCTTCAGCGCATAGCGCTGGGTGTTGAACGTCCCATACTCCACCGTGCCATCGACGGAGTACCCGGGTTTGGCATCTTCCGTGAAGACGGAAATCACGCCGCCCGATGAATTGCCGTAGAGCGCAGAGAAAGGACCTCGCAGCACTTCGATATGATCGGCCGAACCCAGGTCGAATTGCGAGAACTGACCCTGACCGTCCGGCATGGTGCCCGGAATGCCGTCCGAATACAGCCGCACGCCGCGCACCCCGAAGCTGGAACGCGCGCCGAACCCACGCACGGAAATTTGCAGGTCCTGCGCATAGTTTTGCCGGCTTTGAACCGAGACGCCCGGCACCGTCAGCAGCGATTCGGAGAGATTCACCTGCAGCTGCCCGTCGCGAAGGGTCCCCCGATCCACCACATCGATCGAGGCCGGCACCTCCGCGCTCGATTCCGCGACCCGCGTGGCCGTCACGACGATGGGCGCCAGCTCCAAGGCGGTGTCGGCCGAGGCGTGCTGCCAACCGGCGGCAATGGCCAGCCACACGCCGGCGCGCACTACGAAACCCCGGTTTGACATACGATGAACATCCCCCATTCGCGATGCGCAGCATGTTATGTCATCCGGGTTTCTGCTGCACCCCGGCGGCCTATAGGCTTGGGTGCACGCCCAACCTTAGCCTTGCATGGCGCCGCAGTTCGGGCGCCCGCCGGGCGGATACCGGGGCGCGGTTTGCGTCTTGACCGTGAAGTAATTCCTTGTCAGGGCAGACGGTGCTAGGATCGCGGCCGCACTTCCTTGAGGATGGCATTGAAAAAATTGCTGCATCGCTTCGAGTTTCGCATCGCCGTCATGGCGGCGCTGGCGTTGCTCATTGCCCAGTTGGGAGCGATGTCGCATGCCTATTCTCACGACGCGGCGATCGGATCGGCCTCTACGCATCAAACTGGTGCGACTAGCCACGACCCCTGCAATGATTGCCTGGCCTATGCGCCCCTGCTCGCGGCGGCCGGCGCGCCCGGCGCATTGCCGTTCGTCGAACCGCAGGGCCGTGGCCTGGCCACCCGGGCGACGGCCTCGTCGCTCGTCGATCTCTCGCTGACCGTCGCCTTCCGCTCGCGCGCTCCACCGACCACGCTTTAAAACTCCAAGTTTTCAGCCGCACACGCGGCTGACGCCGCAACGATGCGGCAGCGTAAGTCCTTGTCGAGGAGATCGATTTCATGTTGACGTTTAATCCCCTGGCGCCATCGTTGGCGCTGAGTTTTGCCGTTTCCGTCATTCTGTCGCCCTGCGCCCACGCGCTCGACGCGGACCCAGCCACTGCGTCGAGCGCCACGCTCGACGCCATCACCGTGATTGCGCAGCATTTGAACGACGCGCGTAACAGCATCCAGACCCAGACCGGGGCCTCGACCTATGTGATCGACGAGCAAGCGATCGCCTCCCAGCCGGGCGGCGACAATCAACTGCTCAACCAGGTCATCATGCAGGCGCCGGACGTCGCCCAGGACTCGTTCGGCCAATTTCATGTCCGCGGCGAACACAACGGTCTGCAATACCGGCTGAACGGCATCATCCTGCCGGAGGGCATCAGCGTCTTCGGACAGTCGCTCGACCCTCGCTTGATATCTTCGCTGACCCTGATCGACGGCGCGCTGCCGGCCGAATACGGCCTGCGCACCGCGGGCATCATCGATTTGAAGACCAAGAGCGGCGTCATCGATCCGGGCGGCTCCATCTCGATCTACGGGGGGAGCCACGGCGAGTACACGCCGAGCTTCAACTACGGCGGCACGTCCGGCAACATCAACTACTTCGTGTCCGGCGATTTCCTGCGTGACGATCTGGGCATCGAGTCGCCGGACGGCAGCTCCAACCCGATCCATGACCATACCAAGCAGTATCATGGCTTCGCCTACGTCGAGGACATTCTGAACGAGCAGAACCGGCTGAGCGTCGCCCTCAGCACCTCGACCGGCAACTTTCAGATCCCCGATCGGAACGGCCTTCAGCCGGGCATCACCAACGCCAACGGGTTGCCGCTCATGGTCAACAGCCAGACCACCTATCCGAGCGCGGCCCTGGATGAGACGCAACGCGAACTCAATCACTTCGTCGTGGTGAGCTGGCAGCATTCGGACGGTGCCTTCGACATCCAGACGTCGGCCACCGCCCGCTACTCCAGCCTGACCTTCTCGCCCGATGCGCTGGGAGACCTGTTGTACGACGGCGTCGCACAGGACGCCTACAAGCAGAATGTCGCCTACGCGCTGCAATCGGACGCCGCCTACAAGCTCAACGATGTGCACACCTTTCGCGGCGGCGTGTTCGTCCAGAGCGACCATTCGAAGAGCGACACCACGTCGCAGGTGATCGCTCTGGATGGCGCCGGAAACCAGACCAGCGATGTGCCGGAATCCATCGTCGACAACGGCGGCAAGACGGAGTGGATCGAAAGCTTGTACCTGCAGGACGAGTGGAAACTCATTCCGGCGGTTACGGTGAATTACGGGTTGCGCTTCGACAAGTTCACCGCCTTTGCCAGCGGCCATCAGGTCAGCCCACGGGTGAACGTGGTCTGGCAGGCGCTGCCGGACACGACCGTTCACGGCGGCTATGCCCGGTATCTGTCGCCGCCGCCGTTCGAACTGGTGGGCAGCGAGTCGGTGGCCAAATTCGCGAACACCACGGCCGGCGCCGCGGTCACCACGGCGGACACCCCGCAGGCGGAGCAAGCGAATTACTACGACCTCGGGGTCCAGCAGAAAATCGCGCAGCGCTTCACCGTCGGGCTCGACACCTACTACAAGCAGTCCCACAACCTGATCGACGAGGGGCAGTTCGGCGCGCCCATCATCTTGACACCGTTCAACTACGCGCATGGCAAGCAGTATGGAGCGGAGCTCACCGGCAACTACACCGCCGAGGCCTTTTCCGCCTACCTGAATCTTGCGTACCAAAGCGCTACGGGCAAGGACATCGATTCGGCGCAGTTCAACTTCTCGCAGGCGCAACTCAACTACATCGCCACCCACTACATCCATCTCGACCACGAACAGCGCTTCACCACCTCGGGCGGCGTGTCCTATCTGTGGCGCGAGACGCGGTTCAGCGGCGATCTGTTGTTGGGCTCCGGCTTGCGCAAGGATGAAGATCTAGCCGATGGCGGCACCATACCCAATGGCGGGCACCTGCCGTATTACACGCAGGTCAACCTCGGGGTGAGCCATGTGTTCCACATCGACAATGCCGGCACGTTGACCGCCCGCTTCGACATCATCAACGCCCTCGACAAGATCTACGAGATTCGCGACGGCACCGGCGTGGGCGTGGGCGCGCCGCAGTACGGACCCCGGCGCGGCTTGTTCGTCGGCTTCTCGAAGTCGATCTAGCGCAAAGTCCATCCAGGGCAAAGTCGATCTCCCGCGAGCACATTTCGCGCGAATCCATCGGGGCCGCACTTCGCCGCTACGGAGCGGCGAAGTTCTCCGCCTGGTACACCACCGCGCCGCCGACCACGGTTTGCAGCACCTTCACGTCGGCGATCTCCTCTGCGGGAATCGTCAGCACATTGCGGTCCAGCACGATGAAGTCGGCAAATTTGCCGACCTCGATCGATCCGGTCAACGTGTCCTGGTGCAGTTCATAGGACGAATTCATGGTGATGGCCCGCAGCACCGCCTGACGCGACAGACCCGGGTCCTCGCTCAGTCGTCCGGCATAGGCCGGTCCCGCCTGCGGCCGATTGGCGCGGGTCACCCCAACCTTGAGCGCGAACCACTCGTCGAGCGGATCCACCGGCCAGTCGCTGCCGTACGCGATGCGCGCGCCGGCGGCCGCCAGCACGCCCGCGGGCTCCATGTACTTGAAGCGCGCAGGGCCCAGATAGTCCCTGGCATTGTCCACGGTGTCGGATGCGGGCTTCTCCCACTGAAACGACAACACCGGAATCACGTTCAAGCGCTGGTAGCGCGCGAAATCAGCGGGATCAACGATCTCGTCATGCGCGATGGCCGCCCGCACATCCTTCCCGGGATACGCGGCGCGCAGCGCTTGGATGGCATCGAGGCCCTCGCGCACGGCACGATCGCCATCCGCATGCATGTGCGGTTCGAGGCCCGCTCCCACGACGTCGATCAACAGCTTGCGCAACACCGGCGCCGGGAAATAGACGTCGGGACCGCGGTTCCTGGTCGGCGCCCATGGCGCCCCCGCGGGCGCCGTGGGTCCAAAGTAAGGCTCCAACATCGCGCCGCTCAAGGCTGGCGCACTGATCACGCCGTCGAGGAACAATTTGACGTTGCGCACCGTGACGCCCGGCTTGGGCTGCATGGTATCGCCGCCGTACCGCTTCGCCAGCGCCGACACCTTGGCCATCGTGGCGAGCGGATGGCGCCCCTCGGGCGGCGTGATCAACAACGCGAAATGGGCACGCGCCGTCAATCCGCCCTCATCCTCGACCCGCGTGAACGCCTCCAGCGCCGGCGGCAGCGCCATCGCGTCCAGGAACGTCGTGATGCCCTGACGGCGCATGGCGTCGAGGGCCGCCCTGGCCGACTTTAGATCATCGTCAGGCGTGGGCTTGGGAAGTTTGTCCTGCACCAAATCCTGCGCCGCATCGTCCAGCAGTCCCGTCGGATTGCCGGCGGCATCACGGCCGATCTTGCCGCTCAGCGGATCGGCGGTCCGTGCCCCCAGCCCAGCAATCTCGATGGCCCGCGAATTCACCAGCGAGGAATGCCCGAACGAGGACTCCACGATGATCGGCCGGCGCGTCTTGAGCACATCCAAAATCGACTTCGTGGTCACGACCCCCGCCGGGGTCATGCCTTCCTGGAACCAGTTCACCACTTCCAACCACCGGTCGGGCTCCTGGGTCCGGGTCGCATCGAGACACGCCTGCACTTTCGCCTGCATCGCCCCGACGCTCAACTGCTCGTAGTTCAAGTTGCATTTGATCAGCGACGCGCCGCCCTGCAATGGATGCATGTGCCCGTCGACCAGCCCCGGCATCAGCATCCGGCCCTGCAGATCGATTGTGCGCGTCCTGTCGCCCACGAACGCTTTCAGTCCCGCCTCGTCGCCGACGTAGACGATGCGTCCGTCGCGCACCGCCACGGCCTGCTGCACGCTGTCGCGTGCATCGACCGTGTAGACATAGCCGTTGCGGTACACGAGGTCCGCGGACGACTGCGGCGCGGGGGCGCCGTACACGGCGGCCGCGAACAGGACGGTCATCGCGAACGCGGCTCTGGCGCCGATGGTCGAATCAAACTTCATCGAGTGCAGCTCCCAGATCGGCGATCAGATCGCCCGAATCTTCGATCCCCACGGACAACCGAATCAGCGCGTCGGAGATTCCTATCCGATCCCTCGTCTCCTTCGGCAAACCCGAATGGGTGGTGCTCGCGGGATGAGAGATCAGAGATTCGGTGCCGCCCAGACTCACCGCCAGCTTGATGACCTGCAGTGCGTCGAGCAGGCGAAAGGCTTCGGCTTCACCGCCCTTCACCGTAAATCCGAATGTCGACCCCGGGCTCTCGCATTGCCGCTCGAACACCGCGCGCCGAGGATCGTCCGCGGCCAGGAATCCCAGGTAGTTCACGTGGGAGATCTTCGGATGATGACGCAGAAAGTCCGCCACCAAGGCAGCGTTTTGCGCGGACTTGTGCATGCGCAGCGACAACGTCTCCATCGACCGCATGATCATCCACGCGGTGTTGGGATCCAGCTGGGTCCCGAGGGCACCCCGTAATTTCTTGATTGGGCTCACAATCGATTTCGGTCCCACCACGCCGCCGGCGACGAGATCCGAATGACCTCCCACATACTTGGTCAGCGAGTAGATGACGAGATCGGCGCCGAAACTCAAGGGATGCTGGAAAACGGGCCCGAGGAACGTATTGTCAACGAATACCGGTGGCCGGCCGCCGCTCTGCCGCAGGCCGATTTGCTCCGATATCTCGCGCATCAACCCCAGGTCGACCAGGCTGTTGGTCGGGTTCGCGGGCGTTTCCGTCATGATGAGACAGACGCGGCCCCCGCTCGCCTTCGCCTGTTCGGATGCGCGCGCCGCCGCGTCGGCCACGGCGGCACGATCGCACCCTTCGGTGAAACTGACGGCGCCGACCCCGAAGGATGGCAAGGTCTTTTCGATCAATGTCTCGGTGCCGCCATACAGCGGCTGACTCATCAAAATGACGTCGCCCGGACGGACATGGGCCCACAGTGCCGTGGAAATCGCCGCCATACCGCTGGAGAACACCGCCGCCGCCTCACCCTGTTCCCACAAGGCGAGTCGATCCTCGAGCACCTCGAGATTTGGGTTGTTGAAGCGCGAGTAGACCAGCCCGGATGCCTCACCTGCACCGGGTTCGCGCCGTCCCGAGCTGAAGTCGAAAAAGTCCTTGCCGTCCTGCGCGGTTTTGAACACGAACGTCGAGGTCAGGAACACCGGTGGCTTGAGCGACCCTTCCGACAATGTCGGGTCATATCCGAAGCCCATCATCTGAGTTTCCGGCTTCAGCACGTGCTTGCCGATTTTACGTTTATGATATGCCTCGTAACTCACGTTGCCCCCGATGTTCAGCGATGATTGGCAATATAACCCGTCGGCCCCGCAACGTGGCGAATCGCCCAAGGAATCCCGCTAGTGTTATTGATGATAATCGCCGTAGCCGCCTTCGCGAGCACGCTGGCCGGCGGTCTGCTGGCGCTCAAACTCCGGGATAAATTGCACCTGATTCTCGGTTTCAGTGCCGGTGCGGTCATCGGGGTCGCATTCTTCGACCTGTTGCCCGAAGCCATCGGCATCGGCATGAGATATCACACCCCCGCCACCATCCTGGCGTGGACCGCGCTGGGTTTTCTTTCCTACCTGGCCCTCGACCGCCTCATTTCTTTTCACGGCGATGCCGCCCAGCGCGGCGGCTTCACCGCCTCCGTGCTGTGCGTCCACAGCGTCCTCGATGGCGTTGCCATCGGCCTCGCTTTTCAAACATCGAAGGTGGTCGGTATCGTGGTCGCCATCGCCGTATTGGCCCATGACTTCTCCGACGGCATCAATACCATGAATGTCGTGCTCAAGAACCGCGGCACGCGCGCCGGTGCGTTCCGGTGGCTGCTGCTGGATGCGGCGGCGCCCGTGCTCGGCATCGCCGCGACGTCATTCTTCAGGCTGCCGGGAGATGGTTTTGGCGTGGCCCTCGCGCTCTTCGGCGGCTTTTTCCTGTACATCGGCGCCAGCGACTTGATCCCCGAGAGCTACCACGCGCATCCGAAATTCCTGACCACCGCCATGACCATCATCGGCGCCGGGGTCCTGTATCTCGCCATCAAACTAATCGGGTAGGACGTTCGACGTCGCGCGGCTCGTCGCCGCACTCCCCGCCGACGCGGACATGATGCAGGCGATGGCGCCCCACTGAATCGCGGTCAGGGTCTCATGGAGCAGCACCAGCCCCGACAGAGCCCCCAACGCAGGCTCCATGCTCATCAGCACGCCAAACGTTCGGGTGGGCAGACGCATGAGCGCGAGCATTTCGAGCGAGTAAGGCAATGCGCTCGACAGCACCGCCACGGCGCAGGCCAGCGGCAGGATGGCGGGCGAGAACAATGTCATTCCCGCCTGGGCCAGGCCAATCGGAACGATGCTGAGCGCGCCGATCAACGTGCCGATCGCCGCCGTCTGCCCGCCGTGCGCGCTTCCCGCCTTTTGGCCGGCCACGATGTAGATCGCCCAGCAGGCTCCGGCCCCCAGCGACAACAGGATCCCCAAGGTGTCGAGCGGCTTCGAGTCGTGCCCCAGCGGCAGCAGCGCGAGCAGGCCGAGAGCCGCCAGCACGATCCAGGCGAAGTCCAGCGCCCGTCGCGACGTCGCCATCGCCAGCGCCAACGGACCGGTGAACTCCAGCGCAACCGCGATGCCGAGCGGTATCCGGCTCAGGGAGGAATAAAACATGAAATTCATGAAACCCAGGGAAAGTCCGTACACGAGGATGGTGCCCGCCTCGCGCGGGGTTGGACGCACACGCCACGGCCGCCAGACCGCCAGCAAGATCAGCGCCGCGATGGCCAGTCTCAGCGACGTCGCTCCCGCGGCCCCGACCAGCGGAAACAGTCGCTTGGCGAGCGCCGCGCCGATCTGCAAGCTGACCATGGCCACGAGCAGCAGGCTGACGGAGAGGACCAGGGAGTGAGGCTTGAAGGCCGGGCGGGTCGTCACAATAATCCATGGGCAAATATCTTGCAGATTAGCACCCCGAAGCAGCCAAGGAGCAGCCCATCGACAGCAACACACGCGCTTGGACTCCCGGTACATTGCGTGCGCCGGTGGTCCCGCTGTCGCGCTCGGCGTTACCCGCGGACACCGTGACGCTGGCTCGCTTCCTGCTGGGCAAGGTCCTGGTGCGCGAGCTCGACGGCACCTGCACCATGGGTCGCATCGTGGAAACCGAGGCGTATGTGGAAAACGATCCCGCCTGCCACGCCTACCGCGGCATGACGCCGCGCAATCGGTCGCTGTTCCTGGACGTGGGTCACGCCTATGTTTACATCTGCTACGGCACGTCGTTCATGCTCAACGTGTCCAGTGAACGCCGCGGGATCGGCACGGGAGTTCTACTGCGTGCCCTCGAGCCTCTCGCTGGCATCGAGCATATGAGAAACGCCCGCAGCGGCATCCGGCTTCGCGATCTGGCCCGCGGACCGGGCCGATTGACGTCGGCGTTGCAGGTGGATCGCCGCCATGACGGTCTGGATCTGTTCGCCCCCGGCCCCTTGTGGATCGGCAGCGATGGCACCACGGTCGATGCCATCGGCGACAGCGTTCGCATCGGTCTTACCAAGGCCGCCGACGCACGCCTGCGATATTTCGTTCACGGCAGCGAATATTTGAGCGGACCCCGACGGCTCAATGGAAAATGACGCTGTGAACAACCCAATCGCCGACACCCTGGCCCAGCGGCCCGTGATTATCCTGGATGGGGCCCTTGCCACCGAACTCGAGCGGCGCGGTGCGGACCTGGTCGATCCGCTATGGTCGGCGAAAATCCTGGTCGAGCAGCCCGACATGATTCGCGCCGTGCACGCGGATTACTTCGATGCGGGCGCCGACGTCGCAACGACCGCCACCTACCAAGCCACCTTCGAGGGTTTCCGACGTCGCGGCATGGATCGTGACGCCGCGGCTCGGTTGATGCGCGACGCCGTGAATCTTGCCGCTGCGGCGCGCGACGACCATTGGCGTGTGCCCGCCAACCGTCTCGCCCGCGCACGGCCGCTGGTTGCCGCATCGCTGGGACCTTACGGCGCCATGCTCGCCGACGGGTCTGAATATCGCGGGGGATACGCAGTCAGCGATCAGGAATTACGCGACTTCCATCGCCCTCGCCTCGAGGTCCTCGCGCAATCCGGTGCGGATTTGCTGGCGTGCGAAACCATTCCCTGCCTGCGCGAGGCGTTGGTGCTCGCCAGCCTGCTCGAAGAGTTTCCCGACATGACCGCATGGGTCAGTTTCTCCTGCCAGGACGGCAGGCGGAACTGCGAGGGAGAAGACATCGCCGACTGCGCCGCCGCCCTGCATGCCTTCCCGCAGATCGCGTCCATGGGTGTCAATTGCACGCCACCGGGTCACGTGGGCGAGTTGCTGCGGCGGATGGCGGCCGAGACGAACAAGCCTTTGCTGGCCTACCCGAATTCCGGCGAGCAGTATGATGCGACGGTGAAGCGATGGGGAGGGGCCACCGATTGCCGGTCCTTTGCCGAGCAATCGCGGGAATGGTACGACGCCGGTGCGCGGCTGCTGGGTGGCTGCTGCCGTACGACGCCGGATGACATCCGCGCGATTCATTCGCACTACGTGCCGGGGGGCAGCGGCCATTAACCGCGCCCCCAGGCGGCTCCAAGCCATCAATGCTCGGAGAAGTTCGGTTCCCGCTTTTCGAAGAATGCCCGCACGCCTTCGACGCAGTCATGCGTCTCGAGGGTCATTTCCTGCGCGCTGCGCTCGGCGCGCAATTGTTCCTGCAGGGAGTTATCGAAGGTCGATGCGTGCAAGGAACGGATCTGTCCCAACACCGCGCATGGGCCGGTGGCGAGCCGCTGCGCAACGGATTGTGCCCGCGTTACGACCTCCGCGTCCGGTACGACGGCGTACGCCAAGCCCCAATTCAACGCGGTTTTCGCGTCGATCTTTTCCGCCAGCATCAACGAAGACAGTGATCGGCCGCCGCCGATGCGGCGCGCCAGGTGGAAGGTGATGCCGGCATCGGGCACCAATCCCAGGCGCGCGAATGACGGCAGGAAGTAGGCGCTCTCGCCGGCGATGATGATGTCGCTTGCCAACGCCAGGCTCATGCCGGCGCCCACGGCGGCCCCATTGACGGCCGCGACGATCGGGAAGCGAAATCCGCTCAATCGCAGGATCAACGGGTCCATGAAGCGGCGCATTTCGAAGTGGGCGCGCTGCCGCGCCTCCTGGGTTTTCAAATCGACCGAATGCAGGTCCAGGCCGCTGCAGAACACGTCGTTGCTGCCGGTGATGACCACTGCGCGCGCGCCGCTGTCGCCCTTTTGGATTTGATCCAGCGCCAGATGCATGGATCGAATGATCGTGATATCGATCGCGTTGCTGACCGCAGCACGTTGAATGGCCAGCGTAGCCACACCGTCGGCGACGGTGAAAGATAGTGAACTCATCGGAATGCCCCTCCTTCTAATGACGCCAGCCAGGCACCATTTTACTTATGTGGCCAATTTGAACCCGCAGATAAATCGTCCATGTCCCGATCATGCCCCCTGGCGGGTGTAGCCGCAAGGACACATGTGCCGTTCAGGCCGCAGGGCCTCGCATTGCGGGCACGCGCCCGATACAGCACACTCCCGCCGCCCACCTCGGCATACAACTCGGAGCAACATTCATGTCGAAGTCAACGCGGTGGTTGGCCGCCGCCTTCCTGTCCGCCGCCGCCGGATCGCTGCTCTTGCGCGCCGGCCCGGCGCATGCCGCGCCCGCGGAGCTGGCCAACGACACCCCCGCGGCTTTCGTCCCGAAGGTGGAAACCTTCGACTACGTGAAACGCGAAGTCATGATTCCCATGCGTGACGGCGTGCAATTGAAGACCGTCATCCTCATTCCGAAGGGCGCGAAACGCGCCCCCATGCTGCTGAGCCGCACGCCCTACGGCGCGACCGAACGGATCTCCAAGAACACCAGCGCGCACCTCTCGGCCGTGATCGGCGACAGCGACGTGGCGGACGACGCGGTGGTCAACGGCGGCTATATCCGCGTGCTCCAGGACATCCGCGGCAAGCACGGCTCCGAAGGCGATTACGTGATGACCAGGCCGCTTCGAGGGCCGCTGAATCCAACGGCGGTGGATCATGCCACAGACACCTACGACACCATCGATTGGCTGGTCAAGAACACGCCGGAATCGAACGGCAAGGTGGGCATTCTCGGGATCTCCTACGACGGTTTCACGTCGTTGATGGCATTGGTTCATCCGCATCCCGCCCTGCGCGCCGCGGTTCCCATCAATGCCATGGTCGATGGCTGGAGGGGGGACGACTGGTTCCACAACGGCGCCTTCCGGCAGGACAGCCTGACCTATATCCAGGAGCAGGAAGCGACGCGCGGCAGCGACATCGGCTGGTGGACGGATCACTACGACGACTACGACACCTGGCTCGCGGCCGGCTCCGCGGGCGACATGGCCCGACTGCATGGCCTCGACCAACTGGGGTTCGCCAACAAGATCATGCAGCACCCCGCGTATGATGAGTTCTGGCAGGATCAGGCCCTCGACCAAATTCTGGCGAAGCAGGGTGTCACGGTACCGGTGATGCTGGTGCACAGCCTCTGGGACCAGGAAGACATCTACGGCAATATCGCGCTCTACAAGGCGCTGCAGGCGCAGCGTGCCGACATGTCGCAGGTGTTCCTCGTGATGGGCCCCTGGTATCACCATCAAGAGCGATTGGACGGTGGCCACGTGGGAGCCATCGAGTTCGGCAGCGATACGGCGGCTTACTTTCGGCTGCATCTGCTGCGGCCTTTCCTGGATCACTTCCTGAAGGACGACGCGCCGCCGCTGCAAGTCGCACCCGTGACCGCGTTCGAGACGGGAACCAACCACTGGTTATCATTGCCAACGTGGCCGGCGTGCCCGACGGGGTGCACCATCGAACACAAGAAGCTGTATTTGCAGCCGGCCGGCGGATTGGGCTTCGCAACCCCCGCCGGTTCCGGATTCGAGAGCTACGTATCCGACCCGGCCAAGCCGGTTCCGTATCTACCGAGGCCCATCCACATCGGCGGCCAGGTCCCGGGTCAATCCAGCTGGCAGACCTGGTTGGTGAGCGATCAGCGTGACGTGGCGTCGCGCACCGACGTGCTGAGCTTCAGCACGGCACCACTCAAGGAACCGCTGACGCTGAGCGGCGAACCGATTGCCAACTTGATCGCATCCACCACGGGGACCGATGGGGATTTCGTCGTCAAACTCATCGACGTCTATCCCGATGAGGTGGGTCGTGATCCATCGATGGGCGGTTACCAGCTGATGATTTCCACCGACATTCTGCGCGGCCGTTATCGCGAATCGTTCAGCATGCCGAAAGCCATCCCGGCGGATAAGAGCCAGGTGTTTCGGTTCGCGCTGCCGACGGTGAACCATGTGTTCCTGCCGGGACATCGCATCATGGTTCAAGTGCAATCGACGTTGTTTCCGATCTACGATCGCAACCCGCAGACCTACGTCGAGAACATCTTCTTCGCCAAACCGGGCGATTACAAAAAGGCCACGATCAAGATATTCGACGGCGCCAAGGAGGCGAGCTTCGTCGAGTTACCGGTGGCAGGGCTTACCGCACGCCAGTGACCGACGAACCCCTGGTCCCGGTTGGGCTCCCGCCGCGCCGGACCAGGGGTTACAAGGCCTCTTCCAGGCCCGATCGCCAGATTTCCCGCTCGCTAAGTCTTCTCAGGCTCGCGATGCGGCGGCGTCTTCTTGGGCTGCGGCTTCGGCTTCGGCTTCGGCTGCTGCTTTTGCGCGCTGCCCGGCTGTCCCGCGACCGGTGGATGCCCACCATTCGGTTGGGCCGCATTAGGCCGGCCCGCGCTGGGCTGACCCGGCGCATGTCCGGCGCCGGCCGCACCACCCGGCGCCCCTGCCGCGCGCGGCGGAGGAACGGAAGCACCACGCGCGCCCACGACACCGGGCCCGCTGAATGCACCCGGACGCGGCGTGGCAGCGATGGCGGGATGACCCCCATTCGCCCGTGCCGAGAGCGCCGGATTTCGAATCGCCTCCTGCACCTGCTGCCGTTGCGCCGGTGTCGGCGCGACATGCGGCTCCTGAGCGGCGGCCCGCTCCTGCGCCGTCGGCGCGGCCGCCACCCCTCCGGTACCGCCGTTGTAGCTGACCTTGTTGACGGTCACGTTGTTGACGACCGTGGTGTTGTACGTATTGTGAATCACCGTGGTGTTCACGTTGTTCACCGCGGTGTTGTAGGCGAAGGAGTTGCCCGCCCATCGTCCGCCCGCGAACCCGACCCCGACGTATCCGAAGCCATAATTGACGCCGCCGTAGAAGCCGACGTGCGGCCCCCAATAGCCCACGTGCCAGCCATAATAGCCGCCAACGAAGCCCCAATAGCCCGGCGTCCACAAGACACCGACGCGGGGCGGTTGAACCCAGGTGCCGGGAACCCAGTAGTAATCACTGCCCGTCCAATGCCAGTACCCCGGGGTCCACAGATAGCCGTCTTCCGGACACAGGGGCTGGTCATAATCGGGCAGCGGCGGCGGCGGCTGACTGGCTTGGACTTCAACTTCGACCCCGGGCGCCTCGTAAGCAGGCGGTGGGGGAGGTGGTGGCGGCGAATACGCGCGAGGCGGTGGCGGCGGCGGCGGCTGTCTATAGACCGGCTGCTGGACCACGCACGCGCTCAACAGCGTCACAGCCGACATGGCGGCGACCGCGCGATGCCTGATGAAAGCTTCTTTCAATGTTCTCTTCATTATTCCCGCCTGTAGTCAGTTTGAACGGCAGAGTAGAGGACTTACTCTGCTCGAGTTCACCTATAACGTCACAGATTGAAAAGCGCGCACAACCGTGAAGAATATGTAACGCGCGGGGGACGAACCGCCTCTGCAGACGGTGCCCGACTTGCTCAGTGTTTAGGCGCCGACGCCGTGATGAGGGGGCGCAGTTCCACGAGCTTGGCCTTGATCGCCGATTCGTTGTCGGGACCCATACGAATCAACAACTTCTGACCCGCGGGCCGCGCCTCGAGCGACGCATCCGCGAACACGTACATGACGTTCGGCCGCACCAATTCGATCGGCGCGGAGACCTGCGGCGTGGCAAGCAACATGTCGATCACTTGAACCAGCCGGTCGTTGAAATAGCCCGTCGGATAACCAAGGTCTTGATAGGCCTTCTGGAACAGCGGATAGAAATGCAGGTACGTCGCCACCAGCTTCTGCAGGTCCAATTGCTGCACGGCACTCACCAGCGGCGCGTAACGCTGGAAGTTGCGGGCGTCGAGCGTCGATTTGAGCTCGTCGCCGTCGGCGACGAACAGTCCGTTGGCCGGCTTGACCGGCCGTTTGTCCACCGACACCTTCTGGCGCGGCAGGTTGTCGATGGTCACCACGATGTGGCGAATCAAACTCTCCGGCACGAGGAACTGCGCGATGGGGGCGCCCCCCGCTGCGACAGTCAACGCTTCGGCGAATGGGGTGTCGCTGTCTTCCAATGCCGGCAGGGGCGCCTTCGAGGCGTCCGCGGCGCTCGCCGGCACAGGATGCTCGATGGCGCCCTCCTGCGCGGGAGTCGCCGGTGCAGGAGGTGGTGCGACGACTTGCGCCGGGGGTGACGCATGATGTGCGTGCCAGTAATACCAGCCGCCAAAGGCGGCGATCGCGACGACGATCGCCACGCCCATCAGCGGCTTGTTGATCGTCGGTCTGTTCATCGGCTCATCGATCATCGGAATCCCCAGGGCTGTTGACGCTCAACCGGTCTTCAACGTACGCATCTGCAACTCGTGCCGACGATAGTCGATCACGAGCGTGTCGAGTACTCCCAACGCATCCATACCCACCAAGATCGTGGGCTCGCGCGTTAGTTTCCACTGCTTGAAAATATACATGTCGGCGAAGGTGACGCCGGGGTCGTTCACCTTGATCGACCCGAACTGGATCGCCGGCATCGCAATGATCACCCCGTCTTCGATCGCCATCGTCGCGCCCATGATCTGATCGGGCCTGCCCTTGCCGCCTTGGTTGGAACGCGCCAGAGCATCGCGCAACGCTAGATTGGCGATGGTGGTCTGGCCGCCCGTGTCGATGATGGCCATGGTCCGTACCCCGCCGACGACCGCATCGACGGCGATCAACTGGCCATGCAACGAGCGAAACGGAATATTGACGAAGTCACGACCCGATCGCTCGCTGCGTGAGAAGGTGATGCTGATCAGATCATGCCGAAAATCGATGAAGATGCGCTTGTTCGCCAGTCCCTCCGACCCGAGCACGCCCTGCGCTCCGCCCATCGCATCCGGCACGATGGGCAAGGTCGGCGCATCGACGGACAAATCTCCCACGCTCAGCGAGTCGACCCGGATCGTCGGCACCGTCGCCGCGCCGGTGACGCCCCGCAACGTGACCGGCGGCGACCGGTCGGTGGGAATTCCCAACGCCAGAGCCACCATCGCGGTGACGGCCGAATGACTCGCTCCCGTGTCGAGCACCAACCGGAAAGGACCCCGGCCATTGATGAACACCGGCGCCCAGATTCGTCCGATCTGATCGCGCCGCGTGGGCGCGACGTAGCGGGGCTCCGGCGCCTCGACCAAGATGGCGTCGAGTTCCGCAGCCGCGTCGGCCCCGGGCGACTCGCGTGAGACAATCGGCGGCGTGCCGATCGGCGGCGCGCCGACCGCCCACGCACCGCACGAAACCAGCCCCAAGGCCAAACCACGGCACACCACGTAAACCAATGGATGGTTCAAGATCACTCCCTCGATGCCTGAGCATAGCACCGGTGGCATCGGGCACCAATGACATGTTTCATGCGACCGTTCGGCATGAGAACATCGGGCTCGGGCCTAGGCGAAGTTTTCCGTGTCGATCTCAGCCTGGGTGGTCGCGTTGTAGCGGTCGCCGACGATGGTGCGCTGGTTGATGAGGGCATCGAGACGCGTGACGACATCGGCCGACAACCTCAGCTCGCCCGCGGCCAGATTCTCCTCCAGATGCGCGGTGCTCGTCGTGCCGGGAATGGCAATGACATGAGTGCCGCGGGTCAGCAGCCACGCCAGCGCCAATTGAGCCTTCGTGCAGCCGGCTTCGTCGGCCAGAGCCGCGTAGTCGCCGAGCAACTTCACATTGACGTCATTGTTCTCGGCCGCAAAGCGCGGCATCGAGCGGCGGATGTCCTTGGCGTCGAGCGTCGCCACCTCGGGCAATGCACCGGTGAGAAAGCCGCGCGCCAGCGGGCTGAACGCCACGAACGTGGCGCCGATCTCCCGGCACAATTCCAACACCGCGATCTCCGCGTTACGCGTGCACAGGGAATATTCGCTTTGCACCGCGGCGATCGGATGCACCGCCTGGGCGCGTCTCACGGTGGCGGCGGACACCTCGGATAAACCGATCGCGCCGATCTTGCCCTCCCGCCTGAGGTCCGCCAACGCCCCCACGCTGTCCTCGATGGGCACCGTCTTGTCCCAGCGGTGCAGGTAATAGAGGTCGATCATGTCGGTGCGCAGTCGGCGCAGCGCATCCTCGCACGTCTTTTTCAACGTATCCGGGCGCCCGTCGATCGCGCGGCGTGCAACGCCGTCGGACCGCACCGCGTCGATGCCGCACTTGCTTGCCAGAGTGAACTGCGACCGGAACGGCGACAGTGTGCGGCCCACCAACTCCTCGTTCGCACCCAGACCGTACAGCGCGGCCGTGTCGAAATGAGTCTCGCCGAGCTCCAGCGCTCGCAGCAGCAGGTTGGCCGCAACCTCCGGCGAGGGCGGAATGCCGTAGGCATGGCTCAGGTTCATGCATCCGAGGCCGATCGCCGACACCGTGAAAGGCCCGAGTCTGCGTTGCGCCAAGGATGCCGGCATCAGGCGTCCACCGGCTCGGTGCGGGACAGTCGCGCCGAGGCCGGCATGACCCCGAACTTTCCGCGCCTGAAATCATCCATCGCGGTCTCGATCTCCTCACGCGAATTCATCACGAACGGACCGTGGCCGACGATGGGCTCGGCAATGGGCTCACCGCTCAGCAGCAGGAACACGGCGTCGCCCTCGCCCGCCGCGGCCTCGATGAGAACGTCGGCGCCCGCCCGGTCCAGGACGATCAACTCAGCATGTCCGACGGGCGCCGACCCATTCACGGTGATCGCACCCTTGAGCACCGCAATGGCGCAGGTGTGGCCGTCGGCAATACCCAACGAGACCTGGTGACCACCGTGCAGGCGCATGTCCCACACATTCAACTCGGTGAAGGTGACCGCCGGCCCGGCGTGCTCGGCGCCGGAGGGATCGGCGTAACGCCCCGCGATGACGCGCAGGTGCCCCGCGTCGCCCGGCAATCGAACGAGAGGAATATCGGCGCTCGCGAGTGCCTGGTAGCGGGGCGGAGACATCTTGTTCTTGGCCGGCAGGTTCACCCATAACTGAGCCATTTCCAGCGTGCCGCCGCGGCGGGTGAACGCGGGCGAGTGGAACTCATCGTGCAGGATGCCGGATGCCGCGGTCATCCATTGCACATCGCCCGGTCCGATGACACCGCCGCCACCCGCCGAGTCGCGATGCGCTACCTCGCCGGCGTAGACTATGGTCACGGTCTCGAATCCACGATGCGGGTGTTCGCCCACGCCCCGCGGCTGATCTGTCGGCGGGAATTGCGCGGGGCCCGCATAGTCCAGCAGCAGGAAGGGGCTCAGATGCTGACCCAGCGAGTCATAACTGAACAGGCTGCGGACCGGAAAACCATCGCCGACCCAATGACCCTTTGGGCTCGGAACGACACCAAGGACGCTCTTTCGCATGACATCTTTCTCCGTGCGCGACATGCACGCAATGTGGGTCCAACCGCCTGCTTTTCCAAGTGGGAGCCGATGGATCGAAGAATCGTTGCGCCCTGTACGCGGCACCGAGTCAATGCTGCGACGCTTTTTGTCGCGAAACTGACTCATACGCACATGTTCTCCGCACACCGCTTAATGTGGGGCCTTCGTCCCAATCCGAGGCGTCGTTTCAGGTTATTATACGCACATCCCATGAGCATAGATTTTCACGAGGACGTCGGCCGTAATGAGTAGCAAACCGCCAAGGCGTGTCATTCCGATCAAGGTGGAACCCCCTTCCACCCTTACCGGGGAGGAACGTACCGCGGTGCTCGACGTCTGCGCACGTTTGCAGGAGCTGCCGGGGGCGCTCATGCCCATCTTGCACGCGGTCCAGCATGCACTGGGTTACGTCCCGAAGGACGCCGTGCCGCTGATCGCGCGCGCGCTGAACCTCTCGCTGGCCGAGGTGCATGGAGTTCTGACGTTCTATCATTACTTTCGCAAAGAGCGCGGCGGCCGACACGTCGTGCATCTGTGCCGCGCCGAAGCGTGCCAATCGGTGGGCGCGGTGGAACTCGAACGCCATGCCAAGCGCAGCCTGGGCATCGACTTTCACGGTACGACGCCTGATGGCGCGATCCGCTTGGAACCCGTTTATTGCCTCGGCAATTGCGCGCTCGGACCGGCCGTCATGATCGACGACACCTTGCAAGGACGGGTGTCGCCCGCCCGCTTCGACGAGCTGATGGGCCAGACGAGAGCCCCGCCGGTGACTTCGACGTGACGGCACTCAAGATTTTCGTCTCTCGGGATGCGGCGGCGCGCAGCGTGGGTGCGGATGAGACCGCGAACGCCATCCTGGCGGAAGCAAACCGCCGCAACCTCGATGTCGAGCTCGTGCGCATCGGTTCGCGCGGGATGTTGTGGCTGGAACCGCTGGTGGAGGTGTCGACCGCCGCCGGTCGGACCGCCTACGGACCGGTCACGCCGCGCGACGTTGCGGGTCTGTTCGATGCGGATCTCGGCGCCGGCGGCAAGCATCGCCTGGCGCAGGGACTGACCGCCGAGATGCCCTACCTCAAGAACCAAGAACGGCTGACGTTTGCGCGCGTCGGCATCACCGATCCCCGCAGCCTCGCCGACTACATCGAGCACAGCGGTTATCGAGGTCTGCAGGCGGCGCTGACGATGGAGCCTGCGGCCATCGTGGCCGCCGTCACGGAGTCAGGCTTGCGCGGACGCGGCGGCGCAGCATTCCCGGCCGGCATCAAATGGAAAACTGTGCTGGGCGCCCCCGGCACCCAGAAATACATCGTCTGCAATGCCGACGAGGGGGATTCCGGCACGTTCTCCGATCGAATGGTCATGGAGGGCGATCCCTTCGTTCTGATCGAAGGCATGACCATTGCCGGCATCGCCACCGGCGCGACCCGCGGCTACATTTACCTGAGATGGGAGTATCCCGACGCGAAGATCGCGCTCGATGCCGCCATTGCGGCGGCCTACGAGGCGCACTATCTCGGTGAGAACATCCAAGGCAGCGGCAAGAACTTTGACCTGGAGGTTCGATTGGGCGGCGGCGCCTACATTTGCGGGGAGGAAACGTCGCTGCTCGAGTCGCTCGAGGGCAAACGCGGCCAGGTGCGTTTCAAACCACCGCTGCCTGCGCTGGAGGGCCTGTTCGGCAAGCCCACCGTCATCAACAACGTGATTACGCTAGCCTCGGTGCCCATCATTCTCGACCGCGGCGCGGATTTCTATAAGAATTTCGGCATGGGCCGGTCCCGCGGCACCCTACCCATCCAATTGACGGGCAATATCAAGCGCGGCGGTCTCGTGGAACGCGCCTTTGGCGTGACCTTACGCGAGCTGCTATATGACTACGGCGGCGGTTCCCTGAGCGGGCGACCCATTCGTGCGGTCCAAGTGGGGGGCCCCCTGGGCGCTTATCTGCCGGAATCGCAGTTCGACACCCCGCTCGACTACGAAGCTTTTGCGAATGCCAAGGCCATGTTGGGCCACGGCGGCATCGTCGTATTCGACGACACCGTGGATATGGCCGCCCAGGCGCGGTATGCCATGGAATTCTGCGCCGTGGAGTCTTGCGGCAAGTGCACACCCTGCCGGATCGGCTCGACGCGCGGCGTCGAGGTGATCGACCGGCTCGTGGCCGGCGAGAACGCGGCCCAACAAGAAACGATTCTGCGCGATTTATGCGAGACTTTGACCTACGGATCGCTTTGCGCGCTGGGCGGATTGACCCCCTACCCGGTGTTGTCGGCGCTGAACCATTTTCCCGAAGATTTTGTCAAACCGGTACGGGCGCAGGTGCCCGCCTGAGGCTTGAGAGGACTATTCCATGCAATCCATAGTTGAACAGGATTTCGGCACCCCGCAACGCCACAGCGCCAAGACGGTGACACTGACCATCGACGGCCAGGAAGTCACCGTGCCGGAGGGCACCTCCGTGATGCGCGCGGCGGCGCTCACGGACGTCAGGATCCCCAAACTCTGCGCGACCGACCAATTGGAAGCTTTCGGCTCGTGCCGACTCTGCCTGGTGCAGATCGACGGCATGAAGGGTCTGCCGGCCTCGTGCACCACCCCGGTGGCCGCCGGCATGAAGGTGACGACTCAGAACAAGCAGTTGGCCGACATCCGTCGCGGCGTCATGGAACTGTACATCTCCGATCACCCGCTCGACTGTTTGACCTGCCCGGCCAACGGCCACTGCGAACTCCAGGACATGGCCGGCGTGGTGGGGCTGCGGGAGGTGCGTTATGGCTACGAGGGCGAAAACCACCTCGCGGCCGACAAGGACACCAGCAACCCGTATTTTACGTTCGATGCCAGCAAGTGCATCGTCTGCTCGCGCTGCGTGCGCGCCTGCGACGAGCAACAGGGTACTTTGGCGCTGACGATTCAGGGTCGTGGCTTCGACTCGACGGTGTCGGCCAGCCAGAACGTCTCTTTCATGGATTCCGAGTGCGTGTCCTGCGGCGCCTGCGTGCAGGCGTGCCCGACGGCGACCCTGTCCGAGAAATCGCTGATCGACATGGGCCAGGCCGAGCACAGCAAGATCACCACCTGCGCCTATTGCGGCGTGGGCTGCTCCTTCCGCGCCGAAATGAAGGGCGAGGAAGTGGTGCGCATGGTGCCGAACAAGGACGGCCATGCCAATCACGGCCACTCCTGCGTGAAGGGCCGCTTCGCCATCGGCTACGCGACGCACTCCGATCGCATCACGAAGCCGATGATTCGCGCCAAGATCACCGACGCGTGGCGCGAAGTGTCCTGGGCTGAAGCCGTCGACTACGCCGCCAGCGAGATGAAGCGCATCCAGGCCAAGTACGGCCGCGACTCCATCGGCGGCATCACGTCGTCACGCTGCACCAACGAAGAGACCTATCTGGTGCAAAAGCTGGTCCGTGCCGGCTTCGGCAACAACAACGTCGACACCTGCGCGCGCGTGTGCCATTCGCCCACGGGCTACGGATTGAAGCAGACCCTGGGTGAATCCGCGGGTACACAGACGTTCGACTCGGTGATGAAAGCCGACGTGATTTTGGTCATCGGCGCGAATCCCACCGACGGGCACCCGGTGTTCGGCTCGCAAATGAAGCGCCGTCTGCGCCAGGGCGCGCATCTCATCGTGGCCGATCCCCGCACCATCGATCTCGTGCGTACGCCGCATGTCGCGGCGGATTACCACTTGAAGTTGCGGCCCGGCACCAACGTCGCGTTGGTCAACAGCATCGCGCACGTCATCGTCACGGAAGGCCTGGTCAAGGAAGACTTCGTGCGCGAGCGTTGCGAGCACGACTCCTTCGAGGAATGGCGCACCTTCGTGGCCGATGTACGCCACGCGCCGGAGGCCATGGAACTGGTGACGGGCGTTCCAGCGGCATTGGTGCGCGGCGCTGCGCGGCTGTACGCCACCGGCGGCAACGGAGCGATCTACTACGGCCTCGGCGTCACCGAACACAGCCAGGGCTCGACCACGGTCATGGGCATCGCCAATCTGGCCATGGCCACCGGCAATATCGGCCGCGAGGGCGTGGGCGTGAATCCCCTTCGCGGTCAGAACAACGTGCAGGGCGCCTGCGACATGGGTTCGTTCCCGCATGAGTTTCCGGGTTATCGGCACGTCTCCGACGTGGCCACCCGCCACCTGTTCGAAGGTGCGTGGGGCGTGAGCCTGCAGGACGAGCCCGGCCTGCGCATTCCCAACATGTTCGAAGCCGCGCTCGACGGCGATTTCAAGGGGCTGTACATCGAGGGCGAGGACATCGCGCAGTCGGACCCCAACACGCAGCATGTGACGGCGGCGTTGATGGCCATGGAGTGCCTCATCGTCCAGGATCTGTTCCTGAACGAGACCGCCAAGTTCGCGCATGTATTTCTGCCGGGTTCGTCGTTCCTGGAAAAGGATGGCACCTTCACCAATGCCGAGCGTCGTATCTCACGCGTCCGCAAGGTGATGAAGCCGAAGTCGGGCTATGCCGACTGGGAAATCACCCAGTTGCTGGCCAATGCCGTCGGCTACCCGATGAACTACGGACATGCGTCCGAGATCATGGACGAGATCGCACGCCTGACGCCCACCTTCACGGGCGTGAGCTTCGCGCGCCTCGACGAGCTGGGCAGCATCCAGTGGCCCTGCAACGCGCAGCATCCGGAGGGCACTCCCACCATGCACGTGGGCGAATTCGTCCGCGGCAAGGGGCGATTCCTGATCACCGAGTACGTGGCCACCAGCGAAAAGGTCAATGCCAAGTTCCCGCTGATCCTGACCACGGGCCGCATCTTGAGCCAGTACAACGTCGGCGCGCAGACGCGCCGCACTGAGAACAACCGCTGGCACGCCGAAGACCGGTTGGAGATTCACCCCAACGACGCGGAAGAGCGCGGCATCAAGGACGGAGATTGGGTGGGCATCTCGAGCCGGGCTGGCGAAACCGTGCTGCGTTCGCGTGTCACCGAACGCGTGCAGCCGGGCGTGGTGTACACCACGTTCCACTTCCCGGAGTCGGGAGCGAACGTCATCACCACGGATAATTCGGACTGGGCGACCAACTGCCCTGAATTCAAGGTCACTGCCGTCCAGGCAACGCGCGTCAGCCAGCCGTCCGAGTGGCAGAAGCGGTTCCGCGAATTCACGGAAACCCAGGAAGGCCTGCTGAAGAGCGCGGAAGTGTCTGTCGCCAAGTAAGGTGCCGCCAACCCGGAAGGCGAGGCGCGAATTGGGCGGATTCGCGCCGCCCCTTATCGGCGCCGTCCTACACGGGTGTCTGATCCCGGCCTGCCCGATTGCCGCGTCCACTGCGCTATCCTTCCAATGCACGAACACTTCGTGACACCGGCCACGCCGGGAGTTTACTGGAGCATAACAATGATGATGAAGTCTTTGCGTCTCGCTCTCCTGCCGGCCCTGTTGGCGTTGCTACTCCCGGCAATGGGCATGGCGCAAGTCGATATATCGGTCAACGTGGCGCCTCCCGAGCTGCCGGTGTACGACCAACCACCCATTCCCGGCGATGGCTACGTGTGGACTCCCGGCTACTGGGCTTGGAGCGACGACATCCAAGACTACTTTTGGGTGCCGGGAACGTGGGTCGAGGCGCCGCAACCTGATTATCTGTGGACGCCTGGCTATTGGGCCGTGGGCGTCGGCGGCTTGTTCCTGTGGAACGCCGGATATTGGGGCCCGCATGTCGGCTTTTACGGTGGCGTGAACTATGGCTACGGTTATGGCGGCAATGGCTACGAAGGTGGCTATTGGCAGGGCGGTCACCTGTATTACAACCGCTCCGTCAACAACATCCGCAACGTCAACATCACGAATGTCTATAACAAGACGGTCATCAACAATGTGACCGTGAACCGTGTCAGCTACAACGGCGGCAACGGCGTCCATGCCCAACCGACACCGGCCGACATGGCGGCGGCACACGAACACCATATCGAGGTGACGCCGGTGCAGCGCCAACATATCCAGCAAGCCCAAGCCAATACCTCGCTGCGCGCCAGCCAGAACCAGGGCCACCCGCCCATTGCCGCGACGCCTCGCCCCGGCGCGTTCAGCGGCGCAGGCGTGGTCGGAGCACGCGGCGGCGCACCCAGCGCCGCGCACACGACCCCCGCGCCGCGCCCCAGCGCCCCCCAGCAACAGCGGCAAGCTCCGGCACAGGCTGAACAACAGCGCGCTGACCAACAGCGCCAGATCCAACAGCGCCAAGGTCAGGCCAAGGCCGAACAACAACGCCAGGTCCAGCAACCGCAGCGGCAACCGCAGGTCGAGCAACGAGCGCCTCAGCAACCGCACCCGCAGGCGCAGCAGCCGCACCCCAACGCTCCCCGCCCGGCGGAGCACCCGCCGGAACACGAGGAAGAACATGAACGCCATTGAGCACGATACCGCGACTCACAGGTTCTCGACCCAAGTCGAGGGTCTGCAGGCCGTGCTGGACTACACGCTGGCGGGTGATGTCATGACCATCACCCACACCGGCGTGCCGGCGCCGATCGGGGGACGCGGAATTGCGGCCGATCTGATGCAGGCCGCGCTGAAGGCAGCGCGGGCCGCCGGCTGGAAGGTGCATCCCGCCTGCTCGTACGCGGCCGCGTATATGCGAAGACACCCGGACGATGGCGAGAGGCAGCATGCGGAGGACTTGCTGGACGAAGCCCTCGATGAGTCCTTCCCGGCCAGCGACTCACCCTCCGTCGGCGGAAGCAGCTAGCGTTACCAGGAGTCCTTGACATGCGCGGCACGCTTGCGGCAATCCTACCGAGGTAAATCCTCACCGACGACGTCGTTCGCTCGGAACGCTACAACTGTCGCGACTCTGGCAGCTGCGCGACACGCTGACGGCTTACGACGGTGCGTACGTTGCTCTCGCGGAAGCGCTCGATGCGCCGCTTTTGACCTGCGACGCCAAACTGGCCCGCGCCGGCAATCACCGGGCGAAGATTGAGCTGGTCGACACATACCTCGGCAGCGGCCGGCGCGGAACGGCGAAATTCGAGTCTTGAAAAGCTCCTCTACCCAAGCTTGTCTACTTGTCGAGCATCGGCTGCCCTTCATGGGCCACGAGCAGGTCGTGCATGTCGTTGGCATGCTCTTCCTCGACCTCGAGGATCCCTTCCAGCATCGTGCGCGTTCCCGGGTCATCGTTACCGAAGTAACGGATCAGCTCTCGGTAGTGGTCGATCGCAATACGCTCGGCGATCAGATTTTCCTTGATCATCTCGACCAAATTTTCGGCTTTGCCATATTCCGAGGCGGAACGCGACGCGAGTCCGGTCGGATTGAAGTCCGGTTTGCCGCCCAACTGGTTGATGCGCTCGGCCACCTGGTTGGCGTGCTCCTGCTCTTCCCGGGCATGTTTGGCGAATTCGGCCTTGACGCCCTCGCTCGAGATGCCGGTCGCCGCGACCGCGTGCATCGTGTAACGCAGGACGCACACGATTTCCGTGGCCAGCACCGTCTGCAAGATCTCGATCGTCTTGTCGACGTCACCCTCGTACGTGGAGGTCACCGCCCCGTCGCCGATGTTCTTGCGGGCACGCTCGCGCAAGGTTTTCACGTCGGTCAAGAATGGCTTAGTGGCGGCAGTCTGAGCATCCATGGGTCTTCTCCTGAAAAAGTCTGTGGCAAACAGCATTTATACGCCGCCTCCGTAAAACCCCTGCGGGACCCTTCAAGCGGGCTGCGTCAGCCGATGCACCGAGCCATTGTCGGCGCTACACGGACACGCCCGAGGTGCCCGCCGCCCGCCGTCAGCCATCGCTCCACGCACGGTCCAGGCCGGCCACGAGAGGCCCGAGCTTGGGCGGATCCGCCTCGAACGTGGGTGTGATCCCGCGCATGATGAGTGCGCGCGAACAGACGGGGCCGATCGATGCAATGACGAGTCCGTTCATGTGCCCCGCCAGCCCGTCGGCACACCCCATCGACTCGGCAACCGCAAACAAATTGTCGATCTGCACCGCGCTCGTGAAGACGACCGCGTCCACGCGTGCCGTCGCCAAGGCTTCGATCAGATCCTTCAGCGGCTGAATATCGGCGGGCAAGGCCCAGCGATAGGTGGCGATTTCTGCGACGCTCGCCCCCCGCCCTTCCAGCGCTTCGCGCAAGCTCTCATTGGGCGCTCCGTACCGTTGCACCAACACCGACGCCTGATCGAGTTCGATCCCGGCAATCGCCCGCAGCAGGGTCTCGGTGGTGAACGGCGATTGCGCCCGTACGTCGATGCGTACCTGGCGCGCGTTCAACTCGCCGACCGGCTTCGGACCGCGGACGACGACGATGGACTTTGCCAGCAGCGTCCGCATGTCGTCGGTCACCCCCAGAGCGTCGGCCGCATTGAACAGGGCGCGCGTTCCGACCCCGGTCTGGAAGATCACCATCCGATGGGGCTTGACACGCCACCCGGCCAGGAGCGCGGCCACCGCCCCCGGCTCGATATCGGGCACCTCGTTGAGCGCCGGGGCCAGCATCGCAATCCCGCCCCGACGTTCGATCAACTCACCCAGGTGCGCGCCGGTGCGCGTCTCCAGTACGGCGACAACCTTGGACTTCATGTGACGCTCAGCATGATCTTGCCGATATGGGTCGATGATTCCATCAGCTCGTGCGCGCTGCGGGCATCGGCCAAGGGGAACGTGGCATGAATGATGGGTCGTACGCGCCCGGCCGACAACAGCGGCCACACGCGATGCCTCACCGCAGCGGCGATCGCCGCCTTCTGCGCCAGCGGACGCGAGCGCAACGTCGAGCCCGTGAGCGTCAGACGCTTGTGCATGATGACCGAGGTGTCGATCTCCGCCCGCACGCCCCCCAACGCCGCGATGCAGACGATGCGGCCGAACATGGCCGCGGCCGCCATGTTGCGCGCCACATAGGAACCCGACACCATGTCCAAAATGACGTCGGCGCCCGCGCCACCCGTCTCCCTCAGAACCACATCGACGAAATCTTCCTCGCGGTAGTCGATCCCGCGGACCGCACCGAACCTTTCGCAGGCCCGCGCTTTTTCAGCGCCTCCCGCGGTCGCCAAAACCCGGGCGCCCAGCGCCGTCGCCAGCTGAATTGCGATCGACCCGATGCCGCTGGTGCCGCCGTGGATCAAGACCGTGTCTCCCGCCTTGCATCCGCCGCGCTCGAACACATTGGTCCAAACGGTAAATACCGTCTCGGGAAGCGCGGCCGCCTCCACCATCGAGAAGCCGTTGGGAATCGGGAGGCACAATCCTGCAGACGCAATCGCATAGCCCGCGTAGCCGCCGCCGGCCAGCAGCGCCGTGACGCGATCGCGCACCACGAACCCGCTCACATGGGGTCCTAAAGCGACGATCTCGCCCGCCACCTCGAGACCCAGGATGTCGGACGCGCCGGGAGGCGGCGCATATAAACCCTGCCGCTGCATGATGTCCGGACGGTTGACGCCCGCGGCGATCACCCGAATGAGCACCTCGCCGTCACCGGGCGTCGGGACCGGGCGCGAACTCGGACGCAATCGTTCCGGACCGCCCGGCGATGCGATCTCGATGACGGTCATCTCGAGCGGTATGACTGGCACGTGTTCTCCGGAAAAGAAATTGTGAGGGGTGGGCGCGATAGTTTGCCTGAGCGGCCGGCGGCCGATCAATTCCCGCCGATCAGTCCCGCGGTGACGTTGATCGCGAAACCGAGGATCGAGGCGTTGAAGAAGAACGACACCAAGGTGTGGGCAAGGACCACCCGGCGCATCCCGGCGTTGTTGGTGGCGACGTCCGCCGTCTGGCAGGCCGCCGCAATGGTGAAGGAAAAGTAGGCGAAGTCCCAAAACACAGGCATCGGCGTTTTGGGAAACGCCAGCGGCCGATCCTCGCCCTCGGTCACGCTGTAGAACATGTCCGCGTAATGCGTCGCGAACATGGTGGGAACCAGCAGCCAGGAATTCACCAGCGTCATGGCGGCGAGCAGGGTATGGGCGATCCGCTCCGCGCCCGGCACCTGTTTCGACGTTGCCAACGGCTCGATGATGGCCACCATACTGAGCAGGGCCGCGACTACCACCACCGTGAGTATGAATTGCGCGGACTCGTCCTCCTCGATGTATTTCGAGCAGATTTTCTCGGCGCTCAACCCGGTCATCCACGTGAAGATGAGCCCGAGGAACAGCATCACGCCGAAGTTCCAGCTCACCAGGATGCGACTGATGAGCGACCAATGCGGTGGCAGGAAGAAAAAGGCGGCCGTGCCGGCCACGACGGCGATCCAGACCCGGGGGTGATAGCGTATGAGATTGTTCATACCGTGAGTCTATGCGGAAGCGTCACGCATTACCGATGACGCCGCCCGGACCGCGCCTCAAAGTCGCCAGAAATAGGGAATCGCCGCGAGAGCGACGCCGAGGATCACGACCGCGAATGCATTGGCGATGAAATACGGATAGATCATCAGCACCAATCCGCACACCAACGGCACCACGGCACGCTGCTTCTTGCCGTAGAGGAAATACCCGAGCCCGACGGAACTGAAGAGCAATCCCCAGAGGAGCACCGATGTCGTCATTCTCGAGGCCCGGGCGCAGCGCGACGGTTACTTGCTTTCTTTCGCCACCAACCATTTGACCAGTTCGATGAGCTGGTCCTCCCCTCCGGCCGACTCAGCATACAGACGATAGCGGCCATTGACGACGATCGTGGGAGTGCGGTCGACGCGGTAGGCCACGATGGCTTCCTCGGTGCCGCGCACCTTCGTATCGACGGCGAAGGACTTCGCGGTGCTGAGAAATTTATCGACCGGCACGCCTGCGGCTCGATTGTAGAACCGCGCCGCATCCTCGATGCTCGGCAGGGGATCCTTGAGCCGCTGCGTCACCGGGTCGCTGATGCCGAGCTCGCCGGTCTTCCACACGGCGGCAAACATCGCATCGTGGGTCTGATCCGCGACTCCCAGTGCCTGCGCGGTGAAAAAGGCCTTCTGGAACATCGGCCAATCCTCCCCGAGATTGAAGGACGCAGGCAGGTAGGTCAAGACGGCATTGGCGGGCAACGCCTGCTTCAGTTTATGCATGACGGGCAGAAACGCGTTGCAGGCCGGGCAGCCGTAGGAAAAAACCTCCGTAACCTCCACCTTGCCGGCTGCGATCGCCGGCGGACGCGCGGGATTGATCAGGAAATAGTTCTTACCCTCGACCCAGGACGTTTGCGCACGCACCAGCGAACTCAAGCCCAGCAGCAACCACGCCGCCATCACAACCGTATGCGGTAATTTCATCGCTAGACCTCGTATCAATGAGCCTGGGATTCTAGCCTATCGAGCACGACCGCGGCTGCCGCGGCGGCGCCATCCTCGCCCGTCATGGCGCACCACCGATGTCGGACGCCGCTAATCGGGCTGGACATCCCCCAGCAGCGTCGAGTACAAACCGATTGCACCGTACGACGAGAACTGCCCCACGAACAGGGCATTGTGGGCGGCGTGCCCGAGACCTGTCGCGGCGCGTTCCTGCAGGGCGAGTCCCACGGCAATGAATGGATGCAGATCGCCGAGCGAGCCGATGGTGGCAAGTATCACTCTGGGGGCGCGGCCTTAACGTTTCCTAACAAATGTGTTGGCCTCCGCGGTAGTGCCGTCATTTGGAAGACCGTAAAGTCCGCAATGTCTTATGATAGCTGGCTATCGTGGCAGTCGAGCTTATGGGGAACACGTGGTAAACGAGATCGAGGAAGCCAATCACACACCCGAGGCCGCACGGAAGCCGCCAGGCTTCCTCGCCAGGTACCGCACGGCATTGATCGTGCTCGCCGTCCTGCTGGTGCTGGCCGTGATCTTGCTCCGGGTGATCCAGCACCGGCCCGCGCCGGTGGCCGGTGGACCCGGCGGTGGACCGGGAGGTGGGCCCGGCGGCGGGCGTTTCGGCCAAAATGGACCGGTGGCCGTGTCGGTGGCAAAGGTGACGCCCGGCGACATCCAGATCCGCATTCCAGCCTTGGGCACGGTGACGACCCTCGCCAACGTGACCGTCCGCACCCAGATCAGCGGAACGTTGCAGAAGATACTCTTCACCGAGGGGCAGATCGTGCATGCGGGCGACGTCATTGCCCAGATCGACCCCCGTCCCTACGAGGCGGCCCTGCAAACCGCCCAGGGCAATCTCAAGCGCGATCAAGCATTGCTCGAGGACGCGCGGCTGGACCTGAAGCGTTACGAAGGTCTGGTGAAAGAGGACTCCATCGCCGCGCAGCAGCTCGACACCCAGCGCGCATTGGTCGACCAGTATCAGGGGACCATCGAATCGGATGAAGGCCAGGTCAAGACCGCCCAGGTGAACCTGCTGTATACGCACGTCGAATCGCCGGTCACGGGCCGGGTCGGGATACGCCAGGTCGATCAGGGCAATTACGTCACGCCGGGCGACACCAATGGCATCGTCGTGGTCAACCAGCTGCAGCCGATCAGCGTCCTGTTCTCCATCCCGGAGGACAATGTGTTGTCGCTCATGAAGAAAGTGGGCCAAGGAACCCCGCTGGCGGTGGAGGTCTATGACCGCGGGAACGCCATCAAGCTCGCCGACGGCATTCTGTCGACCGTGGACAACGCGATCGACACCACCACGGGCACCGTGAAATTGCGGGCGCAGTTCGCCAACGCCGATGGCTCCCTGTTCCCGAATCAATTCGTCAACGTTCAATTGCTGCAGGATCTGCTCACCAATCAGCTCATCATGCCGAATTCCGCCATTCGGCGCGGCGCTCCCAACGGCGTCGTCAGCACCTTCGTCTACCTCGTCAACGCGGACCGAACCGTCACGGTACGTCCGGTGACCCTCGGCGTCCTCGACGGCGAACGGGTTGCGGTCACGGCGGGCCTGGCCGCCGGGGATGTGGTGGTCACGGAGGGCGGCGACCGGCTGCGCGACGGCGCCACGGTACAATTGCCGCAGAATGCGCCCACCTCCCCCCCGGGCGCACAGCCAGGGGATGCGCACCCGCCAGGCACACGACCGCCCGGAGCGCACCGCCGCCAGCACGCCAACGCACCGCAGTAGTGAACCCCTCACGCATATTCGTTCTGCGTCCGGTCGCGACCACGCTCCTGATGGTCGCGATCTTGATCGTCGGCGCCATGGGCTACAAGCAGCTGCCCCTGTCGGCGCTGCCCGAGGTGGCGTATCCCACCATCCAGGTGCAAACCTTCTATCCCGGCGCCAGTCCCGAAGTCATCACCTCGGCCATCACCGCGCCGTTGGAAAAGCAGTTCGGCCAGATGCCCGGCCTGAATCAGATGTCGTCGACGAGTTCGGGGGGCGCGTCGGTCATCACCCTGCAGTTCAATCTCGCCCTCGCGATCGACGTGGCCGAACAGGAAGTCCAAGCATCCATCAGCGCGGCGCAGAACCTGCTGCCGCAGGATCTGCCGGCACCGCCGATCTACGCCAAGGTCAATCCTGCCGACGCGCCGGTGCTGACGCTCGGCATCACGTCGAAGGTGATGCCGCTCACCGAGGTGGAGGACCTGGCCGACACACGCATCGCCCAGAAGATCTCCCAGATCAAGGGCGTCGGGGTGGTGAGCATCAGCGGCGGCCAGCGGCCGGCCGTGCGCGTCGTGGTGAACCCCCGCTCGCTCGCCGCCTACGGCTTGAACATCGACGATTTGCGCACCACCATCAGCAATGCCAATCAGAACGGACCCAAGGGCACGCTCGATGGCCCGACCAGCGCGTATACCATCAACACCAACGATCAGATCAAGGATGCGCCCGACTACGGCAGCGTCGTGGTCGCCTACAAGAATGGTTCACCGGTGCGGCTCCGCGACGTCGCCACGCTGGTGTCGGGCGCGGAGAACGCCAAGCTCGGCGGATGGATGAACTCGACCCCCGCGCTGATCGTCAACGTGCAGCGCCAGCCGGGGGCCAACGTGGTCGACGTGGTCGATCGAATCCATGACCTGCTGCCGATGGTGCAGGCATCGATGCCCGCCGGCGTCGACGTCACCGTCCTGACCGACCGCACGACCACCATCAGGGCCTCCGTGAGCGACGTCCAGTTCGAACTGGTGCTCTCGGTCCTGCTCGTGGTGCTGGTGATCTACCTGTTCCTTCGCGACATACCGGCCACGATCATTCCCAGCCTGTCCGTGCCGCTGTCGTTGATCGGCACATTCGCGATCATGTATCTTGCCGATTTCAGCTTGAACAACCTGTCGTTGATGGCCCTGACCATCGCCACCGGCTTCGTCGTCGACGACGCNNGACGCCATCGTGATGATCGAGAACATTTCGCGCTACATCGAACTCGGCGAGCCGCCGCTCGAAGCCGCGCTCAAGGGCGCCGGACAGATCGGCTTCACCATCATCTCGCTGACGGTTTCGTTGATCGCCGTGCTCATCCCGCTGCTCTTCATGCAGGACGTCGTGGGCCGGCTGTTCCGCGAATTCGCCATCACGCTCGCCGTGACGATCCTGATTTCGGCGGTGGTGTCGCTGACGCTCGTGCCGATGCTGTGCGCAAAGCTGCTCAAGCATCGACCGATCCATGACAAGGCGCCGGAGTCGGGTCGCTGGTTCGCGGCGGTGGTGGAATGGTATGGCCGCAGGCTCACCTGGGTCCTGGATCGTCAGAAGCTCACGCTGTGGGTGGCCACCGCCACCGTGATCGTGACCGCGGGTCTGTACGTGGCGATACCGAAGGGTTTCTTCCCGGATCAGGACACCGGCCTGATCCAGGGTGTTTCGGAGGCCAGCGAATCGATTTCGTATGCGGGCATGGCCGATCGGCAGCAGGCGCTGGCGGTGGCCATCCTGACCGACCCCGACGTCAAGAGCCTGTCCTCGTTCATCGGCGTGGACGGCAACAACGTCACCTTGAACAGCGGCCGATTCCTGATCGATTTGAAGCCGCGGGACGCGCGCAATTCGAACGTCGCCGAGGTGATCCGCCGTCTGCGCACCGAGACCGCGAACGTTGCCGGGGTCACTCTGTACATGCAGCCGGTCCAGGACTTGACGCTCGACAACACCGTCAGCCGAACCCAGTACCAGTTCACCATGGAAAGCGCCGATCCGGCCGCGTTGTCGACCTGGACGCCCAGACTCGTGTCCGCGTTGCGTGAGCACGCGGAACTCGCCGACGTGGTCAGCAATCAGGAAGACAATGGCCTGGCGGTTTACGTCACCATCGATCGGGACAGCGCCGCGCGTCTCGGAATCAGCGTCGGCACCGTCGACAACGCCCTGTACGATGCATTCGGCCAGCGCATCGTCTCCACCATTTTCACCCAATCGAACCAGTATCGGGTCATCATGGAGGCGGACCCGTCGACCTACCGGTCGGTCGACTCGCTCGCATCGATCTACGTCCCGACCGCCGGCGGCGGCCAGGTGCCCTTGTCGGCCATCGTCAAGGTCGACGTGGAAACGCGCCCCCTGCTCATCAATCATCTGGCGCAATTTCCGGCCGCCACCGTCTCGTTCAACCTGGCGCCCGAGGCTTCATTGGGCGCCGCCGTGACGGCGATCGAGAACACCGAGCGCAGCCTCGGTCTGCCGGCCAGCATCAAGACCACCTTTCAGGGGGCGGCGCTGGCGTTCCGCAGCAATCTCGACAACGAATTATTGTTGCTGGTCGCGGCCGTGCTGGTGATGTACATCGTATTGGGCGTGCTCTACGAGAGCTTCATTCATCCCATCACCATTCTCTCGACGCTGCCGTCGGCCGGCATCGGCGCGCTCCTGGCGCTGATGCTGGCCGGGGATGACCTCACGATCATCGCGCTCATCGGCATCATCCTGTTGATCGGTATCGTCAAGAAGAATGCGATCCTGATGATCGACTTCGCGGTGGTTGCGGAACGGGACCAGGGTCTGACGCCGCGCGAGGCGATCTACCAGGCCTGTCTGTTGCGCTTTCGTCCCATCCTGATGACGACCGTGGCCGCCATTTTCGGGGCGCTGCCGCTGATGTTCGGCACCGGGACCGGCTCGGAATTGCGACATCCCCTGGGTGTGAGCATCGTGGGTGGCCTGCTGGTGAGCCAGGTGCTGACCTTGTTCACGACGCCGGTGATCTATCTGATGTTCGACCGCATCGCATCGCGTTTCCGCCACCGCGGCACCGCGCGCGGTCGCGGCGCCATCGTGGACGATCCGACGTGAACATCTCGGCGCCTTTCATCCGCCGGCCGGTGGCGACGAGCCTGCTGACGGTGGGCGTCGCCCTGTGCGGCATCGTGGCGTTCATGCTGTTGCCGGTGGCGCCGCTGCCGCGCATCGACGTGCCGGCGATCTTCGTGACCGCGACCCTGCCGGGCGCGAGTCCGGAGGTCATGGCCAGCACGGTGGCCACGCCGCTGGAGCGGCATCTCGGCGCCATCGCGGACGTCGACGACATGACCTCGAGCAGCAATGTCGGGAACTCCAACATCCAGCTGACCTTCGGGGTGGACCGCGACATCGACGGCGCCGCGCGGGACGTGCAGGCGGCCATCGTCGCCGCCCATGCCGACCTGCCCTCGTCGCTGACGCGCAATCCCTCGTACCGAAAGATCAACAGTGCGCTGTTCCCCGTCATGGCCATCGCCATGACCTCCGATGTGCTCACCCAGGGGCAGATCTACGACGCGGCCGACGCGGTCATTTCGCAGCGCCTGTCGCAGATTCAAGGCGTGGGCGGCGTCAACGTCAACGGCAGCGCGTTGCCCGCGGTGCGGGTGGAGATCAACCCCCAGGCGCTGTCCAAGTACGGCGTGGGGCTGCAGGACGTGCGCGCGGCCATTTCCAACGCCAACGCCAATGCCCCGAAGGGCTCGATCGAGTCCAGCGATCTGCACTACCAGATCTACACCAACGACAACGCACGCGACGCGGCTCCCTACCGCAGCCTCATCATCGCGAATCGCAACGGCGCGGTGGTGCGTCTCGGCGATGTGGCCCAGGTCCTCGACATGGAGGACGGCGCCACCGAAAACGTGCGCACCTATGGGCTGTACAACGGCAAGCCGGCCGTTTTCGTGCAGGTGTTCCAGCAGCCCGGCGCCAACGTCATCGAGATGATCGACGCGGTGAAGGCGGAACTGCCCGAACTGAAGAACTCCATCGATCCGAAGATCGACCTCGTGGTCACGTTCGATCGCTCCATCACCATCCGTGCCTCGCTGCGCCAGGTGGAGGAAACGCTGCTGCTGGCGGTGGCCATGGTGATTCTGGTCGTCTACATCTTTCTCAACAGCTATCGGGCGGCGATCATCCCGGCGCTGGTCGTGCCGGTGTCCTTGATCGGCACGTTCGGGGCCATGTATCTCTTAGGCTACACGCTCGATAACTTTTCGCTGATGGCGCTCACCGTCGCCACGGGCTTCGTGGTGGACGATGCGATCGTCGTCATGGAGAACACGACGCGCCACATCGAGGCAGGAATGGGGCGGATGAGCGCCGCGATCCTGGGCGCGCGCGAGGTGGGCTTCACGGTGCTCTCGATGAGCCTGTCGCTGATCGCCGTTTTCATCCCCTTCATGTTCGCCGGCGGCCTGGTCGGCAAGATTTTCCGCGAATTCACCGTGACGTTGTCGGTGGCCATTTTGATCTCCCTGGTGATCTCACTGACCACGACGCCCATGATGTGTTCGCTGCTGTTGGTGCGCGAGAACGAACGTCGCCACTCACGATTCGCTCGCGCCTTCAACCGCGAATTCGAGCGGATGCGCCGCGGCTACGAACGCACCTTAGATTGGTCCTTGCATCATCGGCGCATCATGATGCTGATGCTACTGGCCACCATAGCCCTCAACGTCTACCTGTACATCGTCATTCCCAAGGGCTTTTTCCCGCAGCAGGATACGGGACAGCTGCAGGGCGGCATCCGCGGCGACGCGACCGCCTCCTTTCAGTTCATGAAACGCAAGCTTCAGGAGGTCGCCGCGATCGTCCAGCAGGATCCCGCCGTCAACACCGTGACTGGTTCCGTCGGAGCCGGCGGCTTTGGCCCCGGCGGCGGCGCGAGCGCCAATCTCACCATCGCGCTCAAACCGCTCAACCAGCGGCACATTTCCGCGGATCAGATCATCGCGCGCCTGCGGCCCAAGCTCGGGCGGGTCGAGGGCGTGTCGTCATTCCTGCAGGCGGTTCAGGACATCGGCGGCGGCGGCGGCCGCTCGTCGAATTCCCAGTATCAGTACACGCTCCTCGGCGACGACCTCACGGAGCTGCGCACCTGGTCGCAGAAGCTGCGCGCCGCCCTGCAGGACATGCCGGAACTGACGGATGTGGATACCGACCTGCAGCCGGGCGGTCTCGAGGCGCGACTGATCGTCGACCGCGACACGGCATCGCAGCTGGGGCTCACGGCCGTCCAGATCGACAACGCGCTGGCTGATGCGTTTGCCCAGTCCCAGGTTTCCAACATTTACAATCCCTTCAGCCCGCAGCAATACCACGTCGTCATGGAGATCGCGCCGCAGTACCTGGAAAGCCCCGACGTGTTGAAGGAGCTGTATCTGAGCACGTCGGGCGGCGCCGTCAGCGGGACGCAAAGCACCCAGGCGGTGGCGGGCACCACCACCACCAGCACGTCCGCCGCCACGGTCGCCGGCTCGACTTCGACCGCGGCATCCGCCGCCGCCGTGGCAGGCGATGCGGCGCGCAATGCTGCGCTCAACTCCCTGGCAAACGCCGGCCGCGGCAACACCTCGACCGGCACGGCGGTCAGCGTGGCGGCGGAGACCGTGGTGCCGTTTGCGGCGTTCAGCCATTTCGCCACCGGGACCACACCGGTCAGCGTCAATCACACGGGCACGTCGGTATCGACCGCCATTTCGTTCAACCTGCCGGAAAAGGAATCGCTGGGCACCGCGCTCGCCGCGATCGAGAAAAAGATGAGTGAGATCCATGTTCCCATCAGCATTCACGGCGGCACCTACGGCACCGCGCGCCTGTTCCAGCAGAGCAACAGCAACACCCCCATGATGCTGGCGGCGGCGCTTCTCGCCATCTACGTCGTGCTGGGCGTGCTGTACGAGAGCTACAGCCAACCCTTGACGATCCTCTCGACTCTGCCCTCGGCCGGGGTGGGGGCGCTCCTCGCCCTCCTTGCGACGGGCACGGAGTTCAGCCTGATCGCGTTTCTCGGCATTCTGCTGCTGATCGGCATCGTCAAGAAGAACGCCATCATGATGGTCGACTTCGCGCTGGAGGCGGAGCGCACGCTCGGCATGGATCCGCGAGCGGCCATCGCTCATGCTTGTTCCCTGCGGTTCAGGCCCATCATGATGACCACCTGCGCGGCCATCGCCGGCGCGTTGCCGCTCGCGATCGCCGCCGGTGACGGCACCGAAATGCGCCGTCCGCTCGGCATCTCGATCGTCGGCGGCTTGATCGTCAGTCAGTTGTTGACCTTGTACACCACGCCGGTGGTTTACCTGTACGTGCATCGTTATTGGAAGCATCTCAAGCAGGGAAAATACGCCCCGCCGACGTCGCGCGGGAGCGGCAGAAGCCCCATGCTGGAGCCTGCCACTTGAATATCCGCCATCGTTTGTCCTCCATCGCCTGTGGCATTTCGCTCCTGACGGCCTGCGCGGTCGGACCCGACTATCACCGGCCGAAATTCGAGACGACGGAGACATTCAAGGAGACGGGCGGTTGGAAGCCCAGCGAGCCCAACGATGTATTGAGCCGCGGCCCCTGGTGGAACATCTACGGCGATGACGAGTTGGGAAAGCTCGAGGCACAAATCGACATCTCGAACGAGAACGTCAAATCCGCCCTGGCCGCGTTCGATCAGGCGCAGGCGCTGGTCGCCCAGGCGCGTGCCGGCTTCTGGCCGACCATCGCGGGCAGCATCGGGCCGCAGCGCGGTGCGATCGGCGACGCACCCGCGAGGACCACCGTGGTCGGCGCCTTGAGCGCGAATTGGACGCTGGATATCTGGGGACAGATTCGCCGCACCGTCGAGAGCGATCGCGCCTCCGCCCAGGCGAGCAACGCGGCGCTCGCGGCGGCGAAACTGTCGGCCCAGGCCACCCTCGCGACCGACTACTTCCAACTGCGCGCGCAGGATCAGCTGCAGCGGATCTTGGACGACATCGTCGTCGCCGAACAACTGTCCCTGAAAATCACCGAAAGCCGCTACAAGTTCGGCGTCGCCGCCAAAGCCGATGTCGTGAGCGCACAGACGCAACTGCTCAACAGCCAGGCGCAGCAGGTGAACGCGAAAATCCAGCGCGCCATTTTGGAACATGCCATCGCGGTGCTGGTCGGCCAGCAGCCGGCAGTCTTCGGCGTGGCGACGTCGTCGATGAGAAACGACGTGCCGACGGTGCCCGCGGGAGTACCGTCCGAGCTGTTGGAAAGACGGCCCGACGTGGCGGAAGCGGAACGCCGCATGGCGGCCAGCAATGCACAAATCGGCGTCGCCAAGGCGGCTTACTTTCCGGTTCTGACCCTCTCCGGTTCCGACCAATACTCCAGCGGCGCGTTCAGCCGCCTGATCAGCACCACAAATCGAGTTTGGTCCATCGGCCCGGAATTGGCGGAAACCATCATCGACGGCGGACTGCGGCGCGCCCAGGTTGCCCAGGCCCGGGCGGCCTATGAGGCGAGCGTCGCCGACTACCGGCAGACGGTGCTGGCCGGATTCGAACAAGTCGAAGATGAAATCGTGACGCTGCGGGTTCTCGAGCAGCAAGCGGTGATCGAGGATGCCGCCGTCGCCGCATCCAAGGAGGCTGAGCGCCTCACGCTGAACCAGTACAAGGCCGGAACCGTGCCCTACAGCAGCGTGATTACGGCACAGACCACGCGCCTCAGCAGCGAAGAGACGGCGTTGACGGTGCTGTCCGATCGGCTCCAGGCGAGCGTCGCGTTGATCGAGGCCCTGGGCGGCGGGTGGTCCGCGCCGCGCCCCTGACCCCAACTTCGCGACGCACCATCCGCCAAATGTGCCGCGTTCCACGAACACGGCGCCGGGGCTGTGTAATCTTGCGCCCATGCGTCCGGAAATCTATGCAGCGAGCCTCGACGATTCGCGTGCCGATCTTCATGACACGATTCTGTTGCATCACCTGCAATCGCTGCCCGCATGCAGGGTGCTGGTCGTCGATGACGATGACTTGATCCGCGCCCGTCTGGCCGCGTTGCTCCGAATGACAAACTTCGACGTCGAAGTCGCCGCCTCCGGCGAAGAAGCGTTGCGAGTCTTGAGCGGCGCGCCCTGTCAGATCGTGTTGACGGATTGGCAGATGCCGGACATGGACGGCCTGGCCCTGTGTCGTTACCTGCGGACCGCCTGCTACGAGAACTACATCTATGTCGTGCTGCTGACGGTGCGCGACAGCAAACAGGACATCCTCACGGGCTTGGCGGCGGGCGCGGACGACTATGTTCTCAAAGGGGCGCCGGTCGAGGAAATACTCGCGCGCATCGAGATCGGGCGGCGCATCACCCAGGTGGAGCAGTCGCTGCGCACCAGCGACCGGGAGAATCGGCGACTCGCAACCACCGATCCGCTCACCGGCGCTCACAACCTGCGTTACCTGGTGAAAACCCTTCCGCGCGAGCTGGCCCGATGCCGGCGTCACGATCATCCGCTCGCCATATTGAGCTGCGACATCGATGAGTTCAAATTGGTCAACGATCAATACGGCCATCAGGCCGGCGACCTCGTGCTTCAGTCCTTCGTCGCCCGGGCCACGAGCTGCCTGCGCAAGGCCGGCGACTGGCTGGCCCGCACCGGCGGAGACGAATTCGTGATCGTGCTTCCCGAGACCCCGCTTGCGGGCGCGAACATCGTCGCGCGAAAAATGCGCCAGCTCCTTGCGTCGTTGCCGGTGTCGACCAGCACTGGATCGGTGAGTTACACGGCGAGCGTCGGTGTCACCGCTGTCGAGCCCCCGCACGTGCCGATCGGCCCCTCCGCGGTCCAGAATCTGTTGCATGTGGCCGATCGCAATCTCTATGCGAGCAAGCGAGGAGAAACCCGTGGGATCGATTAAATACCGACGACGCAACGATGCTCCCTCGTTCACGTCCACGGCGACGGCCGACGACCTCAACCGGCTCTTCCTGATCCGATTGCAAAGCGAGCGCGTGCATTTCGTGACCTTGAGCGCCGCGTTGGCTCGGGCGGAGGAATGTCCTGGCCGGATCTTCGATGACTTGAACTTTCGAGCCCATCGATTGCAGGGGGCGGCGGCAACCTTCGACTTTCCCGATCTCGCGAAGGCCGCGAGCATGTTGGAAATGACCAGTCTTGTCGCGGCCACCGCTCATGCGGAACATACGGATTCGAGCGTGTGGAAAGCGTTGGTCGCCCTGGTCGAGCTGCTCGGAGATCTCGACGGGAGCCCGCTCGCGGCGCGGGAAACCGACACGGTGCAGCCCACCGGTTAAGGGATATCGTCCACGCCGAGCAACGCGTCGGGCGACGCGTCGAGCGACGCCCGCCGCAGCAGGGCATTGCGCGCTTCCCATTGTTCCCGAGGATCGAGCGTTTCGCGGAAGACGATTTCGCCCGCGGCGAATGAGGCGATCGGCAGGCCGTCACGGTAGAGCAAGCGATTGCCGGTCAGGGAGGCCAGCCGGGCACCCGGCGTCACGATGCCCGCCAAATTGAGCGGATCGGCGCCCGATACCGCAACGTATTGAAGCGTCGGCGGGCGCCGCCGCACCTCGCGCAGCAATCCCACCGCGTCGGCACTCGCGTACTGTTCACCGGCAAAACCCGCAATGAATCGTCCACCGCGTATTTCGCCGCGCGCCTCCAGACGCCGGCAGCACGCCAGGACGTCGCGCCATGCGGGCAGCCAATCGGCCTCGCGCACCAGGAGCTTCCAGAAAATGATGCCCCAACGTCGCAACAGGGTGCGCACCACCTGTTCGACCGCCGCGTCGTCAGGACGCGGCAGGATCGACGCATCGCGCCGCACGATGGCCCATCGGCCCGAATCGGCCATGCCGAACAGCGTCGGGCGACGCCCCCGCCGTGCGCGGGATGCCATCTTGTTGCGCTGGCTGGTCGGCACCAGAAGCGCCCGCAGGCCCCCGAAGCTGTCCGAGTTCACCAGCCCCAGGGCGACGAGGTCGGCCAGTGCTTCCTCGACTTCCACCGGCAACATCCGCACGCCGTCCGCAATGTCGTCGAAGAACGAGGCGCCCCGTTCGCGGATGAAGTCGAACACCGCTCGCGGCCTGGAACTCAGCCGGGCGGGATCATGAGATTCGGTCAGGACCGACCAGGCATGTACGTTGCGTCTGGCCAGCATCGCGATGGGTGTCGAGCGTATCGGTCCGGCCCCCTTGTCGGCCTCGGCCTTTCTAGCCGCCAGCCGCACCCATGCGAACCGCCCCGCCCGGCCATGCTCATCCAGCCAATGCGGGTCGTATTCCGAGACGCGCGCCGGAAGGATGTCGCTCTCCCACGCCGCGGCCGGCGCCTCGAACCCCTCCAGCTGGGCGAGGATCGCGGCAACCGCGTCCGGGCCCTGCATGCGTGCCCCGGGCAGCACCCGTTGCCAGTCGAACAAGAATCTCAGAAAATCCCGAGCCTGCACCGGCTCGATTTCAGCCCGCAGCCGCTTGACCGTGTACCGATGAATGCGCGCGAGCAGGCGCCGCTCGCACCATTCTTCCCCGGCGTCGACCGAAGTGAACCGGCCGCGCAAGGCAAAGCCCTCCAACTCGAGCGCCGTGAACGCCGCGCTCACCGCCGCGACGGGTAGATGCAGCGATTCGGCAACCGCGGCAACCGTGACGGGTCCCAGACCCTCGAGACGCCCCCGCACGATGTCGACCAGGGCGTGCGGTGATGCCGGCACCTGCGGCGCGAACAGCGAGTGCCTGTCGGCGGCCACCCAGAGAATCGCATCCGCAGCCCCCACGACGCGCAGCACCCGGCGCTGAGCGACCAGATCGTCGATCAGCCGCGGCCACCCCTCCCGGGACCGGACCTCGGCATCCGTCAGGAAAGTCAGCCAGGACAATGCATCGCACAACTCGTCGGCGGTCCCCGCGTCGGGCCAAGCCTCGTCGCGCACGCGGGCGATCGCCGCCGGATCCAGCCTGCCGATGTCGGCTGCCGAGGCCGCATCGATCCAGCGCCGGCCCATCACCGCCTGGGTGCGTCGTTCCTCCAGGGGGGCATCGTCGAGATAGGCATACGGACGCGCGTTGAGCGCTTCGAGCGCGAGCGGCGACGGCTCCGTCAGATCGCGCGCGATGATGCGAATCTGACCGCCTTCCAGGCGGCGCAGCAGTTGCTCGAATGCGTCGATGTCCATCGCCTCTTCGAGGCAGTCGCGAACGGTTTGCTTCACCAACGGATGATCGGGCACCTCGATCTCGCCGGGGAGATTCTCCGCGCAGGCCACTTGATCGGGAAACGTCGACGCCAGCAGATCTTCCGCATTCATGCGCGCGATCTGCGGCGGCACCTTCTTGCCGCCGCGAAACCGCGGCAGCGCGAGCGCGATGCCCGCGGTCCAACGCCAGCGGACCGTGAACATCGGCGCCGCGCACAGCGCCTGAATCAACACCTGGCGAACCGTGTTCGAATGCAGATACCGCGCCGCGTCGGTCAGCTCGAAGCTGTGGGCGTGCGTCAACGACAGCACGATGTGATCCTCGGTCGCAGCGGCCTGCAACTCGAAGTTGAAGGTGCGGCAGAACCGCTTGCGCAGGGACAGACCCCAGGCGCGATTGATGCGGCTGCCGAACGAGGAATGAATGACGAGCTGCATCCCGCCGGATTCATCGAAGAAGCGCTCGAAAATGATGGTGTCGTGCGTCGGCAGCGCATGCAGCGCCGCCCGCCCCGCCGCCAGATAATCGATCACCTGGGCGGACGCGATCTCGCCGATGCCGACCTCCTCCGCGAGCCAACGATGCGCGGAGCCGCCATCCGTCTCGAGTCGGTGTCCGATCTCCGCCCGTAATCGCGACACGGCCACGGACAGCTCGTCGCTGCGGCCGGGCGCCTCGCCCAACCAAAAGGGGATGGAAGGCGGCTGACCCTGTGCATCCTCGACCCGCACGGTGCCGCGCTCGACCCGGAGGATGCGGTACGAGGTGTTGCCGAGTTGGAAGATATCTCCCTGCAGACTCTCCACGGCGAAGTCTTCGTTGACCGTGCCCACCGAAAACCCCTCGGGTTCGAGCATCACCTTGTAATCGGCATTGTCGGGAATGGCGCCACCGGATGTGATGGCCGTCAGCCTCGCGCCCTTGCGCGGTCGCAGCACGCCGTTGACGGCGTCATGATGGATCAATGCGCCATGGCGCCCGCGCCGCGTGCTGAAGCCCTGCGCGAGCATGCGCACACAATCGTCGAAATCCGCGCGCCGCAGGTCTCGATAGGAATGGGCGCCCCGCATCAGCTCGAACAATGCATCCACGGACCATTCGCGCGCGGCAACCTCGGCCGTGATCTGCTGGCTGAGCACATCGAGCGCATTGCGCGGTATGACGAGACGATCCAGCTCGCTGCGGCGAACGGCATCCAACAAGGCGGCGCACTCCACCAACTCGTCGCGGGAGAGCGGAAACAATCGGCCTTTGGACGTGCCGCCGACCGCATGCCCCGCGCGGCCCACGCGCTGCAGGAACGCGTTGATCGAGCGGGTCGAGCCGATCTGACAGACGAGATCGACATCGCCGATGTCCAGACCCAGTTCCAACGACGCAGTGGCCACCAACACTTTCAGCTCCCCGCGCTTCAGCTGTTGCTCCGCCTTGAAGCGGCGCTCCTTCGCGAGGCTGCCATGATGGGCGGCGACGTGTTCCACACCAAGGCGTTCGGACAGGTGCCGCGCGATTCGTTCCACCAGCCGTCGGGTGTTGACGAATACGATGGTCGTTCGATGCTCCAGAACGAGTTCCGCTAGCCGGTCGTAGACCTGCGTCCACACCTCCCCGGACATGACGGGCTCGAGCGGGGCCGGCGGCAGTTCCAAGGCCAGATCCCGGCTCCGTGAATGGCCGCTGTCGACGATCACGCAATCGCTCAACGGCCGATTCGACCCGATCAAGAAGCGTGCGACCTCCTCGATCGGTGTCTGGGTCGCCGACAAACCCACGCGGACGATGCGCCTTCCCGCGACCGCCTGGAGTCGCTCGAGGGACAGCGCCAGATGCGCGCCCCGCTTGTTGCCGGCCACGGCGTGAATTTCATCGACGATCACCGTTCGGCAGGTCGACAGCATCTCGCGACCCGAAGCCGATCCGAGCAGCACGTACAAGGACTCCGGCGTGGTCACGACGATGTGGGGCGGTCTGCGCCGCATGCGCGCGCGATCGGTCTGGGAGGTATCACCGGTCCGCACGACCGTGCGCACGTCCACGTCCTGCATGCCGCGCGCGGCCAACTCCTCGCGTATGCCGGCGAGCGGCGCGTCGAGGTTGCGGTGTATGTCGTTGGACAGGGCTTTCAGGGGCGAGATGTAGAGAACTCGCGTCTCATCCGGCAGCGTTCCGGCGATCCCCTCCTTGACCAGCTGATCGATCGCCGCGAGAAAGGCCGCCAGCGTCTTACCCGAGCCCGTGGGCGCCGCGACCAGCACGTCCCGTCCCGCCTGGATCGCCGGCCACGCGAGCGCCTGCGCCGCGGTGGGCGCAGCAAAAGTCCGCGTGAACCACGCGGCGACGGCGGGATGAAATGATTCGACGGCGCTCATGCGATGCGGCACAAAGGGGGGGAAGACCCAATTATACGCTGCCGGCCCCGGGCGACCAAGGGTAGACTCCGCTCCCCGCATGGCAGACAAGCGACACGAGTGGTTCCTGAATCAGATCTTCCGTCATCGGGCGGCCCTGCACCTGTAGCTGCGAACGGAAAATCATGAAGCACAGCTGGTTCAATCGTCGACCCGGATCCGTCATCCTGCTTGGCGTGAGTGGTGCGCTCATGGCCGGCGCGCTCATCATGTCGACGCCGACAGACGCGCGGGAAGCCCAGGCTCCCTATCCGGACCCACCGCAAGTCGTGTTCCAGGAACTGTTCGTCGCCGTGCAAATGGCCCGGGTCTTTGCCGACGGCAAGGAATTTGCCGATACCGTGCCGCGGGAAGCACCGGCCCGCATCATGGCGGACTACCGTGCGCAAAAGCCGCGATCGCCGGAACAACTGAAACGGTTCGTCGAGGACCATTTCATCGTGCCGCCGCCGATCTCGCCGCCGGCGGCGGCGCCCGGGAAGGTGTCGATCACGGTGCACATCGATCAACTTTGGAACCCCTTGACGCGCACCACCACGTCGGCGCCGCCATTTTCATCGCTGTTGCCGTTGCCGCGCCCCTATGTCGTGCCGGGCGGGCGCTTTCGCGAAATGTACTATTGGGATTCGTATTTCACGATGCTGGGTCTGGTGCAGAGCGGCCGGACCGACCTCGCGCAGGACATGGTGGGCGACTTTGCCTTCTTGATCGACACCTACGGGCACATCCCGAACGGCGGCCGCTCCTATTATCTCAGCCGATCGCAACCACCCTTCTTCTTCGAAATGGTGGCGCTGCTGTCGGCCGATGACCCGTCGCAGGCCTACGCCCGCTACCTGCCGCAACTGCGGCGCGAGTATGCATTTTGGATGCAGGGTGCACTGGGCCTCGGCCGCGGCAAAGCCCGGCGCCGCGTCGTCGTCCTGACCGATGGTTCGATCGTCAACCGGTACTGGGACGATCGCGATACCCCGCGCGACGAATCCTATCGGGAAGATACCGAATTGGCCCGCGAAAGCGGGCGCGAGCCGCACCAACTCTATCGCGACATCCGCGCGGCTGCCGAGAGCGGTTGGGATTTCGGCTCCCGCTGGTTTGCCGACGGACGCGATCGCGCCTCCATGGACACCACGGAAATCGTTCCCATCGATCTGAACAGCCTGATGTTCGGCCTGGAGAATGCCATCGCAGCCGGTTGTACTCGGGCCGGCGACGGGGATTGCGCCCGTGACTTCGAGGGCCGTGCGTCGAGGCGCCGCAGCGCCGTCGATCGCAATCTCTGGGATCAGCACGCAGGAGTGTACTTCGATTACCGTTGGACGCGCCGCGAACGCATCGCCCGGGTGTCGGCCGCGACGCTCTATCCGCTGTTCGTTGGCATGGCCGCGCAACCCCAGGCGGAAGCCGTCGCCCGCGCCGCCCAACATACCTTGCTGACATCGGGCGGAATCGTCACCACCCCGTTGGAGACGGGTCAGCAATGGGACTCTCCCAATGGCTGGGCGCCGCTGCAATGGATAGCCATCGACGGTTTGCGCCGGTACGGCCGATCCGAGTTCGCTGCCGACATTGCCTGCCGCTGGATGAGCGGCGTCAACCGGGTGTACCAGGACAGCGGCAAACTCGTGGAAAAATACGATGTGGTCGACACGGGACGCCGCGGCGGCGGCGGCGAGTACCCGGCCCAGGACGGGTTCGGCTGGACCAACGGGGTCATGCGCAGGCTGATCGCGCTCTACCCCACCGAATCCAATCATGCCACGGCCGAGGACTGCCACGCTAAGAGCGGGGCGCCCGGCTCGTCCAGCGTGAAATAGAAGGTTGCACCGCGGCCGACGGCGTCCCGAAAATCCGGAGGGGTGGGTGCGGGCTGCAATGCACTACTCGCCGAATACGATCCAGATCACTCGCCTTCGATGATCCATCCTCGCGACTGCGCCGCATCGAGAAATTCGATGACGTCCGCCGCACGAAGGGAGCCCGGCGCGCGGAGCATCGCATCGACGACCACGCGATCTCGGCTGCGCGACCCATCGCACAGCTCCAGGATGGCGACCGCATGTTGATTCAGATGCACCGCTCCGGCGGCCCGCATCAAAAGCATGGCCTGCGGGTGCTCGCTCTCCGAACTCAGCTGGATTCCCGGCGCCAGCCGGACATATTGCCCATGGTCCATCCCCTGCTGCAAGCAGGTTGCATGCCAGGTCTAGAGAACTCGATGCGTGATGTGCAAACGGCGACAACGCCGGTAAAGGGTGCTGCGGCTGACCTGCAACAAAGTCGCAGCGCGTGCCATGTTGCCTTCGGTGTCGCGGATGGCCTTGACGAGCGCCTGTCGCTCCGCCGCTTCGATGGGCGACAATGAGTGTCCGTCGTACGAGGCCGGTTCTTCGGACCGGCTTGCCGCAGTGCCGCCCACCGCGCCGGTGCGCACTTCGCTCGGCAGATCCCTGAGCCGCACGACCCCGCCGTCGCAAATTGCGAGGGCGGTGCGAATCACGTTGCGCAGCTCGCGAATATTGCCGGGCCAGTCGTAATCCATCAGACGCTGGAAAGCGTCCATCTCGATGGCAACCGGCCGACCGTCGCTGGTTTCTGCGCTCAGAAGCTTCCTGATCAATTGCTCCTTGTCGGTGCGCTCGGCGAGTCGCGGCAGCTCCAGCGTGATGCCATTCAACCGGTAGTAGAGGTCCTCGCGAAACAGGCCCCGCGAGATCATGCTGCGGAGGTTTTGATGCGACGCACACACCACGCGAAGATCGACCTTCATCGGCTTGTCGGAACCGAGGGGCACGACCTCGTGCTCCTCCAGCACTCTCAGCAACCGTGTCTGCAAACCGAGCGGCATGTCGCCGATCTCGTCCAGAAACAACGTGCCACCCGATGCCTGCAGGATGGTGCCTTTCATGCCCTCGCGCCGCGCGCCGGTGAAGGCACCGGACTTGTAGCCGAACAATTCGCTTTCGATGAGGGACTCGGGAATCGCGGCGCAATTGAGCGCCACGAAGGGCGCCCTGGCGCTCGCCATATGCAGCGCCCGTGCAAACAATTCCTTGCCCGTGCCGGTGGCACCCTGGATCATCACCGAGACTGCCGACCCTGCGACGCGTCGCGCGCTGCGTACGATGCGCAGCATCTGCGGATCTTCTCCGGCCAGATCTTCGAGCGTCGGCATGTCCTTGGTGGCTTCGGGTGGCGTGAGCTGCAAGACATCCGGGCCACGGGGACTCGGAATCCGATACTTCGAGAACCCGACATCCGTGGATTCATTGCTCAAACTGGCAAAGTAGCGCCTTCCCAAGAGGGCATCCCGTACCGGCCACAGCCCCACGGCGCTCGGTGCGACGGGATCCATGATTTCTTCAGCACGCATGTCGAATATCTCATCGATGCGGCGCCCGATGAGATCGCGTCGTTGCGCAACGCCCAGCAGCCGCAGGGCCATTTCATCGGCCGCAATCACCGTGGCGTCGCTCGCGAGCGCGAGCGCCCCGTCATGTTGCAAATTCACGAATTCCGGTCGCGCATGAAAGCGCAGCACGCTGCTGCGCTGGAAATGCCGGAGGAACAGGCACTTTTCGATGAGCTTCGCCGATAGATGGACCAAGGCCATGACATGCGTCTGGCTCTCGCGGGTGCCCTGCGCATTCAAGGTCGAGGCATCCAATACCGCGACCAGCGAGCCGTCCGGGTCGTGGATGGGCGCGGCGGTGCACGAAAGGCCGATATGACAGGAGCGAAAATGTTCATCCCGATGCACGATGACGGGACGATTCTCCGCGATGCAGGTGCCCATCCCATTGGTACCCTGCCGCAACTCGCTCCAGTCGGCACCCAGTTGCAATCCCGCCGCCCGAAACGTTTGCAAAATGGTTGGGTCGGCTTTTTCGTACAGCACGATGCCCCCCGCGTCCGTCAACAGCAACGCGCATCCGGACATGGCAATATGGTCGTAGAGCCAGTCGATTTCGGCGGAAGCCACCTGGATGAGGTGCTCATGACGTGCTCGATACGCCTGCAGCGTGTGCAAATCGAGAACGAACGGCTCCTGGTCGCGACCGGGATCCAGCGAGTAATCGATCATGCAGCGGCGCCATGAGGCCCCGATCGCCGAGCTGATGGAGGATTCTGCGGCGAGACCGGGCTCGCCGCGCACGAAGCCAACGACGGTTGCCGCGTGCTGGGATTCAATCTGGATCGACATGGGATCTCCCCCCTCAAGGCCAGCCGCCAATATTTAGCTATAAATTATATTCTTGTGGGCGGGAAGCAGCATCGCGATCCGCCGCAAAAATGTCAAATAGGTGAGGCAGGCCTGGCAACCGTCGCGCAACATGTGCCACAAATGGCACGCATGGTCGACTGCGTCAAGCGAGTTTCACGGAACGGCATCGAAAAGGCGCATAATAGTTTCGTGGGAGAAGCGATTTCACACTCGGCATCGTGGCGATTCGACTGTTCATCAGCGACTCATGCCGCAGCCTCGCAGTGCGTCGGATTCGAGCTCGTGGTAGCTCTTGACCAGCTTTCGCCCGCGCTCCGAGTCGCGAAACTCTCCGCCGCCCTCGCCGGGCATGGTCGCATTCTTGATGAAGGTGGTTGCTTCGACGTAATCTTCGTAGTTCAACGTATTCGCGATGCGATCGATGGCGCACGAGCATTGATACAGCGCCGCCAGCTTTCCTCCGTGGCTCTCGATGCATTGATTGACGTATTCAACCCGCGCCAGCGTGGGGTAATAATGCGTGGGCGCAGCTTCGTCCACGGGTCCGGCAGACGCACTCGACATCATAAGTCCAAAGCTGCCGAGCATGGCGGTCACATGGCATAAGTATTGCAGTTTCACGTCGTCGCGCTCCCGTTGATTCGAGGCAAAGGTTTTTAAGGGGATTCTTAGGATTGGTTGGTTAAATATCGAAACTCAAGATGAGGGACTCTATATGAAAATGACTTACGCCCGCCCCATTGTGGGCGGCTTGGTTGTATCGACTGCATTATGCCTAAGTGGGATTGCAGCGGCGACGGACACCGAAACGGCCATGGCCAATCCGTCCGATTGGGCCTCGCAAGCCGGCGATTATGCGAATCATCGCTACAGCACCTTGGATCAGATCAATGCGTCCAATGTGAAAGGTCTGCAGGTGGCTTGGACGATGTCCACCGGTGTGTTGCGCGGCCATGAGGGCTCACCGCTCGTCATCGGCAACACCATGTACATCCACACACCGTTCCCGAACAACGTGTTCGCGATCAACCTGGCTGACCAAACCTACAGGTGGAAATACGAGCCCAAACAGGACGGGCAGGTCATTCCCGTCATGTGTTGCGACACGGTGAACCGTGGTCTGGCCTATGGCGACGGCAAGATCTTCCTGCAGCAGGCCGACACCACCTTGGTGGCGCTCGACGCGATGACGGGAAAGGTCGTTTGGACCGTGAAGAACGGTGATCCCAAGATCGGCGAGACCAACACCAACGCCCCGCACGTGTTCAAGGATGTCGTCATGACCGGCATCTCCGGCGGTGAATTTGGTGTGCGCGGACGCATCTTGGCCTACGACATCAAAACCGGCAAGAAGCTTTGGACGGGGTGGAGCACCGGTCCCGACGACCAACTACTGGTCGATCCGGCCAAGACGATGACCTGGACCAACGGCAAGATGGCGCCGATCGGCAAGGACTCCTCGCTGAAGACCTGGAAGGGCGATCAGTGGAAACTCGGCGGCGGCACCACCTGGGGCTGGTATGCCTATGATCCGAAGCTGAACCTGGTGTACTACGGATCGGGCAATCCGGGCACCTGGAACCCGAGCCAGCGCCCGGGCGACAACAAATGGTCCATGACCATGTGGGCGCGTGACCTCAACACCGGCATGGCGAAATGGGTCTATCAGATGACCCCGCATGACCAGTGGGACTATGACGGTGTCAACGAGATGATCCTGGCCGACCTCCCGATGGACGGCAAGACCGTTCCTGCCATCATGCATCTGGACCGCAACGGGTTCGGTTACACGTTGAACCGGGTCACCGGCGAGTTGCTGGTGGCGGAGAAATATGATCCGAACGTGAACTGGGCCAGTAAGGTCGACATGAAGTCCGGCCGGCCGATCGTCGACGCGAAATACGCGCCCGGAGTCACCGGACCGGACGTCGACGTGAAGGACATCTGCCCGGCCGCACTGGGTTCGAAGGACGAGCAGCCCTCGAGCTTCGACCCGAAGACCAACCTGATCTATGCGCCCACCAATCACGTATGCATGACGTACGAGCCATTCCAGATCGAATACACGGCGGGCCAGCCCTATGTGGGTGCGACCTTGACGATGTATCCGACGCCGAACAGCCATGGCGGCATGGGCAACTTCATCGCCTGGGACCCGGCAAAGGGCAAGATCGTCTGGTCCGATCCCGAGAAATTCTCGGTGTGGTCCGGTGCGCTCACGACCGCGGGCGACATCGCCTTCTACGGTACGCTCGAGGGGTACCTCAAGGCCGTCAGCATCAAGGATGGCAAGGAACTGTGGAAGTTCAAGACCCCGTCCGGGATCATCGGCAACGTGTTCACCTACGTCTATAACGGCAAGCAATATGTCGGCGTCTATTCCGGCATCGGCGGCTGGGCCGGCATCGGCATGGCGGCGGGCTTGACCGAAGGCCATGAAGGCCTGGGGGCGGTGGGTGGCTACAAGGATTTGGCCAAGTACACGACGCTCGGCGGATCGCTGTTCATTTTCGCCCTGCCTGACGGCAGCGGCACCAGCAAAAGCGCCAACAACGTTCAGTAGATAGTTCAGACGACGTAATGGAAGTGCCGCGTGCCCTGCACGCGGCATTTTTTCGCGATGGAGACACTTAATGAGTCGGTATGTTTCGGGTTTGTCGATTGCAGTTTTGTCCGCGGTCGCCCTCGTGGCCGGTCGGACCGATGACACGGCGCAGGCGGCGGCCGCAACGCCTTACACCGTTCAAGACGGGACGAAAGTCGATCAGAAAACCCTCGAGGGATGGAAGACCTGGCGGGCACTGGCCTGTGAGCGATGCCATGGTGCCGAGCAGGAAGGCCTTGTGGGCCCCTCGCTGGTCAACTCGCTCAAAACATTGTCGAAAGAAGATTTTCACACGACCGTCATCAACGGCCGTCCTGAGAAGGGCATGCCCCCCTGGGGCGCCAGCGACATGATGCAGAAGAATTGGGAAGGCCTGTATGCCTATCTCAAGGGCCGTTCGGACGGCGCCATCAAACCTGGCCATCTATTTCCCATCACTCAATGATGAACAAAGCGATCAGCCGGCGACGCGGCATGGCCGTTTTGATGGGTTCCTGCCTGGCAGCCTGCACGCTGCAGGCGTCGGCCTCGCAGGCGGACGGTACGCTCAAAGTGTGTGCCGATCCTTCGAACCTCCCCTTGTCGAACGACAAGGGCGAGGGTTACGAGAACAAGATCGCCGAGGCGCTGGCACACGACCTCAAGCTGAAGGTGGAATACACGTACTTTCCACAGCGCATGGGCTTCATTCGCAACACGCTGCGCTTGAAAGACGAGCAATCTCAGCAATATAAGTGCGATCTCATCATCGGTGTACCAAAGGATTACGAACTCACGGCAACCACGCAGCCTTACATGCATTCGACGTATTCCTTGATCTTTGCGGCGCGCCCGGATCTGAACTCGTTGCACATGGCGGACGACATCCTCAAGTTGCCGCCGGACAAGCTCAAGGCGCTGCGCATCGGCATTTTCACCAAGTCGCCTGGAGCGGATTGGGTTCTGAAGAACGGCCTCATGGACCACGCTGCCGTTTTCACGCATCAAAATGGCGACATCGAGGAGTCGCCGGCCCGCACCATCGAGCGCGCCCTCGCGGCCGGCCAGATCGACGCCGGCATCCTCTGGGGTCCGATCGCCGGCATGCTGGTGGAACAGCGCAAGGGAGACCCGCAGTGGCGTGCTGTTCCGTTCGCGCCCGACCCGGCGATCAAGTTCGATTACGAGATATCGATGGGATTACGCCAGGGTGAAAAGCCCTGGAAGGACACCCTGGACACCTGGATTTCGGGGCATCGCCCCCAGATCGATTCGATATTGCTGAGCTATAAAGTACCGCTGGTCGACCAGACCGGCCATGTCAAATCTCCCGCTACAGATGGAAATTTATGAAAACCAAAGCTGCAATTGCCTACGCGGCCGGCAAGCCCCTCGAGATCGCCATGGTCGATCTGGAAGGGCCTCGCGCCGGTGAAGTATTGGTCGAAATCAAGGCCACCGGCATCTGCCATACCGACGAATTCACGCGTTCGGGCGCCGATCCGGAAGGCTTGTTTCCCGCCATTCTCGGTCACGAGGGTGCCGGCATCGTCGTCGACGTGGGACCGGGCGTTAAATCGGTCAAGAAAGGCGATCATGTCATACCGCTGTACACGCCGGAGTGCCGCGAGTGCAAATCGTGCACCTCGCACAAGACCAATCTCTGCACCGCGATCCGCGCGACCCAGGGCAAGGGGTTGATGCCCGACGGAACCAGCCGGTTCTCGATCGGCAAGGAACTGATCCATCACTACATGGGATGCTCGACGTTCTCGAATTTCACGGTCATGCCCGAAATCGCGGTGGCCAAGATTCGCGAAGATGCCCCGTTCGACAAGGTATGCTACATCGGCTGCGGCGTGACCACGGGTATCGGCGCGGTCATTCACACGGCGAAAGTCGAACCCGGATCCAACGTGGTGGTCTTCGGTTTGGGCGGCATCGGCCTGAATGTCGTCCAGGGCGCGCGGTTGGCCGGCGCCGACATGATCGTCGGTGTCGACATCAATCCGAAGCGCAAGGAGCTGGCCGAGAAATTCGGCATGACGCATTTCGTCAACCCGAAGGAAGTGGGCGGCGATCTGGTCGCGCACATCGTCGAACTCACGAAGGGCGGCGCCGACTACAGCTTCGAATGCATCGGCAACGTCGAATTGATGCGTCAGGCGCTCGAATGCTGCCACCGCGGCTGGGGCGTCTCGGTGGTCATCGGCGTCGCAGCCGCCGGCAAGGAAATACATACTCGGCCGTTTCAGCTCGTCACGGGCCGCGTATGGAAGGGATCGGCGTTCGGCGGCGTTCGTGGCCGCACGCAGCTTCCGCAGATCGTCGATTGGTACATGGATGGCAAGATCAATATTGATGACTTGATCACGCACACCATGCCGCTGGAAAAAATCAACGATGCGTTTGAACTGATGCACTCCGGTGAATCGATTCGAAGCGTCGCGATTTATTAACTTTAAACGTAAGGAAGACATTATGACTGTAAAGATTCACCCCGCCGTAGATAACGGCGTCAAGGCCGGAACCCCCGGCTATGCGGGCGGCACGTTGGTGTGCAAGTGCACGACCGATCCTGTCAAGGTGACGATCGAAAGCGACGTGCTTTTCAATCACGTCTGCGGCTGCTCGCAGTGCTGGAGACCGCTCGGCGCATTGTTCTCGATGATCGCGGTCGTCCCGACCGACAAGGTCAAAGTCACCGCCAACGGCCAGAAACTGAAGGTCGTCGATCCGTCGAAGACCATTCAGCGCAATGCCTGCACGGTGTGCGGCGTGCACATGCACGGCCCGATCTCGAACCCGAAGCATGCCTTCAACGGCCTGACCTTCATCCATGCCGAGCGTTTCGAAAACACCGGTTGGGCCCCCCCGGCATTCGCCGCGTTCGTCTCATCCGTCATCGAAACCGGCACCAAGCCGGAGGACATGGACGGCATTCGTGCACGTCTGACGGAACTGAAGCTTGCGCCGTACGATGCGCTGTCGCCCCCGCTGATGGACATGCTCGCGGCCAACACCGTGAAGCAGAATGGCGTTGCGAAAGCTGCAACGTCGTAAGACCGGGATCGCCTGAGCGAAAGCAAGGGTGGGAGTCTCGCGACTCCCGCCCTTTTTTTACCCCTCGACCGCTGCCCGAGCGTCGACCGCCGCCCGGGAAAACCGCCGGCTCAGAAGGACAGAAATGCGCCTATGTTGCCATTGACGCTCTTGTTCTCGCCGCCGTCGTGAGCCAGGGTCCACACATCGCTGAATTCAGTGAGCAACGTCAGATTCTTCGTCAACGAGTAATAGACGCCTGCGGTCACCTTATTGTTGCTTTGCAGTAGATTCGGCACCGCCGTCGCATCGGCCGCGCTGGCATAGCTCAACTTGCTGACGCCGTAGTTCACACCGAACTTCACCTTGTTGATCTTGTACGTCCCCTGCAAGAGGTAGCCCTGGGATTTGCGCGCATCGCCGAGACCGTCATCGGCGAGAAAGAACAGGCCGGTGGTTCCCATGCCCTTGCCCGTGTAATAAGACGCATCCAATTCGAATCCTGCGACGTCGAACTTGACGAAAACATCGCCGCCGGCGCTGGTGAATTGCTGCGATGTCCCCAGCCCTGCCGCCAGTCCCACGTAATCCTGCTTCTGCGTGAGTCCGCTGACCGACGCATAGAATTTCATGTCATCCGAGATCTTGTACGTGTAGGTCGCCTTGGCTTGCACGCCGGGGGCCTTCTTCGGCGCGTTCGTGCCATCCGCGGTCAATGAATTCAGCGGATCGAAGATGCCCACGGTCAAATTGGCACCGGCGAAATCCGGCGTCGTGTAGTTCATCTGCGCGAGCGTGTCGACGTAAATGTAGCCGAACCCGATCGACCCGAGCGTGGTGTTGGATGGCGATGCGGTCGAGGCGGATCCCGCCACACCGACGCCGGGAAGCGTCATGTCATTGATGATGGCGTCGAACGCGAACAGACCGAAGTTGCGTCCCAACGTGAAGGTGCCCATGTCCTTGTTGCCGAAGGTCATGAAGACCTGGCGAACGTCCAGTCCGGTCGTGGCGAGGCCCACATTGGTTTGCGCACCGGCGGTGCTCTGAAGATTGGGACTTCCGCCGTCGTTGCTCGCGATGCCCGGATACAGCCCGAAATGGACGCCGATGTCGAATCCCTCCTGGGTCGTGGCCAGTCCGAACGTGATCGCCGCCGGCAAAAGACCGTTCCCGACGTTCGAGACGCTGCTGCCGGCCGCCGTGCCGGTGCAGGCCCCGCCGATGGTATCGATGGCAACTGCGTTGCCCGGCGTTTCGCAGCTCGAATAGATGTAGTGGACGTTGATATTGCCGTCGACCGAAAACTTCCAATCGCCGGATTCGATGTCGAATGCCCCGGCTGCCGAAGCTCCCAGCGCTCCCGCGATGACCACGCCCAGCCTGAATGCTGTTCTGTTGCTGCTTTGCATCTCGCCCCCTCATGCCATTTGATTTTGCTGTTGATTCCGCCGAATACGTTGTGGGTATTTCCCCAAATATGCAATCGGTATGAGTAGCGGAGAGCAAACAACGTGCCATGCGGCAGGTGATCGGTGTGCAACGGCAGAAAGTGGTCTGACCAGCTGCCTCCCTGGGGTAAACCCTTAGGTTTAGCCGGGATCCGCCCGGAGACCGGTCGTCGCGACGCGCCATATGTTGCCCAAGCGCCACGATCGGCGGCAAGGGGATAGCCGCCCACCGCAGCGATCTGGCTGCGGCACCGTCGGGATGTCATAATGGTGAGACATGTAGCCGAACGGATGACACACTTGCGCCACACCGTCCTACAGGTTGACCCTTGGGACGCATCCGGACTTTCAATGCAGGTTTTCGGACATGTGCAGTGAACAGATTCACAATCCACGAAGCCGACCACATGAAAGAAATGTCATCGGCGAGATCTGCCGCCTGTTGCAGACTTAATACAAGCTCGATGCGATAATGATTTTTTACCTCACTCGGCATAAAGGGATGATTAATGACTAAAGTTTTCATGGCAGCCGTCGTCACGGGCCTGTTTTTGTTCGCGAATGCGTCGTATGCGGCGCCGCGCCATGCGCATCATCGCGCCCACCACCATCACAGGCACCACGTCAAGCATTGAGGCGTGACGACTCGCGCCCAAGCGCGTCGAGTCGCAGAACCCTCGGTTACAGTGTGGTTGGCGCCTCGCCGACCACACTCCTCCCCGGCCATCCGCCATTCGCGGGTCGATCGCCGTGCTTTACATATCTTTACTCGATCCCGCCTTAAGTTATATCGCCATCCTGTCGATAGTTAGGCACGGCACCAAACATGAGCCCGTGCCGGCACCGTTAAGGAGCGATCATGATCTCATCCATCGGATCAGCAACGACCAGCAACGCCACCCAGATTGCGTCACTCGAACGGCAATTGGCCAACGACGAGAAGCAGTTACAGGCCGACCAATCGACCAGCAGCGGCGCCAACGCGTCCGCCACTCAATTGCTCACTCTTCAAATTGCCGTGATCGAAGCGCAGATAGCCGCCCTGAGCCAGACGAGCACGGCGGCGACCACCGCGGCCGCCGCGTCCACGACGGCCGCGACGGCCGCGACGAGTGCTTCTGCGGCCCAGACGGGCAGCTCCACCCTGGGCCAAAACATCGACGTGACGGCGTAATCGACCCGGGGCAGCACCGGCTCAACCTCGCGCGCCGTAAGCGGCGGCCGTTCCCGGATGAGCGGTCAGCCGCTATCGACGAAGCTATGGGCGAATTTTCGAAGCGTTTTGTCGCGATTTCTCGCCGGGTTGTTGGGGCCCAGGAATTCCAGCATCGCCTTGCCGCTTCTCGCGTGCTCGGCGATGACCTTCAACGCCACCAGCGTCGGAGTCGCCAGGATGACGCCCGCAATGCCCCAAAATAGACCGCCGAACCACAACGCCAAAAACACCAGGAGGGGATTGATTTCCAAGCGCCGTCCGACGAGGAGCGGTTGGACGATTTGACCCTCCAGTGCGGCGATGGCGACATAAGTCCCTGCAACGCCCAGGACGTGGCCCAGCGTGTTGAACGAGACCACCGCAACCAGCGTCAAGATCACCAGCGTCGTCGCCGAACCTGCGTACGGAATGAAGTTCAGGAGAGCGGCAAGCGCCCCCCACAGATAGGGGGTGGGCATACCCCACGCCATCATGGCCGCGGCGGTTACGCACCCCAACCCCACATTGATGATGGCCGTCGTGACGTAGAACAACCCGACCTCCGCCCGCACCCTCTCGATGATGGCGAGCACGTGGGCCGCATTCAGGTCATCCACGAAAGCCGCCGTCATACGCGCGAGCATCGGCGGTCCGCCGGCCAACAGGAACAAGGTCAATATGACCACCGTCAAAACGCCCACCAGCGCTTCGCGAGTGGCGTCGAGAATCATGACCGGCGCGGAATCCGGGGGAGCTGCGCCGGGGACTGCGGCGTTGGCGCCCCGCGACGTGCCCGACAAGGACCCGGCGTTCTTGCGCAGATCCTCCAGCCGGTTCATGAATTTCGCGACCGGCGTGATCTTTTGTTTGATGATGGCCATGGTCCGAGGCGCCGACGAAAACCATTCCTGCGCCGGGCTCCACAGCATGTCGACAGCCCCCGCCATGATGGCGATGACCACCACCAGGATGAGCGCAGCGCTCAGGCTGCGCGAAATCTTGAGTTTGTGAAGCGCTTCCACCGGAGCCGACAAGATGAGTGCGAATAGCAGTGCCATCGCAATCGGAACGAACGCGGCGTGAGCGAAATACAGCAAAGTGCCGAACGCCCCCATCACCAGCGCCTTGGCGGCGGTGAATTGCCGCTGGCGCGGCCCGGGCCCCGAAACGGTCACCGATTTCAACATGGTGGGAGACACTTCTCGACGCTACTCGTGATCGCCCGTCCCGGGCGGGACGTACGTCAATATTCCCCAAGACGAACGTTTATTGATTGTTGCGCTTGGCCTTCAGGGCGTCGACCTGTGCCTGCAGACTGGCGGCCGTTGCCGTCGCCTCGTCGCACGCCATCTTGGTCTTCTCGGCCTCACGGGTACGCGCCGCCCATCCCATCAAGATTTTATTGTTCATACACACATCCTATTGAGCGGGGGGAGTGCTGCGCATGGACTCGGTGCGCAATGCCTGCATGCTCGCATCGAACTCCATCGCGGCGGCGTGCGAATGTTGTTGCTGGGCGGTCGCTTCCGCCACTTGTGCATCGATGTTCGCCTGGTCGGCCAACATCGTCGCCGCCTTCAGGTCTCGGTCAACCTGGGCTTTGCGCGCCCGCGCCAGCTTGTCGCGTGCCGTTGCCATTTCGACGGGGGCCGATTGCGGCGCGCCCGATTGTTCGGCACGCTGCAGCGCTGCCGAGGCCACGGCAATTTTCTCATCCGCCACCGGGTCGGCCGCATAGGCCGCCAAACCGAGACACAGCGTTGCAAGCGCAACCGCACGAGTACCAACTTTTGTCGACCGTTGTCGCATGGCAACCATCCTTTATCCTGACCTGGAGCCAGGATGCCCTGGCGTCCTGCCGACCGCTGTAGGGTTCGCGGGCGACCGCGCGTAGGACTTCGACGCGACCCGCGTTGCCCAATTGCACCGAGGTGGTGTGATCCGGCGCAATAGCCAGCGTCGAATTTCGCCAGACCACATCCTCCAACCGCTCGGGAACGTCGCCGCGCAGCAATACGATATCGGCGGCCTGAGCCTCCCCCGGGCAACGCGGCAATCCCGTCAGCGCCAGATCGGTACGCAGCCTCAGGCCATAATACCAAAAGTCTGTTTGCGGAGTCACGGGTCGAACAGTTCACGCAGACAGGTGATCAGGGTTTCGCCCAAGCCGTCCGCGCTGGCGATGGCGGTCGCACGTCGATAGAAACGCGAGACATCATGGCCCATGCCGATGGCCAGCAACTCGATGCGGGGATGCTGTTCTATCCATTGAATCACCGTCCGCAGATGTCGCTCCAGCAAGTCAGGCGGATTGTTCCGAAGAGTACTCTCATCGTGGGGCGATCCGTCAGACAGGACGATGAGTAGGCGGCGTCGTTCGTGGCGGCCAGCGTCGTACTCGTCGAATACGAGTGCCGTTGGGTGCTGCAACGCCCACGTCAGAATGCCGGGGCGGAACTCCGTCACTTGCTTGCCGTCGCGCAGGACGACGGCGTCCTTCCCCACCAAGTCGACGCGGCTGACCTGGCTGTCCAAATTGATCCGCAGGCAGGGCCAATTGAGCCGCGCCGCGACCTGCTCGATGTGGCTGGTCTTCCCGGTGCCATGAAAACCCTGAATCAACACCCGCCGATTGTGGGCAAACCCTGCAAGAATCGCGAGCGTCGTATCCCGGTCGAAGCGATAGGAAGGATCCGGGGTCGGCACATGCTCGGTCGGCTGGGCAAAGCACGGCACGACGAGTTCGGTCTCGATGCCGAACACGTCGCCGACATGACAACGGGCGTCGGGAATATCCATGGGGGCGTGGGCTATTCGTACCAGGCAGGCGACTTCAGTGCATCCTTGAAAAACGCGATGCTGTGCCCGATCCAGAGCTCGGAATGCGTCTTTCTCAGGAATTCCTCCATCGATGCACGCGACGCGGCCGTGCCCGCAGCCTCCTCTTCCTTGGGCATTCGGTGCAACGTGCGCTCCTCCGGATAATGATAGAGGTCGCCGCTCAATACGACGCCACCGGTTTTGGCGAGCTTCACATACAAGGATTGGTGGCCCTTGGTATGTCCGGGAGTGAACTTCAGAACGACCGACCCGTCACCGAAAACGTCGTGGTCGCCTTCGAAGATGACGGTCTTGGCGTGTTCCAGCGCTTGGTAGTACAGACGGTCCGCGGCAGTCGTCTGCGGCCCGAACATCACCTCGCGCTCCGGTTTCTGCGTCAACCACGTGGAGCCCGCGTAATCATTGGCGTTGTCCACGTGATCCCAGTCGCTGTGGCTCAACGCCAGGTAGGTGATCTTGTCCGGTGTCACGCCAATGTCGGCAAGCTGACCGCGCAACGTGTTGAATTTCACCTGGCCGTAGCCCTCGAGGACATTTTCCCAGACCGGTCGACCGACCAGCCGATCGGAAAGGCCCGTATCGAACAACAGGATGCCCTTGGGATGAACCACGAGATAACACGTAACCGCCATGTTCGTGGTGGCCACTTCTTCCCTCGTGAGGCCGTAGTCCTCGGGCCGGTTGTAGATCAAGGTCCCACAATCGAGCACGTAGATGCGCGGTTGCGTGACGACCGGGAGGGGCGACAGGCTCGGCGCTGCCACACTGACCGCCGACAGGATGATGCCCAACCAGGCAGGCGCCGCGGGAAAAGGCATGGAAACTCCAGATCAAGACGAATGGCCACTGCGTCGATCATGCAATGCTTCACGGACTGCTTGCAAGGCATGGCGTTACGCGAGCCGCAGCGAGATGGCGCACCGCAACATGCGACGCTGCGTGGCCACCTGCCTTCATGAGATGATGTGTGCAAACCAACTGAACCAAACAATTGAGGAAACCTCATGTCGCGCTCGAAGACAAACGCCCTCCGGCTGGTGATGCTGTTCGCCATTGCGGCGACCGCCCTCTCGTCCGCCCGGGCTGATGACGCCTTTGGTCCGCAGGCGACCACGGCCGCCGCGCAGCTGTTCAAGCTCGGCTCTTTGAAGGTTTTCTCGTTGCACGACGCGCAGTTCGTGGTGCCCAACGACGGCAAACTCTTCGGCGTCGACGCGGGCGCCGCCGCCGTCGGGCAATTACTCAAGGCAAACAAGCTTCCGGACGACCGCGTGACGCTCAGCGTGAACGCACTGCTGTTCCGTATCGGCGACCGCGTCATATTGATCGATAGCGGCCTGGGCTCGAAGGTCAATGGCGGACTGGTCGCGAGCCTGGCCGAGGCCGGCGTTTCCCCGGACGAGGTGACGGATGTTCTGATCACGCACTCGCACGGCGACCACGTGGGGGGGCTCGCGCAGGCCAATGGCAAGCTCACGTTTCCGAAGGCGGTGATTCGCATGTCGGCGGCTGAATGGAATTGGATGAAAGGCCAGGCGAACTCGGCGGATCTCGTCAAGCTCATCGAGGGGCATGTGCGGACCTTCGCCCCGGGAACGCCGATCGCGCCCGGCGTGACTCCGCTTGCGCTCGATGGACACACACCCGGGCATGTAGGATACGAGATCGCCTCCGGCAACGAGCGCCTGATCGACATCGGCGACCTCGCACACAGTTCGGTGCTGTCCCTCGCGAAGCCGCAATGGACCATGGGATTCGATGTCGACTCGGCCGTTGCAAAGGCGACGCGCAATACCACTTTCGCACGACTGGCGAAGACGCACGAGCTGGTATTTGCACCGCACTTTCCCTACCCCGGTGTCGGTCACATCGTGGCGGACGGTGCTGCCTACCATTGGGTGCCCGGGGCACCGTAACGGAACGCCGTGATGCACCGCACCCGCGCGCGTGCCGGGCAGCGGATCACCGGGGCTTAATCGGGCTCACGCAGCGAAAGCTTGCAGCCTCGTTCTGCGGGCCCGCGGCGGCTGCGGTGTACTGGGGCCACGAGGGGAACGAACACAGGGGGCGGGTGCGCTTTGCCGCGCTCGGATTCTCGTCGATCGCGATCAACGCTCCCGGTGCATGGTCCTTGTCGACCCACGCGTCGAGGACCCCCAAACCATCGTATCTGGCATTGAAGGTGCCGAATCCATGGGAGAAGCCCGGAATTTCGTAAAAACGCACGAAGCTGTCCATGGCTTTGCGGCCCTGCAGCGCCAGGTGGCGTTGGTAATAGGCTTCGCTGTTGTGGGGCGAGATGAAGTCATCCTCCGTTCCATGGGTCAGGATGAGCTTGCCACCCCGCTTGCGAAACGGCGTGAGGTCGATGTCCGTGACATCCATGATTTTACCGACCGCCTGAACGCGCGCCTTCCATGCCCCCGGCTCGAACTCGAGGGCATCGAGCATCGGGTTGCGCGTAATGATGTACTTGCTCGTCGCGGCGCCGGCGTTGTAGAGCAGCGCATCGGCGGAAGTCGGAGGATTGCCGGGCACGCGGCGACTTCCGAAATTGGAGACCTCGAAACGGGAACCCTCCAACAAGGCCCATCGGGGAAAGACGTCGGCGTCGGCGATCACGAATCCAGGGCGGTAGGGGGATGAGATCTTGTCGACCGCATCGATTTGCGCGTCGGACAGACAATCATCCCCGGTATCCCCGCCGCCGGCGCAGCGCAGGATGGACCGCACGGTGTCGATGGTAAAAGCCGCGTGACACGCCTCGACATTGCTGATGATCCCGTCGGTGGCGCCATCCAATGGATCGCAGGCGGCGCGCACCGCATCGGTCAGCCGCTTGGTCTTGGCGGCGCTCAGCCAGCCCGCGCCGCCGTTCGCGTACAGCGCCTTGGCGACATTCAACGACGCGAGATGCAGCATGGTGACGTTGTAGGCAGGATAGTTGGCCACGACGCCGTCATAGTCTGTCGGATAGCGGGCAGCAGCATCCAGCGCCTCATGACCACCCTGGGAATTGCCGATGAAATAGAAGCGCCGTGGAAAACGCCCGTAATGCGCGTGGACGATGTCCGCCACCGCATCGTGAACCTTTTTGACGGACTGCTGCCCGTAGTTCAACAGCGCCTCGTCATTGAGACCGAATGCGCCATCGAAACCCGGTCCGCCTTCGTGGCCGCCGTCGCTGCCTGCGGTCACATAGCCCCGTTTGAGGGGCGTCGCATCCGTGGCCGGTTGCAAACCCTCGCCCTTCAGTCCGGTCACCACGGAACCATCGAAGCCACCACCCCCCATTTGCACGATCTTGTCATTCCAATTGACCGGGAGGTTGACCTCGAACTGGATGGTCGGGGCCGCCGTGACCGGCATGATGATGCCCCTCACCAGGCAATATTCGCCGTTGGCGTTGTCAGGAGAATCCGCGGCGACCACCCGTGACGATTGCACGACGGCACCGCTCGTCGGTAGACCGATGACGCTGGCCGGGATCTTTCTACCCTCCAGGGACTGGCAGGCGCTCTGCGCGAAAGCGCATGCAGGTGCCAACAGACAGGCGGCGAGTAAAAACGTCGTGCGGGTGTGCACGCCACCCTTGGCGAATCGAATGTCGAGGGGATCGGGGTTCATGGTGTTCCTGGATGTTGTTCTTGGACGGAAAGCCAGCGAAGGAATCCTGCTCCAGAATCCCTCTGCGACGCAACCCATCGCGCCAGCGCGCGAGCCCAACCGTTGACCATCCATTGCCGTGTCACTGGCACTCCCGGCGGCAATGCTCCCGCCGCTATTCACCGATTCGACCGTCGCGGTGGAAGAATCCGAGCCTCGACGTCACCCGCAAACCCCGGCTGGGGCGCCGCGCAAAATCCAGGAAAACCGGTAAGGTTGTGCAGGGTGGTTCCCCTGGCGTGTAACATCGCTGTCCATCTCAACCGCCTCGGGCAGGAGCCACCATGAACGCCTACGACTTCACCGCGCGAACCATCGACGGTCTCGACGTGCCATTATCGAACTACCGCGGACACCCGTTGCTGATCGTGAATGTGGCCAGCAAGTGTGGCTTCACTCCGCAGTACACCGGATTGGAAGCCCTGTTCCAGCGGTATCATGAACGCGGCTTGGAGGTGCTGGGCTTTCCGTGCGATCAGTTCGGTCATCAGGAGCCGGGCGATGAAGCCGAGATCAAGAAATTCTGCTCTCTCACCTATGACGTGACTTTCCCGATGTTCGCCAAGATCCATGTCAACGGCGCGGGTGCCCATCCACTCTATTCCTATTTGAAAACTGCGCGGCCGGGAATACTGGGGCTCGAGGCGATCAAGTGGAACTTCACCAAATTCCTCGTGGACAACCAGGGCTTGCCGATCAAGCGTTTCGCACCGACCGACAAGCCGGAGAACATGGCAGCCGATGTGGAAGCGCTGCTGGTGTAGGGGCCCCGGCGGCCGTCACTTGGCGAAGTACGCGCGCGTCGTGTCGGTCATCTGCAGCGGGAATTCGAGAGTGCGCACCTGGATGAGTGCGTCGGCCAACTCATAGATCGCGTTGTCGCGCACCGGTGCGGAACTGTGACCGCCCGGATTGGTGGTCTCGATGCGGTAATCCTGCGACGACTTCTCCCCGACGTGCATGCTGGCCGTCAACAATTTCCCATGACCATCGGTGCGCCCGCCGCCGCCCTCGTTGAGGGCAAACTCCGCGGCGATCAGATCCGGACGATTCTTTGCAAGCCACTGCGCCCCGTTGAACGGCCCCCCCTTCCTCGCCGCAAGTCAGCGCCAGCTTGATCGTCCGCTTCGGGCGATAGCTCGACGCTTTGAACCGGCTCATCATATCGATCCAGATGGCATCGAGCGCCTTCATGTCCGCGGCGCCGCGTCCGAAGAAATAGCCGTTCTCCTGACCGCCGGACAGGTACTTGCAAAACACCCGGGCACGTTGTTGAACACCCCGTCCGCCTCCGACATCTTGAACACGCGCATGCCCCAATGGCCGGAACTCGAGGTGGGGCGTTGCCGGGCCCTTCAAATCGACTGCATCCGAAACTCCCGACGCGCCGAATACCTGTCGTTAGGACGTTTCCGGTAATTCCCTTACCGGTTCGATATTGAGATATGGTAATAAGAATTTAATAAATCCTCTTACCGACGGGCGCCGACGCCTGGAACACGGCCATTGGCGGCTCGACAATCGAGGGAAAGATCATGGGCAATCACCAACCGCCGCCGCGTGCAACCGATGAAGGAATGTGAAAACACCCGCGGCCCACCATGCTGCCGTCGGTACTTTGTTGATGGGCTTTGCCTGCTCGACCGTGCGGGCGGCGCCGGATGTGGCGGCGCCGGCCTCCACGAGCGATGACGGCGCGGCCGGAATTCAGGAAATCACCGTGACTTCGCGGCGCATCGAGCTGATCGGCACGGCTTCGACCGCCAGCGAAGGCGTCATCCCGGATCAGGAAATACAGCTGTCTCCCGCCTACCGGCCCGGCCAACTACTGGAAACCGTGCCCGGGTTGATCGTGACCTTGCACAGCGGCGAAGGTAAGGCGAACCAGTATCTGCTGCGCGGCTATAACCTGGACCATGGCACCGACCTGGCGACCAGCGTCGACGAGATGCCGGTCAACCAACCAACCCATGCGCACGGTCAGGGCTACACGGATCTTAATTTCATGATCCCGGAGTTGGCAAACGGGATCACCTATACCAAGGGCCCTTATTACGCCAACATCGGCGATTTCGGCGCCGTGGGTTCCGTGCACGTCGGTTATCGGGACACGATCGAGGATGAGGTGTCCGCGACGGTCGGAACGCTGGATTTTCAACGGTTCTTCACGGCGGGGTCCACCGCCGTCGCCGATGGAAACCTGCTAGCTGCCGTCGAATTCCAGCATTACGACGGTCCCTTCATCAACCCGGACGATGCGCGCAGGGAGAACTTTGTCCTGCGCTACAGCCACGGTGGCGACCAGCAAGGCTATTCGGCCACCCTCATGTACTACCACCAGATTTGGGCCAATACCACGGACATTCCGGTCCGCGCCATCGCGGAGGGCTTGGTGCCGGATCGCTTCGGGACGCTGGATCCCACTGACGGGGGCCATTCCCAGCGTGCGAGCCTGTCGCTCGACTATCGTGCGACCGTGGGTGACGGGCAGTTCAAGGCCAACGGATTCTTCGAATACAGTCAGCTGCACATCTATAACGATTTCACCCACTACCTCATCAATCCCATCCAAGGCGATCAGGAGGATCAGTTCGAGAATCGCCGGGTGACCGGAGGATCGGCCAGCTATTCTCAGCCCCTGCCCCTGGGGTCGATTCCCAATGAAATCTCGGCGGGGCTCATCACGCGTTACGACCTATTGGGTGTCGGCCGCGCGCCCAGTGTCGACCAGGTGGACCAGCCCATCGAGGATGGTCCAGTGACGTTCTCGAACAATGATGAAGTGTATTTATTTGCCGGGGGTGCCGCACACCAATTTGCTCTCGAAACAGGAGGGCCAGGAGGTGGGCGTACGCGCGGCACCGCGTCGCGACCTGACCTTCACCGTCGCGGTGTTCAACTTGTGGCAGCAATCCGAAACCATCATCGATCCCGATGTTGGACAGGACTCCGCCGGCCCTCCCAGCCGCCGCTACGGATATGAGATCAATGTGACCTGCCAGATCACGCCCCACCTGGAATTTTACGGCAGCTATTCGGGCGACCATACCCGGTTCACGCATCCGTTCGACGACGGCACCGGACACCTGGGCACCTACCTCACCGATGCGCCTGTCGCGACAGGCTCCCTGGCATTTTATCTGACCAACGTAGGCCCATGGAGCGGAGGTCTCGATTATCGTTATCTCGGCAACTATCCGCTCTCCTCCGGCCCCTGCGTCGATTCCGCCGCGAGCCATGATTTCCCCGGCGTGGCGACGTCGTGCGCCAACGCACCCACCGCGCCGGGCCAGGTCAACGGGCGAGGCTTCGGCGAATTGAATCTCGATGCACACTACGCCTTGCCGGCCGGTTGGAGCGCTTCTCTCGGCATCTACAATCTCCTCAATACCCATGCCGCGGCCGCACAATTTTGGTACGTTGATCGCTTGCAAAATGAGGTGGGCGCCTATCCGGACGGGCGGGCCGACGTTCACGAACACCCCCTCGAGCCGATCATGGCGCGATTCACATTGACCCGGAAATTCAGGAGCTAGCCGATGGAACGCTTTACGATCTCCCTCGATGAGAATTTGGCCACCGCGTTCGACGCGCTCATCAAGGAACGCCGCTACGCGACGCGCAGCGAAGCGGTGCGCGACATCCTGCGCAGCCACCTGCAGCAGAGCACCGAGAAGCGCGATGCGAAAGGCGTCTGCGTCGCCAATTTATCCTATGTATACAATCATCACGAACGGGAGCTGGCCGAACGGTTGATGAGCATCCAACATGCTCATCATGACCTGACGGTGTCGACCATGCATGCCCACCTCGATCACGATCAATGCATCGAAACGGTCATGCTCAAGGGTCCGGTCAAGCGGGTGCGCGAATTCGCCGAGGAAATCATTGCGGAGCGCGGAGTGCGTCACGGCTTGTTGAATCTCATCAATGTCCAGCTCGGCACACCGCACACTCACGACGGGACGACCCATCGTCACCGGCATTTTGTCCCGCGCCATTGATGGATGGCCGGAGTCACCCCGGCAGCCGCTCAAAATTTCTTCGACACGGTAAATCGGGCCGAAATCGGCTCCAGCGGGTGGATGTGCACATCGGCGACGCCGGCCGCCGGCTCACCGGGCAGGCGGTCGATATACCAATACTCCATGGCATTGGCCTTGGTATTCAGCAGGTTGTAAACGCCGAGGGCGACGCCCCAGCCGCCGCCGATGGCATATCGCACATCCCCATTCCATTCATGATAGCCGTGGCCCTGCACCTCGTCGTCGGACGACAGAGGATAGGCGCCGAGATACCGGAGCGCCAAACTGCCGCTCCAAGGCCCTGCACCTTTGACGTAGGCGGTGAGCGAACCGGTGGCGAACGGCGCGTTGGGCAGGTAGTAGCCGACATGACCGGTGCCGTCGTCATAGGCCGAGGTATATCGCGCGTGGTCCTGCGAGAAGCTGCCGTATAGCTCGAGCCATCGCAATGCCTGGTAGGTGATGTTGACTTCGTAGCCGTACCGGCGACTGCCGGGTCCGGCCGCGTCCTGACCCACATCGGGGTCATAGGTGGTCTCCGACTGCGCATCGAGGTTGAACAACGCCAACGTCACGGAGACTTTACGGTCGAACCACTCCTGACGCAGGCCGATTTCCTCGCCGGTTTGCTCGGCCATCAGCGGCGCGCCCGGCGTGTTCGTGATCTTTGCCTCGTTCACCCCGCGCAGATCATCGCTGTGAAAGCCGCGCCCGCCGCTCACGTAGAATTCGGTCGTCGCCGCGGGCTTGAAGATCAGGCTTGCCTTGGGCTCGAACAGTGCTTTGCCCGCCGTGCCGGCGAAGGTGCCTTCATCGGTCCCGCGCTGATAATCCCCCCGCAAACCGATCACCGTGCGGAACCACTGGTTCCAACGCGTCGTCGCCTGGACGTACGCGGCGTCGCTCGCCAATCGGACTCGATCATTCGACATGGCGCCCTGCGGGTCGTCCGCGAGCGGTATCGCTACGCGACCTTCGGTGGGAATGCGTTGGACGATGACATAATCGTAGCGCTCCTGCGAGCCGACGAGCAGATCATTGTCGACACCGAACCATCGGGCAGGGAAGGCATAGCTGACCGAACCACCGGCGGTGCTGCGATTCTCGTGCTGCTCCTCCTGGTCACCGTTCGCAGGATCGACCAGAAAGTGAGTGAAATCGTTCCATAGGATCAGGTAGTTGCTGAACGCATAGGCGTCGACGTGGAGCTGCCCCGGCCCCACCGACACATGGTACTGGCCGGTCAGGTTGGCGCGCTGCGCGACGCCGCCGTCCGATGGATCGAGTTCACCGAAACGACCGATCAGTCCCTCCGTGATGGCACGTTCCGGCTGATCCGTCGAGGAATTCCACAGTCCATGATAATACGACCCCGTGATCGAGTAGCCGTCGGTCTCATCACCCGCGCTGTAACGAAGCAAGGTGTTCAGCTTGCGTTGATCGTCCGCATGCACCCAGGGACCGTCGTAATGCTGCAATTCCAATGCACCCAGGAGATTACCTTCACCGAGCCGCAGGGAGTCGGCCGTAAACAGCCGCTGAAACCCCAAGGTCCCCTCGGTCACCGACACCTGCGCGGGAATCGTGTCGAGATAGTGGATATGCACGGAGCCGACCGAGGCGAAATCGCCTTCGGCGGCGTAATAGGTCCCTTTGGTGTAACTGATGTTCGTGGCTAGTTCCGGAATCAGGAAGTTCACATCCGAATAGCCCTGACCGTGCGCGTGTGTGGGTTCGTTGACCGGCATATCATCGACGAAAATGGCCAAATCCGTGCCATGATCCAAGTTGTAGCCGCGCATCAGGTATTGATTTGCCTTGCCTTCGCCGCTGTGCGATGTCACATCGAGACCGGGAACGGTTTCGAGCAGTTGGCCGGGCCGAAAAGCCGGCAACAGAACGAGTTCGTCGTTGACGACCACGCCCTCGCTTGCGGTGGTGGCGGTGCCGATCAGCCGCAGACGGTCGGCGTAGACCGTGACCTCGGCCAGTTCGTCGGCTGGCGCCAGCGATGCCGCAGGCGTCACGGTCTCGCCAGACGGCGCAGGGGCTGCGGCGGCCGGCAGCGCGGCACAGGCCAACATCCCGCCGGCGAGCAGGCTAAGATTCAATTACGCCCCTTTTTTTCCGCGGACGCACGGCTAATATGATGAAAATGCGTTCGCCATGACAGTCATTATAGGGTCCAGTATGAAGAAATCAGAGAGCACTTGGGCCTCCGCGGTCTTGAACCCCGAGGGCTTGCCCCGGGTCGCATATGGACAGGGTATCTACGTTTATGACTCTCGAGGTAAACGATACACGGATGCATCCGGGGGACCCGCCGTCTACAGCCTGGGGCACAACAATCCAGAAGTGAATGAAGCCATCCACCGTCAGCTTGGGCAAATCGCGCACGGATATCGGTATAGTTTTACCAGCGACGCGCAGGAAGAACTGAGCGCTTTGATCGAGGAGGCGTGCGGCAACGATCTGACCGGGATCGTCTATGTGTCTGGAGGATCCGAAGCTGTCGAGTCCGCGTTGAAAATCGCGCTCCAATATCATACGGCGACGGGCCAGAAAACGCGACGGCGGTTCATCTCGCGTCGACGCTCGTGGCATGGTAATACCCTGGGAGCATTGTCGGTATCCGATTTCATCAGTCGGCGTGAACCCTTTGAAGGAGCGCTAATGGAGGCCTCGTTTCTCTCCTCGGTCAACTCGTATCGACCTCCGGCGGGGGTCGCGTCGGATGACGTCGCTCGTTTTTGCGCGGCGGAACTCGAGGACGAGATTACGCGTCTCGGCGCAGATCGAATAGCCGCGTTCATTTTCGAGCCGGTGGTCGGAGCGGCCGGAGGCGTCGTGCCGGCACCGCCCGGCTACGCCAGGCTGATCAGGGAAATTTGCACGCGCCATGGCGTACTCATGATAGCGGACGAGGTCATGTGTGGCTCCGCGCGCTGTGGCACGTGGCGTGCGCTCGAACATGACGGTGTAGTGCCCGACATCATGGCGGTGGCCAAGGGGCTGGGTGGTGGGTATCTACCGCTCGGCGCGACCATCTATCACCAGTCGGTGTTGGAAGTTCTCGCACGCGATGGAGGTCCGCTGACGGGACATACGTTCACCGCCCACACCGCCGCGTGCGCGGCCGGCGCGGCGGTCCAGCGAATAGTGAAGCGTGACAATCTCGTGAGCTACGTGAGGCAGGCGGGGGAGGAATTCAAACGAATGCTGCAACATGCCTTGGGCGGCATCGAGGCCGTCGGGGATATTCGCGGGCGCGGATTCTTCGTGGGAGTCGAGTTTGTGGCTGATTACACGTCGAAAAAACCGTTTGATGTCGCCGACCAATTCAATGTTCGATTCAACAACCAAGCCGTTGGTCGCGGACTGCTGTGCTACCCGGTCTCAGGAAATGTGGACGGCATCGGCGGGAATGCCGTGATTCTTGCGCCTCCTTACATTACCACTCGCACCGAGCTTGAGGACATCGTGCAATGTTTTGCAGACTGCACGAAAGCCACCCTCCGGGAGCTCGGACGGATGTGACAGGGAACGGCGTTTCCGCCCTGCATGGGGGCCTTCTCCGCCGCCCGTGTGACGCACATCTCAACCCTTCGCTATGAGGCTTCCTGAACGTGAGGTTCCGCCCAGTTTCAGGATGATCCACTTTCTATTGTGCCTTATTTCATGCACATTCGATTCCGAACCGGCGCAAGGTCGTGGGAAGGGCGGCCGCGTGCCGGCGGGTGAATCTCGAATTAGCTAGCAAAGGGCTCCATGAACGCGACAAATGTCATTGTCCACTTTCCGATCGGCCGCACTTGCGCACGCGGCGATCTAGACGTCCCCGGACTTCATGACCCACGACAGGCTAATTCGCCACTGGGCAAGGTCATTCCACTGCGCCAAGGACAAAACGCGCAGCACGTCGACCGCATGCTCAAGCTACGCGTTCTTCACGCATCGATTCGTGCGCTGGAATTGTCCGGCAAGCTTCATTATTCGCGGTTCGATCCGGAGGAGGATCCCTGGAAGCTGCCGCTGTCTCCATGAAATCGCCGCCGTGAGGCCCGGCGCGTCCGGGCGATTCCGTCAGCCGAGCGGAGACACTTCCTTGATTCGACTCGCAAGCCCGCGCTGCCACCGCGGCACGGGGAGATTGACCGCCTGAACACTGGTGAAAACGAAGGAACCGACCACCACCTGTTCAGTCATTTCCTGCTGCGACCCGCTTCCCGGGCGCATGGCACGACCATCGAGGAAGGCCTCGGCGCCTTCAACGAGCCCTTCCGCCCGCTTTGCCATCTGCGTTCGAAACACAGGGACGATCGAAGCGTCCGTGGTGCGTGTGACGCCTTGAATCGTCAGCTGCTCGGCTGGCCCGCTCGACAGGTTGTGCTCAAACGCTGCCAACAGCGCCGATGTCGCCTCGCCGAATTGGCGCACCGTCTCTGGATCCGCTCCGCCCGCCGCCGCCGATCGACGGAGCGCTCTCACCATGTCCTCCCGGGTCATGCGCACAGCTCCGGTTGCCAGCAACTCCTTGAGCACTCCACTGGCGCGAACGCCGCCACCCACATACCGATCCACCAAGGATTCGAACGTCCTGCCGGTTCCATTCACCGGCAGGACAGCAGGATCGCCCTCGGCCGTCTTGAAGTCGTTGTCTTCATACCACCCGGTGAGGACTCGCTGCGCACGCTGGATGAGCGATCCCATTCTTCTGGAAGACTCTTCATCCAATGACTCGACGATCGATGCAACGAGGTTCCGAGGCAGGCCTGTAATGATCGAGATCCGCGACGACGTGACCAGTTCGTCTTTCGCTGCGATCAGACGAACCGCGGACTTGACGTATTCCTGCTCGATGATCGCGTTCAACTCGCCCGCACTAATACCAAATCGCAGCAATATGCGCGTGAGCGGCGCCAAAATCCGTCTGCACGACGCGATCACAGAATTTCTGATGCTCATCTCGGTTCGGCGCCCCTGCGACTTGTGCCCTCAGCCACGGGTAGCGAAAAAGCCGGCCGCAAAACGGGCACTACCCGAAACATTTAACGCCGGATTCCTTTGTGCCCTTTTCAATGCGCATAATACCGGATTGACGTATGCTCGGCCAGCTCTTGCGGCCCAGCACACGAACGCTCAACTCCCGGTGCTGGGTGCCGATATGCACAGACAGGACGTGTGCCGTCTCCTTCCAGCTTGTCTCAGGAGCCCTTCGATGACCTGGCGTGATGACTCGACGGCGATCAACGTATCCTTGTTGTCGACATGGGCCGACAGTGTTCTCCGCCCGTTGGTCAGGATTCTTCGCTCCGCCGGCGTCTCCCTGAAGGTCATCCTACACACCACCAGCCGTGCGTACGCTGAATACAGCCTCGAAGCACCGAGAGGTCATCTTGGCGCCGGATCGCGATATGCGACGATCCTTGCGCTCGGTTCGATTACGGGCGCCTGGGCTAGATCGCCGGCATGGACTGATGAGGGCGGCCTCCCCCGTGAGCTCGCCTTGAACTCCAATGACCCCCGGGGCTTCCACGCCCTCGTGAAATCAGTCGAGCCTCATTTTGACGGTACCTGCGCTCTTCGCGAGCTGGAACGTTTGAATGTGGTTCGTCTGATCGACAGCTCCACGCGCATACGGCTGCTTCGCCACACGATCGTACATTTAAATGAAGACACCTTTTACGTTGAAGCTGTATTGGCCGACCTTCGCCGCTTCGCCGAAACCATCGAGCACAACCTGTTTCGCAACCAACAAACCGCCGAGGCGCGGACCCAGGTAACGGCGATTCGACTGTCCATGGACGGTGCGCACTTTCCCGAGTTCGAGCGCTTCGCGAAGCGGCTCGGACAAGCCTTCCTGGATTCCGCGGACGATTTTCTGACGTCCTACCCCGACTCCCGCAACGGGGTCACCTTCGGCACCGGCTTTTTCGTACATTTCGATGACTCGCATCGTCGCGCTTCCTACGACGACACTTCGACTGCCACCAACGTATCGCGCGTTGCCCAGTGGGCCTACGACGTATTACGCCCGGTTGTTCGAATTTTGCGATCCGCCGGCGTTTCTTTGCGTAGCATCCAGGAGTGCATCGAGGAGACCTACCGGCTCTACGACCACGAAGCGCCGCAGGGCCGCTTGGGCGCCGGTTCCGGTGAGCGCACCGTGCACGCGCTCGCACTCATTCCCGATGCGTGGGCACATTCTCCGGAATGGACTGATTTCTCCGGCCTGCCGAGAGACCTCTCCCTCGCCAAGCACGATCCCAGCGGATTCTTCGCCCTCACGCGCTCCGTGGCGCCCCACCTGGACCCCGGCACAGCCCTCCTGGAGCTTCAGCGGATGAAGGTCGTACTCCCGATCGGCGCGCTCGGCTCCGTCCGTCTGCTGCGGGCCACCGTCATTCACATCGGCAGCAATACGTTCTCGGTCGAACCCGTGTTCTACGAATTCCAGCGCTTTGTTGAAACGATAGAACACAACCTCTTCAGGGACCGCCGCACCGCGGCGGGTCGCTTTCAAACGACGGCCGCCTGCCTCAGTCTGGATGCGGGTCAATTTGCGCATTTTGCAAGATTCGTCAAACGCAATGGACAAATGCTTCTACAGTCCGTCGACGATCGACTCAAGACCTATGCGGAAGCAACACACGGCGCCACCTTCGGCGCTGGCCTCTTCGCGTTTTACGACGCCGCGTGACATGCGTTTCGCCGAACGATCGCGCGCCTCGGGCTATCAACGGCCTTTGACAAAATCTCGGCGCCAAACGCCGGGGCAAGCGCTGACGATCTTGCTGCAACTCGACGCCAATACCCGGGGTCCGCCGGTTGCCACTGTTCCCGCCTGCAGCTGGTTTGTGCGCATGCAAAACACCAATCGCTAGTCTTGAACGCCACCTTCATTTTGACCATTTTCGACCGCCGCCGCACACCCTCATTTCAGGGGAAACCCCAATTCGTGCAACACGTCGCGCAGAACATGTCGGCCATGTAACGCCTTTGCGTCGCGGATGCGATCGCTGGCTTGTACCGACCAGTCTTGCGCCGGCAGGCCTTCCTCTTGCTGGAACGACCGAAGGTGACGGTTGTATCTATCAATGGCATTGCGCTGGGCTTGGCCGTCGTTATATCGTTCGCGAAATAATACGGCGTCGTTCGGCAGACGCGGTTTGACGCTGGCCGGCTTGGCGGGATCCGGCCAACCGACGCAAAGACCGAACAATGCAAACACGTGGGGCGGAAGACCGAGTTCCGCAGATACTTCCGCCGGTCTATTCCGAATGGCCCCTATATATACGGCGCCCAAACCAAGTGATTCCAGTGCGACCACGGCATTTTGTGCCGCAAGCGAGGTATCGACCGCGCCCATCAAGAAACTTTCGAGATAGTCGAGACCCTCCGACGGCTCGCCTCGCGCCGCAGCAAGCCGGCCGAGTCGATTGAGATCGATCAACCACACCAGGAATAGAGGCGCCTGCAAGATATGACTTTGATTGCGCGCCAGCGCCGCGAGGCGCGACCTGCGATCGGGATCTTCGACGGCAATGACGCTCCAGGCTTGCAGATTGGATGAGGACGACGCGGATTGGGCCGCGGCGATCAGCGTTTCCAATGTACCCTGATGCAGCGGTTTGGGCAGATACGCCCGCACCGAACGATGCGACAATAGAACGTCGAGTGTCGCGTTACAGGCGATAGGCGCAGGCTGCTCCTCGCGATAGCGCTCACGCAACAGGTGCCGCAAACGATCATCGGCTGAGTCTTCACTGGTCGCCACGTCTATCACTCCTATACTATCCGTTGATTGCGTTGTCATTTGCTCGCCGCCGGGTCATCGAGGACTCGAAGCTCCGGGAGATCGATCACATTCAGGCCGGATTGCGCGGCCGCGTCCCGCATCCTTCGGTCGAAGGTCAGCAGATGTGTCGCCGCTCCGGAAAATGCCAATGCCACATGTAGCGCATCAAGGGTGCGCAACGGTGCCGCTGTCGTCGTCAACAATAAGCGCTCCGCTGCGCGATGCACGGCTGGATCCAGGTGCAATCGAGCAAATGCGCCGGAGTCGGCATCCGCGAGCAAAGCATCGCGAATCCGGTTCGCCACGACAGCACTCACCGCGCCCTCTCGCCTGCGGCGGGCGATTGCCGATAGCACCTCGGTGATGGCCAGTTCGGAAATCATCAATCCAATCTTGCCACGTAGATACGCATCGACTTCGTCGCTATTGTTCTCGGGAACGTACAGCTTCGCCAAGGCGCTCGAGTCGATATAGAGCGGGATGTCAGCGCCCGACACGAAGCTCGCCGACGTCAGCTTCTGTCAGCTCTGTCATCGATGATGGCTGAGGACAGCGGCTCGAGCAAAGCAGGAATGCTGCGCCGAAACGCGACACGACCTTGAAAAGGCTTGGCCTCAGCAGCACGCGGGGGCACGAGGCGTGCAACGGGCTTCCCTCGATCGGTTATCGTGACTTCGTGCCCCTTTCGCACCTCGTCGATCAGCGCGGAAAGGTTCTGTCGAGCTTCGCGGATCCCGGCTTCTTTCATCTTTGCATTGTGCTACAAGTAGCACCTAGTTGCAACGATCCCATGGCAAGACCATCAGCAAGCCACTTCGATCGTGCGACCCGCCAATGCCGGGCGTGATGCGCCCCGCCGCGCAGGACCCGCATCGGCCCGACTCGCCCTTACGAACTTCGCCTCAAATTGACGACTCGCCGCGGAAATAATCTGAACGCGACTCTATGGTTACCGAGAAATTTCCTCGTCACTTTTGGAAGCCAAAATGAAGCGATCGCCCTTCGCGCGGCGCCAAGGCAGTGTCACGCCTGGCGGCCGAACTCCAAGGGCATCATCGGAATTTAACGCTTGCCGCCGGACTCGCTCGCCGTCGTGCTGACCGTCGTGGCGACCTTCGTTTTCGCTTATGCTGGGCGTCCAGAACGATCGGAGAATTACCCTTGCCAGCGCTGCTGCTTGATTTTGTGGCACATTTTGCCAGAACCACGCCGCGAAAATTGGCGGTTCACGACCTAGCCAGAGACGAACGATATACCTACGCTCAATTGGACGAGGCGGTGGATCGCGCGGCGCACGTGATACACGCTACATTGGGCGAGCCTGAGGGAAAAAGAGTCGCCGTGCTCTCGCGTAATTCGGCACAATTTTTGGTCCTCCATCTGGCCTGCGTTCGCGCGGGGGCAATCTTTGTACCCGTCAACTGGCGGCTCACCCCATCCGAAGTCCGCCAAACGCTGCTTGACTGTGAGCCCTCTTGGTTCGTGCTCGAACAGACGTTTCACGATCGAGCCGGAACCGACACATGTCCGTATGTGTACTTTGACGACAGCCCGCGAGGCTTTGCGGCGCTCCTGGCCGCGGCACCCATGCCGTCTGCGCCGGCCCGCGGCGTCGCCGTGGAGCCGGACACTCCGATCACACTCTTGTACAGCTCGGGAACCACGGGCAAGCCCAAGGGCATCATCGTTACGCAGATCAACGCTTTTGCCGGCGCTCTGAATCTGGCGCTCGGTACGAACTGTTCGCATCGCGCCGTCTGGCTCTGCGACATGCCGATGTTTCATACAGCCGGACTTTTTGCCGCCGCTCGAGTGCCGCTGTCGGTCGGGGGAACGGTGCTGATCAGTCAGAAATTCGATCCCGTGACCACCTACAACCGGCTTGTCGATCCGGCCCTGAAAATCAGCCATTATTTCTGTGTAACCCAGATGGCAATGTCGATGCGTCAGGTTCCAGGCTTCGATGGCAGGCGACTCTCACACCTCACGGCCCTCGTTACCGGCGGCGCTCCCAATCCTCCATCCCACATTCTTCGTTGGATAGACGAAAGAGTGCCGATGATCAATGGCTGGGGAATGTCGGAGGTCTGTTCGGCTCTTGCACAGCCCGTCGGGGATTTGGAACGGGTGCGTGCACACCCAAGCGCGGTCGGACTTCCTCATCTGACGGTTGAACTGAAATTGATGGATGCGGAAGGTCATGAAGTTGGTGTGGGAGTGCCCGGAGAGATCTGGACCCGGGGAGCGAACGTCACCCCCGGGTACTGGCGAAGACCCGAACTGAATGCCACGGCCTTTCAAGATGGATGGTTCAAGACAGGCGATATCGCGGTACGCGACGACGACGGCTTTTACACCATCGTTGACCGCATCAAAGACATGTTCATCTCGGGCGGCGAGAACGTGTATCCCGTCGAAATCGAAGCCACGATCAGTGAACTGGAGATGGTGGCGGATGTCGCCGTCCTCGGCGTCTCCGACGATCAGTGGGGAGAAGTGGGCTGTGCCTTCATCGTCCTGCATCCGGATCGGTCCATCGATGCGGCGACCGTGGCCGATCACTGCCAGAGCCGTATTGCCAGGTTCAAAGTGCCACGTCACTACAAATTCGTCAGCGAGTTGCCGCGCACACCCTCGGGCAAAATCCAGAAGCACTTCCTGAGGGAGCGATATCACAGCGAAGTGGGCAAATCGTCCGAGGGATCGTAGCCCCAAGCCCCGTGACACGACTCTATTCGAGGTCGTCACACGCTCGGAGGCGGTACAAATGGTGTACGGCTCCACATCGAGCCCCGCGGTTTCGTCCTCGGTCGGCATTCGGCAACTCGTGGCTGCCATCAACCTCTGTCGTCGGGTATGACACGGTAGGCTCGTCGCTACGTCCCGACTCCGCTTTTCCAACGCCGGCACCTGCTCAGGCGTCCGGCGCGAAATGACCCCATAGGCTCTTGAACGCCATGGCTGCGAAAGAACACGTAGATGTCGGCGTCGGTGTGGGCCTGCGCCAGGTGACCAGAATCGACCATTTCGTCACCGACGGTCATTCTCTTCGCCTTATAGAACGTGTCGGTCGGGCGGTCCTTGGGAGTCAGCGGACCATACGCGTCACGGCGACTGCCGATACTTGTGGACCCACCATTCCATCTCAGCCAAGTGTCGATTCCAACGCAGTCATGCGGACCGACAAAAACGAGCCAGAGGCTGTTCGCCAACCACATCTTGCGGTTTAATAACCCCCCAGCGCTGCATAGCTCGGATGACATTTCTCTCGACGAGTGCCAAGTGATCCATCACGGCTTTCCCAATATCGGCGGAACGCGGGTCCTTCGAGTCCGACTGACGGATCCGTGGGTCGCGTGTGTCCTTGCCGCAATGGCTTGTGTCTTCAGCTCGATGGTCCGTGCGGCGCGCGTCCATGCCCCACATCACGGCATGGGTTCCCGGCGAAGGCGCACTCCTGCCGCCGCAATGAGCGGCCGCCCAATTCGAGGTATGAGCTGATGAACAACCTGATCGTGTTTCTCGTCGCCCTCTGCGGGATCGTCGCCCAGGCGCAGGCACAGGCGCCGCAACAGCAGGCCCCGCCTCGTCCCACCTGCACACGCCAGTCGCTGCAATCGGCGGTGGACAGCTATTTCGCAGCCCAGAGAACCGGCGACCGCACGAAAATGGCGTTCGCCGACAAGGTGAAGTACCTCGAAAACATGAGCGAGGTCGGCGCGGACCAAGGGAAGTGGAATACGGCCCTGCCGATCGCCTTCTCCCGCAGCTTCCTCGACGAACGTCGCTGCAGGACGTTCTCGGAAGTCATCGTCACCGAGGGCGGGTCCCACTATGTGATCGGCACCCGCCTGAGCGTGGACAACGGCAGGATCACGTCCATCGACAGCCTCGTCTCGCACAAGGGTGACTGGTTGTTCAATGCCAATGCGTACCTAAAATACTCGAAACAGGAGGATTGGACCGTCCCGAAGGCCGGTGCGCACGCTTCGATGCAGGAACTCATCGGCGCCGCCAATAGTTATCTCGATTTGTTTTCAGACAAGGTCGAGATGGCTCCTTGGGGCAAGCCATGCGCGCGGCTCGAAGGCGGTGCATACACCAATCGCAACGAGGATCCGAACGCCACGTGCAACGTTGGGATTCCGCCCGGGGTTCTTTACATCGTCAATCGCGACTATGTCGTGGATGAACACCAGGGCGTGATCAACGTGTTCTGCCGCTTCGGCAACAGCAGCACCGGCATGCCGGATTCGCACACATTCAGACTCGTGGACGGCCGGATCCGCAACGTCCATACCATCAGCATCAATCTCAACCCGGAAAAGCCCTCGCCTCAGGCAGACGACAACGGGGCGATATTGCGGTGACGCGTACCTATCGCCCTTTGCAGATGCATCGGATTGCGTACGCCGATCTGACCGCGGATCAGGTAGCCAAGGCCGTGCGCCCCGCTGCCGGTGGTCCCGGCAGCCAATCCGCCTTGTCGAATGCTTTGGGGGGACAACGCCTGGAAACCGGTCGGCTTGCGCGTCATAGCAATGAACGCGCTCCATGGGGTCCGGCAGCTTGGCGCACGCCAATAAACTCTCGGGCAGCGCCACCGGGCTCGCAGCCCGGCAAGCGGCAGCGATACCGGACACGAGGGCGAGGATGGCAAGAGCGCGTTTCATGTGTTCAGTCCGGCACATACGCCTGCAAGATGCTGCGGTAAGACCCGGCCAAAAACGCCGACGCGTCGCCCAGCTCATCCTCGTACTCCTTCAGCGGGCGAGCTGCTGCCGCGTCGGACGGTCCGTACCCATGGTTGAAGTACTCGAACATCTGCTTGAAGAGCTTCTGGTAGATGTCACGATGGCGTGTGATGTCCGCGCCGGTCAGCAACTTGCCGTCAGCCGTCACGACGCGGGTGTCGGCCTTGACCACCGTCGCGAGCTTCTCGTAGGCCCGCACCAGGCCGCCGAGCCAGCCCCCATTATGGGTATCCAGCAGGGGCCAGCGGCCGCCCGCGACCGGACCGCCAGCCACCAGCACGTCGAGTTCCGGAAAATGGACGTATAGGTCCCCGTCGGTGTGCGACGCCGGCAGATAGCCGTAGTCGATGTGCTGACCCGCGAACTCGAGGGAGCCTGCGTCGCGCGTGGTTTTGCCGGCCCGCGCCTTCACCGGTAGCGGCCCATAGGCGCCTTCGTAACAGGTTGACGTCGCCTTGCGCCCCTCGTACAGCCGCGTCACCTCATGCGAGATGATGAGGCCGCCTTCCCGGCCCACCGCCTCGTTGGAACCGGTCTGTTCCGGGTGCCAGTGGGTGTTGATCAAGGTATCCACACGGCGTGTGCCGGTGGCGGCGGTGACCGCCCGGAGCAACACCTTCGAGTTTGCCGCCAGGCCACCGTCGATCATCAGTGCGCCTTCCGGTCCGGGCAGCGCCACGACATTGCATCCGGCGCCCTGGAACAACGTGAGGCCACCCATTTCCTTTGGAGTCAGCTGCGTGGTGGTGATGGCGGCAGCAGGCGCGGCAAAGGCGCGCGGCGGCGCCAGAACGCCGGCCGCCGACGCGGCAACCAGCACCTTGAGGCCACCCTGCAAGAAGTGGCGGCGGGTCAGCGAATTCGACGTCGGCACCCTGCTACCTTATTTTAGATTTGCGACATGCGTTGCCGAGGGCGGCACGCCGGGCGGATACATCGGTGGATACTGGGTGCCGGCAGCCCGCAGGCCATCGCTGCGCTGCAGCGGCCAGATGGTCGCCTCGTAGCCAAGCGGCGGACCCACCGGCGGCCAATCCGGGGTCTTGCTCAGTTCGACCGTCGCACCGGCTTCACGCAGCCGCTTGGCCAGTTCCAGTTGTGGCGGCTGCCGCTGCTGCAGGAACGGCACGTACCCACGCGCCATGGCGTAATCCAGAGCGGTCAGTCCGTCCAAGTCCTTGGCGTTCACGTCGATGCCCCAGGATATCAGCTGCTCGACGACCGGCTTCAAGCCCGCACGCACGGCGTAGTGCAGCGCCGTGCCGCCACGAGTGCGCAGCAGGTGATGCTGGAGGGCGGCGACGTTGATGTCCGTGCCCGCATCATGCAGCACGCGCAACACCTCGATGGCCGCGTCCCCGTTGGTCGCGCCCCCGCCGCCGAACGAGGCCCGGCCGGAGAGCGCGGCCATGATCGGTGTCTGATCGTCGGCCTGATAGAGCTTCGGATCGGCGCCGTGCGCCAGCAGCACCTTGACCAGCTCGACGTCGTCTTCGCCGGCCGCAGCCATGAGCGGCGTCGCACCCCGCGCAGCTCCGCTGGCGGCACGGCCGGCGGGACGGTAGAACAACTGCATGTTGGGGTTCGCTCCATGATCCAGCAGCATGCCGACGATGTCCCGGCCGCCGGTCTTGTTGGGTGGATCGAGTGAAGCACCATTCTTGTTGCCGGGTGAGTCCACCTTGGCAGCGATGGCCGCGTACAGCGGGCTCTGCCCATATAGGTCCCACTGGTTCACGTCGCAGCCGGCCTCGATGAGGCGCCTGGCAATATCCCAGTTGTTGTTCATGATGGCGATCGTCAGCGGCGTGACACCATCCGGATCCGGCAGGTCGATGTCCACGTGGTGCTTGAGCAGGACGTCGACACACGCGAGGCAGTTCTCGCGGGCGGCATACATCAGCGGCGTCAGCCCACCCGTGTTGGTGCGTTTGGCGCGGCTCTCGGCAGTGACGTGCCGCTCCCAGTTCCGCCACGCCGACCGGGCATTGACGTTTGCTCCGTGCGAAATGAGCAGCTCCATCATCTGCGGGTGCCGGCGGGCGCTGGCCCACATGAGGGCGCTCTGCTGCCCCCAGGCCTCACGCGCGTCCACCGTCGCGCCACGCTTCAGCAGCAGCTTCGCCGCATCGACGTTGCCGGTTCGGGCCACCGCCATCAAGGCCGTCTGCCCTTCCGCAGTGGGTGAATCCGCATTGGCGCCGTCATCCAATAAGAGCTTGAGGATGTCGGCGTTGCCGGTGACCGCCGCCATCTGCATGGGCGTCGCGCCGTAGTCGTTGGCTTCGTCGACCTTGGCTCCGGCCTGCAGCAGCCTCTTCACCTCCACGGCATCCTCGCGGTACACGGCCCACTGCAGAGGCGTGCTGCCATCGGCTCCGCGCGCCTCCACCGCGGGCGCCACGGCGTCCGCGGATGCGCGGATCAGCGCGCCCGTGGCCAGCAAACCGACCACGAGCGGCGCCGCGCAACGTGTCGCCCGCATGCCAAGGCCTCGCATCACCCGAACTGCCGCCAGGTAATCCATCGTCACACCTCGCTGAGGGCCCCGGTGCTGTCGCCGATCTTGGCCACCGGCGCCCCCGCTCGCTGCAGCACGGTGATCAAGATGTTCGGATGCGGCGTGTCTTGCGGATAGTGCAGATGCTGGCCGCCCTTGATCCCACCGCCCTTGCCGATGATGGCCTGCGGTATCGGATCATTGTTGTGCCGGTCACTGTTGGCCATGTTGCTGCCGAACAGAATGATGGAATTGTCGAGCACGTTGCCGTTGCCCTCCTTCATCCCCTTCAGCCGCTGCGCGAATTTGGCCATTCGTTCGCTGTGGTAGGCCTGGATGCGCACCAGCTTGGCGAGCTTCTCCGGATCCTCGCCGTGGTGCGACAGCGGATGAAAAGCCTCGGTGACGTTCACCATGCCGTAGACGCGCATCGTGGCCTCCCTCGCCATCCGCAGCGTCGTCACGCGAGTCTGATTGGTCTGCCAGGCAAGGGCCATCACCTCGAACTGCACGTCGAGCAGCTCGGTGAAATCATCCGGTGCCCCCAGCGGCGCGTTCGGAAGATTGCCGAAGGACTCGGAAGCCACCCACAGCTTCTGCACTCGGCGCTCGATCTCGCGCACCGAATCGAGGTAGTCGCTCACGATGGCGCGGTCACCTGCGTCGAGCTGGCGGTTGAGGCTGGCCGTCGCCTCCTGCGCGTAGTCGAGTAAACTGCCCTGGGACTTCAGGATGGCGCGGCGCTCTTCGTTGGAATCGCCCTGGCCGAACATGGAGTAGAAGACCTTGCGCGGGTTTCCCTCCATGGGCAGCTGTTGCAACGGCGTGCGGTAGCAGGTCGACCCACCGGGCTCGCCGCATAGCTCCAGCGACGGCATCGGCGTGTCCTGGCCGATGTGGCGCGCGGCGAGTTGATCCGCGGTGACACCGGCATCGCCGGTGGCCTGCCGGCCGTTCGGGCCGACGCAGGACAGCCAGGTCATCTCGATGATCCCGTGGGGGTCGGAACTCTCTCCTCCCTTGTTGCGCAGTCCGGTGACCACGGTCACGTAGTCGCGCAGCGGCTCGAGCGGTTTCAGGATGGGCGAGAATTGGAAATCGCGGCCCACCGCCTGGGGTGTCCAGGATTGCTGAATGGCACCGTGCGGAAAGTAGACGAAGCCCAAGCGCGGCTTCACCGCGGCGGGGGTGTCCGCCAGTGCCGTGGCGGCCGGAATCATCGCATCCAGCAGCGGCAGGGCGATGGCGGCGCCTGCGCCCTTGAGCAAGGTGCGGCGCGACAGGTGCTTTTTGCTGAGGAACATGGCTTCAGTGACCTCCGGTAGGGCTGGCGGTGGCGTCGAGGGACGCGGTGTTCACGGCAGGCGGCTGCGCCTGCGCGGGCAGTTCGCGTCTGCGGAAGGCATCGCTCGTGACGACTTGCAGAACGATGGACGAAAACTGGTCGTGATCGGTCGCCACGCGGCGCGCGATGGCGCGGACCACCGGCATGTCGCGGTAGTCGAGCGGACGCCCCACGCCATAGGCCATGAGCTTTGCCGTGAGCGTCTGCACGAACAGATCGGACCGCGCGGCCAGCGCGCGACGCAGGTCGTCCGGGCCCTTGATGACGGTGCCGTCCGGCAGCACACCCGAGGTGTCGACGGCGGTGTGGGTTTGCGGATCGATATCGCGGAACTGCCCCACGGTATTGAAGTTCTCGAGCGCGAACCCCAAAGGATCCATGACACCGTGGCAGGCATGGCAGCTCGGCTGAACGCTGTGCTGCATGACGCGCTCGCGCACGGTGGCGGCGGGCTTGCCGTGGACATTCTCCGTGAGCGTGGGCACATTCGGCGGCGGCATCGGCGCTGGAGATCCGAGCAACCGCTCCAAAATCCACGCACCGCGCAGCACTGGCGCCGTACGGTCCGGGTTGGCGGTCAACATCAGAATCGCGCCCTTGCCCAGAAGCCCAAAGCGCTTCGAATCGGTCAGTGTGACGCGGCGGAACTGGCCGCCCTTCACGCTCTCCATGCCGTACAGCATGGCCAGTGACTCGTTGAGGTAGCTATAATTGGCCGTCAGGAGTGCCGTGACCGGCTGGTTGCTGCGCAGTACGCTGTCGATGAACAGCGAGAGTTCCTGCTTGAACATCGGACGCGGATCGAGCGCGCCGCTGGCCTGGGGAAACTGGGCGCGATCCGGAACGATCTCGTCCAGTCTGGCAAGGTTCAGCCACTGGAAGGCAAAATCGTCCGTCAGCGACTTCGCTCGAGGATCCGCCAGCATGCGCGCGACCTGATGCTCGAGCACCTCGGGCCGGCTCAACTCGTCGTGCTCGGCCAGCCCGAGAAGTTCGTCATCTGGAATGCTGCTCCAGAGAAAGAAGGACAGGCGCGAGGCCAGCGTCTAATCGCTCAACGTTCCGCCCTGTGTGCCGGTGCGTACCATCGCCGGCGTCTCCACCCGATAGAGAAAATTTGGGCTGGCCAGTACCGCACTCAACGCATCACGAATGCCCGCGTCGAAGCCCCCGGCCTGGCGGCCGGACGCGTAGAAGGTCATCAACGGTTGCAGATCCGCCTCGGTCACCGGGCGACGGAACGCGCGCCGCGCGAGGTTGGCGACGATGCGCTGCGCACAGCTCGGCTCGTCGTCGGCCTGGGTCGGGTGGCACAGGAATACCTTCGCCCGGGTGGCCGAATCACTGACGCCCGTGACGGCGAGCGGACCCCGGATTTGCAGGGCATGCACGAGCTGCACGCGCTCCTGGCCGCCCTCCGGCGTGGTCACGCGCAGGCGCTCGTCGCTCTCGGCGAAGGTTCGGTGCACGAAAGTCACCGCGATGCGGTGCTGCCCCTCGGTCGCATGGAAGCGGATATTGCGCAAACGGCCGTTGATCGCCTCCACCGCGGGCTGCTGCTGCTGGTCGATCGCCTTTTGGTCCTGATCGCCGCCGATGTGGGTGCGGAAGAATTCCTTGCCGTCCAGCAACGCGACGACCGTGTTGTCGAATTCCATGAGCGGCACGTCGCGAGCCAGCGCCATGTCCCCGATGGTCAGTGCGTAATCACCGTCCGCGGGAAAGACGTACTCGGCGCTCATGCCGCCGCGGGTGCCGAACGGCATGCCGTCCCGGTACAGCTGCTGACTACCCTCGCCCGGATGGCCGCGCACCTGCAATGAGATGACCATGTCGGCGATGTTGCCGTAGGTGGTCGTCACCGCCGCAGCCTTGGGATTGCCGACCGCCTGCGCCGCGACCACACGCGCCGCATTCACGTATTGGTCCAGGAAGGACGGCGACACCTGCAGGCCCCTGGCATCAGTGTCGAAACCGTTCTTGGCGCGATCGTCGACCGGCAGCAGAGCCGCCGCATCCACGTCGAGCGACAGCAGGTCTCGGACGACATTGGCGTATTCGCGGCGGTTCAGACGCCGCAGCGGCACCCGGCCGGGCACCGGGGAGGTCTCGGCGATATCCAGGCTGCTCGTGAGCCAGGACACCAACCCCTTGACCGTCTGCGGATCCGGATGCTGTTTCGCGCCGGGCGGTGGCATGAAGCCACCGTTCAGCTTCTCGACCGCAGCCTCCCACACCTTGGCATCCTGGGGCAGTTCCGTCGGCGACATGGTGTCGAACGCAACGCTGCCCGCCCAATCCGTCGTGTTGTGGCACTCGACGCAAAAGCGCTGCACGGCGTCCCACGGGGCCGGCGAATCGCTGGTGTCGGCGGCAGCGGCGGCTACGCACCCGCCGGCGAACACCAGCACACCGGCCGCCAAAACCGTCCAACAGCGAACTTCGGATCGATGCGCCATCCAGCTGGCCCTCCCCAACATGCTGATGACCGCCGTGAATATGACAGGCCCGATCAAGGACCCGTGGTCATGCGAGCTTTGCGGCACATCCAGTCTATCAGGACAGGGGTTTTGTCGTGAAGTGGGTATGGTCTCTACGGCAGCCGTGTCCGGGATTTTCCCGTTGTCTCGCGTCGCGATAGGGCGTTGCGGAGCTGGAGTCAATAATGGGTCGTCCGACCACCCCGACCGCGACCGGCGGAATGTACGCACCGCGACCCCGCAACAAGTTTTATGTTCTTCCTTGTGTCGTTTTCACGACGCAACAATCCATCCCTTGCAAGGGCGTGCAAACCAGATGTTTCCGCCATACAACACCGGCATATTTCGCCACGCTGCCAACGGAGTAACTGGGGGAGCACACAGTCGCGCCATTAACCATTTTATTATTACAAAAATAAATTCGCTATGGACGAGCGAGCATGTCGTTAGGCAGCGACTTTGACAAGCATGTCTGGCGCAGGCGGGAAGTCTGCGTCTTCGAGAGGCATCTTCGGGCGTACTTGCGAGACCCCCTGCCAGCTTCGCTGGACGTCAACGACTGCATTCAGGAGACGTATACAAGGCTCTTGAGTTGCAGCGCTGAAAAGCTGCAGCTAACCGTCAACACGGTGGGAAAGCACGCCAGCAACGCTCTTAAACGCTGCACGACGTGCATGGCGCCTCGGCATTGAGTTGCCGGCAAGGCGCAACGGTGCCTCCGGCACTGGCCGCCATCCTTACCGTGCGTTATCCTGCGGGTTCGGATCCCGGTGCACACGATGCGGCGCCGGATGTCCACTCAACCGGCGCCCCCAATATGGATCGAGGTTCATCGATCGAGCCAGGAACGGGCGGGCGGCGCCATGTTGGTATCGAGAGCTCCATGCGCACCCATTCCACCCGAAACAAACCGAAAGCCTAAGAGGAATAACTAAGTGTCAAAACCAGTTTCCACCGCGCTGTACTTGGGCGGCCAAGAACGCCAAACCGCCGAAACCATGGCAATTGCCGATCCCGCCAAACCGGGTGCGGTCGTCGGGCACAGCGCCGCCGCCACCCCGCAGGATGTCAGCGATGCCGTGGCTGCCGCAAAGGCCGCCTATCCCGGCTGGGCCGCCCTGTCGCCGCAGCAGCGCGCCGACAAGATGCTGGCCGCGCTCAACGGCATCGCCGAAAACCGTGACGAGGATGCGGCCATCCTTTCACAGGAAAACGGCAAGATTCGCTTCGAAGCCTGGGTGGATTCGCTGGTGCTCGAGTTGCGCTGGAAGCTGGCGCTGAGTCTTGCCGGCGACATCAACGCCGCGAAGGTGCTGCCGCCCATCCACGGCGCAATCCCGGTGACAACCACGGTGGCGTACCAACCACTGGGCGTGGTCACCATCATCGTGCCGTTCAACTGGCCGGTCGCCATTCTCGGCGCGGCCCTGCCGCACGCGCTGCTGGCCGGCAACACCGTCATCGTGAAACCGCCGCTGACGGCGCCGCTGGCCACGGCCCGCATCGTGCAACGCATTGCCGAGCAGCTGCCGCCCGGCGTGCTGAACGTCATCACGGGTCCTGATGCCAACATGAGCGCGCTGATCCGCAACCCCGACGTGGCCAAGGTCTGCTTTACCGGATCGGTGGGCGGCGGCAAGAAGATGATGGAAATGGCCTCACACAGCCTCACCCGCGTCACGCTGGAGCTTGGCGGCAACGATGCGGCCATCATGCTGAAGGACGCGATCATCGACGATACGCATCTCGATCGCCTGTTCGCGGCCATCTACGACACCACCGGCCAAATCTGCATGAACGCCAAGCGCCTCTTCGTGCACACGTCGCGTGTCGAAGAAGTGGTCAAGGGTCTCTCCGCTCGTCTGGAGAAGGTCAAGCTCGGCTATGGCCTCGACAAGGATACGACCATGGGCCCCCTGCATTCGCCGGCCCAGAAAACCTTCGTCGACAGCCTCATCAAGGAGGCAAAGGACGCGGGCGCCAAAGTGCTGGAATTCGCCGAACTGCCGGGCGGCGACTTGAAGGGCGGCAACTTCGTGCGTCCGGCCATCGTCGTGAATCCCGATCTCAAACTGCGTGTGGTGACCGAGGAGCAGTTCGGCCCGGTGATTCCGGTGATCCCTTTCGAGACCGAAGAGGAAGCCATCAAGATGGCGAACGACAGCTGGGCCGGTCTCAGCGGTTCGGTGTGGACAGCCGACCCGAAGGCGGCTAATCGCGTCGGCGGCCAGCTCGTTTGCGGTTACGTCTGGGTCAACGACCACGGCGCCACGCGCCTCGACCTCCGCGCGCCGTTTGGCGGAATGAAGTCGTCGGGCATTGGCCGTGAGCAGGGCATCGAAGGGATCCGCGCCTTCCAGGACACTCGCTCCATCGCCCATCTGGACGCGGCGGCGCTGGCTTCCATGGCACACTAAGCAGTACTGCCTGAAGTCGACCCGCTCCGGGTCGGCTTCAGGCGGCGCCAGCGTATCGATCACCACCGCGGGTTGCCAGCGCGACGTCCCATCTCGCGCCGGAGTGGGTAATTGGTCAATGCAGCCACGCGTTGACGAGCGCATTGATCGCGCCACCGCCGGCGATAAGCCAGACAAAGAGGACGGCGCCCAGCAACAGAGGCTTGGGGCCGGCAGCACGCAGCGCGGCGAGTTGCGTGGTCAAGCCGAGCGCCGCCATGGCCATGGCAAGCAACACGGTGTCGGCGGTGGTTGCCGCACTCAGGAGGCGCGGCGAGAGCAGACCCAGCGAGTTGAACATCACGACAACGACGAACGCCACCGCGAACCATGGGATGCTCGGCGCGTGCGCCCGAGTCGCCCCGGACCGATGCGCGGCGCCGCGCGCGATCCAAGCCGAGAGCCCCATGAGGAAAGGCGCGAGCATCATCACCCGCACCATCTTGGTGATGACGGCCGTATCGGCCACGGCTTGACTGACCGAGCGGCCGGCCGCGAACACCTGAGCGACCTCGTGAATCGTCGAGCCGGTGTACACGCCAAACGCCCGTGCGCCCTCGATCGTCAAGCCATGCGGCATGAGTCGATACAGCGCCGGGTAGAGAAACATGGCCGCCGTACCGAAGATGACGACGGTGGAAACCGCGATGGTGACGTGGTCCGCCTTGGCGCGAACGACGGGCTCGGCCGCCATGACGGCGGCTGCACCGCAGATGGCGCTGCCCGCACCGATCAACATCGATATCTCGCGATCCAGGCGAAACAGGCGTGGTCCCAGCGTGACCGCCAACGTGAAGGTGCTGGTCAGGACGAGCGCATCGATCAAGACGCCGGCGGCACCGACCTGAGCCACATCATGAAGGGTCAACCTCAGCCCGTAGAGCACGACTCCTGTGCGCAATAGCGTCTGTTTGGAGAAGGTGACACCGGCTCCGGCGCTTGCTGCCACTCGCGCGTAAAAGGTATTGCCGACGATGATGCCGAGCGCAATCGCCGCGGTTAAGACGCTGATCCCGTGGGATGCCAGCCAACCGAAGCTCCCCAAGCGCATCGATGCAAGCGCCAACAAGGCGCTTAGTCCAAGCCCTGGAAGCAGCGCCCGAAGTCCGCCGGGCTCAAGCCGGCGCAGGCGGGAGCCATGGGCCGCTTCGGTACATTCCAACAGTGCAACTTCGTTCACGCGCATTCTCCTCCGAACCGATGAGCGCCACGTTACGAGGAACGCATCAAGCAATCCAACGGATCGTTTCTGTTAAATCAAGCGGTAAAATCGGTTGATCGACGAGTGCCCGGGTGTTGCTCATGCATCGTGCAGGACAGCGCCTGCTTGTCGCGCAGGTCTTGCCGCAGGGCCTCGTTCGTAAAATCCGAACTGACCGGACGCAATACCGAGCAGTGACTTAAACCGACGGCGGGCAGGGGTCGCTGCGGTGCGGCGTATTGGAACATCCATCCCTCCATGGCGACTGCGACAAGCGGATGACCGGGCATGAGTGTAGAGTTGCTCATGCATACCGCCCCGGGGTTGGCCTACCGTGAGCCGTTACAACCCCCATTTGCCCCGCTCGAAGGAACATCCGGCCATGCCGAGCGACAATGAATCGTGTGACGATCGCGGCCAGAGAAGCAAGGCTGCCGCTCCCTCAGGCCCGATTGACGACGAACTCCAGGTTGCTCGGGAAGCTCTGCTCGAAAGCGACGAAAGACATCAGACCCTCCTGGATGCGATTGAGGACTACGCCATTTTTGCGATGGATCCAAATGGCAAGATAGTCAGTTGGAACGCGGGTGCGCAGCGCAACCAGGGTTACTCCGCGGCGCAAATCATCGGCAGAAACTTCTCGTGCTTCTTTTCACCGGACGACATCCAGCGGGGCCGGCCCGCACGCGTGCTCGAAATCACCGCCGCGGAGGGGCGCCACGAGGAAGTGGCGGTACGGGTGCGCCAGGACGGCTCTCAATTCCTGGCGAATCTCCGGTTCACCGCCCTGCACGACTCTACCGGCCGGCTGAGTGGATTTTCGGAATTCAGCCATGATCTGAGCAAGAGCAGGGAATCGGAGGGAAAATACCGGGGGCTGCTGGAGGCGGCCCCCGATGCCATGATCGTGGTCGATCAAACGGGAATCATCGTGCTTCTCAACCTCCAAGCGGAACGGCAATTCGGCTATTTTCGCGACGAACTCATGGGGCAGCCTGTGACCAATATCATCCCAGATGGGTTCGCCGAGCGACTGCATGCCGATCGGCTGCGATCCGCAGCCGAAGCGGCGGCCCAGCAGATCGGCGCCGGCCTGGAACTGATGGGCCTGCGCAAGAACGGCAGCGTGTTTCCGATCGAAATCATGCTGAGCCCGCTGGAAAGCATGGACGGACTTCTCATCACCGCCGCGATTCGGGACATCACGGAGCGCAAGCGGTCGGAGGCCTGCCTGGTGCAAGCCGTGGATGAGTTGAAAAGATCCAACGACGAATTGGAGCAATTCGCTTATGTCGCCTCGCATGATCTGCAGGAACCTCTGCGAATGGTCGCGAGCTACACGCAACTCCTGGCTCATCGGTACCGGGGCCGGCTGGATTCCGATGCCGACGAATTCATCGCGTTTGCGGTTGATGGATCCAACCGAATGCAGCAACTCATCCAGGACCTACTCGCCTACTCGCGCGCCGGGAATTTGGGAGCGAGTTTGCTTGGCGTATCGGCGAATGACTCGTTGCGGCAAGCGATCGCGAATCTGCGGGCCACCATCGAGGAAAGCGGCGTCCAGGTCACCTACGACCCACTGCCGATCATCACCACCGACGAGACCCATCTCGTTCAGGTTTTTCAGAACTTGCTCAGCAACGCCATCAAATATCGGAGCGCAGTGGCGCCTCGCGTCCACGTGTCTGCGGAGGGGCGGGGCGCCGATGAATGGGTGTTTTCGGTGCGCGACAACGGCATCGGGATCGAGGCGCAGTACCTCGAGCGGATCTTCGTGATCTTCCAGCGACTCCACACCCGGGAGGCGTACGACGGCACCGGTATCGGGCTGGCCATCTGTAAGAAGGTCGTGGAGCGGCTCGGTGGCAGGCTTTGGGTGGAATCTCAACCCGGCATCGGGTCGACCTTCTTCTTTGCACTTCCCCGGAGGGACTGAGCTTGCCGGTGGAGAGTGGCAGCCCGTCGACACCAGCATTTTTCGGTTGGGCAGACCGGAGAGCTTCCAAGATCAACCTCTACGATCAATAGGCCTATAAGAAAATACCCATAAATCAGGTCGTTAATGCCGCTTTATTGTTGGCGCCCTAATCGCACGAGGACGCCAATTCACCCCAGGATTGGCAACCGATTGAGTGTCGGCTATACTAAACTAAACTAAACTTAGTCAAGGCGCGCGAACGATGACAAACACGGTCAATATCCACGAGGCCAAGACTCACCTCTCGCGGCTCATCGATGAGGTGGCGGCCGGTGCCGAAATCATCATCGCCAAGGCAGGCAAACCAATGGCGCGTTTGATCCCTATCAGCGCTCCCGTGCGGAAGAAGCAGCTTGGTATGCTTGAAGGCAAAATCAAGGTCAGCGACGATTTCAACGCGCCGTTGGACGATGAAATGCTGACCCTGTTTGAGGGGCGTTAAGAGTGCGGGTGCTGCTCGATACCCATCTGCTGCTTTGGGCGCTGAGTTCCCCATCGAAACTCTCAAAGAAGGCGCGACAGCGGATCGATTCGAGTGAAGTGTTTGCGAGCGCCGCGTCGATCTGGGAGATCGGCATCAAATGCGCCTTGGGCAAGCTGGAGGCCAATCCAACCGAAGTTCTGGCCGGGGTCGAACCCGCCGGTTTCAACCACCTGACTATCATCGGCGCTCACGCCGCGAAAGTAGTTGAGTTGCCGCCCATTCACAAGGATCCCTTCGACCGGCTACTCGTGGCACAGGCTTGGGTTGAGCCGATGATCCTGCTGACTGACGATGCAGCGCTGGGTCGGTATGGTGATTTCGTAGAAGTCGTCTGATGGCACCGGACTTCGTCTCGCGCACGCCGACCACCCTCACTGGGTGCCACTCTTGTAGTTGAACGCCCGTCTCGGAGGATCGCCTCTGGTACCCATTGGCCTTGGAATGTCGAGGGTAGGCGAACCGGTATGGCTTCTTGGACCCTGTTGCCGGCCAGCTTGCCAAATTCCTCCTGAATCTTACCGCCCACCTTCTTCGCGCGGCCTTCCATGTGATACTTGTTGATACCCGGGCATTACCTCAACAAAAGGCAGTGGACCAATAGCGGTACGCCTCACCACGGCCTGCGGGCCAGCACCGTGTCATCTTTACCCCCTTGGCCTCAGACAGTGCTAGATTCCTCGCCTTCTTAGGCGTCGGCATGGTTGATCGCTAAGGCGAGAAATGCTTTCACAATCTGCGCATAAGCGCCCGACGTCCATATCCCAGCGATTCGTCTTCAATCCGTTGCCTTACATGTGCGTGTCAGGGTCTTACATGTGAGGACGTATAGAAATCGGCGGGTCGCTGCATTAGTCGCCCTCTGTCTTCGGCGTAGATGGCGCGATTCAGTCGAAATTCGCCACCTTGCCGGAAGCCCATTAAAAGACTATATTTAGTCCTGTCAATACGTTACGGGGAGCCATTATGCGATATTCGACGCAAATCCGGCCGATTAGCTACCTGAAGGCAAATGCAGCAGAGGTGCTGCAGGAATTAACTAACCAGCGCCAGCCAATGGTTATCACCCAGAATGGTGAGGCGAAAGCCGTGATTCAGGACGTGGCGTCCTACGAGCAGACGCAAGAGACATTGGCCCTGCTAAAGATACTGGCGCTTGGCAACCAGCAGGTTGCACAGGGCCGCGTGAAGCCGCTCGCCGAGGTTGCCACCAGAATTCGTGCTCTGGCGGTGACGGAGGACTAGTGGCATTTCAGGTAGTCATTACCGAAGACGCCGAAAAGGATCTGGAAGGCATTGTCAGCTACATAGCAAAGTATGATTCGCCACGGGCTGCACAGCATATCCTTGGCCGAATCCTCGAGATTGCCGACAGCCTGTCGGCTGCGCCAACGCGCGGCACGCTGCCCAAGGAACTCCGCGGGTTGGGTGACCAGGAATTTCGTCAGATCTTCTTCAAGCCATATAGGCTTATCTATCGCCTTGTCGCTGGGCAAGTCGTTATTTACGTCATCGCCGATGGCCGTCGGAATATGCAGTCCCTGCTCGCGCGGCGACTCCTTGGCGGTTGATGACCCTCTCCAGTCCGTGGCGACCGGCAGCTTAATGCAATAAAACCTTTCTATTACACACATCTCGAGCGATTTTCTCTGAGATTTTGATGGTTTCGTAAAGAACAGCGCTGGACACAGCTGAAGCAGCGTGAGCATCTGTGCATCCTTGGCGAAACAATCCGCGTTGGTGGCAGGCCAACTCGATGAAGTGCGTGCCCTTCAAGGCACTCTCCGAGAACAGCACGCCATTGTTGGCGAGAATGGCCACGGGGATTCCCCAGACATGCGCGAAGCCACACACCAAGGTGGTGCCATACAGCGCTTTGAACTCCTGCATGTCGGAATCGTCCACCAGGCGTTTGATGACTTCGCGCACGTCGTAGGGAGCGCGGACGTCACCGGGCACGATGTCGTACACACTGTCCGCATCGAACTTTGGCGGCAATCATCACTGGCACCGGACGCGGCACCGCCTCGATGCCGTCAGTGCCTTTCGTGGAATTGAGCACCGATGCGGCATGGAAGGCCGGTGAGCGCGTGCTCGTTACGGGCTGGGGCATGGGTGAAAGCCACGACGGCGGCTTCACGGAACTCGCTCGGGTACCCGCCACCTGGCCGATACGAATTGCGGGCGGCATGATTGCGCTGCTAAAGCAGGTCCCCGATTGGCGATGGATGCTGGAACGGGACACCTCCGCGGACCGTGCCAGCCCACCGTGCGCTACTCACGCCAATTCACTCAGCTATAACCAGTACCCTCCTTCGGAATCTGGCTGGGACTCATTGATAATGCAAAGATCAGGCGATTTTTTATCTCATTAATCGTATGGCCAATATTGACCTTCCAGAAAGAACTCGCACGCAGCTCTTGCCGCGCCGTGACCACCAGGCGAGGCCCATCGCACAGCGCGGCCGCCAGCATGATTCGTCCCTTCGGAATTTCAACGCTGCGCAGTGTGGGTGCTGCTTGGCAATAGGCCGTGTTCATAGGGAGTGTATTTCCACCGATGTAAAGCACGATGCGTTGGACTGAACCCATTGCTGAGCCATCTGCCAAGTTCGCCGGCACTACAGAGATGTCGCTCGCCAAAAGCTCTTCTCGGGTTCGATCCGCGTCCTCCCCAGGGATTGAGCCATGGAGGTCAATGAGCATATGTTCTAGTCTGGGCGACCACACTGCAACCGAGTCGCTTTCTTGAGCCCACCTATCATGAATAGTCCCTTGGCATGCTGTTGCCGACACCGCGATTGCCATCATCGAGGCAATCTGCATCCGTTTGCCAGTCCAGACATAGGCGTGATGCGGAATTCTAGTCATTGTTCTGCTCCTTGACGATTGACCCGGGTGGTCACACAAGTTTGCTAGATCGGCAGCGGGAATTTCGGCTCCCGGTGCTGAGTGGTCGCCGCCACGCGCCAACCCGCTCCGCGGCATCCAACAGATTGGCGCCGTGCCACATAAACTGTTGCACCCCTTCGAGCAGTTTCGTCAAGACGACGGCACCGACACCCGCACCGGACCCAATGAAAACCACAACCAGCCAAAACGCGCCTGTACCCCGCGTCGCAAGCGTCGGTAGGCCAGCCGTTCCATTGGCAGGTAAGGTGTCAATGGACGTCAATGAGGATCCATACCTTGTGCCACTTCATCCGCTTTCGCCTGATCTGATTGGACGGACCTCACCAACGCGGCAATGACGGCAGGCAGCGGACGCTTGATCGCCGGCAGCTTTTGATAATCCTCCCAACCACCGCCCATCGCCTCGTAAAGCGCGACATATTGGTCGGCAGCAGTCTGCTGAGCGGCGACGTAGTCCTGCTCCAACTGGAACTCCTGCCGCTGAGCGTCGATGACGTTCAGGGAATCGATCAAGCCACGGTCGAAGCGCTGGGTCGCCAGACTGACCGATTGTTGACTGGCATCCAGGGCGCTGCGCAAATTGTTCAACCGATCCTGCTGGGCGTTATACGCGCTCGCTGCCGAATCGACCTGTTGCACCGCGCCCAGCACGGTCTGCTTGTAATTCATGAGCATGGCATGCGTCTGCAAATCCGCAATATTGACCATGGCGTCCAAGGTGCCGAAATCGAGAATCGGCAGCATGAGGGATGGACCCGCCGACCAGATGAAGCTTTTCATGACGGGCGTCACACCAAGCCCCTGCCCTTGGAATCCCGCGCCGCCGGTGATCGCCAAATGGGGAAACAGATTGGCGGTCGCGACGCCGATTCGGGCGGTGGCACCAGCCAGCTGGCGTTCGGCTTCATTGATGTCCGGCCGACGCCTCAACAAGTCGAGAGGCAAGCCCGTGTCCAGGGCGGCGGGGACCTGTGGGATCTCACCGGCAGCAGACAGCTCCTGCACCATCGACTCCGGGAACTCGCCGCAATAGATCGCAATGATGTACTGCGCCGTGTCGATCTGCGACTTCATCGGTGCCAGCTCTGCCAGCAAGGTCGATAGTTGCCGCTGCGCCAAGGTGACATCCAGCCCGTTGGTAATGCCCAGCTTGTAGCGGCTCGATACGAAATCGAGGTACCTCTTGGCCACGTCCACATTTTGCTGCAGGACGGCCAGTTGCATCTGCAAGCCGCGCATGTCGACGTACGACCTTACCACTGCCGCAACGATCGAGATGAGCACGTTATTACGCGCCGCACGGGCCGCCTCCTCATCGTAACGTGCCGCCTCCATCTCGCGCCGGTATTGACCGAACAGATCAACCTCCCAGCCTGCGGCGAAGCCGTATACCTGAGTTACCTGATGGAAGCCACCGTTGGTATTTTCAGCGGAAATGAGCGTTTGATCGGCGCGGCCGCGCGCCAGGTCACTCCCCGTTCCGCGTGCAGCACCGCCGCTCGCTTCCAATTCCGGCAACGCCTGGCCCAGGAACACGGCCTCCTGTTGCCGCGCCTCCTGCACTCGCGTGAGCGCAATCTCCAACTCGGGGTTGGCCTTGATGGCGCGATCTACCAAGCTCGTGAGTTCCGCATCGCCCAAGGACTTCCACCATACCGAGGCGTCGATCGGGGCGCCTTTCGTTGACGTTGCCGTTGCCACCGGGCCGGACACGTACGACGATGGCAGCTTCATGTTGGGCGTATGATAATTCGGTCCCACGGCACAACCACTGAAGAAGCAGCACGTCAGCGCACCCAGACCTCCCGCCCACAGGCCTCTATTTCTTGATCGCAGACGCATTCGCGGGGCTCTCTTTTGACTGACTGATCTCGACCTTGTCGCCTTCGGCGATCTGGCTGCTGATATTGAGCGCCAGCACGTCACCGGTCTTGATGCCGGAGGCGATCTCCACGGAATTTCCGTTATCCCGGGCGATCGTGACTTTTTGGAATTTGACCTGGTGCGCCTGATCGACCAACGCCACCTCCGGGCCTCCGGATCTGAAGACCAACGCGGCCGCGGGCACCTGCGGTAGACCACCGGTCGGTATCTCGAAGCTCACATCCACGTACATGCCGGGCACCAGGGTCTGTTTCTCGTTGGGCATGTCGACTTCGACGTGCAGCGTGCGTGCTTTCGGGTCGATGGCATCGGCGGTCCTGGTAATCTTCCCGGTAAACACCCGACCGGCGATGTTGCTCGCCGTAATATTGGCCTCGACGCCCGGTTGCATGTCAGTCGCAGCACTCTGCGGCACGTCGACGAATACTCGAATCGGATCGTTTTGCGAAATCTTGTAGAGCAGAGTCGTGTTGGAACTGCTTCCCGCCGTGACCAGGTTGCCGATGTCGATCTGGCGCTCGGTCACCTTGCCGTCATAAGGGGCGGTCACCTGCTTGAATTTCGAGAGCACGCGGAAGCGCTCGGCCACCGCCTTGTCGACCACCAACTGCGCCTGCGCGGCCCGCACCTGGGCGGTGGCGTTCAGGTTGCCGGCCTTGGTGCTGTCGCGCTCCTGCTCCGAGACGACTCCCTTGGGAGCATCGCGCCAACGCTCGTAGGTCACCTTGGCAAGCTCCTGGGCGGCCTCGGCGGAATTGACCTGAGCCTCGTCCGATTGCAGCTTGGCCACGGCGGCCGCCAATTGCGCGTCCAAGTCCGGAGTCTCGATGGTGGCCAGGACCTGCCCTTTCTTGACCGTGTCTCCGATATCCGCGGTCCAGGTTCCGACATAGCCATCGACTCGCGCATAGATCGTGCTCTCGTACCAGGCGGCCGTCGCGCCGGGCAGTTTGAGCGCCAACGACGCCGGCGCCCCCTCGACCGTGATGACGTTCACCAGCGCGGGTGCTGAGGAGGTCTGGGTCGTCCCCGCCGCCACTTCACCCTCTTCGTGCGACTTCACGAAATGAACGATCAGGAACGCCACGATCAGGACGATGGCGACGATGATCGCAAATCGCCGGATCCGAGGTCCCGCGTCGGGCGTCTGATCGGCACGGGGCGAAACAATGACGGGATCATGCGCTTGCATGGAGACTTCCTTCGACGAGAGATTGAGACGCCGCGCGTGCCTTGTGAGGCAACAGCCGGAACATGATGGGAACGAACACCAACGTGGCAAAGGTCGCAAACAACAGGCCGCCGATCACCGCGCGGGCCAGCGGTGCGTTCTGCTCGCCGCCCTCGCCCATCGCGAGCGCCATGGGAATCATCCCGAGAATCATCGCCCCGGCGGTCATCAGGACGGGACGCAGTCGGGTATAGCCGGCCTCCTGGGCTGCCCTGCCCACGTCATCGCCCGCCTCCAGCCGCTGGTTGGCGAACGTGACCACCAGGATGCTATTGGCAGTGGTGAGGCCGATGCACATGAGCGTCCCCATGAGCGCCGGCACGCTCAAATGAGTCTGGGTCAGATAGAGCATCCACATCACGCCGCTCAAGGCGAACGGGACCGCCAACAAGACGATGAGCGGATCGATCCAACTCTGAAAATTGATGACCATGAAGAGGTAGACGAGCACCACGGCGAACGCCATCCCGGAAAATATGCCCGCATAGCTCACGCGCATGGTTTCCACCTGCCCGCTCAAGACCATGGACATGGCTTTGGATGGATCGGGTTGATCTTTCGCGATCACCTTGTCGATATCGGACGCGACCGAATTCAGGTCTCTGCCCTGGACGTCGGCATCGACGTCGAACACGGGACGAATGTTGTACTGGGATTGAACCAAGGGCACGGTTCCGCGGCCGAATCGCGCGACGTTCATCAATATCTGCTCCTTGGAATGGCCGCCGGCGTTCATCAAAGGCATGTCATACAAGTCCTGGGTGGAATTGATATTGTAGGTCGGCGTCTGCACGATGAGCGGATAGCTCACGCTATTGCGGGGATCGACCCAAAAATTGGGCATCGTCTGGGCACTGGAATTCGTCGACACCAAGACGTTGCTCGCTGCGGTCAGCTGGGTCAGCCCGAACTGCGATGCAAGCGTCCGATCGATATCCACCGATAGCGCCGGCGCGTCGGGCACCTGGAAGATGTGGGAATCGACGATGCCGGGGATTTTCTTGATATCGCGCTCGAGTTTGGTGGCGAGAGCGTAGGTCTCATCACTGGTCGGCCCAGAGATGCGGATGTCGATGGGCGCCGGTTTACCGAAATTGAGCACTTGGTTGACGATATCCGCCGGCTGAAAAAAGAACTCCAGCCCCGCGAACCGTCGCGGCAGTTCGCGGCGCAACCTCGCCATCAACTCCGGCGTGGGCGAGTGCTTCTCCGCGAGTGAGACCAAAATCTCGCCGTCCATCGGGCCCACCGTGGCCGAGTCGCTGAGCGCGATGTTGATGCCGCTGTACGGCAATCCGATATTGTCGAGGATCACATCCACCTGGCCCGCGCCGACGATCTGCCGTATCGCGGCCTCGACGTGCGCAAAATAGTCCTGGGTCTGCTCCAATCGGGTGCCGGGCGGCGTGCGCACGTGCAGGCGCATCTGCCCCGCGTCGATCTGCGGAAAAAAATCCCGTCCCAAGGTCGGAAACAGCGCCAAAGACACGACCATGAGCGCGATGAAAAAAATGACGGTGACTCGCGAATTCGCCAATGCCCAACTCAAGCTGCGCCCGTAGCCCTCCCGAAATATCGCGAAACCATATTCGAATCGCCGATGGATGCGCGTGAAGATCGTCGTCGGCTTCTTCTCGGGGATGGGATTGGCGACCGTGGCGTGATGCGCCGCCACGCTCGCCCGCATCAGATATTTGAACAGTATCGGCACCAGCGTGAAGGACAGCACGAAGCTCGCCATCAACGAGAGGCACACGGACAATGACAACGGCGAGAACAGGTACTTGGCCGTGCCCTGCAGGAGGAAAATCGGGACGAACACGATACAGATGCAGAGCGAGGACAGCATGGTGGCGAAGCCCACCTCTTCGCGCCCGTCGATGATGGCAGGCTCGAGCGATTTTCCCAAGCCCAGGTGTCGTTCGATGTTCTCGATGACCACCGTTCCATCGTCCACCAACACCCCCACCGCCAGCGCGAAGCCGCCCAGGGTCATGGTATTGAGCGTCTGGCCCATGAGATACATCACCAGCACCGCGGTAATGATGGACAGCGGAATCGAGGTCAGTGTAATCAGCGTCAAGCGCCAGTTGCCGAGAAACAACAGGATCATCATGGCGGTCAACCCGGCGGCAATCAGGCCTTCCCGAATCACACCATTGAGCGCCGCCTTCACGAACACCGATTGATCGAAAATGGCCTTGATGGTGACGCTGCTCGGCAGAATTTTCTTGATCTCCGGCAGCACCTCACGGACGCCGTTGATGACCGCCAGCGTGGAGACGCCGCCGGTTTTGCGGATGCTCATGAGCGCCCCCGGCGTGCCGTTCACCGACACCGAGTTCGTCTGCACCTGGAAGCCGTCGTGCACATAGGCCACGTCGCGCATGAATACCGTGTTGGTGCCGACCGTCTTCACCGGAAAGCCGTTGATCGCCTGGATGACATCCGGGCTGTTGTTCATGGCGACGGTATAGTCCTTCGCGCCGATTTTCACGTCACCCGCCGGCAGAATGACATTTTGATGCAGGAGCGCCTTGCTGACATCGGAAAGGGAAATGCCGCGGGACTGAAGGGCATGAGGATCCAAGTCCGCCATGATGACGCGCGGCTTCCCCCCATAGGGGTAGGGCACCTCGGCGCCGTGCACGACGGCCAGATCCGGCCGTATGACGTTCTGTCCCAAATCGTTGAGCTTGGTGTCGGGCAAACTCTTGCTGGACAGGCTCAATTGGATGATGGGCACGTCCGTCGCGCCGTAACGCAGGACCAACGGCGGTGTGATGTTGGGAGGCATGTACTTGAGCACCACGAGCGCGCTGCTGGCCAGCTGCGAGACCGCCCGCGTGACGTCCGCACCCTCGTGCAGGAACACCTTTTCGACGCCGACGCCATCGTAGCTGTTCGCTTCGATATGCGAAATGTCGTCGACCAGCGATGCCATCTGTCGTTCGTGCAGCGTGAGGATGCGGTTTTGGATGTCACGGGCGTTCATCCCGTTGTAGGTCCAAACCACGCTCACCACCGGAATGTTGATCTCCGGGAAGATGTCCACCGGCATGCGCATCCCGGCGCCGACACCCAAGATGCATACCAGGGCAAGCGAGGCCACCACCGTATACGGGTGCTTGAGGATGTAGCCGACGATCGAGAGGCTCTTTTCCTCGGCAGGCCGCTCATGCGATGGCATGGGTGTCTCCGGTGGACTCTGCCGGCAGCGCATCCGCCGCCCGGGCCTTGTGCGGCAGCAAGCGGTACATGATCGGCACGAACACCAAGGTCGCGAACGTGGCGAAGAACAGGCCGCCGATGACGGCGCGGGCCAGCGGCGCATTCTGTTCGCCACCCTCCCCGACCCCCAATGCCATCGGGATCATTCCCAGAATCATCGCCCCGGCCGTCATCAGGACCGGCCGTAACCGGGTATATCCGGCGACTTCCGCCGCCACGAAGGGCGAATCGCCGGCCGTCATCCGTTGATTGGCGAACGTCACGACCAGAATGCTGTTCGCCGTCGTGAGCCCGATGCACATCAAGGTCCCCATGAGGGCCGGCACGCTCAGGTGGGTATGCGACAGATAGAGCATCCACATCACGCCGCCCAGCGCGAACGGCACGGCCAACAGGACGATGAGCGGGTCGATCCAACTCTGAAAATTGATGACCAGGAACAGATACACCAGCACCACCGCGAATGCCATGCCGGAGAAAATTCCGGCATAGCCGCTGCGCATGGTCTCGACCTGCCCGCTCAAGGTGATCGAAATCGCCTTGGATGGGTCCGGTCGGTCGGCCGCGATCACCTTGTCGATGTCCTGAGCCACGGAGTTGAGGTCCCGCCCCTGCACATCGGCGTCCACGTCGAACACCGGCCGGATATTGTATTGCGACATCACCATCGGAATGTTGCTGCGATCGAAATGCGCCACGTTCATCAAAAACTGACTCTTGGCATTGCCGCCATCCGGCGTCAGCGGCATCGACCAGAGGTCGTGGGACGACTGAATGTCGTAGGTGGGCATCTGCACCACCAAGGGATAGCTCACGTCGTTGCGCGGGTCCACCCAAAAGTTGGGTTTCGTCTGCGCACTCGAATTGGTCGTGACCAGCACATCATTCGCGACGCCCAGCTGGTCGAGGCCCAATTGGCTGGCCAGGCTGCGGTCGACGTTGACCGTCAACGAGGGTGCGTCCGGCACCTGGAAAATATGAGAGTCGACCACCCCGGCCAACGGTTTCAAGTCGTGGGCCAATTTGACGGCGACCGCATAGGCCTCATCGTTGTCGGGACCGGAGACACGAATGTCGATCGGCGCCGGCTGCCCGAAATTGAGGACTTGGTCGACGATGTCGGCGGGCTGGAAGAAGAATTCCATCGCCGCGAATCGGCGCGGCAACTCGCGGCGCAGCGTCGCGGTGAGCTCGGCGGTGGGGGTATGCTTCTTTTTCAGCGATATGAGAATTTCACCGTCCATCGGACCGATGGTCGCCGAATCGCTCAGGGCGATGTTGATGCCGCTATAGGGCAGGCCGATATTATCCAGGATGACGTCGATCTGCTGCGTGCCGACGATTTGGCGGATGGCGCCCTCGACCTGGGCAAAGTAAGCCTGCGTCTGTTCCAGCCGGGTGCCCGGCGGCGTACGCACGTGCAGCCGCATCTGGCCAGCATCCACCTGCGGGAAGAAATCCCGGCCCAGCGCTGGGAACAGCAGCAAGGAAGCGACCATCAACACGGCGAAGAAAATGACCACGGGCGTGCAATTCGAGAGCATCCAGTTTAGGTAATGTCTATAGCTCTCGCGGAATGAGTTGAATCCGCGGTCGAAGCGTCGGTGAATGATGCTGAACGGGTTCCGACCACGAGTGGGCGGCGCGACTGCGGGACCCGCCGCTTCATGTTCTTGCGGCGAATGAGCCTGCACCGAGGAGCGCATCAGGTATTTGAACAAGACGGGGACCAGGGTGAAGGACAGCGCCAGACTGGAAAGCAACGACATGCACACCGACAACGAGAGCGGCGAGAAAAGATATTTGGCGGTTCCTTCGAGAAGGAATATCGGCACGAACACGATGCAGATGCACAGGGTGGACAGCATCGTGGGCACTCCGACCTCGCCCGCCCCCGCGATGATGGCGGTCTCGAGCGCGTCGCCTTCGGTCAATCGCCTTTCGATGTTCTCGATCACCACGGTGCCGTTGTCCACGAGGATGCCAACGGCCAGCGCGAATCCACCCAGCGTCATGGTGTTGAGCGTCTGACCGCCGATGTACATCACCAGGACGGCGGTGATGATCGACAAGGGAATGGATGCCAGGATGATCAGCGTGAGGCGCCAGTTGCCGAGGAACAGGAGAATCATCAGGGCGGTCAGCGCGGCGGCCATGGCGCCGCCCATGACCACGCTGTTCAAGGCAGCCTTGACGAAGACCGATTGATCGAAGATGGCCTTGATGGCGACGCTGCTCGGCATCACCCGCTTGATGTCGGGCAGCGCGTCCCGCACCCCGTCGATCACGGCGAGCGTCGACACACCGCCCGTCTTGCGGATCGACATCAGAGCTCCCGGCGTGCCGTCCACCGAGACGGAGTTGGTTTGGACTTGAAACCCATCGTGGACGTGGGCGACGTCACGCATGAAGACGGTCTTGTCCCCCACCGTCTTGATCGGAAAATCGTTGATGCGCTCGATGACGTTGGGGCTGTTGTTCATCGTCAGCGTGTAATCCTTCGAACCGATCTTCACGTCCCCGGCCGGCAAAATGACGTTCTGATTGAGGAGCGCCTCGCTGACATCGGAAGGCGACAGGCCCCGCGCCTGCAAAGCCTGCTGGTCGAGATCCGCCATGATGACTCGTGGCTTGCCGCCATACGGATAGGGAACCTCGGCGCCGTGAACGACGGCCAGATCGGGGCGGATGATGTTTTGCCCCAAGTCGTTGAGTTTGGTATCGGGAAGCGCGTTGCTCGACAGGCTGAGCTGAATGATGGGGACGTCGGTCGCCCCGTAACGCAGGACTAGCGGGGGCGTGATCCCCGGGGGCATGTATTTGAGAACCACCAGCGCGCTGCTCGCCAGCTGAGAGATGGCACGGGTGACGTCCGCGCCTTCGTGCAGGTAGACCTTTTCCACACCGACGCCATCGTAACTGTTCGCCTCGATGCGCGAGATATCATCCACCAATGAGGCCATCTGCCGTTCATGCAGCGTGAGTATCCGGTTCTGAATGTCCTTGGCATTCATGCCGTTGTACGTCCAGACCACGCTCACGACCGGAATGTTGATCTCCGGAAAGATGTCCACCGGCATTTTCAGACCCGCGCCGATGCCGAGAATGCACACGAGCGCCAGCATCGCAGCCACCGTGTAGGGGTGCTTCAGCACATAATGAGGAAGTGACATTAACGGCCCCTGACGTCTCGCGAACGATATGACGATAGCCGACTGTAGATGAGCGATGGCCCAACGTCAGGGCCCGAAAGTCACGACCCGAAGTGACTAAAGTCACTTCTTGAGAGAGAGTATCGCCAGTGCCGTTCGCGTGTTGGCATGGAGCTTTTCCATGATCCGGCTGACGTAGTTCTTTACGGTTCCTTCCGCCAGAAACAGTGACTGAGCGATTTGCCGATTGCTCATCCCCTCCGCAATGAGCTGCAGTATTTTTTCTTCTTTGTCATTCAGCGACTCACCTGCGGATGCCGTGCGCGCGCGTCCGCCGTGCCTCTCGGTCGAGACCGAAGCGACCGATGGCGGTGGCGGCTCCTCCAATGCAGGGCCGGACGCAAGTCGTCGAAACTGATCCATGACTTTCCGCGCAATCTGCGGTGTAAGCCTCGATTCGCCGCGCTTCAGCGCGCGAATGGTCTCGAGCAGCTCACTTTCGTCGGCGTCCTTGAGCAAGTACGCTTGGGCGCCCGCCTTCACCGCCTCGAACACCGTCTCATCGTCGTTTAATGTAGTTAAAACAAGCACTTGAGTGGCGGGAAGCTGGCCGGTGATCTCGCGTGTCGCCGCGACGCCGCCCTTCAGAGGCATGTGCAAATCCATCAGGATGACATCCGGCCGCAGCATCAGAGCCAGCTCGACGGCCTGCAACCCGTTACACGCCTGCCCCACCACTTCCATATCGGACTCGAGCGAAATCAGCAGCGCAGCCCCACGGCGCACGAGGGCTTGATCCTCCGCAATCACGATGCGAATGGTGGGAGCATTGGTAGCTGGCGTTGCGGTCACGTATTCCTACCCGTCATCTAATGTCTGGCCGCCAACCTCATGGTAAAGTCCGCGCATCACCATAGTGCTACTTACGTCGGTCCGATCGGAAGTGACTTTAGTCATTACTTGACGTGTCCTCATGCCCACCGTAGCCACTCCACGCATGCCATGGTCGATCCTTCGCGCTGTCGATCCCAGGCGCAGCCAAGCTGCCGGTATAATGTGGCTGATTATCGGCTTGTCCGTCACCTTTTCGGTCGCGGCAGCCGTATGGGTCGGCGGCATCGCCCGCGATAATGTGGTCGAGCAGCATGCGCGAAGGCTCGCTCTCGAAACCGATCAACTGAGTTCCGACCTGAGCCAGGCGATCGCCGCTCGCCTGGGCGCCATTCGAGCCGCGGAGCAAATTCTTGGGACATCGGCGTCGACAGACCCGAACGAGCGCCTGATCAGCATATTTCGCGAATTGAGCACAGCCTATCCCCAGCTCGATTGGCTGTTGGTCGCCAACACCACCGGCATCGTCCTGAGCGCGAATGCGCCCCATCGGTCGCCGTCCGATGTGTCGACTCACCCTTGGTTCTTGGCGGGGCTCAAGGCACCGTGGTTGGGAATCGTGGGCTCCGCAACAGAGGCTCAGGCTCAGGACAATTCAACTGACACCTTGGGTGTGACGTCACTGGGCGACATCGCGACTCCGGTCACGGATGCAACCGGCCAAACCATCGGGGTCATGGCGTCTCACCTACATTGGCAACGATCCCCGAAGCCAACCGAGCGGCTCACCGATGAACCAAGCCCCAGCGTCCACACCGACGCCTCGTTGCTCGATCGTCATGGGACCGTCATTGTCGGAACGCCCGATGCGGTCGGAAGGCCCTGGAGCGGAGTGCCAACCAGCGGGAGGCAATCGGTTGTTCTGACCATGGGTTCAAGCGAGAACGCACGTTTCGATCCCCATTTCGAGCGGTTGCCCAATGGGAAGCGCATGCTGGTCGCGCGAGCGCCCCTGAATACAGGTATCGACGGCGAAGCCGACTGGCTGGTGCAGCTGAGCGAGCCAAACGCGCGAGTCTATCAACGCGCCAATGCGCTGGCCTCCCAAATCCTGTGGGTATCAATTGGTCTGGGCATCGTGACCGCCATGCTGGGGGGGGTCGGTGCGCATCAATTGACGGCTCGACTGAAACGCCTCGCCGTCTCGGTGGCCCAAGTGAAGCGCGACCAAACCGTACAAATAGAGATTCCGAGAGGCATCGACGAGGTCGCACAACTCGCCGCTGCATTCGCCGAGCTTCTGGGTCATCTAGAGTTGGAGCGCGCAGAGCTCAAAACACTGAGCCTGGAACTCGAGCGACGTGTCGCTGTCCGCACAAGCGAGGTCGAACGATTGGCGGATGAAAGCCGCTACGCCGCAATCGTTCGCGAACGGCTCAAGATCGCACGCGACCTTCATGACACGTTGGCGCACTCCATGATGGCCATCTTGAGCGAAATCCGCTTTCTACGGCGCTTACAGACACACAACCCGGCGGCTGTCGCCAATGAACTGGCGCGTGCCGAAGAGGTCGCGCATGAAGGCCTCAAGGAGGCGCGCACCGCCATCACTCAAATGCGCGTCACGGCCGTTCGGGACACGGGTTTGGGGCCCGCGCTGTCGACGATATTCGACCGCTTCATCGACAGCACCGGGTTGTGCGGCGAGTTTTCGACGGACCCGAAAGCCGCTCGATTTGGTGATGAACGGGCGGAAACACTGGTACGGATGACACAGGAAGTACTGCGGAATATCGAGCGCCACGCAAAGGCGACAGAGGTCACCATGACGCTGTCCGACGTCGACGCCCACAACCTCCATTTGAAGATCAAGGATAATGGAGTGGGCTTTGATCCAACGTCTGATCGGGCCGGGCACTACGGCATCGTTGGCCTACATGAGCAGGCCGAGTTGATTGGTGCGCGACTCGAAATAGTCTCCAAGGAAGGCGCAGGCACGACCGTTTCAATCTCGCTACGGGTATCACCTGAGGCATTTGGACACAACGCATAGCGAGACGCCATCATCGCAACGATGCGTGGATTCGAAAAGCATCGGCGTACATGACACGCATACCCATCGAACTGAATGCACGACCCCAAGAGGCCGTGCCGCGCACTGAACGAGGAGAATCAGCGCGCGCGTTAATGTTGGCTTCGCGTAATTTTAATGTTTCACAGCGACAATCTCTTCCCGAAGAGCAGGTTCGGTCCATTAAAATTGACCAGCCGACGAATCGGTCGGCCGGCCGATCCCAACCGATTGGAGGAAGCGAAACATGATTGTGCGTACCCCTTGTTTCATTGACCATGAGGCGCGCCGGTATTTTCGCGCGGGAGTCACTGCTGCCTGTATTCTCGTTTTTGCCGCCTTGGCACTTGCGAGACATCACACCCACGTCCCCGTCGGTGACGCACACTCCGCGGGGATGCTCGTGTCCTCGACTCATCACATCCCGCTGAGGGCTCATCTTCCACCGGAAACTTAGGCTACTCCAGGCATGTATCAGAGCGTGATGGAGAGCGCTCCGATTGACGGCAACCCACTCCATCGGCTGCATCGACATTCCCCCTGTAGCCGAAGAGCCCGCGCCGCTTGATGGATTCCGCAACCGGCGCGGGTACCGCCATTTCCCATCCATGATCATGGCTCCTGATCTGCCTCAAGACGTTGCGGGAGAAGATGTCCAGCGCAGCTTCGTTGAATCCGACGATACAAACAATATTATGACTCTCGAGCAGGTGTAAATATAGATGCCTCAAGTGATCGGCCACTCGCACGCTCTTGCCGCTTACCAACATTTTCTGCTCGACCGATTCTTCAGGCACCTCAATCCCGCCGCGGGAGTGCCGCGCAATACACGCCTCGTAGGCGCTTAGTTTCATCGGATAGACGTAAAGCTTGACGGCGTTTCTGAATAACCGCCCGAGCGCCTCGAGAATCCCACCGTCGAGTTTTTCGTAATATTTCTCGTCGAATATTGACAGGACATGGTTGATTCCCATGGCAACCCCGATCATCTCCTTGCTATAGCGGCGAAAGTAGGACGTCAATCGATAATACTCGGGATAATTGGAGATTAGGACGGTAAACCCGGCATCGGCGAGGAGATCGACGCGCGCCAGAAAGTCTGGTGCATCGAGATCCCCATCAGCCAAGAGGTTGGCGATCGTGATTTCCATCAAGACGACAACATCCTTGTCGTGTACTTCGGGCTCCAGAGCGAATTGCTTCATCGCACATGTAATCATGTCGACGTTGACATGAGTTACCGGCCGAAAGCTGCCTCGCTCCACGAGTATTGCCTTCTTATGCAGCACCTCCGACGGTTGAAGGACATCACCCTTGGCGCCGAACATGACGGCATTCGTGAGACCGAGCTGGACGAGGTAAAGGGACATCAGACGATTATCTATGCACCGAAAACACGGCCCCGAAAACCGCAACATATCGATCTCTATGCGGTCGATGGTGAGATTGTCCTTGAGCGATTCGATGAACCTTGTCGCGTCCGATCGATAATAGAGGGCGGCATAAATGAGATTTACGCCCACGATACCCAGCGCCTCCTGCTGCAACGTGGCCTCGTTGTCCCACATACGCACGTGCAGCACGATCTGGCTGGCTGCACCCAATGGCTCCGCCTGGAATCGAAAGCCAAGCCAGCCATGCGCTTCGTTCGTACCCGCGTGGTTTCTGGTCGCGACCGTGTCCGCAAAAACGAAGAAGGTCGTTCTCTCGCCCCGCGCCGATGAAAGTCGATCGAGCAACAGGCCGTACTCATGATCCAGCATGAGCGAGAGTCGTTCGCGGGATACGTATCGTGGCGCCTGTCCATAAATGGCATCGCTGAACACCATATCGTATGCCGATATCGATTTTGCCACCGTCCCGGAGGCGCCACCCACGTGGAAGAATTCACGTGCGACCTCCTGACCCGCCCCTATCTCCGCAAACGTGCCATAAACGGGGGCGTCCAAATTGACGGTAAGGGCCTTTTGTGTGGTCGTGAGTAGATCAACCGGGTCCGTCATGAGAGTGATTTCCATCGATACCAAGCTGGCACCGCTATGCTCGCCTGGACGCGCAAACACCACCGTGGCCCTACTGCCCGCGGCGCGCGTCCGAACACCGCTCGTTGAGCATGCATTACAGACGGTCTATCCGAGACATTCACGCCGAGACGCCACGCATGCTGGGATATTACCTTTTTTTGCTTGCTATTCGAATTGTCCTACAACGACATTAAACGATCGTTAGTGAAAGATTAAAATAAGCTTACGAGTAACGCCGATGGCGTTTGGATAGACCGCATCGCGCAGCGCCCTGGGTGGCAGTCGGCCGACAATTGGCGCGAATAAGTGACTTTCGGCACTGTTGGGCTGTGACTTTCGGCACTAGGCATTTAGGATTATAAGCATTTAAATGCATCCATCCCAGGACGTGCCACCACTACTCGCGGGTATCACCATGACCAACATCAGATTCATCGACCTCAAGCAGCGCCGTTCGTTTCGAGTTGCGACTGTCGGCCTGTTTCTAGCAGGAATGAGCGCTCTCGCGGCATGTCAAACACCGCAACAACGGGTGGCACAGCATGAGGATAATCTCGCCGCCGCGGGCTTTTTTATCCGGCCTGCCAACACGCCGGAAAGGAAGGCGATGCTGAGTCGATTACCCCCGAACCGCTTCGTCAAGCGTGAAAAGGGCGACGACATTCACTACGTTTACGCCGATCCATTGGTATGTAACTGCCTCTATGTGGGGAGCCAGCAGGCTTACAGCCAATACAAGCAGCATCAGCAGCAGCAGCAACTCGCGGACGAACAGCAAATGACTGCGGACTCCTACTCTGACTCAGCATGGAATTGGGGAGCGTGGGGTCCGGGTTACGGATTTGGCTATGGTGGCGGGCTGGGTTGGTAATCGAGGGCGCGGCGCCGCCATGCACGCCGCGAAGCTAAGCATCATTCACACTGTTATTCGAGTTGGCTTGGGCCTCCCCCTTTTGGCAGAAAACTCGTCCACGTGGGGACCTGGGCGAGATCGCGCAACATCAAGCAGCCTACGTGCTTCCCTTTCGCTCGTCCCGCTTCTCACATTCGGCCTGTCTTCATGAGCACTTCGCGGCTAATCCACCCGTACCGCGATGGTTTTCCCATGCTGCTCGTCGTCCTCCGGATCGCACGAACATGTGGACGTAAGGCAAACCCTTACGTTTACTGGCTCCATCGAGGAACCCTCATTGCCGCGCAATGAGTGGCATACTCCATCAAACCAATCCAAATCTTCTTGATTTGCCTTTGCGGAAATTGGCTCATTCGCAGCTAAGAATCAAGGGACATGAGATGACTGCAAAGGAGTTTATCTTGCGGCTGTCGTGGTCTGATGCGATGGTTGGCAGGCTTGAACTTCATGACCCGGTTGCGGAGACTAAATTGCCTCATGCTAACCTCCGTACCGGGTTACGTTCGATGTATGTGAACACATGAACGCCATCGTCCTGATGGCCTTGAAAAGGCCATATACCTTCGTCGTTTTGGCCATATTAATTCTGATTTACGGCGTACTAGCCGCGGTGCGCACGCCAACCGACATTTTTCCGGACATTCGGATACCCGTTGTCGCCGTCGTGTGGACTTACAATGGCTTGACGCCGCAGGGTATGTCGGGCCGCGTCATTTATTACTATGAGAGACAACTAACCACCACCGTCGGCAATATCGAGCACATCGAAAGCCAATCCTTATACGGGCGCGGCGTCGTGAAGATTTTTTTTCAGCCTGGGACGGATGTTGCCATTGCCCAAGCGCAGGTGGTCGCCGTTTCTCAGACCGTGTTGAAGCAGATGCCAACAGGAATCACGCCGCCGGCAATTCTGTCTTACAACGCGTCCTCAGTCCCGGTTCTCGCCCTGCAGGTCTCCTCCGAGCACATGACAGGCTCGGAATTGTATGACCTTGCCTCAAATTTAATTCGGCCGAGCTTGGTCGCGGTGGCGGGAGTGGCCATCCCCGCGCCTTACGGCGGAACCCAAAGCTTCGTTGAGGTGGATCTGGATCAGCACAAATTGCTTGCTCATGGCTTGTCCGCTCAAGACGTGTCGCGGGCCTTGGCGCAGCAGAATATCGTTCTTCCCGCCGGCGATCAAAAGATCGGCGCCATCGATTACCTGGTCGAAACAAATGCGTCCCCGGTGAATGTTGCCACATTCAACAGCCTTCCCATTAAACAGGCATGATGCCGTCGTCACGGTGGGGGATGTCGCCAACGTCTACCTTGGTGGGCCGCCGCAGACCAATGCGGTGCTGGTACATGGTCAGCAGGCGGTGCTGCTCGAAATACTCAAAGCGGGAGACGCATCGACGCTTACGGTCGTCGCTGGCGTTAAGGCGAAAATACCGCTGATTGAAAAGACCTTGCCGCCCGGCGTGAAGATCACCACGCTGAGCGACGCGTCCGTCTTCGTCAAGCAATCGGTCCAAGACGTCGTACAGGAAATGGTGACGGCGGCACTGTTGACCGGTCTAGTGGTACTCCTGTTCCTGGGCTCCGCCCGCTCCACTATGATCGTGGCGACCTCGATTCCACTGTCCATACTTTGCTCCATCATGGCCCTGTCCTGGTTCGGTCAGACCATCAATGTCATGACGCTGGGCGGCCTCGCGCTGGCGGTCGGTATCTTGGTCGATGACGCGACGGTCATGATTGAAAATATTGACGCGCATCTGGAGGACGGAACCGACCTCGAGGCGGCCATCATTGAGGCGGCGAATCAAATCGTGGTGCCAACATTTGTATCCACATTGTGCATCTGTATCGTGTGGTTACCGCTGTTTCAGCTGTCGGGGATCGCAGGTTACCTATTCCTACCCCTGGCGGAGGCCATCATCTTCGCCATGATCGCGTCCTTTATTTTGTCGCGCACTTTGGTACCCACCATGGCGGCGTACATGCTGCGTGCTCAAGTCGAGGCGAAAAAAGGCGGCCGCAAGCCCAGCGGGGTCTTCGCTCGGTTCCAGCAAGGCTTTGAACGGCGCTTCGACAAGTTCCGCGATGACTACCGGGACCTGCTCACCAGGGCTGTCGAACACCGTGGCCTGTTCATTCTTTGCTTTTTAGCAATTCCCGTCGCTTCCATTGCGCTCGTGCCAGCACTGGGCCGGGACTTCTTTCCGGGAATAAAATCGGGCGAAATCGACATGCACTTCCGCGCGCCACTGGGACTGCGATTGGAAGAGGCCAGCAAGGTGGCGGCGTTGGTCGACGCTGCAATTCGTAAGATTCTGCCCGGCGAAGTGAACAACATCATTGATAATTGCGGCCTGCCGAGCAGTGGCATCAATGAAGCGTATAGCGCCAGTGGCACCATCGGACCGCAAGATTGCGATGTCACCATAAGCTTGCGCGATCAAGCATCGCCGGTGGACGCCTACCGGGCATCACTTCGCGGCGCATTGCCGACAATGTTTCCTGGCACCGACTTTACGTTCCTGCCAGGCGACATCACGGCGAAAATTTTGAATTTCGGCCTGCCGGCTCCGATCGACGTGCAGATTTCCGGCCGGCGAATTCAGGAGAATATGACTTACGCAAAGCAGATCATTGCCGAACTGCGCCATATTCCCGGCATTGCCGATGTGAACATTCAGCAGACGCTCGACGAGCCCACGTTATTGATAACGGCCCGTCGCGCTTTTGCGCTTGGAGCCGGACTCACGGAATCTGACATTGCGAACAATACGTTGGCAACCCTGTCGGGTTCCGGGCAAACGGCTCCCACGTATTGGCTCGACGAAGAAACCGGGGTTTCGCATTTGGTCAATCTGCAGACGCCGCAGACACAACTGACATCGATGAACGATCTGGAAACGATCCCGATCGACAAGGGCGACGGCGATCCTAACGGCAATGCGGCACAAATTCTCGGCGGTCTTGGCGAGATAACCCAAACCGGTCGGCCGTTGGTAGTTTCGCATCGCGACATTATGCCGGTCATCGATATCTACGCGAGCAACCAAGGTCGCGACTTGGGCGCGGTCAGCAACGCCGTTGATCGCGTTCTCGATCGCATGAAAGACAAAACGCCGAAGGGAGCGACGGTGCAAGTACGTGGGCAAGCGGTGACGATGAAAGACGCATACGGGCAACTATTATTCGGCCTCGCCTTATCCATCGTACTGGTGTACCTCGTCATCGTCGTCAACTTTCAGTCATGGCTCGATCCATTCATCATTATCACCGCGCTGCCGGGCGCATTGACTGGCGTGATCTGGGCGCTTTTCCTGACCGACACGACGCTTTCGGTACCGGCGCTAACAGGCGCCATCATGAGTGTCGGCACGGCCACCGCCAACTCGATCTTGGTTGTGTCGTTCGCTCGCAGCGAACTCGCGGAGCATGGGAACGCAGCCCAAGCGGCGATTACGGCCGGGTTCACGCGACTGCGTCCCGTATTGATGACTGCGCTCGCTATGATTATCGGGATGGTTCCCATGTCCATCTCCAACTCGCAGAACGCGCCCTTAGGCCGTGCCGTGATCGGCGGCCTGTTGGTGGCCACGTTCGCGACGTTGATGTTCGTACCCTGCGTTTTCGCGCTTCTGCACGGGCGCTCGACCAAGGAGAGGCGCGTTGAAGCGAACTAAGACGTGGGTCACCGTCGCCCTAATATTGGTCACCGGACTGCTCGTTTACGGTTTCGTTCTCCGGAATCGCAGACTGGATGCACTGGAGCGTGTTGCCGAGGACCAGTCTGTGCTGCCGGTGGACCTGGTTAGCCCAAAGGCGGGGCCGGCGACCCGGTCGCTTTCCCTGCCCGGGACCTTGAGCGCTTGGTACGAGGCACCGATTTTCGCGCAGGTTTCGGGCTACGTAAGCAATTGGTACGAGGACTATGGTGCCTCCGTTAAGGCAGGACAGCTCCTCGCCACCATCGAGACACCCGGCTTGGACGCCGACTACGCCCAGGTGAAGGCACAATTGCGCGTCGCTGAAACCAAATACAAACTGGCAGTCACCACTGCGTCACGATGGCAAGCGCTCGCAGGAACACCTGCTGTATCTAAGCAAGAGGTGGACGTTCAGACGGCAGGGGCAGCAGCCGGCAAGGCCGAGGTTGAAGCAGCGGAGCAAGAAGTCGCCAGATATGCCGCACTCGAAGGCTTTAAACGTGTGGTCGCGCCATTTGACGGCGTGGTTACAGCACGGCTCACCGATGTAGGCAGCTATGTCAATGCAGGCGGCGGACAAGCACGCGCTAACGACAAATCGACGGAGCTATTCAGCGTTGCGGATGTACACAAACTGAGAGTTTTCGTCGCGGTACCGCAAGACTACGCGGATGGTCTAGGAACTGGTCCCGCGGCGACAATCCATCTGCCCTCTCAACCCGGAAAGGCCATCGAAGCTAAATTTCTAACGACCGCCAGGGCATTCAATTCAAACACTCGCACGGCAGTCACCGAACTCACTGTGGAAAATCCAAACCGAACCCTATGGCCTGGTACCTATGTCGATGTCGTCTTGCAAGTGCCCGCCGATCCGGCGATTCCGACCATGCCGGAGCAGGCCCTCATTTTCCGCGCCGCGGGACCACAGGTTGCGCTGCTCGACGCTCAGAATCGAATTCATCTGAAGAGCGTAACGCTCGGCGAAAATCTCGGGGAAATCGTACAGGTCACCAGCGGACTCTCGATTAACGATAGGCTGGTGAACAATCCGCCCGCCGGGCTGCTTGAGGGAGAGGTTGTGCGCCCGGTAACTCCGACACCGGGCTATGTCTCCCCGACATCACCACCTGCTTCTGCATCGGCCGGCAAGGATGGGCACTCGGGCGCGCCATGAAACGTTACGCCTACGGGCTTACCTTGCTGACCGGCTTCTTGCTCTCCGGCTGTAACTTGGCGCCTGTTTACACACCCCCGCATTTCCTTCTTCCAGAGTCCTATCGTGGCAGCGAACCATTCCAAGTAGCCCAACCGGATCTTATGATCTCATCGCGCGCGGACTGGTGGTCGATGTTCAATGACCCGACGCTGACTCAACTCGAAAATGATCTCACCCAGGAGAATCCCGGCCTGCAAGGCGCAATTGAACAATATACCCAAGCGCGCGACCTCGCCGCCGAGGCCCAATCTCAACTTTATCCTCAGATAAGCACGGACGGTCAATTGTCCGACAACCGACAATCGGTCAATCGCCTGTTCCGGGGCAGTCAGACAATGCCGAACGTCCAAGCCTCGAATGAATTACTGGGGTCGGCGTCGTGGGAGCCAGACTTCTGGGATGCCATTCGAAACCGCGCGCATCAGCAGAAGCGCCTTGCGCAAGCCAGCGCCGCCGATCTCGAGACGGTGCGTTTGGGTTTACAAACCGAACTCGCTGCGGACTATCTTGCCGTGCGAGGTCTCGACCAGGAGCTGGAGGTGCTGCGCCATTCGATCGTTGCGTACGAGAAGGCAGTCGAGGTGACCCAGCTGCGTTACCATGGTGGCATCGGATCCGGACTTGATTTCGCCCGGGCCTCCAGTCAGGTCAACACGACACAAGCGCAATTGACAGAGACGGCTTTGCAGCGCGACCTCTTGCAGCACGCTGTCGCGGTGCTTGTCGGGGCGATTCCCAGTACATTTACCCTGCCTGCAGGGAAAGATGTCGCGCCGTCACCGCCAGATATTCCAGCCGGGTTACCGTCGGCGCTGCTGCAACGCCGCCCCGACATCGCGAGTGCCGAACGCCAGATGGCGGCCGCCAATGCCGCGATCGGCGTCGCCCGCGCGGCGTTTTATCCGAATGTAACATTCTTTGGAAACGCAGGATTTCAAAGTTGGGGTTGGAATCTTCTGAATATTCCGGATACTCTCTGGTCTATTGGCGGCAGCGCCATGCTGCCGCTGTTCGAGGGCGGATTGCGGCGCGCCGAGTTCGGAACGTGTCAATGGGTTTGAGAC
>PLUE01000054.1 GCA_003164785.1 Gammaproteobacteria bacterium | reverse complement strand
GAAAGGCATTTCTATTCGTCGGCTCCGAACGGGCGGGTCACGCTGCGGCGATCTACTACTCCCTCGTGGAGTCTTGCAAGGCGAACAAGGTCAATCCGCTGACCTACCTGACCTATGTCCTCGCCAATGCCAGGAACAAGTCGATCATGCTGCCAACCCCGGAAGAATTTACCGCCTCAAACGTCGCCCACGTCGGGTGATGCGCTCTTTAACAATCTGGATTATGCTGGACTAGGCAGCAAGACGCGGACTTACGGACGGGTTCTTTCGTTGCATGAGTATTCAGCTCATCAGCTGAATAAGTAATATGAGATGCTTCGAGTTTGTTTCGATTCCAATGGCGGACCGACCATTCGGTTATTCCGTCTTGCCACATTCCGTGAGCAACGTGGTTCCTCACCTCCATCAGCGCGAAGCACTCATCGTATGTCGTCTTGATCTAATCCTTCCGATCTTTGTGCTTGAGCTGACCGATCTTGGGAAGCTGAAGGCCAATGCAAGCAAACACAAGGCGATGAGCTACCAACGGATGTGAACGAACCGGAGTTGGATCTTCCGGCGGAGATTGCGCGGCGCGAGCAGCGTCTGGCGGTGATCCGCGCGGCGCAAGTGCGGCTGCAGCAGCGCCAGCGGGAGGCTGATGAGGCGCGCGGGCGCAGGCCCGATGACGATGACACGGGGGCTGGCGGCGGCCCGCGCAAGCCCGGCCCCGCATTTCAGCGCCCGTTCGCCGGGCTGGCCGAGTCTGCGCCGGCGACGGAATTGATCGTCGCCCTCGATCGCTGGGCTAAGCGATTTAGGCGGAATCCCGACCCTTGGGTGCCCCCGCCTTTGCTGCCGGGGCTGACGCATCGGCTTGGGCAACAGCCCGGGCAAATATGCGCCCGGCGCTTTCCGGGTCCTTGCGGAGAGCCGCAACGAGTATGTCACCGAGCGTCATATCCAGCAGTTTCCCGAGATCGGTGTTCGGCTCGAGCTCCGCCTCGCTTTTGGTTGCAGGGAGAGCCTGTGGTGCAGACTCCGCCGCAGGCTCGACTTCATTAGTTTCAGGCTGAGGTATCGGCGCGGCTATGGACTGAGGTATGGCTGCGGGCATAGGCTGAGATTCAACCGCACTTGCCGACTCAGGCCCAACCGAAGCCTTCGGCTCCGGATTGACCGCAGCACTCGCCTCAGGCTCCGACTTGGCGGAGGCCAAAAACGCAAACGCACTCGGCCTCAAGAGCATGAACAGGACGGTGGCAAACACCAACGTGGTGATGCCCAGCAAGGAGAATACCAGCGCTGAATTGGCATGCTTAACAAACCCCAGATACAGGTCGACCGTAAGGACCACCGCGCCGAGCCCTAGAAAGATGCCGCAGGCCTTTTTAAGAGTGGGGTCGAGTAATGTGGGTTCAGGCATGGAATATTAGCCCTTTCATTATGTTCCCATAATGCGTCATTGGTACGAGAAGTCTGTAGGGTCCCGAACAGACCATTATCCATGCAGACAGGATGCTAACCTTTGCGCAAAGCATGGGAAAGCGATTTTGTAATTCATGATAGTCCATGATCGGATAAGCTTCGCGAGCAACTCGATACGAGACTCCCGAAATGTGACGTACAGGATTTGAAGGGCTCTATGACCGTCGGTACTGCAAAGATAATGGGCAATCAGGCAATCGTTGCGACCGGCCTGACCAAGTCATTTGGCGAAGGCGAAACCAAGGTGACCGCCGTAGAGGCCGTTGTATTTTCGGCGAAATTTGGGGAGATGCTTTTTATTGTCGGGCCGTCCGGCAGCGGCAAGACCACTTTGCTCAGCATGATCTCCGGCATCCTGCGCCCCACTTCCGGCACGGTAACGGTAAAAGGTATCGACCTATGGACCCAGAACAAGGACCAGTTAGCCGACTTTCGGCTGCACACGATTGGTTTCGTATTCCAGGACTACCATCTTTTTCCGCGCCTGACCACGGCCGAGAACGTCGCGATACCGCTGCTCCTGCAAGACCGCGATTGGAATGAATCCATCGCAGAAGCCAACAAATATCTCGAGATCGTGGGTCTGAAGGGCCGAGGCGAGATTCTGCCTGTGAAGCTCTCCGGCGGAGAGCAGCAGCGAGTCGCGATCGCGCGTGCCATCGTCAGCGGCCCGGAGATTCTGATCTTCGACGAACCAACGGCCTCGCTCGACGGTGATACGGGGAGGATGATCATCTCGTTCGTGAAGACGAAGATACTCAATGCCAATCGCTCCATTCTGATCGTGACGCACGACGCACGGATCAACGAGTTCGCGGATCGGATTATCCACATGGAAGACGGACGCATCACCGGACTGGACAAGGGAACGGAGTGAGAAACAGAATCATTTTTTCCTTGGCGATACTGGGCGTCGTAGCTGGACTGGTTGCGGCCTTCATCTTTGGCATGGAGCGGAAGGCACAGCCTCCCGTATTCAAGCCGGCCACCAGTCCTTATGCGACGGCGATCTTTGCCAACGGCATCATCGAAAGCGACCAGACGAGCGGTTCAAACATCAATGTCTACCCGGAGGTGTCCGGTGTGGTCACCCAGGTACTGGTGAAAGAGGGCCAGAGCATTGTGGCCGGCACTCCGCTGCTGAAGATTGACGACTCCGTGCAAAAGCAGACTACTGCGCAACTACACTCGCAGGCCGAAGCGGCCCTGGCACTGCTCAACGAACTCAAGGCGGAGCCGAGAAAGGAAACGCTGGATATTGCCAAGGCGCAGGTGGATCTGGGGGCGGCCAACGTGAAAGCGGTTCGAGACCAGTATGAGAAGGACCGCGCGTCCTACGATGCCGACCCACACTCGATCAGCAAGAGCGTGCTGGATATTGCAGAAGACGCCGTCCATCAGGCTGTCGAAGCACTTGAAGTCGCGCGCCGGCAATACGATCTTACCAAGGCGGGCGCGTGGAGCTACGACATTCTCAACCAGCAAAAGACGTACGACTCGCTCAAGCAGGCTTACGAGGCCGCTGACGCACTGCTCGTCAAGTATACGATCAGGGCGCAGAACGACGGGGTCGTGCTGGCTCTCCACGCGACGGCCAGCGGTTACGTGTCGCCCCTGGGTGTGTACGACACGTATACGCAGGGACAGGACCCGATATTGGTCATCGGTCCGCCTCAAGAGTATCTGGCCGTGCGCTGTTTTGTCGACGAGATACTCGTGTCACGCCTACCTAATGCGTTCCATATCCGCGCGCAGATGTCCGTCCGCGGCAGCGACATCAAGGTGCCATTGGAGTTCGTCCGGGTACAGCCGTATGTCACGCCCAAGATCGAGCTATCCGATGAGCGCCAGGAGCAAGTGGACCTACGAGTACTGCCGGTGATTTTCCGTTTCCGGAAGCAGGACGCTCCGGTCTATCCGGGCCAGGAAGTAGATGTGTACATCGGGCAATAGTGGCGCGCGCGCCCACGATACAGCCGGCAGAGCGCATGCCATGAGCATATTTCAATCATCAGCCTGCCGGCGTGCCTGCCTCGGCGCGATGCTTGCGATGCTTGGCGGATGCGCGGTGGGCCCTAATTTCGTTCGTCCCGTGCCGCTCGATACGGACCGCTATACGGCCGAGCCGATGCCTGCAGCCACGGTCGCGGCGGACGCCCAGTCGCAACGTTTCACGTCCGGCACAACGCTTGATGTCGACTGGTGGCGGCTCTTCAAGTCGGCGCAACTCGATACTGTGGTCCAGCAGGCGCTCGCCAACAATCCGACGCTGCAGGCAGCCGAAGCCAGCTTGCGTCAGAGTCAACACAAACTGCGTGCGGGCTACGGTGTATTTTTCCCGCAAGTCGGGGCCGAGGTGGACGCCGCCCGCGAGCGCATCGTTCCAGAGAAGCAGGGCCTGCAGACGCCACCTTCGGTGTTCAATCTGATCACCCTGAGCGGCACCATCGGCTACGCGCTCGACATCTTCGGCGGTGAACGGCGCACGCTGGAGGGCCTCAAGGCCCAGGTCGACTACCAGCGTTACGCGAGCAAGGCGGCCTACCTGACCTTGTCCGCCAATGTCGTCAACACGAGCATCGCTCGCGCAGCCTACGTCGCCGAGGTTCGTACGACTGAGGAACTGATCGAACTGCAAAAGCAAGAACTCAAATCCACCGAAGTGGAGGTCCGTGTGGGCGCCACTGCCTATTCCGACGTGTTGAGTCTACGCGGCCTGATCGCTGCCAACGAGGCCACCCTGGCGCCGCTGAAGCAGCTAATCAGCCAGACCGAGGACCTGCTCGCTACATTGGAAGGCACCGTGCCGTCCAAGGCAGCGTTGCCGGACATCGACCTGACCGGACTCTCTCTGCCGCTCGACCTGCCGGTGAGCCTGCCGTCCGAGCTGGCGCGTCAACGGCCCGACATCCTCTCGTCCGAGGCGGCACTGCATGCGGCCAGCGCCAATATCGGGGTCGCCACGGCCGCGATGTTTCCCAGCGTCAGCCTGAGTGCCACCTACGGTGCGGCCGGGTCCAGCTTCGGCACACTATCCGCAGCCAACGACCGGTTTTGGAGCATTGGTCCATCAGCCACGATACCGGTGTTTCAGGGCGGCACGTTATGGTACGGGCGGAAGGCGGCAATTGACGCCTATCAGGTAGCGCAAGCGACTTATCGCCAGACCGTGCTCGATGCGTTCGCGCAAGTCGCTGACGCATTGAAGGCATTGGAGCACGATGCGCAGTCACTGCAGGCGCGGGTCGATGCGCGGCGCGCCGCCGGTGAGACGCTCAAGCTGTTGCAGGTCAATTACCGTGCGGGCTTGGTGGCGTACCTCGAAGTATGGGCGGCCGACGTCCAGTTCCGCGAAGCGACCATCGGCTATTTGCAGGCTGTCGCGCAGCGTTACCAGGACACGGTGGCGTTGTTCGTCGCGCTGGGCGGGGGATGGTGGAATCAACCACGCCCGACGAATCCGCCCGAGGCACCATGAAGAACAGCGGCGTCCTGCGCATCGGCTTCAAGCTGCTGGTCAACGACAAAGGCAAGTTCACCGCGCTGCTGATCGGGATCACTTTTGCCGTGTTCCTGATGATGCAGATGACCGCGATGTTCGCCGGTATCCTGAACCGTGCCTATTCGACCGTCACCAATATCGGCGCCAGCATGTGGGTCATGGACCCCGGGGTCAATACAGCAGCCAGCCCGATACCGATGCCCAATTACCTGCTGGACGCATTGCGGAGCATGGACGGCGTCAGCTATGCGGTGCCTCTTTTCCTTGGTGGCGCAATGGTCAAGCTGACCGATGGCACCTACCAGAGCGTCAATGTCGTCGGCCTGGATGACGAAAGCCTGTTTGGACGCCCCGAACTCGAACAGGGCAATATCCAGGACATCTATGCTGACAACGCCTTCATTGTCGTGGATGACGCTGAATTCTCGAAGCTACGGAGTCCCAAACTCGGTACCACGTTCGAACTCAACAACCACCACGTTTCGATCGTGGGCATCGCCAAGGTCGCTTCAAATGGACTCAACGGTGTGCCAACGCTCTATACGACCTACAACCGCGCGATCCAATACATTCCGCAGATGCATTTCACGCTGTCCTATGTGTTGGTCCAGCCGAAAAGCGACGCAGCCGTGGCGGGTATCAAGCAGAACGTTGCCAAGCTCGGTTATGTGGCCTTCACCAAAGACGAATTCAACAACGGCATTGCCAACTACTACACCTACAAGACCGGTGTGGGCACCAACATCCTGCTAATGACCATCATCAGCTTTATTGTGGGTCTGGCGATCTCGGGCCAGACCTTTTACACCTTCATTTCCGAAAACCTCGACAAATTTGGCGCGCTGAAGGCCATCGGCGCGAGGGGGCGCAAGCTCGTCTACATGATCCTATTCATGGCAGCACTGACTTCGCTGACCGGCTACGGCCTGGGCATTCTCCTGGTGACGGCGGTAATCTCGGGCGCCCGATCCCTGTCGCCCTATTATGCCGCGACGATTACCTACTGGAACCTCGGGCTGGCATTCGGCATGGTCTTGGTGATCGCCGTAATCTCCGGCTACATCGGGGTACGCAAGGTACTCAAGATCGAGCCGTTCGATATCTTCAGGGGGTAGCCCACGCAACGTGTCATTAGCTCGTACGGTTTGGGGTCCCCTCATGAATGCCTCCCAGAATGCCGATGCGGACGGAATCGAGAAGCCGTCCGCTCATGCGCAGAAAGCCGATCTGCAGCGCCAACCCCAGCTTCAATGCCGGTCGCCGCCGCTCCTCGATCAGCTGTCGTTCAGCCAGCGTGAACGTGAAAAACGCCTCGATCTCGAAGTCGCTCAGTGCCCGCGGTAAGTGTTTGAGGCCCAGAAATGTCGCTTGCCACTTGGTCATCGCATCCCCTTTTTTGCGAGATACGCTAGCTACTATTCTCTGGTCGAGAGTTGCAAACTCAACAAAGTGAACCCGCTGACCTACCTGACCTATGTATTGAGCAACGTGCGCAACAAGCACATCACGCTGCTGACGCCCGATGAATTCACCGCCAGCAACATGACGCAGATCGGGTAACGTGCAGTGGTTGACGACATCCGAACACTTCACCTGACCCAGCGAGAGCTCGGGCTCTTGCTCAAATACGGCTATCCGGACCCGGACGACGCCCAGATGCTGCGCGCGAGCAAAGTCCAGAACGGGGTGCATGTGGCGCACATCGATTCCTTTTGGCTATCGATGTGGATCGCTGATATTGTGCGCTCGGCCAAGAAGATTCGTAGCCAAGGCTTGCTCGAAGAACTCGATGCGCTGTGCGATGTGCTGGAAACGGCTGAGCAGAATCACGCGCGCGTGCGCGGTGTAACCCTGGAGTAACCTGCCACCGTGGACCCCGCATTGACAGACGCGTATTATCGGACGCGTACTGAAGCTGCGCTGCTTCGGACACGGTGACAACAACGTTAAAGGCGTATTCGACAGTCGTTCGATGCTGTTGCAAAAGTGGAGCGAGTTTTATGGGCAACTCGATTAACAAGGAACTGGCCCGCTCGTATGCTCGGGCAACAAAAGCAGGGGAAGCCCGGTTAACGACGCAACCGCTCGCCGCCCGGGCTCATTACGATGTGCGTAAAGCGCTTTTGGTAGTCCAGCTCACCAATGGTGTGATTTTGATGTTGCCACCGAAGTTGCTGCAGGGTTTGAAGGGCGCAACTGCGGCGCAGATAGCCAATGTGGAGATCACGCCGCTGGGTACCGGTCTGCATTGGGAAGCGCTAGACGCGGACCTCGGTGTCGCCGAACTGGCCGTTGGTATTTTTGGCTCGAAGCATTGGATGAGTGAGTTGGCGCGCCAGTATCTTGAAATCCAGGCCCAGGCCAAACGGTTCCGGGAGGCCCTGGCTGCACCAGAACCCGAAGGGTTACATCCGAAAGCTGCGAAGGCCCTGCGCGACGGACTGCGCAGCCAGCTCGACGATTTAGAGACCGAGCTTGGCGAGTACGAGGTTTTGCACCATGGCGAACGACCGTGACAAAGTGATCGTGGCTGGGTCTTATATTTGGCTGTACGAGCAATTCTTGATCCGCGACCGCGAGTTCCTCGAGGATTGCCTCCATGAGCGCCGGCTCCACAGCTTTGCACTTCGCAAAGCACTGGTCGAAATTCATGTGGGTGTCTTGGTTTGGCAGCGTCACCGGCGGCGCTGGACCTGGAGAACGTACCGGAGGAATCCGTAGACCAAAATCGCGCTGTATATTCGGCGACGACAGCAAATTTTGTAAAGTGCTGAAACCGGGTTTAAGATGAGGCTCGCGTTTCCTTTGGCTTTCTAATAATCAATTCTGCACTGCTAGGGGTCCGCGTCGATGGACAATGAGTCGGGCTGGATGCCTGTCTCTTCAGGTATCAGTACCCAGCAACGCGCGGCCCCCTCCGCAAAGCGGCCGCATTGGTCATTGCGTTTGATTTTCATGGTTCTCGCTTCGATCACGCTTCTGCTCGCAATGAGCGGTCTTGCAACCTGGAATTTGCGCACCCAGCGTATCGAAGCCGAGTGGCTGCTCCACACTGAGCAAGTGCGCTTTGAAATTTCGCGGGTTCTGCAACTTCTGACCGATGCCCAAACCGGGTCGCGTGGATTCGCCCTCACCGGATCCGACCGCGTGTTAAAGGCGTACGGTGAGGCCGCTCCCCTCATTGGCCGTATTCGTCCGCATAGCGCTGCGGC
>PLUE01000069.1 GCA_003164785.1 Gammaproteobacteria bacterium | reverse complement strand
CATGCACGCTCACCGGAAGGACACGTACCCCGAAAGACTGGCGCTATTATTTCGTGAAATATGACGCCATGCGCGAAGGCGCTTCAGGTCGCTACACTATTAGCAAAAATGGGTATCAGATATGCATGCTCGAAAAAGAGACGCTCGGAGGCAATTACTACGATCCTTACCTTCTCGCTTCCGCTCAAAGGGGAAGTATCCAACCCGACAGCATTGCAAACACAAAATGGCCCTGCTGCTTTACGGGTCACGAAACTAATCCCCGCAAAATGATTTTGAAGAATAGCGGCATCCAAATTGAATGTGTTGCCCAAGGATGGCAACTAAGCGAAATACCTAATGACCCTGCTCAAAGGGCCGCTTTCGATCGGCTGCGCAAACCTCTTGGCATAGATGAAGAATACTTGTGCTCCGTGCCCCAGACGGATGGGATTGATACCTGTGATCGAGTGGAACTAGGTGCCAAGTTGTTATCCGGGTTGGTGATGATGAATGCTAGGCAAGACTAGCAGATGTAAAAGATCGAGAAGCCGGGCGTGCGAATTTTGGATTGGCAGGGGCACGTACCGTATTCTCGTTGTCGTCCGGTCACCCCGAATCGGGCACTCCAACAGGCATTACACGAGTTCTTCGAGTAAAGTGGCCACTTCTCCGATCTGCTTTACTGCAGAATCGATGACAACGTGGCGCTCCGCACCACACAGTAATTCAATTGGAATCAGTATCGTTCCGCCGTCGTTGAACGCCCTCGGTTGTAAGCCGCCGAGCAATACGGCGACGTATCGCGGCAACTGGCTGGCAGCTCGTGGGGTCTCGCGAGCAATGGTTTCTTGAATTGAAAGCCAAATTGGTGTCGCCCGATATTTCGGCCACATTCTGCAATTCATCTGCACGTAAGCAGCATGCCCCTTGATTGCGATGGGTTGATAATACGCTGCCGCCGTAGAGCTGCTGCGCTTGCCGACATTGGTGGCCAGTCCTGCGCTAACCACGGCTCCCGCAATATCGTCAACAAGCTGGCAACACTGAATTACCCGGTCCGGAATGTTGGAAGTGAGTTCCTCGGAGTGGAGAGGGATAAAGGCTTCGACGTCCATTCTGGCGGTGAAGCCTTTCAGTTGAGCTAAGTCGCCAAGGACCGGATCACCGGAGAACATCGATGAGGAAACTGCGGCCAACACCTCGCGCCAGCTCGCACAGATGAGTGTGTGTTGACCCTCGACACGGCAAGTCTTCACTTCCGGCGATGGGGCTACTTCATCACCGATTGGGATACCCGCAACTCGGCACCGTCCGAGGATCTCTCCCCACAGAAATGTCAGCCGCATGCTAGGCACGACGAAAAGCAGCGTCGCGGCGCGATCCACCGGAAGGCGCTGTATATAGGTTACTGGCTGGTGATCGGTCAGCCGCGCCCAGAATTTCGCCTCCACGATGCAGACAATATGGCCGAGCGCGTCGGATGCCACTAGATCGGGAATTGCGCCGTCTTCGTCGGTAACCTGGGTGGTATACGCCGATGGGAGCGGTAAATTGGCGCCACAGCGACTGAGCAAAGAATGCAGGCCTTTGGACGCGTTTACCGATCGATTGAGAATATAGGCAAGCGCCTCCGTGGCGAGATTCTCTGGGTGCGCCTGTAATCTTGTCGCCAAGTGACCGAGCAAGGTAGATGTGTCGCTTCCTTTGGCGCTGGTGGTGTCAATAGTCATGGCTCTTTGGATTTCTCCCGGTTGACAGGTACGAATGATTGCGTCGCTTCAGCAATCCGAACGGCGAGCGCGGGAGGTTCCAGGACGAGCACGCCGGATCCGAAGCCGAGCAGCCACCATTCGAGTTGGGCGGTATCGCGAACCGTGGCGGTGACGCAAACGTAATCGCCATCGACGCTCTCGATGATCTGGTCGTCGCTCAAGGGTGTCTCGACGAGGTGCGCCGCCACGCCTCGCGAAAACTTCGCCTTCAGCTGGATCGGCGGTCCGACCGGGTATTGGAATTCGCCACTCTGGATGTATTCATCGAGATTGAATCCCTCCAGCCGGGTCACGGGCTTGTCGGTAGGGTTCGCGGTCAGCACGCGGTGCAGGGCAAGTTGCCGGATGTCCGTATAGTCCCATAGCGTACAGACGAGGTACAGTAAATTCCCTCGGACCACGAGACCCAAGGGATTCACTTCGTAGGTTTTCACTTCATCGGTATCGTTGGCGCGAGACCGGTAGTCGGCAGCAAAGCGGCGTCCGGCCAATAGGGCGTCGTAGACCACCCGGACGGCCTCGTTGTTGAACTTGGGCGCGAGTAACGGCATTTCGCGCGGAACGACTCGGACACATTCGGCCCATTGCCGGAGGGCGTTATCAGGATTGGCACTGAGAACCGCCCGCGCCCGCTCGAACTGAGGCGCCAAGTGGTGCCGGATCGTGGGCGGCAACAGGGTCGGAATGAATTGCTCGATCAGCCGGAGCGTCAAAGCCGCAGGTCCGTCCATGGCCGGGAGGTCGAACGTGGGTGCATCGGCGCTCCATGACCAGCCATAGGTCTGCGACCGGTCGTCACAGATCAACGGAAAAACACTCGACAAAAGATTCAAGTCGCGCTGGATGCTGCGCTTGGTTGTTTTATACCCCGCGGCTTGGAGTTTAACTACCAGGCTGGCGACGTCGATCTTCCGCGGGGCGCGCGGGATGGAGCGCAGGAGCTCCCATTGGCGTAGCAGGGTGTCCGACATCGGTCTGTTCCGGTTCATTGGCGAAGAATAAGAGCCCACCGCGACATGATATGTCGCGGTGGGCTCTTATTGTGGCGGCTCCCGAACAAACCCGGTAACTGGAGCTCCCCGAAATGGATACCCCGCGCTTCCCGCCGACGGCTGGTCTCAACTTGAGCACGCATGTGCAATTGACTGAACACAGCTACGAGCGTGCGATGCTCAATAATCTCTTGGCCAATGCTGTTGCCACCGGCGATCCCACATTTCGCGTGTTCCGACTCGGGCAGATGACCTTGCGCATGGATCCGCCGTTACTGATCGACCGCTTGGCGTTGCGACCGGATTGGGCGTCGCTTCGGGTGAATTCGCACACGCTCACCGTCCGAGCAACGCACCTCTACGGCATCATCGAAGCCACGGGCGCCCCCGACAAATGCTCGCTCAGCATTCAGCTCTGGACCGACACCGTCGAACGGGGAGAAGCGACGATCGAAGGGATCCTAGCCGAATTCCGGCATCTCGAGTTCCGAGATATCAGTTTCTCGCTCAACTGGCGTTTCCTGGACGGCAAAGGTCATATTGCCCGCGCGAGTACCGAGGAGCGCGCAAGCGGCGAGCTGCTCAATCAGGCGTATCCCCTGCTCGGCGAAGTCAATACCTTCATCGACCAATATCTTGAAGCACCCGAGACGGTATTGGTTCTGCAAGGCTCACCGGGCACCGGAAAGACGCGCTTGATACGCGCCATCCTGGCTGCGATCTCAACACGCGTCGGCGATGCGGCCGACGTCCTGTACACCGGGGACAGCGCAGTCCTGGAAAGCGACGAAGTCTTCCTCGAGTTCATAACGGATTCCCACCGGGCGTTTGTGGTCGAGGATGCCGACCATTTGCTGAAGCCCCGTTCCGGTGGCAATCAAACACTTCACCGGTTCTTGAACATCGCCGACGGAATAGCCTCCGCCCACGGCAAGAAAATCATTTTTTCGACAAATCTTCCGAATATCCATGACATCGACGAAGCGTTGGTGCGACCTGGCCGATGCTTCGCGCACCTGTATTTAGAAGAATTACAGGTGGCCGATGCCATGGAATTGTTAGCTAGGCTCTGTCGCGACACGCCGGAGCGGCATGCGGGGGCGCTGGCACACCTGAATGTGTCGGCTCGTAAGTCCCTATCCGTCGCCGAGGTGTATGCGGCGCATCGCAATGCCGGGCCACAACGTACGCGACCGGCGGGCGCGCGCTTCGGGGTCGCGCGGCGATCTCAGCGGGTAGCGATCGGATTTAACTAGGATTCCCTGGGCCCCCGACGAAATCGACGATGGAGGTACACAGATGAAGAGAAGAACATTGATAAAAGGCGCGTTGGCATTGCCAATGATCCCCGCAAGCGCATGCGCGCAGGCAATGACGCTGAATTCGGTTAGCCAGGAAGGTCAACCCAAAGGCCTATTCAGCGGATTGGCTGGGCTCGATTATGCGCTTGGTGGTATTAGACCCCATGAGTTCATTTGTATTGTCGGGCCGCCGTGCACCGGCAAGACCCTTTTACTCTTGGATCTTGCGGCTCGGCTATGCAACCGGTATGAGCAAAACGTGGTGTTCTATAGTCGGCATCAGCCGAGTGTCTACCTGGCCAAGAAAGGGGTAATCAAGGCCGACGTGACGTACGCCTTTCAAGATGATTCGTTGTCCGACGGCTATTCTCGTGAGACCCACAAAGGGCCTGCAGTAATCCTACTTGATTCTGCGATCGCCTATCTGCCGGACGTTCTTCATTTCGCCACGTCGATTGCGACCAATCACCGAGCAGGGTGTGCCGCGCTCATCATCGACGGGCAGAGTGCAGCACCGATCCCGCATCAAAACACGGCCACTGTCAGTGCAATGGTGGGGTTCCCCGCGGAGCGGTGGCCACCCACGCAATTGTCGCCCGAGGATCTACACGAAGCGCAAAGGTTTGCCAAGAGCCATCGCGGTCCCCCGGTCGTAATGGGAATCAAGACGGCGTCCCTAGTCGACGGTGAGGCCGTTGCCAACTCTATCAACTTCGGCGATCACCTTCGCGTTCCTGCCGATCGGCTGGTGACCCTGCACCGCCCAGAACTTTATGTAGAGACATCACAAGCCACGGCGACTGACCGAAACGTCGTTTGCCTGACAGGCAGGAGTCCGCACTGGTGGGATACGCGGTGTTCGCGGCTACGCTTCGATCCGCGTCGGCTCGGCTTCTCCACGGTGATCTAATGCCACACCAAATCCGAGCGCACGAGGCCGCCGCGCGAGCCGCGCCGATTCTTCGAAAGGCTCGTTATGCGACAACTTGTACACTGCGCTTCGGTCTGATAATTTACTTGTCACGATAAGGGTGTCAGAACTGCGGCCTTTCTCCACCGACTCACGGCTGACCCAGTGGCCGCTCGCCCGCATCGATCCCTGTAGCCCTCGACCGCAACGAGGACTCGATACCGGAACTCAGGGTGAATACGCAAGGGATGGAGCATCGGCCAAGGCCAACGGTCCAACACAGCGACGGCGTCATTCCAACTGCCCATCCAGTCGGTACTACGTCGAATTACGGCCCCTCCCTCATCCTCCGCAAGAAACGTTAGAGTTTGGTCTCGCATGGTAACACTGTATTCGAGGCATCCATCATCACTCGATCGCGATAGGACCTTGATGCCCCCGCCTTCGGCGCCGATTTCAACAACTACAAAAGGTTCCGTGGTGTTGACTATGGGATACGCTGCCTCCTGCAAGAGATTTTTTTTCGGCACGCCGACGGCGCGATGCCAACCGTTGTCGTGCGCCTCAGGTCTCATTACCATTTGGATCTCCATACCTCGCGGATCAACGCAGCGCCTTCTAAGTACCTGACGCTCACGACAATCAAACCCATATTCGCTCGCGCTTTCCACTCCGCTCCGAATACCGGACCCATGCATCCAGTGTCTCCAACTGAATCTCCGCCTCGGTACCGCCATAGATGTTCTCTTTCAAGAAGGCCCGCTCAGCATCCAAATTGATGGCCTCCAACTCGAGGCTCCAGACTTTCCCGTCCGGCTCCCATCGATAGCCGCGCGCCTTTAGCAGGTCCTTGGTCTCAAACGGTGAATTCACGGCAAATAGCTTGAAGGTCTTTTCGCGCGCATGGTCGAGGAGCGCCCTGAGCGGCGTCTCCCCCGAGTTGTTGTCATGCGGCCTCGCCAAGACCGCGAGTAGCGCGCGACAGTCGATTTCCGCCCGGTGCCCTTCGTAGAAAAAGCCCGACCGGTATGCAAGAAACTCAAGCGATGCACTCGAATAGCCCCAGTCGCGCCATTTCAAGTCCCGGATTGAACACGCCCAAGGGATTTTGGTAAAGAGTGGGAACCTCTCCTCCAGAAAGGGTCGGTCGAATTTTGCGTTATGCGCGATCACGAGGCCAACACCGTCGAGCAATTGCGCCACCACCGTCTCATCGAAGCGCGTTCCTCTGACCATCGCGTCAGTGATGTGGTGGATGGCCATCGACTCCGGGGGGATCGGTGTTCCGGGATCCTCGAGCGCACTCAAGTGTCCGACAACGGGCCCGACCGCGCCGGTCTCGGCGGCATATTCGAATACGACGATGCCTATCTCAATAATCCGATCCACCTTTGAATCCATTCCCGTTGTCTCGGTATCGATGACCGCCGCACGACGCACCGTTCCTTCGATCAACGGAGGACCCCCGACCGCTTCCGGATCAAGCCGCTGAAGAATGCGATAATCCGGGTGCTGCGCGAGACAGGCGACCGCCTCATCGACGGAAATCGTCATGGGCTGAGTCCCTGCGTGGTCGCTACACCAGTCGACAGTTGGCGAGGATACGTTGCACTCTCATCACAGACACGAATGGCAGCGCCGGCGACCGGCAGGACCAGCCAAGTCTCCTGCACGGCAAGGTGAGTAACCGCCTCGATGGCCTCTCGGTATGCCGCCAACTGTCCACCGTGTTGAGCTGCCATTTCCGCAGCCTGCTGGCAACTCTGGGAAGTCGACTTGTGATCCAACAGTACCCACCCATCGACCGTGCGCAAGAGTAGGTCAATTCGCCCGGACAGCCGCTGGCCGTTCGGTAGCGCCTGCGATACCGGTAGCTCGACCCAGGGCGTGGCCCCGGGCCATCGAGCCTTCAACCACACTCGGATTGCCTTGAGTTGATTGACGACTTGTGTAGAGGAGACCATATCCGCAACGCCAAAGCGCTCGAGTATGCTTCGCACCGCCGACTCGTTGAGCCCCGTTTCGGACGACACGAGGTCCGCTGCGATGCAAGCATGAACCGCCTCGCCGAATATTGAACGATCCTTGACCTTGCTCGTATCGATGCGCGATCCAAGTTCGACGACTTCGGCAGCAAAGGCGGGGGTTTCGCCCGCAGCGGAGGGACTCACGACCAGAGGGAGCCGCGGGCTAGTCGATGTCGCCCCTGCAAACCAGGATACGTTGCCTTGGGTGACGACGTCCGGCAGGTTTGCGGTCATTGGACTGAGTGCGCGGCCTCGGAACGGCACCTGAGTGCCGTCACTCAATACGATGGATTGCGCGTCACCAAAAGGGATGCGCTGAGCGAGCCCGATTGTGGCCATCCACTCCCCGTTGAGGGCCTTTTTCGGGCGAGCGATGACAATGAGGTCTCGGGCGCGCGTAAAACTCACGTACAACAGTCGCTTGTGTTCTTCGATTGCCGCCCTCCGGATGATCTGTCCAGCCAACGAGGTCTCCACGTCATCGGCGACCGGTACCTTCGCTTGTTGGCCGTAGGGCCACGGCCAGTAGCGCAGAAATCGGTCCCGAAGAGGATCTTCGGCATTCAAGGCGGTTCGCGACTCGGCACGAACGCTGTCCCAGATTGAGTCGAGCACTTTTCCCGAGAGATCCACTAGGATCACGACCGGCCACTCGAGGCCCTTGGCGCCGTGGTGCGTCATGATTTGCACGGCATTGTCGCGACCTTGAGGCAGGTGGTCGAGTTTTGCTTGCTCGAGCTCTTGCATCCATAGCAGGAACCCGGAGAGCGTCGCCGCCTCGCGGTTGGTGCGACAATCCTCTTCGTACTCGTCGGCATACCCCAGGAGCCGATCGAGATTCGCCAGCCGCCGCCGGCCGCGCTCTACAGAGGTTTGCCATTGCAGGACCTGGCGGGTGAGCCGACAGCGCGCGAACACGAGCTCCACCGCCTCCCGCGGTGAGAGAACCGGGCGTTCAGCGCGCAGCGCCTGAAGGGCCGCGAAAATCGGTGCTCTAGGACCTGCGCCGGCGTCCCGCCAGGCCGAAGCCTCCCCCTTTTTGTTGATCCACTCGAGTCGATCGCTGAGCCAGACGTCCGGATCCTCACACTCGCCGAGAGACACAATTTCGGCCGTAGCGATGGTATCGCTCTCGTCATTCAAACGTCGCAAGCACGCCAAAGCCAATACGATCTCCGGCTGGGACAGCAGTCCGGGCTGCGCAGTCGCGGACGGTATCTGCCGCTCGCTCAGCGTCGCCGCAATCTCCTTCACCGTGCTATTGGACCGCGCCAGGACGGCAATGTCTCCGAGCCGAATGGCACGAGGCTGATTGGTTTTTCGATCCACGACCTGGAACCCCTCATTCACGAGGCTCGCGATACCACTTGCGATGCTCTGGTGTTGGTCGGGCGCGGCCCCGTCCAGCAACCAGTCTTCCACGGCGGGTGTCGCTGTAATTTCGGTGCGGATAGGGCTGAGGCGGATGTCCTGCGGAACTAGACCGGTGAACGCCGTGCCAAATAGATCATTCACCCAGTTAACGAGGGTCGGGCGCGAGCGGTACGAGTGTGGCAACGTCTCCTTGCTGCCGCCGAGACCGGGCAGGGACTTCACCACTGCTTGCATCAAGGCGGTGTCGCCACCGCGGAACCCGTAGATCGCCTGCTTGATATCACCCACCCACACCACGTGCTTTGCGAGATGCGCGAGCTTCAGGAACAGGGCGAGCTGGATCGGACTCGTATCTTGGAATTCATCGACCATCAACAGATCAAGTTCATCCCGAAGGGCTTCGCGCACCTGGGGGTCATCCAATATGTCGAGCAGCGTGCGTTCCTGATCGGCAAAATCCATGGCGCCGAGCTGGCGCTTGCGCGCGGCGTAGGCGGCAAGCGAGTCGGCGGCGAGGCTGAAGAGCCGCTGCAGGTACAATCGTACGTCCGCGTGAAGTCGGGGATGAGCCGCGTGCAGGGCAGCAGCATCTGCAATGGGTTGAGCGACAGTCAGCAACCCCTTCTCGGGACTTTCTTTTGCGAGCTTGGGCCACTGCGACCAGACGAGCTCGCCCGAATTTAGGTCGCCCAGAACACCCTCGAGGAGCTCGGCATAATTGGTGGTGTTCTGTTTAGGCTTCGGACCCGAGAGCGTGTTCTTAATCGCCGGCAGGGCCGTTTCAATCGACTGACGCAGGGAGACGTCCAGGTCCGTCGCCGACACTCGGGGGAAATAGGCCAGCAGGCGATCGGCATTCTCGGACCCCAATGTCCGTAGTACTTCAGGGTCTATGCCATTCGCCCGGGCCGAGTCCACAATCTCCCTGAACGCCTTCTGCCACGGGATTGCCTGCTGCCGAACGCTTTCGCCGAGTCCGAGTCGGCGCGCCGCTGCAAGAAAGTCGGCGAGTGACTGACCTTCGGTAACGAGGTCGATTGCTTCTTTCAAGACCTGCTGCGCGCGATCTTCATCCAGGACGCGCTGCTCGGGCGGCAGACCCGCCTCGAAAGTAAACCGGGCAAGCAGAGCGCCGCACACGCTGTTGACCGTGCCGATCTGTGCCTGCCCGATGGCGGTCGCCAAGGCGTGCTGTCCTTTATTCGAAAGATGGCTGCGTACTCGTTCGCGCAGTTCTGCCGCGGCCTTCTTGGTGAAGCTTGTCGCAATTACGCCCGCGGCGTTTACCTTCCCGGCTGAGAGCATCTCATGCAAGAGCTCTGTAAGCCGATAGGTTTTTCCGCTCCCGGCGCCGGCACTGATGAAACGGATCGAGGGGCTCATGCATCCACCCCCCAACCGGCAAGGTACACAAACGGATTGAACCGTTCATTCGGGGGTTCCATCGTCAAGGCTTGAGCCGGCGGGACGGATTCTGGGGTGGGTTCAAGGTCCTCGAGTGCGAGCTCAAGGTTCCCGGCCTCGATCTGCTCACGGCGCCAACGCCAGGTGGTCTCAAGCTTCGCCCACACTAACGCGGTCGAGGAACCCGGCACTATCACGGGACTCGCACCCGGGAAAACTCCAGCCGCCGTGGGAAGAAGCTGCGCATCGCGTAAGATGAAATACGCCACAGCAGGCCAGTTCGACGTATTCCGCTCGACCATGCGCGCGTAAATCGCGAGCTGAATGTGTGATTGGGCCTTCAGGTGATCGCGATGCCAACGCGTTCCGCTCCACTTCATATCGATAACGACCTGGTCATTCCCGGTAAGGCTGACCAAGAGATCCGTGTCGCCGGCCAATGTGCCCAAGGGCGTATCAGCCTTAAGTGCCTTCTCAGGCTCCACGCGCTGGGCTCCCGCAGCCTGCAGATGCCGGTGCAGTTCCCCGAGGGCCCGGCGCACGCGCTGACGCAGCGTTTCCCGATCGGCAGACCTCCCCGGCATGAAGAGCACCGCACCCTCCTCGATCAGGATGCCGTCCAGCGTGGTATCAAACCATGCCCGCACCTGCTCGACCGACCAACCCAGGGCTTCCGGTTGCCGGTAGAGCCGCTCCACAGCCCGATGCGCGAGGCTGCCGTAGAGCTGCGAATCGCTCGGCAAGGTGAGAAGCGCTGACGCCTTGAGCTGTCCGGGATAGGACAACGCCCACTGGTACGGGTTGTAGATGAAACTCTGGAGACTCGAGTACGAAGCATCGTACTTCTGCCAGCCCCGGATGGCGCCGCGGGGCACCTGCCACCAACGTCGCCGCGCCGGCAGTGGCCGGTAGGGGACTTCGGCAATGCCTTGGGTCGGTGCGGCGCTCTGCAAAACCGACTCGACCGATTCAATGAAGGGCCGATCCAGAATCGCGGCCAGTGTGAGCCACATCGGGTGAAATTCTTCCCCCTCGGCGGGAAGGATCAGCGTCAAATGTTTACGCGCCTGTAATATGGGGCAACACCACCCGCGCGCTTGACGCTCCAGCAGCCGCGCGGTATCCGGCAATTCAACTCCCACCGTGGCGAGAGCTTCTCGCTCGCTCCTCGACCAGGGGTACGCGGGAATCAGCGGCACGGCGCGCATCGACCACCAGAGCACGTCATCAAACGGCTCAATAGCCGCAGCGGGATCCTTAACCTGTCCTCCGGCACCGGCTTGTGCCCGCATTAACGGGTTATCGGTCCCGGCGGCCGTCGCCTGGCTCACGAGCTTGTCCAGGGCCTCCGGGCCGATACGTTCTTCGCGCTGCTCGATCAGCGCTTCCAATGAATGCTGTACGGACTGACATTGACGAAAGCCCGCCACGGCGCCTACCCGCTGAATATCATTCTCGTCGACCAATCGCTGCTGGAAGAACTCTGCTAAACGGCGTGCGCGATCGACGACCGCACTCAAGGGGGCCTGCTGAGCGGTCGGGAATCGCGGATGTTCGAGCCAGAGCGCAATATCCTGAACGACCTGCGGGCCGCGAGTGCCGTAGTGCGCCTCGATGTCGGATAACGCGCTACTCCAACTCGCGCCTCCCAGGCCGGGCGTCGAGGCCATCTTTTGCGCGAGTCGGCTGCGTGCATATCGGGGCAGTGGTCCGATTGGATGCGTCAAAAACTGCATCAGCGCCCGGAAATCGAGGGGATCCCAGATCAGTCGCAATGCCAGCGGCAGCACCTGAAGCGACGGGCGAAAAGCGGACGGATCAGAGAGTCCTTGCAGGGGCTGGTCGAAGGCCATCGCCGCTGCATCGACCAGCGCGCCGTCATGTTCAGACACAATCAATCGATCGTCTTGCGGCCGCCGTTGGATTTCCGCAGCAACCCACTCCGCAGCGGCGAGCTCGGTTTCCGCGCGGACAATCCGAACGCTGCCATCCTCGTGCCATTGAAGCTTTTCGGGCCGCCCCCCTTTGCCGAGGGCTCGCACATGTTCCTGAAGATCTCTCAAAAACGACCCATCGTCACCGCAAGCCACCGGCTCTGATACAGGCGGTTTGACGCATGGTAACCGAGAAAACACCGCACGCCAGGCGTGCGAAAAACCTTCGATTGGATCGAGGAGTTCGACCACTTCGATCTGTACAGGCCGTTGCGTCAGCATCGCGGCCGCCTCCCAGAGTCGCTCGCCCAGACACGGAGCCAACTTGCCACGCGCGGCGCTCTCGACGGCGGCCAGGTCAGCGAGGCGCGTAGCGCCGGCCGGTGGAGCACCTCTCCAACCGTGTTCGATCCACGTATCGCGCCAACGCAGAAGCGTGGCTGCGGTACCGAGTTCGTCCGTTTGGAAACTGCGCTCGTAGAACCGACCGCCAGTGCGGCAGGCCGAAAGACACGCCCGCCACTGCACCACCCGCTCGGACTCGGATACCGCTAGTCGCGTTAACCCAAGTTGGGTCTCGAGTAAAGTGAGAAAGCCAAGAGGTCCCACCGTGGACTCGCCAAGGGCGTCCCGCGAATGCCACCCCCGTTCGCCGTCTAGCGACAAGCCAAAGCGTACCCGCTGCACTGTTTCCTATTTCCTGTTCATTCCCGGCACAGAAGAATATACGATTCCCGCGACAATATATGACCGGATGATCCCGCCATGCCGAACCACGCCAAACCCAATGTCATTCTGCGCCAGTGGGAGATGTTGAGACTAATTCCTAACGGCGACCATCCCGGCCGGTCGGTCCAAGACCTCGCCGTCGCACTCGAAACGCGCGGCTTCAGGGTGACGCGGCGCACAGTAGAACGGGATCTGGACACGCTGCAGCAATGTATGCCCTTGGATCTCAATGACAGGGTCCGCCCGCAGCGTTGGCGCTGGAAGAAGACACGCAGTGTTGACATCCCTGGCATGGAGACGGCCGAAGCGATGGCTCTCTTTATGATGCGAGACGCGATGCAAACACACCTACCCGCGTGCTTTTTCGAGGCGCTTGAAGGGCGCTTCTCGCAGGCCAACAAGGCCCTGGCGGCGCTAGCGCGGGCGGGCGCCAACGTGCGTTGGGCCGACCGCGTGCGTGTGGTCCCCTCGCACGTGGTGCTGAAGCCGCCACGGATCGCGACCCCGGTGGTGCAGACGCTGCAAAGAGCCGTGCTCAACGATATCCCGGTAGAGGCCGAATACCAGTCACTTCAAGAGTTGATGCCCCGTTCTCGCGTGCTTTTCCCTCGCGCACTGATCCTTCGCGGCTCATCGCTTTACCTGATCGCTCATCAAAAGGATGGCGGTGAATCCCCGCGCCATTACGCCATCCAGCGCTTCATTTCTGTGCGCCTACGCGAACTCGAGTCGTGCCCCCGCAGCTCATTTTCTCTCGATCAGTTCTTGGCCGCCGGTGTCGACCAGTTCGGCGATGGTCGCAACATTAGACTACGTGCGAAAATCAGCCCGGAATTGCAAAAAACCCTACATGATTCTCCCCTAAGCGATGATATGACCATTACCACAGACAAGGACGGAACCCTGAGCATGACCGCGACCGTACGGGACACCTGGGCGCTGCACACGTGGATACTCGGACACGCTGAAAACCTCTGCGTACTCCATCCGGTCGCCTTGCGGCGTGCGCTGTCCAAGCGGCTGACCGAGGCCGCCGCCCAGTACCAATAACGACCTATCCTGTCGCATTGACGCTGTAGGATGCGCCGACGACAACAGGAGACGGTGCGACGTGAACAATATTGAGAAAATGATCCCGGTGTTCTATTGCGAGCAAATGCTCGCCGACTCCCAGTCCTTCAGTCCGAGCGCGAGCAAGCCGGGACAGGTGGTGGCCGAGTGGCAGTCTTCGGGGTTACCTATTGCCGTGCTGACCTTTGTACCCGTCACGGTCGAGGATCTCAGCCATTCACACGATCCCGCTTATGTACGGGGTGTTTTGGACTTGAAGTTGCCGAATGGATTTGACAACAAGTCGCCGGAAGTCGCCCGCTCTCTGCCCTGGACGAACGGTTCGATGTTGGCAGCTGCCCGCGAGGCGCTGCGATCGGGCGTGGCGTGCGCGCCCGTTAGCGGGTTTCATCATGCTCACTATGATTCCGGTGGGGGATTCTGTACCTTCAACTCCCTCACCGTCAGCGCGGCAAAGCTTCTCGCCGAGGGACTCGTGCGGAGAGTACTGATCCTCGACTGCGACCAGCATTTTGGCGACGGCACCGAGCAGATCATTCAACGGCTCTCGATGGGTCGGGCTGTCGTCAATGCGAGTTTCGGGCGCTGGTATCATCAACCCTCGGACGCCGACGCCTATATCGCTCGACTACGGGAAATCGTGAAACGCCTGACGGATTTTGACATCGTGCTGTACCAGGCGGGTGCCGACGTCCACGTGGATGACCCTCTCGGCGGTGTATTGAGCACCGAACAAATGATGTTGCGGGACAAAATCGTCTTTGATGCCGCGCATCAACAGTCGGTTCCAATCGCCTGGAATCTTGCCGGCGGTTATCAGAATCCGATTGAACGCGTTCTGGCGCTGCACTTGAATACTATGCGCGCGTGCGTCGACGCGTATTGTGACTCCACCGCCATCCGCCCACTCAACCGCGCCGCCACGGCGAACCGGTTTTGAGGGAGTGCACGGGCCACTGCTCAATTCGTCTGCCGTCGATTCGGGCATGACGGTAGCCTTATTTCGAGCGTCGCTATTCCCACGTTACTCATAAGGTGGACCAACCGATGACAACTCTTTTGTCCGTTCAGGATCGGTTTCGCGGCTGTCTGCTGGGAGGTGCCGTCGGGGATGCGCTCGGTGCCCCTGTAGAGTTCCTGTCACGAGACGAGATTCTGAGCCGCTTCGGCCCCGAGGGAATTCGTGATTACGCGCCGGCGTACGGCCGCAGCGGCGCAATCACTGACGATACGCAGATGACACTGTTTACCGCCGAGGGCTTCATACGTGCTGCAGTACGGTACGCGAATCGCGGAATCTGTAATCCGACTGCCGTTATCCATCGCGCCTATTTGCGCTGGCTACAGACCCAGGGCTACGCGCCCAAAATTGAGGTCGAGATGGACGGATGGCTCGCCGGACTACAAACGCTACGCGTGCAGCGGGCACCGGGCAACACCTGCATCGCCGCTCTTCGGGACGCCACCCAGTTGGGATATGCAGTTAGGAATGAGAGCAAGGGCTGCGGCACGGTGATGCGAGTCGCGCCCATCGGACTGGCCGTGTCCGCTAACATGGCGTTCCAGATGGCGGTGGATTCCGCGTCACTCACGCACGGCCATCCGACCGCCCTGGCAGCGACCGGCTTCCTGTCGAGCCTCCTTAGTCGCCTAGTTCACGATGAGATCCTCTCCGAAGCTCTTCCCGGAGCACTTAACGAGCTGAAGCAATGCGCCGGACATGAGGAGACTCTCCTCGCCGTCGAACATGCAGTGGCCATCGCGACTACTCGAGGCCCTGACGCTGACGCCGTAGCGCAACTCGGCGGGGGCTGGGTCGCGGAGGAAGCCGTCGCGATCGCGCTGTACTGCGTGCTCGCGTGCCGGACCTTCAAGGAGGCCGTGCTTTTGGCCGTCAATCACTCAGGCGACAGCGATAGTACGGGCTCCATTGCTGGCAACCTTTGGGGCGTCATACACGGGGTGGGCTCGATCCCTCCGAAATGGCTCGACGGACTGGAACTGCGAGACGAGATCACAGTGATTGCCGATGATCTGCTTGGCGTCAGCGAGGAAACGTTGGGCCTGGAGTCCAGCGATACCTGGAACCGATACCCAGGATACTGACTTAAACGGAACCTTGAGGTGGTGCGATTCATCGTCCCGCGAACGCGAAAAGGCCGAACTCCTTAGGCCACGATTTCGACGAAAACTGCACCGTTTGAGCCGCGGCGGCCCTCGCAGTTTATGGTCGTTTGACTCAAACACTGAGTTTTCTATTGAGCGAGGCCAGACCTTTGCGAGCACGGTCGAGGACCTCCTCCACCAAGCTGTGCTGGCTTTCGCCCGAATCGTCACCAAGCGACGGGACGCCGCCGAGCAACAGCCCGAAGGCATTAATTCGCTGTTTCATGACTCCGACTGCCTTCTCATCACGCGTTCCGCCGAAGGTTGGATAAGCGTAGCAAATCGGTTGGCTCGTCATCGATGCCCACGAACCAACACGACGCACGCGGCCATTTCGCTGCAAGGTGCGCACGGGGCTGGGATCGAGTTCGTAATGGATCAGGTGTCGACAGCACCGATGCAGGTCGACGCCTTCGCTGAGGCGATCGGTCGTGACCAGCACATCGGGCCCGAAAGGGCTGTTGAAGATGGCGAGTACGATGTCCGGTTTTCCTGTGTACAGCGTCTTTGGCCGCTCGGCGTGTCCGTCGTGGTCCCATGTTCCCATCACTCGAAAGCCATCGTCGAGGCGTCCAGGGAAGTGGGAGATTTTGCCGCCGAAGGTCTGCTCGCCCTTCGCGATGTTTTTCAAGAGAGCGCGCGTCGACGTAGACTGTATGTCGAGTAACCCCTCCGTCAGTTTTTTTGCCGCCTCGAAGATCGTCGGTACTCCTGAGCTCGTGTTGCGCGGCCGAATCCTCGCGAACTGAGCGGCTAGAGATTTCGGGTTGCTCGCAGGCACCCCTATCCACCGGCCGACCTGGCGCCGCATGGCGGGCGAGCAAAGCCAGTCGATGATTGGCGTCACGAGAGAATCATCGTCGGGTAGCAATGACTCCCAGGCGGCTCGCCATACCCGCTCGGGCGGACCAGTCGAGGATACCCTATCTGTCTTTAGACATCGCTCCAATGCGTTTAGCAATTCGCTAGCCGTTGCCCGGTGGTGACAGAACAAAAGCACCTTCTCCCCGGCCTCAACCAGGGGGCCAATCGCGCTACTGACGGCAGCTATTTTCGGGTGGATTGTCGCGCGGCGGGAGCGGAGCAATACCTTCGCCTTTTTGATGTGCCACCCTGAGACAGGGTCATGGTTGTGAGTTGCTCGCTCCGCTGCACGGTCTATTTGGTTGCCAAATGCTGCCAGCCGACATGGAAGCGCGGATCATTGCGCCGCTCGCCCCGTCGCTCTTGCGTGAGACGCAGTAGGCGGTCCATCCGGAGGAGCAGGGAAAGGTCCTCCTGTGTTGCCGCAGTTGTGAGGATTTCCCACCGGCCGGCGCCATCGGCACCGAAGTGCGTACGCTCCGACGCAGACAGATCCTCGATGCAGTGACGAATGACATACGGCTGGAGCGCCTCGATAGCCTCTCGCGCAGCGCTCACAAGCCGCTTGGATTCGGCGGGGATGTCGTGCCCATCGCGCAGGACATACAACCGCTTCAACTCTGCGGCGTAGAGACGCACCGCATCGAGTTTGGTTGCGCCGACAAATTGCAGTAACTGCTCCAACTCTGTAAGCCTGATGCTGAACGGCGTCGCCGTGAGTATCAGTTTCCGCTTCGCACGACCCCCAAGGTTGTGCAGAGCTTCATTGAAAGCGCTGCCATCGCCCTTGGCGCGGTGCGCCTCGTCGATAATCATCAGGTCGCACGCGGTTCGCTGCTCACCGTAGTCGTGGCTTTTTACTAACGAGTAGTGGGTCGCCACCTGGATACGACCCGCATTCAATTTGCCGACATCCCCTTGCTTGATGCAGTCCGAGCTTGCGCCAATATGTGCAAGCATGGGTATGTGGCGTTCGAGTTCCTCTGCCCAGCGTCGACGCAGCACCTCGTTCGGCGCGTAGATACGCACTCGCTTGTCCTGGAGGGCTATGACCCATGCGACGAGCGCACTGACGGTCGTCTTGCCGAGCCCAACGTCATCGGCTAGGAGGATCCCACGTCCGCTAGCGAGCCGCGAGAGGAGCTCCTTCGCCGTCTTGAATTGTCTCTTGAGCGGCTCGATCTGGAGACCCCCTGTCTCGCGCTCAATGTACCGAGCCGGATTATCGAGGAAGCGCCACCGTCGAGCGTCAATCTGAAAGTCATCCATCATGCGTCTTCGTCAAGGCGCCAGGCTAGCTCCTCCGCCGCGAGTTCTGCGGCGGGGTCTTTGCGACGCGCGTAGATAGATTGGATCTCCTGGCCGTCCAAGCGCACTTGCTCGATGAGAACGGGGTCGCCCGCCGCCTCACCGAGCGCAGCTCGCCACTGATCTACCACGTTGAATGCTGCACGTGCGTCGAGCCATGCCTGAACCGAGTAGTTGGCGGCCAACGCAGCAACGGTCCTTTGGATCCCCGCTCCACCCAGACCGGGGATGATCTCAGGATCGACTCCCTGCCCCCGTAGCGCTGAAGCAGGAAAGCTTCGCGCAGAGCCGTGGCAACCGCCGGATCTATTTCCGGCAATGGTGAGGGCAAGACACGAAACGGAAATTTATGCCCTCTAAGGTAAATCGGAGGGCAGCGCACAATTCGTTTTATCTGCCTTGCAAAGCTTCGAATCCCAATGGATTTGTTCTGCGACGCGCCGCAGGAACTGAATTCTTTCGTGTATCAGATCAATCATGCATTGGCCGGATATTGCCGGTGCGGCCGTTCCAGGTGCGACAAGATCGTACTCTACGGCACACTGTGCATCCTTGAATTTCACCCATGCTCGCTCCGCCGCAATGAGCGTCCTTTTTCGTTCATCGTTGAATAGCGGATTCGGATCATCCGTCCCCGCCGACAATTCCTTGATGACCACACCATAGATTTCATTTAGTAATTGGTCCGCCTTCTCCAACTTTTTCTGGACGCAGTCGTTTATTTCCGGCGTAGTCTCTCCGCAACCGGCGTAGTCGATGTCCGCGTGCACGGCTACGCAGGCGACTAGACCAAGAACGAGAGCAATTCGTCGCATCGTTGACCTCGACGTGTTATGCAGGTTTTCACTCTGATCGTTAGGCGGCCTTGGCGCCGCTAGCACGGTCACGTTTGACGATGCCGAGAACAGTGTTTTTACTGATTCCGAGCCGATGACTGATTTCCCGATAGGACTGGCCGGCCTCGACCAGTTGCAGGACCTTGGGCGTATGGCGATCGGCTTTGACCCGTTGGCCTGGCTTCCGACCGAATACCACGCCGCGCTTGCGTGCCGCGGCGATTCCTGACCGGACCCTTTCACGCAAGAGGTCACGCTCGAACTCCGCGAGCGCCGCCATGAGGGAGGCGATCAGCTTGCCCTGAGCGGTGCGAAGATCGAACTGGACGCCGGTCTGCGCCACGAGGGACACGTTCCAGCCCTGCAGATCCTGCAGCGTATGGAACAGATCCAGCATGGATCGACCCCATCGGGTGAGTTCAGTGACCAGAATGATGTCGATCTTGCGAGCCTGGGCGAGTGCCAGGACTTCCTTGCGCTGGGCGCGTTCGTCCTTGGTGCCTGAGGCGGTTTCCTTGTACACGCCGACGATTTTATAGCCGGCCTTCTTGGCGAAGGCCTTAAGGTCCCGCTCCTGGCGGGCACAGGTCTGATCAGCGGTCGAAACCCGGCAATAGAGCGCGGCGGACTGTCCCAATTGAACCCTCGGCGCCAAACACCCCGGAAAAGGGCCTTTTCCCGTGGCACAGTGTTTGTGACTTTCAGAGATAAATGGCGGGATTTCTTCAGCGCTAATTGACGGTCCCCTATGTGGCGTTGACGTTCAGCGGGACGATCCCGGCGTGTCCCGCCACAATTTGCGTTGATCCATTTGAACGAACTGTCCAAACACGCGTGTATCGAATGCTGAGGTCAATTGGCGTGGTCTCGTAGCTGCCTACAAGATGCATCAGGACGGAGACAACAGCGAATCCGTTGTGAATTTGGATATGTTGCTCAGAGGGAACCAGCGCATTCAACCTTAGTGCACCGGAACGATGGACAGCAAGGTCGTCTTGTTTGGTAACGAGTTGTCCGAAGTGATTTGTGAAGATCAGTTCCGGGGCGATGAGTTCGTCTAAAACCGTCACGTCGGATTTCAGCATCGCCTGTCGGAGACGTTCCTCCGCTTCGACAATGGCGGCATTAGGATTGTTGTTCATGGTCGGTACGCTGTAATAGTTTGGAAGTTACGTCACTTGGCGGCGCGAGCGAGCTAGCGTGCGATAAACCGTTGGGTGAACTTAAACAAACGTCATTTAAGTTCCACAGAATCGAGGATCCCTCCGTCGCTGGGGGCTCGTCGCCCCAGTTCCGGACAACCCGCCATGGCAGCGTTGCTCAACGCCATGCGCAGCGGGCTCGGGAGGTGCGTATGGGCATTCTAACCTGCACCGGGGAGTTCCATTTCTCCCCCGGAACGGATGGTCGATTCGATCGGCGTGTGGTCTCCCAAAGATCCGCCCCGAAAAGGGCATTAAATTTGGGAAGTCTGAGTTCTCGTAACCTGTTGTCCGCCATGGATTTGCGGGAAATCCTATAGGACTTTCATGACGTTTGTTTAAACGTACCCCAGGCTCCTCGATGAAAATCAGATGGACCGGCGGGCGGTTGTCCTCGATCGCGAGCCATTGCGCGTGGAGATCGAGGAGTTCGAGCACCATGAAGATGAGGTTTTTGAAACCCAGCCCATTGTACCAGTCAGGCAAGGTCGGCGGATCGGGCGCTCCGTCATCCGGCCCAAGCGCGTAGTGGACCAGAGCACCATCTCTGCTGCTCATGATCTGCGCTGGATCGAGCGCCGAGCGGATCATCATCCGCGGATTGGACAGGCCGGGATAGCCCAGCTTGGCCAGGCTCTTCAGCGTCGGCTCGAACACCCGCTCGAGATGCTCGTTGAGCGATACCTCCGATGCGGCCAGCGCTCGAAGCGCGTCAAAGTCCTCGCCCTTTTGCTCGAGGTTCCGGCCGTAGAAGCGGCTCAGCACACGGGAGAGGTCCTAGGCACGTGCGCCGCCCGGACTGTCTGAAAGGTGGCGCTGGGCGTTAAGGAAATCGATCCGCAGGATGCCGTTCAATATCTCACGGCCGCTCCGATCGCGCCCGGCAAGCGATGCCGGCACATAGCCGCCTTCGGCGACCATGTTCGCACCGAACCGCGCGGGATCGAGCACGAAATAGCGCAGCTCATATTCATCGTGCAGCCCATTACGGAGATAGTCTCGGAGGTTCTTGGGCGACGGGTTGAAAAACGGCTGGCCATCGGCGTCCTTTTCGACCGCGGCCAACGCGCGTTCACGGGTTTCGTTGAAACGCGCACGCGTGGCCTCCGGGTCGGCCGGCGCGTAGGCGACGCGTATCCCAACAAGCGTGCTATCCCATGCCAGGCTCGGCAAAAGATCGATGACGCGATGGACGTCATCAGCCCCGATCTCCAGCCAGATGTCGACTTCCATTGTCGGAAGGCTCACACCCTCCTCGCTCGTCCCACCATAGGCGATGATGTCGGGCCACAGCGCCGCACTGAAATCATAAATGTTGAACCGGCCATGCCCAGTGAAGAGTTCGAGAGCATGACCAACGGAAGTCTTGCCGCTGTTGTTGGCACCGACGAAAATGGAGATATCAGAAGCGAGATCGATGACGACATCTTGCAATCGCCGAAAATTGCGGACAGCCAGCTTCTTCAAATGCATCCTTACCCCTCCGGCGCCGATAGCGGCCCGTTGGAACAGGTGGCCGACCCTGCTTCACATACTAACCTGTAGCAGCAAGCGCGGCGAGTGTCGTCAGGGCGGTGGTTTACTTCCAGATTGGGCGAAGCGGAGTTGTTACCCAGGGCGCCGGGTGGACGACCATCACAGCCATCCGACCGACTCGCCTGCCGACACGAATGCACGACAGTTTTTTAGTAATCAGCTGACCTGCCGGTCGATTTTCGGTCCAGTTGATACTTTGCGATAATGGCCCTTTGATCGGACCGCAACGCGACGTCGACATCCGATGATCTGCGATGCGCATTTTAGTTCCAAGGGCGGTAGGTAATCTCAAACCGCTTATTTGCCTCATCACGCACAAACCTAAACGCCTCGGGGCCCTCGATCGGCGGCTGTACGTCCAAAAGAGTCTTGCCGTCATGCCTAAACCGGCAACTTCATGCTCTTGTACTGTGATCACTTCAGCACATGCTCGATCACCATGGCAATCTTCGCAGAGTCGATGCTCCCGTTCGCCTCATCGCGTGAAATGATCAACGTGCCGTTCTCGCCGCTTCCTTCCTGATGAGGCAGAATGCCATGCGCGCGATACCAGGAGAGTTTTTCCTCCCACCGTCGGCAGTAGCTGGGCACATGCAACATCCCGCAGTGCTCCCAGTACAGTGTCCGACCGGATTCCATGTCCTCGATAGTGAAGTCCGGGTACTTCGTGACGCCTTCGATCGTCAGCGGTTGTTCGTACGCGTAGTCGACACATTTGGCAGTAAGCGCGTTCGCGATGATCACCTCGGACTTTGAGCGCACCATCTCGCCGCGCGCCGTTCGATGGATAAGGTGCTCTTCGAAGAAGCGGCCGTTGACGTCAATGGGCGACGGCGCTAGGAAAAGGTTTGTCAAGCGGCGCGCGGTCTCGGAGCGGTCGTCCGAGGAGTACTTGCGCAGCTCCGTGCGTGGTCCCTGGTGAAGGATGACCACGCGGTCTTTCTGGCGCGTGAGCGCCGTGTATAGCAACTCGCGCGAAAGCAGCCGGCACGGATTCGGGAGCACGAGGATCACCGTTCCAAACTCGCTGCCCTGTGACTTGTGCACCGTGAGCGCATAGGCGAGTTCGAGGACCGCGTTGCTTTCCTCCGCAAAGTCCTTGCTCGTGAAGTCGTATTTGAACCCGGGCTGCGAGGAGAACTCGACCTCGAGCTTCCAGCGGAGGTCGGGGAGGCCCTTTCTCCAGAAGAACCCGACCGCTATGCCGATCTCGCCGTTGGCAATGTAGGCATGGTCCTTCTCGGGGTAGACCTTCCGATGCCGGTTCCATGGCAGCGCCGGATTCGTATTGACGAGATTGATCACCTTGTCGCCGTAGACGATCCCCTCGCTGCCCATCGGCTTAGGAAACTTCCGCTGCCAGCCCTCCTTGCGCGAAGCGTCAAGCATCGGCTGCCGGAATTGCTTGTGAATGAGCCGATTCAAGTCGGGTACGCCGTGGGCCGCCGAGCGCACAGGCGAAAGAATCTGCCAACCCTCGGCGATCTCCGCGGCGCCCGCCTTGTCGCCCCTTCGCGGGTTGAAAAACCGCATGTCGTTCCACGATTCCCCGCCGATCGTAGCGTCGAATCCCGCGACGTCGTCCGGGCCGTTTAGTGCAGGCGCGCCGTCGGGTCGCCGGAGCTCTTCGACCAGCACGTCGATGATCTTGGCACGCACCTCGTCCGCGGTATCCCACTGCACGAAGCGGACGTGCGGACTCTTTCCAGTTCGGAGCACTTTGTCGAAGACGTCGTCCTCGCCCGGCGCGATAGGCGAGCCGCTGAACCACTCGGCAAGCTGCAGATCCTCGCGATCCTCACCTGCCTGCCGGCGACGGATCGTCAGCTCGGCATAGCCCGCGCCGACGCGCGGGAAGCGCTCGGTCACCCCCTCCGGCGCCAGGCGCTTCACGATGTCGACGAAGGGCCGCCCGGCGCCGATCGGCGGGAGCTGCCGCGGGTCGCCGATGAGCAGCAGCCGGTGCACGCCCTTGAGCGCCTGGATTAGCGCGGCGAGCATCTCCTCGGTGAGCATCGATGCCTCGTCGATGATGACCGTATGCGCGCCGGCCTCGGTGGGCTGTTCTGAGAGGCGATAGCGCCCCGTCGAGCCGTCGTAGCGGTGCGGGCTCAGGAACTGCGCGATGGTATAACCCTTGAGCTTGAGGCCCCCGGTGGACTGCTCCATCCGCACGCGAGCCTTGCCGGTCGGCGCGAGCAGCAGGATGCCGCCCGCCTCGATCTTCGGGTGCGAGCACAGCACCGAGAGCAGCGTGGTCTTGCCCGTGCCCGCCGGTCCGATCAGTACCGACAGTCGCGCCTCCGCCAGTTCCTTGAGTGCCGCTGTCTTCTCCGCGCGGGCGCTCTCCTCGAGTTCATCGGCCTGCCCGGTCGCTTGCCCGGCAAGGTGCACATCGAGCAGCTTTCGCCAGTCCGCCTCGACGATCAGCCGTTTGCCGCCGGCGCGCTTCTCGACCGCTGAACGGATAACGACCCCCATCTCCCCAAGCCGTCCGAGCTGGAGGGCCGGCGCCCCGTTGGCCATGGCAATCTCGGCGACCGCATCCTCGAAGTCGTCCTTGGCGACGTTCATGAGATCGGCGTCCACCTCGCAGGGTGGTTGCAGCGTCAGTCCCCGGATTCCGAGCACCGCCTGCGTCTGCGGCAGCAGTGTGCTCCCGGCCGAGGCCGCGTCTTCGAGCACCTTCACCGACAGCGCGCGCACCCGCCGCGCGTCCGTTCCGGCGTCGAGCGCGCTCGGCTCGGGCAGCGGATGCTTGTCGCGGATCACGGCATCCGGAAAGACCCCACGATCCACTGTCCAGACGCTAACCGGGTCGCTCGTGAGGCGCGTCAGCTCGTAGAGCAGGTACGGGTTGGCGAGGATGGCCTTGTCGGTGGCTTCGATACCGGCCTTGGCGCGTTCCTCCTGAACGTAGAGCGTCGTCGCCTGCTCCCGCGTCAGTTCGAAGCGGCTGACCAGTTTGAGCAGTGCCCGGCGCTCGTCGGGTAGTCGCGACCATTTGGCGGCGAGTGTCTTGCCGATTCCCTTCGCCAGTGGCGCGGGCAGAACCGTGGCAGGTTCGGCGAACATTCTTTCTACCAGCGGCCACGGATTCGCGTTGTCGCCGGCCTTCTCGGCCAGCGTGCGGGCGACGAACGTCCCCGATTCCAGCCCGAACGCCGTCAGCGCCGCGCCCAGTCCGGGGCACGGCCCTCGCGCCGTCCACAGCTCGCCGAGCCGCGCGTCAATCCATTGCAGACACTGCTCCCAGGGTCCAGGCAGGACGCCTGTCGCCCTGCGCAGCGACGCGGCGCACGCGAGCAGCGACGCGATCGCGCCGTCGTGGCTGACCAGTTGCGAGGCATGGGAGAACTCGAGCAGCCGGTCGCTGGGCGACAACGCCACTATCTCCGCGGGATCGAACTCCGGGTCCTCGGCCGCTCGGGCGATGGCGACGTGATACGGCAGCAGGAACCCGTCCTTGAAGTTGGGGCGGATCGAGTGCTGGACCATCCGCTCCCAAAGCATTGAACGCAACTTCCCCTCAAGGTCCTTCGTCGCGTACGCGTACTCCTGCGCCGCGCCGACATGCAGCACGCGCCCGACGCCAATCAGAATGCGAGCTCCTGCTGCGTCTTCGAGAAACGGCACCTGCTTGGCATAGAAGAAACAGAGCGACCGCTCGGGTTTGAGATGGCCGGCGAAGCAGTCGAGCACCGCCGTCTGGTTGAGATGCTCCTGCACCCACTGCGTCTTGAAGCCGAGATCCGGCTCGCGCTCCGCCTGTACATCCAGCTCGTGCTCTTCCCCGAGCGTCTCCAGGGTTTCGCGGAGCAGCCATGCGAAGGGCACCACAGCCGCCGTGTACGCAGGGTGACGCAGCGGCGTCGGTTTGAAGTGGCCGTGACTGGTCTCTGGCCCGCGGTTGTACGGGTGGTCGGCCATCCGGACGTACTCGAACGGTGCCATGAAGCCCATACGCTCCGACACGCACGCTGGCCACTGCGCCTGGGGCAGCTCATCGAAGCGCTTGCCCGCGACCGCCTCTTCGGCTGCGTCGTCGCGGTCCTCGGCGATGCGCTTGAGCTTGAGGCAGGACGAGTTCAGCCGGGGCGCGGCGCAGACGCGGCCGTCCCAGCCGGTGTCGTGCCACGGCACGCGGATGGAGATGTGGCGCAGCGGGTAGTTCATAGGTCGCCCGCGTTCACTTTCCGCTCATGCCTGCAGGAGGGTACTTCCAACCCGGCGAACCCGACTTGGCGTGACCGTGGCGCGCAAGAAACTCTGCAATGTCATCGATCTCCAGAAATGCGATCGAAGCCTGCGGTTGGCCATGTAAGTGGAATAACTGTCGGCTGTGAGCATCCTGGCTCGGCCAGTAGGCATTGCTGCCACCGTACTGCCCATTGTTCGCAACAATCACCAGCTGGAACATATGGTAATGCAGAGCCAGTGCCATCTGATCGAAAGTCTTGACATCCTTGTTCAACGCGGGAATTGCGAACACGTCCGACTTATCGCGGAGGTCGGCCGCTATTCGAAGGTCCGTTGCGTCATAGCAAACAGAAGCCGTAAGCCATAACGCAGGCGCATCGCCATTGGAGGACCATGGAAAACCGATCAACCACTGACAGGGCCGGAAGCCCTGAAGATGCACAATCGGGGCATTGAGCGCCTGCTCACTCGGCGCGAGATGACATTTCCCTTGTCGTCTCGTCCGGATCTGGAGACCATTTGCATCCGACCACTCAGGAATGATCCAAAGCGCAGAGTTAACTAATGGTTTGCCTTTGAACAGCTCCTCGTAAGTCAATCCCGCTAGGATCAGCGTCTTGTGCGCTCGCGCGAACGGGATGAGATGCGTGTTCACATCGCGGGGGTGGACAGCGAGCTCTGGAAGGATCAGCCAATCCAGCCTACCGTCGCTTCCCTTGTGGGTCTCGCGCAAATCAAGCATGCGCTCGACGGCGGCAAGGGCTGCCGAAAGATGGTTTCTATGCTTTCGTCGAATTGCGCGATCAGAAAGCGTGAGGTCTGCGACACCAAAATCCGCCTCCGCCGGGACAGCGGTTTGTACGACGCATGCGCGCAGCGGCCGGGTCGGCTCCACCGGGGTGGGTCTACGCGCTCTCATCGGCAGAATCAGGGTGCCTGTTGCGCGACCAAACGTGCCTTCCAGCGCTGCAATTCGCGATCGCATCTTGGCCACCGCAGTGTCAATACCTTCCTTTACCCATGTAAAGTCTGAGGCTACGCGGGATCCCGGCCAATGAAGCAATGCAGACAGAAGGCGCTCCATCCAGTCCGTAATCGGCAACCAATCGTCGCCGAATGCCTGTTGACCATTGAAGAAACCGTAGACCCGCTGGTACCAGTGACTTTCTGCGGGGCGGTATGCCTCGGCTGATTCCTTCCAGTGAGGCGGCCGGACCTGCTTTGTGAAGTCGGGTTGAGCAGTCAGAATGAATCGCAGGAGAAAGCCGACGTGGAAGCGCCAGCGATCTCTCTGTTCGCACCAGCGAGGCCGGCAATAGGGGGAATCGTTAGCCAGCGCTCGGCTTGGGCGGATCTCTAGGCCTTCTATCCTCACGCCACCCGAAATCTTTTTGAGACTCAGCCGGACCTGGCCGGGCGTTATCACCTCGACCTCCGGCGGAACACCCTTGAGTTGCTCCAGAAACGCAGCAGCGAATCGCAGTAAGGCAAGTTCGTTCCGCAGCACGGGCTCAGGCCCGTCGTCCTTCAGCACTACTTCTGCCAAGGTGTGAGATGCTCCGAACTCCTCCCCAGTATCCAGGCAGAGGTCCTCGCGAAGTCGCGCGCTCAGGTCGTCGACGGACGAAAGATCACCTTCGCCCAGAAGCAACTCGCGGGCGAAAGAGAGGTCTCTGTGTGCGATCTCCCTGATCCGCGCCGGCGTCAGTTTCTGCCGAACCAACCCAGCCGATTTCGCTGCAGTCGAGAACGCCCGTCGCGCCAGCACAGCGAGCGTCGCAAATTCCCCGCTGTTGCACTCAACGTCGTCACCGCGCAAGTAGAGAATCAGCTCCCGATAATGTCGTGTCTCCGCGCTTCGTCCGGTGCGCATGACCGGAGCCACATGTGGCGATGCCGCAGCGAGGAAGAGCAAAGCCTGCTGACGCAGATACCAAGGAATCTGTGCTGCTGGTAGCCCAATCAGCCTGACTGCCTCTTGACCGAGTACCTGGCGGTACGCCGCGAGGTCGACAACCGATGGAAGACTTTCCCGGTCGGGAACCAGACCAGTCTCTGTGGCTCCCGCCCGTAGCAACTCGGACAAGCTATACCATGCGACTCGTCGTGGTGCCTTACGACGGCCGCCTTTTTCGGTGAACGGCCGAAGCAGCTTTAAAACTTCCTTAAGCACTTCCGCATCGGGCCACAAATCGAGACCGATACGCAGCAGTCGTACGTTGGAAGGATCCAATACCCAGCGCTGAATCAGGCCCAGCGCGAAGGCCTTTGCATCCTCGTCAAGTCCGCGCTGGGTACGGACCTGGCGCGGACGACCAGCATCGTAGGTATGAGCCTTCGTTGCGCCAGCCTCATCGAGGGCTTCATTGTCTTCGAGTAACGGGCGAATGGATCGAAAAGTCGTTCGAAATCTGGCTGCCGCGAACCTGGCGACCGTCTCATCGCGAACGTCGGGAAGCGGCGACAGAGCCCAGCCGTCATCTCCGGCGCCCAGTGACAAGTTCTCTTGTGAACGCATCAGCCCTTGAATGGCGTCGAGAACCTCTTCCCCACCAATAGCGTCGAAGCCACCGGATACCGCCGATTGGATCCGACTCATCTTTGCGCTTTGCCGAACGAGGGGGCGCTCGGCGCCGCCAACTTCCGCCGCTTTCGTCTTTTCGCCAGACACCAAGAGACCTGGTGCCTCGGCGTTTAACAGATCCTGCAACCACGAAACGACGCGCTCTTCAACCAGTTTCAGTCCCTCGGAGCTATGGAATTCCCCTCCACCAACCGTCACGACGATGCGAAGATCGTCCACATAGCGACAGCCATCTTCTAATCGGATTCCGGGCGCAATTTCGCTGGCAAGCACACCCCGTATCCGCTCGTCAAATCCCAGAAGAGATACGTTGGCAAAAAAGCCGGCGGCAACCAAGCCCTGGGGCAGCGCCACACGAGTGAAGTCATCGAGGCCGGCCTGCTGCGCGTAGATCGCGACTTCGCTTCGATCCCGAGGATCCCACTCCCAATTGAGTAGCCTTGTCGCACAATCGAAGAAGCCGGGGTCGTCGTTACCGCGCTGGAGGGACCGAAGCGAAACAGCCAGTCGCTCCGGTCGCACACGGTCATAGAACTGGCGTAGGTCCGAGTGAACAACAAAGCGCCGTTGCCCCTCGGCGGGTTGGATGGAATCGGCGACAATCTCCGGGCGGGACAGAAACGTCCGGTAGTCCTGATAATAGGCACGATACAGCTTCGCAGAACCCCAGCGATGTCGCAGCACATTTCGGTCGGTGTCACAGAAAAGGCGATTCCCATAGGAAATGACCTGTCGGCGAGAACCCTGGTCGCGAATTGGTTTTCGCGGATCACCCTGTAGCGTTTCTACTCTGTCCGCGAGGCACAGCATAAGTGCCGTCGCAATCACTTGGTCGCGCAGGCCGACGTGCGCAAGTGGCCGCAAGCGGGCGCCGCTCATGCCCTTTTCGGCCGGCTCCCAAACGCCGGTTGCGGATACGCGCCAACGCTGGGTCTTCGGAGCAGGCACCATGCGAAGCCTGCTGCAACTCCAGTTATCCGGAGATTTCAAGGTGTCCGCGATGCCCGCGAGGAATGTGGGCAGATTGACCGCAGCGCTATCAAGTTCAAGCGTGTCAGAAAACCAGTTGTGGTAGCGGATATAGGAGGCGGTCTTCTTCCAGGCCTGAACCAGAACGTACTCCTGCCGGAGCAGGTCGAGGCGCGGTTCGAGGACCTCGGTGCTCACGCATTGCCCCCGAGCAGGTTTGGACGCGCATTCTCTGTCAATTGTGCCGTTTTCGAGATTTGGCCATTGATTTCTCTAAACGAAAGAACTGCATCGCTTCTCGGCAGGAGCATGATTTTCGCGTTGCCATCCCAGGCTTGACCGCCGGATAAACGGCTATCCGAAGCAACCACGAGTTCTTGTGTTCCTCCGACTTGACGTACCCATTCGACCCCTAAAGTCATTGCCATGTCTCCGAAGATGTCCCTGCTTGATTTTAATGGGCATGCTCGATTCATCTGATTGGCTAACCAAGCGCTGGCAAATTACTCAAACACTCGGCCTATAGATCCAATCGTGTTTTAATTTCCTGTGAGTGTCCTGTGCTTTACTCCGGAGTTAGTATCGTCGGCAGAGGAATGTTCCCAAATCGTAGGTTCTCATTTCTAAAAGTGTAAGTCGCCCCTGATCTGGAGTGGGCCCCGGTTGAACGCAGCACTATGTCTCCATCTGCTAGAAAGGTAAGGCTGGGCGGCGCGAGTCGCCATCGCGTGGGCATGGAGCCGTGAGGGCAGCGTCTCCATGCCATCTCGGCGAGATAGTAAAGGGTCGAATAGTTGCTTGTGGGACATCCTCATCCACCGGCGCGATGCGGCGGCGATGAAGTCACAAAGCATACCAGGCTTGGTGGTTGTTAAACACTACGTCTCGCCTGGCAACCTTCGGTCCATGCGTAAGCTTCCCCTTCAGTGGCATCTGACAAAATCACTCTCGCCGGAGGTCGTTACCCTGACTTCCACCAGCGGCTGGTCGGCCGGTAGGGCCCGCCATGGGACGACTGCTTGTTAGTTCGGTATTGACCGCTCTCATCCTTGCCACCGCTCAGCATTCAGGTGATCAACCCGGCGTCGCTTCAAGAATAGGATCGTTACGTACGACAGCGGCAATGCACCATCAAATAAATCAGGCGGTTGCCACCTTGTCGACGTCAGTTGTTCCTGGCCAATCCTTCACTTCTTGGACAAACGGAGAAAATTTCTGGAGCCCGCGTAACCTCATGATCGTGTTATTGAAGTTACATGATTTGCGGCGGGGCTGAAAAATCGCACCGTCGTAAATGCGGCGCTGAACATTTCCGCATTTCATGTCCAAAAGCGTACATAGTCAGCATTTCGTGTCCAAATCCACGGATGAATTTCGTCTATGACCGCGATTCTGAATTGCTCCTTTGCGTAAAGCCAACAGTCGTCTCCTGAGTCGTCCGTGGTAAGTTATCCAAATTGCTCAGGCGCCCTTTCGGCGATTAATCGTGACAATGCCCCCACCATCGGATGATTTCGTGTCAAAGAGTAAATCCCGCAATCTCGATGAGGTTAGAACGGACGATGAATTCTGAGAAGACCTGATACCGAAACAACGATTGACGAAACCGCCGAGTGACCCGATTGGACATCAAGTTGTGACGGATTGGACAGAGATAGGTGATATCGACAGAGACGTAGCCCGCTGACAGGTGGTAGTGGTTCGCCGGCTTCGGCGCCGGCAATAGACCATAGGTGTGCGATTTCGCGACGGAATATGACTCCATAGCCCAGTCAGCGGGTGCGCCGGCCGACCATCGCGAGCGCTCCGCGGGCGTGATCTGAGCGATCAGCCGCTGCGCGATCTCGGTCTCGTTCCCTCCCAGGCGCGCGACGAATTCGGTGTCCCAATCGTGATGAAGGGTATTCGACCGAATTCCGGGAGCGGTTGCGAACTTGCGATTCCCACCCTGGTCGTGATCATCACTGGCGTGCAGCGGTTGGTGCAGATCGCCGACAAAGTGCAGCAGGAACTCGAGGGCGAAACGTCGCTCGTCCTCGCCGGTTGTGGGTTTCTTAAGTTCCGCGGTGAATTCTTCGATCTTGTCGATCACGCAATCGTCCGCTGGTCCGAGCGAAGCATCCGTCCCAGGCGCCAATTGCGGCCGGCCAAAGCAGGCGGCATTTAGATCCGCCCCTTCGAGCTCAAGGTCCACGAAATGCCAGTTGCGCGTTTGGTTGTACCGGACTTTCGTCCCATTGCGATCGGAGTCCCGATACTTGTCCGCCCAAGTAGCCTCATGGGCGACATCCTGCGTCGTTAGCTGAGTGGTATCGCCCGCGAGGATGGATTGCACACGGGCGCGCACTGCTGGCTCGAGATAGTGATCCGCTATCAAACCAATCACCTCATGCCCTTCGTCGCCCCACGCGAATGCTGGCGCGGACGCGAAGCAAATAGACACCATGCAGGCTAAGCGGCATAGAACTCTTGTGATTGTCACGGATGATTCACTTCATGCCGCCTTTAAGGCCGCATGCGGAAGCGCGGGCACGATTCGATCCGAGAGAATCGCCTGCAGCTCCGGGAACGTCAAAATTGGCTTCGAAACCGCGCGAGATGACCACACTTGGATCATCGAGACGCCGCAAGACAAATTTAACGCTTCCGTATAATCGAGTCGGATACCCAACTCCCGATGCAGCTTACGGATGACTTGAACGACTGGAGCGGAATAGCACATTGGGAAATTCTACTCCGCCGCGAGGGCGGCCTCCAGAATGCGCGGCGGAGCCCATGTCACGGAGGGCGCCCTCGGACTCGCAAATCGGGCGGTGTTCTCGCCGATCAATGGGCGTTCAATCCGCCGAGCCGTAAATGCGCTGCGGCGGAAGCCTGGGATCACCTGGTTCAATCGTCACCGCAATGCGCGCACCGGCCTTGTTGAAGAATTCCAAGTCGCCAGCGGACGCCTTACCTTCAGCCGCCCATCCTTCTCCCACCAACTGGGCGTGCCTGGACGCAAAGCCTTCCTGGGCGTTTCCTTGAGTGCAGTCAATGGCCTCGAGCACGGTGCGCAGCAAATCACGCGTGACGACCCATCCGGAGCGGAATGGCGAGTGTGTATACCGACCTCGATGGCGGGCCATGCGCGGAAGATACGCAAGGCAAAGCACCCATGTCCATTCAGTAGTCGGCGACGCCAAAGACTGTATGCCCGCCGATTTGCAAGCGGCGCTGCTATCTTTCCAACGCCGAATACCCCCGCGGCTTCTTCAGCGGAAACGCCCTCAAAGCGCATCGCTTCTTTCCGCACTTCGAACACCGCATCCTTTTCGCGACGTCTTCCAAACGAGCATCCCAGCCGCAAAGCCTTCCCAGTGTGTGCGGCTCCGCCTTTCGCTCGTGACCACATTCCGCACATTTGAGCACGAGAGTGTACTGGGCAAACTCATCGCTCAGTTTGTCGATATGAAATCCGGACGGCATACGTAAGATTGTTACGGGCAAGCGCGCCGGCGTCCATCCAGTACTCGACCGGCGCGGACACTGTATAAGCCCAACCTCTCGCAACACCCAATCCTGTTGGCACCGCCCCCGGGCGCCCTTGCGGCGCCCATCTCTTGACTCCACTCAGCTACAATCGCTTTTTTCTGAACGTCCCTTGGGAGTTCTGATGTGTGGCCGATACGTATCGCCGGACGATGCTGCAATAGAGCGCGAGTTCAACCTCGTCCGTACGGAATGGCAATTCCCGGGAAGCTACAACGTAGCCCCAACCCAAGACGTACCCGTCGTCCGCGTGAACAAAGAAGGGGAGCGCACCGGATCTCGAATGCACTGGGGTCTTATCCCCTTCTGGGCCAAAGGCGTCCAGCCCAAATACTCCACCATCAACGCGACAATTGAGAAACTGACCGACGGGGCGACCTGGCGCGGCCCCTGGAAACGCGGCCAGCGCTGCATCATGCCGGCGACCGGATTCTTTGAATGGCAGGTACTGGCCGACGGCAAGAACAAACAACCCTACTACATCACTTTAAACGACCAAGACATCTTCGGCTTCGCAGCCCTCTGGGATTCCTCCAAACGAGACGACGGCGTGACGGTCGAGTCCTGCACCATCGTCACCATGCCCGCGAACGCCCTTATGACCGAAATTCACAACGTCAAACACCGGATGCCCGCGATCCTCACAAAAGAGGACCGCGACGCGTGGCTGACTACGACATCCGATGATGCGTTCAAGTTACTAAGGCAGTACCCTGACACACACATGGTTGCAACGCCGGTGAGCAAACGAGTCAATACGCCGAAGAACAACGATGCCGCATTGATCGTGGCCGCCAGGGTCGCCTGAACAATCCACAGAACCCGAGTCGGGCTTCGCCGTCACGAAGCTCTCGCATGATGACCAAATGCATATATTGCGGAACTGCCGCCCAGGATTTTGACCACGCACCGCCGCAGTGCCTTTTTCAGCGTCCGCTGCCCAACGATTTGGTCAAAGTGCCGAGCTGCAAGAAGTGCAACCGGCGTTTCGCGCTGGACGATGAATATTTTCGAGACTCGCTGGCGCTCTCAACCTACGATATCGCCGATCCTCCAGAACTCAAGACGCTGCACGAGGCAGTGCGGCGTTCACTACTGCGTAAGAACTTTCGACCACCGGCGCGGCGAATATTAGCGGGCTCCCGCACCGGATGGGCACGACGTGGATCGCCGATTGTCGAGCAAGTGAAGTTACTGCCCATCGACATGAAGCGCATCGGAAAAACCGTCGAGCGTGTCGTCCACGCCTTGCATTTCAACCATACAGGGAGAGTGCTGCCGCTTGGCTATGAGCCCAAAGTTATTCACGGCGGACGCATGGCAACGGTGGACCGGCTGGACCTTCCATTTTTTGAGCGCTTGTTCGCACCCCTGAGCCAAGCGCAATGGCAATCGACTGGTGGCCGCGCGTTTGGTTATGCGTTCGCGAAGGCATCGGATGACCCTGACGCCACCGTATGGTTTCTATCGTTCTTCGGAAGGCTGACGTTTCTTGCGTTCACTGTTCCGGACTAACGCGGAAAACTGGGATTACGCTGTCTGCCCGCGGACCTCTTCCGCCAAACGCTTCTTGATCAATCATCCAATCATCACCACCGAAGTCGCAATACAGGCACCTGCCCCGCGAGCGTTACCAACGTTGCGCTTCGAACGACAGGGCGTCGAGATAATCCGAGAGATGGTGCCGAAGTACGCGCGGTGCAGCATAGGATCGGGACGTCACGTAGACCATGATATTGGCGTGCTCAAGCCGCAACACCGCGCCCATTGAATGTCTCCTCCTGAGATTACTAGTGACCAATCGCGAAGATTATACTGTTAGCTCGCCTTGCGTCGTCGCGCTAAGCGCTTAGGACTTGAAGCGGCCGTGCTCCTAGGAGTGGATATCGACGCCGGATCTATCATGCTAACGCCGTCATACCACGAGCGTCCGAGTCTTACATTAGCGGAAATCAACTGCAACGCTTCAACTAGCATCTGTCGACCATTCCGGGTATCCAATTCCGTCGCATTCCACTCGACTGTCCACAACTCCGATGGAATTCCTCCGACTATCTTGCCAACATCTGCCTCTAGTTGGTGCTCGTCGCTGAGGTCACGGGGGGTGTCACTCAGCGTCTGCGCCGCCATCAGACTATCGAGGACGAATACAGTGAGCGCATAGATGGAGACCTTCTGGAGCAACCGACTGGCCGGGAGAGGCTTCCAATGTGATCGGCGTATCTTCTTTATTATGGTCCAAATCGATAGGAACACGTCGCGCTCAAGCCCTTCGATGCCGAGGCGGGCCGCCCGGTCGCGTGTCTCCGCCAGCCCGCTTTCGATTGCGTTTGGCGGAATGAAGCCGTCGGAATTTCGTGGCCACGCAATAGCCTTCTTGAAGGGTTCCGTCGTATCAACAATCTGGAGGTCATCAAATTTCGTCTCTTCAATACCTAGACCTACTCCAGCGCTCTCCAGCAACCGTTTGTTCAATCGCTTCGGATTGTAGTTAAGATTCAGCGCCTTGATGTGGTCTTTCGACACACGTGTGGCGGTGTTGTTAATGACCACGAATTGAAACGCGCGCTCCGCCTCATCGCCGCCAAGGAAAGCGACCACATTAAGAAGCGTTTTCGGGGAGTGTTTCGCCGCGCCAAATGCCCTGTGTTGTCCGTCAATGATTAAGCCGGGCTTGCGAGGCCCCTCTAGTTTAATATCGACGCGTGTGCATGAGATTCCGCCTCCCGCGCCTTTCTTCGAAATTTTGACGGAAGACTCGTCGAGCGCAACGATTACCGCTGTCGGGATTGTATTGCTGCGGTGTGCATCGAAGTACTTGGCGATCTTATTCACTTTCATGCTTCGTAAGGGTCGCTGGGCGCCGGTGGGGTTATGTACGTCAATTCGATCAACGTCCGCCCACGCGACGATGTCACCGGCGGCGGCACACAATAGAAGGAAGCGCGGCGCCGTTGGTACGTCGGGTCGCTGGAGATAGTTCAGTGCGTCGTATGTAAATATTCGAGGGTTCTTAGTGGTCATGGTATCGCCTCGACTTTGCTGAAATATTCGAAAAATACTCGGGGGCCCGCGCGATCGAAAGTGACTCCGCTATAGAGAGGCTGTGCCTTGTGAGCCGCCTGTTTGAGCGTGAGTTTGTTCGTCGGCGCAGCGGCTACGAGCATCAGACGCGCGAGCGCAAGCGATACGCGCAATTGATGGTTCGGTTCGGTGCCCCCCGCGATTCCCTCGTGGTATGTGGACTGAACCGGCCCCCAGGCCCACGTAATGGCGTGACCCTTTCGATCGTTGCAACTCTTGCAGGCCGGAATAAGGTTGCCCTCAACAGTTTCTCCCGCCAGCGAGAGCGGCCAAAGGTGTTCAACGGTGGCTGTGTTGTGGTGGCCCGGAGACCCAACCAGGGCAGTTCCACACAGATAGCACCAATTTGCTTCGGATCGCAACACGCTGTCCTCCAGTCCTTTGAACCGCCTACGCTCGTGAGCAATACGGCCAGCATCGCGAAGTGCCTCGCAAAACTTCCTATCACCGGTTACCCGGTCTGGCAGGTCAGTCTCTTGACGCACCCGCTTGCCCAAGTCTTTGGGCGGTACTCCAGGAGTTTGCTCATACATTTCGATTGCGGTGCGCAGTGCGCGAAGAAACAATTCTATGGCGATAGTCAACCGCGCAAACTCGATGTAACGATCCTGGTGGACAAGGTAGTGGAGGCCGTAGGGCTCATGTACTATTTCCACGCCTGATGCCACTTGAGTATGCAGATGGAGGAAAACAGCTTCGCCTTGCGTTGTGGGTCGCCACAGTTCCAATGCTATTCCATCCCGTTTTCCGCGCGTGGGATACGTTCCGCGCGGAATCCTAGTCGTTGGAGTATGTAGAGAGTTCCGTCGCCGCTTGAGAACTTGAGTGGAACATCGCTCGCCAATTTATTGGCCAGTCGGTATGCAACACCCAATACTTCCTTCGCGGGAAGCTTGCGATCGCCATCAAAAACGATCAGGCCGGAGGCGCGATCTTTGGATTTTGAGTTGGCAACTTGTTTTAGCGCTGCCCGTACATGCTCGACGGAGACGGATTTCCAATTCAGTGCCACGACGAGTCCTCTTCCAGGTGCTACGGGATGCCAATCCATTTGTGGGTCTGCAGACTCAACCGCCATTGCGGATTCTTAAGGCAATAGTTTATCGCTCTTTCCGTATTTGCAAGCCGTTCCGGCCCGTCCATCGGTTGCAATAGGAAATGGTCGAACTCGAGAGCAGCAAATTGCCCCGGATCCATGGCTTCCTGCGGGAATACCAACTTGAGTTCATTTCCCTTGGTGACTCGCAGCGGCGCATTCGCTTTTGGACTTACAGTTAACCACAATCGACCCTCCGGAACCGCCTGCGTCCCGTTCGTTTCGGCGGCGACATCGAACCCAATCGTCGTTAACGCATCGAGCAGCTTTGAATCGAGTTGCAGCAGCGGCTCTCCGCCCGTACACACGACAAATGGCCGTGCCTTCCCATTGCCGCCGTCGGGCCAACATCCTTTAACGGCCGCAATCAAATCGGATGGATCCCCGAACTTTCCACCGCCAGGGCCATCGGTCCCGACAAAAGCGGTATCACACCACTTTGAGCAGCCTCCGGGGCCCTTGTGTCGGTCTTTCTCCAGCCCTGTCCACAGATTGCAACCGGCGAAGCGCAGGAACACTGCTGGGCGTCCCGCGTGAGTTCCCTCCCCCTGCAGCGTGTAATAGATTTCTTTGACAGAGTAAGTCATCAAGCCTCAAATCGGTAATGCAATATCAGCGCCGCCCCATGACAGGATTACCCCGCATCCCCGCGTTTCATAGAGATCGATACGGTCGACCGCTGGCAGATCCTCGGCGACTTCGCGCCGGATCCATTGCGCAATACTCGCGCTATCCGGATCTTCCAGGCCCGGCAATTCGTGCAGGGGTTGATGATCGATTCGCTTGAATACGGGAACAAACAGCGTCTTTACATCGCCAAAGTCCACGGTCCATCCCATCACTGTATCCAAGGGCGCGTGAAGATGAAGTCGCAGCGTGTACGTGTGGCCGTGAATGCGCCGACGTTGATCGCCGACCGGCGCGCGCTTCAGCGCGAGCGAACTATCCAACGTCATCTCTTTCCAGATGCGGTAGCGATAGCCGTCGAAATTCGCTCCACACTGAGCTGTCTCATAGACGGTGACCCAGGACAGTTCCGGAAGCGCGGGTTTTAACCGATTCCAAATCCACGCGGCAATCAACTCGCTCGTCGGGTTTTCGAGCCCAGGGACGTCGTTGAGGCAAGCATGATTCAGTTCCGCATCGATTGGCGCCCACAATTCATCGATCAAATCGTAGTCCGTGCCAAGCGGCTTCGACCCGAGGTCTTGATCCGCATGCAGGAGGATCTCGAAGCCATGTCCATGCATTCGGCCACACTGATGACCCGCGGGGACGTGCGGAAGCCTGTGGGCCGATTGTAGCGAATACCGGCGCCACAAATGCGCGTGCTCGGCGGCATCGAGATCCACGCCCTGGTGTGCGGTGCTCTGCATGCCAATCGTATCGACGCCTGGAACATCAAGTCGCCTGCGCAACCATCTTGCCAGGTTCTCATCCGTCGGTTGCCCAACCGTTTCATTCAACGACTGATAGTCAAGCGGGGAAACGGCAGTAGCCAAACGCGCCCGCAACCGATCGACTTCATCGCCCGTAAATGCAGCCCATTGGTTCGGCAATTCCGCACGCACTTTCGCGATAAAGCTGTGGCCGTGGAGTCGCCGGGCACGATGTCCGTCCGGGAGAACTCCGACACTACGCGCCGCTTCGAATGGTATTGCGGCTGTAAATAATAGACGGTCCAACGTCATGCCGCCTTAAATCGCTCAACCAGCGGATCCAGACGCTTCAGTTCCGCAAAACCCTTTTGCCTCAGTAAACAGGAGTCACAACTACCGCAAGGTGCGCCCGTCGCACTGGGATCGTAGCAACTGCTCGTCATTGAATAATCAACCCCGAGTTCAGCGCCGCGGGCAATAATTTGCGCCTTAGTGAAATTAATTAAGGGAGTATGCAGCTTCAGGCGTTGACCGCCCTCAATGCCCGCCTTCGTGGCCAAATTTGCCATGCGCTCGTACGCTTCAATGAATTCTGGCCGGCAATCGGGGTAGCCGCTGTAATCGAGCGCATTAACCCCTAGAAAAATATCCTTCGATCCGAGGGTTTCCGACCAGGCCAGCGCGAAGCTCAAGAATACCGTGTTTCTCGCGGGGACATAGGTGATGGGAACGCCCTCCGCCATCGCCGATACGGTTCGACCCTTGGGGACGGCAATCTCGTCGGTGAGAGCGGAACCGCCAAACTGCCGAAGGTCGATATCGACAACGATATGCTTTAAGACCCGCATGCGCTCCGCGACGCGCCGGGCCGACTCAAGCTCAATCTTGTGCCGTTGTCCGTAGCGAAAAGATATCGCAAAGACGTCGAAGCCTTCCGATTGCGCAATCGCAAGTGCGGTTGCGGAATCGAGACCACCACTTAAAAGAACTACTGCTGAAGCCATCTGAGTAACCTCGTTGGACTCGCCCTATGCTGAAACTTTCGCTGCGCGCACCGGACCCGATTCGACGCCTACCGCGGAAGGCCGACTGGCTCTACGAACCACCGACACGAGGTGCTGGGCCAGGGCCATGATCTGTCGGGGAGTATTTTCAATTGAATTCCATGCGACTTGCTCATTCGGGGAGAATTGCCAGTACCCTGACGTCCAGGCCGTTCGACCCTTCAATGCACTGAGCCCCCGCTCAAAATGTTCACACGTCGCGGCAGCATCTCGCGCAACGATCAGTTCCATCACGTAACTGAGGGCGACGACTCCGGCGCTATGCACCAAACGCGAGGTTTTCGGACTATGCCCTACCCAATCTTCTCGAAAGACATTCTGAATGGCAGCAAAAAATTCAGTGACCAACATAAATCCCCGATCGAACTGCTCTTCTGGAAGCATCTCCCGAACAGCCCCATCGGACGCCGATTGCATGATGAGCTTTTGGATCGCGGTATCGCGGATCATGCCGGTTGGGTTCGTATGCTGGTAAATCATCCCCCGCAGCGAGGAGGCGGGGTCGAAATTGAGTCGTTCAGCAAGCTTTGCTGCGAAACTACGGCTACTCAATCGCTGAGGCAACCCCGAGACGCCTGGCAGCAGTTCATAGATCAGCGCCTTCGGAAGAGGCCGCGTACTATTGATCAGAACGAACTGGCGCCGTAACTCCTCGTAATTCTTGCACACTAGTATAGATACAAAAACCTCGAATTGGAGGTCGGGCAAACCACTGAGCGCCGTCAGTCGCTGCTGTCCGTCCACGACAAACCCAGGCGGAGTATCGGTGACCTCAATCTCAATCTCCACTACCCCCGGATCAATTTCGCGAGTCCGCAGACTGTCCACAAAAGCCACCACGATTGGATTTGGCAACACCGCGTCTGGCGTCCGCAGGTAATCGCGAATTTCGCGAATATGCGATGCTATCTGCGGCCTCTGAAAGCCTTGCAGTCCGCCCTCCCGATCTCGCCCCGCGCGATCGATACGCGCGAAGGCGAGGATATCGCTCGCTCTCGCGGCGATTGTTACTACTTCGTGCTCAGCACTCTGCTGCGCCCGCACGCCGCGGTATTTGAAAACTGTCACGAGCTATTTCCTTTCCCAGCAATCGCTGGACGTGTTCAAAAAATACACCAAGATTGTGAAAGCCTCGCCGTTTATTCCGATTACTCGAACGAAAAATCACCACTTCCACAGACACCTGCTTGCAGATCTCACACGGGCATCGCGCCCACGGGCGATCTTTTAACGTTCTGGCCGTAGCAATTCGGATCTCGGCGGCCAATTTGAGGCGACTCCGAGATCCAGCGGATGGATCGTCGGCGAGCAGGCTTCCGTACTCGCAAACGCTCTCGACCGCCGTATCCAATTGCACGGTGCCCCGATCGTAGCCGCGCACGGACTCGAGCGCATGACGTTCAAGCCTTAACAGGGTATCCGAGTCTAGACTGCCGACCTTTACTGCCCGCATGAACCGTGGGTTTTCTATCGCCTGGGGAATTCGAACGGCGGCGTAATATTCAAGACCGGTTTCAGTCTCCACATAATAATTGGACTTGGAATCTTTAAATGCGCGAATCAGTGGTGAGGTTGAGTCAAAACTTGTCGGCGCGTAACGTGCAAAGTCATCGATTTGCTCAGCCTTCGCGAAGCCCAGGAGATGAATACGTGTGTCCCAGGAGAGGCGCCCACGAACCGCGTGCAAGCAGCGATGAACGTCTTCCGCGCGCAGCGGGACAAGTCCGCCGATGGCAATGTAGGTATAACCCATTTTCTCCAAACGGGCAGCCGACTCTGCAACGCTAGATGGCGACCAACCTTGCGCTACTCCAATGGGCGAAAAACTTGGACCGAGGTCACGGGCCAGCGACAAAAATTCTCGGGCATTCTCCAGGGTGATATCAAAGCGTCGGCGGGCGTGATCAGAACCGGCCACGAGTCCGTGGGTTTCACGGTCAAAGTCAAAAATGATGTGATCGAGCGAGCAACCGTGCGTAAACCCGGCGTCGGCATAGAATTCAAGCAGTTCCGTCGGCGTGTACGGAGGCTTTTCTTCTTGTACATAGGAAAACGCCCCGGAATCACCAAAAATGGGCATTGAGGCAAATCGCGGCGCTTCAAGCCGCAAGAATTGTCGCGCTCCAACTCGACGAAATCTCATTGACTGTGCCGACGAATATTTTCCGGGAAACCGATGATCGCCGACGATGCCCCTGGAAACCAATACACCGTCGTACGGCGCCGGATTCATCATTTCGTGAGGGTATCGGTCGCCCCAATAGGCCTTGCGGCCGGGTGCAAAGCTATCGCTCGCAAAGTCGTAGTTCGGGTCGACTACGTCTAGGCTGTCCGCAAAAATGAACTTCATCGAGAAGACCTCGCGGAATACAGACGAACCAACGTATCCGAGAGGGCCCTGATATGTTTCGGAGTATTCTGCACTTCATTCCACGCGAGGCCCATTGTGTCCCAAGTGCCGTCCGTCCATCGGCACGACGGGGCAAGTCTTTGAAGATCGGCTTTGATGGCTTGCGCCTCATCGGGCTTACCCACATGTCTTGCAAGCATTCGATCCATTAAAACTCCCATTGCCTCGATACCGGCCGAATGCATAAGCCGACTCTTCGTGGGCGGCAGACCCCACGCCGAAGGAAACACTTGGCGTACAGCACCCCAGAACATATTAAGAATGCGATACATCGCGGCCAGATCAGCTGATTCGTCTCCGGACGCCTTAAAGGGAGCTAGTGCACCTAAAGGGCTGTTAATACTGTTTCGCACCATTTTGATGACAGATGAGTCTGTGATAACCGCGTTCCCTTTACTGGGATCGGACAGCCGCTTGATGAGTCCATTGAACGGCGACTTCGAATCCCGGTTCAGTAACCCGCAAATTTCGCTCGGAATCTTACGTGATGCGAGGTCACGCGGCAGAAGCACGGAGCCAATTTCTGGAAGCAACTCATTGATCAGCCGCGCCGGTAGCGGTCGAGCCTTATTCATCAGAATGAACTGCTCGCGTTGCACCTGCAGATCGTCGGACACGAAAGCAACGACCGGAACCGGTAATTTCTCATTCTTGCTGTTGGCCAACGCCAAAGATCGTTGCTGACCGTCAACAATCCATCCAATGCGAGCCCCGGATTCACGAAGTGGGATTTTCAACAAACCGGCGTCCGCACCGGGCGTCAGGCCGGTGGGACTGGGCCCCCTGGATTTAGTAAATTTCACTTCAGAGGAGACCGCCAAGGTGATGGCATTCGGAAACAGTACCGACCCTTGGTTCAGGTATTGGACGATAGAGCGAACATGCGTCTGAATCTCTTTGCGTTGAAAGCCTCGCAACGCATTATTTTCACCGCGTTCCAAACGCGAGATTCCCGCAACGCGAGTAATCTCGCCGCCGGGTAAGAAGAACGAATAGACATCCACCTTACCCTGACGTGTGCGTAGCGCGCGCACGACAATGCTACGAACGCTTTTGCGCGGCGCCATTCCGATTCTCTTCGAATTTATCCATTAATCGGCGAAAGCGGGTTTGCTCGCAAGCAATATGCCGTTCCGACCGCAGCGCGCGTAGAATTCCCGACCGCCGCCCCTCATGCCGCTTCCATAACGCCTCGATTGCTGAGGTCACTTCGACGTCGGATGCGCTTTGTCCTCGTGGCCGTACATAGGGCGAAAATTGAGCCAACATATTCTCCACATAGGCCACATGGGTACGACTCGCGGCCACGCCAACTCGCGGCAACACCTCGACCGAAAAATGCCGAAGCGCACGATGGGGGAAATCCGAGGCGGTTCCGTTATAGCCGGTCTCCGGAGCGTCCAGTCGAGCGTCATACGGCAGCCAATACGGACGCAGGGCGTCTATTACGTCCTCCTGACGACGCGGCCCCATCACACGAACGGTTCGCAACAGTGGGGCAGGAAGCCGCGCGATCTCGTGCGCAACCAATTCAAAGTAACTCGCCGGCATCGCACAGAGCACCAAAGACGCCCCGGTACTCGCGATAAAATCAGCGAGCGGATGGTCACTGCCTCCTTGTGCTCGTGCCAACGCCCTCCACCACGACACCGGATCGAAGGATCCCCTCACACGAGAACCCACACTATCCGGGTAACCCGAAGAAGTGGTCAAACTGTAGGAAGGTATTCGCTGGCGTGGCGCCACCACGCCGAGTCCCGCGGAGACAAAAGCAATCTCGGCGCCCATGCCTTGCGCTGCACTTACGGTCTCGGTCAACCCGCGACCGCAGTACAGCTGATCTGCCATATGGGAGTGCACCGCTTTCTTAAGTCTAGAAACCCATTCTTGGCTGATATGAGCGATGTTTCCGGGGGGTAAAGACCGCGCAGCTTGCTCATCGGGCACCAGCACGCGTTTGCGATTTGTGCAGTTCGTCAGAACGATGACTTCCGCCTTTGCCACCGATGCGTCCTGCCTATTGTTGAATTACTGTCTGCCCTCTTCGATTCTACTAGTGCAGTTATCGATCCTCAACTGTTTTTGATGCACGCAGTTAATTGCGCCATAAGGCACCCAAAAAAGCCATTTGGCGCGACTATGCGGTTTCTGAGCCAATTTTCTCGTAAATGGACCGAATCATGCTTGAGGAACCCGACCCTTTGGGAAGGCACAGTTGAGTGGCTGCCCCTTGATGATTCTTGACGCAGTAAAACGCTTGATGCGTGCTCGTTTTCCAAGAGAACGCAAATACATCCGCGGTGCGTGCGAGATTTTTAAGTCTATCGGTACATACCGTATCGTTATTAACTTCGATGGTTGCTTTAGGGAATATCAATGCCAGTGCCGCTCTGGCCCGTCCGGCGGCCTGTGAGTCGAGTGAATAGATGGCAATGCGCGCCTGGGTGGTCGCCGTCGGCGGGCCGGGCGCCTCGTCGGAAGAGTCGACAGCCGTGGGTAGCTCACTCAGTGAAAAGCCAAGCTCCGACCCCAGCAATCGTAACATCTGCGACTGCAGCGGGGTGATGCGCAATCGATATCTTTCCGCGATCGCGAAAGCCTTCGCAACGAACTCCGCGCGAGCCGTTGGGTCCGGGCAGGCCGCCGCGGACAGTTCGTCACTGACATCGATGGCCCAATCCAGCAAGCTATAGGACTGAAACGACTCGATCATTCCATTCAATTCAATGACGATATCCCGATAATTGACGGCTTCCGGGTTGCACGCCAGACACATGGCGGCCACATCCTTGGCGAGATCCAGTTCCGAGCGTGTGACATCGGGTCTGAGTCGAACGACAGAAAGCAGCGCGCTGTAGAGTGCGCGAAATTCGGGACGCGGCAGGCGATCCCCCCCGATAAAGGCCTCATAGAGCACCGGATAGAGTTGCTCGACGAACTCTGGTTCGGTAAGTGCCCACTCGGTGAGTGCGCCGGCGAATCCGCGAATCGATTCACGATCGACGAGAAGCACCTCCAAGTTCCAACTGCGAGCGCCTTCCCGAGCCGATTCGAGAGCGGCGCTGCGCTCGATGCCACTCTGCATTGCCAACAGCCACGTTTTCCAATTGGTTCCTATGGCTAGGCCCGACTGCGCGGCCGTCGCCCGTAACTTGCGCAATAGATGCTGGCACTTTTGCTCGATTGTCGCTTGTATGTTGGCGGGGGCGACCTCGAGTTTGGCAAGCGCCGCCTTCGCCGCCTCCTCCGTCTCGATATCACGGGCGCACCGGATTAGACCTTGAATTGCCTGAACGGACGGTTCCACACTCAGATAGGCAGCAAAGGCCTCATCCAATTTGCCGTCATCGAAGGCTCTGTCGGCTGAGGCAAGACTTCTACCGCGACTCAGTGTCGGAATCATCCGCTCAATGGCTGCGCGGAATCTCTGGTCAATTGCCCTGGGGACCAACTCCTGCATAAACGCTGCGCAGGCCTCTGCGCTCGGCAGTTCACTAGCGAGTTCCCAGAGAAGAAGCGATTTCAGTACCGCGGGCCGCGATCCCGGCCTTCGCGTTCTGAACAAGGCGGCAAACACTCTAAACGCGCCGGTCTGCACAATACCTATCGCGCTCGCCGCATCCCCTGCGCTTTCGTGCTCCGCGATGTAGTGGCGATAAACGGCCTCCACCAAGTCGGCGTAGGTCTCGGGCGGAAGCCGAAGCTCGCACAGATCTCTAATGTCCCGTTCCGTGTACAGCTGATCCCATTTCCCAAGCCCCGCCAACATGCGTATCTCGACAAAGCGCAAATTCTCGGCCGTCAGGCGCCCTGTTCGGCGCAGCGTCTCCACCACCTCCTGCGCCCGCAGGCCGTCGCCTACGGCCAGTGCCCGATCAAATTCAGCGCGTAGTTGTCCGGCCGACTTAAGATAGGCGCCGGTAACCCCCGGCTTTCGTTGCAGAGCACTGAATAAGGCGGCCATCCGCCGTGATACCACTTTGCTGTCGCTGGCCCGAAGTAGCCTCAGCCGAAATACATTGCATCCAAATTGTTCCTTCAGTAGTGGCTCCGGCCACTCAGTGTCATGGAGTTGCGCCTGCTCTCCCCTAAAGGCGCTCCAAGAAGGCCCAATCCAGGCGGTCAAGAGACCCCCAAGTTCTCGCGCCTGTGCCGCATTTCTAGCGCATGCATACCAAATGATCGACTCGGGCGTCACGACGGGAAACACTAACGGCAGCGAGTGATCATTTCTCGCAAACGCCTCGATGCTCGTTGAGACTGCTTCGACTGCGTCGCGCGCCAGTGGCGTCAGCGAGTCACGAGCACTGCGGCGAGCCTGATTGTCTCCCGATAACAGAGTTCCCAAGATGCGTTCGGGGTCAAGGATAGTCATATGAAGCTATTTAACCGACGCCAACAGCCGGTTAAAATGCACCCGTGCGCCGGCGACCGGCTCCGCCCCAACATCATATGTCACGTATTCTTCGTTAATTTCTATTCCGTTCCTCGTTAAATTCATTGAGCCTAAGATGACCCAGGAATCGGCCAGAATACCTTTGGTGTGCAAGTTCTCTATTTCTACGACTCGAATGCTGTCTCTAACACCGGCCTCTTCGGCGGCCTCCGTGATCTTGCGGATGAATAGCTGATTGTGTTCATCCGGACGGACGGCCACTTCCACTTTGGTCCCTGCCCGACAGAGATGAACTAGGACCTCTAAGACCCCGATTTCACGTTGGCTCCATTCGGGGTTAAGAGCCGCGAAGTTCCCTGCTCGGTTATCGAAAATGGGCACGTCGCTGATCCAAGGGGCCACAATAACGAGCTTGGCGCCGGGGGACAGAAGTTCCTGGCAAAAAACCAGAGTTAGCAATTCGCGGATGACGCTTTGGGTGGTGGATGCTCCCTTAAAGATGCGCCGCTGCGCGGTAGTCATTGTCACAGCGGATGACTCAACTCAAAGCGCATCAAAAGACTCCCTTCATGTCGAACGACGCGACTCAACACCGGATACACATTCATGTACTCGAGCGATATGGGCTCAAGAATCGCGCGGCGCACAACTCGGGCGATGTTGGAAAAGTCGGTTGGATCCAGCGCAAGCGTGGCGACGTTGCGGTTGGTCAACGAATCGGTGAATGCGCTCTCCCAGTCACTCCCTTGGGTGTCAATCGGTGGTTCCGTGGGCGCCAATAGCGCCTCGAGGAGCAATCGTTCCGGGGCCGCGCGAACCGTACCGAAAGGGTTGTACAGTCGAACCGCGGCTTCCCGAATGACCGGCCCACGGGGCCAGAGCAAGGAATAAATTGCGTTAAATCGCCACGACCGTCGATTGGTAATAGGCGGGTCTAACCCCACGCCGATCAGGAGTTGATCGATCGAGTCATCGTCGCTTGCCAGGAAGGCGACCAAGCGGTTATCAATCTCAATGCCCAGATGTTGCTCTGCAACTTTCCATCGCTCCAGCGCACCCTGCAGAAAGCTATCAATCCCGGCGGGTGAACCCGGTCGTAGCAACCGCGTGCTCAGAGCTGCGGCAAAACCATGAAACACGGAGTATCCGCGCGATGCCAACAGCCGCCGTAGCGTTGAAAACTGAGCAATGAGGTCCTCTGCGCCAGTCGCATTGCGAACATCGAGAACGGCCGTGCGTAATTCCCGGTCAGGCGCGCTGGAGCCAATGTCAGCGACCAGTCGCGTCAACTGTTGATCGGTCATCTCGTATTCGCTGGGCCCAACAGCGCTCTCGATGAGCTCAAACAAGCGGCTCGGATTGTCTACATACTGCCCGATCACCGTTTCGAGAAGTCCGTTGCCTCCCGGGGCAATTTCGGTAATCCACAACTCCTGATCTCTAGGGATGTTCTCGTAGTGATCGCCGCCTGCCCGGGGGCCTGTGTCCACGTCGACCAGAATGCCGTCAGAATCAATGTCGGGACATAAAGAACTGCAGCCAGCGAGGAAAGCACCGCCCAATGTCGCTCGAGCGACATTGGACAGCCACACGTCCCATGACTCATCAACGGTCTCCCAAAGCCTCGTGGCGACTCCGAGTAACGAATTCATGACCTGTGGATCCCGCAGCGAGCGCTGCAAATCCTGACGCAGCCTATCCTCGGGATCAGCCGTACCGTTGTCGCTGTCGTCTTCGCCCGGCGACTGAAAAATGGCCTCTAACACGTCGACGGCTTGCAGTGTCACCGTACCCGACGCGACGGCGTTACATGCTTCTTTGAGTGACCGGCCGGACGTGACCGCGTCGAAGGATGCGGCGGTGAGGAAAACCGAGCCCAACCACTCGCGCTTGAATGGGTTCGATTCGACAGACGACAGCGCCGCGCCGTTGCGAATGTCGTCACTGAAGCGTGCCGCCCGCAGCGCCCGCAATACCTCGGCCCGTGTATTCACCACCGCGGAGATTGACGCTGGCAAAGACATTTCAATGGCAATTCCATCCGCCTCGAGTTCGAATCCCAAAACGCATGGCAGGTTGCCCTTCTTGAATTGCAACACGACGTCTTGGGACTCGGCGCTCCGAGGGCGTCTTAAGGAGGCGTCAGATCCGGAGGCGTAACGTCGAACCAGGGCAGGGGAATTCGTGCCGTGAGAATGGAAACGAATTCTTCGAATCAGCGACCACAGCGGAGATTGCAAAGGGACGGCAAACTCGAGTGCCGGCGCTCGAGCGACGATTTGGGTATGCCAGCGTAAGCGTGCGTTCGACGTATCCTGAAAAACGCCGAACGGCACGCTGGATAGAAGCGCGAGACGGGGTCGGTACGCCGGATACGGGGTTACCTCGTCGGCCCTCATGACTGGAAATGGATCTGCCGCGTCACACATATAAAAGTCATCGACCAGCAGATCCACCTCATGCGTCCCTGGGTCAATCTGAGTAGGTGCAATCCACAAAGCGGCGTCGTAACGCCAAGACACCTTGCCGGGAGCAAATTCGGTCAGCGCCTGCAACACCGGAAGGTAGCTGCGCGACGGTTGGCCTCCCCGTGCGCGAGGCCCCGGCGGTATCTGCAACTCGACCTCGGGCAAGTTTAGGTCGCTAAAGAGTTGGCCGGGCGCAAAATCAGATAATGGACCCGATCCGGCGAAATCCTCCCCGTCTTTGCCCTCCGCCCGCCAGTTGGTCACGAGTCGCCGAAACGCTGTGGGTATCACGGCCAACGCCAGGGGCCGCGGATATTCCCACACGACGGATTGCAATTCCTGGTCGCTGATCAGCAAACCTTTCTGAATCGCGCGGCCGCATTCGACGAGTTTGGCGGGATTATTTTCCATGGCCGCCAGGATTTCAACGAGCAAGGCTCTGCGTTCGCGGGCATACAGCCACGTAATCGCTCGGCGATCGTTGACCCGTTTCCTCGCCTCTTGATGCAGGCGAGCGCGGACCGGGTTGCTTAAAGGCGTAGCGTTGACCTTTTCACTCCACAAGGCATTGAGGATGCGTAAGCTGCCCTCGAATTCGAGGGACACCGGACCAGTGAGGTCGTTCCACACCGCCGCGGCGGGGCTTCCGGGCGGCAGTTGGTCCGAGAGATACTCTAGAAGCGCGTAGACCGATTGAATGCGCTGAACATAGCGGTTCTTCAATGGCAGGCTGCGCGGCGGCAATTCTGGGTCGAACAGTTGGTCGTACGCTTGGTAGCTGATGCGGTCGCGACCGTAATCCGACAACACGACGATGGTCCAAGGACGCGTGCCGCGCGTTCTTCCCGCGCGCCCCTTCCTCTGTAAGAACGAGGCGATATCACGAGGTGCTTTGTGCTGAACGACGGCGCCCACTTGGGGATCGTCATAGCCCACCTCCAAGGCAGCTGTCGCTAAAACGACCTCACTGTCCGCATCGACCCCCCGGTCGCTCGCGGTGGTGCGAGAAATGTGTAGACGCGATGACAGTGAATGCCCGACGTTGTCCTCGATAAACCCCCAGTCTTGACCACCGAAATATCTCGCTTGACTGCCGTGCGACTCGCGAAGCCTCGCCAGGCCGCCCTTGGGATGGTCCCGAAAGTTAGGCTCACCCGTACCCTCCCAGCAGCCTTCAGCGTCCCTGCCCTTCGCCAACAATCGATTGACACTATCCATCTGGTCGGTGAACAGAAATGTTCGCCATCCATAGAGTCCTCGCTGCTGCGCCAACGCACGGGGATCAAGGATTCGCGCTGCCAGCATCATGGTCTGGATGGTGGTCGATAAGAGCGAGCGGCGGGACACGGGATCGCCGCGTAACGCCAGCAAATACTCCGCCCCTTCCGGGACCAAATCACGCTCCTTCGGCTCAATTTCAACGACCCGTTCTTCTGGCATGCCGATCAACTTGGCAAAAAAACTTGCACCGTTGCGCAAGGTCGCCGATAACCCGACGAAGTGCGCCGGCGTCTTGGCTCGAGCACGCCAGCGGCGAATCAAATAACTGATGTGAGCGCCGAAAGCTCCGCCATACAAATGAACCTCGTCCAGTAGGACCAGGTCCGGTGCCTGGGTCGCGGCGGGACCGACGCCAAAGAGGTGAAAGCTGCGGCTATCCGATAGTCCCCGGTTCAACATTTCGGACGTGGTAAACAGAACGTCCGGAGGCTCCCGCTCCATCCGCTGTCGGGTGAGAACGACCTGTTGGTCGGTCACGATGTGACCGCAATCGGAGCAATAGAGTCGCTCGAGGCCCTGCTTTTGATCGAGATCTCGCCACACCAAGTCTCCACCGCATCCTAAGGCCGTGCACCGAAGATAAGGACACCGAAATCCGCCCGATACCGTCTCCCACTTAGTTCTGCCGCGTTCTTCGTATGCCACCGCGGCCGCGGTGCGCGGAACATCGGCGTACAACGCCGCAATTCGAATAGGCCGACGGGCGGATCCGTCAAAGGCCCGCGCCTGCCTAAATACCTCCGTGAACTGGTCTTTCAGCAACTCGGTACGAGGATACATCGCGAGTACCTGCACCCGCGCCGGTTCACGATCGATCAAATTCGCAGTAACCCATGTGAGGGCCGGCAGATAAAACGCCAAGGTTTTGCCGCTACCCGTTCCCGCGCTGACTAACGTTGCCTGCGGGACACGGGCCTCAAGCCCCTCAAGAACTCGCGCTGTCGCTTCAACTTGAAAGACCGACAGCCGGTACTGCGGCATCATGGCCGTCATGCGTTGCCGTAGTACGCGCAACACTGCCTCGGCCTTTCCCAATCGACTCTCGATCTCTGCCAGCGCATCCGCCACGGCAATGTCTCGTTTCGGATACCGCCGCCGGCGCCACAAAAATCGATAGTCGGCGACGAGTGTCGGCGCAGAGAGCCACGCCGAGCCGTGCTCATGTTTCGGGAACAACTGTCGCAGCTTGCTGAACAGCCGAACAGCCTCCGCCATCCGCGAGCGATAACCCGTGCTCCCGGGCATCTGATGCAAAATCCCGTCCGCTACTAGGTCCGCGATCACTTCCGATTCAGTTAGGTATTTAAGGTCCGGCGCCTCCCTTTGCGCCCGGGTGAGGGGGCTAGCGATTAATTCATGCAACTCATGCTCGCTTAAGTATCCATCGACCAATCCCCAGATGAGACGACGCGCTTCGCTTCGCTCGACGTCATCTAGCACAACCTCTCGCAGCGATCGTTCGGCCGTTGAGTCTGCCATTGTCAGCTACGGCTGCGCACGGTGTAGCTTTCCAGCATATCGTGCTCGCGAAGCCACTCGAGAAGTTGCGGCGTGACGCCGCTGAGCGGCGCGCCGCTCGGCCCCATTGCCGCGCGCAAAAATTCGGTGATTTGACTCGGATAGTCGAAATGCATGGCGGTGACTTCCGTTTGCAACGCAGCGACAGTCGCCCGTATCTTGGCGATGTCTTCCGGCGCCGCCGCGCCAACTCGTAGTTGGGTTGATAACTCAGCGTATCGAGCCGTGTAGCGATTGAGCGCTTGAGTATTCTCAGCGCTTGGCGGTAACTTTTGCTCGAGGTTGCGCGGCGCTTCCGCACTACATTCTTCCCGCGCGAATTTATCCCACGCCGCGTTGTTCGCTATCTTGAGTTTCTCTCCTTCTCTTTGCACGGCCACAACTAATTGCGTCCAACGTTGGTTGGCGGCCAGGGTTTGTGCCTCAGGTTTCGCGCGAAACACGGTCGCCATTTCGGCTATGCGTTCATTCAAGCGACGCAAGGCGGCTGCATCAATCGTCAGTGGCAGTCCGCCACCGCGCAGCAGGCGAGTTCGAGTCACATTTTTCTCGATGTCCGAGACCGCCCCGTCCAATTTCTCTTTGCGATCATGCAGAGCCACTACTTCCTCGCGCTGTTTATCCAAAGTCCCCAAGATGTCGATCTGCTTCTCGAGGTTCAATGCGCGCTCAAGCAGCGTTTGGGATGAAGCCATCAACGGTCTCCTGCATTTGCGCCAGTAAAGCCAGAATGGAAGTTGCAACCGGCCGAGGATCGACATCCTCGAGCGTCTTAATCTGAGGGCCCAGATTTCTTTCTACTTGCCCAATGAACGTGGACGCTTCCTCCAATAAGCTCACAATGCGTATCAAAGTTTGAAATGGGACCCTGGCCAAAACCTGCATAGTCTCCTCGAGCGGGGCTCCGTCCGGCAGTTGCTCAATCTGCAAAAACGTGCCCCTGATTCTCGCCAGACTAGCCGGGGGCTCCCCCTTAAGACGGTCGAGAGTCTCAGTGATCAACGCGGCCCGTTCGACTAACCCGTGAGCTTTTGCCAAATTGTCAATACGTTCGAGAGCCGCGACGAGATCCTTTAAGCTGTCCACACCGAGAGACTGGTCCAATCTAATTTTTGTTTCGCGCAACCATTTGAGCGCTCGCTCGGTGCCCACCTGAACGCGCTCGGGGGTCAATTGACCCAAATGTTCTCTCAATTCGAGATAGATCGCCGACACGGCGGGATCCGAAGTCGTTCCAAGAGTTGCGTACCGTGCGATGCGCATTGCATCAAGGACATACGCGATCTTTCCCGTCCCTTGATAACAGGCGGCAAATCGATACACGTGCTCTTGCAGAGGAACCCGCGAACTCGCGGCGGCCGTCACGATGCCGGAGTACAACTGCAATGGCTGCGGCACTTCGCCGCTCGGCGCTTCGGCGACCCACTCCTCACTTACTGGCATTGCAAGTAGTTCGACCGGTGTTTGGTCCGCCCGACCGGTTAGCCCTAAGAGAACGCTTTGCAAGCGTAGACGGGGCACTAAGAACGACAAATGTCGCTCAATCTCGCACATGATTCGATGGGTCGCCTGCTCAGTCAACTGATCTAAAAGCCACGCGTAGCAGGCAAAGTCATCCTCTGCTTCGGCGTACGTCCAACCACCTTGTTCCGTCCGTCGCCTCATTGCTGCCAGTGCTTTGCGCACTCTTCCGCTGGGATCACGGTTGTCATCATGAGCAAACCGCACCACCGGCGATTGGGGAATATCGAGCGTTGGTTGGCCCGTGGCCGCGCCGGGAATGTACATCCAGGTCGAGATGGCAGAGCCTTTGGTGTCCCACACATGATCAAGCACTCGTAGTTCCATAGCATCGATTCGATCCCGAACAGCCTGTCCCCATTCGGAGCGAATCTGTCGCGCATCGATCTGGGTCAAAGCGTCGCCATCTGCCCACGCCCGTAATCGCTGCTTGAATTTCTCGATGGCTTCAGAGTCCACACTCTGACTCTCGGCATCAACGGGCGATACAAGCACCGTCGGAGCATTGCCGACCCTATGTTTTGGCTTTACCTTGGCGCGAGCCGCGCTCTCGGTAAAGGGTGGAGGAATGGAGAACGCCTGAAAAATCCGGCGAGGCATTTCTAGGGCCTCTGTCAGCGACGCGGGATCCCCGCCCCAGTAGTACAGAACAGCAGCAGCTCGTCCAATCTCGGCAGACACAAGACCCGAATCGTCGAGTGCAATTTGCACCTCCGAATTGACAGTGGCATTTTTGAAGCCGCCTTCCGGAAATCGCTGCGACTCGAACAACGGCCGCTTTTGCAAGGGGTCGCGCAACACCCCATTGATCAATGCTCGCGAGTTGAACTCCATGCGACCACCAGGACGCGGCAGCACGTTACGACAAAGCCCCGTTATCGCGGCGCGATTCAGGGGAAACAGCCTATGCCCATGATCACTGCTACCGAAGGCCTCGAGCGTATCGGCGTCATCAGCAGATAAATCACCGCTATCGAAGGCCGGCGTCCAGTCACTCAGTGCCGCGCCACGCTCGCGAGATTCGAGAAATTGGCGCGCCAAGTTGCGCGCTCCCCAGCGAGACGCATTTAAGTAGCGTCCGGTGAGATTGAAGCAGTGATCGAGCAATTGGTCCTCATTATCAAATCGACTCTTCACGATCCATTCGAATTTTGCTCGCGTCAGAATGGTCTCGCGATGCTCCATATAGCCATCGGTGACCGCCAACGCGGTACGCAATACAGCGCGAGTCTTCCTTCCGGCATGGGTCGCCTCAACGATGCTCAGTTTGAGCAGCGACTCTTGAATTCCGGCTAAGGCGGCGAAATCCTCCACCAACAACACGAGTTCTTTATCGTCCTGCAGTAGTTGGACGCGGACCCGATCGACAATTTCCTCGATTGTCATGCCGTTGGCGACGCGCTCCAAATTAAACACACGACGGATGGCTGGATCGAGAGCCGCGTTGAGTACCAGCACCGCGGATTCCCGATTGCGTCCGTCCAAACCGTTCAATACCGTTCTGTAGTACTGCTCCACCGTGCGTGCGGCGTGGGCCAAGCCCTTTTCTTCGAGCAGCATCAAGTCTTCGGGCGTAAAGCGTCCTAACGCCTCCTGCTCTGGCGCTGCGTCCGGCGGAAGTCCATGCAAGGCCCGACTCACGATGCGTGGCAGCACCCCTTTAATGAAGTGCTCCTCCAATGCTGCATCTTGAAGGAGGCCTGGGAGTCCCCTCGCATGAAAAAGCCGCATGCTAGTCGCACCGCGGGATGAGTCGGGCGTACCCCCCTCGCGCAACTCCTGGTGCAGGCGTTCCGCTTCTCGCGCGAGCACGATCTTCAACTCGGACGCCAGCCGGATGGCCGCCTCACCGTCAGACACTGAGGAGACCGACGTATCCAATTCGCGCCGCAATTCGTCGTACTGCGTGCCCCGCAGCGGCTCTAAGATCTTCTCAACGACGCTTCGCAGACTGGCACTTTTGGGAATCGTGATGATATGCATCTCGCCTGAGCGCGAATGGCGATGCAACTGCGCCCCCAGCCAGCGAATCATGTGCGATTTGCCGACACCAGACGTTCCCGAGATAAGTAGCACCAGCGAGCCGCCGGCGAGGTCGTCCGAGGTGAAAGCCGCCAGTAATTGGCTTTCGTCGGTCTCCATTTCGTCTTTAGAATACGCCGCCCTGCGAACCAATCGGGCTGGCTCGTGGACGGCGAGCAAAATAGCTTCGTCCGCCGTTTCCGCCTCGGTGCGGATGCATGCGTCGATCTCTTCTAGAGTCGGCCAATAGGGAAGTAACGACACGTCAGGCTTCCACGCCGCGGGAGACATGCGTCACCGTGTCCGTGCGCCGAGCCGCGTCCGGGCCGCTTAACTTGATGCCGCTACCGGCATCGGATTTGGAAACAAACCCAATAGCCCCTTCGCGGCGCAGTCGGTACAGCGCACGAGAGAGAGACTTCGAAAGCGTACCCTCCGGTGGTTGCACATAGTATCTTTCATCTAGGTGAGCCTCCACGTCTCGCCGATACACGCCAGTGTCTAGAACCGGCAGGCTATTTGCTAACAATTCGACCAGTTTGCTCACTGCGATCTCTTCGGCTTTCGGTAGCACGTCCAACAAAACGTCGCGAATGGCGAGCGTCGGATCAACTGCGGGCTCGTTACCGTCAGTCCATAAAAATCCTAAAAATCGAGCCCACACTTGTAGGCCCTTGAGGCGGGTGTCATTTCGCGCGAAGCGGGCATGCTCAAGAGTCAACTGATCGCTCTCTAGTTGCGGCAACGTCTTCCAATCGAGGGTGTAGACATCTTGAGCTAAGAGCCACGCTAGGCTTCGCGTCAGGTCCGCAGCTTTAGACTCCTCGGCTTCCCAAAACCGCTGGTTGTTCTCTGTAGCGAAAACTGCCTTTCTGGCAATCGCGCGAATATGTGGGATCGAAATGACTTCTTCTTGCTTTAAGAGCGGCCGGTACTCTTCGGTGATGGTGTATCGTCCGTTCTTCTCGCCAAAAACCCCCAGTTCGGTCCACCTCCTGAGCGTCGTAGATAATTTTGTCTGGGTTTTCGAAAGACCCGGCGGCTCTAATCGTGCGATCAGGCTCTCCTCGCCCAATCCACCCCGCACGTCATTTATCGATTGGCACAGGACAATAAATACATTGGGCAGACCATCGTTTGGCGTGTTGAGAAGACTCATTCGGTTAGGACTTCCAGTAGCGCTTTAAGATCCATGTGGTGAGCCGTCGTTGCTTGATAACGTCTCAGTGGGTGAAACGGATCCGCCTGATCCTGAGGCATTAGAATGACGGCATACTGAGACCGATAACCCGATTCTCCCAGACATGCTGGGTACGGCGTACCGGGCGAAACGAATGTGAGCCGAACTGTGTTGGCGCGAAACTGATAAGAGGGGGGTGGACTGAGTCCTAAGTTCTCGAAAAATAGGGGACGCCGCTGAGCTGCAACCACGGCGCGGATTTCATTTTGAAGCAAAGTCGACACCTCGCCTTCAAGGACCACCTCATGGATGGGACAAGATCGAAGAATGGCTTGTATCGCGCGGAGGACATTTGGTTTATCGAATTGAAGCGCGTCATAAAACACCAGCAACCGATGGCGATCAGCAATTGGCAACCGGGAAAGCCAAGGTCCAATGTCAATCTCCACAATGCTAGTCGTCACGGAGGCCGAGGGTGGTCGATGCGCCGCGGATTCGCGGCGATCGCCCCAATGTGCGGGGCAACCACCGCAGCACGGAGTGACGCTGACACTGGCACCCGAAAGAGTCACCGTATAAAGTTCCGTGATCGAGTCGGATATTTCGCGTCGGCCATTGATGACGTCGAACAGTAAATTAAAGTGATCGACTCGAGCGCGCGTGCGGGCTCGACTCTCGGCGACGGCGCGCTTCCAATATGCTTTGTCGGCATGACCAGGATCAAGAATTCTGACCCGGCAGGAGGACGTCAGCTGCCCCTCCGTTCCCTCTGCCCCGGCGTCACTCGAACCCGAAACCAGTTCAATCAGTCCCGCGCGGGCGACGAGCAACACCGTGTGCAGGTTCCACGACCGATTGCGCACCGATTCTTGCTCAAGGTGCGGCAACAAACTATCCAAATTCAGCGTCAATACGCCGGTCGCGGCGCTCGCACTGCCGCTCGACCTCACCAGTTGGCTCCAGCGGTCGAAACCCAGATCATCGCCAATGAGCTTCGTGGACGCTAAGCTTTCAGCCTGGCCCACATCTTCTTCGACCCATATCGTCAAGCTGGCACATGCGAATCCATCGCGCCCCCCGCGGCCTACCTCTTGATAGAAGCGGTCTAGGCCTTCAGGAATGGTGGCGTGAATGACCGAGCGGACATCGTGCTTGTCCACCCCTAACCCAAACGCTGAATTCGCGACTACCATGTCAAGATCACCCTCTGACCATTGTTGCAGAATCCTTTCTCGCTCACTCGCTGAGGTTCCGCCGTGGAACGGGGCAACTCGAGAGTGGCCTAAGCGGGTGAGTATGCTCCACCAACGCGTAACCTCGTCTCGGGTTGTCGCATATAAAATGAGCGGCCGCGGCGCCTTGGCGACCGCCTCAAGGACCAGAGTGTCGCGTTCGGTCTCGTTCAACGCACGATGATACCAATACCGGGGCTCCGGCCGAAGATGCACAGACGCGATGACTTGCGTGTGCTCCGCCGGACCGAATAGGTGACGTAGTAAATCAATCACCCCTTCTGTCAGCGTCGCAGAGGCAAGTACTGTTTTAAATGCCTGCCCGGGCGCTTTTTTTAGCAATGCACGACGAATTCCCGATAACGCCTGAAATCCGGGCCTAAAACCATCGCCCCACGACCCGACCAAGTGCGCTTCGTCGATGATCAAATAGCGCAGAAATCCACTCTCGACCGCACTGTCGAGCGCGGACGCCAGACCTGATCCCACGGATTCCGGGGACGCGAATACAATCCCCTGTCGCCCCGCACGGATCGCCTCGCGGATCGCCTGCTTGTCGGTATCAGCCAGGCCGCCATGATAGGCCAACGCTGACCAAGCTCGTTTGGGGAATCGCCGCTCCAAGAGTGGCTTCATCCTTCTCGCTTGGTCCAGCGCCAGAGCAATGGTCGGTACTACGACCACCGTCAGACGTCCCTCCCAGCCCTCACATAGAATGGGCGCCTGCGCGAGTAGGCTTTTACCACTTCCCGTCGGCAGGTTAGCAATCAATGAATGCCCGAAAGGCATCAGAAATAATGCACGAACCGCCTCTCGCTGCCCGACACAGGTGTAATGGCTATACGCGATCGCCTGCTCAATAAATGGATCCGCCGCAATACGAGCATCGACGCGGCTTTGAACTTCGCCGTACGCATCATCGTAAAGGTCGCGCCCCACCCCGAGAAAATCTAGGCGCGGGGCCTCCACCGATAGATGAAATGCCTGCGCGCCCACGGCGGTGGCTTGCACCCCGGCTGTGCGCCATAGCGCTTGAGTCGGCCATCCTTGCGTCGCCGGCACCTTCAAGTCGGAGGGTTTCCCATGCATACGCTCGCGCAATATAATTTGCCGCAGCAGGGCAGCCACGTCGGCAGGCGCCAGCGGGACGCCTTGATCACGCCACAACAGAAACGCCTTGCGCGCTCGCTCAAAAAGCCCATCCGACGTCCGTGAATCGGTATCGAGGATTTGCGGCCAATGCGCCAACATCGATTGAAGACTAGAAAAGGTGAATGACGGCGGCATTAATGCTCGCTTGGCAGAATTTCAAAGACGGACGGCGACAGAAACACGGCACCAATCGAGTCGACGCTCGCGAGGGGCGCATTGACGCCCCGGATCAGCGCCAGCGTAACCCCCCGTTCTCGGTTGGCCGCAATTTCTTCATTGCGGCGTGCGATGTCGACCAGCTTTTTTATGCGCAACTGGAGCTGCGCTGCTCGCTTCGCCCAGGCGCTACGCGCAGCCTCATTGGCCCGCCGAATGATATGCTGCGTGCTCTCATTGTGCATCGAGAGTTTCAGCGCGGCAGCCGCTGCGCGGCCCGGCAGTTCGTTCCACGCGTCCATCTCCGGTACGCCTCGAGCGCGAACTTCGTCCCAGCGATCAGTTCGAAAGTTGGTGTCGCGCCCGCCCACTCCGTTATCGCTCTTGTTGTAATCCGGGTAGAGCCATTGTTCGACAAACGCCGCATCCGCCGATTGGAAATTGCTGTCGACCCAGACGCTGTAAGACAGGGGCGCAAAAATCGCATCCGCCCGCCGCTGCAGGGGCGCGGAATACAAAAGCTGATCGTTCGTACTGCCCTCCATCGCCGCGATGGCCGGCTGCACGTCGGCCTGAATAATGACGTGAACATGGAAGTACACATCGACGTTGCTTGTCGATGCGGAAACATAGTCCTTCGCGTAGCGCCAAAACGCGTAGACGCGTCCTCGATCATCGTGCCGGGTAAACTCTTCGAGACCGTCAATAAAAGAATCCCCCGCACGAAGCACTCTGATGTGCTGCAGGCGTGCCCCTGCGGACAATGCCGACTTTCGCCGAAATGTATAAGGATAAGTGACGGGTCGCAACGGTTTGAAGTCCGGCGCCGTTCGGTCCATGGCACTCGCAAACCGAAGAGCGAACTCCGTCGCTGATACGAGGGTTGGGTGACGAACATCATTCGCGAAGCGGTATCGATTAGTTCGGTCCCCGGCGGTTGAGTGCCCGCCCATTGGGACATCTTCCTTGCCAAAACTCAGCGTCTGATGAATCCACGGATCGAAGGCATCGCGAATCGTCTTCCAGTCCGTATCCACCTGCGACATGGCCTCCCACGACACGTCGGCGTCATTTGACAAGGCATCGAGAGCGTCTTGCGCCGCAATTCGTTTGAACTCCGCAGTAACCTTGCCGGTAGGGCCTCCCAGCGTTTCGGTCATCTGATCGAACCCTTGCGCGCCCTGCTCGACCAGGATGCCTTTGAGTTGTTTCATCACATCGTCCACAAGAAATTGTAGGCTCGCGATGGAACGAGAAAACACACCGAACCCATTCGCCAAGCAGCGATACCATTCACTCTCTATCGGATCGTCATCGCAGACGAGGGCGAAAGACTCAATGGCGTCTCCGGAACCGTAGCGATCAAGACGGCCGATCCGTTGTTCGATGCGGTTGGGCGCAAGCGGCAAATCATAGTGAACCAGCGTTTTCGCGCCGCCTTGCAAGTTAAGGCCCTCCTCGCCGCTGGGGTCACAAACGAGGACCTCACAGGATCCCTTTTGCAGGAAGCGTTCCCATCCAGGTTCTCCCCGTCGTGGCTGCCTTCCATGCCGCTCCACGTTGGCCGGCATTCGCCCCCGCAAATACTGGTACAGGCCATCCGCTACGACCGCGCTCGAACAAAATACGATCGCTTTCACTCCACGATCGATGAGGCGCCGAATATTTTGATACAGACATTCTTCGCGCGCCGCACCTGCGGATGCCTCGACTGCCAGCGCCGCTAGCGCGGCAAGATCCGCTTGCAGTCCCGATTGAAGGTCCTCCGATCGACTTGCCGTCCAATCCAACAATGCCCGCGGCCCATCAAGCGAGCACGCCATCAGGGTAACGGCCTGCTCCCGCAAGCTACTTTCCTGTTCTGCCGTACCGACGATGGCATCGAGCGAGCGCCGTACTTGATCGATCGCCGCAGCCAGTGCCGCGCGAGAACTGTCAAGATAGGACCAAACCTTGGAACCGCGACGAACGGGAGTGAGAAAGGGCAGATGGCTCCTGCGATTTCGCAAGATTCTCCGATCGAGGCGGTACGTGTCAGCGATGTGGGTTCTTAAATGACTCAATGCACTCGTCAATTCTGCATCGTCCGGATCGGGATAACGCGCAAGAATCTTCCGCAGAGTATCCACTGCGCTCTGCAGCATCTCATCGGAGTCGAACCTCACCAGGAGCTCCTCGACGTACGGTTCCAAGACGAGCGCGTTCTCCGGAATCAGGGCCGCTACCGCTTCCGCGATGTGCTGGCGGCCGCTGATGCGGTGCTGGAATGCGACTATGCCGTCCAACGGGTAGGTGGTCGGGTCGAGGAGGTGCAGCATTTTATGAAACGCGCGTTCATTGCCCAAGACAGGCGTCGCCGACAACAGCAAAAGACGCGGAATCGCCGAGCCTTTGTTACAAATAGTGTCGTAAAGGGTTTCAAATTGGACGGAGTCAGCCGTCAGATGATGCGCCTCGTCAACCACCAACAATCCCACCTCTGGGAGGATTGCTTCGACTTCCTCAAGCGCTTCAGTACTCACCACATGCAGTGAGGTGCCTAGTTCGCCCTGCAGGGAAAAACGCGACCGCAGTTCCTGTTGCCATTGTTTAACTAGAGCAGGAGGAACCAGAATCAGGGCACTGGCATCGTAAGGATGATCAATGAAATACTGGCGAACAATAATGCACGCCTCGATTGTTTTCCCAAGTCCGACTTCATCGGCCAGCAGATATCTCTGGATGGGATCGTGAAGCACGCGGCGGGCGACCTCGAGTTGATGTGGCTCGAGTTCGATGGCCGATGACAATGCAGCGGTTATACCTAACGCTGTTGCTCGCTGCGAGACCACACTTCGGACGAAGCGGCTGCGCGCGTGGGCAAACATCGGCGTTTCGGTGATGAACCTCGCGAGATAGCGCTCGGGGCTTGCAATCGGACGTCGCCAGCGGACAAAAACTTCGGAGGAAGGAAGACTCACCGTCTCCTGATTGGGAAACTGTACTTGGATCAGGTCATCCGCACCATCGAGGCAACGGCCAACTCGCCAAAATGCGCCGCCTTGAACCGGCGAGAAAATCCTCGTTTCGCGAGATATCGCTGTTTGTCGAACGGAACTCAGTGGCACCTCATACCGGGGTTGCACATCCTGTTCCGGACCGGCAAAAAACTCAATAATCGCCATTCCGGCGCGCTTGGATATCAAGCGTGCAATGCCAAGACCGGCCAATTCTCCGGAGACGACGCTAACAAACATTTTCAACGTCATCCACGATCGCATCGAGACATGTTTCCGGGAACCATATCGGGAAATTACCGATAAGTTTAGCAAGGCGGTCGATGACCTTAGCACCCCCGCCCTGATTCGTTCGTCGTTCAAGTATCTCGCTACCGTCAGGTAGCGTGCTTTTAGGCAGCGTCACCTGGGCCTCTCAGTCGAGGTTTTGCCAAGACACGTCGTTAGATACTTCTCTAGGCGTAACGCGGACCCATGATTGTAAGTTCTGACGTGACTGATTCGCCCTCGAATTGATTCGAGCGCTTTACTGCGAGAGGAGGCGTCGGTAATACTAACGAGTTGAAAAATGGCGGCCCGAACCGCGTCGCGGCGATCTCTCGATAGACTCGGACCTGATCCTCCGTTCACTACCAGGCCGGTGACTTCTTGACGTTGCGAATTTGGTTTGATTTTAAGTTTAGGCGTTGGCTGAAACTTTCCGTTCTTGCGCCATATGGACAACCGGCGTCTTGACAACGCTTTTGCTGTGGCATTGATAAGTGGTCTCGGCTCATTTCCCGAAAAAGTAAAATCGTCGACGAAGCGTGTGGCTTCGACGTTCATTTTTGTGGCTACAAAGGACACGGGTTTATCAACCACATCCGTTAGCAGCAAATTCGCAATGGCATTGCTGCTCGGAGCGCCTTGAGGCAGGCCGGCATCCAGCGTGGTAAGCCGTGTCAACAAACGCGCGACGTCTCGACCACACCCGAGTTCGCTCTGAAATAATCTATACACGATGTAATGGCGCACATTGGGAAAGAAGCCTTTTACGTCAACATTTACGACACATCGCTGTCCGAGATGCGGGGTGGCATTGGAGCGCGGTGACTTGCCAGTGACGCCCCCGTGCGCAAGATCGCTGAATGCGATGGCGGCTAATAATCTGCTTATCTTTTTTTGGATCTGCTTGAGCTCAGGGCTTGGATCTCTGAACTGTCTGACCTTTTGCTTCTTGGCATCCATTTCGGAGAACGGCCGATAGTGGAATTTAATATCCTCGGCTATCTGGTTCAGGCGAGTTGCTGTGCTTCCAACCCTCCGTGCGAAATCCCTGACGGAAAGGACGGGCTTCACAGCGATCTAGTCCCGAAATCTCAAAGAGCGCTGCGGGTCGCCCTTTGCTGAAACCAATAGCCGTAAAAGTGCACGTGCCAAGTCCGATATGTCGTCATCTGACTTGGACTCCACCTCCACCGCATTAGAGGCAAGTACTGAAATGAGCGCCGCCGGTATGCTCACGGCGTCCGCTAAAGCATTCACAACGCGCAGGCTAGGCTGGCGCTTGCCGGCCTCGATTAGCGACAATTGGCTTGCGGTGATCGGCATCCGCTCGGCAAGTTCGGACTGTCGAAGTCCGAATGCCGCGCGAATCACTCGAAATGCTTTTGCGTAATCTTGTTCCATTAGAAATCTAAATCACTCCGGCCTTCGCGTTGCATCTTCCTCAACTATCTCCAGCATCACTTTGGCAATCATCTCGACCGCGCGAAAGACCTGACGTCTTTCCAGCTTTCCGGATGTTGCGAGTTTCACCAGTTCAAGTTTCGCCTTCAACAACTGATCTCGTTGGCCGATTGCTATACTCGGGTCAGTCAGTACTTTGGTAATCAACCTCAGTACTTCCTTTGGCTCTTTTTGCATGACAAAACCTCTCACGTCGGGGCGAAATGCCCTGCCCGTAAGCACAACCCCGAGAGAGGCCCGAGATAGACCAGTGATTCAGACTCAAGTAGCGCAGTAATGCGCTGCCTGCCCGCCTACAACCAATCTCGTCGCACCTAGGCCCTTTGTGGCGCCTGTGTGACCGGCACAGTTGCGGACAAACATACGTGCTTCAAGCACGCGGTCCGCGAGTCATCTCGCGGGCCATTGAGGGAGGCCAAGCCTCCACTTCGGCACAGATGCAAGCCCATCGATGCCGCTTAAGGTCGTGCGTAAGGTTTCAGATTCAAAAGAGCCACGAACACCGGGTAACCAGTGCCCAGTCGCGACTATAGCGAAATCTTGCGCTGAATGTCAAGCCACATGACCGGGAGCAATTATTGCTGCGCGGTCCAGCCGCCACATTGGATAAATGTTTCCCAGTGTGTTACAGTGTGCTCGCCGTAGCAACTGAGGAATGGTGGTGGAACCTAAGCGTGCATTGTCGATCTACCTGCGTCCTGATCTGATCGAGCGGGTAGAAGCTGCGGCCAAGGCCGATGGGCGAAGCGTCTCAAACTTCGTAGAGCGGGTACTCGACGCCGTTGCGCCTAGAGTGCTCGGTGAGCGGGTGATCGTGCCAGGCAACGCTTCTGAAAGCCCGCCGGTAAGCCAGTATGAGCGGGAACGCCAGGCAACAAATCGCCGTAAGTGACATGCAGCGGTTCACTTCACGAACGCAGCTCATGGACTATCTTGGCGCCGTACAGCGAAACGTCGTTTGGAGCTGGTGCGCGGTCAACGAAGAAGAACGAAAAGTCTATTTTAGCCTATGGGCTGATATGCGCGCGAAGCGGGACGGCATTAGATTTAGCTACATAGTCCAAGAGCCCGATTGGGGCGTCGATCCGAAAAGCGGTTCGAAGTCAGCGGCCCGCAAAGACCACGATGAGAAGTTGCTGATGGCACTAGAACGTGGTTACGAAGCATACGGATATGTGGTTGAGGCGGTGGACAGAAACGCGAGTCCACGCAAGATCGAGAGCACAGCAACGTCATTTGTATTTCAGCTGGATCTGGAAAGGCATTCAGACGGCACTGTGCTTGGCTACGTGACCACGAGAATCAACATTTAATTGTGTCTGCAGCGCCCACACGCTGGTTCACGAGGTCTCACTCATTAGCAACAGTTTAGCCTCGTCCTTGCGCTTTCGCAGTGCGCGCCATGCCGCCGCGTCCCGCCTGAACTTCCTCCGCATCGGCATCGCCGTCGTTTTCCAGCGCCCCGCCTGCATCACGGACGCCAGATCGATGTTGAGGGCCAGCATATCCTGCGTCGCCCCCACCCGAATAGAGTGACCGCTGACCTGCCGCATTTCCTCTTCGGTCATGCCCACAAATTCCGCGACCCGCTTGAACGTCTGCGCGATCGAATCCACCTGCAATCGGTCGCCAATGCGCCCACGGCCAATAAGCCGCCGAAACACCGCTCCTCTTTTAATACCGGAAGCCCGCAACCACGCCTTCAGATACCCCACGGTATCGGGCGATAAATACGCCTTACTCCCCTCCCCCGCCTGATCCGTCTTTGAGCGACGAATCAACACGCGACCGCTGCCATCGTTCAAGAAACTAAAATCCTCCACATCGAGCGCGACGAGCTCGCTCCGCCGCGCCATCGTGTCATACCCCACCGATAAGAGCGCACGCTCGCGATCGGCGCGAATACCCTCGCCGGCAGTAATCAAAAAACGCTTTATTTCGTGCCAGCCCATGGCTTTCGCTTGCCGTTGGCGCGCCGGAGATCTATTGTAAAGGCCCTTGAGGGCAAGCTTGACGTCTTCGTCGTCATTGGGATTGAGCAGTTTCGCGGCGCGATGCGCACAGGCGATGGTCGCGAGATAGCGGCGCACGGTGGCGGGTTTTTTTCCGGCCTCGCCGCAGGCCTCAATGAAGGCGGCGACCGTCGCGGGGCTCGCGGGTAGCGGCAACAGCCTGCGCGCCTTGCAAAACGCAATAAAGGCCGCCCAGTCGAAGCGCCAGGCGCGAAGGGTGGCTTCGGGGTACACGCGGCGCGCTTTGCGCCACCAGCCGCGGACGTTGTCCGCCGGCGTCGGCAGATGAGCGACCGCCGCGGTCGGCACCGGCGCCAATTTTCCCCCATTAAAGTGACTTTCCACGAAATTAGCCTACTCCATAAGTCCGGATAACTGTCATTATCGCGTGTCTTATTCGATAATTTCATTATGCTACAGATAACGTAATTGTCTTACGCTCTCCCGACTTCAGCTTCACCACGGCATCCCATGACGGAGCAGCGCCGTTCCAGACGACTAGGTCCGAGCATCCGGGAGCTTTTCCGCCGCGAGTGGACTCCGAACTGACCGACTCGGCAGGTCCTCTTGTCATCCGTCCCAGCCCAGCAGGCCTGGGCCAAGCGGCATGACGGAGATATCGAACGCGCACGAATTCAATTCGTTGTTAAGCTGCAGCCCTCGCAAACTCGCGAAACTGTTCAACGCAATTGGCCGACTAAAGGAAGAAACCCGTATGCCGACTCTCAGTCTTGCCGCGCTTTCTGCCCTGTGCCTGCTGGCCGCCGGGTGTGTTGTGAGTATTCCGTCAGCGCCCGGCGCTGAAGATGTGGTCCTGACTCACAAAGAGGACGACGTGGCCTCGTGCACCGTGCTCGGCAACGTAGTTGGGCTGACGGAGTCGAACTACGTCAGAGACGAGCGCCGGGAGATGCAAAACCAAGCGGTGGGTCTCGGCGCCGATACGGTGCTTCTCACGAAAGACCGCGATCCGCCCAAGGGAACTGCGTACCGGTGCAAGCCGTCGGCCGCCGCCGAAGCGACTCACTGACCGGCGGGCAACCAGCACCGCCGAGTAGTCATCGTCCTGCATACACGCATCGCGAGCGCCGCCATCATCGACACGGGAGCGTCGGTTATCCCCGAGGTCGGCATGCCAGATAAAGAGCGCAAGGCAGCGTGGGATCGAGCAGCGCCGAAGACGGCCAAGCACACGGAGCGTGAACGGTGCATCGGAGCGGAATAGGCGCTTTGTGACGTTTTTTCCAAAATATGTAAAGAAACACACATATTGCTTCTGTAGCTTTCCGCATTCCCTTCTGTGCAACGTAGCAACGGCCAGTCCGAAAATGCGATGCGGTGGCAAGGGTATCGGTTGTCGCACCCATTGTTTAACTAAGGATCCAGGTCTCGTGAAAACACAAACTACCCAGAAGCAAACTTCAGCCAAGATCGTCGCGGCGGTCTCGGCGCTGATCGCCGCCGCCGCCACAGCGGGCGCCCACGCTGACACCATCACGATCGGCAATTACACCGCCATTTTCCAGGGCATCTCCGAGGCCACCGCCACCGTCAACGGCGAATCGGCCACAGTCCTGCAGATCGATCTCGACGCTCCCGGAATTTCCTTCACCACCAGCCCGCTCTGTTCGGGCTGCACGGCGAGCACGGGGGCCAACGTGGTCACGAAGCAGACGGCCGGGCAGTTCCTGACTTCCACCGGGGTGGCAGTCGCCATTGACGCCAACCAGTACACCAACAACGACGGCAAGCCGACCCCGACGCCGGAGAACGGACTGCAGGTTTCCAACGGCACCCTGGTGAACCCGGACCTGAGCGGCTATGAGGCCCTTCTGATTGCGCAGAACAATCAGACGGTGTTCGCCACGGGGGGAAGCGTTTCCAGCCTCACCGGTGTGCAAAACGCCATCGCCGGGCAGCAGGGCCTGATTCTCTCCTCGGGCACGAACACCAATGTAACCGACAACCAAAGTGCCAACCGTGCCGGTGTGGGTATCTCCCAGAACGGCCAATACATGTACCTCGTGGAAGTCAGCGGCGCGCAGATCAGCAGCGAGGCCAATCTGTTCTACGACCTCGGCGCCTACAACGCGGTCAACCTGAACGGCGGCGGCAGCGCCGAGCTGGATATCTCCAACGGCAAAGGCGGTGCCACCACCTTGAACAACAGCGGGACCAAGGACATCGGTGCGGACCTGGGCATTTACGCGGCGCCGCTGGCGCCGGTGCCGGTGCCGCCGGCGCTGATGCTGCTGGGTTCGGGCCTGCTGGGCCTGGTCGGCTTCGGCCGCCGCCAACGTTCGATCTAAGAGGAGTAACCACCATGAATCAACTGAATTCGAGCAAGATCCTGGCTGCATTGTCGGCGCTGATGGCCCTGTCGGCCATGACGCCGGCGCAGGCGCAGATCGTATCCGTCAGCTCCTATACCCCGATCTATCAGGGTGTCAGCGAGGCCACTGCGACCATCCAGGGCAGCGCGGGTACGAGCCAGGCTTACGTCATGCAAATCAACCTGGATGCACCGGGCATCAGCTTCACGAGCACGGGGCTGGCGTCCGGCGGATCTCCGGGCGGCTCGGTGGAAACGACCTCGCAGACGACGAGCCAGTTTCTGCAGGCCACGGGTACCGACGTCGCCATCAACACCGTGCCGTTCAACACCTGCTGCAGCACGACCACGGCGCAACCGGAGACGCTTGATGGTTTGGCGGTTTCCAATGGCACGCTGGTGGCACCCGATCAGTCGGGTACCGCAGACCTGCTCCTGACGGCGAACAACCAGGCATCGATGGTGTCCGGGGGAGGCGCCAAACTGAACGGTATCTACAATGCTGCTGGAGGGTTTGCGTTCGTCCTCCAGAATGGCGCGAATGTCGTCACTTCCTCAACCCCGACGGCTTCCACCACCCCGGACCCACGCACGGCGGTGGGCCTGTCCCAGAACGATCAGTTCATGTATCTGGTGGCGGTGGATGGCCGACAGAGTGGCTACAGTCAAGGTGTCACGCTGACGGAACTGGGCAACCTGATGCATGATCTGGGTTCCTACGACGCCATCGAGATGGATGGTGGTGGTTCGACTGCGATGGTGATCCAGGGAGCGAATGGTAGTCCCGATCTGCTCAACAGCCCAAGCGGCGGCGCGCAACGCTATGACGGTGACAACCTCGGCATCTATGCAGCGTCGCTGACCCCGGTGCCGGTGCCGCCGTCACTGGCGCTCTTCGGATCGGGTCTGCTGGGTCTGATGGCGCTGCGCCGTCGCCAGTTTTTGGGTTGAGCCTCAGGCGCTCGAGAGGCCGGCAAACGCCCCCGACAGGGGGGCGTTTGCGTTTACAGTGGATGTTACTTGTAAATGCTTGGCCGGCTCGCTGTGCTGCCAGCCGTCTTAGCCCGAATGGCGCTTACACAGGACTTCAACGCCGCGCGTGGTTTTGATGTTGCGCAGATCCAGCATCACGGCGCCACCGCAAGCCCAGCCTGGGCCTGCTTATTGTCTCTCTTGAGGATCGCGATGCCGGTCGCGGGGCTGATGGTATAGAGCGGACTGTCGTTCTCGAACTTGCACATGTAGAGGGTGCCGGTCGTGAGCGCCGCGGAATCGGTCTGCACCAAGTCGGCGGTCGCCGCGGCCACGTCGGCGGGTGCCTCCGTCCCCGTTGGTGGCAGTAGATCCGGCGTTTGTGCCGCCGCAATGCTGCATAATGACCATGCCGTGTACCGGGCCGCCCTCGTTGCCGTCCAGGATGGGAGATGCCGCAATCAGCATCACACCCAAATCGGTTTTGATGAGGCCTCTGGCAGCGCGGCCCTCACGAATATTTTTACGCCATGGGAAATCGATCGGCAGGCTATCGCGCGCGAGAAGGTCCATCCGCAGCCGTCGATTGGTCGCGCCGCGCCGTAAACTGCTCCGCAGCTTTTTTTCTGCATTATCCGAGGTGCACGTGAAAGCGCGATATGCATCATGGAACGCGCTCGTGCAAGGCGGGGGTTGCCGCCCGCCGCCGCGAATAGCCCATCACAACCCGCGCCGACACGCCGCGCGCCGACCGGGCGCCGGTGGCGCACCGAACGTTTAGCTCACCGCGCGCTCGCGCTCAATGCATCAGCGGCAATGATCGTCGTGCTCGCCGCAGTCATGCCAGGCATGTTCATGCCAATAGCGATGTTGATCGTGGTCGTAATACCCTTCGCGATAGGCATCGTGTGGCGCGATGATGCATCCCGATGCCAGTCCAACGAATGCGGAGACCAGCGCCAGCGCAGGCAAGGTGAGAGTCTTGTTCATAAAATGCTCCTCGTTATGGCCTTAGCGTACCGGATACATCCATTCCGTGTGGATCAGCCCGCTGTCAGACGCGTCCTATAGAGCATCCATTTTGTGGCTGGCTACATTGCCACGCAGCACCCATTGGCGCCCCCGACCTGGCAAGTCATCCGCTCTGAATCCTGCGGTTCTGCAGGATGATCGGAGCCGTTTCCTCGAGGCCGAAGGAGGCCACGACGATGCCGAGACTGATCGCCAACAATACCCAGACGATCGCAGTCAGCCCGAATCGATCCGCGAGCAAACCCGCGAGCCCCGGACTCAAGACACCGCCGACCACCTCCCCGAGGCCCATCGTGAGTCCCATGACGGTCGCGACCCGTGACGGCGACACGGTCTCGGCGGGAATCGTCGCCATCACGATCGGGTAAATGCCGCTCACCGCGGCCGCCAGCCCAAACAGAATGAACAGAACCCATGCGCCAGCGGGATTGACGAGAACGCCCAACGGAATCAAGGCTGAGATCGCGCCCATGGAAATCACGACCAGACGCCGGCCGATCCGGTCCGATGCGCCGGTGACGAGAAAGGCATAAGCGATGGAGGGCAGCCCCCACATGGACATCAGCCAGCTCATCGTCGTCTTGTCCATGCGCAGCACCTGCACGAGATACACCGGCATGAACGCCGCGAACACCACCAGAAACGCCACGAGGAGAATCGACAGCACGATGCACAGCCATACGTTCCTTAAGCGCAGCACGTCGCGGATGGGGCCGGTCCTCCGCTGGGCGCCTCGATCCTGAACCGGTTCGCGGATGAGCCAGGCCATCAACAGGCTGATCGCCAGACCGGGCGCCGCCGCCAGAAAGAAGGCATGGCGCCAACCCTGGGCGGACGCGAACGCCACCAGAATCACCGGCGCCAGAAAATTTCCCAGCAGATTCGCGCCGACATTCTGCGCGGCGCCCATCGCGAGCCCGCGGCGTTGCGGCTCGACTTCGGCGACCACCAACGCCTGACTGATGGGCATGACCCCACCTTCGGCGAGGCCCATCAGCAAACGCGCGGCCAACAGCATGGCAAATGAACCCGCGATGCCGGAGATCACGGAGGCGGCCGAAAACAGGAGCGAGGCGATGATGAGAACGATTTTGCGTTTGCCGAGGAAATCCGACAATCGTCCGACGCACAGGCCCGCGATCGCCCAACTGAGGGACAGAGCCGAGGCCAGGGCGCCGATGGCCGAGTTGGATATGCCCAACTCCGGCTGGATGAAGGGCATCAACACATTGATGGCGTTGCGGTCGAAGAACACGATGCCGAAGTTCGCGCTGAGCAATCCGACCAGGATCCATTGATAGCGGCGGCCTGGGTTCATGGCGCTGGGGTCCCGCTTGCTGAATCGTTACGAATGCGCGATGGTGGCTGCAAAACCCCCTGCCGCCGCCACGCGAGAGTGTCGCCATGACCATACCGAACTATGAGCTCTATGCCCTGCGCTACGCCGTCAACAGCGCGCAACGCTCCGTCCACAACTTCATCGACGGCGACGTGCACGATGTGCCCATGCCCCTCGACTACTTCGTGTGGGTCATTCGCGGACATGGCGTGAAATACATCGTCGACACGGGGTTCGACGCGGAGGCTGCCGCGTCCCGGCAAAGGACCCTGCTGGCGACGCCGGCCGAGCTGCTCGGGTTGCTCGACATCGACGCCGCAACCGCCACCGACGTGATCATCACGCACCTGCACTACGATCATGCGGGCAATCGCCACCTGTTTCCGCGCGCCCGGTTCCACCTCCAGGACCGTGAAATGGCGTATGCCACGGGTCGTTGCATGTGCCATCCGGGCCTGCGCGCCGCGTTCGACGGGCGCGATGTGGCGGCCATGGTCGAGCGTGTGTACGCCGGTCGTGTGGTATTTCACGAGGGCGTGGATGAACTCGCGCCGGGGATCGTGCTCCACCGCCTCGGCGGTCACACCGACGGCCTGCAGATCGTTCGCGTCCATACGCGACGCGGCTGGATGGTGCTGGCGTCCGATGCGAGCCATCTGTACGCGAACATGGAGCAGAGCCGCAGCTTCCCGATCGTCTACAACGTGGGTGACATGTACGAGGGTCACCGCACGTGCTACCGCCTCGCCGACGGTCCCGGCAACGTCATTCCGGGACATGATCCGCTCGTGATGAGCCGCTACCCGGCGGCAGCGCCCGGTCTCGGCGACCGGATCGTGAGATTGGACGCAGACCCTCTGTAACGGGAATTACTCCGCCGCCGACACCGCGATGTCGGACAGCCGGTTGAAACGCACGATGTTCGGATTCGACGCCATCAAGCCGGTCGACAGACAAACGAAGGTCAGGTCGAGTTCGGGATCCACCCAGAAAATGGTGCTGCCGGCGCCATAATTGCCGAAGGTCTGCGGCGAGGTCTGCGTGCCGAACATGTGATTGGTCATCTTCTCTCCCCGCAGCGAAAACCCGAGCCCGATGTAGCCGGGAGACACTTCCCATTGATCCTTGTGAGCGAGCAGCTTGTAAAGCTCGTTGGGTTTCTCGCCCGTATGGCACTGCCGCGCCTTGCGGAGCATCGCCGGCGACAGGATGCGTGCGCCGCCGAGAGATCCCCCGTTGCGGAACATCTCGGCCAGCCGGAAGATATCCGGCGCCGTCGACACCGCCCCCACCCACGGCATTTCGGCGCGCTCCTCGTTGAAGGCCCCGTTCTCGCCCGGTTCCGTGCTGCCGATATGCTGGATCGGCGACTGGCCGCGAAAATCGGGAAACAAGTGCCGCCGCTTGAGGTCCCGTCGCAAGCCGATCGAACTGTCGGTCATCCCCAGCGGGTCGAACAGATCCTGCTGAACGATGTCGCGGTAGGATCGTCTTCCCGGATCCGTGCGGCGGACCATCTCTCCCAGAAACAGTTGATTCAGCATCGGCGAATAGCTGCATTTCTCGCCGGGCGGCTCCGCCGACTGCACGATCTCGCACGCCACCCTGACATTGTCCGCAAGCACATCGATGGGCATGCCATCCTTGAGCTTGAACAGCATCGGTAATCCCGACATGTGGGTCAGCAGATGGAAGGCGGTGATGTGCGAGCGCAGGCCGCCGCCGAACTCCGGGATGACCTGCGACACCTTGGTGCCCATCGAGAACTGGCCGAGCTCGATGGCCCGCAAGGCGAGCGTGTTCGTCATCGCCTTGGTCATCGAAAACAGCGTGAAGACGCTGTCCGACGCGACGGCGCGCGTGCGCCCGCCGTCGGCGAACCCGATGGCCGCATCCAGCCCGACCCGGCCGTGCCGGGCGACGATGATGCGGGCGCCCCAATAGACCCCCTTCTCCACATCCTCCTGCATGATGCGCTCGAGATGGGCGAGCCGTGCCGTGCTCAATCCCGCCGTGCGTGTCCCCGCCGTTTTCGTGTCATCGTTCATTGGTTACCCCCCCTCAGTCCGTTTGGGGCGTTCGGCAATCCCGACCACCCTTCTCACTTGTCCGGTCATCTTAGACCGGAACTCCGGGCCCGCTCAAGCGGTAGACGCGTTCGATCTCGACCACCATGGCGCCCGCATCGAACGGCACTATGGCCAACCTGTCCGCTCAAGTGTAGGCTCGGAACCCCGGCGCAAGTAGGGCAATTCCATTCTGGAGAAGCATCGATGGCGGTCGTAGCGGACATCATCACGGTGGGTGCCGGGCATAACGGGCTGGTGGCGGCGGCGTATCTCGCGGTGGCCGGCAAGAAGGTGATCGTCCTCGAACGCAATGCGTGGCTGGGCGGCGGTGTCGTCACCCGGGAACTCACGCTCCCCGGGTTTCGCCATGACCAACATTCCATGGCGCACATTTTCATCCAGGGCAATCCGCTGCTCGCGAATGACGATCTGAAGCTCAAGGCGCGGTATGGTCTTCGCTACGTGTTCCCCGATTCGCCCATGACCTCGGTGTTCGAGGACGGTACGACTCTGGCGATGTATCGTGACGTCGAGCGCACCTGCGCGGAGATCGCCCAGTTTTCGGCGCGCGATGCCGCTGCCTTCCGCGATTTATCGGCCATGGCGCAGGTCTGGCTGCCCATGTTTCTGGCGTCGCTGTACTCGCCGCCGGCGCCGGTGGGCGCGACCTACGCGATGATGGACCAAAGCCGCGAGGGACGCGCCCTGTTCCGCATCATGAACATGAGCATCCACGATGTGCTCCTCGAACACTTCGAGAACGACAAGGTTCGGATGCATTTCGCGCGTATTGCGGGCGAAAACCTGGTCGCGCCCGATGAGAAGGCCACGGGTATCGGCATTTTCGTGTTTCTCGGCTTTCTGCAAAAATATGGCTTTGGCGTCCCCGTGGGCGGCAGCGGCGCATTGACCGACGCCCTGGTGGCGTGCATCAAGGATCATGGCGGCGAGGTCATCGCCAACACCGACGTCGTGAAGATCAACCTCTCGAACGATCGCGCGACCGGCGTGACGACCCGCGATGGCGCCGTGTTCACCGCGAAGGACGCCGTCATCGGCTCCATCCACCCCCATGTGCTGGGAACGATGATCGACGGCATCGATCCCGCCGTCCGCAAGGATGCCGAAGCAACCCAGGTGTCGGGCGCCGCGTGCATCACCGTTCATGCGGCGTTGACCGAGCCGCTGCGCTTCAAGGCGCGCCGCGCGGTGAACTCCGTCATGATCGAATTGCTGCCGGACCGCTACGAGACCGTCCGCAGGTCGTTCGACGACCTGCGTTATGGGCAATTCTCGACGTATCCCCTCATTGGGCTCGGCTCGTTGACGATGTTCGATCCTTCACGGGCGCCGCCGGGAAAGGCGACGGTCCACCTGTGGGACTATGTGCCGTATGACAGAGACGATGGCCGCTCCTGGGACGACACCAAGAAGTCGTACGCCGAGCTCATGATCAAACATGCATCACGCTTCATCGACAACATCGATTCCGACAATATCATCGCGTATCACTGCGACAGCCCGGTCGATATGGAACGCACCTCGGCAAGCTTCGTGCGGGGCGACTTGCATGGCGTTGCCATGCCCATTTATCAGCAAGGGGCCCACCGCCCGACGCCCGATCTCGGGCAGTACGTCGTCCCCGGTGTCGAACGTTTTTATCTGGTGGGACCGTTCCAGCACCCGGGCGGCGGCGTGTTCGGCGCGGGGCGCGCCACCGCGATGAAAATGTTCGATGATTTGCGCATGGATTTCCAGAAGCAAGGCAAAGCCGCATGAAACTGTTTGCGCCGGACAACAGTGAATTGATGGAGATCACGGCATTGGAGCGGGACGGCGATCAGTTGGTGGTCAAGGGGAAGGTCTTCGGCGCCATGCCGCTGGTCGCCAAACTGCGCCCGGAACAGGCACGTGCCGCGCTCAAGATGCTGACCCCGCGCCTGGTGTTTTTCCTGCTGACGCTGCCATTCCGACGCAGCCAAGGATGATCGAGGCCATGGCGGCGTGATCGCCGCCATTGTATGATCCTCATACGACGGCTTGCTTTCGATCTTAGAGTGCTGCGATGCGGCACCGGCTCAAAGGCCCAACGAAGCCTTGCCGGATAGTCATTCGGTCTTCATGGCATGGGGAGTTTTCATGGTTCAGACGAACGACACCAGCGAACAGGTCGTGCGGCGGTTTTTTGCCCTGCTGAATGCGGAGGACCTCGAGGGGATTCGCTCTCTGCTCACGGAAGACGCTGCCTGGCTGCCCATGGCGAAGGATATGCCCGGCGCCGGCGAATATCGCGGCCGGGATGTGATCGTGGACGAATTCCTCAAGCCAATCAGAGGCTTATTCGCCAAGGGAAGCCCCAGCAACCGCATCGTATCGCTCGCGGCGAACGGCTCGTTGGTGTTGGTCGAGACGCATGGAACGGGCCAGCTGAAGGACGGCCGGCCGTACGACAACCGCTACGCATGGGGCTTCGAGATTCGCGACGGGCGGGTCGCCGAATTACGCGAGTACCTGGACAGTCACTACATCGTGGGCTTGTTCGGCAACCCCTCTTGAGCGCCGGCCCGCCGGCAATTCGATTCGATGGCGCTTCCGGTCGTATTGTCATATAGTAATTTCGACATATTTCAACGAGGGATTTGCAGCACGTGGTCGAACCAATCGTCGAAGACATGTCGTTGAAACTCGACGCCGCGCCCCGGCTGCGAACCCGGGTCGCGGATGCGATCCGCGCCGCGATCTCGGCCAACCGCTTTGCGCCGGGGTCGCGCTTGGTCGAAGGCGAACTCTGCACCCTCCTCGGCGTATCGCGGACCACCGTGCGCGAGGCGCTGCGCGAATTGGAAAGCGAGGGACTGATTTCGAGTCAGGGCGGCAGGCTGACGGTGTCGATCGTCGGCGCGAAGGAAGCGGCTGAAATTTATCAGGTCAGGGTCGTGCTGGAGAGTCTCGCGGCGCGGCTGTTCGTGCGCAACGCGAGCGAGGCGCACATGGCCACGCTCGAGGCCTGCGTCAACGACCTCGCGGCTGCCTACGAGAAGTACGAGCCGTCGGTGTTTTTGACGACCAAGGCGGCCCTGTATGAGGCACTGTTCGCCGGTGCCGGAAACGACGTGGCGGCCTCCATGCTGCGTCAGATCCACACCAAGGTTTCACAATTGCGCGCCGCGTCGTTGTCGAGCCCCGGTCGGGCGCGCGCGTCGATCGCCGAGATCCGGGGGTTGTTCGATGCCCTGCAGGCACGGGATGAGGAACTCGCGGCGGTGTTGACCGTGCGCCACATCGAAAATGCCAGCGACGCCGCGATGCGCTCGCAGTTTCAAACCGAACCGAAGCCGAAGCGCGCCTTGCGGTAGTGCCATGGACCTTGGATTTATCGGTCTGGGCCGGATGGGCGGCGCCATGGCAGGTCGGCTGCTCGACGCTGGTCATCATGTGGTCGTTTTCGACGTGCAGGCGTCGGCGTGCGAGGCGCTCGTCGCACGCGGCGCCCGCATCGCCGCCAGCGTTCGCGAGGTCGCGGATGCCGCGTCGATCGTGTTTGCCAGCCTGCCCCAGCCGCGGGTGGTTCGCGATGTCGTGCTCGGCGCGGATGGCTTGATCGACGGCGATCGCCTGGAGATCGTGATCGACCTGTCCACGTCGGGGCCCGACGTCGCCGCACAGCTCGCGACAGGATTACGCGCCCGCAACATCGCCTCGATCGAGGCGCCGGTTTCCGGCGGCATCAAGGGCGCGCGCGAGGGCAAGCTCTCGCTGATGGTTGCGGGACCCAAGGCGGCGTGGGAACGAGTGCGGCCGCTCATCGAAACGCTCGGCAAGCCGTTCTTCATGGGCGAGACGCCGGGCGCCGGCCAAACCATGAAGCTCGTCAACAACCTGCTCGGTGCCTGCGCCATCGCCATCACCGCCGAAGGCATGACCATCGGCATCAAGGCCGGGCTCGACCCGGCACGCATGATCGAGGTGTTGAACGCCTCGACCGGCCGTAACAGCGCCACCCAGGACAAGTGGCCCCGCTCGGTACTGCCCAGGAGCTTCGACTTTGGCTTCGCGTCCGGCCTGTGCCTGAAAGACGTGCGCCTCTGTGTCGAGACGGCGGTCGCTCTCGGCGTCCCGCTGACGGTGGGTGACGCGGTGCAGGCGCTGCTGGAGCGCACGGTGAGCACCCTGGGCGCCGATTCGGATTTCACTGCGATGGCCAAGATTGTCGAGTCCGATTCGGGCTTGGATCCGGACCGGCCAGCGTAATTCTCATCGGGATCATCAAAGAGGGCGACATGTCGCGCGAACTATTCGAAAAGGGACTGAAAATACGCACCGACGTCCTGGGCGAGGCCTACGTACAGAAGGCCCTGTCGACCATGGATGATTTCAATCAACCGCTGCAGGAACTCGTGACCGAGTACTGCTGGGGCGCGGTCTGGGGCCGCGAAGGGTTGGACAAGGCTCAGCGCAGCATGATCAACCTCGCCATGATCGGCACGCTCAACCGTCCCCATGAGCTGAAGGCCCATATCCGCGGCGCCCTGAACAACGGGCTGACCCGCGCGCAAATAGCCGAGGTCTTCCTGCAAGTCATGATCTATGCCGGCGTGCCCGCCGCCGTCGACAGCTTTCGCCTGGCGCGCGAGGTATTTGCGGAACTCGACGCCGCCGCCCAAAAACCCGACGCCACCTGAACCGGCGCCAGCCGAACCGCGAGGTTTGCAACGATGAGCAAGACCATCCCTGACTACGACATCGACGTGTTCAGCCGCGAGTCCGTCATCGACGCGCGCCATGTCGACGACGCGCTGCGCGAGTTCGCCCCGGTGGTCCGGCTCGCCGACGGAACCGTCCTGATTTCACGCCACGCCAGCGTTACGGCAGGGCTGCTCGATTGGAAGACTTTTTCCAATACCTCCCGGCCGTGGCATGACCCGGATTCGCTGCGCCCTGAAATACTGCTCACGGACGATCCACCGCGGCATACCCACATTCGTGCAGCAATGACCAAGGCGCTCTCCCCCGCCCTCATCGAGGGCATGCGAACGTCCTTCGAGCGAGACGCGGTCGCGATCTTCGATGATGTCCTCTCGCGGGAGGGCGAGACCATCGACGCCGTGAGCGACATCACCCGGCGCTTCGTCTTCAAGGCGCTCCCGGATGCGTTCGGCATGCGGGTCGAGGGACGCGAGAACATGAGCGCCTTTGGACACATGGTCTGGGCCACCCTCGGGCCGCAAAACGAACTCTTTCACGAGGCCATGACCGGGATCGAACCCGTGCTTGCCTGGCTCGAGCGGTGTTGCAATCGCGAGAATCTCGCGCCCGGCGGCATCGGCATGGCGATCTACGAGTTGGCGGACGAGAAGGTGATCACGGAAGCCGAAGCCAAACTCCTGACCCTGACCGTGCTCTCCGCCGGCGCCGACACGACGGTGCTCACCATGGCCAATGCGTTGCGCGCCTTCGCCCTGTTCCCGGCCGAGTATCAAAAGCTGCGCGCCGACCCGAAACTCGTGCGGGCCGCATTCGATGAGAGTCTTCGTTGGGACTCCCCCTCGCGCATGGCGGGCCGCATCACCACCCGCGAGGTCGACGTCGACGGATACCGCGTGCCCGCGGGTCAGCGCGTCGGGTTGATGTTCGCCGCGGCGAATCGCGACCCGCGCGCCTGGGCCGATCCCGATCAATACGACATCAAGCGCGATCTCAAGAAGCAGGTCGGCTGGGGTTACGGGATCCATGCCTGCGTCGGCCGGGTTCTCGCCCAACTCGAAGCGCATGTACTGCTGAGCGAGGCGGCGCGGCGCGTCGAGCGCTTCGAGGTCGCCGGCGACATGGTGCCGTGGTTGACCACCATCGGTCATGGCCCGGCCAAACTGCCGTTACGCGTCGTCGCAGCGCGCGCACAAAACACCGCCCAGGTTGCCTGAGCGCCGCTGCCGGCAGCGCGCGGACTCAGCGCAGCGGCGGCAGCGGCAACCGGATGCTGGCCACCCGGTCGCCGCGAAACGTCGACAACCATAGAGCGCCGTCGACCTCGAGGGCGCCGGTCACCCCATCAAATGCGGCAGAGCCTTTTTCCCACAGCAGATACGTGACCTTCAGCGTTGCAGGGTCGAGACGCGCCAACGCCCAGTCGACGGGGCATGCCTGTCGTTTGCAGCCCGCGATCAGGCGCATGCTGGTGATATGCCCGCCGACCAGCAGCGTGCCGTCCTCACCCCAATGCAAATTGTCGGGCATGAAGTCGACCGGTATGCTCGCCGCCTTCCTGCTGCCGTCGAGCGACAGCCGCACGATGCGGTTCTCGGGCCAGAGGTTGACGAACACCCAACGCCCGTCCGCGCTCACCTCGATGCCGTTGTCACCGGAGGCCACGCTGCCGCAGATCTGCCGGAATCCATCCTTCGCGTGCCAGACGAACGCGGCGCCGGTGCGCTCCAAACCGACCAACTGCCGTATCCAATCGCCGCGGCGTGTGTCGAAGAACTGCGTGGCGACGAAACCGCCGTCCGGTAGCGGCGCCACCGCATTGCCTGATGCGCCATCGGGCAGAAGCACGCACCCCACCCACGCGAGCTGCGGCGCCGCCGTCGCATCCACGTCGAATAATTCGATCGATTCGCGTGCACCATGATTGACGACATAGAGCAGATGATGGTTTGCGCTGCCGCGGCGTAACGCGATTCCGTGGGGGTGAAAGGTCCGCAGGTCCAAGGCGCCCGGACAGCCGCCGTACTCGTCCCACGCCTTGCCTGTCAGGTCCGGCGTAAGCACCACGCCGGTTCGGGCATGGGTGTCGATCAGATACAGCGCACCGGCCGGTGCGGCACCCGCGCCGCCGCTGCCGATCAGCAGCGGGCTGCCCGGAATTCGCGCCAGATCTTCCACGTTATGGGGTCCGCAGAGAAATTCGATGCCGCCGCTGGCGGCGCCGGAACATCCGGGCGACGTTTCTGCGGCGGGCGCACGACCGGGCGAGCCCCAGGCAACGGCGAGGACCAGCCCGGCCATCCAAGCCGCCGGCATCAGCCGGTCAGAGCGCCGAATACAGCGCATCGATCAGCCGGCGTGCGCGCGGGCCGTTGGTGCCCACCGCATGGAATCGATTCGCGACATAGGAAAAGCCGATCCTGGCGTCGGGGTCCGCAAAGCCGATCGAACCGCCGACGCCATGATGCCCGAACGCGCGCGGATTCGGACCCATATAGACCGCATCGGGAGAGTTCAACAGCACGCCGAGGCCCTGGTGATAATGACGATCCTGCACGACTTCGATCTGCTGATGCTGTTCGGTGATCATGGTGTCGATGGTGGCCGGGGTTGCCAGGCGGATCCCATCCACCTCGCCGCCGCGTGCATAGGCTCCCATGATGCGGGCGATGCCTCGCGCGGTTCCGTGCCCGTTGCCGCTCGCGATTTCACTCTCGCGCCACTCGGCGGAATTGAGCGTCACCGACCACGGCTCCGTGGGATATTGCAGCATGATCTTCGAGCGCAGCGATTCACCGTGGTCGTCCTTGGCCGCGAGCAGCGTCGAGCCCATGTTCGGCAGCACCTCCGCGCACCGCCGCTGATCTCGTTTACCCAGGCCGCCCAGGAGAAAGTCCGCGTGCAGCGGCCCGGCAATCTCCTCGGCCACGAAGGGCGTCATCGTCTTGCCGGTCACGCGTCGCATGATCTCGCCGAGCATATAGCCCTGCACGGTGACCTGATAGGCAGCCGTGGTTCCAGGCTGCCACATCGGGGCCTGGGCTGCGATCGCGTCGACCATCGCCGCCCGGTCGTAAATCGCCCCCGGCCACATGCGGTCATTGATGACGGGAAGTCCCGAGCGGTGGTCGAGAAGATATCGAACCGGAATATCCTGCTTGCCCTGTTGTGCGAATTCGGGCCAGTACCGGGCCACCGGTGCATCGAGGTCCACCAGGCCACGTTCGATCAGCATGTTGAAGGCGAAGGCGGCGATCCCTTTCGACACCGACATGACGCAGACGATCGTATCCGCCTGCCACTCCCGCTGCCGCGATCCCTCCTTCCAACCACCCCAGATGTCGACGATCGGCCGTCCATCTCGCACGATGCAAACCGCGGAACCCACCTCTTCCTCCTCGCGGTAATTGGCCATGAAGGCATCGACGACGCCCTCGAAGGCGGGGTCGACCTCGCCCGACAGCGGCACCGCCAAGCCCTGAGCCTCGAAGGTCTCGTTCAATTTCACGCCATGACTCCCCCGTCGTTGTCGCGCAAGTATGTATTATAGTATGACGCTCCTCAAGGGAGCTGCAGCGACGCCACCGCGCGGGCGGGTGTTGGCCGGCCCTGGTCCGGCTCTGATCCGGCCCGGTCGGCGCGCCGGGCGGAGTTGCATCGCAACGATGTATGAGGATAATACAATACGCTCCAAAGTAGAGCGCGGAGGTAAGGGAGTGGCCACACCTTTCGATATCGCGGGCAAAGCAATCCTCGTCACCGGGGCGGGGCGTGGTCTTGGGCGCGCGATCGTGTTGGAGGCGGTGCTGGGCGGAGCCGACGTCGCGGCGGTCGACATCGACGAAGCCTTGTTGCGCGAGGTCATCGCCGCGAGCGGTGAACATTCGGGACATATCCTTCCTGTCGTCGGCGACGTGACCGATCGGAACACCTTGATGTCCGCCGCAGCGGGCCTCGCCCACAAATGCGGCGGCGTCGACGCCGTCATCAGCAATGCCGCGTTGATCCAATACCAGCCCATTCATCTCGTGACACAGGAAACCTTGGACCGAATGCTCGGCATCGGCATCACGGCCGCCGTCTGGGGGGTTCAGGCTCTGCTCGAGTATCGCCGACCGTCGGGCGCCAGCCTGATTCACATGACATCGCCCGTCGCCGAACGAGGCGTGCCCGGCACCAGCGTCTATGCCATGACCAAAGCCGCCGTCGCCTCGCTGACGCGCACGTTGGCGGCCGAACTCGGCCCTCAGGGAATCCGTGTGAACGCGCTGGCGCCCGGCTCCATTCCAACCCCGGGCGCCATGGGCCTGACCAGTCCGGCCGAATACGCGCGGCGCATCGCCGCCATTCCGCTGCGCCGTTTGGGCACGGAACGCGAAGTCGCGCTGGCCGCGCTTTATCTGTTGAGCGACGCGGCGTCCTTCATCAATGGCGAGGTCATCCATATCGACGGTGGAATCATGGCCGCGCTGTGAGCAACGGAACCTCCGGCGGTTCGCGGCGCTTCGATTACTTGGTGATCGGCGCCGGCTCGGCGGGCTGTGCGCTCGCGGCGCGGCTGTCCGAAGACGGTCGGCACACGGTCGCCCTCCTCGAGGCCGGCGGCTCGGCTCGGCATCCCTACATTCGCACGCCTGCCGCGGTGGCCGCGGCGATCGGTCATCCGCCGTTCAATTGGGGATTGACGACCGCGCCGCAGCCGGGGCTCGACGGCAGACGTATCCCCATTCCCCGTGGTCACGTGCTCGGCGGTTCGGGCTCGCTCAATGGCATGGTCTATCACCGCGGACATCCTCTCGACTACGAGGATTGGGCGCGAGCCGGCGCGGCGGGCTGGGGATACGCGCGCGTGCTCCCCTACTTCACGCGTTCGGAGAACAATGAAGACTACCCGACATCCGCGTATCACGGGCATGACGGTCCCATCAACGTCCGCTTTCCCACGCGACCCAATCGAATGAGCACGGCGTTCATCGATTCGGTGGTCGGACTGGGTTTTCCCCGTTGCGAGGATTTCGTGGGTCCGAGACCGGAGGGCGTCGGACTTCGTCAGGCTACCATCCGCCAGGGACAGCGCGAATCCACCGCGACCGCGTTCCTCGCGCCGGCGAGCGCCCGCCGTAATTTGTCCGTCGTGACGGGTGCCCGCGTGCTCCGCGTGCTGTTCGAGGGACGGCGCGCCGTCGCGGTCGACGTTCTGCAGGAGTCGCAGAAGGTGAAGTACGAGGCCCTGGGCGAGATCATTCTCTGCGCGGGCGCGATTCACTCGCCGCAACTCCTGCTGTGCTCGGGCATCGGCGACCGTGACCCACTGGCGAGCCTCGACATTCCCATGGTCCATCACCTGCCGGCTGTCGGACGCGATCTGCAGGATCACCTCGCCTCCCCGGTACGCATGAGCACTCGCGACACCGCCCCCTACGGAGTGTCCCTGCGCACCGTACCGCGGAGTCTGTGGAATGTCCTCGAATACGTGGTTGCGCGACGCGGCCCGCTCTCGAGCAATGTGTTCGAGTCCGCGGCCTTTCTGCGGACCGACCCGGGGCTCGACCGGCCGGACTTTCAATTCGTCTTCCAGCCTGCGAAATTTCCGCGGCCCGGCATTCCGATACCCCTCGGCCATGGTTTCGGTGTCAGCCCCGTCCTGCTGTATCCGCAGAGCCGCGGCCGCATCACGCTCTCGAGCCCGAGCATGCTCGACCCACCCCTCATCGACCCGGCCCTCCTGGCGCATCCGGAGGACCTTGCGCGCATGGTACGCGCCGTCAAGCTATGCCGCCGCATCTTGAGCGCCGCTCCGTTCTCCCGTTACCAGGCGAGCGAAGACCTCCCCGGCACGCGCGCCACCAGCGAGGCGGACATCGAGCGGTTCATCCGCGCGACCGCGGCGACGGTGCATCATCCCGTCGGCACGTGCAGAATGGGCAGCGACCCCGATTCGGTCGTCGATGTCGAACTCAAGGTCCGCGGCGTCGACGGTCTGCGCGTCGCGGACGCATCCATCTTTCCGCGCATCATCGGCGGCAACACCAACGCGCCGACCGTCATGGTCGCCGAGAAGGCGGCGGACCTGGTGCTCGGGCGGGATGCGCCGGCCCCCGCGATGCTCGATTCGAACGACGTAACAAGACAACCCTTCTAGGAGATCACGATGGCTGGCAAGCGGGTGAGTGCATGGAAGGTCGGCGATGTGGAGATATTCAGCATCGCGGAGGTGGTCGAACTCGAGGACGACATGTCCGTGCTGTTGGAGGGCGGTACGCCCGAGATGGCCCTGCAAATACCGTGGCTGTCTCCTCACTACATCACGCCCGACGGTCGGATGCGCATTAATTTCCAGGGATTCGTCGTCAAGGCGGGCGGCAAAATCATCATCGTCGACACCTGCATCGGCGCCGACCGTCAACGGGAATACGAGGTCTTCTGCAATCTGAAGTCCGAGTATTTGAACGATCTGGCCTCGATCGGCGTGACGCCGGATAACGTGGATATCGTCCTGTGCACCCATCTGCATTTCGACCATGTCGGATGGAACGCGCAGCTGAAGGATGGGAAATGGACGGCCACCTTCCCGAATGCGCGGTATCTATTCGGACGAGAAGAGTACGAGCATTGGATGGTCCTGTATCGGACCCACGGGTACCACAATCTGCTGCATATCGACGAATGTGTCACGCCCATCACGGACGCCGGACTCGCCGATTTCGTCGAGACGGATCATCGGATCAATGAGGAGGTCAGTCTCGAACACACGCCCGGGCACACGCCGGGACATGTGAGCGTGCGCATCTCCTCCCGCGGAGAGAATGCGGTCATCACGGGCGACCTCATGCATCATCCGATCCAGATCGCGCTGCCGACTCACACCGCGCGCTTCGACATGGACATCAAGGTGGGCGCGGCGCAGCGGCTCGCCTTCGTCGAGGCGGCGGCCGACCGTCCCGTGCTGGTGATCGGCACCCACTTCTGCGCGCCCATTGCGGGTCACGTCAAGACCGATGGCGCCGCCTGGCGCTTCGAGGGGTTGCCGACGGCCGGCGCCGCGGATCCTTCGCCATGAGCGCGGACGCTGCGTTTGGACTGAATGGCAAGGTGGCGATCGTGACGGGCGCGGCCGGGGACATCGGGCGCAAGACCGTCGAGCTCCTGCTGAGCTGCGGGGCCAACGTGATTGCCGAGGACATCAAGCCCGCGGTCGACGATCTGGCCCAGGACGGGCGCGTCGTCACGCTGGTCGGGGATTGCGCCGAGGAGGACACGGCGCAACGCGCGATGATTCTGGCCCGGCAACACTTTGGGACCGTCGACATCCTCATCAACAACGCCGGCCGCCTTCTGGCGAAGTCCATTCTCGACACGACCGCCGACGAATGGGACGGAATTCTCCGCACCAACGTGCGCGGCGCCTTCCTGCATTCCCGGGAAGCGCTGCGCTGGATGGCCCAATGTGGATCGGGCGTGATCGTCAACGTGGCGTCCATCTCGAGCGTCATCGGCATCGCAGATCAGTGCGCCTACGCCGCCTCGAAGGGGGCGGTGGCTCAGCTCACCAAGGCGTTGGCGGTCGAATACGGCGGCCGCGGAATCCGCGTCAACGCCGTGGCGCCCGGCGCCGTCGTCACCGGCATTCTGGACGGCATCGTCCCCAATGGTCGCGAACTCCTGGCAAGCTTCGGCGTCAAGCATGCGCTGGGGCGGTCGGGGCAACCCGAGGAAATCGCAGCCGTGATCGCGTTTCTCGCATCACCCCTATCGAGTTTCGTCACCGGCGCCATCCTCATGGCCGACGGTGGTTTTACCGCCATGTAACCTGGCCACCAGTTTGGGAAGAAATCATGTCCGATGAGTTTGCAGGCAAGAGTGCGCTGATCGTGGGGGGAACCTCGGGCATCGGCGAGGCGGCGGTCGACGGGTTCGCCGACAAAGGCTGCAACGTCGTGTTGGCGGGCCTCGAACCGGACCTGGGACAGCGCATCGAACAGCGAATCAATGAGGGCGGGAAGGCACGCGCCTGCTTCGTTCAGACCGACGTGCGCGACGAGGCCCAGGTGATGCGGCTGGTCGAGCGGGCGGCCGAGACCTTCGGCCGGATCCATTTCGCGTTCAACAACGCGGGTGTCGAAGGCCCCTATGGCCCGATCCACGACATCAGCGCAGCGGATTTCGATCGCGTCATCGGCGTCAATCTCAAGGGCGTCTGGCTCTGCCTGAAACACGAGCTGCGGCACATGCTCGAGCGAGGCGGCGGCGCAATCGTCAACACCTCCTCGAGCGCCGGCGTGGTCTCGATCCCGCAGGTCGGCGTCTACAGCGCCAGCAAGCACGCCATCATTGGCCTGTCGAAGGCGGCCGCGCTGGAGAATGCACGTGCCAATATACGGATCAACGTCGTCGCGCCCGGCCCCGTGCGCACCGGATTGTTGTCGCGCATGGTGGCCGGTCAGGTCGATCTGGATACCATTGCCGAGAGCGTGCCGGTGGGCCGCATTTCGGAGCCCGCCGAGATTGCGGCAGCGGTGATCTGGCTCTGTTCGTCGTCCGCCTCGTTCATCACGGGGCACACACTCGTCGTGGACGGCGGCCTGACGGTCGCGTGAGGGTCCCCCATGTCGTCGACCAACAACAACGATCCGTTCGATTACGTCATCATCGGTGCGGGGACGGCGGGCTGCGTGCTTGCCAACCGCCTATCGGTAGATCGCCGATCTCGCATCTGCCTGATCGAAGCCGGACCCGCGGACACCTATCTTCCCATTCACGTGCCGCCGTTGATCGGCATGGCGATACAGAACCCACGTTTGAACTGGGGGTATTCGACCGCCCCGCAACGGCATCTCGACGGCAGGTCCGTGATCATTCCGCGCGGTCGGGTGCTCGGTGGATCGAGTTCCATCAATGGCATGGTCTACTTTCGAGGCCACCCAGGGGACTTCGACGATTGGGCGGCGGCCGGGAATCCGGGATGGCGCTACGAGGACGTGCTGCCGTATTTTCTCCGCTCCGAAAATAATGAAGCGTATGTCGACTCCGTCTACCATGGCGTGGGCGGCCCGATGAACGTCGTCTCCATCGCCCGCCCCAATCCCCTCGTGCACCGCTTCATCGAGGCGACGACCGCGTTGAATTTGCCGGTCAACGCCGATTTCAACGCGGCGGACCCGGACGGCTTCGGCACGCGCCAGGCGAACATCCGGCACGGACGCCGGGTCTCCGCCGCCACGGCCTTCTTGAATCCGGCGAAGCACCGTCGGAATCTCACCGTTCTCACGCACGCCCACGTATCCCGCATCCTCGTCGAGAATCGCAAGGCGATCGGCGTGGATTTGCAAATCCACGGCGTTGGCCGGCGTATTCTCGCGCGGCGCGAAGTTATCTTGTGCGCCGGAACCTATGCCTCGCCCGCCATCCTCCTGCGTTCCGGGATCGGCGACGGAGAGGCGCTCTCCGAGCTCGGGATTGAAGTGGCACATCATTTGCCGGAGGTCGGTCGCAATCTGCGCGATCATCCGTCGGCGGAAGTGCGCATGCTAACCGACAGCACCGACCCGTACGGCTTCACCTGGCGCGCGCTTCCCCGCAACCTCTGGAATCTCATCGAATACGGCTTGTTTCGCCGCGGCCCGATCAGCGGCAACGTGTTCGAGGCCACGGGGTTCACCCGCAGCCGGCCCGACCTGCCACGTCCGGATCTGCAGCTGGTGTTCATGCCGGCCGCCCGCTCCCTGAAACCCCTGCCGCTGGAGCACGGGTACGGCATCATTTCCATCGCCAGCCGTCCGAAGAGTCGTGGCACGGTCACGCTCGCGTCGCCGGATCCCGCCGTCGCACCCCTCATCGATCCAAATTACCTGGATCATCCCGATGACATGGCCACGGTCCTGTTCGGTTTGCAACTGGCGAGGCAGATCCTTGGGTCACCACCCTTCGCCAAGTACCAGGGAACCGAATTGGTGCCGGGAGCCGCGCTTCGTGACACGGCCCAACTGACGGAGTACGTTCGCCGCACCGCCGCCGGCGTGCATCATCCCGCATCGACCTGCCGCATGGGCGGCGATCCCGAGTCCGTCGTCGATCCGGAATTGCGCGTGCGCGGCGTGGCGAATCTGCGGGTCGTCGATGCCTCCATCATGCCGACGCTGATCGCGGGGAACACCAATGCCGCGGTCGTGATGATTGCCGAGAAAGGCGCCGACCTGATTCTCGGGCAACCGCCACCGGCACCCATCGACGCGGCGCATGCCGCTTGACCGGGATCGTTCTTCGTCTTGCGAGCACCGTCGCGGGCAACGCGACGTGCGCGTTGAACAATACGCAAGACAAACCCGGGCCCTGCGCCGCTCCAACTCCGTCGGTTTCTGTGAGCGCCTCATCCGTACCTCGACTGTAACCAACCGCGGCACTTGGACCTGCAAGAGTCGGAAAAAATATTACCCACTTAAGCATTTCTCAATTATTGCGGATTTTGAAAACTGCGCTTAGACTCGGCCACGCAGACGTTTATAAAGTCTGCCAGCGAATAAAAAAAGAAAATGCGGGGGAGCACCATGAAGACTTTACTGTCCGGTTCGGGTGGTTTGACGCTTGGATGTGTTTGGCTGGCTTCGATGGGGATAGCTGCATTCGCGGGGGTACTGAGCACACCCCAGCTCGCAGCGGCACAGGAGACTGCGCCACTCCCTAAGGACGGCAAGGATGCGGCTCTCGACGAGGTCGTCGTCACCGGTTCGCGTATCACGCGCTCGACCTTCACCACGCCGAATCCAGTTACCGTGCTGGACTCCAAGGACATTGAAAATCTCGCCCTGACCAACGTCGGCGAGGTACTGGGCGAATTGCCGCAAAACTCCAATTTCTTCGCCGCCAATAACGTCGGCCTGGGTAATTTCAACGTGGGCGCACAGCTCGCGAATCTGCGCGGTCTGAACCCGTTCTTCGGCACGCGCACGCTGACCATGATCGATACCGAGCGCGTCGTGCCGACGGCCACCGGCGGCGGCGTCGACGTCACGCTGATCCCCTCGATGCTGGTGGCAAGAACTGAAGTGGTCACGGGTGGCGCGTCCGCCATTTACGGGTCCGACGCCGTCGCCGGCGTGGTCAATATCATCCTCGACAAAAAACTGGATGGATTCAAAGCGCAGGCCGACTACAGTCAAACCTCACACCATGACGGCGGCACCCCTCATTTTTCCGTGGCTTACGGCAGCGACTTGGCCGACGGACGCGCCCATTTGATTGCCGGTGCGGAATATGAAAACGCGGAGGATATCGGTTTGTGCTCGCAGGTACGCGACTGGTGCAAGTCGGGCGAGGCCATGTACACCAACTCCTTGTATGACGGGGCCCCGGCAGGCCCAGGCGGCCCTGCCATTCCGCCCAACGGACTGCCACATTACATCATCGGGCCCAACGGCACGCTCGCCAATCAGAGCCGTACCGGCGTTCTCACGCCGTGCAACATCTCGTTTCCCGTCTGTGTGCCGTTCGGACCGCAGTACATTTTCAATGCCGCGGGCACGGCGGCCGCTCCCTTCAACCCCGGCAGCTACCCCGATGGCGCAGGCACCTTCGGGTACAGTCAGGGCGCCGACGCTGCGGGTATAGGCGCCTACGACAGCACCACGTTACGGCCGGCGGTCAAGCGCTACACGGGACTCGCGGATGTGGATTTCAAAATCACCGACACTCTGACCTCGTTCCTGCAAATCTCCTACGCGCGTAGCGACGCGGTGAATCCCGTTGCCAATGGCGCCATCGGTCCGATCGCGCTCGAGGTCGCGAGCGGCGCCTTCGTTCCCCTCAGCAGTTCCATCGCGGCCAATAACGCGTATTTGCCCGCTCAATTTCAGCCCGGCGGCGCCAACGCACTGCCCGCGGGGGGTGCATTGTTGGGCTACGACGTGAATGGCATCGATCCCGCCCGCAATGCGACTTACAACGATACCGTACGCGTGACCGGCGGGCTCAACGGCAAGATCACCTCGACGTGGGCGTTTGACACATACTTTGAATACGGCGTGAACAACAACAACCAGGCTCTCGACAACAACGTCGTCGGCACCTACCTGCAATACGCATTGAATGCGGTTCGCGACCCGGCGACAGGCAATATCGTTTGCGCGGCGACGCTGCCCGGACCCAATTATAGTGCGGCCGCCGCAGGGTGCGTCCCGCTGAACCTCTTCGGCAGCAACTCGGCCAATCGCGCGGCCCTGAATTACGCGTTCCGAACTCTTCGGGAGCTCTCCACGCTCAAACAGGCAGTCGTGTCGGGCAACGTGCATGGCGACCTGTTCGACGGCTTCGGTGCGGGGCCGGTGAAGGCCTCCTTCGGTGCCGAGGCGCGCCAGGATACGGCCAATGTCACCCACGACCTTCAAGATCAGCCCTATTACGATGACTACTTTCTCGGCTACGGCCTCGACTACGCGGGCAAGGTCTCCGTGCTGGAAGGCTACGGAGAGATCAATGTGCCGGCTCTCAAGGATCTGCCCTTGGCCAAGTATGTCGAGTTCGACGGGGCGATCCGCGAGACCGATAACAAGAACACGGACGAGACGTATGGGTCCTCGAACGACGGCGACACGGTCACGCATAACATTCCCAGTTGGAAGTTCAGCGGCATTTGGGATCTCACCGACTGGTTTCGAGTGCGTGCCACACGTTCGCGCGACGTGCGCGCGGCAGGCTTCCGCGAGTTGTACGAATCGTACGCAGTCACGGCCGGTGGGCCGTTTGGCACCATCGTCAATCCGGTCAACCAGCAAAGTCAGGTGGTCACCGCGCTGACCGGCGGCAACATCAACCTCGAACCCGAGAAAGCCGATACGACGACGGTCGGATTCGTGTTCGCCCCGAAGTCGGGTCCTCTCGAGAGATTCCAGTTTTCCGCCGATTGGTATCGGATCATTCTGCACGATCCCATTTCAGGCCCGCCGTTTGGCCTCGGGGTGCAAAACATCGTGAACCTTTGCTATGCGGGTCAGACGGCGTTCTGCGACCGCATCACTTTTGGAACGCCGGGTAATTTCAGCACCATCTCGTCGATCAACAATACCGCGGTCAATCTTGGAAGCTTCGAGACCAAAGGCGTTGACTTCGAGACCAGCTACCGCCTGCCGCTGCAGGAATTTAACAATTCCCTGAACGGCGACCTTCAATTCCGGTTGTTGACTTCATTGCTGTACAACATGACGGTCGACAACGGACTCGGTTCCCCGCCGGTAAATTATGCGGGTCAGACCGGTCCGACCGCTGCGTTCGGCGGCTTCAATACGTCGCCGCGCTGGCAGTCGAATTTTTTCACCACCTACGCCACCGGCCCGGTAACGGCGACCGTGCAGGTCCGGTACATCGGGCAGGGAAAATATGAAACCCTGTCCGCTTTTGGAGGCGAAGCGATTGCTCCGGGTGAAGCGGGCTATTCGACGACCAACCCGAACAGCATCAGCAACAACTCGGTCGCCTCCGCCACCTATGTGAACCTATCGGGCACCTTCGCGGTAAACCAACACTTACAGGTGTTTGCGTCGATCAACAATCTGCTCAACAAGGATCCCCCGGTCGCCCCGGGCGGTAACGGGTATCCCACGAATCCGGTGTACTTCGATACGTACGGCTTGACCTGGAAGGCGGGCATCCGCGGTAAGTTTTGAAAAATCACGCAGTGCTATTCGTAAGCGGTAACCACCCGGCGTTCTTTCGTGCCTGATTAATATCTGGACGATGAAGCGTTGTCGCCACCTCCCTTCTCCAATGGATGAGGACGCCGATATCGCCCTCATCATGCGTCCGGGTGTCGATCCGCACACCGCGCCCAACAAGCCGCCCCTGCCGAGCGCCGAGTATCATTGCTTCGAGGCCCAGGGTCTGCTCATCGAACGCAACATCGCCGTGCCCTTGCGCGACGGAACCCGCATCTACGCGGATGTTCACCGCCCCGTCGGCCGGCAGACGGACCTGCCTCTGCTGCTGGCGTGGAGTCCCTACGGTAAGCACGGACGCAGCAATCACGTGTTCTGGCCGGCCTCCGGCGTCGATCCCGATTGGTTGTCCCCGCTGACGGCGTTCGAGGCACCGGATCCGGTGTTCTGGGGAGCGCATGGCTATGCCGTGGCGTACGTCGATCCCCGTGGCGCGTGGTTGTCCGAAGGCGACTTTCATCATAACGGCGCGCTCGAGGCCGAGGATTGTCGCGACACGATCGAATGGCTGGCATCACAATCCTGGTCGAACGGCAAGGTCGGCATGACGGGCGTCTCCTACCTGGCGTGCATCCAATACCTGGTCGCGCCGCTCAAACCGCCGGCGTTGGCCGCGATCAACCCGTGGGAGGGTTTCTCGGATTGGTATCGCGAGTTTGCCTATCACGGCGGTATACCGGAAACCGGATTCACGCCGCGGGCATCGGACAATATTCGATTTTCGCTGGGTCGCACCGAGGACACCTGGGCGAACGTGCGGGCACATCCCTTATGGAATGCGTACTGGGCGTCGAAGGAAATCGCGTTGGAGGCTATCGAGACTCCGGCCTATGTGGTCGCCAGTTGGGCCGATCAGGGCCTGCACACGCGCGGCACGCTGGAAGCGTTCAAGCGCATCCGGTCGCGGCAGAAATGGCTCGAGGTGCACGGCCAGAAGAAGTGGGCGCATTATTATCGGCCCGAGAGCAGGGTCCGGCAGCGCGAATTCTTCGATCATTTCCTGAAACAACGCGGCACGTCGGTGCCGGCGTGGCCCGCGGTGCGACTGGAGATTCGCGAACGGGCCGGCGTGGCCGGCGAGCGCCTCGCGGCCCACTGGCCGCTTGCCGAGACGCGGTATGTTCCACTTTGGCTCGACGCGCCGGCACGTCTCGGCCGCCGGCGGCCCGCGGCTCCGGCGTCCATCGGTTATGACGCTCGCGACGGCCGAGCCTGGTTCGATTACACCTTTCCTGCGCCGGCCGAGATCACCGGCCACGCCAAGCTGCGCCTGTGGATCGACGCGCGCGGATCCGCGGACGCGGATTTGTTCGTCGCGCTGCAAAAGCTCGACCGGACGGGCGCGCTGGTCGGCATGACCTTTTACGCGTTCTACGAGAACGGCCCGGTCGCGCTCGGCTGGCTGCGCGTGAGTCATCGGGCGCTCGACGCCGGTCGATCCACCGAATGGCAACCGGTGCATTCGCACGAGGCCGAAATGCCGCTCGCGCCCGGCGACATCGTGCCGGTGGACATCGAGATCTGGCCGTCGGCCACGAAGTTCGAGAAGGGCGAGACCCTGCGGGTCGTCGTACAGGGCCACGACATCTACACCGACGCACTGCCCAGACTTCCCTTCGCGCGCCACGAGGAGACCCGCAATCAGGGATCCCATGTCCTGTGGACCGGCGGGCGGTACGACTCGCACCTGTTGATCCCGCTGCAACCCACCCCGGTCAGCGATCCGCAAGCTTGACGGGCGTTCCTGCGCGCGCGACTTTGATGTTGCAAATGAGGCCGTCGCGCAGGGTGTAGTAGACGAATACGCGCACCTCGATGCTCTCGCCGACCGACAGCGCACCCACGACGAAATTCGGCGCATCGGCGATGGCCGTGAAACGGCTGGTGCTGTCGATGAACAGGGAACCGTCGTCGGCCAGGAGCTTGTGGACGGTGAGGGTCTCGCGCACCTGGCTGAACATCGAGCGGTAAAAATCGACGATGGCGCGCGAGCCCTCCAGCGGCGGCAAGGTGCTCAACTCGAGCCGCACGTCCTCCGTATAAAAGGCACTGTAGCGCTCATGGTCGCCCGCACTGAATGCGGCCGCATAGGCGCGATACGCGGCCAGCTGACTCGGATGACCGCCGAGTCGCGGCAGCTTGCTCACGCCACGTCCGGGTGGCCAGGTCATCGACTGCAGACGTCTGATGCGTCCGGCGTGATCCAGGTCGTAGGTCACGAAGAATTTCACCGTGATGCTGTCGCCCGGCCGCAGCGCACCGAAGGGGAAGTCGTCCCGAGCCTTGGTCGCATTAAAATCCATGTCGATCTCGACGAACAGGCGACGCGCGTCGCGACACACGGCCTGAGGGCGCATGACCTCACGGACGCCGTCGTGCGCCCAGGCGAGAAACTCGCGCAAGGACGTCTTGCCGCGATGCTCGCGGGTACCGCCCGTGAACACGATGTCGTCGGCAAAAAAGGTATCGACCAGCACGTCGTCGTCGCCGCTGTTGAAGACCGCAATGTACCTGTCGTAGTCCATGAGGCTCCCCGGGCCGTGACCGTCAAAAATTTACCGTCACCCGTCCGCCGTAGGTTCGTGGCGCATCGATGTTGGAATAGAATATGCCCGGCGCCAACGCCTGCTCCACGCCGCCCGTGTAGACCACCCGATTGCTCAGGTTTCGGCCATAGGCCGTGAGCGACCAACGGTTGCCCGGCGCCGTATAGGTCAAGGTGGCGTTCTCGCGAACATACGACGGCGCGCGCTCCACCGGGATGTAATCCACGGCAAGATAGCGGCGGGACGCGAAGTTGGCATCGAGTCCCGCCGTCAACGTTCCGGCATGGACATCGAACACATGCTGATAGGCCGCGGTACCGGACCAGTCGGGTGCCCGCGGCAGCGGCTTCCCCGAGCAATCGATGTTGGTGTAGCCCGCGACCGTGGTCGAGGTCGACGCCGTGCAGCCCACCGACGCCGCGGAATAGTTGGCGGTCGGAATGGCGTAATCGAAGTTCTCGAAGCGTGTATGGAGGTACTCCAACACCAGCGACAGCGTATCGGCGTCGGCCGGCTTGACCTGGACATCGAAGTCGACGCCGTAGATGTTGGCGGACGCGGCGTTCAACGTCTCGAACTGCAGATTGCCGGCCGGATCGTAGCCGAGATGCGATTGCTGGCTATCCTTGTCCTTCCAGTAAAATGCCTCGACGTTCAATTGCAGGTGGTTGTCGAAGAAGCGATTGCGCATCCCGACTTCATAGTCGGTGAGTTTCTCCGGCTGATAGACATTGCTGATGCCATTTTGCGTTTGAAAGGTATTGAAGCCGCCGGCCTTGAAGCCGGTGCTCACCGTGGCATACAGCATGTTGATGTCGGTCAGATCATACTCGACGCCCGCCTTGAAATTCACGGCATTGAAGTCCACGCTGGAATTCAGCGGCGTGACGATGTCGGGGCCCAGCGGCACCTGGGTGCGGGTTCCATCGAGTGTCTTCTCTTCGTGCGTATAGCGCAGGCCTCCGATCAACCGGAAGGGATCCGCGATGCTGACCGTGGCCTGGCCGAATCCGGCGTAGCTCTTGGTCACCAGGGCATCGTCCAGTTGGGTGTTGAGGGAGGGGACGAACACGCTGATGGTCGCGAACTGATTGATGCTCTGGTGGTCGTCGAAGAAATACACCCCGCCCACCCATTTGACGATGCTGCTGTCCTTCGCGAGCCGCAATTCGTAGCTTTCCTCGCGGACATTTTCGATGTCGCCGAACGGAAACCCGGGTTCGTACCCGAAGTAGGTGTCCGTCGAAGTGCGCAGCGCCGGTATGAACGTCAGCGTGGCGAAGCCCAGATCGTAGTTGAATTCACCGCTGAGGTTGCGCTGGGTATCGCTGCGGTGCCCGTCCTGGTTCAGCCCGGTGGAATCCACCGGTGTCGGGCGGGGACCCGACCCCGGCGTCGCCACCAGAAACGGCGGCACATCGGCGGCCGCCAGCAGCGCCGCGTTGTTGATCGGATTGATCGCCCCGGTGAACGGCCCCGTGCCCGGCTGACGGGGCAGCAGAACGGCGCCCGGCCCCACGCCGCCCAGGTGTTCGTAATCGGCGACGAGCAGCGCGGAGAACCCTTCCATGGGCTTCCAGAGCACTTGGAAGCGGCCGCCCTTCTGCTGATCGTCATCCGTGCCGTCGGACAGGTAGCCGTCGCGACCCACATACTGCCCGGCCGCACGGACGGACAGCGTGTCCGTCAGCGGCGCATTGATCGCCGCCACGTAACGCTGCAAGCCATAGTTGCCGCCTTCCGCGGTGACGTAGCCGCCAAAGGCGTCGGCGGGCGGATTGGCGATCACGTTGATCGCACCCGCGGTCGCATTGCGCCCATACAGCGTTCCCTGCGGCCCCTTCAACACTTCGACGCGGGCGGTGTCGTAGAAGATCGGACCCACCGAGGCCTGGTCCGCGATGTAAACCCCGTTGGTGTTGAACGCGACCGCCGACTGGCCGAATCCCGTGCTCGAGAAATCGCCGATGCCGCGGATGAAGGTCTGGGTTTCGTTGCCGCCGAACGCGATCTGCAGTCCGGGCACCACTTCGTTCAAGTCGCGTGCCTGGGCGACGCCGGCGCGGCTCAACGCGTCTTGGTCGAGCACTTGGATCGCGAGCGAGGACTTCTGCAGATTCTCCGTTCGCCGTTGGGCGGTGACGATGATCTCCTGCAGTCCGGAGTCGGCCGCGCCGGCCGGCGCGGCGGGTTGCGCCGTGGCCGGCTGCGACGCCTGCCCGAATGCGGGCAGCGTGATGACGCAGGTGGCCGCCGCGATGAGAAAGCTGCTACGTCCCGATGCTGGGGATGATCTTGCCATGTTCAGGTACTCCCGCTGCCAATCGCGCCCCGATGTTATTTTTTAATCCGGCCGCCGCCGAGCGCCGCACGGCAGGCCGTTCAATCAGTACGTCGTACGTATAATACAAACCTCTGCGGCCTGGCAAGAGCCCGCCCTCCGCGCCTCGCGCCAGGATGGTCTCGCTTCATACCCTGTTTTTCCCGTGAATATTCGGCCATCACGAGAAATTCGTTGATCGTGATGGCAAAAATACTGACGTGTGGCATATGATGCGACATCCTCATAGTGCACCGACCCGGGTGCATTCGGCGGCCCAAAATTGCAGGAGGGGCAGATGGCTGATGCGGCTCGAATCGACGTCAGGGATCCACGCAGCGGGAACACCGAGTTCTCCTTCGAGGCGGCGGATGCCGCTGCGGTGGCAGCCAGGGCAGGACGACTGCGAGCGGGTCAGCCGGCATGGGAGGCCCTCGGATTGAACGGCCGAATCGCCGTGATGCACCGCTGGGCCGAATCCCTGCAGCGCCATGCCGCGGCCATCATCGAGGCCGATTCGCGCGACACCGGTTATGGCGCGGTCTCGCGCATCTCGGTGCAGATGACTGTCGGTGTCATCCGCGGCACCTGTGCGGCGGCACCGGCCCAACTTCAGGCGGCGCTGCGATCCGGAGTTTCCCCCGCCATGCCCCACATACGCTACGAGAGCGTGCTGCAGGCATATCCGCTGGTCGGTGTGATCGCTCCCTGGAACGCGCCCACCATGTTGTCGATGCTGCACGCGATACCGCCGCTGGTCGCAGGCAGCGCGGTCTTGGTCAAACCCTCGGAGGTCACACCGCGGTTCAGCGCGCCGCTGCGGGCGAGCGTTGCCGAGGTTCCGGAACTGGCTGCCGTGTTCGATTTCGTTCTTGGTGACGGTGCGACCGGTGCGGCGGTGGTCGACACCGTGGATCTCGTCTCGTTCACCGGTTCGGTTCCCAACGGCCGGCGCGTGGCCGAAGCCTGCGCGCGCCGGCTCATTCCGTGCGAACTCGAATTGGGCGGCAAGGATCCACTCATCATCACGGCCACCGCCAACATCGAGCATGCGGTGTCCGCGGCGGTGCGCGGCGCCTTGACCTCGAGCGGGCAGGTCTGTTTCTCGATCGAGCGGGTGTATGTCGAGCGGCCGATCCACGACCGGTTCGTGGACGCGCTGGTCGACCGCTGCGCGCTGGTCCGCGTCAATCATCCAAGGCCGCTCGAGGGAAGTCTCGGGCCCTTCATCTTTGCGCGTCAGGCGCAAATCGTCGATGCGCATCTGACCGACGCCCTCGCCAAGGGGGCCGTGATCCGCTGCGGCGGCAAGAGCTTCACGCTCGACGGCGGTCTCTACATGCACCCGACCGTGTTGACCCACGTCACGCACGACATGCAGATCATGCGCGAGGAGACCTTCGGACCGGTGATCCCGGTCATGGCGTACGACACCCCCGATCAGGCCGTCGCGCTGGCGAACGATACGGATTTTGGGTTGTCCGCCGCGGTGCTCGCCGGATCCGAAGAGGAAGCGCGCGCGATCGCGGTGCGCCTGAACGCCGGCAACATCTCGGTTCAAGACGCCTTCCTGACCTTCGCGGCCGGGGCCGCCGAGGCGGATTCCTTCGGCTTTTCCGGCCTCGGCGGAAAACGCTCGGGAATCCAGCGTTACTTGAAGCGCAAGGCCCTGCTCATCAACTCCGCGGTGCCGGTCTGCCTCACGCAGCAGGGACTGGCGGGATGACGGGCCGCGCCGCGGACCATTACAATGACGATGACAACCGCTGGAGGGATCATGAGCGATGACTGCTGGCCGGAGGGAGTACCGAAGAATTTGCCCGCCCAGGATCGGGGCGACATCACCGAGCTCTATGCCCGCTATGCCTGGGGCTTGGATCTCGCGGACGAGGAGCTGCTGTTGTCGGCGTTCGCCGAGGATGGCACGTTCGATCACCTGTGGCAGGGCAAGGCCACCGGCCACGCGGCCATCATCGCGAACGCGCGCAGCCTGTGGAACGACCGGCAGCATTGGTGGTACGGCCGCCAGCACCTGTTCAACCACTTCATCATGGAACCGCGTGCCGAAGGCGTGCGGGTCCGATGTTTCTTCCAGATCGTCCAGTTGAACATCGACTACGGCACGAACTTCGTTTTCGGCATCGGCACGCGCGACGACAAGCTCGTGCGGCGGGACGGCCGATGGGTGTTCTTCAGCCTCTTCGTCAACGCCTGGACGGCGGCCGATCAGGTGCCCTGGCGCGGCGAACGCAAGATGGTGCAGCGACCGAGGCATCAAGCCGACCCCGCCGACTGCCGGCCCTTCAGCGTGCAAGCAAAGGACCCCTGGTGAAAATTCAAGCGGCCGTCTCGCGCGATGGGCAACCGGTGCCGCAGATCGAGGAGGTCGACCTCGAGGCCCCGCGCATCGACGAGGTGCGGGTGCGCATCGTCGCGACCGGCATCTGTCATACCGATCTGCATTGTCACTCGGGCCGCGGCATGCCGGTGCCCAAACCCATCGTCCTCGGGCACGAGGGAGCCGGCATCGTCGAGGAGGTCGGGGACGGAGTGCGTGGCTTGAAGGTCGGCGACCCGGTGGTGTTGAGCGGCGGCTCGTGCGGCCTGTGTCCGAGTTGTCGCGCGGCGCGGCCCACCTATTGCCGCGACACCATGAAGCTCAGTTTCGCCGGCATGCGTCTCGACGGCTCATCGCCGTTGAGCCAGCATGGCGAACGCCTCGCCGGCGCCTTTTTTGCGCAGTCTTCATTTGCATCGCATGTGGTCGTTCCCGAGCGCTCGGCGGTCAAGGTTCCCGAGGATGCGCCGCTGCACCTGTTGGGTCCCTTGGGCTGTGGCATCATCACGGGCGCCGGATCCGTGATCGAGGCGTTTCGACTGCGTCCCGGGCAATCCCTCGTGGTGTTCGGTGTGGGCAGCGTCGGCCTGGCCGCCATCATGGCCGCACGCTTGAGCGGCGCCTCGTCCATCGTGGCGGTCGACGTCGCGCAGGAGCGCCTGGACCTCGCGCTGCAGTTGGGTGCGACCGCAGCTCTGCGATCCGACACGACGACACTCGGCGCGCTGCAGGAGATCGAACCCTTCGGCTTCAACTTCAGCTTCAACACCACCGCGGCGCCCCCGGTGTACACCATGGCCATCGAGTGCCTGGCGAACGAGGGGACTGCCGGCTTCGTGACCCGGCCCCAGGGAGAATGGGCGCTGAATGTCGGCGCGCTGCTTGCCGGCGGTCGAAAACTGCAGGGAATTCTGGGCGGCAGCGCCGCGCCGCAGCTGTTCATTCCCTTGCTGATCGATCATTGGCGCCACGGCCGCTTCCCGTTCGATCGTTTGGTGACGCAGTTCGCGTTTCACGACATCGCCGCGGCCTGGTCGGCCTGCACGACCGGCAGCGCGGTGAAACCCGTTCTCGTGATGTAGTGGCTACTTCACCGGCACGAAGCGCGGCTTCTGCCAATACACCGATGCCGTCACGGTGTCGAAAGCAACCAGGGGGTTTTGCACCTGCCCGCCATGCTCGCGCACGATGGCCGCCAACATGTCCTTGAAGCGCCTGGCCTGCGCGCGGTCGAGCGGCTTCAACAGCGCCCGGTCGACGCGCTGCATCACGGGCTCCTTGTCGGCCAGGAGCGCGCGGCCCGCGTGTGTGGCCCGGTAGCGCTTGCGACCGCTGGCGAGCGGATTGACCACCGCGGCGAGCCCCTTCTCCACCAGCAACTTCACCACCAAGGCCGCATTCGACGCGTCGTATCCGAGCAGGCGGCACAGGTCGGCCTCGGCCAATTGCTGGTGGAAATGGAGCACCAGCAAGGCCGCATACTGGCGGATCGTCAGATCGAAGGCGCCGATGCTGCGCAGAATGGCCACTTCGGAGCGTTGCAATGCGCGGCGGACCAGAAAGCTCGGCGACTCGAACACCACGGCCAGGCGTGCCTTCTCGGCCGCCGGAATGGCATCGGTCAACCATTCGGGTGCCGCATGATCTGCGGCATGGGCGACCGGGGCTGCCAGCCGGTGGAACAGTCCCGCATCGATGTCGGGGGTCGCCATGAGGATGGCCTGCACCCGCTGATACGCGCCCGCGGCGCGTTCGGCCGCCGCGCGGCCCGCGGCGGTCACCGATACCAGTTTCTCGCGCCCGTCCGCCGGGTTGGGGACGCGCTTGACCAGGTGCTTCGCCACCAGGCGCGTCACGACCGAACTGAGCGTCGACGTATCGACGCCGGCGCGGCGCGCCAGTGCAATCTGCGAGATCGGCCCGCTCACGCGCAGCAGATCCAGGCACAGGTATTGGGGCTGGGGAACTCCATGGCTCGCCGGATCGCTCGCGTACAGCGCCCGGCCGATTTGATCGACGTGCTGGAACAAGAACGGCGCCCGCGAATACAAATAGGCCAGTCCGCCCAAATCGATGTCGGTTCCCCGCATCGACGCCTTCAACGCTGCCTTCAATGATCGTTCCTCGCCCGGTGCATAGTCTCAAGAATGCCCTACATCGCGACCCGCGACGAGATGCAATCGTGTCTGGCGCTGCCATGCCTCCTTGACGCTCCCCGCCGGTAGCCCTATTATTTAGGATGTCGTACGATTTCGAAAAGGAGCCGGAATCATGGAAATTCAATTTCCGCCCCTGCCTCTGTATGAGAACTGGGGCCGCCCGCTTCGCATCGAGAGCAACATCGACGGATTGGTTCTCGTCGAGGGCAAGGTGCCTGCCGGCCTGAACGGGACTTGGTATCGTTGCGGTCCGGATCGGCAGTATCCCCCCATGCTCGGCGATGACGTGTTCATCGATGGCGAAGGAATGGCGCATATGTTCCGCTTCGATGGCGATCATGTGAGCTATCGAAGCCGGTGGGTGGAGAATGACCGCTACAAACTACAGGCCAAGGCGCGACGCTCCCTGTTCGGCCGCTACCGCAACAAGTACACGAACGACCCCGGCGCCGCCGACACGCACATGGGGACCAGCAACACCAACGTGATCTTTCACGCCGGAAAATGTCTCGTGCTCAAGGAGGACGGGCTGCCGTACGAGCTCGATCCGGACACCCTGGCGACGCGCGGTGTCTACGATTTCGGTGGCCAGGTAACGGCCGTCTCCTTGTCGGCCCATCCGAAGGTCGACGTGGTCGACGACCGGTTGTTGACCTATTCGTTCCAAGCCCGGGGCGATGCCACGCGGGACGTCGTATTTTACGAAATGAATCGGGAGGGCGTCGTCACCGATGAAATCTGGTTCGAGGCGCCCTACTCCTCGCTGGTGCATGACTTCACCGTCACGCCCGACTACGCCATTTTTCCGTTCTTTCCGCTCATCACCGACCTCGACAACCTGAAACGCGGCGGCACGTTCTATCGATGGCATCCGAACGAGCAAACCGTGGTGGCCATCGTCCCCCGCCGCGGCAAGGGACAGGGCATCCGCTTCTTCCGCGGACCGCCGACCAGCGCGGGCCACATGATGAACGCGTTCCAGGACGGCTCGACGGTCAACCTGGATCTGTGCTTGTACTCCGGCAATTGTTTCCCGTTCTTTCCGACGCTCGAGGGTGAGCGCACGAGCATGGTCCCGCCCATCCTCACGCGGCTGACTTTCGATTTGAACTCGAGCGCCGACGGCTTCGCGAGTCGCGTGCTCACCCCGATGCCCGGGGAGATGCCGCGCACCGATGACCGCTACCAAGGTTACCCGTACCGCAACGGCTTCATGATCGTCATGCGAGGACCGGACGGCGGGAGCGCCGTGGGGCACATCGATCACGCCACGGGCACGGTGACTCCGTACAGTTTCGGTCCCCGCACCTCGGTGCACGAACCGCAGTTCGTGCCGCGCACGCCGGACTCTCCCGAAGGCGATGGCTGGCTGCTGGTGATCGTCAATCGTCTCGATGCCAATCACAGCGATCTTGCCATCTTGGACGCGACCAACATCGCCGCGGGGCCCGTGGCCGTCCTGCACCTACCCGTGCGTGTACGCTCCACGTTCCACGGCACCTGGGTGCCGGCCGGGACGCTGGCGAGCGGACGCTACACCCAGAGTCGGGCATGACCGGGGTCGCGCGGATCAAGGCCCTGGAAGCGCTGGGGCGGGCCATCACGCCGCCGATGATCGAGGGCACCATGGCCTTGTTCGCGGCCGCGGCGCCGCGCCCCACCCCGGATGTCTGTCTGGTGAGGCGCGACCTGTCTTACGGCGGCGACGCGCGGCACCGCCTCGATGTCTTCAGTCCCCTGGAACGTTCGACGCCGCGCCCGGCGTTGATCTTCGTTCACGGCGGAGGCTTCGTCGCCGGCGACAAGGGCGGCGCCGACGCGCCGTTTTACAACAACATCGGCGCCTGGGCGGCACGCCACGGCTGTGTCGGCGTGACGATGACCTACCGGCTGGCGCCGGGTGCACCGTGGCCCGCGGGCAGCGACGATGTCGCCCTCGCCGTCGGCTGGTTGCAGCAGCACGCCGCGGAGTTCGGCGTCGATCCGCGCGGGCTGTTCGTGATGGGGCAATCGGCGGGCGCGGCGCACGTCGCGGGCTACATCGCCGATGTCCGCCACGGTGCGGCGGAGGCGGTGGCCGGCGCGATTTTCATGTCGGGAATCTACGATCTGACGCGGCTCACCCACAGTCCGTTCGAAAGAGCCTATTATGGTGAGGACGCGACCCGGTTCGTCGGGCAATCGTCCCTTCCCGGGCTGCTCGCGACCTCCGTGCCGTGCCTCTACTCGGTCGCCGAATTCGATCCGGAGAATTTTCAGCGGCAAGCGGACCAGGTCAACGCCGCCCATCTCGAGGCCACCGGGGCGCTGCCGCGAATGCTTTACTTCACCGGACACAACCATTTGTCGCCCGCGCTCAGCCTGGGCGGCCCCGACGATGACATCGGGCCCTCCGTGGCAAGCTTCATCGAGCGCTTCACACGCCCTCCGAGTCGCTAACCGACGGCCGCCGGCGCGCTGACCACCGCCGTCGCATTGTCCGCGCCTTGCGCCGCGCCCGCAGCACCCCAACTACATTTGATGGCCGGTCTCGATTACCGAGAACCCCGATGGTGTCGTGACGATGCTCTCGATGCTTAGGGCCGCCGCGCCGCAGAGATCGCGATACTCCTTTTCGGTCCGCTCTTTGCCGCCGACGGTCATCATGACGAGATCACCTCGAATGATCGTCTGGTCAGCCACGCTCGCTCGAACCGTCTCCGGGACGATCTGCTCGATCAACAAGACCTTGGCCCCCGGTGCGGCCGCCTTGGCGCAGTTCGTCAATATCCGGGCGGCATTCTCGTCATTCCAATCATGAATGATGTACTTGAGCACGTAGGCGCCCGCGCCCTCCGGAACGGCCTCGAAAAAGTTGCCGCCGACATACTTTGCACGATCGGCGACTCCCGCCGCGGCGAGATACGCGGTGGCCTGCGTGGCCAGCATCGGCAAATCCATCACGGAGCCATGAAGGGCGGGATACCGCTCGAGGATCGCGCGCAGCACGGCGCCGTAGCCCCCGCCGACATCCATGACGGAGTCGAAGCGCGAGAAGTCGTAGGCCCGCGCGACCTCGTGGCCGACGCCAAGCGATTGCTCCGCCATGGCACGATTGAAGATCGCGGAACGCACCGGATCGCTCTGCATCTCGATGAAGTCGTCGGCCCCCGACGTGACCGACGGCTGGCCCGACACGACGGCTTGGCCCAGCGCCTCGAACGATTTCCACAGCCGATCGCCCCAATGCAAGGCGACTCCCCTCAACGACCCCTGGGACTCACGGCACAACAAGCGCCCCGCCTCGGTGATCGAGAAACTGTCGTCCGCGTCTTGGTTGACCAGTCCCAGGGTCGCGAGGGCGCGCAGCAAACGAAAGATGCCGTTGACGTCGGCGTTGGCGCTGCGCGCCAGGTCGGTGCTCGATCGTGGGCCGCTCGCGAGCGCGTCGAACAGATCCAGTTTGACGCTGTGATGAATCACCTGGGTGGTCCAGGCGCTCGTGATGAGGTCGCGTACGCGACTTCGCGGATCTTCGGTCATTCACCCCCCCTGCTCTCGACATTTTTTTGGTGATCACTACGCTTTATTTATACAGGAATCCGGCGCTGCGCAGAACGAAAACCCACCGCGGCGATGGATAATTCACGCCGGAATTCGTCGTCGGGCCGATGAAGACGGGCGACGTCATCCGGGTGGTCAGCTTCGTCATGTACCGCATCGCGAACGGCCAATTCACGCACATCCGGTCCGCGCGGTTCAAACGAATCGATACCCATGATAGCTCGCAATCGCGAGGCCCCCGGCCACGCTGGTGAACGGATCGTGCTCCGTGACCTTGCCGGGAAAGAGCCGGTCGAGCAATTGCCTCACCGCGACGATCTGCGAAGAGCCGCCCGTGCGCACCACCAAATCGATGTCCTCGGCACGCAGGCCCGCCCGCTCCAGCGACTGCCGCACCAAGGCGTCGAGCCGGCTCATCATGTCGGACAGCATGTCGTTGAACTGAACCCGCGTGATGGGCACCGTCAAGTTCAGTTCCGGAATATCGATGGATGTTTCCTCGACGACCGACAGTTCCGCCTTCGCCTTCTTGATCGCGCGAAAGATGATGTAGCTGTAGTTGTAGTTGATGAGATCCTTCAACCGCTCGAACTTGATTGCGGCGGGCCCACCCTGCGTGATCAGCTCGGTCAGCTTGGTCTTGTAACGGTTTTGATTGAGATTGTGCGTGATCGCCCAATTCAGGATCCCCTCCTCGTATTCCGAGAACGGAAACAAGGTCTGCACCAGCCGGCCGTCGATCTGACGCGCCCAGGTCTCGCCCTCCCCCAGCAACGGGAACAGCATGCGGCGGAAGATCAATTGGTCGATGCGGTCTCCGCCCAGATCGGCGCCCGCGGTCGACAGCACCTCGAACTCCACCCCGGCATAGCGAACCACGGCCAGATCGAGCGTGCCGCCGCCGAAATCGACCGTCAGCACGATGCCGCTGGCCCGAAGACGCTGTTGCCAGAGAAAACTCAAGGTGGCGGCAACCGGTTCCGGATAGAACTCGACGCGGCGCAATCCGGCATGCTCGCAGGCCTCGGTCAGGCGCTTGATCGCGAGCCCATTACGGGCGCCGTCGCCCCCTTCGAAGTCCACCGGCCGTCCGACATGCACGGCGCCGACGGGGCCCTGCAACTCATGTTCGACAGTCTCGCGCAAACGCAGCAGCACCGGCGTCAGCAACGCCACCAGCCGGTAGGCTCGATTGAACACATACAAGCGATCGATCGCCGGGTTGCCCAACAAGCGCTTGAGGCCGAGAAACAAACGCCCGGGAAGACCGTGATCGATCAACGGTCCGAAGACGAGGTTGCGGTTGGTTTCGAGCTCTCCCCGTTCGGTATCGGTGCTGTTGTCGCTGATCTCCCCCGCCGATTGCCCCAGGATCTCGGGGACCAGGTGCACCAATCGAGCGCTGTTCTCCTGGACGTAGAGGTCGATGGCCTCGGAGCCGGTGGTGCCGACGTAATCCCGGCTCAAGTGAATGGCGGTGGGCAGGATCGGACTCGACTCCTCGACCCGGACGAACCGCAGCTCGGTCCCATCGAACCAGGCAACCGTGGAGTTCGATGTGCCGAAATCAACGCCGACTCCGATCATTGCTCGCTGTTCCTCGGCACGAACACGCACTCCATCCCCGCCGCCTCGGCCGCCTGGACGCCGAGCGGGCTGTCTTCGAAGACGACGCATTCCGCGGGCGCCACGTTCAACCGGCGCGCCGCCTCGAGAAAGGGATCCGGGGCGGGCTTGGCGCGCGCGTAATCTTCGACACACACCACCGACGCGAACAGCCCGCGAATGCCGAGGACGTCCAGCGTGAGTTCCACGTACTTGCGCAGGCCTCCCGAGGCAACCGCCAGAGGCGCGACGCCGTGCATCTGCCGGGCAATCCGCAGCACCGGTTCGATGGGTTTGACCGCACGGATCAAATCGACGAAGTACTCTTCCTTGCGCAGCGCCGCCGCATGCACATCGGCGACGTGGAGCCCATGCTGGTCGCGCAGCAGCGCCATGATCTGTTCCGTCGGCCGGCCGCCCAGCGAATAGAACAGCTCCTCCGAAAACGTCCCGCCGTTCTCTTCGACGAGTCGTTTCCAGGCTTGGTAATGCAGCGGCATCGTATCGGCGAGCGTGCCGTCGCAATCGAAGATATAGCCGCCGAAGCGGCGATCGGGCAGTGTCAGTTTCATACGTTGACCAGCTTCATGCCGTCCGCGTCGTAGCGTTCGCCCGCCGCCGCGCCGACCGGGAAAACAGCGTCGATGGCCTCGAGCAGCTCGGGCGTGACCATCACATCGACGGCCGCCACGTTCTCCTGCAGTCGCTGCATCCGCCGCGTGCCGGGAATCGGAATCACGTCGGTCCCGCGCGACATCAACCACGCGAGCGCCAACTGCCCTGCCGTGCAGCCGTGCGCGGTGGCGATCGCCTCCAGACGCTGGACCAACCGCGCGTTATGCGTCGCGGCATCGCCATTGAAGCGCGGCAGCTGCCGGCGGTAATCGTCGGCGGCCAGCGCGGCGGTCGCGGGCAACGCGCCGGTCAGGAATCCGCGGCCCAGGGGCGAGAACGCGACGAAACCGACACCCAGCTCACGGCACGTCGGCAGCACCTCGCGCTCCGCGTCGCGCGCCCACAGCGAATACTCGCTTTCCAGCGCGGCGATGGGGTGTACGGCCGCGGCGCGACGCAAGGTGGCGGCCGAGACTTCCGACAGGCCGATGGCGCCCACTTTGCCGGCACGTACGAGGTCCGCCATGACGGCGATCGTCTCCTCGACCGGGACCCTAGGGTCGAGCCGGTGGACGTAGTAGAGATCTATCCGGTCGATCTTCAAGCGCCGCAAGGACGCCTCGCAGGCGCGGCGGATGTACGCGGGGCTGTTGTCGATGGCGGGCGCGGTTGGATCCTCGCTCCGCACAAAGCCGAATTTCGTCGCCACGACAGTCCGTTCTCGACGTCCCGCCAGGAACTTCCCGATCAACTCCTCATTGCGCCAGGGACCGTACGAATCGGCCGTATCCAGAAAGTTGATGCCAAGATCCAGAGCCCGGGCAAGAAGCGCGGTGCTTTCCTCGTCATTGCTCGGACCGTAGTTCTCGCTCATGCCCATGCAGCCCAGTCCCAGGCAGGACACCCGCAAATCAGAATGCCCCAAACCGACGTATTTCATGGAGACCCGCAGCTGTGAATTGCGATAGTCTAAGGGATCTCCACCGAGACTGCCGGGCGGCCTGGGCAGGGCGTCGCCAGGGGCCGCCCGATCGTGTATGTTACCTACGGCTTTTCACCCTTGAATGCTGACTCCCGGGAGACCCAGGCTTTCGTGAACGTTCGTGTCCGTACCGCCCGGCGCTTCGCCCGCGTATTGAGCGCAGGCGTGCTGCTCGCGTGGGCGGTGATTCCGGGCGCCCACGCCGCCACGCGAAGCTTCGTCGTCGACAATTTCTATCCCGCGACCTATTACGGTGAGGACACCTGCCCGAAGGGGTTGAATCCCAAGCCCGATGAGTTCTTCAAGCGCGACTTGAAAATCCTCGGGGTGCCACAGGCCGACGTCGACGCCATGTTCGACAAGGATTACAACAACCAAAACGTACAAAACACCACCCAATGGGTGACCTATGCCGCCACGCGCGGCAATGGACGGGACAGTGTCTACGTGAACCCGATGACCGTGCCGGACGCGCACCTGTTCCCGGCGGTGGGCCGCTTTGCCTTCGGCTTCAACCTCGACGGACGGGGCGCCGGCTCCCCGAACTCCTACGAGAACCCGGAAACACACGAGAAGGGCGTCAACAACAACCTGTTCCGTGTCATCGGATGCGTGCCCGCCTACAAGGGCGCCGCGCTGCCACAGGCCTCGCTCGAGGCGGAATATCGATGGGGCTCCACGCGCGCGGCCATGGGCGCGTGGTTGATCACGATCAGCGGCGCGGACCTGGCCAAGGACGGCGATGTCACCGTCACGCTCCAGAGTTCGATCGACCCCGTGAAGACCCAGGACGCGAATGCGCACGTGCAAAGCGACATGACGTATCGGGTGGTCGATCGCCCGGCCTCGCTCAATGTCCTGCGCGGCAGGATGAAGGACGGCGTGATCACCACCGAGGCCGCGCCGGTCTCGATGAGATGCGACTCGTACATCCAGCCGGTGTTCGAATTCCGGCGCGCCCGACTGCGCCTGACCATCAAAGCCGGTCATCTCAGCGGCACCCTGGGCGGCTATGAGCCCTGGTATCCGATCTATTGGAGCCACGCCAAGGTTGGATACATCGACGAACGCGGATTCGGAGTCGATGTGCCGGCGCTCTACCACGCCTTGAGGCGCGAGGCCGATGCCGACCCTGACCCACGGACCGGCCAGAACACCACGATTTCCAGCGCCTATGCCATCGAAGGCGTGCCCGCCTTCGTTGCGCGGGCCGCCGCTCCGACGACGACGCGAAACAGCCCGTCGCCCGCGCCGGCAGCGCACTCGCCCACCGGCGGACCGTCGTTCATGCGAACGCTGTGGACGAGCGAACCGGCCGTACCCGGCGCGCCCGCCGTCGCCCGTCGCTTGAGGCCCGATCAGTACCGACGCATCATTGCCGATGTATTCGGCCCGACCATCCGGGTAGAGGGACGTTTCGAGCCCGATGTACGGGACGATGGCCTGTTCGCGGTGGGCGTCGGTCACGTCGGCGTCACCGCCACCGGCATGGAGCAATACGATGCCATGGCCCGCGGCATTGCCGCGCAGGTGGTCGGCGAAGCGCACCGCGACACGCTGATCCCTTGCAGGCCCAAGTCGCCCGGCGGCCCGGACGACGCCTGCGCGGCGCTGTTCTTCGACCGGGTCGGTCCCCTCCTCTATCGCCGGCCGCTCCCGACCGCCGATATGAAACAGGCGGTGACCCTCGCCGGCCTGTCCGCCACGGCACTCGGTAATTTTTATTCGGGGCTCGCCATGAGCCTCGCCGGCATGCTCGAATCGCCGCAATTTCTGTTCCGCCGGGAAGTGACGGAGCCGGACCCCGATCGTCCCGGCGCGTACCGGCTCGATGCGTATAGCCGCGCATCGCAACTCAGCTTCTTTTTGTGGAATTCGGGACCCGACCTCAAGCTCATGGCGGACGCGCAGGGTGGCAAGCTCGACACCGAATCCGGCATGACCAGTGAAGTCGATCGCATGCTGCGTTCGCCGCGCATGGAGTCCGGCCTGCGCGCCTTCTTTTCGGACATGCTTCAATTCGACTTGTTCGACACGCTCGCGAAGGACGCGCAAATCTACCCCAAGTGGACTGCGAAGGTCGCCGAGGATGCGCAGGAACAGACCCTGCGCACCATCGTCGATCTCGTTCTCACGCAGCACGGCGACTATCGGGACTTGTTCACCACCGGCAACACCTTTCTGTCGCCGCTGCTGGGTTCCTTGTACGGCGTGCCGGTGGCGCCCGGCGCCGCGGGTCTGCAGCCCCATAGGTATCCGGCCGGTGATCGACATTCGGGGATCCACACGCAGGCGAGCTTCGTCGCACTGCATTCGCATGAGGGCCTGAGTTCGCCGACGTTGCGCGGCAAGGCGCTGCGCGAATTGCTGTTGTGCCAGCCGGTGCCCGCGCCGCCCGGCAACGTGAATTTCGCCGCGGCCCAGGACACCCACAATCCCGACTTCAAGACCATGCGCGAGCGGCTCACGGCGCACCGCACGGATCCGAGTTGCGCGGGATGCCACAAGCTGATGGACCCGATGGGCCTGGCCTTGGAGAATTTCGATTCGGACGCCGGCTTTCGCACGGCGGAGAACGGCAGAGCGATCGACACCAGCGGCGAGTTGGACGGCATGGAGTTCAACGACCCGGTCGGACTCGGCCGCGCGCTGCATGATAATCCCGCCACCGGCGCCTGCCTGGTGCGGCGCGTATATTCGTATGCCACCGGCCGCGCGCCGACGCGCCGCGACATGCCCTGGGTGCGGCATCTCGAAAAGAGCTTCGCCGAGGACGGCTATCGTCCCCCGGAATTGATGCGGCAGATTGCGATCAGTCCGAATTTTTACCGGGTGGCAGCGCCCGCCCCGGCGCCGATGTTGGCGTCGCGCACCGCACCCCTCGAGGAGAATCACCCATGACTTCGGTTTCGACATTGAGCCGCCGCCACGTCCTGCGCGGCATGCTGGGCGGCGCCGCCATCAGCGTCGGACTGCCGCTCCTCGATTGCTTCCTCGACACCAACGGCGCCGCCCTTGCCGCCACGGGCGCCCCGCCGCCGCTGTGCTTCGGCACGTGGTTCTACGGCTGCGGCCTCAATCCCGGCCGCTGGGAACCGAAGACCACGGGCGCGAATTACGAGTTCGGCCCGGAGATGCAGCTGCTCACGCCCTACAAACACAAGATCAACGTGTACAGCCGGATGTCGGCCCTCCTGGATGGCAGGCCCCGGGCGCCGCACACCGTCGGACCCGCCACCGTGGTGCAGGGAACCACGCCGCCGACCGCGGACCACGCCTTCAACCCCGAGCCGAGCGTCGATGCGTTGGTGGCGGACGTCATCGGCCGCCGCACGCGGTTTCGCTCATTGGAAGTCTCGTGCACGGGCAACCCGAACAGCACGCACAGCAAACGGGCCGGCAACGCCATGAACCCTGCGGAGGTCTCGCCCCTTGCCCTCTACACCCGCATCTTCGGCGCGGAGTTCCAAGACCCGAATGCGGCGAGCTTCACGCCCGATCCGGCCATCATGGCGCGCCGTAGCGTGCTGTCGGTGGTCGGCGAACAGACCAAGAGTTTGATCGCCCAGCTGGGCGCCGCGGATCGCGCGCATCTCGATCAGTACTTCACCTCGCTGCGCGAGTTGGAACAGCAACTCGATCTCGAATTGCAGCGGCCCGCGCCGTTGGGCTCCTGCACTCGGCCCGTCAAGCCGGACACGACGACCATCGGCGCGGAAGTGGGGCAGGTGACGGCGAATCATCGGCTGTTCGCCAAGTTGCTCGCCCACACGCTCGCCTGCGATCAAACGCGCGTGTTCAACGTGATGCTGACGGACGGCCTCTCACAGCTGCGCTTCGCCGGTGAGGCGAACACCCAGCATCTGTACACGCACGAGGATCCCATCGACGACAAACTGGGTTATCAACTGAACGTGGCGCGCTTCGTGCCGCCCGTGATGCAGAACTTCAACATTCTGCTCGCCGAATTGGACGGCATCCAGGAAGGGGACAAGACGCTGCTCGATCGCATGGTGGTGCTCGCCTATACCGATTCGGGCTACGCGAAGAACCACACCACCGACAACATGCCGCTGCTCACGGCCGGCGGCGCGGGCGGGCGCATGCGGACCGGGATCCATTTCGCCGCCGCCAAGGGTGATCCGGTCACCCGCGTGGCATTGACCGTGCAGCAAGCGCTGGGCGTTCCGATCCACAGCTTCGGCACCGATTCGAATCAGTCCTCGAAGACCATCACTGACGTCATGGCGTAGCGGTCTGCGCGGCCCCAGGATGCACCACGAATGATGTCACGCGCGGCGCTTGGCGTGGCTGTGGCAACGCTCGCTTTGCTCGTCGTGGTGCGCGTGCATTCGCCGCCGCATCGGCCGCTGGCCGCGCGCGCGACGGCGTTGCCGAGCGTGACGCCCCCCGGCATCACCCTGCAACCACGCACGCCTGCGGGCCGCACGCCGATCACCACCGCCCCGGACATCGTCTACGCCGATTCGAGGGGCATGTCGCTCTACGTCTACGATCGCGACACCGAGGGCCGTGCCACGTGTGTGGATGCGTGCGCGGCCGGCCGGCCGGCGGCCATCGCTCCGGCCGCCACGGTGGCGCAAGGCGACTGGGCGGTCCTGCCGCGCACGCACGGTACGTTGCAATGGACGTATCGCGGCGCTCCTCTCTATACCGATGCCGAGGACAAGGCCGTCGGTGATGTCGAGGGCGATGGCGATGAATGGCATGTCGCGACCTTTCGCCCGGGATCGGGCATCCCGCTGCCCGCCGGGATCGCAGCCCGCGAAAATGCCGCTACGGCCGGCTTGGGATTGGTCGATACCCGAGGGATGACCCTGTACACGCTCGAGATCCCGGCTGCGACGGGTAACATGTCCGTGGGCGCCCGGTGGACGCCGTTGGAGGCTCCCGAAATCGCCAGTCCAACGGGCGATTTTGCCGTGCTCGCGCGCGATGATGGCATCGCGCAATGGACCTTCCGCGGCAAACCGCTCTACTTGTTCGACGGTGATCTGCAACCCGGCGAGGTGAACGGCCGCGGAACGCCATTCCAGGTCGCCTTGATCGCTCGACTGTTCATGCCTGCTGACGCGACGGTCCGTCAAGACGTCGAACTCGGCGACATTCTGGCGACCGCCGATGGCGCCACGCTGTACCAGCGCGATCGCGTCACCAACGAGGAGCGCCACGAATTTCGCCTGGATCATGGCTCTCCGTCGCTCGGACGACGGTGGGGCACCGCCACCTGCGACGCCGAGTGCGCGAAAGCGTGGCCTCCCTATGCGGCGCCGGCCGACGCCCTCGCCTCCGGATACTGGGAAGTGCTGAGGCGCCCTGACGGCTCGCGCCAATGGGCCTACAAGGGTTTCGCGCTGTACCGCTACGCGGCGGACAAGCCAGGAGAGGTCGGCGGCAACCGGCTGTATACGCTCGCGCAGATCGCTCCGGATCCGGCATCGCCGGAGGCCGGCCGGGCGATGCCGGCCGGCGGGACGATTCCCGGCATCGATCCGAGCATTCCCCTCGTCGCGGCTGCACCGGGACTCGGGGTGGGAGCCCTGTTCTGGCATGCGGTGGTGCCGTGAGGTCCGGTGGGAGCGCCGCGCGCGCGCTGATCCTGCTCGCGACCGGCGCGCTGTGCAGTTTCGAGGGGGCCGCCGCCGGCGTTGCCGCGCAGGCTCCCGGCGCCTCCGCCACCCTGATCGAACAGGGTCGCTACTTGGCGACCGCGGGCGATTGCATCTCCTGCCATACCCGACCCAATGGCGCGCCCTTCTCGGGCGGCCGCGCTCTCGACACTCCCTTCGGCGTGATCTACTCCGCCAACATCACGCCGGATGCCGACACCGGCATCGGCACCTGGACGGAGCAACAGTTCGCACGCGCCATGCGCGAGGGTATCGCCGCCGACGGAACGCACCTGTACCCCGCGTTTCCCTACACTGCATATACCAAGGTCTCCGATCACGATGTGCGCGCCATCTACGCCTACGTGCGCTCGTTGCCGCCGGTGAACTATTCGCCGCCGCGGGACGCGATGCCGTTTCCGTTCAGCGTCCGCACCTTGCTTGCCGCTTGGAACACCTTGTTCTTCGAACAGGGCCGGTACGTCCCCGACGCGACGAGGTCCGACGAGTGGAACCGCGGCGCCTATCTGACGCAGGGGCTCGGACACTGCGGGGCCTGTCACACGCCACGGAATGCGCTCGGCGGCGAGCGCACGGCATTGGCTCTCACCGGCGGCGACTATCTCGACGAGGTGGCCGACGAAGTCGTCGACGGCAAGATCGTTCCAATGGACGAGAGAACCGTGCGCCCGTGGGCGGCCGCCAACCTCACCTCGGCGCCGGGCGGATTGGGCGCCTGGTCGCTCGACGCCATCAGCGGCTATCTCAAGACGGGGCACAGCGCACGGGCGGCCGCATTTGGCCCGATGAGCGAAGTCGTCGGCAACAGCACGAGTCGCATGACCGATGCCGATCTGCATGCCATCGCCGTCTATCTCAAGAGTCTGCCGCCGCAGACTCCCGCCGTCCCGGGCACGCCGGGCCCGGGCAAGCTCAGGGCCGGCGAAATCGCATTCACCGCGCGCTGCGCCGACTGTCATTTACCCACCGGCCTCGGCATCCCGCGCGTCGCTGAAGCGGATGCATCCAAGACCGCACCGCCGTTGGCCGGCAGCGCGGCGGCACAGGCGCCGAATCCCGCGACGCTCATCAATGTGATTTTGTATGGCGCGCACGAGCGCGCGTCGAGCCAGGGCGCGTGGCCCGAGATGAGCGGCTTCGAGCTCAGTGTCGGACTCGACGACGAGCAGATCGCCGCGTTGGCCACCTATGTACGCTCGAGTTGGGGCAATCGGGCACCGGCGGTGGACGCCGGGGCCGTCGGCAAGCAGCATTGAAAAGCCACGTGTCATTGGGAATGCACGCGCTGTCACCGATCCGCTCGATGTTGGCCGTCTCGTGGCTCACGATGCATCTGGCGTGCGCGAGTTCGGCGTCGACCTGCGACAACTTCTTTGGACAGCGCTGCCGGATCGACCTGTCGACCGGCATCCACATGAGCTATTTTGACTCGGGCCCCGCCGCCGGCGACCCCGTGATCATGCTGCATACGGATACCACCAGCGCGCTCGAATGGGCATGGACGGTGGACGCGCTGCGACGCCTGGATCCCGACCTTCATGTGTACGCGTTGGATCAACGCGGCGCCGGCGACACGGATCTGCCCAACACCCAGGCCTGTTGGTCGACCCCGAATCTTTGCATCACTCGAGCCGATCTCGCGGCCGACATCCTGGCCTTCATGGACGCGAAGCATATCGCCAAGGCGTCGCTGGTGGGGCATGCGATGGGTGCGGGGGCCGCCCGTCGCCTCGCGCTCGATCACCCGGAGCGCGTGACGCGACTGATACTGTCGGGCACCGCCGCTCCGGCTGCGCAGCCACCCGCGCCGCGCCCATGGTCCGATGGAATGGACGCGCTCGGCTGGCGGAAGATGCTCGAGGCGAAGGGTGTGAGATGGCCGGAGGGCGCCTTGCACATGCGGCCCCTCGACATCGACCCCGACGCCGTCCGGCACCTCACGCAAAGTTGGGACATCTCGGTCATTGCCGCGCCGGACGTCGTGAAGGCGATTGCCGCTCAGAGCGCGGCGGAGTCGCTCGCCAGTTGGGGACGCCTCGACCGGACCGTACCCCCCGAGCAAGCCCCGGAACGACTGGAACGACTGTCGATTCCGACGCTGGTGTTGTGGGGAAGCGAAGACTCGGGCCTCGACCGCGGGTCGCAAACGCGACTCATCGCTGAATTGAACGAGGCCAGCCGCAACCACGCGGGTATGTACTTTTATTGGAAGCAGTATGGGGTGCGTGCCCCACCCTCATCCGGCGACAAGCACGATGCCGACGACATCGGGCACAACCTGTCGTGGGAAGCACCCGGTCAACTCGCGGCAGACATCGATCATTTCATTCGAACCGGCGCACCGACGCAGGATCGCTATCGAACGGATGCGCCCAACCATCTGCGTACGATTTTGGTCGAGCCCGGCAAGGCAACCATCATCACCTCGCGGCGCGGGGCGACCCCGTGATCGCAGCGAGCGGCGGAAAATCAGGCCTCCACGCGTCGCGCGTCCAGTTGTGGGCAGTCGAGGCGCAATTCGGTGCCGCGGCCGCCCAGATCCGTCACGCACAGGTCCGCACCGATCGCCGACGCGCGATGCCGCATCGACGCCAGACCGAGGCCGGCGCCGCGGGCACCATTGGGCGGCAGCCCGACGCCATCGTCGCGCACCGAGAGCCTGACGGCGTGATGCATGACCGTGAGCGTCACCGCGATACGCTGCGCGCCGGCGTGCTTCACCGCGTTCGTCAGCGCCTCCTGAGCGATTCGAAAGATGTGATCCTGAACGCCCTCATCCAACTCGAGCGGCGCATCGTCCTCGATCGTCACGGTGATGAGCGGCGGCCCGTGACCAAATCGATCGGGCAGCCGCCGCAACGCGGCCGCAAGGTCCCCTCCGGTCTCGGTGAGCGCCGACAGCCCGCGCGCGATGCCGCGGCAGTTCTCGGCCGCGCGCAGGGCCACGCTTTCGATCAACTTGAGGGCGTCCGGCCCGGCCGCGCCCCCCTTGTTCAGTCGCACCGTCTCGGCGCGCGCAATCAACGACAGGGCGACCAGATCCTGGCCAAGACCATCGTGCAGTTCCCGGCCCAGCTTGCGGCCCGCGCGATCGCTGGCGTCCAGAAACGCGCCGCGGAGGCGATTGCGATCGGTCACATCGTCGCTGAACACGAGCCGCGCCGAACGACCATCGAATTCGATCGGCTTTGCATGGAGTTCGACGTCGATGATCGAGCCGTCCTGCGTGGTGTGACGATGCTCGCCCGTGTCCGGTTGCCGCGATCCGGAAGGTCTATCGTGAGCCGGATCATCCGCATCGAGCTGCTGCGGGCTCAGGGCCATGAATTGCTCGCGCGAATATCCGTAGAGCTGCAGAGCGGCCTCGTTGACCATCAAGATGCGATGCGTCTCCGGATCGTGCACCCACTGCGGGCGCGGGCTTGCCTCGAACAGCACGCGGTAACGCATTTCGGACGTCGCCTGCCGTCGGAAGGCGGCGTCACGCTCGGCGAGCAGCGATGTGATGAGCATCCCGAGTATCGAGATGACCAGAATGAACGTCCATATCGCGAGGATGGCGTCCGCCGGACGTGATTGCAGCGGACCTCGGCCGGCGATGAATGCGGCGCTCTCGATCACCGCCAGTGCGAAGGGGATCAGGGACGCCACGGCCACACCGAAGCGCGTCGATGCCCAAATGACCAACACCAGGCCGACGAGGCATAACGGCAGGCTCGCGACCCATGGCAGCGGCATCAGCGCAGCGATCGCCCACAAAAACAGAACGACGGCCAGAAATGAGACCTCGCGAAGTCGGTGGCGCAATTGGCGCCAACTGGCGCCGTTCAGCAAACGCATGGCCGGCAGAATCAGCGCGATGCCGCTCGCCCAATTCGCCGCCCAGGAAGCGACGAAGCTGAAGAGCGGCCACCCCAATGCGGGATAGCCTCGTGCATTCAGCAAACCCTGCGCGGTTCCGTGATCGGCGGGCGTGGGATGATGACCGGCGATCACCAGCACCACCGTGCCCGCGACACAGCTCATGCCGATGCCGCCGATGGCGGCGACGAGCCAGAGCAGCAAGGGGTCCTGCCAGCGCTCGAGTCCGGCATTCACGTGCCACGCACGCAGCAGTGCCCGAATGCCGATGACGAACAGGGTTGCCGAAGTTGCCTGCACGGCCGTGGCCGGAAGCGAAATTCCGCCGACCACCAGACCCGTGCAGACGGTGCCCAGCCACACGCCGGGCCAGCGATCGCGGCCGCGAAAATACAGCACTCCCACCGCCAGCCCCAAGGGTATCCAGGGCAGCGGCACCCGCGTGGCATAGATGGGGGACGTCTCGCCGGAGGCACGAAAGACGAACGCCGCGATGGCGGCGACCATGAACATGGAAAAAGCGAGTGCAAGCGATTCCCATGCCCATTGCCCACGTCGATCGGCGGCACGGGCGTTCGTGCTGCCTCCCCGCTGGGGGGTCGTGACGGCCGTGCCGTAAGTCAAATTGTGTGGTGGCATGGAATCCATGGTGTTCGGCCGCTGCGCACGCTGCACATGTGCCCAGGGTATGACTCGGTCGAACAATAGCGGTGCGCGGGACGCATCCTGATGGCTATTATGTCTCTTTTCAAATCCGGCGGTTGGCACATCGGCGACCTAACGCGCAAGAGGGGAGACATTGAATCATCAGGAGAGTTCCATCGACCGCGAGCAGGCCACCCTTGCCGGCCCTCGCTTGAGATCTGCGCAATGGGCCACGGCGATCCTGTTCTCGGTCCAGGGCGCGGTCGGTGGGTCCTGGGCTCCTCAGATCCCGGATCGGGCCGCCAATCCTCGGCTCTGCCGGACAGATGTGGGAAGTCGCTAGTCGGGGCTAGGTCTCGAGAAACAGGCGGTGCAGCCGCTTCGACTCATCGCGTGCCAGGTGCTCCAACAGATCTTCGAGCGGCTCGGGCTTCCCGAAGGCGTACCCTTGAGCATAGTCAACTCCCAAGGTCCGCACCTCCCGGGCGATTTCCTTGGTCTCCACATATTCGGCGACGGTCTCGATCCCCATCCCTCTTGCCAGCTCGACGATCGCGCGCACCGTCGCTTGTGAGTTGCGGTTCGTCTGGATGTCCCTGACGAAGCTGCCATCGATCTTCACCCGGTAAACCTGAAGCGCCTTCAAGTAGGAGAGCGAATTGGCACCGGTGCCGAAGTCATCGAGCGCGAACCGGCAACCGAGTGCGCCCAGCCGCGTCACCATCTGGTTCGCCCGCGCGATATTGGTGATGGCCGCCTGCTCCGTCAGTTCGACGCTCACGCAGTTCGGGGGCAGATTGGCGTCCTTCAGAAATCTCGACAGTTGATCGATGAACGATGAATCGCTGATCGACTGACCGGACACGTTGATCGACATGCCCAATTCACGGCTTCTCAACATGGACCGGTAGGGTCCGAGCATTTGCAGCGCGCGCTGGATCACCCAGCGATCGATCGAAGGCAGAATCTGATAGCGTTGCGCGGCATCGATCAGCGGCCCCGGAGGCACCAACGTGCCGTCCACGTCGCGCAGCCGCAGCAACAATTCGTAGCCGCCCGGCAAGCTTGGATTCTGCAGCGGCGTGATGCGCTGAGCGTAGAGCAGCAGCCGGTCGGCCTTCAAGGCGGATCGCAGCTTGCCCACGGACAGCGCGTCGCTATGCCGGCGCATCATGCTGCCGTCCTCGAACGCGTAGAGCTCGACGCGATTGCGGCCGCGCTGCTTTGCGGTCTTGCACGCCAGCTCCGCCGCGGCGATGGCGCGGGCGAGACCGTCGGGCATGGGCAGCAAAATCGACACGCCGCAACTGATCGATACGTCGAAGACGTCCTTGGACGGACCAATCACCAGCCGGGCCGCGGCGGCCTGCAACCGTTCCGCGATGTTGACCGCCGCATTGCACGCCGTCTGCGGCAGGATGACGGTGAAACGATCCCCGGATATGCGGGCCGCCAAGGCGTCCTCTGGCAGGATCGGCGAGGACAGCAGGTCGGCCACGCGCACGATCAGCTCGTTGCCGAGTTCGAAGCCATGCAGTTCGTTGGCGACGTGCATGTGGTCGATATCGAGGAACAGTACGCTGCTTTCCTCGAACTCGGCGTTGCCCTCCGCCGCGAGAAACATCTGATCGAGGCCGGTCCGCGTGTAGAGGCCCGTCATCAAATCGAACTGGGCTTCGATGATGCTCGCGGCCTGGCGCCCGATATGCCGCGCCAGGAACACCTGTCGATCCAGGAAGTCCGGTGCCTGCGAGGGATTGTAGAAGGCCATGACGCCGATCACGCGTCCGGTCTCGCGCACGATCGGCACACATAGCACTTTGCAGTGCACGCGCCCGGGGCTGCCCTGTCCCACGCGATTGTTGACCAGCGGCCGGTTCTGTCGTTGGGCCCAGTTCATGAGGTGTGGTTGCGTCTGCGTCCACGCGTCGTGAAGACTCCCGGCGGGCGCCCGGGTGCTCTCGTACTTCACCGTGAGTCGCTTGTCCGGCACGAACAACACGCCGAGAGTCCCGTTGAGCCGTGTCGCCGCCGCCGACACGAGTTCCTCGAGGACCCGCTGATCGTCGACGGCACCCTTCAGCTTGTTGGTTACGTTGAACAGCCACTCCAGTTCGGCGGTGCGTTCCGTCAGCAGGGCGACGCGCTCCTTCTCCGGCTTGGCGGCCCGCATGTCGCGATGCACACAACCCAACAGAGGTTTCAATCGTTTGGCAAGCTGTGCGGCATGGTGCGCCGGTCTTTCGCCATTTCTCGGACCGGGCCCACTGACGCAGAAGACCCCGACCAGGACACCGTCCGATTCTTCGAGTGGAATGGCCGTCCACCATTGGCCTGCGCCAGGACACGCCGAGATCGGCATGCGCTTCGACGAATTCAAGAGATCGAGTGATCGAATCCAGCTCGTCGTGACCGCCGCCCGCAAGTCACCGAACTCACCCCAGGATTTCAACCCCTCGTCGAGCAGACAGATGCCGGTCAGATCCGCGGCCAGGCTCAAGGTCAACGCGGTGTAGGAGTCGAACATTGGCTTGGCGCGAGAAACGTTTTTTTTGCTGTCGATCAAGGTCTCTCCCCTCGCCCCGCGGCCAATGTGCTCAGTGGGCGCTGAGTATGCGCGCAACATCCTCCGCGCAAGGAGAGCCGTTCAATCCCGCGGCATTGCGGCCGTCACGCTTCGAGACAAAAAGTACAGGGGATGGCGCGGCAACTCAACATGCCCACCGCATCCTGTGACACAGCCGCCATTTCGCGGGGCAACACCCGGCAAACGCGGGCTCGCGTGCTGCCTTGCAGCATCCCTGGCGCGGCCGGCAACGAGCCGCCGGCGCGGCTTGAAACCTTCCGTGTCCGGGCGGACAATGGCTGCCTAAGCAGTTACAGCCCAGGCATTCAATGTCCAAGCAGCATTATAAATCGGCCAATTATCACGCCACCTCGAGCGTCGGTTATCTCGTGAAACGTTCGAATGCGTTGCTGTTGGATACGATGGAGCCCGCGATCGCCGTTCAAGGCTTCACTTTCATCCAGTACATCATCCTCGCCTGGTTGAGGGACGGCATCGCGGTCAATCCAAAGGACATCTGCGCGCAGTTCCGGCACGACAGCGGCGCCTTGACGCGCGTCATCGACCAACTCGCCGAGCGCGGCCTGCTCGAGCGGATACGGGGAGATCGGGACCGCCGCAAGGTCGACCTGCGTCTGACCGCATTGGGGAAGAAGACCGTGGACGGTCTGATCCCGACGGTGGTCGACCGGCTCAATCTGGCGCTCGGCGACTTCAGCAGCGCCGAGGTTCTCGAATTCGTGCGGCTCCTGAAGAAATTCAACACGACGTTGCAATCGTTGCTGGAGCCTGCGCCGGAGTCGGCCGGGGGCGTCGAATGATTCTGCGTGGCTTCACGGCCCTTCTGCTGTCAGCCGTTTTGGCCGCTTGCGTGCTGCCGCCCAAGGAGTCCGCGCGCCCATCGATCATCGCGGATGATTCGCTGGGCCTGACGGGAGTCCCGGTGGGTGGGGCCGATGCGCGATGGTGGGAAAGCTTCCACGACCCGCAACTCGATCGGCTCGTGGACCAGGCGCTCGAACGAAACCCGACGCTGGCGCAGGCGCAGGCTCGGTTGCGCGACGCGGCGGCTCAAGCGGATGCCGCTCACGCGGGCCTGCTCCCGAAGGCGACGGTCGACGCGAGCTTGCTGCGCCAGCACGCGCCGCAAAACTACATCATTCCCCCGCCGCTGGCCGGCGAGCCTTCGTGGATGGGCCAGGCCGGCGTGAGTCTGAGCTGGGACCTCGATTTCTGGGGTCGACAGGCGGATGCGGTGGAGCGGGCGACTGCGCTCGCGCGGGCCGCCAATCTGGACATCGACGACGCTCGCCTCGTTTTGGCGGGCGCGGTCGCCCAAGCGTACGTGGAACTCTATCGCGCCGACGCGCTGGCCGATATCGCCGGCCGCTCCGAGTCGCAACGACAGCACATCATCGACATCACCCGGCGCCGGCTGGCGGCGGGGCTCGACACACGCCTCGAGCTGCGGTTGGCCGACAGTCAACTGCCGCAGGCTCGCGTCGACCGCGAGCAGGCACGGGCCGCCGCCGAAGTCGCCGCGCATCAGCTCGCCACCCTCGTCGGCCGAGGCGCGGACGCCTACGCGTCCATCGTCAAGCCCACCCTCGATCTGGATGCAGCGCTCCCGGTTCCCACGGAACTGCCGATCAATCTTCTCGCGCGCCGCCCCGATGTGCTGTCGGCGCGCCTGCAGATTCAGGCCGCGGATGCGCAGCGGCTCGCGGCCAAGGCCGCGTTCTATCCCGATGTGAGCCTGCGGGCGATCGCCGGGTTCGGCGCCTTCGGGCTCGATAATCTATTCAGTTGGAGCGCCCGCGGGCTGGGCGGCGGCCCGTTCATCTCCCTGCCGTTGTTCGACGGTGGCCGTTTGCGGGCGAACTACCGGGGCAGCGAGGCGGCGCTCGACGGCGCCGTCGCGAGCTATAACGCGACGGTGCTCGGCGCCGTGCAACAAACCGCGGATCAACTGACCCGCATCGACGCGCTCGCACGGCAGCGGGTCGATCAGCAACAAACGCTTGCGGCGAGCGAGGATGCGTACCGCCTGGCCGAAGACCGCTACCGTGCCGGTCTCGCCAACTATCTCTCGGTCCTCGGCGCCGAGACCCAGGTGCTGGCTGCGCGTCGCACCATGGTCGATATCACCACGAATCAGGTCCTTGCCCGCGTCATGCTGCTGCTCGCCGTCGGGGGCAGCTTCGATCCGTCGCCACCCGCCTCCACCGCGCAGCGCGACGCGCCGCGGACACCTGCCTCCCACGACATGCCACAACGGTCCACCCCATGAGCACACCCCATCCCGATACCACCGCGGCCACGACGCCGCCCGCTGCGAAACCGGACGTCTCCGCCTCGAATGGCCGCAGGCGTCGCTGGGGGCTGGTCGGCTTGGGCGCGGCGGTGCTCATCGGCGGAGCGATCTACCTGATCCATTGGTTCAGTTATGGCCGCTATATCGAAAGCACCGACGATGCCTACGTCAACGGCGACGTGGTGCAGATCACGAGCGAAGTGCCCGGCACCGTCATCGCGCTGCACATCGACGACACCCAGGTGGTGACCGCCGGCCAGGCGTTGCTCGAACTCGATCCGGCGGATGCCAGGATCGCGAAGGCCAACGCCGAGGCGGCCCTGGCGCGCGCCGTGCGCGAGGTCCGCGGTCTGTTCGCCCAAGGGCAGCAACTGCGATCGCAGATCGACCTGCGCGAACAGGCGCTGCGTACGGCGCAGGCGGACCTCGCGCGGCGCGGCGGTCTGTTGGCCGACGGCGCGATCTCGGCCGAGGAACTCTCGCATGCGCGCGACAACGTGACGGCGACCCGGGCCAACGTGTCCGCCGCCCGCGATCAATTGAGCCAGACCGTCGCGCAAATCGACGGCACCACCATTGCCACCCATCCGCAGGTCCTCGCGGCGGCGGCGGCCGTGCGCAATGCGGCGCTGGCGGTGCATCGCACGGAACTGACCGCGGCCGTCAACGGCGTGGTCGCCAAGCGGTCGGTCCAGGTCGGCCAGCGCGTGGCAGCCGGGACTCCCCTGTTGGCCGTGGTTCCGTTGGACGATGTCTGGATCGATGCCAACTTCAAGGAGGTGCAGCTGGCGCGCATGCGTACCGGCCAGCCGGTCACCGTGCGCACGGATGTCTATGGCGGTCATGTCACCTATCACGGACGCCTCGCCGGCGTGGGCGCCGGCAGCGGCAATGCCTTCGCCCTACTCCCGGCACAGAATGCCTCCGGCAACTGGATCAAGATCGTGCAGCGGGTGCCGGTGCGCATCCTGCTCGATCCGCAGGAACTCAAGGATCATCCGCTGCGCATCGGCTTGTCGGCCGCCGTCGACGTGGATCTGCGCGACACCTCCGGCCCGCTCATGGCCACCGCCGTGCGCAACACCCCGCAACCCACGCAACCGAGCGCCGGAGATGACCCCGCAGTCGATGCCCGCATCGCGGAAATCATCGCCGGCAATGCCGGGCCGCAGCTCGCCGCAGGTCCGGTCGCGCGGCCGTGAGCGGCTCCGGCGGACAGGCGGCGCCGGCGCTCAGCGGCAGCACGAAGGCGATCACCGCGCTGGCGCTGGCGTTGGGAACCTTCATGCAGGTGCTCGACACGTCGATCGCCAACGTCTCGATTCCGACGATTGCCGGTAATCTGGGCGTGAGCTCGGACCAGGGCACCTGGGTAATTACGTCGTTTGCGGTGGCCAACGGCGTCTCGGTGCCCCTGACCGGATGGTTGATGCAGCGTTTCGGCGTGGTCCGCACTTTCGTTCTGTCAGTCATGCTCTTCACGGCCGCCTCGTTGTTGTGCGGCGTCGCCTGGAGCCTGCCCTCGTTGATCGCCTTTCGCGTCTTGCAGGGCGCCGTGTCGGGCCCGATGATTCCCGGCAGCCAGGCATTGCTCATCAACATCTTCGGTCCGGCGAAGCGCGGAACCGCGCTCGCGATCTGGTCGATGACCACCTTGGTGGCGCCGATTGCGGGTCCGATCCTGGGCGGCTACATTTCGGATAACTACATCTGGCCGTGGATATTCTTCATCAATATTCCGGTCGGCATCTTCTGCGCCTTCATCTGTTGGAACAACCTCAAGGGCGCGGAGACGCCGACGCGAAAAATACCCATCGATCGCGTCGGCCTGGCCCTGCTCTTCGTCTGGGTGGGCGCGCTGCAGATCCTGCTGGACAAGGGCAAGGACCTGGATTGGTTTTCCTCGACCCCCATCGTCGTTCTGTTCATCGTGACCGTGGTTGCCTTCATCGCCTGGCTCATCTGGGAACTCACGGAAGGGCAGCCGATCGTCGACCTGTCGCTGTTTCGGTCGCGCAGCTTTGCGCTGGGCACACTGGCCCTATGTCTGGGCTATGCCGTGTTTTTCGGCAACATCGTGCTGATGCCGCTGTGGCTGCAGAGCCACGTCGGGTATACCGCAACCTGGGCCGGTTTGGTGTCCGCCCCCAGCGGCGTGGTGGCGGTGCTGATCTCCCCCTTCGTCGGCCGCTTGATGCGGCGCTACGACGCTCGCTGGTTCGCCGCCGCATCGTTCATGTTCTTCGCCATTTCCTATTTTCTGCGGGTGGGCTTCACCGCGGACGCGAGCTTTGTCGCGTTCATGCTGCCGCAATTGGTGCAAGGTTTGGCCATGGGACTGTTTTTCGTCTCGATGTTGGCGATCAGCTTCGACGGCCTGCCGCCGCAGAAGGTGCCGGCCGCCTCGGGACTGAACAACTTCCTGCGCATCACGGCCGGCAGCTTCGCCACGTCGTTGACCACGACGCTCTGGGACCGGCGGGAAGCCCTGCATCAGTCGCACCTGGCGGAGTCGGTCAACGTCTATGCACCGGCCTATCAACAGTCGCTGGAGCGGCTTCACGCGCTGGGACTGGGTGACCCGGCCGCCGCCGGCGCCATGACGCAAACCTTGGTGAGCCAGGGCTACCTGCTCTCCTCGTTGGACCTGTTTTACCTGTCGGCGTGGCTGGCGGTCGTACTCATCCCGCTATGTTGGTTGGTGCGACGACCGGCCGGCAACAGCGCCGCGCCGGCCGGCGGCGAGTAAGACCGCTCGACCCGTGTCAATCGATGCGATAGAAGTGCAGCACGGCGCCAGTCGGCTCGCGCTCCGCCATGGCGACGAACAATGACTTGTTCAGCGCTTCATAGCGGGATCCGACGGGCGCCTCGATCTGCGCCACCGTGCGAAAGTAATACTGGTCGGCAGGGACGTGCTCGCCTTTCAACAGACGTGCCATCACGGCGGCTGACGCGTGGCGCATCCCCCGGTTCAAGACCGAGATCAAGACATTGTCGTCGGTTTTGAACATGTACCGAGCCTCGATCACGAAGACGCCGTCGGAACGGACCACCTGCGAGTCCCCTCCGGACAGGATCGTTCCCTTCAGCCCCGGCCCGGAGACCGTTCCGCCGATGATGGGAACGTAGCGGGTGTTGCCGTCCGGGGTGTGCTCCGCCACCAGGGCGTCGCCGGTCAGCACATGGGTGACGAATGCGTATTCGGTCTTGAGCGGCGGCGTGTCCTCGAGCGACATTGCCGCGGACGGCAGCACCCCGACCAACAGGATCGCCACCAGGCGACCGACGATTGGGGTAAAGGGTATGGTCATCGGGAACTCCAGGGTGCAATCGGACACCGAGCATACCGCATACGACATAAGCGGGCTGATCGACGCACGGGCCAATCGATGGTTACGGATGAAAATGTCGACTGCGTAGCGGAACGTACGCCGAGGCCGGGCTACACTCACGCCCGCTCCAACAGCGAGGCCCACCGATGAATTCGTTGATTCACTTGATCTATGCCAGTGAAGCCTCTCCGACGTTTCGCGAACACGAGATTCCGGATCTCTTGAAGTCGATCCGGCCTGCGAATGCGAAACGCGGGATTACGGGAATGCTGTTGTTCACCGGTGGCTCGTTTTTGCAAATGCTCGAAGGCGATGCGGAGAGAATCGATGAATTATACGCGCGTCTCGCGGGCGACGAGCGCCACGCCCGTTTGACACAGATCGTGCGCGAGCCGATTCAGGGTCGCCTGTTCGGCGACTGGTCCATGGATTTTGCCGCGGTCGATCCAACGGATGGCGCCGAGCGCATGGCCGCCGGTCACGAGACCGACACGTTCACCGGCATCAGTCCCGTGCGCGCCAAACGGCTGTTCGCCAAGCTGTGGGCCCCGAGCTGGCAGAAAGCGCGTAGTCAACCGCGTACGGCGGCTCGAGCCGGATAAGCACGCGGCCCACCCACTCGTCGCCGCTGCGGTAACCCCGTAGGAGTCCGCGACAACTCCGGCTGATATGCGCGGAGCCGCTCCGCTAGCATTCGTCGACGATCACGACCAGGGGGCGATCATGGCAAAGCTGGCGAGCGCCAATGAGCAGTCGCGGGAGGTTGCGGCCGAATTCGCGGTGCAGCGACTTCTGGTGGCTGCCGCGTTCCCGCATCGGGTGAGCGAACTGATGCTGCGGGAGACATTGGTCTCATGGATCGTCCTGACCGGCCAATATGCCTACAAGATCAAGAAATGCGTCGCTCTGCCGTTCATGGATTGCAGCACCCTGGCCAGGCGCCATGAATTGTGCCTGTGCGAGGTGCGCCTGAACCGGCGCCTCGCACCGGATCTCTATCTCGATGTCGTGGCCATCACGCAGGCCGCGGACGGACCGCGCGTCGGCGGGGATGGACGTGTCATCGAGTACGCCGTCCGGATGCGGCAATTCGACGAGTCGCAACAATTGGATGCGCTCCTGAATGCGCGCGCCGTCGCGACGGCGGAGGTCGAAGACCTCGCGGTGTCGATCGCCTCCTTCCACCGCGCCGCGCCCGTCGCGGCTCCCGCTGTGGCGTTCCCGCACACGAGCATGCTGCGCGCCGCCATCATGGGGAATCTGGCAACGCTCTTGACCCAGACCTGCCTGGTGAGCCAACTCGGCGATCTGGGGCGGCTGGTCGACTTTACCCATGATTCGTATCACGATCTGCTGCCGTTGCTGGAGCAGCGCGAGGCGTATGGGTTCATTCGCGAATGTCACGGCGATCTGCATGCGGGAAACATCGTCCGATGGCACGGCCATCTTACGCCGTTCGACTGTCTCGAATTCGATCCCGACCTGCGCTGGATCGACGTCATGAACGACGTCGCGTTCCTGGTGATGGATCTGCTCTCGCATCATCGCCCGGATCTCGCCTACGCGTTCTTGAATCACTACCTGGACAAGAGCGGCGATTACTCCGGCGTCCGGTTGTTGCGCTTCTATGCGATCTATCGGGCGCTGGTGCGCGCCAAGGTGGACGCGCTGCAGGCCGACGGACCGGTTCAGCGGGCAGATGCTTTCATCTCCCGGCTTTGTGTGCGGATGAGCACCGCGATTACGCTGATGGACCGCCCCCCGCCGTGCCTCATCATCATGCACGGTGTCTCGGGGTCGGGTAAGTCCTGGCTGAGTCAACGTCTGTCGTATGTGCTCCCCGCGATTCGGCTGCGTTCCGATATCGAAAGGCGACGCCTCCGGTCCTCGGCGCCGACGGCGGTCGAACTCCGCGGCACCACCATGGACCCGTACTCGCCCGAATTCACTCAACGGACCTACGAGCGTCTCGCGGAGGGAGCGGAAGCCTGTCTGCACGGCGGCGAAAGCGTCATCGTCGACGCAACGTTCCTGCACTTCGAGCAGCGACATCGGTTTCAGGCGCTCGCGGGCAAACTCGGCGTGCGGTACGTGATCGTCGATTGCCCGACCGCCGTGGACGTGGCGCAGGACCGCGTGCTTCGCCGTCAATCCGCCGGCACCGACGCCTCCGAGGCGGGTCTTGCGGTGCTCACGCGCCAGTTGGCGGATCAAGACGCGTTCGTACCTCAGGAATACCGCCATGTCGTGCGGGTGGATACGACCAAACCCGACACCCTGACGAACACGCTCGCGGCGCTTCGACAGGAGGAACCCGCAACATGCGAATAGGCACCCGACGACTCGGTTGGCCGATGTGGATTGCATTGATCGCGATGGGGGCGTCGGCGGTATGTCGTGCAGACGAGGCGGCCGACTCATCTGGACCGGCTCTCTTTCGGGAATTCTGCGCAACCTGCCATGGTGTCGATGGGCGCGGGGGCGGACCGGCGGCGCTGGACCTGTCGCAGCAACCGCCCGACCTTCGTTTAATCGCTGTACGGCACGGAGGCGTCTTTCCCGACACGACCGTTCACCGCCTCATCGACGGTCGAACCGTGACCCAAGGCCATGGAACGCGGGAGATGCCGGTCTGGGGTTGGGAATTCTATGGTTATGAGGGCGAGGATGCGACGCGCCGTCGTGCCGTGGCGGAGTTGATCGATCGGCTGGTCGACTATCTTCGATCGATTCAAATCTCATGCCCGGATTCCGGTTCAAAGCGGGACAGCACTTGTGTCGACGCGCCGTTCCGGATTCACTGAAACCGGCGATATCGCCAAGTCGGGCAAGCGGCGCAGCCCGCTGAACTTCGCCGGCCGGCGCCGCCGGTCTCAGTCGTGCAGGGTCAATACCGCATAGTCGCCCTCGCGGACGCCGGCGGCGTTGGCCTCATCCAGGTCCAGATGCAGTTCGAGCTTGTCTCCGGGAGAGACGCGGACGAGCACGTCGCGAAACAGCAGGTCCCGATTGGCGCCTTCCGTGGCGGCCGACACCCGGTCTCGATCCTTGAGCCCCAGTCGCTCTGCATCCTCGGGGCTCATGTGGATGTGCCGGTGCGCACAGATGACACCCGTGCCCAGATGCACCTGGGATTTGGGGCCTTGGATGGTGATTCCCGGTGTGCCGATGAGATCACCGGTGGCGCGGATCGGCGCCCGGATCCCCAATAACGCCGCATCTGTGCGGGAGATCTCGATTTGATTCAGCGAGCGGGCCGGTCCCACGATCCGCACGTCCCGGATTCTCCCGCAAGGTCCGATGAGGGTCACGGTTTCCTGCGCCTGAAACTGCTCCGCCTGTGCCAGGTGCCTGGATTCGTGCAGTTGGTAATGATCGCAGAAGAGTTGCTCGATGACTTCGCGGGTCAAATGAACATGACGCGCGGAAATGACGATCGGAACGCTGACGGGCATTGCGTCGTTGGCCGCCCTGCTGTGAACATGAAGTGAAATCATCGCGTGCTCCTCCTGCTTCAAATCGGTTGCTCGAAGCTAATTCTTCAGCCCCCGCTTGGTCATGTCCGGCGGGGTGGTCAGTGTCGTCCCAGTTGGACCTCCGGCCCCCCGCCTCCGCGGCGCCCCGCGGCGCAAATGGCATTGGCCATGTCGCGCCAGCGAGACCCGAGCGCGGCCTTCCCAGCATGACTCGTCAGGGAGTAGTGCAATTCCATCGACAACGCATAGGCCACCAAGGTAAGGGTCACGACAGCGACATAAGCCGGCAATACCAGCCCGAACGCAATGGCATATCCGATGAACGAGCTGACTGAATCGCAGGCCGCCTGGGTGTGACTGCGGAAGCTCCTCTGAACGCGCATCGCCGCGGCCGCGCCCATGCGAATGCCGGTCGTGGACTCATCCCAATTCGATAGATTATTCATAAAATCCCTCCTTCTCCTTCGAGGAGCGTCCATTATCGTCAATTGTCCGCGAGAATACATAAGGACATACCCGGAGGATCTGCGCGATCTCCGCAGTAGCAGTCGATGGCTTCAAGGCATGCCTTCGGTTTACCGCGGAAGTCCCGCCACCGGATCGCCGTGACGGGACTTCCGCACCGGCGATGAGAGCCACGCCCTTTCGCGTCTCGTAAGCGATCTCCCCGGTGGCTACCGTGGAAACCGCCTATTGCCGGGCCGCGCGCGAAAGCCCAACGTGTGCCGACATTTGATGGGAGCAAAGATGAGCCATTTTCCGGATCTGCCCGAATACACCGGCTTCAATACCCCGCTGCGCGCCGAGTTGGATATTACCGATTGCGAAGTGGAGGGTGAAATTCCCTCGGACATCGATGGAGCCTTCTATCGGGCCAATCCGGACCCGAAATTTCCTCCCTTGTTGGGCAAGGATCTGTATTTCAATGGTGACGGGGTCATCACGCAATTTCGCTTCAAGGACGGGAAGGTCGACCTCAAGCAACGGTATGTCCGGACCGACAAATTTCGCGCCGAAGCCGCCGCAGGCCGTGCGCTGTTCGGAGCCTACCGAAATCCATTTTTCGACGATCCCACGGTTGCGGGATTGAGCCGCGGTACGGCGAATACGAACGTTCTGCTGCATGCGGGACGCATGTTCGCGTACAAGGAGGATAGTCACCCGGTCGAGATCGATCCCATCACCCTCGAGACCAAGGGCAACCATGATTACGGCGGCCGCATTAAGAGCGTGAGCTTTACCGCCCATGCCAAGATCGATCCTGTATCGGGCGACATGATCGGGTTCGGTTATGACGCCAAGGGAATCGCCACGCCCGATGTGGCCTACTACGTCATCGGTCCGGATGGCGAGGTGAAGCACGAAACCTGGTTCCAGGTACCCTACTCCAATCTCATGCATGATTTCGGCGTCACCCAGGATTACGTCATCTTTCTGGTCGTGCCGGTATGCAGTTCGCTCGAACGGGCGCGTCAAGGCGCGCCGACGTTCGGCTGGGATGCGTCCAAGGACGTGTTCGTCGGGATCATGCCGCGGTACGGCTCTGGCGCCGATCTACGCTGGTTTCGAGGTCCCAACTGCTTTTGCTCGCATGTCATGAATGCCTTCAACCAAGGGACCCGGGTGTACATCGATGTACCCATGTCCAAGAGCAACATGTTCCCGTTCTTTCCCGACGTCACCGGGAAACCTTTCGATCGGGAGGCCGCGGCCGGACGGATGACGCGGTGGAGCTTCGATTTGTCCAAGCCGGACGAGGGATGGGAAAAGCGCCAGTTGGGCAACATGGTCGGCGAGTTTCCAAAGATAGACGAACGCTACGCGACGCTGCCCTACCGCCACGGCTACCTGTGTGTGGTCGATCCGACGCTTCCCTTTTCCGCGAACGGCGGGAGTATTTCCGGATTGAGAGTCAACAAGATCGGTCACGTGGACCATGCGACTGGCCGCGAGGATTCCTACTGGGTCGGCGAAAAATCGAGTCTGCAGGAGCCGTGCTTCGTACCGCGATCGAAGACCTCCGCCGAAGGCGACGGTTACATCCTCGTGCTCGCGAACCGTTACGAGGAGAGCCGCTCCGATGTCCTGTTGCTCGATGCCCAGCGTCTGAGTGAAGGACCGCTGGCCGTCATCCGTCTGCCGATACGGCTTCGCAGCGGCCTGCACGGCAACTGGTACGACGGTGACCAAATCGAGGCCGCCGGCAATCGTTAGCCGGCAATCGTTACAAATACGCTATCAACACGATGCCCCCGACCATCAAGGCCCCGACGAACAGCAATCCCACCACGACCGCGAATGCACCGACGCCCAGAGCCCCAATGCCGAACTGATGGACCGGTACTTCGTGCGCGTGAACGTCAACGTCGGACGGTTGGATGCGAACCAGGATATCGCCGCGAGCTACGGCGTGCCTCTCAAAGGGGTGCCGGCGTTGGCGGTGCTGGATGGCGACGGCAAGGTGGTGTATGCCCAGAACAAGGAGTTCTCGGACATGCGCCATCTCGACTCGTCGGCGCTGACCAGCTTTCTCAACCAATGGAAACCCTGAGCAACGGCTTGTCGCGCCCTCAAAACACAGCCTGGTCGCCGCGCTCCGCCACGATGGCGCCATGCACGAGGCGAGCTTAGAAATCGAACAGCGCCGCGCTGCCGGTCGATGGCGTGCGGGTCCGCACCATACCGGCGCCCAGCACGCCGCTGAGCCATCCAGCAACGCCAGGGGGGCACGTACCGAAAACACGGCGCGCACTTCATTGTCCAATATACTCGGGCCTCGGTCACCACAAGGACACACATCGTGCGCTTCTCCGATCTCATCCCAGGATTCGTCATTCGCACGGCTCCACGACTCGTCACCTCCAAGGAGATGCTCGAGTTCGCCACGCGTTATGATCCCCAGTGGTTTCACGTCGATCCAGCGCGCTCGCGAGACGGGCGCTGGAAAGGACTCATCGCGAGCGGCTGGCTCACCTGCGCCATCGCCATGGAGTTGATGGCGGAAAACGTTCTCAAAGGATCCGAAGCCTTCGGCTCGTCCGGCAGCGATGCCATAAAATGGCTGCATCCGGTGCGTCCCGACGATACGTTGGCGCTTCGCTTCGAGGTGCTTCGCTCGAGCAAGTCGCCCTCGGGTCGCACGGGAATTTTGTTGTCGAAATCGGAGCTTTGGAACCAAACCGACAAGCTCGTGTTCACGATGCAAGGGACCACGATGTTCGACATATCGAAATGAACCAGACGCAGCAATTCCTGGGTGAGTACGAGATCTCGACCGACCCGCAGCGCCTGGACGTGGACGCCATCCACCACTTCCTGGCCGAGGAGAGCTATTGGTCGCCCGGAATCGCGCGCGGCATCGTGGAGATCGTATAGCGCGGGATCATGCAGACCGCCGAAGGGGCCTACGCCCACCCGGCGACTCCGTCAGGCGACGACGCTCCTAGGCGGCCGCGCGCGACTTCGCCGTGGCGAAGAGCTTCGAGATCTCACGATTGAAGGCGGGAATGTCCTTTGGGTTGCGGCTGGTGACAAGATTGCCGTCCACCACGACCTCCTGGTCGACCCAGATACCGCCCGCGTTCTGAATGTCCGTCTTGAGCGAGGGCCAGGATGTCATGGTTCGGCCATTGGCCGCCCCCGCTTCGATGACCGTCCACGGTCCATGGCATATCGCGCCGACCGGCTTCTTGGCCTCGAAGAATGCCTTCACAAAGGCCACCGCCTTGGGGTCCGTGCGGAGCTTGTCGGGATTCATCACACCGCCAGGCAGCAGCAGCGCATCGTAGTTCTTCGCGTCGGCCGAATCGACCGTCTTGTCGACCGCGACCGTATCGCCCCACTCCGTGTGATTCCACCCTTTGATCTTGCCGCTCTTGAGGGAAATGACCTCGGTCTTGGCGCCCGCCTCATCGAGCGCCTTGCGGGGTTCCAGCAGCTCCGACTGCTCGAATCCGTCCGTCGCCAAGATCGCCACTGTGACCGAATGTAGGCTCTGCACCATTACCCATCTCCTGTGATTGTCGGGAGATGCATTGTCTCGCCCAGCGCTCGGGCGACCTGCCAGGGATCGGCGCCATCGATCCTCGGAAGACGCTGACATGGCCGTCCGCACCTTGGCCCTCATTGGCCCTCAGCCCCCGATCTTGTCCTGCGTCTTGGTGTCGAAGTCGCTCGCCTCGTGCCGTTCGCGCAACTGACCCGCCGGCTCGCCGGTCGCCCGGTTCACCATTCGCCCGCGCTTCACCGCCGGCCGCGCGCCGATCGCGGCGGTCCAGCGCTGGACATTCTTGTAGTCGGCCACCTGGAGAAACTCGCCCGCCCCGTAGGCCTCGCCCGTCGCGACGTTTCCATACCAGGGGAAGATGGCCATGTCGGCGATGGTGTACTGCGGGCCCGCGATGAACTCATGGTCGGCAAGACGACGGTCCAGCACATCCAATTGCCGCTTCACCTCCATTGCGAAACGGTCGATGGCATACTCGATCTTGACCGGCGCATACGCGTAGAAATGCCCGAAGCCGCCACCCACGTATGGAGCCGACCCCATCTGCCACATCAGCCACGACAGACACTCGGCGCGGGCCGCCCGCTCGGTGGGCAGGAAGGCTCCGAACTTTTCGGCCAGATAGATCAAAATCGAGCCGGATTCGAATACCCGGATGGCGGGGGACTCGCTGCGATCCAACAAGGCCGGAATCTTGGAATTCGGATTCACGTCCACGAACCCCGAACCGAACTGGTCGCCTTTACGGATGTCGATCAGCCACGCATCGTATTCCGCGCCCGAGTGTCCAAGCGCCAGCAGTTCCTCCAGCAGCACCGTCACCTTCACGCCATTGGGCGTTGCCAGCGAATAGAGCTGCAGCGGATGGCGGCCCACGGGCAGCACTTTGTCGTGCGTCGGCCCGGCAATCGGGCGGTTGATGCGGGCGAATTCTCCCCCGTTTTCCTTGTCCCAGGTCCAAATTTTCGGCGGAACATAAGCGGTCGAATCGGTCATGGTTCGAGCTTCCAGCGGTTGACGTTGATGAAAAGGGGTCCGCGATCGATCGGGGCGGTCTACTGCCCCTGCAGTGTCCGACCGTCTTCGGTCACCACTTGCACCAGCTGTCCCGCCGGCGTGCCGTCACGCATGGGATGATAGCTGACGGTGATCTTGTCGCCGGTCTTGAGTGTGCCGGGCTTCCAGCCGTTGCGTCGCAGACCGCTGAGACCGTTCAGTTCGAGACTCAGCGATTTGTCGGCCTTGTCGTCGCCCACGACGATGATCTCGAGCCAGGTATGTGGATTACCCCACTGCACCTCCTTGACGGTGCCGGTGGCCGTCGAGGTCTGGTTGGCATCGAACATCGCGAACGAATGATGCGCGAGCGCGGCCGGCGGATCCGTGAACGCGGCAACGGTCAACGCCAGGGAAAGAATCAGCCTCGAACCGACGGAGCGGATGGTCATTTATTGAATTTCACCGATTGCTTGCCGCTGTTGTCGCGGACATTTCGTTCGTTGGTGCAGTAGCTCTCGGTGAAGTCCGAGTCCTGCAATCGTTTGAGGATCGCGACCGTCGTCACGGGGTGCTGCAATGCCTTCGAATCCTCCAACGTGGCCTCCACGCGCAGCGTATCAGGCGATGGCCGGCTGATACGCTGCACCAGATGCGCCGCATCGCTGTGGGGAGCGGTCCCATCGATATTGTTCGCGCCGCCCAGACTGATCGTATCGACCACCAGCGTATTGCCCTCCCAATGGCCGACCGAATCACCGTAGAACATCGGGTACAGATCCTCGGCGGGCAAATGGCCACGGTTGAGGTACACACGCGACCATCCGCCGTTTTCCTTCAGGATGGCAATTTTCTGCGCCGTATGAAAAATCTCGAGCGGCGGTCCGCCGCCCGTCAGCAGGCGGATCGCCCCGGACGGAAGGCACGTGGTGCCCGCGGTCTGATAAGGATTGCCGGCGGCCGCATTGGCCAGCCGCTGTTCGTAGATGGCCTGATATTCCGGCGTATACGGATAGACGATATATTTCACGCCGTCCTTCACCGCACCCGGCCCGAATTTCCCACCTTCGGCCAGGTTCCAAACTCCATCGAAGTTGCGCGAGTCCGTGGGCATTGCGCGTGCCGGGGGGTGCTTTGTCGAGGACGCCGCCGGCGGTTGGCCATACGCACTCGCGAGGCCGAGCGACAGAATCGCCGCCGAAATACCCATCAAAGATTTAGTCGCCATCGTTTGGTGCCTGCTACCGTAACTCGCGATTCACTGCCAGTTCGCTGCGAGAACGTTTTGATGCTGGCGATCGGTACGCTATGCGACCGTGTCGCCAACGTCAACTAACAAATTGGCATGACGACTGCTGCACTGGGCGCGCATCCGCTGATGCGTGCGGTCGGCGCCGGGTGGAGATGAACTCTGACGCCACCGCGACTCCCGCCTATCCGCCCGCGTTCGTCGCCAACGATGCGCCCGCCGGATTCGATCCGCCCAGCGCCAGGATCAGCTGGGCGCTGTCGAGGTAACGCTGGGCTGCCGCACGGGCCTCGCCGAGGCGCGATTGCTGATAGACGCGCTGCGCATCCAACACCTGGAGAATGCCGACGTTGCCTTCCGAATAACTCGCGCGGGCGAGATTCAGTGCATCCTGCGCCGTATCCTGCGCATGCTTCTGTGCATCCACCTGCTCGGTGTCGTGATCCAGCGCATCGAGCAGATCGGCGACCTGTCCGAAGGCCTCGAGCACGATCTGCTCGTAATTGGCGGCGCTCGCGTGCAGCGCATCGACCGCCGCGCGCTTCTGGGCTCGCAGCGAGCCACCGTCGAACAGCGGCGCCGTGAAGCCCGCCGCCATGCTCCATGCGGTCGCGGACCCGTTGACGAGCCGGCCCGGCGTGAGCGCTTCCTGGGCCACGCTGGCCGTCAGCTGAATCTTCGGATAGAGGTTCGATTCGGCGATCCCCACGGCGCTGGTCGCCGCGTGCAACTGGGCCTCCGCCTGCAGGATGTCGGGCCTGCGCCGCGCGAGTTCGGACGGGATGCCTACGGGAATCGCCATCGGCAGCTGCACGGCGTCGAAATCGAGAGCGGGAATCGACGCGCCCGCCGGCGTCTTGCCCAGCAGGATCGCGAGCGCATGACGGGCGCGGGAGAGTTCCTGACGCAGTGGCGGCAGCAGCGTCATGTCGCTGTTGATCTGACTCTGCGCGCTCAGGATGTCGATGCGGGCAACCGATCCCGCATCGAAGGCTCGCTGCACGAGCTGCAAATTGTCCCGATCCTGCGCGAGCAGCGCCTCGACCATCGACAACTGCTCGGACGCCGAGGCGATGGCGATCGCCTGCATCACGGTCTGACCCGTCACCGACAGGTAGGCGGCATTGAATTGCTGTCGGCTCGAATCCACGAGCGCGTATTCACGCTCCACCGCACGCGCCACCCCGCCGTTGTAGTCGAGGGTATAGCTGACATTGGGGCCAACGGCAAAATACGTGAAAGGCGGCAGGTTGATGGTTCCCCCGAGAAACTCGGCGCCGTATTTTTGCCGCCCCGCTCCGCCCGTGAGCCCGACCTGAGGATACCGGGCACCCGCGGTCGACAACGCCAGCTGCTCGGACTGCGCCAGGGTGGCTTTCATGGCATCGAGCCCGTGATTTTGCGCGACCGCGTCGGCCACAAGCGTGTTCAGCGCGTCAGAATGGAACAGTGTCCACCAGTCGCCCGCGATATCCCGGCCATAGTCGATAGTCTGCCGGGGAGCGTCCTTCCCGGTGTCCTGCGCGGCGCCCGCCCCGGCCTTCGCGGCCTCACTCGTGAAATGCGCATCCGCGGGACCCTCGGGGCGAACGAAATTGGGGCCCACCATGCAGCCGTTCAAGAGCAAGGCCACGCCGAGTGCGGAGGCGATCGTCGATGGGGCGCGTTGTCGTTTCATCGAGTTCATTCGATCAGCACGGCGGCCGCGCCGGGTTTGGGCTTGCGCAGAAACAACACCAGCGGGATGGTGGCGAGCGTCAGCACGAGCATCATTTTGAAATCATTGTTGTACGCGATCATTTCGGCCTGTCGCGTCACCATGGCGTTCATTCGAGCCAGCATCGTCGGCGAAGCGCCGCCCACCATCCGCGCCTGAACCTCCGGATTGAACACGCTCAATCCCTCCCCGAGCCGGGCATGCATGGTCTGGGTGCTACGCGTCAACACCGTCTCGACGATCGAAATGCCGATGCTGCTGCCGACGTTGCGGATGAGACTGAAAAACGCGGTGCCCTCGTTGCGCAGTGCGGGTGAGAGGGTCGCGAAAGTGGCGGCGGCGAGCGGAACGTACACGAAGCCGACGCCGAGCCCCTGTGCGATGCCGGACCAGACGATCGAGGCCTCGTTCATCTGCAGGTCGAATCCCGTCATCTGCCACAGCGAGAGCGCCGTCAACGCGAACCCGAATCCGATGATGATGCGGGTGTCTATCACACGCCCGAGGCGCCCGACGATGAACATCGACAACAGCGTGCCGATGCCCCGCGGCGCCGTCACGAGTCCGGTAGTGAAGACCGAATAATCCATCAAATTTTGCAGCAGCGGCGGCAGCAGCGCGAGCGTCGCAAACAACACGACGCCGACGATGAAAATGAACACGTTGCCGGTGAGGAAGTTCCGGTCCTTGAGCAAGGCCGGACTCACGAAGGCGGGCTTCGTGGTCGTCAGCATGTGGACGACGAACAGGTAGAACGACACCCCGGCGACGATGGCCTCCGCCCAGATTTCCGTCGAGCTGAACCAGTCCTTGAGCTGTCCGCGATCGAGGGTCAACTGCAGTCCGAGCAATCCGATGCTGAGCGTCGAGAAGCCGAAGAAGTCGAAGCGGGACTTGCGCAGCGTGGTCTCCGACATCGCACTGGCGATGCCCAGAAAGGCAAAGACCCCGAATGGGACGTTAATGTAGAACACCCAGCGCCAATTGTAATTCTCCGTCAACCACCCGCCGAGCGCGGGACCCAGGATGGGGCCGAGCGTGACGCCCATGACCCAGACGGCCATGGCCCGCGCGTGCCGATCCGGCGGGTTGATGTCGAGCAGCACGGCCTGCGACATGGGCACGAGGGCCGCGCCGCAGATTCCCTGCAGCAGACGCCACAGGACGATCTGGGACAACGATTGCGCGAGACCGCACAGCATCGAGGCGATCGTGAAGCCCAACACCGAGTACAGAAAAACCTTCCTCCGGCCGATCTGGCCGGCGAGCCAGCCGCTCAACGGCGTCATGATGGCGGCGGCGACGATGTACGAGGTCAGCACCCACGCCATCTGGTCCTGGGTCGCGGAGATGGAACCCTGAATGCGCGGCAACGCCACGTTGGCGATCGTGGTATCGAGCGCCTGCATGATGGACGCGAGCATCACGGATATCGTGATAATCGCCCGGCGAGATGCGGGAAGCTCGGTCGCGGATTCAGCCGCCGACGGATTCATGGATCAATTCTTGCCGGTCAGTGCCGCAGTCGGCCGCGGCGCGGGCGTGCCGGCGGTCGACCCTTTCTCCGCGGACTGCGTGTCGACGCTGACGTTCGCGCTCAAGCCCGCCTGCAGCGGATGAGCCGGATCGTCTTCCGACAGACGCAGACGCACGGGTACTCGCTGGACCACCTTGACCCAGTTGCCGGTCGCATTCTCCGGCGGCAGCAGCGAGGACTGCGAACCGGTCGTGGGGCTCATGCTCACCAACGTGCCCGTAAAGTGCTGATCCGGAAATCGATCGATGGTCACCTTTGCCGACTGACCGACGCGCATGTGTGCCAGCTGAACTTCCTTGAAGTTGGCCTCGATCCAGACGTCGTGATTCGAGACCAACGCGAACAGCGGGCTGGATGCGTTGATGTAGTCACCCTCCTGGAGATGCTCCACCTGGGTCACGATGCCGTCGGTCGGCGCGACGATCACCGTATAGGACAGATTCAGCTTCGCGCGGTCGAGCGCGGCCTGGGCCCGCTGCACGACCGGATGCTGGTCCAGAGGGATGTCAGGATTGCCCGCGAGATCCGCCATCACGGCGTCGACCTGTTGTTCGGCGCCGGCCACCTGTTGATGGGCCGCTTCCAGCGCGTGCGAAGCCGCGTCGAACTGCGCATGCGAGACGATTCCCGACGACAACAGCCGCGTATTGCGATCGTATTGCTGCTGCTCGTAGGCCAGCGTCTGCCGGGCCGCCTTCACCTCGGTCTGACGCTGCCGGTAGGTCGACTTGAGTGCGGTGATCTGAAGACGGGCGGATGCCAGCCCCGCCTCCGCCTCGCTCACGGCGATCTTGAACGGCGCATCGTCGATTCGAAACAACGGCGCGCCCTTCTCGACCATCTGGTTGTCATGCACCTCCATGGCGATGACGCGTCCCGACACGTTCGCACTGATCGAGACCGTTGCCGCCTGGGTGTACGCATTGTCGGTCGCCTCGTAGCGTCCGCCGTAGATGTACCAGTAGATGCCGCCGGCGATGATTACCGCGGGCGCCAGCAGCATCAACGGCAATCGCAACCGTTGCATCCGCGTTTTGGGCACGGGCACCGCCACGGGTATGGTCGAACCCGCGGCGAGGTTGGTGTCGGTCGACGCATTGGCACTCATGATTTCACCACTGTGCGGGCGCGCTGCGCCCGCGAATTCGAAGTCTTGTCGGAGCCGGCGCTGGCTCTCGGGCCGGAGTCGATGACCGGCAGCGGCGCCAACGCAAGCACGTTCGCATGCACCTTCTCGAGCAGGGAAACCAGCTCCCTCGCCTGCTTCAGGGAAATGCCGGCGAACGCCTCGTCTCGAACGACGTCCGAGATGATCCAAATGGCCTCCACGGCCGGTGTGGATTTCGGCTTGAGGAACAGCTGCCGCGCGCGCCGGTCCGCAGGGTCCGCCCGTCGCTCCAGCCATCCTTCCGACTCCATATGGTCGAGGATGCGCACGAGGTTCATCGGTTCGATTTCGGTGAGTTCACACAGGCGCGCCTGGCTCACTCCCTCGTGACGCGCGAGATACACGAGAACCTTGCATTGCGACAGGGTGAAACCCAGCGGTCGGGCCCGCTCCTCGAAACGCCGCGTGTACAGCCGGGATATGCCTTTCAGCACGAAACCGAAGGACCTTAAATCGTTCATGCAGCCATTATATTGGCATGCACAATAATAACAATCGATATTATATTATTTGTTATCCACCCGTCGCGACCACGCGCCGCGAGACGACCTCACCGCACGCCGGACGCAGGCCGACAGTTCACGCCGGCCGCGGCGGCACGCCAGCGTCGCCGCGAGCGTTCGTAAAAAAGCCGCCCTTGCGCACGACGGCAACGATGGCGGCCATGTCGAAGATTCGCGAGCCCTCTTGGCCGATATGCAGCAGCGGACGGATGGCGGCGTGCACCGCGCGGACGCCCTCCCCCAAGTCCTCTGCCGCGATGCCGCGCCGCGCAATCGCCCACACGCCGATGGCCATCTCCAACGACATAAGGTCCGCGGATCCATAGGAGGTATCCTGCCGCACGCTCGGCAATCGCTCCCCTGCCAGCAGTTGCAGAAGCCGTCTGATGACGACCGGACGCACACCGGATCGTCCTTTCGCCAGGTTGTTGATCAACACCACGAGGGCCGCTCTCACCACCCGCGGCGCAAATGCCGGTCCGGGATAATCCGTCGCCTCGCTGATGATCATCCGGTCGCCGAACGTGGCGAGGCAGTCACCGCCGACGGGGACATCTTTTTGCGACCCGATGCCGGTCGTCGCGCCGTAGAGCGGCGCACCCGAGCGCAACACGCGTTCGACGATGGCGCGCGATCGCTCGACAGTCTGCCACGCCTCCGGTGTCAACGCCCCCTGCACCGGCGCATCGGCCATCGACGCCACCGCCTCGACGGTGAGACGAGATTCGAGAAAGGTGTATACGTCGTTCGTCATGTTGAGCAACCCGGTATTATTTGGCGGATGGATACTATAGTGACGTGGTGCCACAGACCTGATGGTGTGCTGCATCGTATGAGGATGCCCCCCTCGGGAGGCGATCGTGGCGAGCGACACATACACTTCCAGCCCTGTTTATCCATTGAGGAGCGAGCCCCGTCATGACGACCCATGCACCCTACCCCATCGGCACGCCTGGGATTCCCTGGGGGGAGGCCGATGTGGCAACCTGGCTGTCACGGCAGACCGTCAAACGCAGCTACGAGAAAGACGTGGGAGAACAGCCCGGCGCAGGAATCGGCGGCACTCATGCGCTTGATCGAGCCCTTTCGCGATCGCGTACTGGTGCATATCGATTTGCACGAGACCACCGATACCGACGAATCCGAATTTCGCCCCGCCCTCGCCGCGCGCGACGGCAAGGATTCTGAAAGGGGAGAGATCCCCGATGGTTTCTACCTGGTCGACGACGGCGAGCATCCGCAACCGGCATTTCAGCAGGCGGTGATCGCAGCAGTGGCCAAGATCACCCACATTGCGCCGGCGGATCGACAAGGCGAGATCATCGGATCTCCCATGGTCGCGCCCGGCGTCATCACCTATCCCTTGACGCCGCTCGGTCTCTGTGCCGGCGTCACCCCCGCCCCCTACAAAACCACCACCGAAGTTTATCCCGACAGTCCTCGGGCAACTCCGGCGCAATGCAATGCGGCGCAGGTGGCAGCGGTTTGCGCGGCCATTGACTATGCGTTGGCAGGCGCCGGCAACGGGATGCTCCGACCTGGCGGTCCCCACCTCAGCATCGGGACGGACCGCCAACGACTCGCGCGCACCGGACTCAATCCGCGGTCACCTCGAATTCCGTCGTGACGCCGGCCTCCCCCAGGATCCGGCTCACCTCGGGCGGCACACTGAAGCTGGTCACCGACGGTGAGAACACGACGAGCAGACTCACCTGGCCGCCATCCGCGCGAATTTTCTGAAGCAGCGCCCCGTGCGACTTGCCCAGCCGCATTGCACACAACATGAGCGACCATTCGAGACTCTGCGCGGCCGCGCCCGCCATGTGCTGTTGCGCGACTTCCAGTCCTGGGCGCGCGGAAAACGCAATGTCCTGCAGCCAACTCGAGGCGTTCAGCGCGGCGAGCCAATAGCTCTCCGCATGAACCGCGCCGGGCGCATAGCCGCTGCGCGAGTGCCGCGGTTCGCCCGCCCGGAACGAATGTTCCGCTTCGAGGTGAAGCTCCCGGGAAATGGCCGCCGGGTCCATCGAGGGGTGACGGATACGCAACGACAGTTGGAAGGGCGGTGCCTCAGGCACCACACGTTTCCTGGCTTCCATGAGAGGGACCCCGCGCGTCAAATTGGGCAGTGAGAGCCAGATCATAGTCCACCCACGAAGAAGTCGCCAATTCCGCGCCTCCCGCACCGCAGGAAGGCGCCATCCCCGTTCGTTTTCCTAGGCTTGCGGGATCCGGCCGGATTACTATTGGCACGGCCAAAGCAAGGTTATCCGACGTCCCCGGTTTCGCGGATTGGTGGGCCACCATCAAACGACTGCCGAGCTACATTGCGACGCATCCCAATCTCTAGCCTCGCCGGCGTCGCCGAGAAACCCGCCGCTCTGGTGATGCCAGAGGCGCGCATAGAGTCCGCCGCGCGCCAGCAGCGCGTCGTGAGTCCCCTGCTCCACGATCCGGCCGGCGTCGAGAACGATCAACCGGTCCATCGCGGCGATGGTCGAGAGGCGATGTGCGATGGCCACGACCGTCTTGCCGCGCATCAACAGGGCCAGCGTTTCCTGTATGGCCGCCTCCACCTCGGAATCGAGCGCGCTGGTCGCTTCGTCGAGCAGCAGGATCGGCGCATTCTTGAGCATCACCCGCGCGATGGCAATGCGCTGACGCTGTCCGCCCGACAGCTTGACGCCCCGTTCACCGACGTGAGCATCGTAACCATGCCGTCCGTGTGCGTCCGAGAGCGTCGGGATGAACTCCTCGGCCTTGGCACGGCGCGCAGCGGTATGCATCTCCGCATCGGAGGCATCGGGCCGGCCGTACTTGATGTTGTCGCGAACCGATCGGTGCAGCAATGCAGTGTCCTGGGTCACCATGCCGATCCGTGCGCGCAAGCTCTCCTGCGTGGCCGCGGCGATATCCTGGCCGTCGATCAGGATGCGCCCCGCTTCGACGTCGTAGAATCGCAGGAGCAGGTTCACGAGCGTCGACTTGCCGGCGCCCGAGCGCCCCACCAGGCCGATCTTCTCGCCCGGCTTGATGGTGAGCGTCAGATCGTCGATGACGGGACGCTTGCCGCCATATTGAAACCGCACGTGCTCGAAGCGGATCTCCCCCTGCGTTACTGCGAGGGGAAGCGCGCCGTCCCGGTCATTCACGACCGTTGCGCGGGACATGGTGTTGATGCCGTCCTTGACAGTGCCGATATTTTCGAAAAGGGTCGCCAACTCCCACATGAACCAATGCGATATCCCGTTCAAGCGCAGCGCCAGTCCGGTGGCCGCCGCGACGGCACCGATGCCCACGTGGTGGGTTGCCCACAGCCAGATGGCGATGCCGGCCGTGCTCCCGACGAGGAGCATGCTCAAGGTGTGGTTGATGATCTCGAAGCTGCTCACCAATCGCGTCTGGCCCCGGGCGGGGATCATGAACTCCTGCATGGCCGAGCGTGCGAACTGCGCCTCGCGGCTGGCATGAGAAAAGAGCTTGATCGTGGAAATGTTCGAATACGCGTCGGTCACGCGGCCGGTGATGAGCGAGCGCGCGTCCGCCTGCGCGGCGGCGATCCTGCCGAGACGCGGCACGAAATAGGCGAGAGCGAAGCCGTACGCGACCATCCAACCGAGAAATGGCAGCAACAGCCACCAGTCGAAGCCCGCGACGACGGCCACCACCGTGATGAAATAGACCAACACGAACACCAGAATGTCGGCGACGGTGATCCACGTATCCCGTACCGCCAGAGCCGTCTGCATCACCTTGGCCGCGACGCCTCCGGCGAACTCGTCGTGAAAGAAGCTCATGCTTTGATTGAGCATGCGGCGATGGAACAACCAGCGCAGACGCATGGGAAACACCGGCTGGATCGACTGGTATTTCAGCCAGGACTGAAAAGCGATCACCACCGGGCTCGCGACCAAAATCGATGCCAGGAGCACCAAATGGGCGCGCTGCTCGATGAAAAACCGGGCCGGATCCGACCGACCGAGCCAATCGATGAGTTGACCCAGCATCGAGAACAACAGTGCCTCGAACGCCCCGATCACGCCGGTGAGCAGGGTCATCCACAGGATATAAGGACGAACTCCTCTCGCGCACTCCCACATGAACGGCAGGAACCGGGTCGGAAAGACGGTGAGAATGGATTCCGGATACGGATCAATACGGTTTTCGAACCACTGCAGCATGGGATTTCCAGGTTAACCATCGCAATGATGGCTCAAGCGTCGCGGGCGGCCGTCGGCAACATCCATAGCGCACCGGCTGCGATCAACGAGCCGATCCCCATCGTGAGGGCCACCATCTGCAATCCGTATCCGGCCTGAAACAGCAGGCCGCCGATGATGGGTGCCAGGACGGAACCCGCCCGGCCCGTGCCCACCGCAAAGCCCGTCCCCGTGGCCCGCAATTCCGCCGGAAATGCCTGTGCGAGAATCCCGTACAGCCCGACGATGCCGGCATTGGTGAAGAATCCGGCCACCGCACACACGAGGGATAGCTGGGCCAGGTCGGTGTAACCGCGCCCGAATACCGCGAGCATGACCGTGGACATCGCCAGCACCCCCATGGTCAGATACCTCACCCGGAAGCGCAGCGACAACAATCCGAGCGCCGCCCCGCCGGTGGCGCCGCCCACGTTGGTCCACACCAGGACGCCCGCCGCCGATGCAGCCGTGAACCCCATGTCGACCACGATCTTCGGCACCCACTTGATGACGAAGTAAAAACTCGTCACGTGCAAGAAGTACGCGAACGACACGAGCAGGGTCGTGCGCAGAAACTGGGGGCTGAAAATGGCCGCCACCGACCGTTTGCGGGCCTGTATCGACACCACCGGCAGCGCCGCAACCGGCGCGTGGCGCATGCGTGCCAGAGCGCGGTTGACGGCGTCCAACGCACCCTTGGGTTGACGCTGGCACAGCCACGAAATCGATTCCGGAATGAACACGAACACCAGCGGAATGAAGGCAGCGGTGGCCGCGGCGCCGAACCAAAACACCGATCGCCAGTCGCCGTGTCGCAGCAGCACGGCGGCGATGGAGCCACCGACTACGGCGCCTACGGGATAGCCGATGGCCATGATCGAGACGTTGAGGCTGCGCCGCCGCGCGTTCGAGAATTCGGCGGCCACCGCATTGATCGCGGCCAGCATGCCGCCGATGCCCAGACCCGTGAACACGCGCCACAGCGACAACGACACCAGATTCCTCGATTGCGTGGCCATGACCATCCCGATGGACATCACCAGGAGACAGCCAAGAAGGCTGCGCCGCCGACCGATCCGGTCGGCCACGCCGCCGAGAACGATGGAGCCGAAGCCCATGCCGATCAATTCCATCGAGAGCACGACGCCGAGCGCCGCCCGATCGATGCCCCATTCCCGCGCGATGCCCGGCGAGGCGAAACTGATGGCCAGGACATCGAAGCCATCGAGGGCGTTCAGACCCACGGTAATCGCGATCGCGGCCATCTGGAGCCGGCTCATGCGGCTCGCCGACAACACGTCGCGCGGATCCGCGGCAGACACGGTTTGATTCATCTTAGGTCAACTTAACTGATAGTCGCGTTGCGTGCGGACGTACTCGACGAACGCATCCAGGGACTCGACGTTGGCCATGGCGGCGGGGTTCGCCGCTTTGGACACGGGTACGCCCATCAAGACCCGCCTGACCGGTACTTCCATTTTCTTGCCCGTGAGAGTGTAGGGAATTGCCTTGACCTCGTAGATTTTATCGGGGATGTGACGCGCGGTGTACGCCTGCCGCATGCACTGGCGCACGCGTTCCCGCAGCGTATCATCGAGTTTGAAGCCATCGCGCAATTTGACGAACAGCGGCATGAAAAACTTGCCGCCCGGCAGGTCCAGATTGACGATCAATGCGTCTTCGATTTCAGGCACGTCGGCGAGCGCCCGGTAGACCTCCGCGGTGCCGATGCGAATTCCATGCCGGTTGAGCGTGGCATCCGAGCGTCCCAGAACGAAGCAGCCGCCCCGGGCGTTGACCATGAAGAAGTCCCCGTGCCGCCAGACGCCGGGATAGAGGTCGAAATACGCGTCGCGATACCGGCTTCCGTCGGTGTCCCCCCAAAATCCGACGGGCATGGATGGCACCGGTTTGGTGATGACGAGTTCGCCGACTTCACCGACGATCTCGCGACCCTGCTCGTCGAACGCGAATGCTGCCATGCCGAGCTGACGTCCCTGCATCTCGCCCGCGTACAGGGGCAGGATCGACACACCGCCGACGATCCCGGTGCATAGATCGGTGCCCCCGCTGCCCGAGAAAGCCCAGATATCGCTCTTCACGCATCGATAGAACCACGCCTGACACTCGGCGGTCACGGGCGACCCCGCCAGCACCACCGATTGCAATTTCGACAGATCGTATCGATCCTTGGGGACGATGTTCGCCTTCTCGAGCACGGCGACGTAGGTGGGACTGGCGCCGAAATAGCTCGCGCCGGTGCGCTCCACCATCTTCCACAACACATCCGCTTCCGGATACGCCGGATTGCCGTCGTACAGAACCGGCACCACGTCCGCCATCAAGGCGCTGACGAGAAAGTTCCACATCATCCAGCCGGTGGTCGTGAAGAAGAACATCCGCTCGCCCGGATGCACGTCCATCTGCAGCGTGACGGCCTTGTACTGCTCGAGGACCATGCCGCCATGGCTGTGAATGATGGGTTTCGGCAAACCCGTGGTGCCCGAGGAGAACAGTATCCACAGCGGATGCTCGAAGGGAACCTGCTCGAAGCGAAAGTCCTCCGGGTCGATCTCGGGCCCCGCGAGAGCTTCGTCCCAGAAAACGGTATGGGCGGTGAGCCGGGTCTCCTCCGTCGGCGCGAGATGCCGCACATGGACCACGTGCCGCAACGACGGGAGTGAACGGAGGATCTGCGTGAGCTCCGGCCGCCGATCATACGGCTTGCCGCCGTACCAATAGCCGTCGACGCAGAAGGCGAACGTCGGCTCCAGCTGCAGGAACCGATCGACCACGCCGCGCGGGCCGAAATCCGGGCCGCAGCTCGCCCAGATGGCCCCGATGCTGGTGGTCGCGAGCATGGCAATGACCGCTTCCGGTGTATTGGGAAGGTATGCCACCACGCGGTCCCCCGGGACCACCCCGCTCGCCCGCATGAGCGTGGCGAGTTTGCGCACCTGTGAGCCGAGCGCGCTCCAACTCAGCGCCTGCAGGCCGCTGCGCTCGCTGAGATACAGCAACGCATCGGCGCCGGCACGCTCATGGCGCAGCGCATGCTCAGCATAGTTCAGGCGCGCGCCCGGAAACCATTCGGCCCCCGGCATGGTCCGTCGACCCAGGACGGCGCTATACGGGGCGGACGCCTGGATGTCGAAATAATCCCAGAGCGAACCCCAAAAGCCCTCTTGATCGTCGATCGACCAGCGCCACAACGCGTCGTAGCTTGCGAACGGCAGGCCACGATCGTTCAACCAGGCGAGATAACGCGTCAAATGTGCCCGAGCGATACGCTCGGGACTCGGCTGCCACAGCAATTCCCCGCCCACCTGCGGCGCCACGCTAGAGATAACTCATCAGGCGTCCAGGCTCACCCGGTAGCGGGACGGCGCGACGCCGAAACGCTCGCGAAAGCGCCGGGTGAAATGGCTCGGTTCGTTGAAGCCACATTTCCACGCAATCTCCGCGATTCCGATGCCGGCATAGCGACGGTCGCGCAGCAGGCGTTGCGCGCGCTGCAGGCGGCACGCGTACAACTCCTGGCTGAAGGTCGTGCCGGCGGAGGCGAACAAGGCGTGCACATACCGCCGCGACAAGCCGAGCGAGATCGCCACCGCGGCCGGATCCAGCTCGGGCTCGTGACAACGATCGCGCAAGGTCTCCTGCACGCGTCTGAGCAGCGTACGTTTGTGGGTCGTGAGCGATGAAATGACGGGGCCCGCGGACAACGCCAGCAACACGGCGATTTGTTCCGCCACCGCCGACAGCGGCAGCTCCGTCCGAGCGATGCCCGCCGGCGTCAGGTTGCTCAATGCCGATGCGAGCGTGGCACCCCAATCCATCTGTCGTCCGAATACGCGGCCCGCCGCTTCTTCCGGCGCCGGCAACCAGCCTTGGAGCCAGTCGCGTCGCATCTCGAGGACCAGGGCTTCCACCCCTTCCGGAAAACTGAAGTCGAAGCCGGACGGGCAGTCCACCAAGAGGCAATCCCCGGGTCCCAGCGTCAGGCTCTCCCCGTGATGTTCGACAAGCTGAGTGCCGCGGCGCACGTGAATGAGGTGAAACACGCCCTCCTGGGTCCGATGCCCGCTCTGACGCGTTCGCCATACCCGCTGCTGGCTCACGGAAATGAAATTCGCCTTCAGGGGACCCAGCGCCACTTTGGCGATCTCACCGTGAAAGTCACGGCGATTCGCGCTCTCGATATTCAAATCGAGAAGATTTTCGCAGATGACGTCCTTCCAATACGACAATGCGTTGACCGACCGGAGCTGCCCGGTCGACCACGACTGTTCTAGCTGATGCATAACTCCCCCCAAGCCATTCTCGACCCGATGCCGGCCCTCATCAAGGTTCGGGCACCAGCACGATGTGCCCGACCGCGGTGTTGGACGCGGGCACGTGATAGAACCGATGCAACTCGCCGGCGTCGCGGCCCAGGGCGCCGCGCATGATCAGCCACATGACGAGCTCCATGCCCTCCGATCCGGCCTCCCGCACGTAATCCGCATGGGACAGCGAGCGCAGGGCGGCGGGATCCGCCGTCAGTTTATCCAGAAACATCGTGTCGAAGGGCGTATTGATGAGCCCCGCCCGCGTTCCGGTTAGCTGATGGCTCATCCCGCCGGTGCCCCACACCTGGACATTGAGGTCCCCGGGGTAGGACGCCACCGCCGCCGCGATCGCCTCCCCCAGCTTGTAGCAACGATTGGCCGTCGGTGGCGGGTATTGAATCACGTTCACGGCAAGTGGGATCACCTTGGCCGGCCACGCGTCGGGCGCACCAAACATCAGCGACAACGGCACCGTCAAGCCATGGTCGACGTCCATCCGATTCATGATCGTCATGTCGAATTCGGCCAAAATGAGGCTCTGCGTGATGTGCCAGGCCAATTCGGGGTGTCCTTCGACCACGGGCACGGGACGCGGGCCCCAGCCTTCGTCGGCCGGCGCGAAGCTCTCCGCGCACCCGATGGCGAACGTCGGGATGACATCCTGCGAAAAAGCCGAGGCGTGGTCGTTGTAGACCAGTATGACCACGTCGGGCTTCGCGTTGTCGATCCAGTGCCGCGACCAGTCATAACCCGCAAAGATGGGCTTCCAGTACGCGTCGCCCAGCTTGCCGTTATCTTGCGCAGCGCCAATGGCCGGCACGTGGCTCGAGCCGACGCCGGCGGTGATGGCAGCCATCAGATGCCCCGGAGGATCGAACGCAGCCCGACGGCCGCGCGCCCTCCCGCCACCATCATCGCGGCGTATTCCTCCTGGGTTTGGCCGGTAAACGACGCCACCACCGACTGCACGCTGCGGCCATCCGTCGCCGCGATCTTGAGGATGAAGAAAATATTGCCGCCTTGGGTCAACAACGCACCGTAGTCCCGGTCGACGACGGCCTGACGCTGCCGCTCGGTCAAACGCCATTCCGCCAGATACGCGGCCTCGTCGGCCAGAAAGCGCTCGCGATTCGCCGCCTTCATCAACGACATGCAAAATTGGTTCAGGTGATATCCCTGCCGCGCACGATTGCCGTTGAAGACGGATGTTCCCGGAATATCTGCGAATTCAGGCATGTTGTTTCACGTTCTCTCGTTCATAGGTACAGTTGCGGGTTGATGGGGATGCCGTGCTCCCGGCAATGGGTTTCGTAGTGGTTGATGAACCACCAGACATCGAGGGTCTCGATGAACGTCCCCTTGTCATCAAAAAACTCGATGGCGCCTTCCAGCCATCCGAACAGCTTCACGCCGTTCGGATGATCGGTGACCAAGGTATGCGTCTGCCCCGGCGTCTCCGTGATGAGCGAGCCCGGCGTCGCAACCCAATCGTATTCGAGATAGCGCACGCTGCCTTCCATGCACATCATGACGACCGTGCCGCGATGGCGGTGGGTACCGATCACGCCCGGCGACTTGATCCACAGGATGTTGCTGAATATGTTTCGCCGAACATCGAACCCAAGATGGCGGATTGCCGCGTTGTCTCCGAAAGGCACCCACGGACTTTCAGCCTCCGAGGCCCCCACGAACTTGCCTTCGACGGCGTGGCGTTTGATGACGTCGCTGTACAGTTCGGCCACTTCGACGATGCGATAGGCGGTCGACGGTGGCGCCGTCATCGTTTCTCTGCTTGCTACGGACATATGGTAACTCCCAAAGTCAGGTGAAATGTGCGACGCGCTGCCCGGCAACCCATGCCGAGAGCGAGCGTCGTCCGATAATGCCATGTGCGCCCTGGCCCGAGCGCCGCCAAGCCAGCCCGGCTGAAGAGGGATGGCGGCGAGCGGCTCACAGGTTCCCCATCATTCCGCATTGCATCGTGCGGCCAAGGCGCAATTCGCGGAACCCAGGACATGGTCTTTCTCGATTCTAATCCAAGCGGCTTTGGACAAGCAGGTAGTCATGGGTACAAATATCCGACTGAGAGCGCATAGCGACATAACGCAGCCGGATGTGCGCCCCTCACACCGCCTGCCGCAGCCGTCCGGTACGTTCGAGCATTCCGACCACGACCGCGCACATCGCGAGCACGGCCGGAAACAGCGCCAGCACCAGGAACGTATGTCGGACCGGAACCAGCGAACCGAGCAACAATCCTCCCAACCAGGGCGCCAGGATGGAGCCAAGCTTGCCCATGCCCGACATCCAGCCCGAACCGAGGCCGCGATGCGGGGTTGGGTAGAAATTCCCGGCGATGCTCGTGATTCCGTAGTGGCTTCCACCGAGAAACACTTGCAGCGCGCCCATCATGATGATGAACGCGGCCGGAGAGACCGGCGTCAGGCCAATCGCCAGCAGAAACGGGATTGCGGCCAAGGGCAGCAAGGCCAAGCTCAATACACCGGCACGATCGGTGAGTCGCATGAGCGCGAGCGCGCCAATGCCGCTCGCGAGCGAATTCATCGACAGCGCCCAGGCGGCGGTCGAACGGGTGAAACCCAGAGACTCGAACATGATCGGCCCCCAGGTGGTGAAGAAAAATGACGTCATCGAGCTGGACGCAAATCCGAGCCACAGCAGCGGCGTGACCCAGCGCAGGTTCCCCTCGAACAAGGCTCCGGGCCCCCAACTCGCCTTCTCGCTCGTGGGCACTTCGGAAAATGTCAAACGCGCGTTGCCCGGGCCGGCCCGATCCGATGTCAGCCATTGCAGGCTCTTGCGCAGTTGTTCGGGGGAGGCTCCGACGGCGGCCAGATAGCGCAATGATTCCGGCAGCAGGGAAATGAGCAGCACCGCACTCGCGAGCGATGCCACGCCGCCGAAGACGAAAATCGACTGCCAGCCGAAACGCGGCAGCAGTTGCAGGGAAACCGGACCTGCCGCGCTCACGCCGATGCCATAGCCGAGCATGATCAAGGTGACCGCCGTCGCCCGAACCCTCATCGGCACGTACTCGACGCTGAGCGACCACGTCAGCGGTATCGCGCCGCCGATGGCGACGCCGTCGAGAAATCGGACCACCAGCAACTCCCAGTAGCGATCGCACAGGGCGTGGCAGAGCGTCAACACACCAAAGGCCGTGACGGAGCCGATGATGGCGCGGCGCCGGCCGATGCGGTCGCCCAACGCGCCGAATACGAGACCGCCGAGAAGCGACCCTGCCCCGCCCGCGATGAAGATGTTCGCCAGTTCGGAATTGGCGAAGGCATATTGCGCCGATAGATACGGCGCCGCGAATGCGATGGCATTCAAGTCGAATCCATCGAAGAAGGTCACCAGCCAGGAGATCAACACCAACCGCACGAGCATGCGCCGTGGATTCTGACGTTCGATGAGCGCCGCAATGTCGATCATCGGCGGATCGGTCGCCTCGAGGTCTGGGGGGGCCATTCGGGCGACGGGTCGGATCGGTCTTGTCGCCGCCCGCGTCAGGCGCGCGATTCGAAGACGGTCGTGCGGCGCATATCACGCCGGTACACCGTGTCATCGAATGCGGTGGCGCGGTGCATGGTGCAACGATTGTCCCAGATGACGAGGTCGCCAGCTTGTTGCCACTCGACGGATCGCACCAATTCCGGCCGCGTCGCGTGCTCGATCAAGTCCTTGAGCAGCCGACGCCCCGCCTCCAGCGGCCGGTCGACGATGCGCGAGGCGTGCGACGCCAAATACAGCGTCTTCAAACGCGAACCCGGATGCGTCTGAACCAGCTTGTGATGCTCCGGCGGCTTGGCCCGCCGCTCCTCCTCGGTCGGCTCGGGATATCCGGCGAGGAGACGGGAGTACCACAGCCAATGTTCGGCGATCAGCGGCTCACACTCATGCTGAAGGTCCGCGGAAAGCGACCGATACGCCGCGCGCATATCGGCGAACTCGGTATTGCCGCCCTGCGGAGGCACCTGATGCGCCAACAGCAGCGAATACGACGACCGATGCGGATTGAAAGAAGAATCCGTATGCCATAGCGCGTTGCCCCGGTTGTAGGCACGTCGCCGCTCGTCCTTGAGTATGTTGCCCGACGCGTCGAGATTGCCGGCGTCGAACAATTCCGGTTGTGCGAACCGCGCGACCGATTTTCCGAAGAGCCGGGGCGCCAGTTCCAAATCGCCCAACAGGCGACTGAACGCGATGTGAGCATCGTCGTCGAGACCGGTGCCGCGAAACACGCAGACCGCGTAGCGATCCATCGCCGCCACGATCGCAGAGAGGGTTTGAGGATCGATGGGCCGCGAGAAATCCACTCCCTCGACGTCGGCGACGAAGCAGGAGTCGTCCCACGGAACGACCGCGATCAAGTTCGTCTCGATATGCAAAACATGCTTTCATTCTAGGGCACTGCGGTCGCCGTTGCCAGCTGACCCGCCGCCTCGACCGCGGGCAGCCTCGACCGCGGGTATTTGCTTTTCGGCGGTTCCCCGCCTAATGTAACATCTGTTCCATTAAACCATCGGGGGAGTTCCGGGTGAGCCAGGTTGAACCGATGGCCGCGATACCCCGACCATTGGTCGACGTCACCCAGCTCATCGATCGAAGCGCCCTGTCATCGCTCCAGGGCCTCGTGATCGGCGTATGCGCTTTCACGATGTTCACCAACGGCTACGATTTGCAGGTGATGGCGCTCACGGTGCCCAGCCTGGCGAAGGAATGGGCATTGAGCCCGTCTCGATTCGGATATGGATTGACCGCCGCCAATGTCGGGATCGTCGTCGCCGCCACTTTTCTGGCGCCATGGGGAGATCGCGTCGGACGCCGCCCCCTGCTCATCGCGGCGCTGGTCTTGGGTGGTGTCGCCACCGCCTTGACCGCGTCCGCGACGAGCCCGGACCAGTTCGTGCTGTGGCGGTTTCTGACCGGGCTGGGCGTCGGCATGAATATTCCGAATGCCAATGCATGGACCAGCGAATATGCGCCGGCCCGTGCGAGGGCGACCTATCTCATCCTCATGAACGCCTCGATCGCGGCCGGCTCGATCATGGCCGGCGTCATCGCTCCCGTGATTCTGGACAGCTTTGGATGGCGGGGAACCTTCGTCATCGGCGGTGTGGCGCCCCTTCTGACGGCGGTCGTCATTTTCTTCGCGGCCCCGGAATCGCTCAAGTTCCTCATGGCGCGGCGACCGAACGATGCGCGTGTGCCCGCGATACTCGAACGGATCGCCCCCGACCTGGATCCCGCCACGATCCGGCGGCCCGTTGCGGGTTCGCATCCGCCCAATCCCTCGGTATGGGTATTGCTTGGGTCCCGGTTCCGGTTCCGCACGCTGGTCCTGTGGACGATCATGCCGCTCAATCTCTTCACGTTCTATGTGCTGATCAGCTGGCTTCCGACGCTGCTTCAATCCGCGGGCTGGAGCATCGAGTCAGCCGTGAGAGGCTCGATCCTGATTCCCACGGGCGGCGTCATCGGCGGTCTCGCCCTGTCCTTCTTTCTCAATCGCGGGATGACTCGCCCGACCATGGTGGCCGCCTACCTGACATCGGCGGTGTGTCTGCTGCTCTTCAAGGTGATCCCCTCGGGTCCGGCGTGGGTTGCGATGCTGTTCATCATTGGCGGCGGGGTCAGCGGCTCGCAACTCGCCTTGAATGCCTTGTCCACCGCCTATTACCCGCCCGCCATCAAGGCCACCGGAATGAGCTGGGTGGGTGTGCTCGGCAATCTCGGGTCGATACTGGCGCCGCTGCTCGGCGGATGGCTGATCGCTCGCGGCACCGCCCCGATCGACATCCTGGCCTCCCTCGGAGTCCCCGCCTTGGCGTGCGCCGCGATTGCCCTGTCGATGCGCAACGAATGGCAATCCGACACCGCGTGAGCCTCGATCGGCTACGGCGCGCTCGGGACGCGCCGGGCCAGCACGCGCGGCGCGGTTTCTCGCAGTCCCAGAGCCAGTAGTCCCGCGCCGATGGTCAATCCGACCATGATCCACAACGGCGCCTGCAGACCGATGTGGTCGGCGGCGTACCCGGCCGCCGACGGCGACAGGACGCCGCCCAGGAACTCGCCCGTACCCATGCAGATCCCGATCACGGTGGCGCTGTGCCTGGCCTCGACGCTCTCCGATGGAACGGTGGCCATGAACAGCGGAAGTGTTCCGTTGAGCCCCCACCCCACGAAGAAGATTGCCACGAGTCCCCAGACAGATCCCTCGAAGTACATGGCGCCCAACGGCAGGATGACGCCGATCAGCGGCATCGCGATCATCAGCGGGCGCCGCCCGATCCTGTCCGACAGCGCGGAGACCAATACCGAGCCCAACGTGGCGGACGCGCCCAGCGTCCCCATGAGCCAGCCCATCGTCTGCGAATCCATCTGCCTGACCTTGGTCAGGTACAGTGGCATGAAGGCCCAGCACACGACCAGGTACGACACCAGCAGCACGCCCATGAGAGCGCAGATCAGAACATTCCTTTCCTCGAAGGCCTGCAGCAGACTCAGGCTGCCCTTCGTCGGGCCGGCCTGCGCCGCACCCAAGCTGGCGGCTCGCGGTTCACGCACGATGAGCCACATCAGGACGGCCGCGATGAGCCCGGGGGCGGCGGCGATGAAAAACGCATGCCGCCAGCCGTAGGTCGCGGCCACAGCGACCAGCAACACCGGGGCCACGAACGATCCCAGCAGATTGGAGCCGAAATTCTGGGTGACCCCCATGGCCAGACCGCGATGTCGCGGGGCCACTTCGGCGGCGATCATCGTCTGGCTGATCGGCATGATGCCGCCTTCCGCGACACCCATGAGCAGGCGCGCGCCGAGCATCATCAGAAAGCTGGTCGCGATTCCAGAGACGAACGAGCAGGCAGAGAAGGCCAGGGTCGCCATGACGAGAAGCCCCTTGCGGCTGCCCGTGTAATCGGAAACCAATCCGATGCCGAAGGCGGCCAAGGCCCATGTGAGCGACAACGCGCTCGCCAGTATCCCGACCTGGGTGTTGCTGATTCCCAATTCAGGCTGCACGAACGGCATCAGAAAGTTCAACGAATTGCGGTCGAAGAACACGATGCCGAAATTGATGCTGAGAATCGCCACCAGCACGACCTGGTAGGTCGCGCTCTTTTGCGCCGCCGGTTGGATGCTAATCCGCTTCCCCCAGACCCCAACCGCCATCGATCACGATTTGCTGGCCGGTGATGTAACCCGATGCGGATGAAGCCAGAAAAAGCGCCAGACCGGCGATATCCTCGGGGAACCCGACGCGGTGACTGGGAATGCTCGTGGCGACCGACCGCTGCAGGTTGGCGTCGTGCGCATGGCCGCCCCCGATGTTGGTCACGAAAAAGCCGGGGGCGATCGCATTGACGGTGATGTTGTCCGCGGCAAGTTCGAGCGCCACGGTGCGCATCAGGTGCGCCGCGCCCGCCTTGGCCGCCATGTACGCCGCCCCCACCACAGCTTCCGTCTTGAGTGCCGCGAGCGACGTCGTGACGATGATCCGGCCGGATTTTTGGGGCCTCATGTGCCGTGCTGCCGCCCGCAGCGTCGCGAAGACGGCGTTGAGATTCACCTCGATCACCTTGTTCCAGCGCTCGTCGCTATAGCCTTCCAGCGCGCCGGCGGGGTTCCTGGGTCGGTTGGGACCCGCCCAGGCGCCGATGAACCCCGGTCCGGAATCGATTCCGGCGTTGGCGAACATCACGTCGAGGCGGCCGTACAATGCCGCGGCCTCGTCGATCGCACGATCGAGTGCCCCATGGTCCCGCACGTCCACGGGGGCACCTCGTACGTCATGCCCGGCGTCGCGCAGTCGTTGGGTTTGCGCCGCAACCCCGGCGGCGTCGATGTCCAGCATCGTGACGCGAGCGCCGTTCGACGCCAGGGACTCCACGATCGCGAGACCGAGTCCGCTGGCCCCGCCGGTCACCACCACCGCGGACCCGGAGACGCTGAATAACTCCGCGATCTTCATCGTTTGCGGCTCCAGGGGGACTGACGCGCGGCAGGCGGCCTCAGCCGGCCGACTGCCGCGTGCGCCAACCATCGGCGTACGCGTCGCGCGCGACCTCCGAGTACGGCACCGGGCTCACGGTGCCCTTGATCTCGGTTTGCACATGTCGTTCCACCGTCGGCTTGCGAGACCCGCCATTCGCCTCGCCCCACACCAAGCTCACCTTCGTGCCCGGCTTCGCATACTGCGCATCCAAGATCGCGAGCGTCAACATGCGGCCTTCGTTCGAGCTGTAGCCGATCCACGTCGACACGCCCACGTCCTTGCCGTCGATGAGCACCCGGTCATACGGATGCATCGCATATACCGCGGACGGGAAATCGATGTACTTCGCACGGCTGCCCTTCTGGAACATCGAACTGATGACACGTGCAACGTCCTCATTGTCGAGCGCGATCGTCACCTTCTGACGCTGCGGCTGTGCGGCCATTTTCTCCAGCGCCTCGCGGCCGACGAAATCGTGGTCGAATTTCACGAATCCGCCGTAGCCAAGATCCCACGGCGTCAGGTAGTAATCCTCGATGTTGTCCGAGTCGAAGCTGCCGCCGAGCGAGGCCGATCCTTCGTAACCCGCCGCCGGCAGCCACTCACGATAGGCCTTCAGCTTCTCGCCGGTGTACACGGCGGGCAACGGCGAGGGAATCCATCCGGATTCGATCGTATTCGAGGAATAGGCGCGACCACCGACCAGGTGCAAGCCGAAATCCTTGCCGGCGGCAATCAGTGCCTGACGCACCGTTTCGCCGTCGTCCCAGGGTCCGAACAGCTCGAATCCCGGCTGACCGGCCATGCCGTGGCGCAGCGCGCGCACCGATTTGCCGCCGATGGTCATCGTCGTCATGTTGAAGAACTTCAGGTCCGGCGCGGGCTTGCCGGTGGCGCGCTCGACGACCTTCATCGCATTCGGACCCTGCAGCTGGAACCGATAGGAATTGCGCCGCGACGGATCGGCCCGGCGCACGGTGCGCTCGTCCAACTCGACCTTCACGTCATAGCCGCCGGTGGCCGCATGGTATTGCACCCAGTTCAGCACCGGTGCGCGACCAACGAGGTTGAACTCGTTCTCGGCAAGATAGAACAAGATCACGTCGCCGATCACATAGCCGTCGGGCGTGCATGGCACGAACTGTTTTGCCTTGTCGACGGTGAAGCCCTTGAAGCTGTTGACGCCCAGATAGGACAGCAGTTTGGCCGCATCCGGACCCGACACGGCCAGATCGGCCATGTGGTACGACTGGTTGAACAGCACGCAACTCTGCTGCCACGCACGCTGCTCGTCACGCCAATTGGTGTACTCGGCCGGCACTCCCGGATAGGCGTTGGGTCCAGTCTGCTGATTGCGCAGCAGTTCCACCGGGCTCTTCACGGTCTGCAACAGATCTTCGAGGCTTTTGACGGTCATGGCTTCCCAGTCGTTTGAAATGTAGTCCCTATTCTAGCCAGCCGGCAGTCCGAGCGCCCGCAACAGAGGGCATGAAAATCGGTCTCGCCGCGCACACCCCCACCTAGTTGGCGTCGACCGGCGAGACGCGCTGCGGCATCGCCGCCGGCGCGGCACGCAGCCATTCCGCGAGCGCCGTCGCGACGGCCGCCGGTTGCTCGATCGGCGCCATGTGCCCGGCGTCCTCGACGGCGACCAACGTCGCGCGCCGGGATTGACGCTGCATCTCCGCATGCTGCGCCAGGGGCGACCATCGATCGGCGGTTCCGCTCAGCAGCAGAGTCGGCACCGCGATCGTCGGCAGGATCGAGGCGGCCTCCGGCCGCTCGAGCATCGCCACGGTTTGGCTGGCGAAGCTTTGCGCAGTCTGCCGCTCGACCATGGCGGTGAGGCTCGGCATCACCTCTGCGACGCGCGACGCGGACGCGCCCATCATCGGCGGCAGCCATTCGGCCGCGAGCGCAGCCATGCCGCGCTCACGCGCGAGCGTCACCAAGCGGCCGCGGCTCTCGAACTCCGCATCGCGCCGCGGATGCACGCCGGTGTTCAACAACGCGATGCGGGTGACCCTGGAGGGGGCCCGCCTCAGGACTTCCAGTGCCACCCGCCCCCCCATCGAGTGCCCGGCCAGGGCGAAGGAGTCCGGCGCGCCCTGCAGCACGTGCTCGGCCATGTCCATGATCGACTTGAAGTCGGGGAAGTTGATGATCCTGACGTCCGCCCGATCCGTGAGCCGCCGCGCAACGTCCGACCAGATCGTTTCATCGCACAGCAGACCCGACAACAGTAACAATGATTGCATTAAATCCCCGTGCCGGCTTCGACCGCTGCAGCGCCCAGTTCCACGACGCAGACCCCCTCGCCCACCCGGGCATCTTGACCCGCGGGCACCAGAACCTCGAGCAGGATACCCGCCACCGCCGCCGGCACGTCCTGCGTGACCTTCTCGGTCTCGATGGTATAGAGCGGCTCGCCTGCGACGAACGAATCTCCCGGTGACTTCAACCACTGCGCGATGGTAGCCTCCTGCATGTTCATGCCGACCCGCACGAGCTTCAAGGTGACCTTCATGCGGCCCGCCGCCGCGCCGCGATGGTGGACACCGCGGCGACGATCTTCTCGACGCTGGGCAGCACGGCCGCTTCGGCCGCGGGCGCGTAGGGGATGGCGACATTCGGAATGTTGACGCGTTTGACGGGCGCCTTCAAATACTCGAATCCCTTGTCCGCGGCGATCGCCGCCACGTAACTGCCGGCGCCACAGCGGTCGCGCGACTCATCCACCACCACCAGCCGTCCGGTCTTGGCAAGCGACGCGATGATGGCGGCCTCGTCGAGCGGCACCAGCGTGCGCAGATCGATGACTTCCGCCTCGATGCCGGATTGTGCGAGCACTTGCGCCGCATCGAGACAGGTGCGCACCGTCGACCCCACGGTCACGATGCTCACGTCGGAGCCGGCGCGCACGATCGCCGCCTTGCCGAACGGCACGAGATGGTCGCCGTCGGGCACCTCGCCCATCTGACCGCCGCGCGCACTCGCCTCGAGAAAGAACGTTGGATTGCGGCCGCGGATCGCGGTCTTGAGCAGCCCCTTGGCGTCGGCCGAATTGGACGGCATGGCCACGTTCAGTCCGCCCAGATTCATGAGGGCGGGATGTGCGCTGTCGCTGTGCTGGGCCGCATTCGACATCCCGGCGCCATAGCCGGCAATGAACGTGATCGGCAACTCGAGCTGGCCGCCCGTCATCAAGCGCATCTTGGCGATCTGGTTCGCGATGGCGTCGAAACCGGTGTACAGGAAGTTGGCGAACATCATGTGCACGATGACGCGATACCCGGCGGCGGTGGCGCCCAACGCCATGCCCGTGAGTGTCGCCTCGCAAATCGGCGTGTTGCGAATGCGATTCGGACCGAACCTGGCGTGCAGCCCCCGCGTGTCGCCGAAGATGGCGAGTTCCACATCCTCGCCGATGAGGATGACGTTGTCGTCGCGCGCCATCTCCTCCATCAACGCCTCGTTGACCGCCTGAATGTAGCGCCTGCGTGCCATTTAAGCCTCCTGACCGGCAAACATGAGTGAGTAGGCGAGTTGCGGGTCCGCGGGCTCACCCGCCTCCGCGTGGGCGACCGCCGCATCGACGGCGGCGGCGACGTCCCGACGTATCGACGCCAAGTCATCCTCATCGGCCAATCCGAGGTTGCGCAGCACGATCTCGAAGCGCGTGACAGGGTCGCGGTCCGCCGCCTGCCACATCACGACCTCTTCCGCGGTGCGGTACTTGCCGCCTGCGAGAAACGCGTCCTCCGCTTCCAGGTGCCCGCGGATGCGGTACGTCGTGCACTCGATATAGGACGGCCCCTCGCCGGCGCGCGCGCGCGCCACGGCTGTCTCGGCCGCCGCGCGCACCGCCAGAACATCGTTGCCGTCGACGATGGTCGTCGGCATGAAGGCTCTGGCGCGGTCGACGAGTTGGCCGCCGGTCACGGTGGACGACACCGTGAATTCGGACAGGCCGTTGTTCTCGCATAAGAAAATGGTCGGCAGCTGCCAGGCCGAACTCACGTTCATGGTTTCCATGAACGTGCCCTGGTTGGCCGCACCGTCACCGAAGAAGCACACCGCCACGCGGCCGTCGTTGCGCAGCTTGGCCCCAAACGCCGCGCCCGTGGCGATGGCGAAGCCGCCGCCGACGATGCCGTTGGCCCCCAAAATACCCTTGGAAAGGTCCGCGACGTGCATGGAGCCGCCCATGCCGCGGCAAATGCCGTCCGCCTTGCCCCAGATCTCGGCATACATGGCATTGAGGTCCCCACCCTTGGCGAGGAAGTGTCCATGACCTCGATGGGTGCTGGTGATCCAGTCCCGGTCGCTCAACACCGAGCACACGCCCACGGCCACGGCTTCCTGACCGATGTACAGATGCACACCCCCGGGAAACTTCCCCTCCTGGCCGAGGCGCGCCAGGCACTCCTCGGCGCGCCGAATCAGCAGCATCCGACGGTATAAATCTAGGTGCATGCGACCCCCCTGTCCTGCGGAACATTATCGGCCAAACGGTCCGCGCCGATTATCCGACAACGAACAAACTCTGACACGCGCCGGTAATCCACCGCCGGCCTCAAGGTCGGCGGGAGCCGGTGCCGCGGATGAACTCGAGCACCGGCGCGGAAAGCGATTCGTCGCCGCTGCCGACCGCGTAGGTCTCGGAAATGTGCGAATGGCCCGCGAGGTGAACGCTGGCCACCGGTCTGCCGACCTTTGCCCGTGCGGCCCGCAACTTGTCGGACTCCAGCCTGAATGACTCAGGATCAAGCTCGGCGTCGGTCACCAGCAGCGGCGTTCGGGTCTTGAGTAGCCCGGGCAGCGATGAGCGTTCCGCATACCGCGAGACCTCGTCCCCATAATAGGCCTTCCAGATCGACACCGTCTCGCCCAAGTCGTAGAAGCCGGAGGTCAGGATGGCCCCGCCAATGCCGGGATCCGCGCCCGTCTTGGCGGCGTGTGCCAGGTAGTCGGCCACATGGGCAGCTCCGGAGGAATGTCCCCACAGAAAAAGGGAATTCGGATCACCGCCGTAGTCCGCGATGTGGGCGTGCAGCCACGCCGTCAGCGCGGTCAGATCCTCGATTCCCGAGGGCCATTGATTGTCGGGAGCGAGACGATAATTGATCGTCACGCCCACCAGACCCTTCGAGACCGCCCATAGGGCGACGTTGTCATAAAATGGCGAACCGGGCGCATGCTTCGAGCCCATGCTGAACCCGCCACCGTGGATGAAAACCACCACGGGCTTGGCGGCGCTCGGACCCGCCAACGGCGTGGAGAACACATCCAGCACGTGACGCTCATGCCAGCCATACGGGACATCGCGGCTCACCGTCACTCCGAGGTACGGCTCCTTGGGCTGCAACGCGGCATACAGGGCGGCCGTGCGTTGACCTTCCACGCGCGGACCGATGTCACGCAACGCCACTGCGATCTCCGCCGGCATGTCCCCCGCACCCAGGGCGGGTAGCTGCGTCCTGCCGCTCACGGGGTTGGCGTAATGGTAGGGAATGTCATACACGGTCGGAAAAGAACCGAACACCAGCGTCGGCGGCGCATCCGGCGGAAAATCGGCGCTCGGCCCGGGCAGGTACCGATTGGCGCCCCGGGCCCACCCACCGTCGTAAGCCGCGGTAAACGTGTTGTACACGTGGTCGATCTTGAGTTTCCATACACCGTCCTCCTTCACCGCCAGATTCTCGTACACGCCGCCGCCGATCATGGCGCGCGAGCCGAAGCTCATCTGCTGCAACAATCGCACACGGATGTGCGCGCTGCGCCCGTCCTGCGCCACCGTGATGACCGGCTGCACCTGGATGTGATTGCCGAGACGCCCCGCCACTGGTCCTTCCTGGCCGCGGCCGAACACCTTGAGCAGAAACGCCCGGACCCGCTCCCGGCCCTGATATACGCCGCGCTGCGCCAGTTCCATGGAGCCGTCCTTCGCGAACAGGTCCGCGAGCGGGTTCCACAGATTCTTGTCTAGATAGTAGCCATAGGCACTCTCGAGGTTTTCCAGTTCATCGTAATCCTTGACCCGCTCGATCTGCCGACGGGCCGCGGCGAGCGCGGCGTCGACATTGATCACCGTCTCGGCGCGGGCCGCCGTGTCGGCGGGCAGCAACTTGGCCGCGGCAAGATCCGCGGCGGGTCCGCCCACCGACGGATAGTGCGGCGGCTCGTGGGTCACGGGGTTCGGGTAGTGAAACGGCGGGACGTGCGCCTTGGGATAGATCTGGTAGACCTCGGTGGGACCGCGATCCGGCGGCAAGGTGGCGCTGGCCGTCGGCGCCCCTTCAGCGTCCTTGGCCCAGCCCTTGTCCGAGTCGGTGATGAGCGTCGGGTAGAAATGCAGTGACCGGTACTTCCATACGCCGCCCTGCTTGACGAAACTGTTCTCGTAGATGCCCTCGATCCACGTCCCGTGGCCGCCGTAGGTGCCGGTCATGTCGAGTTCCCGGCTGCGCGCGCGGGCCGTTCGACCGTCCGGCGACACATCGACGAGAATTTGCATTTGCAGGTGATCGCTCAACCTCCCGGTGCGCAGGCCGGAAGGTCCCAGCAGATCGAGGAACTGCCGAACGCGCTTCCGGCCCACATAGACGCCGCGTTGATCGAGTTCGATCGTGCCGTCCGCGGCAAACAAGTCGGCGACCTGATCCCACTGTGCGCGATCCAGGTAATAGCCGTAGATGCGCTGCAGGTTCTCGATCTGTTGTTCATCTTGCAACCGTTGAGCGCGGTGCGCGAGTTCACCCACCCGCTCGCGGATGGCCTTCGCGGACCCGCCGCCCGATGCCGTCGCCCCCCCCGCCGTCAGGCCCCCCGCCGTCGCGACCTCGGTCCACGCGGCCCCGCCGGCCGGCGTCCCGGGATTCGCATAATGGAACGGCGGCACACAGGCGGCCGCAAAGCCATCGCAGGAGCGATCGCGTTCGCGATCCGGCGCGTGCGCCAGCTTGCGAAAGGGGCTGCGCGACGGCTCGGCCGCACCGCCGGACGTCGACGCGGGAGCGGGCGGCGGCGGCGCCCAGCCGGTGTCGAACGGCGCTCCGTAGCCTGAGTAATAATCGAGCGTGCGGATCTTCCAGACGCCGCTCTGCTTGGCGTAGCCCATTTCGTAAACGCCCTCGGCCCAGACGGCGGCTCCGCCGAAATTACCGAACATGGCAAACGCGCGCCAACGCCCCTTCGCCGTCTGCCCTCCCGGATCGAGATGCACCACCGGCTGAATGTTCATGTGGTTGTAGAGGCGGCCATCGCCCAGCCCGATATCGCCGACCTTGCCGCCGCCCACATTCATGTACAGGTGCTGACGAATGCTGTCCCTGCCGACGAACACGCCCGCCGGGTAATTCGCCACGGCATCGTCCGTGAAGAGCACGGACAAATCCTCCCACATGCCCTTGTCCAAATAAAACCCGTACGCGCGTTGCAGCCGCTTGATCGCGCTCACATCCTCACCCGCGATCACGTCCGCCTCGAGTCTCGCGACCTGCGCTTGGATTCCGGCCTGGTCGCCCGGGTGAGGCGCCGGCCCGGCTGGCGCGTCCGGAGAACTCACGACCGCCATCAATGCCAGGAGCATCGCCGCCCCAAGTCGACTTCCCATCAATCCTCTCCCCCTGCCCTGAATGGGCGCCTCAGCTCATGAACATCCGATCGATCGGCTCGCCCAGGTCCCAGAGCGTCGTCGCAGGAGCCACATGACCGTAGGGAATAGGATGAGAGTACGGCGGCCAATGGCCGCAGGCGTCGTCGATGTGGCCGGAACCGGCGGACGATTCCGTCACGGGATCGGAAGTCCCCGGTGCCGGAGAAACGGGTGCCGCGAGCGCCCGGCGCGCCGCCCACGGCGGTCCCAGCAACGCCACCACCACGGCGCCGGCGGTCGATGCCGCGACGCGCAGCAACGAGCGGCGATTGAACGACGGTCCCTCGATCTCGCGCGGTTTTTCCTGACTCATGACAGTTCGTCCTTGACGGGCGGCAGCACCGACTGCGGATACCAGTTCGTGTGCGTGCCGCTGCGCAATTTGAACGGCAGTTTCACCGTCGCGATGACGCCCTCGTCCAAGCGCTGTGCGTCGGCGATGACCAGGTCCGACGTCATCGATTCGTAGTTGCTGGCGATCGCCATCACGTAGCCGTCGCCCTCACCTTTCGCACCCTTGCGCGGCACGAAGCAATTTTCCTGCAGGCTCTGCACCGGCTCGACATGCAGCTGCTTGATCTCGCCCGTACGCACGTCCAGGCGCTGCATCACGTTCGAGGTGAACGGACCCATCGCCGCCATGCCGGGCGCGCGTTTGACGTCCGGCGGCACGCTCGGATCGCGGCTGCCGAGGAACGCATAGCGATAGTCGGTGGACAAAAACCGATCGTCCATGCGCGGCAGAAACCCAGAGGTGGGCGACACGACGTCCTCCTGGAAGCTGTCCTTTTTCGACTTTAGATCGAAGCTCCAGCGCCGGATCTGCGACGGGTCCCGCTCGCCATCCGATGTCGGCAATTCCATCGTGAGCTTGCCGCCGCGATCGGTGGCGTTCAGAAAGTGCAACGTATTGCGCGCGGGCCCCTTGTACCAACGGATGTCCTTGGCATCGCCGTCGCGCGGCAGCACACCGATCATCGTCGGCAGGCTGCCATCCCATTGCCACATGGGTTCGCCGCTCTTCAGGCGTTCGAGGCTCGTGGTGCGCGCGATCACTGGAATCAGCACGTACTTTTGGGAGATCGCGATGTCATGAATGATCCCGAGGTACGGCGATTTCAACCACACCTCCTTGATGACTTCGCCCTTCGGATTCATGGTGTAGACCGCGATGTCGGTCGTCAGGTCGCCCTTGGCCTCATAACCGTAGGCGATCATCTCGCCCGTCACCGGATCGATCTTCGGATGGGCCGACATGGTCTTCGCGGTGTACTTGCCGTTGAAATCCCAGGACCCCAGGGTATCGAGCGTCTGCGGGTCGACCAACCATGGATGCGAATCTTCCTTGAGCACCATGAGTTTGCCGCCATGCCAATACATGTGCGTGTTCGCGGCGGAACGATCGATGTCGGCGACGCTGGGGTCGTCGGTGAACCGATTCCGGTAGACGCCGAACAGGCGCCGGCGCGCCGTCCGCTCCGCCTTCATGCGCGCCGTCTTGACGTAGCGTCCCTTGTAATCGACCGAGCCGTTCGAGAAGCGCATGCGGCTGATGTGCCCATCGCCGTTGAAACCCGTCATCCATTCGTTTTGCGGAGGCCGGTATTCGAAGTCGCATTGCATGCGATAAAAGTTGCCCTCGATGTCCGTGGGGATCTTCCCCCACACCTCGCAGTCGTAGACGTCCGCCTCGAAGCGAGTTGGGCTGTTGAAACCCGGCGGAAACATCGGGTGACCTCTGAAATCCACTGCCATGGTCAATCTCCTGCTATGTAGGCCGACAAGCACAAGGTCCGCGGATGATGATGGTACACCCGCCATCCCGCAAACCGTTTGACCGTGCCTCGGCCGATCCCTCTCACGTGTTGGATGCCGTATAGTTCTTGTGTATTCGCGTGTCGTGCGTGTATTCACGCCTCTGCGCGGCGACTCCAACTGTTAGATGCGCGCCGCAGGGATTTCCGGTAAGCACTGCCGGGAACTTTTTTTTGCGCTGTCGCGCGCGTCCTGGTCGTCAAAAATAGCGGGCCGCTCGATGGCGGAAATCGCCGCCCGCTGCATCTCATGTACATGGCGTTCTAAAGGCGCGCGCTGGCGCGCGCGCTGCGCCGACGTGGCTGCTCAATGAGATCCTCGATGACCAACGGCAATTCACTCAAGAGTTCCATCGCTCGGGCCTTCCTCATGGGCGTGCTGGCCATCGCCATCGCGGCGCCGATCGGATCGGCGGTGAGCGCGGACGCCGGCGGCGCGGCTTATCCCAAAGGCAGGTACGCGCAGCTCAATGGGCTGCCCGATTGGGGGGGGATCTGGATCCTCAATCGTCCGCCGCCGGGGGCGGGCCCGGGGCCGTCGGCGCCAGCGCTCAAGGGCCAGTACCTGAAGGACTACGAAGCCTGGCAAAAGACGGTCAAGGACCACAACGGGGACGCGCCACGCGAGGGCTCGAACTGCCTGCCGCCCGGCTTTCCCAGGATGATGATGGTTCCGCAGTATCCGATCGAGTTTCTCTTCACTCCCGGACGGGTTACGGTGCATCACGAAGCCTGGATGCAATGGCGTTCCATTTATACCGATGGCCGCAAGCATCCGGAGGACTTGGATCCGACCTTCAATGGCGACTCGATCGGCAAATGGCATGATGGCGTGCTCGAGGTCGACACGATCGGCTTGAAGAGCCTGGCGCAGTTCGGGATGGGCATGAAGCACAGCGACAAGCTCCACGTGATGGAGCGCATTCACCTCGACAAGAATTCCGCCGATACGCTGGTGGACGAGATGACGATCGAGGATCCGGAGGCGCTGGAGAAGCCGTGGACCACCACGCTCACCTGGCAGCGTACGCGGGACGGGGATCTGATCGAATTCGTCTGCGCGGAAAACGATCGCAATCCGGTGGACGCGTCCGGTCACACCACGTTTCAATGAGATGGCGTTTCTGGATCGCGCTTTCGCTCGTGAGCGGGGTGGCATGTCTGTGCGCGGCCACGTCGGACGCGGAGTCCTCGATACCGAGCTTCACCGCGCGCCAACTTGCCGCCGACCCGCGCGAGGGGTGGCCCACCAGCGGCGGCAGCCTCTCGAATCAACGTTATTCGCCCCTGACCCAGATCAATCGCGAGAACGTCAAGCAACTAAAAGCGCGCTGGCGCGCCTCGCTCAACGGCTCGGGTCTCAGCCCGCGCAGCGGCAATCAGGCACAACCCATCGTCTACGACGGCATCATCTACTTGATGACGGGTGACGGCGACGCGTTTGCCATCGACGTCGATACGGGCAAGGTGCTGTGGGACTTCAAGGCCAATATCGACGCCAAGGCCGCCCGGCCCTGCTGCGCGTGGCCCGGACGCGGGGTGGCGATCGGCGACGGGAAGGTGTTCGTCGGCGAACTCGACGCGAGATTGATCGCCCTCGATCAGCACACCGGCAAGGTCGTCTGGAGCCAGCAAGCCGAAGATCCCAAGGCGGGCTTTGCCATTGCGAGCGCGCCCTTGTACTACGATGGCATGGTGATCACCGGATTCGCCGGCAGCGACATGGGCACACGCGGACGCATCAAGGCCTATGACGCGAAGTCGGGCAAGCTGCGCTGGACGTTTTATACGGTCCCCGGACCGGGCGAGTATGGGCACGACACCTGGCCGCAGGACAGCGACGTCTGGAAGTATGGCGGTGCCGCGATCTGGCAGACGCCCGCCATCGATCCAGCCCTGGGCCTCATTTACTTCTCGACCGCCAATCCCGGTCCGGTGCTGAACGGGAACCTGCGGCCGGGAGACAATCTCTTCAGCGTCTCCATCCTCGCGCTCGACGTCAAAACCGGCAAGTACCGCTGGCATTTTCAGCAGGTGCATCACGACATGTGGGACTACGACTCCGCCAATCCCGTGATCCTGTTCGACGCAAGGTTCGACGGCACGCTGCGCAAGGGAATTGCAGAGGCGGCCAAAACTGGATGGGTGTACCTGCTCGACCGCGAAACCGGCAAGCCGTTGCTGGGGATCGTCGAGACGCCGGTCATGCAGGAACCGCAGCAGCACACCTCGGCGACTCAGCCATTCCCGATCGGTGATGCAGTCGTGCCGCAATTCATCGACATGCCGCCGGAGGGGTTCGACCTGGTCAACGAGGGCCGCATTTTCACACCGTTCACGCAACATCCGTCGGTGTGGAAACCGCTCGCCGCCGTCAACTGGCCACCCAGCTCCTACGATCCCGACGGACATCTCATGTACATCTGCGCCACGGACTCGCTCTGGGGTGCGGTGGGCGGCGACCCCAACTATCCCGTCGAACCCGGCGCGCTGTACTCCGGCAGTGTCGTCGCCCGCTTCACGGCGCCCCGCCGGGGCGTTTTCGCGGCGATCGACGTCACGACGAACCGCCTGGCCTGGCGCCAGCAATGGGTGGATCAATGTTACAGCGGCTCGGTGGTCACGGCCGGCGGCCTGGTGTTCGTCGGTCGTAACGATGGCCGCCTGACCGCGCTCGACAAGACCAACGGCCACAAGCTCTGGGAATTTCAGACCGATGGCGGCGTGAACGCGCCAGCCAGCGTGTTCGAACGCAACGGCAAGGAGTACGTCGTGGTGCTCGCCGGCGGGACCGCGCTTGCCGGCAGCAAGCGCAGCGACGGCGTGTGGCTGTTCGCGCTCGACGGCACCATCGACCCGCTGCCGCGCGGCGCCGCGGATCCGGCCGGCCAATTTCCCCATCCGCCGACGGCCGCGACTCCCGCCGCCGCCCTAGCCTCCGAGTCGCCCCAGAAGCATGCCGAACGGATCGCGCAAGGCAAGGAGATTTACACGACGACCTGCGTCGTGTGCCACGGCGCGACCGGCCAAGGGGGCTCCCATGGTGGCGCGAAGCTGACCCGCGCCCTCACCCGGGAGTCGATCAGCACCGTGGTCGCGCATGGCCGCAACGACATGCCAGCGTTCGGGTCGGCTCTCTCCGCCGACCAGGTTCAAGGAATCTCCGACTATGTCCTCGAGTTGGTCGCGCAATAGTGATCGCTCGTCCAGCAAAGCATCGAATGGGCTGGGACCTTCCGCGGCATCCTGACAGGAAACGGCGGCGCACGATCGCCATGAGCCTGAGTGCACTGGTCCTGAGCGCTGCCGTGGGCATGAGCTCATCCGCCGCCAACCCACCGCCGGCCGCGTCGCAAATGCCCCCGTCGATCGCATCGGCGCCCGCCTTCACTCATTCGCAGCTGACCGCGCTGCCCACCGACGCCTGGGTCACCAATGGCGGCAACATCTTCAACCAGCGTTATTCGCCGCTCGACCTTCTGAACCGCGGCAATATCGGCGGCCTCAAGGCACTGTGGCGCACCCACATGGGATCGGGCGCCACCCCAGGGAATTCGGGCCAGGCGCAGATCCTCGAATACCAGGGTGTCATCTACGTGATCAACGGGGCCAACGATGTCTTCGCGATGGACGTGGATACGGGCGCCATCCGTTGGACCTACCATGGCAACCCGGATCCGAAGAGCGGCAATCCGTTCGGCCGGTCGAGTCGCGGTGTCGCCCTGGGCGACGGCAAGATCTTCGTCGGCCAACTCGATGCCAAGGTGGTGGCGCTGGATCAGCGCACCGGCAAGGTGGTCTGGTCCGCTCAGGCCGAGCCCTGGCAGGAAGGCTTCAGCATCACCAGCGCGCCCCTGTACTACGACGGGCTCGTCATCGTCGGCCACAACGGCGGCGAGATGGGCACGCGCGGCCGGGTCAATGCCTTCGACGCGAAAACCGGCAAAGTCCGCTGGACCTTCTATACCGTTCCGGGCCCCGGCGAGTTTGGCCACGATACCTGGCCGCCGGGCGATGCGTGGCAGCACGGCGGCGCCCCGATGTGGCAGACGCCCGCGGTCGATCCCGAACTCGGGCTGGTGTATTTCTCCACCGGCAACCCCGGCCCGGACATGAACGGGAGCGTGCGCGCCGGCGACAATCTGTTCAGCAATTCGATCGTGGCGCTCGACGTGAAGACCGGCCGGTATCGCTGGCACTACCAACAAGTGCATCACGACATCTGGGACTACGACTCGCCGAATCCGATCGTGCTGTTCGATACGGAGGTCGACGGGCGCAAGGTGCCGGGACTCGTCGAGGTGTCCAAAACCGGCTGGGCTTACATCCTCGATCGCCGGACGGGCACGCCGCTCCTCGGCATCGTGGAGACGCCGGTGCCGCAGGAGCCGAACCAGAAAACCGCCGCGACGCAACCCTATCCCGTCGGCGACGCCATCGTGCCGCAGCAGATCGACATCACTCCCGATGGCGCAAGACTGGAGCCGGGCACCACGCACGTGCCGAACCACGGCCGGATCTTCACCCCGTTCTGGACCGAGGAAATCACCGTCAAACCGGGAACCATGGGCGGCGCCAACTGGCCCCCGAGTTCGTACGATCCGCAAACGCACCTTCTCTACGTGTGCGCCACGGATCGCATCAGTACGTTCGTCATCAACAAGTCCCTCGAAACTCCCGGCACGAACAAGGTCTACATGGGCGGCCACTTTGGCCAGGCGCAGGTGCCCGACGATGGCATCTTCGCGGCGCTCGATGTCACGACCAACCGGCTCGTATGGCGTCAGGAATGGCGCGACATTTGTTACAGCGGCTCGGTGGTCACCGCGGGCGGCCTGGTGTTCGTCGGCCGCAACGACGGACGCTTGACCGCACTCGACAAGACGAACGGCAGCAGGCTCTGGGAGTTCATGACGGACGCCGGCGTCAATACCGCCGTCACCACGTTCGAGTGGCAGAACAAGCAATACGTCGCCATGCATGCCGGCGGCGGGGTCTTTGCCAACGCGAAACGCGGCGACAGCGTCTGGATGTTCTCGCTCGACGGGACCGTCGAGCCCATGCCGGTGGCCTCCGGACCCGCTGCCCCGCCGACGCCCCGGCCGATGTCCGCCGCAAGCCCGCGCGCCGTCGATGAAGGAAACGGCGCGCGAATCTACAAGCTGGCCTGCGTCCCCTGTCATGGAGAAAACGCGCGCGGGGGTCACGGCGGCGGCCCCTCCCTGGTGGGCGCCGGTCTCGACGCGACGAAAATCATTGCGATATCGACCGCAGGTCGAAATAATATGCCCGCGTTCGCGGCGACCTATTCGATTGATGACCTGCGCGACGTCAGCGCCTATATTCTGAACACCCTATCCGCACAGCAGAACTGACTGCGCCGACGGCCACGATTTCAACTTCCGAGGTATGATCGATGATATTGAAGATCAAGATGATGGCGATCTTTGCGGCGGCCGCCGTGGTCAGCGGCGCCGGGGCGTCGTTCGCGCATGCCGCGGCGCTTCCAGAGGAAGTCATGATCCCCGGTCAGCGGGTGTTCCCGGAGAGCATGACGTCGACGCCGGACGGGACGCTCATCATCGGCAGCATCGGCGCCAAGACCATATTCCGCGCCAAGCCGGGTGCGGCAGCCGCCGAAGCATGGATCCAGCCCGGCACCGATGGTCTCTCGAGCATCTTCGGCGTTCTCGCCGACGCCAAATCGAACACCTTGTGGGCCTGCACGTCCACCCTCGGTCCGCCGGGCGGACCGGCGACGGCGCCCACGGCGCTGTATGCCTTCGACCTGAAGACCGGCGCGACCAAGGCGCATTATCCATTCCCCACGCCGGGCGGATTTTGCAACGACATCGCCATCGGTCCCGATGGCACCGCCTATGCGACGGATACCATGAACATGGAGGTCGTGTCGCTCAAGAAGGGCGCCAAGACGCTCGAGGTATGGGCCGGAAACGGCGGGTTCGGGCCCAAGGGCGGCATTCTCGACGGCATCTCGGTCCTCGGTAAGCGCGTCCTCGTCAACGCGCTCGGCACCAGCAAACTGTTCAGTGTGCCGATCGAATCGAACGGCAGCGCGGGCACCGTGGTCGAAGTGAAGCTCGATCGGCCGATCGACCATCCCGACGGCATGCGTGCCTTCGGCAAGAACAGCGTGCTGGTCGTCGAGGGCGGCAACGGCGGCCGTCTGTCGCGGGTGGATCTGACCGGCGATACGGGCAAGGCGACCACAGTGAAAGAAGGCTATCCTGACGGTCCGGTGGCCATTACCGTGGTCGGGACGACGGGATACGTGCTCGAGGGACAGCTCGCGGGCATGCGGGCCGGACCCGATGCGCCCAGCAAACCATTCCACGCCACCGCGGTGACCGTCGGAAAACCATAACAGAGGGCAACCCCATGCTGCAGTTGAACGTGAACGGCGAGAATCACGAACTCGAGAACGTCGAAGACGGCACCCCCCTGCTGTGGGTGCTGCGCGACGAGCTGAAGTTGGTCGGCACCAAATTCGGCTGCGGCATTGCCCAATGCGGAGCCTGCACGGTGCACCTGAACGGCGCACCCGTTCGCTCGTGCGCGTTCCCCGCCTCCGGCGCCGTAGGCCAGAAAATCACGACCATCGAGGGGCTCGCCGGTGCGGGCGGCCTGCACCGGCTGCAACAGGCGTGGCTCGATCACGACGTGCCGCAATGCGGCTACTGCCAGGCCGGCCAGCTCATGGCGGCGGCGGCACTGATCGCGCGCACGCCCCATCCCTCCGACGCACAGATCGACGAGGCCATGAGCAACATCTGTCGCTGCGGTACTTACCTGCGAATCCGCAAGGCCATCCGGGCGGCGACGAGCGCCGCGGAGCATGTGTCATGAGCACGGTACTCGACACCTCGAACGTGGACCTGCCGATCGACCGGCGCTCCTTCTTGAAACTCGCCGGCACCGTCGGCGGCGGTCTCGTTCTCGGCCTGTTTGGCGGGTTACCCTTCGCCGACGCGCAACAGGCCACCGCCGCACGCGCCGGCGGGCCGCCGCCGGCGCCACCGTTCGCGCCCGGCGCATACGTCCGCATCGCGCCGGACGGCCGCATCACCTTGTTGTCCAAGAACCCCGAGATCGGCCAGGGCATCAAGACCGCCTTCGGCCTCATACTCGCCGAGGAATTGGATGCGAAGTGGACCGATGTAACCGTGGATCAATCGCCGATCGACGCGAAAACCTACGGCGCGCAATTCGCCGGAGGATCCTTGTCGATTCCCATGAACTGGAATGTGCTGCGTCAAGCCGGGGCCGGCGCGCGCGCCATGCTGGTGGCGGCGGCGGCCAAGGAATGGGGCGTACCGGCGGGCGAGATCACGACTTCCGACAGCGTGGTGACGCATGCCGCAAGCAATCGCAGTTTGGGCTACGGCGAGCTGGCCGATCGCGCTGCCCGGATGCCGCTGCCGGACCCGACGCAGCTGCAGCTCAAGAGCCGCGCGAACTACAAGTTGCTGGGCAGGCGCTTCAACGGCGTCGACAATGCGCGCATCGTCACCGGACAGCCGCTGTTCGGGATCGACATCCAAGTTCCCGGCATGCTCGTCGCGGCATTCGAGAAATGCCCGGCCACCGGCGGCAAGGCGGTGAGCGCCAATCTCGACGAAATCAAGGCGCTTCCCGGAGTGAAGGACGCCTTCATCGTGCAGGGCACCGGCAAACCCACCGAGGTCATGTCAGGGGTAGCAATCGTCGCCCGCAATACCTGGTCCGCCTTTGCCGCCAAGCGGCAACTCAAAGTCACCTGGGACGAATCGAGCGCCTCAAAGGACAGCTGGAGCCAATTCGTCACGAAGGCAAAATCCCTCTCGGCGCAGCAAGGCGCGGTGACGCTCAAGACCGTCGGCGACGTCGACAAGGCCTTCGCCGCGGGCAGGAGCGTCGCGGCCTTTTACACGTTTGGATTCGTGACGCATGCGACGCTCGAACCGCAGAACTGCACCGCCTGGTACAAGAAGGATCCCGGTGGCGATTCACTGGAAATCTGGGCGCCCTCGCAGACGCCGGGTTCGGGACTGGCCATCGCCGCCGGCGTCGTCGGTCTCCCGCCCGACAAGGTCACGATGCACCAGACCCGCATCGGCGGCGGCTTCGGCCGGCGCTTGATGAACGACTACGTCGCCGAGGCCGCACAAATCTCCAAGCAGGCCGGCGGCGTTCCCATCAAGCTGATGTACACGCGCGAAGATGACATGACCCACGACTTCTACCGGGTCGGCGGCTTCAATTCCCTGCAGGGTGCGGTCGATGCCCAGGGAAAGCTCATCGCCTGGTCCTCGCACAGCATGACCTTCACCGGTGATGGCAAGGTGCCGGTCGGCGGCGGCGGACTGTCGCCGAACGAGTTTCCCGCCCAGTACCTGCCCCATTACCGGGCAACGCAGACCCTGTTGCCGCTCGCAATCCCGTGCGGGCCGATGCGGGCGCCGGGATCGAACACCATGGCCTTCGTCATGCAATCGTTCATGCATGAAATGGCCGTGGCCGCCAAACGCGACCACGCGGAGTTCATGCTGGAAGTCATGGCCAATCCGCGGCTGCAGGATCCCGAGACGCCGCCGGGCCCGGGTGGTCCGGGAATGGGCGGACTGAATCCCGATCGTGCGGCGCAGGTCATTCGAATGGTGGTCGAGAAATCCGGATGGGGCAGGCGACTGCCGGCCGGTCGCGCGCATGGACTGGCGTTCTACTTCAGTCACCAAGGGCATTTCGCCGAAGTGGCCGAGGTGTCGGTCGACCGCAGGAAAAAGATCACGGTGCATCGGATGACCATCGTCGGCGACATCGGCCCCATCGTGAACTTGTCCGGCGCGGAGGCTCAATGCCAGGGTTGCATGGTCGACGCGATCAGCACCCTTGGCCTCGAGGTGACCATGGAAAATGGACGAATCCAGCAGAAGAACTTCGATCACTATCCCATCGGCCGCATGCCGATCACGCCGCAGGTGGATGTCCACTTCGTCGAGAGTGACTATCCGCCCACCGGGTTGGGAGAACCGGCGCTGCCGCCCGTGGCGCCGGCCATCTGCAACGCGATCTTCACGCTGACGGGGCATCGCATCCGCACGCTGCCGATCACACGCGAGGGCTTCACGATTTAGCGTCGCTCGATGGCCTGTAGGGCGGCGCATTCAACCCATTCATCAGCACGTGTAGAATCCAGTTCGCGGCCAAGGTTTCGTCGACATCGGCCTCGTCGCCGAAGAACCGGCGGCCGCGCTCGCTGTAGACCTCCGCGAACACCTGCGCACCAATGACGCAATTCACGCGCCAATCGATTTCGGCCGCGCTCACGTCCGGGCAGGCGCGGCGCATCAACGAGATGAACAGCCGAATCGGCTCCTCGAACAGCTTCGCCATTTCGGAGATGACCTGCGGGGAAGGATCCATGAGCGCGCGTCCATAGAGCGCATGAAAGCGCTTGCGGCTGGCGCGCGACTCCCTCGTGGCACCGTTGCCCAGCCCCGCCTCGGTGTCGACGAAGAACACCGGCTCGACGATGGACCGCAGGACATCGATGGCCTGGGGCGGGACACCGGTTGATATACCGGCCTCCACCGAGCGCAGGCGCCGCAGATGTTCGCGGCGCAGCGGTCTGAACCGTAGCTCGAACAGTTCACGGAACAGCTCCTGTTTGCTGCCCCAATAGTGATTCAGCGTCCCCAGATTCACCTGCGCCTTCTTGGCGATCGCGCGGATGGTGCTGCCTTCGTAGCCATGTTTGCTGAACACGTCCGCGGCCGCGTTCAGGAACTTGGCCATCGTCCTCTGCCCGAGGCGGGTCGCAAATTCTCGTGACGGTATGGTCATTGCTTGGATCCAGTGTGGAAGGGACCTCGATCAAACATAGCTGCGACTGACGAACCAATACATGCCCAATGCCACGAGTGCCGCCGACAACGTGTCGACCACGATGGGTCGAGGAATCCCCAGCCTGGCGCGGACCAACAGCGCGACCGCTCCCAGTGTCGCCAGGACCAAGGTCAATTGGCCCAGTTCGACGCCCAGGTTGAAGCCCAACAGGATGCTGAACAGCTGATCGGTCGGCAGGCGCAATTCCAACAGGTCGGCGGCAAAGCCGAATCCATGGATCAGACCGAACACCACGGTCACGACGATGCGCAGACGCGCGGCATCGCGCAGGTGCCCCGACAACATCAGATAGTTGGACGCGAACAATCCGGCGCCGAGCAGCAACAGCGAGGGCAGACCACCGAAACCCAGAAAACTTGCCGAGGCCATCACCAGCAAGACACCGCCGACACCGGCCGCGACGAGCGCAGGCCGATGAGTCGCGGCCGAGATGTTCTCCGCGCCGATCATCGCGATGGTGAGCGCAACCAGCGCATCGATGTACTCTGCGTGCGGCCGGATGACCCCCGTCACCGCCAACGCGAGCGTCGCGCTGTGCCCGATGGTGAAGCCGGTCACCACGAACACGAGGTCGCGCAGCCGTCGCGAGATCAGCACCAGTCCGAGCAGGAAGGACATATGGTCCACGCCGGTGAAAATATGCATCACGCCCATCTGCACGTATTTCAGGAAGCCGGCGTTGCGCATCCTTGAGTCCTTGCCGGACATCTCGAGCGTTTGATTGTCGATGGTGAACAGTTGCTGCGTCACGCTGCCATCGGAGTTCTGGATCTGCGCGAGCGACACGTGCGACGGCACGAGATCGAAGAAGATCTGGGAATGCAACGAGAAGCCGGTCGCGGCGGCGCATTGAAATTGCAACTCGAAACGCCGGAACTGAACCGTCGCCGTCAACGGCCTGGGAGGGCCCGCCAGCGTGCAGGGCTGCCCGCCCGCGCTCACACCCAGACGCTTGGATACATAGTCGATCACCTGTTCGTTCGACGGCTGGGAGCCGGCTTCGCCGAGCCGCGCCGTCTCCGCCATCGGGATCGTCAACGACAGGTGAACCACCGAGCCCTCGATGCGCCAATTCGAGTAACTGGTGCTCTTGGTGTGCGCAGCGGCCTGGCCCGCGCACAGGATCACGACGAGACAGATGAGCGCCCGGTGCAGGGCGCGCGTGCCGCGAAGCCGGCGCAATTCCGCGTTCATTGCGCATAATCCGGCGCCACCATGATATCGCCCCGGCCGCGCAGGTAGTCGATGTTGGCGGCGCGAACCTTGTTCTGCGCGTCGGTCTTGACGTCCGTCCAAACCCGGTTCAGCGCCTCCTCGAATGACTCGGGGAGCGGAAAGACATGTTTCAGCATGACGACCACGTGTGCACCGTCGCTCTCCTCGACCGGATCGGACACCCCGCCCGCCTTGAGCGGCAGGATGGCCTTCTCGAGCGCCGGGTCGACCTTGGCATGCACCGCAAATTGATAGATATCACCGAGGTCGACATGGCCCGCGTCGACGAAGTGACCGGAATCCACCAGGCCGTATCGCTGGATGACGGCGTCGAGCGCCTGCCCGCCGCGGATGGCATTCGCAGCTTCCTGGGCCTTCGCACGAACCTGGGCGATCGAGCCCGCCTCGCTCTTGACGACGAGGTCGCGCAGGCGCATGACGCCCTCGGACGAGTACCGATCCGTATGCTTCTCGTAATAGGCTCGAAGCTCCTCATTGGTGGGTTGCTGCGCGAGCACCTCGGCGGTCACCTCCAGTTCGACCCCGGCCACCAATGCATTGCGCACGTCGGGGTCATAACTGGGCAGATCGATCTCCAGCCCTCGCTGCATCAGCAGCTCCTCGTTGATCATGTCGCGCAGAACCTTCTCGCGCTGCTGCGGCGAGGTTTGCGCGTAGGGCATTGTGAACTCGGTTTGCGCCTGGGCCATGAAATCGCTGCGCAGGATCGGGCGACGGTTCACGAGCGCGACAGCCTCCGGCGGCACGCCGCGCGAACGCGTCCCCTTCGCGGTGAAAAGTCCATATCCCGCGATCACGAGGCCGATGAGCGCGCCGCAGGCGAGCATCACCATGGAGCGGGACACGGAGGTCCGCGAGTAATCGAAGAAGCTAACCGGAGCCGACACGCGAGTTTCCAGTTTGCAGACGTCGATCGGCGCCGGCCGCCACGAGATAGAGCGCCAGCGCCCGAATTTGCACCGGCTCCAGGGTGTCGACCCAAGCCGGACAAATGCCGTGACGGCCGTCGAGAATGGAGCGATACAGGGTCGCGCGGTCGCCGCCATACAACCACACCGGGCCGGTCAAGGGCGGGGTCCCATAGTCGATGACGCCGCGTGCATCGTCGGCGTGACAATCGTAACAGTTGCCCTTGTCGTAATAGATCTTACGTCCGCGCTCCGCCATGGATTGATCGAAGGAAGCTCCCGCGAGCTTCTGGAGATACTCCACCACGTCATGCGCATCGCCCTGGGTGATCTGTCCCGTGCGCACCAGGGCCGGCATGTCCGTGACGTTGCGCGCCTTGGGGTGGCCGGAGCGAATCCCATAGAGGATGGTCCGCTCCACGTCCACCACGTCATTGCCGTACAACCAGGCATTCCGGGCCAGATCCGGCACACCCCGGGCGGCGCTCCCCTCGAGTTCACCGCCATGGCAACCGGCGCAGTGTTTGCTGTAGAGCGGACGGCCCATGGTGATGGCGCGATGGAGCAGCTCCGCGTTCGCCTGGATCACCTGGGGCTGCTGGCGCAGCAGCCGGTCGGCGAGATCGCGGTGATCGATCCAGATGGCCAGCGCAGCGACCGCCAGCACGGCGAGCGCTGCTCCGGCCAAACGCCACCCCCTCGTTCGCGACGCTTTCACGCTGTTCCCTGTGCTAACGGACGTTCGAGAACCCTATCCACCGGCCGAATGCGACGATTCCGACCCACAACACCAGCGATATCGACCCCGCGACTCTTCCCTGCCACGGCGCCACCCCGGACTCATCCCAGTTCGCGGTGGCGCGTCCCATGACACCGTGAAAGGTCATCATGTTGATGCCCGCCAGGACCAGGAGGATCATTTTCATCCTGAATTCGAGATTCGCCGCATAGCCGGTCGCGTGCGACGCAAACAACGACGCCCCCGTCAATACCGCCGCGAGGAACGCGATCCACGTCAGCGGCAGCACCTCCGAGGCCAGGGACGCGACGCTGCGGTTCATGGACGTCACGCCGAGCAATCGACCGTCGACGACCGCGATGGACCCGACGACCACCGTGATGGCGAGGACGTGGACGCTCTCGATCCACGGGAACAGATAGCTGCTCTCGCGTATCGCCGTGGCGAACGCGGTTGCGTGGATCCAGACGAATATCGACGAGATGTCCACCTCAGGCTGAGTCCACGTCGATGTACGCGATCCACCGGCCGGCAAACACGATGGCGACCCAGAGCAAGAGCGTGATTGCCGCGATCAGCTTGCCGCCGATCCGCCGCCCCGGCGAGGTCTCCCAGAAATGGGCATCTCGGCGCAGCCCCAACTGAAAGGACAAAGTCAGGAGGATCACGATGACGAGCATCGACATCTTCGCGACGAACGCGGGATTCTGCAGCGATCGGCCGGGTTCGCCGATGATGAGCGTGCTGCCGGACAGGAGCAGAACCACAAGGGTGCACCAGATCCACGGCAGGAAGCGGTGCACCACCGTAGCGATGGGCTGGACGCGCGATATGACCCCGAGCACACGCAGGTCGATCAAGAGCGCCGAGGACATGACGATCGAGATGGCCAGGATATGGAGGGTCTGCACGGTGGGGATGACCCAGGTGACGTTTTGAATCTCCGCACTCGCCGGGGTGGCCGCCAACCAATCGCTGAATGCCTGGACCGATCCACTCATGGGGTGCCGGAGCTCGAGCGTTTCACGGGGTCTTCGCGGCGGTGGCTGCCGTCCCCGCTTCCGGCGGGGGTTTGAACCCAACTTCCTGACCGGCCTCGGTCACGAACGCCGTGACGAACCCGCCATCCGTCCCGTCCTTGCGTGCGGCATAGGTGACCTTGATCTTGTCGCCGACCTTCACCATGTTGGGACGCCAGCCTGCACGATAAAAGTTGTTGACGCTGTGTCCCTCGAACTGGATCGGTCGCGTGCCCTTGGCGTCCGTGACCTCCAATGTCAGGGTCATATGAGGATTGATGACGCGGATGTCCTTGACCACGCCGTTGGTCTGCTGCGGCTTGGTGAAGTCGAACACCGCGGCAGAATGGTGCGCGGGCACCGGGTTCGATATGGAAAGGAAAAGGCATAGTGCCGAAAGGCTACCAGTTGATGTTCTCATGATCCGTTCTCCACCGATTATTTGTACGCCTTGCTCGATGTCGTCTTGTTCTTCAGGTCCTCGAGGTGATCCAGCCACCCTTCCTCATCGCATTCATACGGCAACAGAAACCCCTTGGGTTCGAACAGCCACTTCTTGGTGCCCTTGACGGGTTTGGTGTAGGTCGCCGGGTCCGTGAGCTCCCAGTCGTTCACGAGCACCTTGGCCCCTTTGGCGTCCGTCTCCAGGTGGTAGACCTCGGTGATCCGTGCCTGATCGCTGTGCGGGTACAGTGTGTCCTGCTGGTCCTTCAGCGTATCCGTCGCCACGATCAGAGAGGTCCCGTCCCAGCGCGCCGTCGAGTAGCCGCCGCGCCCCGGAACGCGATCGCCCGGTGCAATGACCTTGTCCTTGAAATACAGCCGACGAACCTCGGTATGGGCTTCGTATATCACGGTGATCTGTTCGGGACGCTGAATGATTTCCATCGGATACGGGCCTGAAAAGGTCATTGCCTCGGGCATGCCCGACCCAAGGCAATGGGCACCCGGGTTATCGCTGGTCGGGGCCACCAAGGCCTGATATTCGTCGCTCCGCAGCTTGCCCGCCGGAGTGAATGGCAAATCGAGCTTTTCGTGACCGAAGGCGCGCTTTCCCGGTTCCGGGTAAAAGGTCCACACGCCGGAGAAATCCGGCGGCACCGCCGCCATCGCGGCCGGAACGATTGCGCCGCCCGCGACTGCGGCGATGAGCAGCGAGCAGGCGAATCGAGACATGGTCATCATGCGTACCTCATTCTCATCATGGTGGGGGGGAGCTGGGTTTCTTCGCATCTTCCGCCCGCTGCTCGACCGCCGCATGCCCCTTCTGGGTGCTGGGCAGGTTCTGATTGAGGCTCGGCAGGCATTCGACCTCCGGGACATCGCTGTAGTCCTCCCGCAGCCAGCGCTTGGTGCTGCGCCACTCGCCCTTCCAGTTCTTCGGGTCGGTCATGATGTATTCGATCTGCAACGTCATCCCCTTGTCGAGCAGCTTCATGCGTTCGGTCATTTCGAATTGATCGCTGACGGGCAGGCCCATGTCGATCCAGTGCTGACTGGTCTTGAAATACTTCGTGTGGACGACGAGCGAGTCGCCCTCGAAATGCCCGATCGACTCGCCATTGTAGGTCGAAATCGCAATGTCCGGATCCGTGAACGATCGACCGTCCAGATAAATGATCCGCAGGCTGTTGGTAAACCCGAAGATCATGTGGACCGCGGTCGGCAGCTGAATGATGTTGATGGGCCAAACCCGCGTCATGATCATGGGCATTCCCGCGGGAAAGCACTCGCCGATGCTGTCGCGGTAGGGCTTGCCGGCCGCCCGCGCCTCGGCCGCTTCCTTCATGGCGGTCTGACCCGCTTCGTAGAATTCGGGGTACGGCGGCCCGAACATAAAATCACTGAACGCCTTGCGTAGATCGATGAACCACGTCCCGGTCATGTCGAACGGCGGTTTCGGCCTCTTTTTCGCCAAATTCTGCGGCGCCAGCGCACCGTAGTAGCCGTCATGCTTGTGCGACAGCTCGTCCACCTGGTCCGGCGTCAAGCCGCCGCGATGCACGGCCTGCGCCGATGCCAGCGTCGCGCCGAGCAGCAAACCGAGCGCCAGGCAGCAATCTCTGGCACGCGATCCCGGGCGCATGGACCGTCCCGCGAAGTCAATCACGACTTTGCGGCCGAACCCAAGGTCCTGCCGTCCGGCAGCAAGATGCCGACGTAGAGGCCGCCCAGCCCCCCATCGCGCAGCGGCCGGACCGTGACGGTGACCTTGTCGCCATCCTTGATGGTCGTGCGCTTCCATCCCTCGCGCACGAGATTGTTCGGTCCGCCCATCTCGATGGCCCACACCACGAATTTTCCGTCGGCATCCGTCGTGCTCACCTTGAAGCTCGCATGCGGGTTCTCCCAAATGAAATCGCTCACCGTGCCGGTGACCGTCATCTGCTTGGTCTGGTCGAACAACGCCCCCGAATGGTGGACCCAGGCGAGTCGGGAGAACAGCAGCAGGGCGAGCGAGAAGGCGGCGATCAGAGGGTTCTTCATCGGATGTTGTGTCGCGGTCATCACTTCACCACCGGTACGTTGATGGGCGCATCGCCGTGCCGGGTCGGATCGCCGAGCACGCTCCCATTGGGCAATGTCACGCTGATGAACAGGCCGCCGCTCTTGCCGTCGCGCAGCGGATTCAACACGACCGTGACCTTATCGCCGGCCTTCAGCGCGTCCGACTTCCATCCCTGGCGTTTCAGGTTGTTGGGGCTGTTCAGCTCGATCTGCCACGTGGCGCTCTTGCCAGCGGCATCGGCGACGTCCAGGAAGATCCATGAGTGGGGATTGGTCCATTGAAACTCCTGGACCGTCCCGTGCAGCGCGAGCTGGCGGGTCTGATCGAACATCGCGAACGAATGGTGGGCCGAGGCGATGCTGATGCAGGCGAGCCACATCAGCACGCCCGATACCGCAAGACCACCACCCGCCGTCCGTCTCTTTATTACCATATGTGTTCGTGGCTCAGTGTTCATGCAAAACCTCCCGCCGCAGACAGCCCGTGCAGCGACCGAGCCATCCGGTTTGCGGCGCGTGCTTCGTACGCGTCGATGAACTCCGCACACAGCCGGACACCATTCCTGGCGTGCTTCTCGACCGTGTTCTCCGAGATATGGAGCCGCACGGCGATATCCTTCTGCGACACGCCGTCGAGCTTGCGCAACGTGAGCACCTGGCGGCATCTCTCGGGCAGCGACGCCACCGCGAAGGCGAGAAGGTCCAGCTCCTGACGTGCGCACATCTGCTCATCCGCGCTCGGGGTGGTATCGAGGATATTCGCGAGATCCAGCTCCGGGGTGGCGCTGCGCGCGATGCCGCGCTGTTTGCGCAGCCATTCGAACGCCACGTTGCGCGCGGTGGTGAATAAAAAGGCGTGGGGACAGCGAACCTTGACGAGTTCTTCGTCCGACAGGCTCAGGAGCCTCGCATAGCTCTCTTGGATGCAATCCGTGATGTCGCAGGGACCGTCGAAGAACCGACGCAAATACCCCCGAAGCTTCGCCTCGTGGCAATGAATCTGCCCGACGAGCCAATCCTTCCTGTTGAAGTCCAGGCTCGTGGTGCTGAAACTCGTCACTTCTTGGGCGACGCGCAACATGATTTTCTCCCCCTATCCCGCGCGACGACCAGCGTCCGGCCGCGAAATGCCACCTGCTTATTATGTGACGTAAATACCACGTCTTATGTATCGATAGTAAGCTACATTACCTCATCTGAAGTATGTGTCAACGCATTTATGATACACTCGTATGATCTCGATCATACTTCTGTATCAGAATTATGTGACGGTCGTCCGGACGCTCCGGCCGCCGCGCCGAACTCGGCGGCCGGACTAGATGAAGGGCCTGCGCGACGGCGCTACCGGTCCATAGTATTCGTGGACGACCGCCGCCCAGGCGGGATCCGCCATCGTCGGCCAATGGTCCTTCGGAAAGCCGGGCGCATCCCGCAGCCGCTCCTTGTCGATGTTGAGCACGAAGCGCTTGTCGTCGACATCCAACGCGAGTGACGCCCAAGGCACCGCGAACAGCTTGTCCCCGAGTCCCAGGAAGCCGCCGAAAGAAAGCACGGCATACGCGATCGTGCCGTTCACGATGTCGAGCATGATGTGGGTGATCTCGCCCAGCGGCTCGCCCGCTGCGTTGACGACCTTCTCGCCCGTCAGCGTGTCGGCGGCCATCACTCGCGGGCCGGGACCGTCCGTCGCCGCTGCGTTGCCGATGATTCCATCTTGATTGGGTTTTGACGTATTCACCGCGTTCTCCTGAAGTGATGGCCCGGCGTCGAACCGGGATGGCATGCCCGAAATGGACGTGGTATTTTCGATCGCGAAACAAAGAACGACAAGCATACAGGCTGGCCGCTTTACGCTGACGCAGAGGTTGATCCTTCATGGTCGTGCACAACACAATGAGTCGGCGCCGATGGATCTGAATCTCGACGGCCGCAAGGCGATCGTTACGGGCGCCAGTCGCGGAATCGGCCTGGCCATCGCCCGCCTGCTTGCCGACGAGGGCGTGGACATCGCCTTCTGCGCGCGCGCCCGGAGCGGCGTCGACGCCGCGGTCGTCGATCTGCAGGCGCGCGGCGTGCGCGTTTTCGGCGAGAGCGTCGACGTCGTCGACGCCGCGCGTTATGTCGACTGGCTGCACTCGGCCGTGGCGCAGCTCCAGGGCGTCGACATTTTCGTCCATAACGTGACCGCGTCGCCCTCCACCGCCGGCCTCGCCGGCTGGGACCTCAATTACCGCACCGACATGCTCGGCGCCGTCTTGGGTGTCGACACCCTCACCCAATACCTTCGGCAATCCACCGGCGCCGCGATCGTTCTCATCGCCAGCATTTCCGGTGTCATGTCGAAGGTGCTGCCGGCGCCGGGCGCCTACTCATACGGGTCGTTGAAGGCCGCATTGATCGCCTATGGCGCGCAGATCAGCAAGGACCTCGCCAAGGAGGGCATTCGCGTCAACATGGTCTCGCCGGGACCGATCTACTTCCCCGGCGGCCCCTGGGACCGTGTCCAACAGGTCGCTCCACAACTGATGGAGTCCGCACGTCAGGCCTGCGTCATCGGCCGGTTGGGCGAACCGCAGGACATCGCCAATGCCGTGGCCTTTCTCGCCAGCCCACGTTCCGGGTTCACCGTCGGCCAGAATCTGCAGATCGACGGCGGCTTCATGCAACATGTGGCTTTCTGATGGCCGAACCAAGAATACCCATGGTGCCGGCAGACTGCGGCGAACCGGCCGAGTTGCTCGCCGCCATCCGCTCGCGACGCGGCGACGGTCTGCTGAATCTGGACCGCACCCTGCTGCGAAGCACCCCTCTGGCCAGGGGCTGGAACGATTACCTCGGCGTCATCCGCAGTGGCTTGAGCGTCGCGCCCTTGCTGCGTGAGCTGGCGATCTGCGGCGTGGCCGTGCTGAACGGCGCCGACTACGAGTTCTCGCAACATGAGCCGGAGTTCATCCGGGCCGGCGGGTCCGCGGCCGCCGCGCGACGGCTGCGGCATTTCGAGGCGGCCGCCGACGAGCGCGAGCTGTTCAGCGAGCGCGAGCGCGCCGTGATGCGCTTGACCATCGCGATGACGCTCGATATCGAGGTGGACGACGCCGTCTGGCAGGACCTGCAGCGCGTCATGCCGGATGCTCAGGAATTGGTCGAGATCGTGAGCGTGGTGGCCACCTACAACATGGTGTCGCGATTTCTGGTCGCGTGCAGGATCGAGCCCGAAGCGGCCGAGCGATGAGCCGACGCAGCGACGCCCTATGAAGATTGCCGCCAACATCAGCGTCCTGTTTCGGGAATTACCGCTGCTCGAGCGTTTCGCCGCGGCCCGTGCCGCCGGCTTCGATGGCGTCGAGATGCAGTCCCCGGACGCATCACCCCGCGATCTCGCCGCCGCCGCCGCCGGCATGCCGACCGCGCTCATCAACGGACCGATCCTGCGGGAGACCTACCCGTTCGGCATCGCGGGACGCCCGGAGATGCGGGATGTCTTCCGCGACCAGCTGCCTCTGATTCGCTCGTATGCTGCGGCCCTCGGCGTTCGGCAGGTACACCTGCTGGCGGGGACCGTCACATCGGCCGACGACCTCGATGCGTGCTGGAGCACCTACGCCGACAACCTCGACCTGGCGGCGGATTTCCTGGGGAGGGAGGGAGTCGACGTCCTGATCGAGCCGCTCAATTCGACCGACATGCCGAATTACCTGCTCCACTCCTTCGACGATGCGCATGCCGTGATCGAGCGCTGTGGCCACCGCATCGGTCTGCAGTTCGACGCCTTCCACGCCGCCCGAATGGGCCTGGATCCTGCGGCCGAGCTCGCGCGTCGCTTGCCGATCGTGCGGCATGTCCAATTCGCGGATGCGCCCGGCCGGCACGAGCCCGGGACCGGCAATACCGACTTCGCGCCATTTCTCACGACCCTGCAGAAATCCGGATACGCGGGCTGGCTGAGCGCGGAATACTCCCCACTCGGCCCCACCGGCGCGGGCCTCCGATGGTTGGACGACTGGCGCAATCGCCTCGCCCGGTCGCCGGCGTAATATGTCCAACCGTGTAATGCCTCACAGATTCCCGCCCTCAAAAAGAGGACCGTCTCAACCTTGAATTAACGGGCCACGGCCGGCTTCTCGTCTCTGAGTTACCTGTCGAAGCTGCCCGTCGATACGCTGAAAATCGACCGTTCATTCGTGCTCGACATGACCACCGGACCCACCGGGCTGTCGTTGCTATCGACCATCATCAGCCTGGCGCATTCGATGAGTCTCAAGGCGGTGGCCGAGGGAGTCGAGACCGAAGATCAGTCCCGCGTGCTGCGCACGTTGCACTGCGATGAAATGCAGGGGTTTTTGATCGGCAGGGCCTTGCCCAAGGCGCAGTTCGAGGCCAAGTTCCTGGCGTCTGACGCGGAATGATCGAGGATCATTCGGGGTAGGCGTGCCGCACGCCGTGATTATCGACCACCTCACGCCCGCCTGACGCCAGGCGGCCGCCGACATACGCCGGGCCGATCGGCACTTTGCCGAACCCGCCCGGTATGTCGAGCACGTAAGTGGGCAGGCACAGGCCCGACAGCCGGCCGCGCAGCAGGCGCATGAGTTCCTGACCCACTTCGATCGGAACCCGAAAATGCGACGTGCCGGGGGCGAGATCGGGATGGTGTAGATAATACGGGCGCACCTTCGAGCGTACCAAGCGACGAAACAATTCGTCGAGCACCCGCACCTCATCGTTGACACCCTTCAGCAGCACCGTCTGGCTGAGCAGCATCACGCCGCGGCCGGACAGGCGGTGCAGGCAGTCGACCACGGCGTCGGTCAATTCATCCGGATGATTGACGTGCACGGCCAGATGCACCGGCTTCGACTGCAGCAATGAAGCCAGCCGGGACTCATCCATGGAGTCGGGAGCCATGATGGGCACGCGTGAGTGAATGCGAAGAACCCCCACGTGCTCGATCGATGCCAAGCGCTCCAGAATGTCGCCGAGACGCCGGCCGGAGAGCGACAAGGGATCGCCGCCCGTCAGAATGACCTCCCATACCTCGGGATGTGCGCGGACATAGTCGATGGCCGCATCGAGCTCGGGCCCGAGCAACGGTTCGCCGTTGCTCCCGATCATCTCGCGGCGAAAGCAAAACCGGCAATAGACGGGGCACGCGTGCGCCGCCTTCAGCAGGACGCGATCGGGATGGCGATGCACGATTCCCTTGACCGGGCTGAACGGCACATCGCCGATGGGATCCGACGTCTCGTACGACAGCGACTGCATCTCGCGGACATCGGGAAGAAACTGCAGTGACAACGGGTCGTCCGCGGCGCGACCCTGCAGGAGCGAACTCAAATAGGGAGTCATGCGGTAATCGTATCGATCGGTCACCGACAAAACGCCCTGGCTCGCGAGTTCGGCGCTCACGGGCTCGCCTTGGCAAGGTGAGTCTCAAGATCCAGCCGCGCCCGCCAGGGATCCGGACCCGAGATCGCATCGCTGCCGAACGCCGCCAACAGTTCCGCCACGGTGGTGCCCTTGGCGAAGCCCGGGTCCCGATCGGTCGCCCGCAGGCCCATCTTTCCAATCCGCATAAGCATTTCCCGTCTGTGTTGCGTCCATGATACCGAGTCCCGGCGGTCATTGAGCGGCGCCGCTTCGATGCGCACCAGCACCTCATGCTCCGACGGATGCGGAATGGGGATCTCGGCGAGCGACAACTCGAGTTGGCCGGTGCTGCGCACGAGCGAGCGCAATTGCAGCTGAGTGCCCTGGTTGGAAGTCGTCATGAAATGATCCTTTAAGGTTTGTGAAATGGCGCCGGGACATCATAAGTAAAAGACGGCCGCATTTAACTCCGACGTTATTTGAACCGCGTCACGTTCGACGCCTTTGCATCGCGCGGCCACGACCACTGCGGATCGGTCCGCGTCGATTCTAATGCTGCAACGCCGGATAGCGGCGTATGCAAGTCCAAAGGGGGTGGGGTATGGGGATCAAGACGTCAACTCGGAAATGGGCGGGCTATGTCGCCCTGGGGCTCATCGCCTCTCCCATGGCACTGAACGCGGCGCCGGCCGACGAGCCCCTGATCGGCAACGGCCCACAGGATTACATCGTCCAGGCGGCCACGCTCAAGGCGGCCCGCCGTGACGTCGTCAAGCTCGGCGCGGCCGTGCGCCAGGAACTCGGCATCATCCATGCCGTCTCCGCACGGCTGACCGGCCGCCAGGTCGCGCAACTGCGCCGGGACCACTCCGCACAGGTGTACGCCGACCGATCCGTCGCCAGCGCCTCTGCGACCGGCGCATCCGGAATATCGGCGGCGGACGCTGCGTTGGAGGCCTACGATTCGAGCATGGCGCTGGTCGACGGGACCGGGGTGGCCGAACCCACCTATCTCTACCAGACCGACTATCCCATGCTCGTGGGCGCGCAAACCCTGCAGCAGCAAGGCATCACGGGCCGAGGCGTCACCATTGCCGTGCTCGACACCGGCCTGTATCAAGACCCCGCGCAGAATTTCGGCAACCGCATCCTCGCCTCGGTCGACGTGCTGAACGGCATGAAGCCGGTTACGAGTGACGCCTATGGGCACGGCACGCATATCACGTCCATCGCGGCCGGGGGCGCCATCAACATCGCCGGCAGCTATTTTGGCATCGCGCCGCAGGCCAACCTGGTCATCGTGCGGGCTTTCGATGGCACCGGCGCGGGCAGTTATGCCAACGTGATCGCCGGCCTGAACTGGATCGTCGCGAATCAGAACAAATACAGGATACGCGTGCTCAACCTCTCGTTCGGGGCGCCGCCTCAGTCCAATTACTGGAACGATCCGCTGAACCAGGCGGTGATGGCGGCATGGAAGGCGGGCATCGTCGTCGTGGCGTCGGCCGGCAATGCCGGTCCGTCGCCGATGACCATCGGGGTGCCCGCCAATGTGCCGTACGTCGTCACGGCCGGCGCGCTCACCGACAACAACACGCCTTACAACCCGACCGACGACCGGCTTGCCTCTTTTTCATCCACGGGGCCAACCTATGAGGGGTTCGTCAAACCCGAGGTGGTCGCCCCGGGTGGACACATGGTCGGCTCCATGCCGGCCAGCAGTTTTCTCGCCAATATCGATCCGCACGAGATGACCGCCAACGAGCATCTGTTCACGATGTCCGGCACGTCGCAGGCCGCGGCGGTGACCACCGGGGTCGTCGCCCTGATGCTTCAGGCCAACGGCAATTTGGCTCCCGATGACGTGAAGTGCCGCTTGATCGCCTCGGCGCGGCCGGCGGTGACGGCGGCCGGAACGCTGGCTTACAGTGTTTTCCAACAGGGAGCCGGTCTGGTGAACGCGGTAGCCGCGGTCAACAGTTCGGCCCTGGGCTGCGCCAACCAAGGTCTCAACGTCAGTGCGGATCTCGCCGGCACGGCGCATTTCGGCGGCCCGGCCAACGAGGACGCCAACGGCAACTACTACATCATGAATCTGACCGGATCGACGTGGGGCACCGCGCTACCCGGCGATGGACTGACCTGGTCGAGCGCTTACTCGAGCGCACAAGGCTATACGTGGAGCCAAGCCTACACCTGGAGCCAAGGTTATACCTGGTCCCAGGGCTATACGTGGAGCCAAGGCTATACCTGGAGCCAGGGTTATACTTGGTCCCAGGGGTACACGTGGAGCCAGTCGGTGGCCTGGTGGGGAACCACCGGCAGCGCGAGCGCGACGACCTCACCGGCATCCATCGACTGGTGGGTACCGAATGAATGAGCCGCCGGCAAGGGCTGTGCCGGAGACTCACGTCTAGGATTTTCCCCGGCCATTAATGGTTACATGTCGGCCGTGATCCCAAACGCCGACCCATCGCTGATCGATTCCCTGCCGGACCTCGTCCTGTCCCTTGGGCGCGATGGGACCATTCTCGGGCACGGCGGTGGCCGCTCGTTGCCGGCGCTCGCGCCGCGCGGCCAGTGGATTGGCCAACGGCTCGATGCAGTATGGCCGTCCGATCTGGCGCAAGCCCTGATGCAACTGGTCCGCAAGGCCATCAGCTCGCGCGCAACCCTGGACAACCGCATCGGTGAGGCGGATCAAACGTATCGTGTGCGTATCACCGCCCAAGGACCGACTCGCGCTCTGTGCGTCGTGTGCGCCGGCGATGCCGCGCACGACGCGGACACCGGCGACTCCGGCCGCCGCCAAGCGCCCCATTTGGATCGCCGCGGGTTCCTACGCCAGTTCCAGGAGACGCTGGCGCTCAGCGTGCTCACCGAAAAACCGGCGGCCGTGATCGTCATGCATCTCGACGGCGTCGAGAAAATCGCCAACATCGACATGAAGCTGTCGGAACAGGCAGTGACAGCGGCGGTTCTGAAACTCACGCGGGAGACCTCGTCGGAGACCCTCGCCCTCTGCTCGAGCCTCGGGCAGTTGACCGACAGCCAATTGGCTCTCGTCGTCGCGACATCGGACCGTCGCTCGATCGAGTCCTTCATCGAGGCGATCGTCATCTCGCTTCGCGCACCCATCACGATCGGCAACGCGAAGGTCGAACTATCGCCCTACGCCGGCGTGGCAGTGCTGGGTCGCGATGCGACCTCGATCAAAGGGCTGCTGGACAATGCGCGGATCGCTGCCGACGAGGCCATGAGATCGGGTGCCGGCCGGGCGCGATTCTTCTCGGACACCATGAAACTCCGGTCATTGGCCCGGCAGGATATCGGCCGCGAACTGCGCGCCGCCATCGACACCCGCGGAATCCGCGCCCGCTATACCGGCCGCTACGAACTGGCCACCGGCCGGCGGGTCGCATTGGTCTCCTACCTGCGCTGGACCCACCCCCTGCGTGGCGAGGTGTCGCCGAAGGAGCTCCTCAGCGTCGCGGCGGCGACCGGTGCGTCGTTGGCCCTGTCACGCAGCCTGCTTGAGAGGCTCAACGAGGACTATGTGGAACTCAGCCGCCACATCGAACCTGACGTACGACTGTCCTACGGACCCCTCCGCCAACACCTGCTGCATGAAGAATTCCTGACCGACATCGAGCGCTTCTTGACCGCCGGCAACATTCCGCCGGCACGTCTCGAAATCCGGATTCCGGAGACCACGCTCATCGTCCTGCCGCCCGCGTTCGGCCAGCGTCTGGCAGCGGATGGTGTGCAACTCGTGGTCGACGAAGTCGGCCGCGGCATGGGATCGCTCGACCAACTGGCCCGGTCCCCGCTCTGGGGGATGCAACTCGACCGCTCGTGGGTGGAGGCACTGTGCAGCGACGATCTCGCCCATCGGGTGTGCCGGGCCAGCATTGCGTCCGCCAAGGCCCTCGGGCTGTTTCCGATCGCCGCGGGGGTGGACGATGCCGACCAGCGTCTCGCGCTGCTGGCGCTGGGCTGCGATTATGGCAGCGGAGATCTCTACGACACCGAATCGCTTCGTGGCCACGGCCCAGCGGTCAAACCCGGGGACGGTGAGCACCGTTCGCGCGCCCGAGCATACGAAACGCACGGACCGTGATGTAGATCTCCAAATCCGGGTATCCGCAATGCACAAAGCGGTATTCGGTCAAGCCGATCCCGTGTGACTTCGTGCATCGTAGTTGGGTGACTACCCGCACGCGCGCCACGACTCGACCGTTCAACATCGTGTTTCTCCTGATGAGTCTGGCGACGTCGGCCGGCGCGGCGGACGCGCCCTCCCTCATCCTCGAGCATCTCACCCCGGCGGAAGGCATGCCGCAGGGCACGGTCACGGCCACCTTGCAGGATTCTCAGGGCTTCGTGTGGCTCGGAACGCAGGACGGTCTGGTTCGCTACGATGGTCACGAACTGGTGCGCTACGGCTACTCGCGCAACGCGAAAGGTCTGCCCGGCAACTTCGTCTACGAAATCGCCGAGGATCGGAACCACGACCTGTGGGTGGCCATCAAGGATTCCGGGATCGCGCGCTGGAATCGCAAGACGGACGACTTCACGGTGTATCGACATGACCCGCTGAATGCCAACTCGCTCGCCACCGACTCCACCCGCACCGTGCTGGTCGACCCGAGCGGCCTCATCTGGGTGGGCACCAGCGGCGAAGGCCTCGACAGCCTCGACCCGGCGACGGGAATATTCCAGCACCGCCGTCATGATCCCAGCGACACGGCGACACTCGGCAACGATCACATCTTCCAGACCATGCTCGACCGGCGCGGTGTGCTTTGGGTGGGCACCGCCGATGGTCTCGATGCGTGGCGGCCGGAACGTGGCGCCTTCCAGCATTTCCGCCACGATTCGAACTCTCCCGCATCGCTCGGCGGGACGCAGATCTCCCAGATCGTCGAGGATGCACGCGGCGAGTTCTGGGTGGGCAGCTTCGATGGCGGCCTCACCCACATGAATCGCGATGGCCATGTCTCGCAGGTCTTTCGGCATGATGCCGAACGCGCCGACTCGCTCAGCAGCGATGACGTGCGGGACATTCTCGAGGACCGCGCCGGCAATCTGTGGGTGGGCACCACAGGAGGACTCGATCTGCTGGATTCGTCCGGCGGTTTCACCCACTACCGGCATGACGAAGGGGACGCGGGGTCGCTGCGCGACTCTCACATCAGGTCGCTGTACGAAGACCCGGCGGGGCTGGTCTGGATCGGCACGCTGTCCGGAGGGGTCAGCCGTTGGAACCCCCGCAGCCGGGAGCTGGGCGGGCACCGGCCCGCCTGGCTGGTGGGCAAACTCGTCACGTCTTTCGCCGACACGGCCGACCAGAAAGTGTGGATCGGTTCCCTGGGCGGCGGCCTCACGCGATACGACGACTCCACCGGGGACGCCGTCCCCGTCGATGACATCGTCGGACGCCGCAACGCGCTGGGTGATTCGCGCATCATGTCGCTGCAGACGGATCGCCGCGGCAGCCTGTGGATCGGCACCATGAAGGACGGACTCAAAAGACTCCGGCCGGATGGCAGCATCGAGTCCATCGGTGTCAAGGTGGGGGATCCGAAGAGCGTGAGCGCCGGCGGCATCATGACCCTGCTCGAATCGAGCCGCGGCGCCATCTGGGTCGGTACCTACGGCGGAGGCGTCAACATCGTCGACCCGGTCAGCGGCGACGTCAGGCAGCTTCCCCATGACCGCGCCGTGCCCGGCGCGACCAGCGGCGCCAACGTCAGCGCGATCGCGGAGGACAGGCGCGGTTACCTCTGGCTCGGCTCCGACGGTGGCGGCCTCGATCTCGCCACCGCCGACGGGAACGTCATCAAATCCTTTCGACATGACCCGAACGATGACACCAGCCTGCCTTCAAACGACATCTATGCGATCGAAGTGGACGGTGCCGGCGAGGTATGGGTGGCCAGTGATCACGGCGGACTGGCGCATGCCGAGGGGTCGCCGACCGACCCCGGCAAGATCCGCTTTCATTCGATATCCCGTGAAGAGGGTCTGTCGAGCGACACGATTTACGCGGTGCTCAACGACGGCGCGGGTCACTTATGGTTGAGCGGCAATTCCGGATTGATGCGTTACGATCCCAAAACCGGCCAGATCAAGACCTATCATCGCGAGCAGGGACTGCAGGGCGAGGAGTTCGATCTGAATGCCTATCACCGGATGCGCGACGGACGCCTGGGCTTCGGAGGACCGGGTGGATTCAACCTGTTCGACCCCGACCGCCTCACCGAAACCACCCGGGCCCCGCGCTTGGCGCTCACGCGTCTCGAAGTGCTCGGCACCCTCGCCCCGACCAAGGCGCCTTATTGGCTGCTCGATCGAATCGAGCTGGATCATGGCGCGAGCATCGTATCGCTCGACTTCGCCGCCCTGGACTTTACATCGCCCAAGCGCAACCGCCTGGAATACCGCGTCTCCGGTCTCTCGGAACGGTGGATCGAATTGGGAACGCAACACCGCGTGACGCTGACCAATCTCGATGCCGGCGATCATCTGCTCGAAGTCCGCGCCGCGAACGCGGATTCGGTGTGGAGCGATCCGCCGCTGCGCCTCACCGTGCATCGAGCGCCCGCGCCGTGGCGTTCGCCATGGGCCTACGCCCTCTATGCGATCGCGCTGTTGTTACTGATGGCGCATCTGCTGCGCCGTCATCGGGCGAGGATCCGCAGCATCGTCCGTGCGAAGCAGAGTCTCGAGGCGGAGGTTGCGCTGCGGACCCGGGAGCTGTTGGACAGCAACCGGCGGCTCGGCGAAGCGTCCGAGGCGAAGAGCAATTTCCTGGCCCGCATGAGCCACGAACTACGTACGCCGATGAACGGCGTCGTCGGCAGCAGCGAACTGCTCGCGCGGACGCCGCAGTCGAGCACACAGGCGCGCCTGACGGAAACGATCCGCTCATCGGCCCAGGTTCTCCTGCAAATCGTGAACGACCTGCTGGACCTGTCGAAAATCCAGGCCGGCAAACTCGAATTGGAGATCCTGCCCTTCGATCTGGTCAAAATCCTCGAAGAGAGCGCGACCTTGTTCTCCGCCGCCGCCGAGAACAAGGGCGTCGAACTCGTCGTCTGTCCGCCGCCGAGGGCGCTCGCGGATCTGTTGGGAGATTCGCTGCGCATCCGTCAAATCCTGATGAATCTGATCGGCAACGCCGTCAAGTTCACGTTGCAGGGCGAGGTCGTCATCAGGGCCGACGTGACCGCCGTGGAGGGGGGCCGGGTGTCGCTCGAGGTGTCGGTCACGGACACCGGGATCGGCATGGACGCCGCGACGATCGCCAAGGTCTTCGAGCCGTTCACTCAGGCCGATGAGTCGACCACGCGCCGTTTCGGAGGCAGCGGTTTGGGCCTGGCGATTTGCCGCGAACTCACCGGACGCATGAGCGGCATCATCACGATGGACAGTCGTCCGGCGGTGGGGTCGACGTTTCGCGTGTCGCTTCCGCTGGGCATATCCGCCGCTCCGGCGACACCAATGATCCACGGCGCGCCCCTGCCCGTGCTGAACATCTTGACCAGACGTTCTGCGCTGCGTGAGGCGATCAGCCGTCACGCCACGGCGATGGGCATGAGCGTCGCGCCGACCGACCCCAGCCGGCAACACGAGACCGCGGAGGAACTCGTCATCGTCGATCTCGGCACCTATGAGGGTTTCGTCAAGGCCGAGCTCGCATCGGGCCGGTCCGGGCGGCGGCCCTTGCTGATCGTGGCCGCCGCATCCGAACTCGAGCAGCTGCAGGAAACGCATCGGCTGGATCAAGCCATCGTCGTTCACAAGCCATTGCACCGCGACAGCCTGCGCGCGGCGTTGGCCGCAGCCATGGGCAGCAGCGGCGCTCCCCTGCCCGATGCGCCGGCGTCGGCACGGCCGTCGACGCCGCTTCGCTGCCTCAGCGGCTATGTCTTGCTGGTGGAGGACGAGCCCGTGAATGCGGCCGTCGCCGAGGCGTATCTGAAGGAACTCGGTTGCCGCTGTGTCTGGGTGGACAATGGTCGCGAAGCGATCGCGCGCAGCGTCAGCGAGCGCTTCGATCTCATCATGATGGACCTCAACATGCCGGTCATGGACGGCTTCGCGACGGCAATCCAGATTCGGGAGCGCGAGGGGGAGCGGCGTGTCCCGATCGTGGCATTGACGGCGCATGATGCAGACACGTATCGCGACATCTGTCTGGAATCGGGCATGGATGAAGTGCTCAGCAAACCGTACACGATGGAAGAATGCTCCCGGTTGCTGGGGCGCTTCCTCATGGATTCGTCGGCCAGCAACACCATGCGGCTGGCGACCATCAAGCATCCCCTGTCGACGGTCGACGCGGCGGCGGTCGCGGGGCTTCGCAAGTTGCGCACCGATGGACGTGACAGCCTGTATTCGACTCTCGTGGATTTGTTTCGCAATTCCTCCGAGGCAAGCCTGGCCCAATTGCAAGCCGCCTTGGACGCCGGCGATAGCAAGGGGGCCGGCGCCGCATGCCACAAATTGGCCGCCGCGGCCGCGAATGTGGGCGCCATTGCGTTTTCACGCGAGATGCGTCAAATCGAAAAGGCGTGCGAAACCAACGATCTCGCGCGCGCCCGGGAACTCGCCGACGGCATCATGACCGCGCATGGATTCCTGCTCGAGGAACTTGCATCACTGCAGATGAGGGCGACCGCATGAGTGCAAATCCGTCACGGCCGAGAATCGCGATCATCGCGGACGACGAGGACCTGGGACGCTTGCTGCTCGTCGAGACCGCGACCACCACCGGTCTCACACCGCAGGCCTTCGACGATGGCGCTGCCGCGCTCGAAGCCGCGCTCTCGCAGGACGTGTCCATCGTGCTCCTCGACGTCGACATGCCGGGAATGGACGGCTATAGCGTGTGCCGCCGCCTGCGCGGCGAGGCACGCTTTGCCACCGTGCCCATCGTGATGGTCACCGGTCATGAGGATTCTGTCGCGATCAGCCTCGCGTTCGACGCAGGCGCCACCGACTTCATCTCCAAGCCGGTCAATTGGGCGCTGCTGCCGCGCCGCCTCAGCTATATCCTGCGCAACGCGGCGGCCGCCGAGCGCATCGAACGTCTTGCCTACTTCGACACCCTCACCGGCCTTCCCAATCGACAGCGCTGTATGGAGACCGCCCAACGCGAATTCGAAACCGCCGCGCCGGCCGAATCGGTGGCCATCATTTACATGGACCTCAACGGATTGAAGAAAGTCAACGATACCTTCGGTCACAGCGCGGGCGATGCGGTATTGAAGGACGTCGCCAGGAAGCTGACGGCGAGGTTGGCCGAGTTCGAAGGCGCCTATGGGCACCTGTTTCTTGCGCGCTTCGGCGGCGACGAATTCGTCGTGCTCGTGAAACACGTCGATGCGCGCGGCGTCGCCCTGAAGATCGCCGCCGCCTGCGCCGAAACTCTGAAGACCCCCATCGCTTATGACGGATTCGAGTTTCATTCGCGCCCGAGCATCGGTCTTGCCATCCATCCGGATGATGGTCCCGACGTTGCGACGGTGCTCAAGCACGCCGATACGGCCATGTATCAGGCGAAGGCCGGGGCCTTCGGCGCGGTGGTCATGTATTCGCCGTCCATGAGCACGCGTCTCCGCGACTGGCTCGATCTGGAAGGACGCCTGCGCCGGGCCGTCGCCGAGGACCAGCTACATCTGCATTACCAGCCGAAATTCAGTTTGAAAACCAATCAAATGGTCGGTGTGGAGGCGTTGCTGCGCTGGTGCGACGTCGAATACGGCGACATTCCGCCCACCCGCTTCATCGAAATCGCCGAGGACAGCGGTCTCATCATCGAACTCGGCAGCTGGGTGATGCGCGCCGCTTGCCGTCAGATAAAAAAGTGGCAGGAACGCGGCATCACGCTGCACGTCGCCGTCAACGTGTCGGCCAAGGAACTGTTGTACGGCGATCCAGCGCGGGTGCTCGAGACGGAAGCGGCGGCGGCGGGCATTGCAACCTCGCTGCTGGAGATAGAAATCACGGAATCACTTCTCGTGACCGATTCGGCCTCGGTGCGGGCCGCCCTCGAGCGTTTTCGACGCCTCGGGTGCCGCATCGCGCTCGACGATTTCGGCACCGGCTATTCCTCCCTCGCCTACATCACGCGTTTCCCACCGGATAGGATCAAGATCGACAAGGCGTTCGTTCATAACCTCGATCGGTCGGGCAGCGACGCCGCCGTGGCGAGCGCCATACTGTCGCTGGGAGCAAGTCTCGGGGTAATCGTGACCGCCGAAGGTATCGAGCGCACCGCCCAACTCGAGTGGTTGCGGCGCCGCGGATGCCATGAAGCCCAGGGATTCCTGCTGTCCCTGCCGCTCTCGCCGCAGGAACTGGAAGCGCGCTTTTTCACGTCCGGTGGCGCGGAGGATTTTCTGCGGCGAGATGCTGTGGGCACAGCCTGATGTGCTGCATCGGGGCGCGGATATGTTCTACGACATCCTCTTGGGTGGCATACTGCAGCACGCCGGCATGGTTTGCGCCGACCATGACATCAGAAGGGGACCCTAGTCATCGCCTACCTCGGCCCCCTGCTGACGATGAGCGTCACCGAGCAATTGCTCACCGGCCGGCGCGCGGGCGCCGCAGCGGTGGAATGCTCGTTGGACCTGAAGCGTTCATCGACCTCGGTCGAGTTGGGAGCCGACTCCTGGCGTTGGCGGGGGGAGCACTATCCTTATCCGGCCAAGTGCAAGGACCGCACCGTCTATCATTGGACGGGGGGCGAATTCGAACCCGTCGCCCGGTACTCCTCCTCGCTCATCAAACTGGTGCCGACGGATTGGGGTCCGCCGACGTTCGAAATCGACGGCATCAAGATGCTGCCCACCGCGCAGGTCTCGCCATACGACGATGCCGAACGCAAGGTGCGGCTGATCCAGCCGAGGGGCAAGGTGGTGCTGGACACCTGCGGCGGCCTGGGCTACTTCGCCGCATGGTGTCTGGAAGGAGGCGCGCAGCGCATTCTTTCGTACGAGAAGAATCCCGACGTCATCTGGCTGCGCAGCCTCAATCCCTGGTCGCCCCCGATTGACGAGCGGCTCGCCTTGACGCACGGCGACGTGACCGCGGGGATCGTCGCGCTGCCCGACGATTGCGTCGACGCCGTTCTGCATGATCCGCCCCGCTTCGGCATCGCGGGGGAGTTGTACTCGCAAGGCTTTTACGATCAGATCGGCCGGGTGCTGAAGCGCCGCGGCAGGCTGTTTCACTACACGGGTACGCCCAACAAGCTGGGCAGCGGTCGCGACCTGCCCAACGAGGTGACCAACCGCCTGCGCAGCACCGGTTTCAGCGTGGAGAAGAACGGCGACGGTCTGCTCGCCGTCAAGCAATGAGCCGCTACGGCGAGAATGAGGCCAAGGAACCGCTGACCTGCTTTCCGCGGTGCCAGACGGCCACGATGCGATCCGCGCCCGTGATTGCTCCGCCGGTGAGCTCGCGGCACGCCCTGATCGGACGCGCGCTCGACAAGGCGCCTGCACGGCCATGATCCGTTGCAGACGCCTCGCACTCGTCACGGAAAGGCCACGCCCCCCGCGCCTGCTCTAGCCCCGCTTTTGCTGGGCGTCCTTCACGTGGTCCTTGACGGTTTCCTTGGCGTCGCCAAAGTTCTTTTGAACCTTGCCTTCGACTTGGTTCGCCAAGCCCTTCACCTGTTCGTGCTGGCTGTTCACAGCCTTACCAGCCGCTTCCTGCACCTTGCCAGTGCCTTCCTTGACGCGACCTTCGACCTGATCTTTATTGATACCCATGTTTCATCTCCTGCTTAGAGGGCCGGCAAGCGGCCGATATGCCACGCTATTCCTCGATCGAATAACCGACTTCGGACCAGCGATGAGCTGGATCCACTATGGCACCCACCCCGGGACCGGGATGTAGGAGAGCCGGCTGAAGGAGCGTCGGACTGCCGGCCGGGCGGTGATGACCGGCATGCGGGCGTCCCAGGGTTTCAGCTCGGGTCGAAGCTCACCTCGACGGAGTCGACACCGTCGATCGAGCCCGTCACGGTCTCGCCGCGCAGAATCGGCCCGACGCCGGCGGGCGTACCGGTAAAGATCAGGTCGCCCGGCGCCAGGGTAAGGTAGGTGGACAACTCCGCAATGATCTCCGGCACGCTCCAGATCATATCCGCCACATCCCCGGTCTGGCGGACCCGGCCGTCGATGCGCAGCTGGATGCGCGCCTCGGCAGGCGGCACCCCGCGCCGCAGCGGCCCCACAGGCGCGGACGCATCGAAGCCCTTCGCCATATCCCACGGACGACCCAGCTTCTTGGCCTCGGCCTGCAAATCACGCCGGGTCAGGTCGAGCCCGACCGACCAACCATAGATCAGCCCCGGCGCCTCCGCGAGCGTGACATTGAAGCCGCCGCCGCCGAGCGCGAGGACCAATTCAACCTCGTGATGCAGCTCCGCGGTGCGGCAGGGGTACACCAAACGAGCCCCGCTGTCGACGACGGCGTCTGCCGGTTTCCCGAAGAAAAACGGTGGCTTACGTGATGAATCTGATCCCATTTCGCGGGCATGCTCGGCATAATTCTGGCCCACGCAATAAATGCGCCGGACCGGAAAGCGCGCTTCCGAGCCGGACACGGCGATGGTGGGGACGCCGACGGCAGGCATCGCCGATGATGACAGCCTTGACAGATTGAGCATAGATTGTCCACACTGTATGGGTGTTAGTAGACAATATTACCGAAGTTGACGCGGTCGAGTCTCGCCGCGAAGCCCTGCTTGAAGCAGCGGTGGCGGTATTTGCTCGTTATGGGTTTCGTAAGACATCCATGGATGAGGTGGCGCGCGCGGCCGGCGTTTCCCGCCAGGGTCTTTACCTGCAGTTCGCCGACAAGGAAGCGCTGTTTCGCCAGGCGGTCACTTACAAGCTCACCCGCCAACTACGCGTGGCCGTCCTCGCCCTGGCGTGCGAGACCAAGCCGCTGGATGCCCGCCTCATTGCCGCCTGCGACGAATGGGCGGGCCGGTTCGCCGGCCTCACCGGTACCGATGCGGCCGATTTGATGTGCGCGAGCACCTCATTGGCGGGGGCGACGCTGGCGCATTATGAGGCACAATTCGAGAATGCCCTGGCACACGCCGTCGAGAACTCGCCGCTCGCGGGATTTTGCGCTGCCTCCGGATTTGCCGCACAGGACGTGGCGAGAGCATTACACGCCACCGCGCGCGGCCTCAAACAATCATCCAAATCGCGTCAGGAATTTTTGCAGGGCATGACGGTGGCGGCGCGCCTGTTCTGCGCGCCCCTCGCCCATCTCGTCCCGGATCAGGAGTAACGTATTGGCTCATAGCAACCCTTTTGGCTCCCGCTCCACCGCGGATCAAGTTCTGGCCGGCGTCGACCTCAGCGGCCGCCGAATCGTCGTCACCGGTTGCACCTCCGGCATCGGCTTCGAGACCATGCACGCGCTCGCGGCGAACGGAGCCCACGTCATCGGGCTGGCCCGCTCGCTGGAGGCCGCAACCGACGCATGCAGGCGCGTCGGCCCATCCTGCACGCCGGCGGCCTGCGATTTGGCGGATCTGGCCGCGGTGGCCCGGGCCGCGCAGCACATCTCGTCGCTGGGCGCGCCCTTGGATGCCATCGTCGCCAATGCCGGCATCGCGAATCTACCGACCCTGGAGACGCGCAACGGCATCGAGCTGCAGTTCCTCGTGAACTACATCGGGCACTTCTCGTTGGTGAATCAGTTGACGGACCTCCTGCGCAACGGCACCGGCCGCGTGGTCATCGTGAGCAGCCGGGCCAGCATCAGCCAGGCGCCCGCCGAAGGCATCATGTTCGACAACCTGGATGGTCGTGATTTCTACCGGCCGCTGGCCTTTTACGGACAGTCGAAGTTGGCGGCGGCGCTCTACGCCAAGGAACTCTCGCGCCGGTTGCAGGGACGCGGGATCGCCGTCAATAGCGTGCACCCCGGCGCGACCAAGGGCACGCGATTGCACAAGTATCTGCGCGGGCCCCTTGCGCTGGTATTGAAGGTCGCCCAGGTGTTCATGCGCAACGCGCAGCGCGGCGCCGCAACCCAGGCGCTGCTCGCCGCCAGTCCGCGCGTGAGCGGCATCACCGGCGAATACTGGGCCGACTGCCAGATCGCCACCGGCAGCCGCCTGCTCGGCGACGATGCGCTGGCGCGGCGCCTATGGGAGGTTTCGGAGCGGATCGTTGCGGCCCAGATGCAGCACGATCCCGCGCCGCTGCAAGTCGCCGCTTGAACCCGCCGAGGTAACGCGTAGAATGGGGGCATATCCCCATGATTGCCTCGAAGTCCAAAATCCCGGTCATCCCGCCGCGCTCATCCTGCACCTGCGGCAGCCTGCGCAGGGCTTCGCGTCGGATATCCCAGTACTACGACACGGTGCTGGCGCCGCTCGGCATCAAGTCGACCCAGTATTCAATATTGTCCGAGGTGGCGCGCAGCGGCCCGCAAGGGCCCGTCACCATGTGCGTGCTCGCCGCCGCGATGGTCATGGACCGCTCGACGCTCGGACACAACCTGCGGCCGTTGGCGCGCGACAAGCTGCTGGCGCTGCGGCTGTCGCCGACCGATAGGCGCAAGCGTTGCGTGGAACTGACCGCCAAGGGCGTGTCGCTGCTGCGGCGGGCGCGTCGCATGTGGCGCGTCGCGGAGAATCGCATCGAAAATACCTTCGGACGCGAGGCGACCGCCGAACTGCGGGCCGCGCTGTTGAACATTGCCTTCAGTCGGGAACTCGATTCACAACCTGCTGGCATGACCGGCCTGGTCGACTGACCGCCCGCAGGTCCCGACTGTTTTTGAACACCTTGGTCGATTGCCGGCAATTTCGGAGTAGATCATGTGGATTGTCAAAGTAGCCTTACAACGTCCGTACACCTTCATCATGCTGGCGCTGTTGATCGTGCTGATGGGAGGCTACGCAATCCTCAACACCGCGACCGACATCTTTCCCAACATCAAGATTCCGATCGCCGCGGTGATCTGGCGCTATAACGGCATCCTGCCGGAGGAAATCGCGAATCGCATCGTGTTGTTCTCGGAGCGCATCGCACAGACCACGGTCAACGACGTCGAACACACGGAATCGCAATCCGTCAACGGCACATCCGTGGTCAAGTACTTCTTCCAGCCGGACGTCGATCCCGATCTATCCTTCGCACAGATCACGGCCGTGTCCCAGGTTCAATTGGCATACTCGCCGCCGGGAACGACGCCGCCGTTCATCCTGTCGTACAGCGCCTCGAGCGTTCCCATCCTCCAGCTTGCCCTCTCGAGCACGACCATACCGGAAGCCACGATCTACGATCTGGCCAACACCATCCTGCGCACGCAGCTGGCCACGGTCGCCGGCGCTTCGATTCCCTATCCTTTCGGCGGCAAGCAGCGCCAGGTGCAGGTAGATCTCGATCCGCAGGCGCTTCGCGCCAACGGCCTGTCGGCCAATGACGTCGTCAACGCCATCGGCCTGCAGAATCTGATCCTGCCCGCCGGCACGCAGAAAATGGGTGAGCTCGAGTATTTCATCAAGCTCAATGCCAGCCCGACCCAGATCGACGACCTCAACAACGTGCCCATCCGCACGCGCAACGGCACCATCACCTACATCCACGACGTCGCGCACGTGCGCGACGGGTACTCGCCGCAAACCAGCATGGTGCGGCTGGATGGGCGGCGCGCCGTCCTCGTCAGCGTGTTGAAGACCGGCAAGGCATCCACCATCGACATCATCAACAGCATCAACCAGAAGCTGCCGCAGATCGCCGCCTCGCTGCCGAGTTCGTTGGTCATCAAACCGCTCAGCGATCAATCGGTGTTCGTGCGCGCGGCGATCTCCGGCGTGATCCGTGAGGCGGTGATCGCCGGCGCCCTCACCGGGCTGTTGATCCTGCTGTTTCTGGGCAGTTGGCGCAGCACTCTCATCATCACCATCTCGATCCCGCTGTCGATTCTGGCCTCGGTCTACTGTCTTTCGGCGCTGGGCGAGACCATCAACATCATGACCCTGGGCGGTCTCGCGCTCGCCGTCGGCATCCTGGTCGACGATGCGACCGTCACCATCGAAAACATCAACTATCATCTCGAGCAGGGCAAGGAAGTCGAGCAGGCGATCCTCGACGGCGCGCACCAGATCGCATTGCCCGCCCTGGTGTCGACCCTGTCCATTTGCATCGTCTTCGTGCCGATGTTCCTCCTGGCCGGCATCGCCAAATTCCTGTTCATTCCGCTGGCCGAAGCCGTGGTGTTCGCCATGCTGGCCTCGTACATCCTCTCGCGCACCCTGGTGCCGACGCTCGCGAAGTTCTGGCTGAAGAAGCACGAGCCGCACGACCGCGCGGTACGGCGCAACGTCCTCAGCCGGTTCCAGACGGGCTTCGAGCGCGGGTTCGCCAATCTGCGCAACGGCTATCGCAACCTGCTCGTCGCCGCGTTGAGGAGCGGTCCGCGCTTCGCGGCGATCTTCCTGGGCGCCATGGCAGCCACCGCGCTGCTGGCCTTTCCGCTCGGTCCGCTGCCGGGGCTCGGCCAGGATTTCTTCCCGAGCGTCGACGGCGGCCAGATCAAGCTGCACATGCGGGCGCGCACCGGCACCCGCATCGAGGAGACGGCGGCGCTGTGCGATGCGGTCGAGAACACCATTCGCGGCGTCATCCCCGCCGATCAGGTGACGAACATCGTCGACAACCTCGGTCTGCCGTACAGCGGCATCAACCTAGCCTACAGCACCTCGGCGCCCGTGGGTCCGGGCGACGCGGACATCTACGTGAACCTCTCGGAGAACCACAAACCGACCGCGGCCTACGTGAGGGCGCTGCGGGCGAAGCTCGCGGCCAGCTACCCGTCGGCTTCGTTCTCGTTCCTGCCGGCCGACATGATCGGGCAAATCCTGAACTTCGGCCTGCCGTCGCCCGTCGACGTGCAGATCACGGGCTTCAATGTGGACGCGAACCGGGTCTTTGCCAACAACCTGCTATACAAACTTCGCGCCGTCCCGGGCGCGGTGGATCTGCACATTCAGCAGTCGGGCGACTACCCGCAGTTCAACGTCGACGTCGACCGCAGCAAGGCGCAACTCGTGGGCCTGACCGAACAGGCGGTGGCCACGAATCTGTTGGTTTCGCTCTCCGGCAGCTTCCAGACCTCGCCCTCGTTTTGGGTCGATCCGAAGAGCGGCACCCAGTACCAGGTCGCCACCCAGACTCCCCAGTCCCGCATGGAGAACCTGAACGACCTGGGCAACACGCCGTTGAACGGCCCGGGCGGTGCATCGCAAATCCTCTCGAGCGTCGCGAACATTCACCGCAGCGTCGCGCCAGCCGTCGTGAGTCACTACAATGCCACGCCGGCGCTCGATATTTTCGGCAGCGTCCAGGGGACCGATCTGGGCTACGTGTCCGCGCGGATCAACAAGATCATCGCGGCGTCCATCAACGATCTGCCCAAAGGCTCGCAGGTGGTGCTGCGCGGCCAGACGCAGACCATGAAGGCATCGTTCAACGGATTGTTGATCGGCCTCATCGGCGCGATCGTGCTGGTGTACATGTTGATCGTGGTGAACTTCCAGTCGCTGCTCGATCCGTTCATCATCATCACGGCGCTGCCCGCCGCGCTGGCCGGCATCGTCTGGATGTTGTTCCTCACGCACACCACGGTCAGCGTGCCCGCCCTCACCGGCGCCATCATGTGCATGGGCGTCGCGACGGCCAACAGCGTGCTGGTCATCAGCTTCGCCCGGGAACGCATGAACGCCGGGGACGATGCATTCGAGGCGGCGCTCCAGGCAGGATTCACCCGCCTGCGCCCGGTGATGATGACGGCCCTCGCGATGATCATCGGCATGATTCCGATGGCATTGGGCCTGGGCGACGGCGGCGAACAGAACGCACCTCTGGGCCGCGCCGTCATCGGCGGGTTGATCTTCGCGACGTTCGCGACGCTGTTCTTCGTACCGACCGTCTTCTCGATCATTCACGGGCGCAAGTCGGCGCATGCCCTTCCTTCTGCGGAGATTTCACATGTCTGAGCAAACCTCAGTCGAGACCGACAAGAACTTGTCGCGCAAGATTCGTTTCTTCTCGCTGGCCCTGCTGGTCGTTGCCCTCTGCCTCGGCGCGTGGGGCGAGATCAGCCGCATCATGGCGCGCGACGCGCTCGCCAAGGACACGGAACGCGACGCCGTGCCCACGGTGAACACCGTCTCGGCCAACCGCAGCGATCTGGGCGAGAACCTGGTGCTGCCGGGCACGGTCCAGGCGTTCGTGGAAGCGCCGATCTTTGCCCGCACCAGCGGCTACCTCAAGGTCTGGTATACCGACATCGGGTCGGAGGTCAAGAAGGGCCAGTTGCTCGCGGAACTGGAGACACCGGAGGTGGACCAACAGCTCGCCCAGGCCGAGGCGGATCTCGAGACGGCCCAGGCCAATGCGACGCTGTCCAGCAGCACCAACAAGCGCTGGCAGGGATTGCTGGAGACGCAATCCGTCTCCAAGCAGGACGCGGATGAGAAGGCCGGAGACTCTGCCGCCAAGAAGGCGGCCGTGGACTCCGCGGCCGCGAACGTGCGTCGGTTGCACGATCTGGAATCGTTCAAGCGGGTCGTCGCGCCGTTCGACGGCGTCATCACGGCGCGCAACACCGACATCGGGGCGCTCATCAATGCGGGCCAGAGTTCGGGCACGGAACTGTTCCGCATGGCCGACACGCACAAGCTGCGCATCTACGTGCAGGTGCCCGAGTCCTATGCCGCGGCGGCCAAGCCGGGCATGCAGGCCGAACTGCTCTTCTCGGAACAGCCCAACAAGAAGTACACCGCGACCACCGTTCGCACCTCGAACGCTCTCGATCCCACCCTGCGCACCCTGCAGGTGGAATTGCAGCTCGACAATGCTAGCCACGAGGTGTTTCCCGGCGCGTACGCCGAAGTCCACTTCAAGCTGGGCGGCAATGCGGAATCGCTGCGGCTACCCGCCAACACCGTGCTGTTTCGCGCGGCCGGGTTGCAGGTCGCCACCGTCGACGCACAGAACAAGATCAAGCTGAAGAGCATCGTCCAGGGACGCGACTTCGGCGCCACCATCGAGATACTGTCGGGCATCGAAACCAACGACAAGGTCGTCGTGAATCCGCCCGACTCCATCATCGACGGCGTGCCGGTGCGGGTCGCACCGCCCGCTTCCGAGCCTGCAGGTAAGGCCACATGAACCGCCCGACGTCGACTGCATCCCTGCTGCTGGTCGGCACGTTGACGGCATGTTCGTTCACGCCGGTCTACAAGGCGCCGCCGGCCAGCGCGCCGCCGGCCCAGGCCTACAAGGAAGACGGTGACTGGAAAGTGGCGGAACCCATGGACGCGATGGCGCGAGGTGCGTGGTGGACGATCTACGGGGATCCCAAGCTCGACGAACTCGAGGCGAAGGTCGGCGATGCCAACCAGAACATCAAGGCCGCATTTGCGCGCCTGCAGCAGGCGCGAGCCGAGACCCGCATTCAACGCGCCGGACTGTTCCCGACCCTCACCGTCGGCTCGACCGCCGAGCGCGCGCGCACCTCGGTCAATTCGCCGCGATTTCTACCCGGCTCGCCGCCGACCCTCGGCAACTTCGATCTCGAGGCGGATCTGTCCTATGAGATCGATCTCTGGGGCCGCGTACGCAACACGGTGAGTGCCGCAAAGGCCACCGAGCAGGCGAGCGCCGCCGACCTCGCCACCCTCGACCTGTCGCTGCATGCGGAATTGGCCACGGATTATTTCAATCTGCGCGGCCAGGACGCGCAGCAACTGCTGCTCGATCGGACGGTCGAGGACTATACGAAGTCACTGGACCTGACCCAGCATTTGTTCGACGGCGGCGGCGCGGCCCTCGCGGACGTGGAACAGGCCAAGGGCCAATTGGAGATCGCCCGCACCCAGGCCGCGGAGACGCACCTGCAACGTGCGCAAAGCGAACATGCCATCGCGGTGCTGATCGGCGAAAGCCCCACCACCTTCCATGTGGACGCCAACCCACTTGCACTGGATACGTCCCCGCCGGTCATCGATCCGGGGCTGCCCTCGGTGCTGCTCGAACGACGGCCGGACGTCGCCGGCGCGGAACGGCGCGTCGCCGCCGCCAACTTCAATGTGGGCGTCGCGCGCGCCGCGTATTTCCCGCAGTTCAGCCTCGCGGCGGCGATCGGCTACGACAGCGTTCATTCGGCGAACTGGATCAGCGCACCAAGCCGCCTGTGGTCGGTGGGCCCGAGTGGCGTGCTCACCGTGTTCGACGCGGGTCGGCATCGTGCCGAGTCCGCTCAGGCGCATGCCGCCTTCGACGAGCAGGTCGCCGACTATCGCAACACCGTGCTGACGGCGTACCAGGAGGTCGAGGACAACCTGGCCGCACTACGACAGCTGCAGCAGGAAAGTACGAGCCAGTCGGCCGCCGTGACCGCGACCGGCAACGCGCTGCAGCAGGCGCAATATCGCTACAAGGCGGGATTGGTCACGTACCTCGAAGTCGCCACCAACGAGACCACCAACCTGCAGGCGCAGTTGTCCAACGTGAACATCGAAATGCGCCGCATGGATGCCAGCGTCCTGCTGGTGAAGGCGTTGGGCGGCGGCTGGCAGTCGGCGCCGTTGACCGCGGCCGGGCATTGAGATGAACGGCTTGGCCTGACCGCCGACACCGGCCCGGTGCGCGCGGAGGGAGTCGTGCTGTCCGTCGGCAAATGGGTGGCGTTCGCGGAGGCCAAGCTGCTCGATGCCACCGGGCGACTGTGCGCGTCGGCGACGTCGACCTTGTTGGTTTTCGACAAGGCGCCGTAAGAACGAGCCGCCCTGAGGACGGCCCGCTTCAGGGGATCAGCACGATCTTGCCCGTGTGTCGCTTGAGCGCGAACTCCTGCTGGGCCTGCACGATCTCGCCGAGCGGACGGATGCTGGCCACGACGGGCTTGATTTCTCCCCGCTCGATGTAGCCGATGAGATTCGGGAAGACGGCATCGTCGAGCACGGTGCAGCCGAGGAGCCGCAGATCCTTCAAATAGAGCGTGCGCAAATCCAGCGAGACGAGGGGTCCGCCGATTGCGCCGGCGGTGGCGTACCGGCCGCCCCGTCGCAGCGTGTCCAGCAGGTCGCAAAATTGGTCTCCGCCGACGATATCGACCACCGCATCGACCTGTTCGCGTCCGACCAGCGCCGGCAGCCGTGCGCCCCGCTCCAAGACGATCGACGCACCCAGGGCACGCACCGCGTCCGCCTTCTCCGCCCCCGCGATCGCGATCACGGTGGCTCCCCGGCGCTTGGCCAGTTGCACCGCCGCCGAGCCGACGCCGCCAGACGCACCCGTGATGAGGACAGTTTCGCCCGCGCCCACGTGCAATCGCGAGAGCATGTTCTCCGCTGCCGCATAGGCACAGGGAAACGACGCCAGTTCGGCATCCGAGAGCGCACTCGAAATGGCGTGGGCATATGCCGTCGGTACACAGGTATATTGCGCGAAAGCGCCGTCGGTCTCAGACCCGAAATACAGCACCCGGTATCGATCGAGCGCGCCAGGAATTCGAAATACGGGTTCGACCAGGACGCGCGCGCCGATGCGCCGCGGATCGACGCCCGCACCGACCCCGACGATCCTGCCGCAGGCGTCGGCGCCCTGGATTCGCGGAAAGCTGGGCGGCGCGCCCGTCCAACTCGCAGCGGCGTCCCCGGCGACGGGCGCTGCCGGCTCGGCCGTGCCCAGGGTGACCGTCCGCGAGTACCAGCCGGTTCGCGTGTTGATGTCCGTGTTGTTGACGCCCGCCGCACCGATGCGAATCAGAACGTCCCCCGGGCCGGGAACGGGCACCGCAACGTCATCGCGATAGTCGAGTTGCTCGAAGCCGCCATAGCCCCTCAGCAGCACCGCCTTCATCATTGCCATCGATCCTTCCTTCGCATCGTGACGCTCGTCGCGGGGCCGGCGCCTCAGAAGCGAGCGAACACGCCGCCCAGGGTAAATCGCCGCATACCGACCTCTGCTTTTTGGGGACCCGCCGACATCCTACCCGGTCCTGTCGCGTTACGCGTACGGACCCTGTATGGTGCCGGAAAATGAACCGATCTCAGGCACCCTTCTCCCTCGAGCGCTGGTATGTGCTCGGCATGACGTGTGTGATCTACGCCATCAACATCGCGGACCGATACGTGGTGTCCACGGTGCTCGAACCCATCCGGCTCGAATTGCACCTGACCGATGCGGGCGTGGCATTCCTGACCGGCATTCCGCTGGCGCTGTTTTATGTCACGTTCGGCCTGCCGATCTCATGGCTCGCGGATCGCTCGAATCGCCGCAACATCCTGGCAGCCGCGCTCATCATCTGGTCCGGTTTCACGGTGCTCTGCGGCTTGTCGCGCACCTATTGGCAGTTCCTGCTCGGGCGCATCGGCGTCGGCATCGGCGAGGCCGGCGGTCTGCCGCCGTCGTCGGCGATTTTATCCGACTGCTTCCCCGCCGGGCGACGGCCGATGGCCTTCACGGTGCTCGCGCTCGGCGCACCCATCGGTGCGTGGCTGGGCGCGGACATGGCGGGCGCCGTGGCTCACGCCTACGGCTGGCGCTCGGCATTTCTGGTGCTGGGCGCGCCAGGTTTGATCGCGGGTATCGTGGTCTATCTGACCATCCGTGAGCCGGTGCGCGGCCGCCTCGATGCCAGCAGCGAAAATCACAAGCCGACGATGTTGGATTCGTTGCGTTTCATGTGGAGCCAACGCGCCGCGTTCAACGTCATGATGACCACCGGAGTCTGTTCGTTATGGGGGTGGGGACTGATCTGGTGGACGCCCACGTTCCTGATCCGCACCTATGGCCTGAACGTCGGCGAGGCCGGCGCCGTCACCGGGCCCATTCATTTGATCGGCGGCATCCTGGCGACGCTCGGCACCGCGTGGCTGTTGTCGCGCCCGACGATGGTGGATCCGCGCCGCGTGCTGTGGGTGCTGGTCATCGGCATCGGCTTCACGACCATCCCGTCGTTTCTCGCGTTCTACACCCACACGCTGTGGTTCGCGAAGTGCATGTTCTGGATATTCATTCCGGCGATCTATTTCTACATCGGCCCGTGCATGGGATTGCTGCAGAATCTGGCACCGCAGCGTATGCGCTCCATGTTCATCGCCTGGTCCTTGCTGGTGGGCAATGTGTTCAACCTCATCATCGCGCCGCAATTCATCGGCAGCTTGAGCGATTGGTTCGGCGGCAGCCACGGCGCCGACGCGGCGTCGCTGCGGCTGGCGTTGCTGGTCCTGGCGCCCACGGGCTTCTGGGCGACGTGGCATGCCTACCGGGCCACCAGGACGGTGATCGAGGATCAGAAGCGCGCCATCGGCTATTCGACCGTGGCGTCCGCGGCGACGGTGGCGCGCCCCGCCTGATGGGCCGTCACGCGCAGGCATCGCTGCGCATCACACCCCGCGGATCATGCCGCCGTCGATTCGAATGATCCCGCCCGTCATGGGCCACTTCGGCGGCGAGCGTCTTGGCCCACCCGACGAGCGCCGGTCACGACGGCGCGTCGTTCTTCCGTTCCTAAATCCACGGGCAGGTAGACCTCACGTCGATGGTTGACTGAACCGCGGCGATTGTAGCGAGTTCTTTGCGATCGAGACCGACTAATGTCGGAGCACCGGGATACCGGCACGGGCCTCCGAATGTCGTATATAGTACGTTTTTAGGACATCCAACAGACCCCATGGAACCTATCGCGTTCAGCGCCGAGGCGGGCGGCCTCGACGGCCGCCGCGCGACCACACATTGGGCTTGCGCCCGCGCACCATGAACACCAAGTTTCAACCGGGTCAGTTCGTCCGGGTGCGCGGCGCCCGCGATCACAATCTCAAGAACGTGGACGTCGATGTACCGCGCGATTCATTGGTGGTGTTCACCGGCGTATCGGGTTCTGGAAAATCGTCGCTGGCCTTCGGGACCTTGTACGCCGAGGCGCAGCGTCGCTATTTCGAATCGGTGGCTCCCTACGCACGCCGCCTCATCGATCAGGTGGGCGTGCCGGATGTGGACTCGATCGACGGTCTGCCGCCGGCCGTCGCGCTGCAGCAGCAGCGCGGCACGGCGAGCACGCGCTCTTCCGTCGGCAGCGTGACCACCATGTCGAACCTGCTGCGCATGCTGTACTCGCGCGCGGGCGCCTATCCGGCCGGACGACCCATGCTGTTCGCGGAAGACTTCTCGCCCAACACCGCACAAGGCGCCTGCCCCACGTGTCACGGCATGGGCTACGTGTACGAAGTGACCGAAGCCTCGATGGTGCCGGACGATTCGCTCACCATTCGCGAGCGCGCCATCGCATCCTGGCCCCTTGCCTGGGGCGGTCAGAATCTGCGCGACATCCTGGTCTCCATGGGTCACGACGTGGACATCCCGTGGCGCGAGCTGCCCAGGAAGGAACGCGACTGGATTCTGTACACGGACGAACAACCCAGCGTGCCGGTGTATGCCGGCTACACCCCGGCGGAGACGCGCCGCGCCCTGCGTCGCAAGGCAGAGCCGAGCTATCAGGGGACCTTCATGGGTGCGCGCAAGTATGTGCTGCACACCTTCGCCACCACGCAGAGCGCGCTGATGAAGAAGCGGGTCTCGCGCTTCATGACGGGGAGCCTCTGTTCCACGTGCGACGGCAAGCGGCTGAAGCGTGAGGCGCTCGAGGTCACCTTTGCCGACTACGACATCGGCGCCATGTCTCAGTTGTCGCTGTCCGAGCTTGCCGGGGTCTTTCGGCCGGCGTCCCGGGGGAAATTCGCCGGTGGCCGCACGGCCAGCCTGTCCGAGGAAAAACGCATCGCGGCCCAACGCATCGCGATCAACATCCTCGAGAGGATCGCCACCTTGCGGGAACTCGGGCTCGGCTATCTGACGCTGCAACGGAGCACGCCCACGCTGTCGCCCGGCGAGCTGCAGCGCCTGCGGCTCGCGACCCAGATACGCTCGAATCTGTTCGGCGTGGTCTATGTGCTGGACGAACCGTCCGCCGGCCTGCATCCGGCCGACACCGAGGCGCTGCTCTCGGCATTCGATCAATTGCGCCGCGCCGGCAATTCGCTGTTCGTCGTCGAACACGACCTCGACGTCATGCGCCACGCCGACTGGATCGTCGACGTGGGACCCGACGCCGGTGAGCGCGGCGGTCGGGTGCTGTACAGCGGACCGCTCGACGGCTTGCAACGGGTGGCGGAGTCGCACACGGCGCGCTACCTCCGACAGCGGCCCACGGTCGATCGTCCGTTGCGTCAGCCCAAGGGCTGGCTGGAACTCCGGGGCATCACCCGAAACAGCCTGAAGGCCGTGGATGTGAAGTTCCCGATCGGCGTGTTCACGGCGGTCACAGGCGTTTCGGGCTCGGGCAAGTCGAGCCTGGTCAGCCAGGCGTTGGTCGAGTTGATGGCGTCAAAACTGGGCAGCGAGCGCGGCGCGCCCGAGGACGAGGATGACATCCAGCTCACCGCACAGGGCCCGGTCGCCGGACACATCGCGGGCTTTGCCGCCATCAAGCGCCTGGTCACCATCGACCAGAAGCCCATCGGGCGCACGCCGCGATCGAACCTGGCGACCTACACCGGACTGTTCGACACCGTGCGCACGCTGTTTGCCGCCACGCCGGCCGCGAAATCCAGGCGCTACGATGCCGGCCGCTTTTCCTTCAACGTGGCCAAGGGACGCTGTGAGACCTGCGAGGGCGAAGGGTCGGTGAGCGTTGAGTTATTGTTCATGCCGAGCGTCTATGCCCCCTGCCCCACCTGCCACGGCGCACGCTACAACCCGCAGACGCTGGCGGTTACCTACCGCGGCAAGAACATAGCCGAGGTGCTGGGCATGTCGGTCGACGAGGCCGTGGATTTCTTCAGCGATGCGGCGACCGTGCATCACACACTGAAGCTGCTGCAGGACATCGGTCTCGGGTACCTGCGACTGGGTCAGCCGGCGACGGAACTGTCCGGCGGCGAAGCCCAGCGCATCAAGCTGGCCACCGAACTGCAACGCGTCCAGCGCGGTTCCACCTTGTACGTGATCGATGAACCCACCATCGGGCTGCATCCGTTCGATGTCGACAAACTGATGGTGCAATTGGACGCGCTGGTCGACGCGGGCAACACCGTGGTCGTGGCGGAGCACGAGATGCGCGTCGCCGCCGCCAGCGATTGGGTCATCGACATGGGACCCGGCGCCGGCGACGAGGGTGGACGCGTCGTGGCGAGCGGCACTCCTTTCGCCGTGGCGGCCGGGAAGCACGGGAGAACCGCCGCCTATCTCGCGGAAGCATTGCGGGAACTGCGCAGGCCGGCTCCTTAGACGACGCAAGCGGACACGATAAACGCCGCTCTGCTGGCATTCATCAAGTCGTAAGGCACGCATCGCTACTCGTTGGACATCAGCCGCTGCGCGTTCTCGCGCAGCGTGACCAATGAGGCCCAACCGTAGGCGACCTCCAGCAGCGCGACGTCGCCCCGCACATCCGTTCTCTCGCCGATGAGGCTGCCCCCGCAACGCTCGTAAAAGCGACGGGCCGGCGCGTTATCCCGGAGGACCCACACACTGGCGGCGCCGAATCCCCGCTCGATCAGATCGCACGCCGCTTCGTGCATGAGGCCCGCGCCGGTCCGTCGACGCTGGAGTGCCTTCAACACGTAGACGGTGCTGATCTCGCCGTCGTAGGCGGCGGACAGCTCCGCGGAGCGCTGCGAACCGCAGGACGCGAAGCCGACGACCGCACCGGCATGGGTGGCGAGGTAGACGGCGGCCGCATTGAAAGCCGCGGGGTCGTTCAAGATGCGACCCCAAATCAATTCGCCGTTCTCGGCCGTGTAGGCTGCCAACAAGTCATCCGGCACCAGACCGCGATAGGTCTCGTGCCAGCACATGACATGAACGCGCGCCAGCTCGGGCGCGTCGGCGAATGTCGCCGGGCGCACATGGTGGGAACCAACCTGCAGCAGCTGGGGTAATCGTCGTGACAAATCCGCTGCTCCTGTCGATGGGCGGGGCGGCTACCCTGCGGTTCAGGTGTACCGTGATGCCGACCCTGAGTCAAACCCAAGGCGTTGCAGGACTGGCGGTGCCATTCCAGGCCACACACACCTGGCGCTGCGTACCCAACTTGTGAACTCCCAAGGTGACGACGTCGCCCGGCTTGAGGTATTGCGGGTCCGGCTTCTGACCCATGCCGACACCGGCGGGCGTGCCTGTCGTGACGATGTCGCCGGGCAGCAGCGTCATGAACTCGCTCACGTACGACACCAAGGTGGCGACGTCGAAGATCATGTTGGCGGTCGATCCGGATTGTTTTCGGATGCCGTTGACGTCGAGCCACATCGCGAGTCGCTGCGGATCACCGACCTCGTCAGTCGTGACCAACCAGGGTCCGATCGGGCCGAACGTGTCGCATCCCTTGCCTTTGTCCCAGGTGCCGCCGCGCTCGATCTGGTATGCGCGCTCGGACACGTCATTGACGCAAACATAGCCCGCGACGTGGTCGAGGGCCTCGATCTTCGACACGTACGACGCACGCCGGCCGATTACCACGCCCAATTCCACCTCCCAGTCGGTTTTCATCGAACCGCGCGGGATGACGAGAGCATCATTCGGTCCACAGATGCTTGAGGTTGCCTTGGTGAAAATGACCGGCTCGGACGGGCTGCGCAGATTGGCTTCGGCCGCATGATCCGAATAGTTCAGTCCGATGGCGATGAATTTGGAAATTCCCATTAGCGGCGTACCGAGACGCGAGCTTCCATCCACGATCGGAAGCTGGGAGACATCCACCCGGGACAGCTCCGCCAATCGGGCCGGCGCGAGCCCATCTGGATCGATGTCGGGAATACGGCCCGACAAGTCACGGATGCGTCCTTCCGAATCCACGAGGCCCGCCCTCTCCGCGCCCACCGCACCGAATCGTACGAGTTTCATGCAAATACACGCCTCAGTTGCCGGGTTTGATATTGCCCGACGCGGGGCACCTTGCGCAATTTGTCGTAATCGATTCGCTGCAACTCTGTCATCCTAAGCGGTATCGAAGCCGGAGGATCCCATGCGCATAGGCCTGATGACTCGTGAATACCCTCCCAATGTTTACGGGGGAGCGGGCGTTCACGTCGAATACCTGTCGTTGGAGCTCGCCAAGAAGATCGAGGTCGAAGTCCATTGCTGGGGCACGCAACAGGAAGACGTCGGCAACCTGCACGTCCACGGCCTCGAGCCCCTCGCCGGGATCACCGGCGACACGAAACAGAAATTCAAGGCTGCCGTCGACGCCTTCGCGCTCAATCTCGCGCAGATGAAGGAATTGAGCGCAATCAACCTCGTCCACACACACACCTGGTATGTCTCGATGGCGGGGTTTCTGGCCAAGAAGCTCTACAACATTCCCTTCGTTCTGACCACACACTCGCTCGAGCCGCTGCGTGCCTGGAAGGCCGAGCAGCTCGGCAGCGGTTACGCCCTCTCGTCCTGGATGGAGCGTACCGCCATTCTCGACGCCGATGCCGTCATCGCGGTCTCGAACGGCACCAAGGCCGACATCCTCAAGGCCTACCCCGAGGTCGATCCCGACCGCATCCACGTGATCTACAACGGCATCGATCTCGACCAATATCAGTACACCGACGACATCACGGCGCTGGAAAAGTACGGCGTCGATCCCACACGCCCGTACGTGCTGTTCGTCGGGCGCATCACGCGTCAAAAAGGAGTCACACACCTGCTCGATGCCATCCCGCACATGCCGCCCGGAACCCAGGTGGTGCTCTGCGCCGGCGCGCCGGACACGCCGGAAATTGCGGCCGAGATCAGGGCGAAAATCGAATCCCTGCGCCTCGACACGCCGGGCAGCCAGCGCGCCGCCGTGGAGAACTTTGCGCCCAACGGGGGTCATTCCATCGCCACCGGGGACCCGACCCAGACGGGCCACAACATCGTCTGGATCGAGCAGATGGTGACGAAGTTCGAGGCCATCCAGCTCTATTCGCATTGCGCGGTTTTCTGCTGCCCGTCGGTCTATGAGCCCTTCGGCATCATCAATCTCGAAGCGATGGCCTGCAAGGCGCCGGTGGTCGCTTCCGCCACGGGCGGCATTCTCGAGGTTGTCGTCGAGGGCGAAACGGGGCACCTCGTGCCATTCGAACCCGATCCCCAAACCACCCTGCCGGCCGACCCGGTTCGATTCGCCCGCGACCTCGCCGCCCAGGTCACCGACCTCCTGAACGACCCGGCCAAGGCGAAGCGCTACGGTGAAGCCGGCCGTCGACGCGTCGAAGCTCACTTCGCGTGGTCCGCCATTGCCGATCAGACGATCGCGCTGTACCGACGCTTGATCGCCGAGCATAAAAAATAAGGCGCGACGGCCGGTATCAGCGGCGCGCACCCGCGTCGAGCCGCCGTGACAGAGGCCAGAGCACGAATGCGGTTGTCCCGAGCGCCGTGGGCGCGGCGGGGTTGCTGCTGATCGAACGATTAAATAGCATAGCGACGAATTGTAGGGTAACCGGCGATGCTATTCTTGACAAAGCCGTTTACGCACGACTCGGCGACGCCCGCGGGGACGTATCGTTGGTCCGGGAGAATTCGACTCATGACAAAATTCAAGAAAGCCGCGCGAACCGTGGCGGCGATGCTGGTGCTCGGCGCCGCGATGGTCCACGCGCAGGAACCCACGCTCGAGCCGCAGGTCATCGATCTGGCGGCTCTTCGGGACGCCGACATCGGCCCCGTCATTCCGAACGCCGGAACGCTGAGGTCGAAGACCTTCGTGTCGACACCGGAAGGCGCGGTGTCCGTGCAGGTCGGCGATGCGCCCAGGCATTCGCACCAGTCTTCGATCGAGATTCAATACGTCGTTTCCGGTTCCGGCACGTTTTGGGTGGGCGACAGCCCGCGCCAGGTGCACGCGGGCGATCTCATCATCATCCCGAAGGGCACCGCGCATGGCGGGTCGCACGCGAACAGCGGGGAGCTGAAGATGCTCGTGATCAAGCTGCCCCCGCAGGTGAAGGGCGACGTGCAACTCCTGCCATAAAGGCGACGGAACGGACCTCGCGCTCACATTCCGTTCATCGTCCGCGAGACCGCATCACAGCAGGGTCGGATAATGGCTCCGCCAGAACGGGCAGTGGTGTGACGCGCCCGCATCGAAGGGGTGGACCGCTCCGGGCTCGAACTGCATCACATCGACCGCGGATCGATACAGCGGCCATGGCGTGAGTCCCACGGGCGCGGGCCGTCCCGTATAAGCGAAGCTGCTCCAATAAGCGACCATTTCCGCGGAAAGCCGTTGGCTGGCGGCCTCCAGATCCGGACCGTCCACCTTGCTGTTATGAGAAATGTGCGGAAAGAAATAGGGCAGCTCGGCTGCGTGCACGGCGCCCATTTCGAAGCCGGGATCCGCCATCTCGGGCGGCGCATGACGGTCGGTGAACTCGTACTGGTACACCGGCACGTAACGCGATGCGCGATCGGCCGTCTCCAGGTAGAGGCAATTGCTGAGTGGATTGTCCGCCAGAAAATCCGATTGGATGGTGCCGAGCGCCGAGGGCGCCGAGGGAAAATTGGCGAGCGGATATTGCGCGAGCACCGCCGGCGCGGCATCGCCGTACAGGGACTTCACGAGCGCCGGATAGGTCTCGCTCGTCACGGTGAGGCCCGCGGCCATGGCGTACGCGACGTACAGACGCAGCTCGTCGCGGTTGCCGCCATTGATGAGGGGCACCCGCAGGAATTTACCAGTGAAGAAGGCCTCCTCGCCCTGGCGCGGCACGCTGATCGAACCGACGCTCGGGGTGAACGCCCGTGAATTGGCGGCGCCCGCGGCCGTCTGCGCGTCGAGCAATTCCTTGACCGATTTCGTGCGCAGACAGGCGACGGCGTCGGCGGCGTCGCAATGCACGAGACTTGCGACTTGCTCGCCGACCTTGCCGGCGTCCGCCACCGTCTCCAGATGCACGGTGCATGCGATGCTCTGAATGATGGCCTTTTGGAACAGGCCGCGCGATTCGTCGACCGACATCAATTGCATGCAGACGCTGGCAGCACCTGCGGACTCGCCGGCCAGCGTGACGTTCGCCGGGTCGCCGCCGAACGCCGCGATGTTGCGCTTGACCCAGCGCAGCGCCACCCTCTGATCCTCGAGCCCGAGGCTGCCGTTGTGCGCCGCCGGCAATTGCGGATGCGCCATGAAGCCCAACACGCCCAACCGATAGTTGATCGACACGACGACCACATCGCCGTGGCGCGACAGGTAGTCGAGCGGATACAGATTGCTGGATCCGCCAACGTAGGCGCCGCCGTGGATCCAAACGATGACGGGACGCTTCCTTTTCGGGCCGGCGGTGGGCGCCGTGACGTTGAGATAAAGGCAGTTCTCATCGTCGCTGGCATCGGTCAGGCCATAGCGCGACAGTTGCGGACACGCGCTTCGGTACTGGGTCGCATCGAGGACACCATGCCACGCCGCGGCGTCCTCGGGCGGCGCGAAGCGGCGCGACCCGACCGGCGGCCGGGCGAAAGGAATGCCCTTGAACTCCCGCACGCCAGGTCCGCTCGCGCCCCGCACGAGACCGCGGTCAGTGGCGACGACCAAGGAGTCTGCGGCAACGACCGGCATCGACATCATGCCGGCGAGGAGAGAACAACCGATGGCGCGGAGCGCCGACGATACGGGGCGTGAATTCATGTAGCAGAGATCCGTGATCCAGGCGTGAGAAATGCTGTGCCAATGGCGCGGTCGATCGTACCGGTTTTTCTCAGGCTCGGGGCGCTGGCGCGCGACGATGGGCATCAGACGAGGAAAAACCGGCCCAACCCCAGGCGCTTCAGGCCTCGGCGGTAGGGTACCAGTGACGGGAGAGAATGTGCCAATCCGATGCCTCGAAAGTGCATGACGGCGGCAGCGCGGCCCGGGGGATCCAAGGCGGTATCGGTGCTCATGACCAAACTGTACCGAAAATCCTTCCCCAGCTCGAATGAGAATTTATATCCTCGGGCGCGACGCCTTCGTCGGTTGCGAGGCCGCTATCAGTTACGGCTTCTATCCACCAGCGCGCCTTGACGAATCCAAGGCATCATCGAGCGCAGCTTCTCGCCGGTCTTCTCGATGGGGTGCTCCGCCAGACGGCGCCGCATGGCCTTGAAGCTCGGCTGATTGACGCGGTTCTCGAGCATCCAGTCGCGCGCAAAGCGGCCGGACTGGATGTCGTTCAGGACGCGTTTCATCTCCGCCTTGGTCTCGGCGTTGATGATTCTGGGGCCGGCGACGTACTCACCATACTCGGCAGTATTGCTGATGGAGTAATTCATGTTGGCGATGCCGCCTTCGTAGATCAGATCGACGATCAGCTTCATCTCGTGCAGGCACTCGAAATACGCCATTTCGGGGGCATATCCGGCCTCGGTCAGCGTCTCGTAGCCCGCCTTGATCAACTCGACCAGGCCGCCGCACAGAACCGCCTGCTCGCCGAAAAGGTCGGTCTCGCATTCCTCCTTGAAGCTGGTCTCGATGATGCCGGCGCGCCCCCCACCGATGGCGGACGCGTAGGCCAGCGCCTTTTGCAGCGCCCCGCCCGACGGATTCTGGGCGACGGCCACCAAACAGGGAACTCCGCCGCCCCGCCGGTACTCCGAACGCACGGTGTGGCCGGGTCCCTTCGGCGCGATCATGAAGACGTCGAGATCGCCGCGCGGTTCGAGCAGGTTGAAATGCACGCTCAATCCATGGGCAAAGACGAGTGAGGCGCCCGGCTTCATCGTCTCGTGCAGCTGCTCGCGGTACAGATCCGCCTGCCCTTCGTCGGGCGTGAGCACCATCACCACGTCCGCGGAGGCCGCCGCGTCCTGCAAATCGACGACCGTGAAGCCCGCATCGGCGGCCTTTTTTGCGCTGGCCGAGCCGGCGCGCAGCGCGATGCGGAGATCGGTCAAGCCACTGTCGCGTAGATTGAGCGCGTGAGCGTGGCCCTGGCTGCCGAACCCCACGATGACCATCTTCTGATCGCGGATCAGGCTGAGATTGGCATCCTGGTCGTAGTAAACACGCATGGGTCGATCCTGTCTGTGAGGCGAATTCGCCGGAGTGAGGCCACGTTAACGGCTATCTCGGATGCTGCCCAATGCTATATATTGGGCTTATTGATACCTTTTATGCATCGATTAGCCCTGTCAGCGGAGGCTCCCATGATCGACACCAAGCAATTGCAGTATTTCGTCGCCGTCGCGGAGACCTTGCACTTCGGCAGGGCCGCGCTGCGCATGCACATATCCCAGCCGCCGCTGAGCCGGCAAATCGCGGCGCTCGAGCGTGAGTTGTGCGTGCAGCTGTTCGAGCGCAACACGCGGACCGTGGTCTTGACGAAGGCTGGCGAGCGGTTGCACGCCGACGCGCTGAACCTTCTGGCCGGACTGCGCCGGGCCGAGGACTCCGCAGTCGCCACCGCGCGCGGCGAGAGCGGCTTGCTGTCGATCGGCTTCAACATGTACGCCGCCTACAGCGTGCTGCCCGCGCTTGCCAGCGCGTGTCTTTCCGAGCATCCCGACATCCGGGTCCGGCTGCGAGAATACTTTTCCGCCCCTCTGATCCAGGCCCTGGCGAGCGATGAGGTCGATCTTGGCATCATGCTGCCGCCGCCGGGCGATTCGGGCTTCACCACGCTGACATTGCTGCGGGAGCCGCTGGTGGCGGCGCTGCCGCGAACGCATCGGTTGGCGGGCGCGAAGCGCATCAACCTGGTGAGCTTGGCGAAGGACCCCTTCATCTTCACGCCCCGCGAAGCCGCGCCCGCGCTGCACGACACGATCATGGTCTATTGCCAGTCGCATGGGTTCACTCCGTCCGTGCGCCTGGAGATATTTCTGCAGCAGACGGTGATCGCCATGGTCGCGGAAGGCCTCGGGGTGGCATTGGTCCCTCGCTCACTGCAAAAGACCCGCCTCGCCAATGTGGCGTTCGTGGCGCTGGTCGAACCGCCGTCCATCGAGTTGGTGCTGGCCTGGAACGAGCAGACGCGCAACCCCTGTGTTCGATCCTTGATCGACCTGGCGGACCCGCGTCGCCCCCTCGCCGGTAAAACACCTGCGTCACGGCGGCGTGCCGCACGCGGTCCGGCTCGATGACGGGTCGAGGCTCCGGCGCCGATGGCACACCGGAGCAGATTCACCTCACCTGGGGCGAGGATCCATCCACGATCGTGTGGGTCAGCTGGGCATCACCGGCTCCGGCGCTCGCCCCGCGAGTCCTCGTACGGCATTCCGGCTCCGCGGATACGGTGCACGCGGTGCAACGCACTTACACCGACGGGATCGATGGCCGCACGATTTTCACGTATCACGCCAAACTCGAACGGCTGCGCCCGGCATCGACCTATCATTACTCGGTGACGTGCGATAACGACCGCCACGGAGGCCGGCCTTTCACGGCCAGCTTCCAAACCGCACCGCGGGGCCGGGCCCCCTTTCGCTGGACGAGCTACGGCGATCTGTCCACGCCCAACACCTCGTGGATGCTGTCCTCGCCCCAGAGTCGACATGCGGTGCAGGCCGTCGAGCGCTTCGCGCCGCTGTTCCACCTGCTCAACGGCGACCTCTGCTACGCGAACCTCAACCCCAGGACGCAGCCCGCCGTCTGGGCCGACTTCGGCAGGAACACGCAGCTGTCGGCCGCGTGGCGTCCATGGATGCCCTGCCCCGGCAACCACGAGATCGAATTCCACAACGGCCCGCAGGGGCTCGACTCCTATCTGACGCGGTACTCACTGCCGGCGAACGGCACCGCCTTCCCGGGCCTGTGGTATTGCTTCCAGGTCGGTTCGGTGTTGTTCGTTTCTCTCTCCGCGGACGACGTCGTCCACCAGGACAGCGGCGCCTTCGTCGCCGGCCCCGCACCGTTGCGCCCAGCCCCCATCACCGGGAATGCACCCATCGAGCCAGGAACGTCCCTGTACATCCATGGTTACAGCGGCGGCGCTCAAACGCGCTGGCTGGAGGCGACGCTGTCCGCGGCCTCAACCAACCCCAGCATCGACTGGATCGTCGTGCAAATGCACCAAGATGCGCTCAGCTCCTCGAAATACGGCAATGGCTCGGACAAGGGAATCCGCGAGAGCTGGCTGCCGCTGTTCGATCGGTACGGTGTCGACCTGGTTCTGTGCGGTCACGATCACGATTACGAACGGAGCTGGCCCGTGCGGGGCTGCAATCATCATGTGGGGCGCGATGCCATCACGGGGGCGCCCGTCGACACCTGGCAGCCGCGGCCGGTCGTCACCGACACCCCTGCGGACGGACGATTCGATACCACTCACGGCACGATCCATTTCATTCTGGGCGGGGGCGGCACCAACTCCCCGCTGGAGCCGGGCGGGTCACCCACGAGCGGCAGGCCGCAGGCCAAGGTCACGACCCGGGCGAACCGACCGGTGCCGGGCGCCAGGCCGGGCACTTTCGTCAAACCGGGGGCTGATGCCGTCGAGGATGCCATCTGGTCGGCGCAGCGCGACACCGACACGGGCTACGGCATTGCCGTCTTCGACGTCGATCCCGGAATCGCGGGTGGCGAGACGACGATCACGATCAGCTACCACCACGCGCTCGGCGCCGATCGAGTACCCACGTCGAATTACGAGTTGTTCGAGACCATCGTGCTCGCCAAGCGTCGACGGGACGGGGAGTAGCCCGCGACCCGCGACTTGCCCGCATACGACTTCTACGCGAGCGCGACTCGCGCGGCCGCCGCAACCCGCAGCCGGGCTAGCTCGACGCCTTTTTCGCGGCCAGGTCGCCCTGGGATTCGAGCGCGATGTCGTTCCATTTCTCCCAGGTCTCGATGCGGCGGGCGTACTCGGCACGCGTCATGGGCAATCCCACGGAGCCGAAGAAAACGCGCAGCGGCGGCTCCTTCGCATCGACCACCTTCAGCATCGCCGGGCCGGTCGCCTCCGGATCACCGGGGATATTCTTTCCGCGGAACGCCGCGATCGCAGCCCGTGCGCCATCGTAGGCCGGCATGGGGGTGGCGTGCTGCGCCGAGGGGCCGCCCCAATCGGTGGCGAAACCGGCCGGTTCGACCAGGGTCACCTTGATGCCGAACGCAGCCACCTCGGCGGCGAGCGATTGGCTGAAACCCTCGAGGCCCCATTTCGAGGCGTGATAGAGACCCACGGTGGGGAACGCATTGAGCCCGCCGATCGACGACACCTGGATGATATGACCGGACCCTTGCGCGCGCATGATGGGCAGAGCAGCCTGCGTCACCCACAAGGCGCCGAAGAGATTCGTCTCGATTTGCGCTCTCGCCTCGGCTTCGCTGACTTCTTCGATCGCGCCGAACAGCCCATAGCCGGCGTTGTTGATGACCACATCCAGGCGGCCGAAGCGCTGGTGCGCCGTGGTGATCGCGGCGTCGACCGCGGACTTGTCGGTCACGTCGAGCGCGATCGCGGCGACCCGATCGCCATACCGTTCGACCAGCGGTGAGAGCGTCTTGACGTCGCGGGCGGTGGCCGCGACCCGATCGCCGCGCGCCAGCGCGGCCTCGGCCCAGATGCGGCCGAAGCCCTTGGAGGTGCCGGTGATGAACCATACCTTGGGATCCGCCGCCATAATAGTCTCCTTGAAATTGCTGGAACCAGGGGCTCACGAGCGTAGATGCTCGGGCGCTCGTTGACTGTAGGATTGTACTGCTTCGATGGACCGCCAATCATGACTGAGGACCCAAGATGAAGATCGCCACGTATAACGTCAACGGAGTCAATGGCCGCCTCCCGGTCCTCCTGCAGTGGCTGGCGGAAACCCGCCCGGACGTGGCCTGCCTGCAGGAACTCAAGGCGCCGGCCGAGAAATTCCCGGAACACGCCATCCGGGACGCGGGATATGGCGTGATCTGGCACGGACAGAAAAGCTACAACGGCGTGGCGATTCTCGCCCGCGGCGTCGATCCCATCGAGACGCGGCGCGGTCTGCCCGGCGACCCGGAGGACCTGCACAGCCGCTACATCGAAGCGCGCGTCGCTGACCTCGTGGTGGGATGCCTCTATCTTCCGAACGGCAATCCCGCACCGGGACCCAAGTTCGACTACAAACTCGACTGGCTCGAGCGACTGAAGATTCACGCGGCGGGTCTCGTCAATGACGCGGCACCGACCGTTCTCGCGGGGGATTACAATGTGATCCCGATGGAGATCGACGTCTACAAGCCCGAGCGTTGGGTGGACGATGCGCTGTTCCGCACGGAGGTTCGGGCCGCGTATCGGGAGCTCATCGGACAGGGATGGACCGACGCGCTTCGAACACTATATCCGGGCGAGACGATCTACACGTACTGGGATTATTTCCGAAATGCCTACGGACGCAATGCCGGCCTGCGCATCGATCACCTGCTGCTGAACCCGGCACTCGCGCCACGCCTGCGCCGCGCGGGGGTCGACCGCAACGTGCGCGGCTGGGAGAAGACCAGCGATCACGCACCGACATGGATCGAGATCGACTGACGAATTGCGGGCACTCACTGCGGCTGGGTGCTGCAATGATCCGCGGGCGTGGCCCGCTTGTTCGTATCGCCGCGCGGCAATCCGCCGGTATAAAACGAGCGAGGATCGTTATTGCGCACGAACGAGACGGCCAGCGCCGAGTTCGATTGCGTGGCCGGCGCGTCAGCGACGGGCCGCAGAGGGACTGCCTTGCGAAATGCGGTCCAGACCGCCGTCGGGCTGTCCCCGAAGGCACGCTGGGCATTCTGGGTCTTTCGGACATCCATCCAGAAACTCGCCTCCAAGAGGTCGAGCGCGAGCAAATCCATCGTGGTGCTCACCGCCTGACGTGCATGCTGGACCTTGATGAGCGTCTGTGCCTGGAGATCCTCGACCGTCCCGACGATGGCGGCGCCGAATGGCGGGACCGGATTGGTCAACGATTGGATTTCTTGTTGGAGGGCAACCGGCGTGTAACCGCCGCCCCAGTGCCGGATATCCGGAAACACGTCCGAGGCCTTGGTCGCGGTGAAAAACGGGTTGCCGAACCGATCGATGCGCAACATCACCGCGATGTCCATGTTGGCGAGGCCGATGACGAAGTTCTCGATTTTATTGGCCATCGGGTAGGGATCCCAATTGGCGTTCGACACGATGTAGCCGTGCTGACCATGGCTCAAGGGACCGCCCTTCACGTAGAACTTCATCATCTGCGCGGACGCGAGTTCCCAGGAGTCCTCGGGTCCGAGTCCGACATGAACCGCGGGATTGTGATCCGACGAGTTCGCTTGAAACAGCACCGCCTCGTCGAGCGCATCCCACTCCTTCCAGGCCGAACCCTGACGAATCGACGATGCCCGCAAACTCTCGGGGTCTTGAATGATGCGCGCGGGATCCGCGTCGAACAGATAGCTGCCTTTCAGCATGGCGAGCACCCGGGCGGCATCCCAATTCAACCAGGCGTCCGGTCGATCGCATTGCACGGCAAGGCTGAGCGGCGTGATGCTGCTGTTCATGCCGTTCAAATCCATCGCGTAGATCAGGTCGGCCCATTCGAGCGCCTGCCGCGCATCGTTCGCGAGCAGCGCCGCCTGACCGGTGGCATACGCATCGCTGCTGGTGAGCGCATTGTCGTCCGCGGCGAATGGCTGGATGGGCTTCAGACCGGCCTGGGCCAACGCCTTGGCGGCCGGCATGCGCACGCCCTGGTAGTAAACCTCGCCGGCCCCCACCATGGCGCCGCCCACGTTCATCAGCTGGGCGAGATCGCCCTCGCCCAGGGTGCCGCGCGATTGCACGACGGGCGTGATGCGTTTGTTGAGCAGGTCGAGCAGCATCTGTGCCAGCGGCGGACTCGGTGCGTTGAAGGTCATCGCATTGGCGCGCACCACCATCATGGCACGCACAATCTCCTCGTCCAAGACCTCGGGCCCAAAGCCCGACTGCGGGCCGCTGCGGAAGCTCTGCAATTGCCGCTGCTCGACCTTGGGCTTGTTGATCGGCGACAACGCATCGCCTTCGAACAGAACAGTTTCGCGTTGATCGCCGGCGCCCCGATTGAACCAGTAAATGGCAACGCCCTCCGACGCCGCTTCGAGCAACAACCCGTAGTTGTCAGTCTCACGCTGCCGGGCCTCCGGGCTCAGCTGCACCCTGGCGCCAAAACGGGCCACCTGGACGATTTGCTCGAGCGTCAGATCACGGCCGGTCAACGTGATGGTCTGCCCGGCCTGCGACGGCGTGATGGGGTTGTACGTCCCTGCGGCCAGTGTGATCGACGTGCCGGCCGCCAGCGCGATCGCGCCCGGCAAGGCGCGCCGTACATGCCGGATGAAGCTATGCATATGGTATATGTCCCTAAATGGCGATTGTCGACCAAGGGCCGTCCGCCCGCAGGTCATTGCGTGATAGTAAATAATGTTTCGTAGGAATAACATGCAGGGCGTTTTTGGGTCAACAGCTAAATTGCCCATGCTCATCGCCGCGCTTCCGATGTACGACTTCCCCGAGCTGCGCGCCGACCATGACGCGCTGTGGGACGCCGTGTCCAAATATCTGGTCGCTGCCGGGGTGAGCGGCGCACCGGGGCATTTGACGCGGAACGTGGGGCATGCCGAGACCTGGGGAGATCCCCGACTCCTGCTCGGCCAGGGTTGCGAATACCCGTTGGCAAAATCATTCGCCGACACCGTACGCCTGGTGGCCTCGCCGTGCTTCGTCGCACCCGGGTGCGACGGCGCGACCTATCGCAGCGCCATCGTGGTGCGCGAAGACGATCCGGCGGCAACGCTCGCGGATCTATGCCAGCGGCGCTGTGTCATCAACGAGGCGGACTCCAACAGCGGCATGAATTTGTTGCGCGCCACGCTCGCGCCGCTGGCGAAGGGACGGCGATTCTTTCAATCCGTACAACACAGCGGGTCGCACCTTCGCAGCGCGGAGATGGTTGGCGATGGTCGCGCCGACGTGGCCGCGCTCGACTGCGTGAGTCTCGCGCATTTTCGGCGACTCTATCCGTCGATCACGGCGAAGTTGCGAATTCTCGACTGGACGGTCGACAGCCCGAGCTTGCCGCTCATCACGGCGCGCGGCACCACCGATGACGTATTGCAGAAACTTCGGTCGAGCCTCTCCGCTGTGCTGGCCGATCCTGCCTTGAAGAGCGTGCGCGAACGGCTGTTACTCGAGAATTTCGATGTCGCGCCCCGCGACGACTACGCCGTCGTGCTCGGACTCGAGCGGCGCGCGGCCGAACAGGGTTATCCGGTCCTCGCTTGAGCTAGTCGTCGATGTTGGAGGCGCCGCCACCGAGAGCGCGCCTGGAGCGGGCAAAACTGCGTCGGCCGCCTTGAAAGAACTCGAGGAAGCGCCGCGCCTCGGGGCTGCTGAACTCGTCTCGACGCAGCGCCTCTTCCGCCATCTCCCGCGGATTGCCGACGGACGCGTTGATGACGCGAAAGACTTGCTTGATCTCCCGCACCACGTCGCGCTTCAGACCGCGGCGGCGCAATCCCACCACGTTCAGTCCAACGACCGCGTTGCGTTCCGCGGCCATGCAGAAAGGGGCGATGTCCTGCGAGATGCGGGCCCCTCCCCCGATCATGACATCCTCGCCGATCCGACAAAACTGATGCACGATCGCGGCGCCGCCCAAGAATGCCCGATCCCCGACGGCGACGTGACCTCCCAGCAGCACCGCATTGGCGATCACGACCCGATTACCCACGTGGCAATCGTGGGCCACGTGACTCGCCGCCATCAGAAAGCAGTCCGCACCCACCTCGGTGAAGGCGCCGCTTTTGGTGGCCCGATTGATCGTCACATGCTCGCGGATCACGGTGCGCGCGCCCACCCGGACACCGGACGGCGTATTTTGCTCGAAGCGCAAATCCTGAGGGTCTCCACCGATCACAGCAAACGGATGTACCACGACATTCTCGCCCAATTCGCAGTGGCGGGTGACGATGGCATTGGCATGGATGACCGACCCAGGGCCGATCTGCGCGCCGTTCTCGACGATGGCCGTCGGATGGATTTGTACCGGCGACTCGCCCTTGATACTGCTGAATGCCATGACCGAACGATAATCCACCGACCAGGCCGAGTCCAGTCGGAAAACGCCCCGATCGGGAATGCCTGGGGAGCGTCAGTGCACCGCCTTGAGTTCGGCATACAGCCAGGTCAACAAGCGCTCGGCAGTTTGGGGACCTTGGGGCACCTGGGCGTCGAACTCCGCGGTGGGTTTGGCGGCAATGACCTCTTCCAGTGTCTTGTTCTGCTCGACCAGAACGGCCACCCGGTCGCGGATCGCGAGCAGAATGTCGCGCTGTTGCATGACGGCATTGCGATCGGTGACGGGACCGTGACCGGGTATGATCTTGGTGTGAGGCCCGGCGCGTCCCACCGTGTCGCCCAGCGCATCCAAGATGCCCTGCAGGCTGCCGCCGCTCTTCAGATCGACGAACGGATAGCCGACGCCGCGATAGTAGTCACCCACCGCGAGAATGTCATGCTTCGTGAATCGCACCAGGGTGTCGCCATCAGTGTGGGCGTGCCGCATCGGCACGAGACGCACATCCTCCCCATCGAAGTGAATGGATACCGGACCGTCCGGTGACGACCGGCAGCGCCAGGGGCGGAGCCGTTTTGCCGGGCGTTCCATCGGGAGCGGGATTCGGATGTTCCAGGCGCGAACGCAACTGATCGCGGCTGAAAATCACCGCGCCGAGCTTGGCGAAATTCTCATTGCCGCCGGTATGATCGGGATGAACGTGCGTATCGATGAGATAGCGAATGGGCTTGGTGGATAGCTTTCTGATCGCGGCAACCAACTTGTCGGTCAGCGGCGCGAACTGCGAGTCGACCAGAAGGACGCCATCCGGCCCCGTCAAGACGCTGATCGTGCCACCCATTCCCTCGAGCGTGTAGAAATCGTCGGCCAGCTGCGTGGACTTGATGTCCACCTTGCTGAAGTCCGGCGGCTGCTGCGCGTGGGCCTGGGTCCCCAGCAGCATCGAAATAAACAAGGGCATGATGCGTGGTCCGCGAGTGTTCAACATGGATGTGCCTTCCTGGATTGATGGGTGTCGAGTGAGCGCATATTGCCTCGGGTGGCGGTCTAGTGACCGGCTCCGGAGAGAAATAATTGCCACGCCGCATCGAAATACCGGGATTTCGATGCGCGCGTGGGCAGAACCTCCCGCCCCAGCAGCGCCTGTTGGTGGGGCCAACCCGTCAGCAGGCCCGTCAATAAACCGAACAAATTGACTGGTTCAAGATCCTATACGATACCCTCTTGTTATTCGGAGCTGACATCGAGCAGCCCCGGGGGAGGCTGTGGTGATCGTATCATCGACTGTTCAGGCTGAAGAAACTTCGCGCGACGGGGTCGAAGCCTATCTTGACTATCTGGTGCCGACGTCGCGCATCAATCGTCGTTACGTCGCCCCCGGAGCCGAGCTCAACACCGGCCGCTACGCCGCGCAGCGCGTCCTGGTGCGAAACGGCAGGCCGTTGAGCGACCGGCTGAACCTCGATGCGCACGGCTTCGTGCTGGCGCGGCGGCCGAGTGCCGTCGTCGACTTCAAGGACAAAGCCCGCGTGGAAGCGATCTACCCGGCCGAGGTCGAGCGGAGCGTCAAGGATCTGACCGGTGCAGACCTGGTGGCTCCGCTGGGCTACATGCTGCGCACCTCCGGCAAGACCGGCAACGGGGTCCAGCCGCCCGCGAGCGAGGCCCATGTGGACATGACGAGCGACCGGGCAGGCCGTCTCGCCGCCATGCTCTACGACAAAAAGTTTCCCGGCAGTCCCCCGTTTCGCCGCTTCCTCGCCAGCAGTCTCTGGCGCGCTTTTTCGCCGCCACCGCAGGACTGGCCGCTGGCCGTATGCGACGGCTCGAGCGTCGCGCCCGACGAAGGCGTGCCCAATGTCATGGTGATCATCGACGAGCTGCCGGACCCGGACAACATCCCCGCACATCTCGATGATGAGGACAAGCTGCCGGCGGCATCGGTGTTTTATTTCAATCCGGCCCATCGCTGGTGGTATTTCCCGAACATGACGCGAGATGAGGTTCTGATGGTCAAGTTTTACGATTCGGACCATTCGAAGGCGTGGCGGACGCCACACACCTCGTTCCGCGATCCGGGCGTTCACGACGCGCAACCGCGCGAAAGCATCGAATTCCGAACCATCGCGTACTTTTTATGAGCCCACCGAACCCCGATCCGCGGAACCACGAAGGTCGATTCGTCGACGGCCTGATGAACTACATCGGTCGGACGGCGCAACGACCTCGCTACTACGCCAACGATCACTCACGTGATGTCCTGACGCTCGATCCGCGCACGGTGAGCATCGAGGATGTGCGCGATCGACGTGTCGCGCCGTCCCTGCGCCGCGAGGGATTCGAACTCCTCCCCCATCACAGCCGGGTCCGCGACTTCACGGATTCGGCGGAAGTCGCGGGCATCCACGCGCGGGAAATCGAACGGCTGCTGGCGGAGGTGACCGGCGCCGATCGGGTCGTCGTCAGCAGCCCGGGCGTCCTGCGCTTCGGCGAAGCGTCGAAGGATTCCGGCAGGTACAACAATTCGCGGCCCGCGCGCTTCATCCACGTCGACATCTCCGACGCGACCGCTGGACAATTCGCGGCACGGTCGACTCCCGACGCGGCACGGCCGGTACGGCGTTATGCGCATTACAACGTGTGGCGCGCGTTTTCCCCCGCTCCTCAAGACGTGCCGTTGGCGGTCTGTGATGCGAGCAGCATCGCGTCGGCCGACCTGATCGAGGCGGATGCCGTGTTCGACGTCGCGGGAAAGCCGGAATGGTCATTCGAGGGCTGGGTCGTCGGCTACAACCCCGCCCATCGGTGGTCGTATTTCTCCGGAATGAACCGGGACGAGGTGCTGGTGTTCAAGACCAATGACTCCGATCGAGCCGAACCGCATTGCGTACCGCACTCGGCATTCGATGATCCGAGCTGCCCCGCCGGAGTGCCGCCCCGCGCGAGCATCGAAATGAGGGGCATCGCTTACTGGCTCGATTGAGCGCACACACGACTCGACCGAGCGCGGACAGCACTCGACGGTAACGCCGCCGCTACATGGGCAACATGAGAACGAAACCGTCGTTCTCATAGACGTAAAAGCGCCAATCCCTCACCGTCCTGGGGGTTCCGAATATCACGAGTTGCTGCCTCGACGCGGCAACGTCGCCGAACAGGTCCGAGTCCTTGATGATGCCTTCGTACTTTTTCAGCAGCGCCTCGGACTCCTCGCCGTCGGCCGCATACGTGATCAGCACCTTCAGGGGCACGTTGAACATCTGCAGCTTGTTGATGTCTTCATGGGATTTGAAGGGCTTGTTCTCATGTTCCAGCGCAACCGAGACCCACTTGGCGTAGTTCGCGTAGTTGCCGGACCGGTCGGTTCCCCGCTCTTCGTAGAACATCACTCCGAGCCCGAAATACTCCTTGTTCCAGGTCAGCAACCCGAGCTGCTTGGCAACCTTGGGGAAGATGCTGGACCGCATGAAATACGTGTATGACTTGGCCTCGAAGCCAACCGCCGTTCGGAAGCTGGCGTGCTCGGACTTCAGCACGGTGACGAAGGCGTTCCGGAACTCTCTGGGCGTGATGCTTTTCATCGTGGCGACGAAGCGATTTTCCTGGCTTGGGGCGGGGTCGGACCGATTCTACAGCACCGGCGACCGGTCGTCAGACGCGCTCTCGAATGGCATACTGATCACGAGTTCTTGCAATGGATGGGCTATCTCGTGACTGCAGACGACACCGAAAAGCGGGACACGCTACTGTCCTGGCCGAGACCAAGCGTGAGCATGGCCGACGCGGATGAGTTGCCGCGTTCTGTGGTGATGATCGCGCTTGCGGCGGAATCCGCCGGCGTATTCGAAGCGGCGGGCGTACCCGTGATCTATTGCGGTGTCGGCAAGGTCAACGCGGCGATCGCCCTGACGCGGGAGTTGACGCGTTACTCGTTGCACCGGCAGCCCATGCCCCGCGTCATCAATTTCGGCTCCGTGGGCAGCAGGTGCCACGACACCGGGGCCTTGGTCGGCTGCCATGAATTCGTCCAGCGCGACATGGACGTGAGCGGATTGGGTTTCGCGCTGGGCGTGACTCCCTACGATGACACGCCGTCGTTTCTGAGTTTCGACCCTCTCTTTACGGATCTGCCGTCGGCGGTGTGCGGCAGCGGTGATTCCTTCTCGACCACCGACGTGGCCATCGATTGCGCCGTGGTTGACATGGAGGCTTACGCGCTCGCCAAGGTGTGCTGGGTCCATGGCGCATCCTTCGGCTGCGCGAAGTATGTGACCGACGGCGCCGACCATGGGGCCGCCAACGAATGGCATCGGAACGTGAGCAATGCGGCGGCGGAGTTTTTGCGTTTGTTTCGCAGCATCGGGTGATGTTTCGCAGCCGCGGGTGATGGCTCGCCGCGTCGGGGGGCTGCTTGACAAAATCAACTGCGCTCGAAGCGGGCCACCGTCTCCACGTGATCCGTGAAGGGCATGAGATTGAAGGCGCTGAGCAGGGTGAGCCGCAGCGTGCCGCAGGCCGTCAGCCGCGCGACGTCGGCGAGCAATGACTCGAGCCCGCAGCTCACGTAGATGAAGCGCTCGGGCGGGGATCCGACCAGAAATTCCGTGAACTCGGGGTCCAAACCCTTGCGAGGCGGGTCGGCGATCACCACGTGTGCACCCGCAGCCGCCAGGCGCGCGTCGCCCGCGGACCCGGGAATCACCGTGATCCTCGACCGCAGCTCCGGGTCGAGCTCCGCGAGGCCGAGGTCGAGGCCCTGCAGCGATTGGGGGCTGACCTCGTTCATGCGGATCTCGCTCACCCGGTCCAACACGGACAAACCGATCGCGCCGACGCCCGCGTAGAACTCGGCGACCACCGCGCCCTGCGGAATGTCCGCGCGCACCTGATCGATGATCGCCTGGGCGATGCCGAGATTGCTCTGCCCGAAGGCGCCCGGCGGGTAATGCACGGCAGCCCCGCCGAAACGCTCGATCACCGTCTTAGGTCCGCACCAGTGATGGAATTCCGGACCGAGAATGGTGTTGGAGCTTTCGCAGTTGGCGTTGGACCACAGGCTGTGCAGCTCCCCACCGAGGCGCTCTCGCACCAAATCGACGCAGGCCGCCAAGGGCTCCGGCGTGGCGCTGTTGACGACGATCACGACCTGCGCCGTCTGTGAGCTACGCTCCACCACGACCTGCAGATACCGAGCCAGCCCCAAATGAGCCTTGTCCGAGTAGCTCGTCAGGCCGGTCTCGACCAGCGCGCGGCGCACCACGGACGCGACGCGGTTGATCAACGGGTGCTGGACGCTGCAGTTCGGAATGTGGACCACGCGGTGCGTACCGAGTTCGAAGAGACCCAACTTGGGGGATCCGAGCCGTCCCCGGATGGCCAGCCGCGCGCGGAGTCGAAAGCCCGCCGTTTCTCCGGAGATGACCTCCACATCGGGCAGTCCGTGCGCCAGCGCCAGTTCGGCGAGCGCACGGCGCGCCGCAGGCGCGATGCCGCTCTCGCCGAATCTTGGACATCCGGGACACGGCGGCCGATGAGGGCAGGCCAGCGCGTGCGCCTCCGACGGGCGGCGATGCCACGACTGCGCCGCGCGTGTATCCGTCTTCATGCCGGCACGCTAACAGACATCCTCCGATCCAGTAAGTAGGGCGCCGGCCCGGGCGGTCGTTGCGCACGGCGCCGGCGCCTGGGTCGCATCCACTGGTCAAACCGCCGACCTGGCTCAACTCGCGCGCTGCGCTTTTCGCGAGGAAAACGTGTGGAGGACGAGGAGCACGGCGGGCACGCTGTAGCCGAACAGCTGCACGGAGGCCTCGACGAGCCCATCTGCGGGCGTGAAGCGCTGACCCGTTGTCCGCGGAGCCGATCCGATAACCAGCCGATCTACCCTCATAACATTCGCGTCTAGCGCCGTTGTTTACTAAACAGCGGGACCGGCTAAGATCCCCGCTCGACAGCATAATAACTATTAGGATGACCCATTGTTGACGGTTCACCGCCCGCGGGCGCGACTTCGTTCTATCGCCACCGTCTCGTTTTTAGCGTGGCTCTGCGCCGTTTCCGCGGCGCAGGCGCAATACTTCTCTCTCGGGAAGGGAACCTACCCGCTCGAGTTCTACGACATCGATTTCACGCCACTCGCCGACCCCGACAAACGCATTGGCATCCTGGATTCGTTGCACTACATCCCGGTCGGCTTCGGCTCCGAGTCCTATCTTTCGCTCGGTGGGGAGCTGCGCGAGCAATATTGGAACCAGGTCAACGAATCGCATGCGCTGCGCTCGCCGACGGACAACAGCTACGACCTGCAGCGCGTCGTGGCGGACGCCTATCTGCATTTCGACTCGCATGTGGGACTATTCGCACAGGTCGCCCGTGCCGACGCCTTCGACAAGATCACGCCCAGCACGACGGATGAAAGTCGCGGCCGCGTTCAGCAAGGTTTCTTCGAACTCAAGGAATCGGCCGGGCCCGCGGATGTCACCGCACGTCTCGGCAGGCAGGAGATCACGTTGGGATCGGGCCGATTCGTGTGGATCAACGACAGCTCGAATGTCCGCACGACGCACGACGGCGCGCGTCTGCACGCCGACTTCGCGGACGGCGCCACGTTGGACCTCCTCGCCACCCGGCCGGTAACCCCCACCTACGACGCCTTTGACGATTGGTCCTCGCATTCGGGCAGCTTCGGCGCGGCCTATGCCAGCGAACCCTTCATCGGGAATCAGCTTCACGTCGACGAGTATTACTTCTATCGGCGCAATCCCGGGGCGCAATACGCCTCGCTGACCGGGAACGAAGATCGCGATACCTTTGGCGGACGACTATGGGGCGCGGTCGGGGGATTCCAATATGACAGCGACTTCGCCTACCAATATGGCACCTTCGACACGAAGACCCAGCAGAAGACGATTTCCGCCTTCGGCACGTCCTCACGCGTGCTCTATTCGTTCGACGCAGTCCCGTGGCAGCCGGGCGTGCAATTCCAAACCAGCTACTTCAGCGGCAGTGACGCGCCCAAGAGCGGCACCATCGGGACCTTCAGCGCGCCGTTTCCCCGCCCGACCATGCTCAATTATGCGGGCCTCGAGACGCTCCAAAACCTCTTCGAGGCCTACCCGGCATTTCTCCTCAATCCGCTGTCCGAGGTCACCCTGAGGTTCGGGCCCCAGGCCCTGTGGCGCGCGAACGTCAACGACGCCGTCTACATCTCGAGGGCGACGCCGTTGACCAAGACGTTGAACGACCACGCGCGTTACATCGGGACGAACCTGACGTGGACGGCCCAATGGAGAATCGCGCCCAACGTGACGGTGTTCGGAGAATACATACGCGAGATCGCCGGGCAAGCCATCACGCTGGCCGGCGGACACGGCGCCGACGTGGGGGTCATCCAGATCGATCTGAACTTCTAAGGCGTCCACCGCGACCCACGGGGCGGCCCTCAGCCGTTGAGCGCGCCTCACCGGGCAGCGCAATCCTCGTCGGCATGAACATTGACGATATCGCCATCGCTCAGATGGTGCTCGTCATGATGCCCGCACTTGCGCATGGTGGGATCGGCGGACACGGCGCGCCACGACACGTGGCCCCGGCCCGCGGCGCCGGGGGCCATCGACACGGTAATTGATGCGTTGCCGTAGATTTCGCGGCTGACAAGAAGGCGTTGCGGCGGTTGCGTACTCTGATCGTCGACGGTTACCAGCAAATTATCGCCCGAGTCGTTGTGAATCGTGATGGTCAAACCGTCGCCACCAAGCGCTGCTGCGCTGCCCAAACACACGACTGCGCAGGCAAACGTGCAGGTAAGACGATTCAAGGTGCGCATGAAATTGCTCCAATCAAATCCGCTCGGCCCGAGCCTGCTGCAGTTTAGTCTCATCCCGGCCCTTTGCCAGTCAGCGGACAGGCCGTGAATGTCAAGGAATCGAAAAGAACGACACCTGACCCTCGAGTCGTCCGCGCTTCGGCCCGGGCACGCCCGACTAAAAGGTCTTTCTGATGCTCAGCGTCACGACGCGACCGAGCGGATCGACGTAGCCGGCCTGGAACGCCGCGGGCGTCGCCCCCGTGGTGTCATGCACCGTTTGTCGCGAATCGAACAGATTCGTGAGCTTCAACGTGATGCGCGCTCCTTTTGCCCAGCGACTCGATTGGGTCGCGGACAGTTTCTCCAGATTGGCGAACACCCGGAAGTCCTCGGTCGCCAGTGCGGAAAAGGTCAATGGATCGGGGGCGGCGATGGTGCCCGTGTCGACGCGGGTCGCGGCGTGCCAGATCCCGCTCAACTCCGCGCCCAAGCCGTTCTCGAACACGAACCAGTGGATTTCGATCGTGTTCTTCGGCTGGCCCCGGGGGACGGTCGCGGCGGCGACGGTCGAGGGCGAACCGTTCAGCAGATCGAGCTCCGGTATCCCGTTGCGGACGAGGATCGTATCGCGCAGATACCAGGTGTCGTACACGGTGACCAGCATGCGCCGACCCGATGCTGCAGGAGTCGGTGCGGACCCGAACGGAATGGGCAGGAACATTCCGCTGCGCATGAAGTCGCTCGCCTCTCGAGCCAGATTCACATGTCGGTTGTCGACCTCCACCAGATCGCCCGACGCATCGCGCTCATAACGCTCCGGAAAGGCGGACTGGACATCGAAGCTCACCGGCGGAAGGAGGCCGATGGCATCGAAGACGCGCCGGTGTTCGTAATCGACGGTCAGCGTCGGCCCGCCGAACAGGGGTCCGGCGCGCAGCCCCAAGTTCAGCAGGCGACCGTCGGAACGTCCCAGATCGGGATTGCCGCCGTTCAGTTCGGTCACGTAGACGCTGTCGCCCTTGACGAAGTCGAACATCTCCACGTTAGGCGTGACGATGACCGGATCGAGAAGCTCGTCCACGGTGGGCGGCGTTTGGGTGTTGGTGAACGCGGCGTTGAACGTCAACGCCTTGATCGGCTTCCAGGTAAGTCCATAGCCAAAATTCGTGAGCGTTCCGAAATCGGAGACGCCCTGGACCCCGATCTTGAGGCTCGCCGAGAGATCGCCGAAGCCGCCCACGGCATCGTTGTCACGACTCGTCAACGGCAGGGTGGCATCCGCTGCCGCACTTCGAACCGTGCGCGACAGACGTGAATTCTGGACCGGCATGTCCGACGCTGCGGCCTGGGCGGTAAACTGCTGCGCTTGAACACCGAGCTTTAGATTGACCGTTGCCGCGCCGGCGGGAAGCGTCGCGAGCGGGCCGCTCAACGAGGCCGAGACGTTGCTCACGTCCGAGGTGGAGTCGCCGACGCTGAGCAATGTCATGCCCGACGCATCGATGCCGGTTCCGCTGACCGAGTGCGCGGTCGTTCGATCATAGCCTGCGCCGGCAATCCAGGAAAACCTGCACACCAATCCGGTCAGCTGTCCCGCCAGATGCGTGACGCCCGTGCGGTCATGTTGGTCGAGGTCCAACCCCTGAAGCGACGCATCGGTTTGAACGTCAACGGATGCCTCGAGGGACGAGCGCACATCGAAGACCCGGCCGGCCAACGTGCCGGCCAGCTTCACATCCCGCTTGGCCGGCAACAGCGTCCGGTCGGCGCTGTCCGCCGCGACGATGTCGCGCTGACTCTCGAGCAGCCAATCGCTGTCCTTGTAATCCAGTTTCACGGTGCCCAGCGAGTCCCCCTCGATGTGCGCCAACGAGGTGTTCGCGGCGAGGGACTGCCCTTCACTCATCGTCGCACGGCTTTCGGTCAGACCGCTCGTCTCCCCGGTGAAATGATTGCGCAGAATGAAGTTGACGACCAGCTGATCCTCGCCGAGTCCATACGCCACGGCGGCCCGCTCCGGGAGGACGTCCACCCGCTCGACCGCTTCGGGCGGCAGGTTGTCGAGTTCCGTGGGACCGGCAAGGCGCCCATTGATGAGGACCAACGGCTTCTGGTCGCTGCGACTGCTGCGGGTGCGGTCTTTGAGGGCATCGAGCAGATCACTCAGACTATCGGCCCCGTACACCTCGATTTCGGGCGGCAGAATCTGCATGAGCGGCGAGACGCCGTTCAACAAGGCCGGCGCCGTCACGACCAGGTCTTGCAATGGCCTGTCCGCCGATGCCTCCGGCCGCGCCTGGGGATCGGCCAACCCCAGTCCCGCATGGACCAGAAGCAGGAGACCGGCTGCCGCCTGCGACCGCGCACCGCGATGCCCCACGAGATCAGACGGGCTGGCCGGACACGGACGGCTGCGCGGGATGCGCAGGACGCGCGGGGTCAGCGGGGTGCACGGCACGGCGCAGCAGCATCCCGGTAGCCGCCGTCAACACCGTGTCGATCGCCTTGCGCCGATAGTCCCACATGCGATCCGCGTTCGGTGGAAACACCACCATATTTGCGTTCGCCTCGAACACGATCACCGAGCCGTCCGGCGCCAGCGCAAAATCCGCGCCGCCGTAGTCGAGTCCCAGTGTGCCGCAGATGCGGACCAATGCATGCAGCGCCTTCGGACCCAGCACGCCCGGCATGTCTTCGAGATAGCGGCGCTCCTCCGCGCGGTAGACGGCGCTGTCGGCCATGCTGGCCGAGAAATAATGCACCTTCCAATGCGTGGATATCGCCAGGTGCAACGGATACACGACACCGTCGACGAAAATCGCGCGATATTTTCGGGCCATGCCGTCCGGCCCGCGGGCGTCGAGATATTCGATGACCAGCAGCTCGTCGCCACCGAGTCCGGCCACCGCACCCGGCAACGCGTCGGCAGTGTCGATGCGCACGAAGTGCTGGCCGGTATGAAAGCCCGGTCGTCGCAGCAACAGCGGGAAGCTCAGTCCCTCGTGAGCGAGCAGCTTAGGCAGCGACAGCGCCCGCATCTGCGGCGCAATGACATCTTGGAGGGCGGCCAGCCGTCGCGAGTTCTCCACGCGTCCGGTCGGGCGCACCTTCGCCGGAGAATTGATGACGGGCGCCGAGCTGCGGGCAATGATGCGCTCGGCGCCGGCCAGGGCGGCGTCGCACAGATCGGCATCACCGACGGCATTGACGATCAACACATGCGGGGGCAGCGGTCGGTCAGGATCGTGGAACTCCGCATAGATCACGGTCACGAAAAACACCCGATCGTTGATCCAGTTCTGCGTGGGGATGTTGCCGCCGCGCACCGACACCAACAGCAGCAATGGCACCCCGACTTCCGCGCCGCGATAGGGCCGGGTGACGACGGCATGTCCGCGGAATCCCTTTTCCCAATGGTCGTCCGCCCCGTCCAGTCCCAAATCGCTCAACACGCACGCCATGCCTTGGTGAGCTTCGGGAAACCGGGGATCGATCTGCAGCGCCGCCTCGTAATGAAGCCTCGCACCGGCGAGATCCCCCTCTTCCCGCATCACATTCGCCAGATTGACCCGCGCGATCTTGTCGCCGGGATGGTGCATCAACGCCTGCAGGTAGGCGGTGCGGGCGGCCGAACGATAACCGCCGGAATGAGCCAGCGTACCCAGTTCGATGAGCGCCGACAAATGGGTGGGGTCACGGCGCAGGATGTCGACATAGGCCTGTTTCGCGCCATCGTCCTCGGCCTTGGCGGCGAGGCCACGGGCATGCTCCAGCATCCGGGCGATCTCGATATCCAACTCGATACTCATCGACTCAGGCTGAAGGCTGCACCGAGAGGCGCGCAAAATCGCTCAATGCCGCCCCGACCTTCCTCGACGACGCCCACGCTGCTCGTCAGGCAGGGGAAGAATTTCACGACGCGCGGTTCTATCTCGGACACGCTGTGGCACAGCACGCCGCGCTTGAAGAGTTCAAACGGTGGGTCTGTTCGACGTTCCAGAGATAGGAACCCTCGGATTTCCCGATCACGTATTCCATGCCGCTCGAACGCTGTAGATGCGCCAAAAACCGCCACGACCGCGTGGTGTAGCCGTCGAGCACCTGCTGCGTCGTGAGGGCATCGGATCGTGCCGCGTCGCTGCGTGTTGGTTGAGTCATTGGCGTCCTTGTTTTCCCGGGTCTCCAGAGATGCCCGTAGAATAACGCAAACGATCCGGGGACTGCGCGATGAGTCGCTAGCGGCAGGTCCAGCGGCGCTAATGTGTTGGCCGGTGCTAATGTCTTCGGCAGAGCCAATGTGGGCGATGCTAATGTGGTCCCCGCGCATCGCTGACCAGCCCCTCGCGCCGCGCCGCGTCCCGCGGCCTGCAGCGGTAGTTTGCGTGAAAAGCGCGCGAGAAGTGGCTCGCCGACGCAAACCCGGTCGCTATCGCGATATCCAATATCGACAGCGACGTGCCTCGCAACAGCTGCAGCGAGCGGGCCAGGCGCAGCGCCATGTAATGCTCATGCACGCCACGCCCCAATTGGCGGCGGAACAGGCGCTCGAGCTGTCTCAGTGACAACACCGCGATCTGCGCCAATTGGTCCCGCGACAACGGCGACTCGAGATTCGACTCCATGCTCTTCAGCACGGCAAGCAAGCGCTCATCGCCCACCCCCAGCCGAAAGCGCAGGTCCATGCGCTGCGGGCCCTCGCCCTCGCGAATCTGCGTATGCAGGAACCAATCGCCCACCGCCGCCGCCAACTCGTAGCCGTGATCGCGTGTGATGAGCGCGACCATCAGATCGAGCGCCGCCACACCGCCGGCGCAGGTGATTCGGTCCCGGTCGATTTCAAAAAGGGAACGGGTCAGGCGGACGGCGGGAAACGCCTCCTGAAAGGCCGGCATGTGCTCCCAGTGCACCGTACATCGCCGCTTGGCCAACAATCCGGCTCGGGCGAGCACGAAGGGGCCGCCCGAAATCCCGCCGATAACGACGCCTTGCCGTGCAAGCCTGCGCAGCCAGGCGAACGTGCGCGAGTCGCGAAACGAGCCAGGATTTCCGCCCGCGCAGACGAGCAGCAGATCGGGGGCGTCGGACGCCGCACCAAACTCATGGTTGGCGAGCATGGCCGCGCCGTTCGATGCCACCGCCGGCTCGTTGCCCGGTGCGGTCTGCCACCATCGATAAAGGGTCTTGCCGGACAGTTGATTGGCGGCGCGCAGCGGCTCGACGGCCGCGGCGTAGGACATCAGAGCAAAGCCCGGAATGAGCAGAAATCCGACCGTCTGGGTGGAAAGCACCGGGCGCGCATGGGGACTGTGGCCAGTCATGATGTCGTTAAATGTATATTATATGACGTAAATTATCAAAAGAGGCCGGTCGATCAATTCTATATTGGGCGATCACGGGCACTCCCACCCCATCGAGCTTGCTGCCATGCGCTATTCCGTTTTCACCTTGATGAAACAGGCACTCGCCGGCCATCGGGGCTGGGGACCCGCCTGGCGCGATGCGCAACCGAAGCCGGCCTACGACGTGATCATCATCGGTGGCGGCGGCCACGGTCTCGCGACGGCGCACTATCTTGCGAAGACTCATGGCATCGCCAACGTCGCGGTGATCGAGAAGGGATGGATCGGATCGGGTAACGCGGGCCGCAACACAACCATCATCCGCTCGAACTATCTGCTGCCCGGCAACAATCCGTTCTACGAACTATCAATGAAGCTATGGGAGGGACTGGAGCAGGACCTCAACTACAACACGATGGTGAGCCAGCGAGGCGTGCTGAACTTGTACCATTCCGACGGACAGCGGGACGCCTACGCGCGCCGCGGCAACGCGATGCGCATGCACGGTGTCGACGCCGAACTCCTGGATCGGGCCGGCGTCCGGCGCATGCTGCCCTTTCTCGATTTCGACAACGCGCGCTTCCCCATCCAGGGAGGTCTCCTGCAGCGGCGCGGCGGTACCGCCCGCCACGACGCCGTCGTCTGGGGCTATGCGCGCGCCGCGAGCGATCGGGGCGTGGACATCATTCAGAACTGCGAGGTCACGGGATTTCTGCGGGATGGCGATCGCGTGACCGGTGTCGAGACGACGCGCGGGCAGATCAAGGCCAACAAGGTCGGCATGGCCGTCGCCGGAAACACGTCGCGGGTGGCTCAGATGGCGGGCTTGCGCCTGCCCATCGAAAGTCACGTATTGCAAGCCTTCGTCTCCGAGGCCATCAAGCCGTTCATCCCCGGCGTCGTGACCTTCGGGGCGGGACACTTTTATATCAGCCAGTCGGACAAGGGTGGGTTGGTGTTCGGCGGCGACATCGACGGCTACAACTCCTACGCCCAGCGCGGCAACCTGCCGACGGTCGAAGAAGTCTGCGAAGGCGGCATGGCCCTCATGCCCGCGATCGGCCGCGTGCGCATGCTGCGCTCCTGGGGAGGCATCATGGACATGTCGATGGATGGCTCGCCCATCATCGATCATTCACCGCTCGCCGGTCTCTATCTGAACGCCGGCTGGTGTTACGGTGGGTTCAAGGCCACGCCGGCGTCCGGCTATTGCTTCGCTCATCTGCTGGCGCGCGATGAGTCCCACCCGACGGCGAGCGCGTATCGTCTGGATCGTTTTGCCACCGGCCATCTTCTCGATGAGAAGGGCGTGGGCGCGCAGCCGAATTTGCACTGAGAGACATCCCGTATGCGCATCCCCTGTCCTTTTTGCGGTGAACGAGACCTCACCGAATTCACCTACCTCGGTGACGCCAATTTTCGGCGCCCCGACCCGGCCGGCGGGAACGCATCGGAAACCTTCTACCAAGCCGTGTACTTGCGGGACAATCCGGCCGGACCCCACGATGAGCTTTGGTACCACGGCGCCGGCTGTCGCACGTGGCTGCGAGTCACCCGCAATACCCGGACCCACGTCATCCTGGCCGCGGAACTCGCCAAGACGGTGACTCCCGCATGAGCGGCTTCCGCCTCGCCGGCGATGGCTCGCTGGAACGCGACCGCCCCATCGCATTCAAATTCGACGACAAGCCCTACCAGGGTTTTGCGGGCGACACGCTGGCCTCCGCCCTGCTCGCGGCGGGCATCGGACTCGTGGGCCGCTCCTTCAAGTACCATCGACCGCGCGGCATCCTCACGGCGGGTTCCGAGGAACCGAACGCGCTCGTCGAATTGCGCACCGGCGCACGCCGCGAGCCGAACACCCGCGCCACCGTCGCCGAACTCTTCGAGGGGCTGGAGGCAAGGAGTCAGAATCGCTGGCCGTCGCTGGCGTTCGACGCGGGCGCCATCAACTCCCTGCTGTCCCCGTTGTTCGTGGCCGGCTTTTATTACAAGACCTTCATGTGGCCGGCCGCGTTGTGGGAGAAGCTGTACGAGCCCATCATCCGGCGCGCTGCCGGTCTGGGTCGGGCCAGCATGGCGTCCGATCCGGATACCTACGAGAAGGCGCATGCGTTTTGCGACGTGCTGATCATCGGTGGCGGGCCCGCCGGCCTCGCGGCCGCGTTGACCGCGGGTAGATCCGGTGCGCGAGTCCTGCTCTGCGACGAAGATTTTCTCATCGGTGGGCGTCTGAATGGCGAGCAGCTCGAAATCGACGGCAAACGAGCATCGTCCTGGGCGCGGCAGGCGGAAGCGGAGCTTCTAACCTTTCCCGAGGTGCGCATCATGCGGCGCACGACGGTGTTCGGCGCCTACGATAGCAACACCTTTGGCGCGCTCGAACGCGTGTCCGATCACCTGAGCCTCCCCGCTCTCCATCAGCCCCGTCAGCGCCTGTGGAAAGTCGTGGCGAAGCGCACCATTCTGGCGGCCGGCGCCGTCGAACGTCCGATCGTCTTCGGCGGCAACGATCGCCCCGGGGTGATGATGGCGTCGGCCGTGCGCACGTACGTCAACCGGTTCAGGGCAACACCCGGTCGACGGATCGGATTGTTCACGACCTGCGACGACGGCTGGAAAACGGCCTTCGATCTGATCGCCGCCGGCGTCGACGTGACCGCGGTCATCGACGCCCGCCCGGCAATCGCGCCGGCGTTGCTGACCGAGGCGAAGCGCGCCGACCTTCGCGTCATGCTGGGCTCTCAGGTCGTGGCGACCCACGGCGGCCGCGCGCTCGATGCCCTCTCCGTCCGAGATGCGGCGGGACGCGTCTCGCGCGTGCCCTGCGACGCGCTCGCGATGTCGGGCGGCTGGAATCCGAGCATGTCGATTTCCACCCACCTGGGTGCGCGGCCGCGCTGGTCCGACGCGATCAGTGCCTTCGTCGCGGACGACGGTACGCACTCGATGCACATCATCGGCGCAGCGGCCGGCGAGTACTCGCTGGGTGCGGCGCTGCGCGCCGGCGCCGCCGCAGGCGCCGGCGCTGCGCAGGCAACGGGATTCGATGCCGCCGCGGGACCCGCGTGGCGCGCCAACGACGAACTGGCCGGTCTGACGCCGCTGTGGTTCGTCGACGGGAGCCGGGGCAAGGCCTTCGTCGATTTTCAGCACGACGTCACCCGCGACGACGTCGGGCTCGCGGCGCGCGAGGGCTTTCGGTCGGTCGAACTGCTGAAGCGTTACACGACGCTGGGCATGGCCACCGATCAGGGCAAGACCTCCAACATCAATGGTCACGCGATCATGGCGGCGTTGACCGAGCGCGCGATCCCCGAGGTCGGCACGACGGTCTCCCGACCGCCATACACGCCGGTCGCCATCGCCGCCTTCGCAGGCCATCACCGCGGCAAGGATTTCAAACCGGTCCGGCACACCGCGGGACATCAATGGGCCAAGGATCGCGGCGCCGTCTTCGTCGAAGCGGGCCAATGGCTGCGGGCCCAATGGTTTCCCCTGCCCGGTGAGACCGACTGGCTGACCAGCGTCGTGCGCGAGGTGAAGAGCGTACGAGCGGCGGCGGGCGTCTGCGACGTGTCGACGCTGGGGAAGATCGACGTGCAGGGCGCCGACGCGCCGGCGTTTCTCGACCGGGTCTACAGCAACATGATGTCCACGCTCCCGGCCGGCAAGGTCCGCTATGGCCTCATGCTGCGGGAGGACGGCCTGGTGATGGATGACGGCACCGTCGCCCATCTCGAGCGGGACCATTTCCTGATCTCGACCACCACCGTCAATGCCGCCAAAGTCATGCAGCACCTGGAGCACGCGCGGCAGGTGCTCTGGCCGGCGTTCGACGTGCAGCTCGTGTCGGTGACGGAGCAATGGTCGCAATACGCCGTCGCCGGCCCGCGCGCGCGCGACCTGCTGCAGACACTTCTCGGCGGATCGCTCGACGTATCCGACGCGGCGGTCCTCTACCTGGCGTGCCGGGAGTTCTCCTGGAATGGCGTGCCGGCCCGCCTGTTCCGGATTTCCTTCTCGGGGGAGCTCGCGTACGAACTCGCGGTGCCGGCGCGTTACGGCGACGCGACGATCAAGGCGATCATGGCGGCAGGCGCGGCCTTCGACGTGGTGCCTTACGGCACCGAGGCGCTCGGCGTCATGCGCATCGAGAAGGGCCACGTGGCCGGCAACGAATTGAACGGTACGACCACTGCCGTCGATCTGGGCTTGGGGGCGCTGATGTCCAAGAAGAAGGATTACATCGGCCGGGTTCTGGCCGCGCGCCTGGGACTGAATGCCCCGGACCGGCCCGTTCTGGTCGGCGTCAAGCCCGTCAATCGAGAGTCACGCCTATACTCGGGCGCGCACTTGCTTCGCCCGGGCGACGCGTCCACCCTCGAGAACGATCAGGGCTTCATCACGTCCGTGGCGTTCTCGCCGATGCTCGGTCACTGGATCGGGTTGGCTTTCCTGAGTCGCGGGGCGAGCCGGACCGGCGAGCGCATTCGCGCCCACGACCCGTTGCGCAACGGCGACGTCGACGTCGAGGTCGTGCCGCCTGCCTTCTTTGATCCGGCCGGCGAGCGCCTGAAAAGCTGAGGATGAATACACTAATGACGGGTTCTTTTATTGCGCGCTCCCCTTATGCCAGCAATGCCGGGGCTGCCGGCGTCGCCGAGGCGTCGAATGGCACGCGCGGCGTCGTCGCCGCGGAGCGGGATGGGTTGGGCATTGCCACCGTGCTCGCACGCGCCGGGCAAATCGCCACGCTCGAGCGGCGCTGCCGCGAGGATTTCGGGATCGATCTGCCGCGCGAGCCCCGGCGCGCCGTGTCGAACGACCTCAGCATCGCCGGCACGGGACCCGAAGCGTGGCTCGCAATTCGCGAACGAGGAGGAAACGCCTTTGCTTCCTCGCTGGCGTCGGCTCTCGACGGGTGCGCCTCCGTGAGCGACCAGAGCGACAGCTACGCGGTGCTGCGCCTGAACGGCCCCAAAGTGCGCCAGACGCTGGCCAAGCTCGTGCCGATCGATGTGCACGACCGCGCGTTTCCGGTGGGCGCGGTTGCCGGAACGGTGGCGGCCCACATGGGCGCGCTGCTCTGGCGCCTCGACGATGAGGAAGGAACCGCCGTTTTCGAGCTTGCGGTCTTTCGCAGCATGGCCGGGAGTTTGTGGCATGCCCTGGCGTCGTGCGCCGCTGAATTCGGTCTCGTGCTGGACGACCGCCATTGACGCGACACCGACCATCGCGACCATCGACTATGACGATGTACCCTTACGGCGGTTTCATCTAAGAATCGCGTTGTGCAGCACCGGCGGCGTGTTTGCGGACGGTTTCGGGCTCGGCATCATCGGCATCGCACTGACCTTGGCCGCGCCTCAAATGGGGCTCGGCCCGGTCTGGCTGGGTCTGTTGGGCGGCGCATCGCTGGCCGGACTGTTTGCCGGTGCGTTGTTGACCGGGCCGGTCGCGGATCGATTCGGCCGCCGGCCGATCTTCGCCTACAACATGCTGTTGCTCGCACCGCTGTCGATGATTCAACTCGTCGTGCACGGCGGCGGCGAATTGCTGATGTTGCGTCTCGCGATCGGGTTCCTGCTCGGAACCGACTACGTGCTCAGCAAGACCCTCCTCACCGAGTTCTCGCCACGGCGCCTTCGCGGCCGGATTCTCGGCCTGCTGTCGATTGCATGGGCCGGCGGTTACGCCTCGGCGTATCTGGTCGGCTTCATGCTCACTCCGCTGGGGTCGAGCTCGTGGCGTTGGATGCTGCTCGCCAGCGCCGTGCCCTGTCTGCTGATCGCTCCGCTGCGCCTGACGGTGCCCGAGTCGCCATTGTGGCTGACGAATCGAGGGCTGTCGGCGCGCGCCGCCGCGGTCATTCGCGAGAAATTCGGCACACACGTGCGGCCACCGCTGCGCGCCGTGCGCATCGCGACGGATCGAGGTCGATGGCACCAGCTGTTCTCGACCCGATGGCGCACGCGGACCCTAGTGGCCTGCGCGTTCTTCGCGTGCCAGGTCATACCGTATTTTGCCGTCGGCACCTTCGTGGCCCAGGTCATGTCCGCACTCAATCTCGCGGGCGGGTATGTGGGCGGCCTCATCTACAACCTGGCGCTGCTGGCTGGCGCGATCACGGGGCTGCTGATCATCGACCGGCTCCGCCGACGCACCTTTCTGATCGGCAGCTTCTGCCTCGCCGCCGCGTCCATGCTGGTGCTGACTCTGTGGCGCGACGTACCGCTGATCCCCATGATCGTCTTGTTTTCCCTCTTCGCCTGCGTTCTGTCGGCGGCGTCCAATCTCGTGTACGTGTATCTGCCGGAACTGTTCCCGACCGATCTGCGGGCGTCGGGCATCGGCCTCGCGATCGCCGCCAGTCGCATCGGCTCGGCCCTCGGCACCTTCTTGTTGCCGGTCGTGGTGGCGCGGTACGGGGTCAGGGCGGCGCTCGCCGCCTGCGTCATCGTGCTGGGCATCGGCGCCGCGATCTGCCTGCGCTGGGCGCCGGAGACCCGCAACCTCGGCTTCCAGGCCTTGGACGAACCGGAGACGCCGGACGTCTCACGGCGATCGAGCGGACTGTAACTCGCGCTCCTGCAGCGTCCGCCACGAAATCTTCCCCGCCGCCGATTTGGGCAGGCTCTCGACGAACTCGACGATGGTCGGCACCTTGAACGCGGCCATCCTCCGCCGGCACCAATCGATGATGGAATGCGGCTCGGGACGCCGGGGTGCCCCCGGCCGCAACACCACCAGCGCCTTGACGGTTTCACCGCGGCGCGCATCCGCGGCGGCGATGATGCAAACCTCCAGCACGTCGGGGTGCCCATACAAGACCGATTCGACCTCGGCCGGCCACACCTTGAATCCGGCCGCGTTGATCATCCGTTTCAGGCGATCGACCATGAAGAAGTAGCCCTCCTCGTCGATCCTCGCCAGGTCGCCGGTACGCAGGAAGCGTCGGCCATCGATCTGCACGAACGCCCCGGCGGTCTCCTCCGGCCTGCGCCAGTACCCCTCGAACAGCTGCGGTCCATGGGTCACGATTTCGCCGACGTCGCCGGCATTGCCCCGCGGCAGCTCGCGCAGCGACATAGGATCGATCAACCGCGAATCGACGCCGTCGATCGGAATGCCCAGGCATTGTCGTTTCGGCCGCGTCAGAGGATTCAGGTGCGTCGCCGCCATGGTTTCCGTGAGCCCGTAGCCTTCGATGTAGGGTATGCCCATCGCCTCGAGACGCAGCGCCAGTGCCGCAGGCATGGACGCGCCACCGCCGCTGATTCTCTGCAAGGAGGACAGGTCGTAGTCGGCGAGCCGGGGATTCGACAAAAAGTCCTGCACCATGGTCGGGATGGCGGAAAACGTGGTGATACGGTAGCGCTCCACGTAGGCTGCCGCCGCGTCCCGGTCCCAGCGCGGCAGCAACACGATCGTGGCGCCGACCAGCAGCGGGCCGTTCATACCGCTCTGCATGCCCGCCACATGAAAGAACGGCGCGACGGCCATCAGCTTGGTGTCGGGCTGGATCCGGTACCAACGCATGGTGGCGGCGGCCGTGTACATGGCGCTGCGGTGCGTGTGCATGCAACCGCGCGGCACGCCGGTGGTGCCGGAGGTATACGGCAACACGCTCAGATCCTCGGGGGCCGCCGTCAACGGACCCGGCTCGAGGTTGCCGGCCAGGATGTCACGCCAGAGGAAGACCCCCGGCCCACCGTGATCGCACGGCGGCGCCGACACGACTTCCGGCACGGCGAGCGTCGTCGGACTCGTCAGATAGTCCGAGTAGGCCGCCACCACGACATGCGTGAGGCGGCCGAACTTCCCGCAGAGCGGCGCCGCGCGGTCATACAATTCCTGGGAGATGATGAGCGTGGTCGCACCCGCGTCTTCAGCATGATGGCGAATGTCCTCCGTGAGACTCATCGGATTGACCGGCACCACCACCGCGTTGGCGCGCAAGATCCCGTAGTAGGCGACGACGAATGGCGGGCTGTTCTGCATGCAAAGAAGCACGCGCGCGCCTCGTCCGACCCCGCATCGCTGCTCGAGAAAGCCCGCCACCCGTCGTGCCTCGTCCACGAGCCGTCCGAATGTCACCGGAGAGTCATAGAACACCAGGAAGGGCTTGTCGGGATGGCGCCGCGCAGAAAGCTCGGCGTTGCCGAACAGCGAGGTCTGAGTCGGGCGAAGTGGAGCTATGGGCTGCGGCGCTGGGTATTTCATGGGGAAGGGCGCCGCAGATGATAGACTCTTACGCGCGATAGTCCAAATCACCCTGGGCTTCAGCCGTCCTGCCGCCAGAGCTTCAACAATCGCCTGCGCACGACCTTGAAAGCCGCCATCGAGTTCGCGCACAGCGCCTCCAGCTGCCGGCGCATTGCGCGCGGGCGCATGCCTGCGGGGCTCCACCCCGATGGACTCGTTCGCGTCGATGACCTGCATACCGGCCTACCTTACGCATTTTCCCCGGCATCGATACTCTGGGTACCCCCTAGAACGACTCCCTGATGACGCGCCTCGAGCATCACCCTACGCAACTGACGCAGCCTTGTAGGGGTTAGTGCGAATGGCGCTGCAAATCCCGGCACCGCATTCTGGCACTGCAAAATGCAGCATCTACGAACAATCCGACCCGGTGGGCGTGGGGAATCAACATGAGAACCGACATCGACATCCGCCGTGACGTGGAAGCGGAATTGCAATGGGAACCGCGAATCGACGATCGTGAAATTCATGTGGCCGTTAATGAGGGCGTGGTCACCTTGACGGGCACCGTGCCGCATTGGGAAGCGCTGCACGCGATGGAGGCAATCACGAAGCGCGTCGATGGCGTGCGGGCGATCGCGAGCGAGATCGTGGTCAGGTTTCCGCCAAGCGCGATGAGCGACGACGTCGACATCGCCAAGGCGGCATTGCATGCGCTGCGACGGAACATCACCACTCGCGCCTCAGCCATCACTCCGATCGTTCAGGACGGCTGGGTCGTGCTGACGGGCCACGTGGCCTGGGGCTTTCAAAAAACCGAAGCCGAGCACGCCGTTCGGCACCTGCCGAGCGTCAGAGGCGTCTCGAACGATCTCGTGGTCGCGTCCGCGACAGAGGCCCTGCGTCATCATGAAGCCCTGGCGCCCGCGACCACAATATCCTGACGTATGTCATAGGCACGCCGGCGACGGCAGTCAATAGTGCCGGAACTAATTTCATGATGAACCTTTGAATGACTTGACTGATAAAGGATCGACGCTGCGCCCCCTGCTCGCCATCCGTAATGACCACCAATCGCTACGTGGAGATGTCGGTCGATTTCGCAGCGCAACGCGGCGGTGGGAAGTACTTAGGAACCGACGTTGGCTCCCTATATCCAACCGGTGCCCGGATTCCTAGCATGATGCGCTCATACAACCGCACGTTTCGAGGAACCCGAAGATGCAGACCGCACTCAATCCCGTAAAGGAACCCCCGGTCGCATACAACGACATCATCGTTCGGCGGTTCGCCTTCATGACGGTGATATGGGGCGTCGTGGGCATGCTGGTCGGCGTCGTCATTGCCGCCGAACTCATCTGGCCCACGTTAAACTTCGATCTTCCCTACCTGAGCTATGGAAGACTTCGCCCGTTGCATACCAATGCGGTCATCTTCGCCTTCGGTGGATCCGCGCTGTTCGCGAGTTCGTACCACATCGTGCAGCGCACCTGCCACGTCCGGCTGATTTCCGACAAGCTCGCGAATTTCACGTTCTGGGGATGGCAGCTCGTCATCGTGCTGGCGGCGATCACCCTGCCTCTCGGCATCACCCAGGGAAAGGAATACGCCGAGTTGGAATGGCCCATCGACCTGCTGATCACCGTCGTATGGGTGGCCTACGCGGTGGTTTTCTTCGGCACGCTCGCCATCCGCAAGGTCAAGCATATCTATGTGGCCAATTGGTTCTTCGCCGCCTACATCATCACCATCGCGGTGCTGCACATCGTCAACAATCTCGCCCTCCCGGTGTCGCTGACCAAGTCCTACGACATCTACTCGGGCGTCGTCGATGCCATGGTGGAATGGTGGTACGGCCACAACGCCGTGGGCTTCTTCCTGACTGCGGCCTTCCTTGGCATGATGTACTACTTCGTGCCGAAGCAGGCCGGCCGGCCCATCTATTCCTACCGCCTGTCGATCGTGCACTTCTGGGCGCTGATCTCCATCTACATGTGGGCGGGCCCGCATCACTTGCACTACACCTCCCTGCCGGACTGGGTGCAGTCGCTCGGCATGGTGTTCTCCATCATGCTGCTGGCGCCCTCATGGGGCGGCATGATCAACGGCATCATGACCCTCTCGGGCGCCTGGTATAAGCTGCGCACCGATCCGATCCTGAAGTTCATGATCGTCGCGCTCTCCTTCTACGGCATGTCGACGTTCGAAGGGCCGATGATGTCCATCAAGACGGTCAATGCCCTGTCTCACGACACCGACTGGACCATAGGACATGTGCATTCCGGCGCAATCGGCTGGGTCGCCTTCATGACGATCGGCTCCATGTACTCGCTGATCCCCAAACTCTGGGGCCGCAGGGAAATGTGGAGCATCCGTCTGATCGACGTGCACTTCTGGATCGCAACCATCGGGGTCGTCCTGTATGTCACGGCCATGTGGATTGCCGGCGTCATGCAGGGGCTCATGTGGCGTGCGACCAATGCCGACGGCACGCTGACTTATACCTTCGTCGAATCGTTGAAGGCGACCTACCCGTACTACATGGTGCGGCTCGCCGGCGGGGTCCTGGTATTGATCGGGATGTTCTTGATGCTCTACAACGTGGTGAAGACCATCACCGCGACGGAGCCCCGTCTCGACGTCGCCCCCGTCCCCGTTCCTGCAGCCTGATCGGACAGAGAGCCTAAATGAATCATGAAATAATCGAGAAGCACGCCTGGCTGATGGGCGCGCTGATTGCCATCGTTATCAGCGTGGCCGGATTGGTGGAAATCGTCCCGCTGTATTTTCAGGCCTCGGTGATTTCGCCGTCACCGGGCATCAAGCCCTACGGACCGCTGGAGCTCGCGGGCCGGGATGTCTACGTCCGGGAGGGCTGCTACCTGTGCCACACGCAGATGGTGCGGCCGCTGCAGGCCGAGGTGGAGCGCTACGGTCATTATTCGATCGCCGGCGAAGCGGTGTACGATCACCCCTTCCAATTCGGGTCGAAGCGCACCGGACCTGACCTGGCGCGCGTGGGTGGCCGCTACTCCGATGAGTGGCATCGCATTCACTTGAACAATCCGCGCGACGTCGTACCGGAATCGAACATGCCGGCCTTCACGTGGCTGGCGAAGAGCGTGATCGACGGACCCCTGGTCGCGCGGAAGATGACGGTGTTGCGGCATCTTGGGGTGCCCTACACGGACGCGGAAATCGCGTCTGCGGGCGAACTGGTCAACGGCCACACGGAACTCGACGCCCTGGTGGCCTATCTTCAGGTCCTGAAATGGCATGGCGAGGTAGCGAAATGATTTCCCTGGTGCGGGCCATCATCACGATCACCTTGATGCTGCTGTTCATCACGCTCGCGGTATGGGCATGGAGCAGCCGCCGCAAGGACCTGTTCGACCGGATGGCAAGGATGCCGCTCGAGGACGATTCAACTGACGACACTCGGGATCGACGACCATGAGTCATGGCATCTCAATATTCGTCACCATCATGGCGCTGGTCAACATCTTAGCCGCGCTGTGGCTGATCTGGTGGACCAACCGGGGCAGCAAGGTCCCGGCCCAGGAAACGACCCACGTATGGGACGGGGACTTGACCGAATATAACAACCCGCTTCCCCGCTGGTGGTTATGGCTGTTCGTCATCAGCATCGTGTTCGCGCTCGGCTATCTGGTGCTGTTCCCCGGCCTCGGCAACTTTCACGGCGTGCTCAACTGGAGTTCGGCGGGGCAATACGCCAGCGACGACTCCGCCGCGCGCCAGGCCATGGAGGCGAGGTTCGCCGGCTTCAAGGACAAGACGCTCGCCGAGCTGTCGCAGGATCCGGGCGCCATGTCGACGGCCCGCAATCTGTTCGCATTGAATTGCTCCTCGTGCCACGGCTCCGATGCCCGCGGCGCCAAGGGGTTCCCCAACCTCACCGATCAAGATTGGCTGTTTGGCGGAAGCGAACAGGCCGTCTTGCAAACCGTCTCGCAGGGACGCGACAGCGCCATGCCGGCGTGGGGCGCGGTGCTGGGTCACGACGGTGTCGAGCAGGTCATGGCCTATGTGCTCTCGCTGAGCGGGCGCAAAGCGCAGGAACTACAAGACTCCGCGCAGGCATTGAGCGCCGGTGGGACGCAATTCGCGACCCTGTGCGCCGCCTGTCATGGCGCCGACGCCAAGGGCAATCAGATCCTCGGTGCGCCGAATCTCACGGACAACATCTGGCTGAACGGCGGCACGGTCGATGACATTCGAAATACGATCACCAATGGCCGCACCGGTCACATGCCCGCGCATCTGGAACGACTGGGTGAGATAAAGGTCCGGTTGCTGGCGGCCTATGTCCTGAGCCTGTCCCAAGCCGCCTCTGCGCCCCCGGCCCATGCTGCCCAATGACGCGCCGGTGGATACGAGCGCCGACGGCGCGTCGTCTGTGACTGCGGCCTGGTCGCGCCGTGGCGAGGTGTTGAGCGTTGCGCTCTGGATTTCGTTCATCGTCGCGGGCGTCGAGACCATGGTGGTCTTTGCGCTCGTCGACCCGGTGGCCCTCGGCTTCGACGGCTTGTCGCCCTCGTTGATCGCGTTGCGGCCGGCCATCTACGCCGCCGGCTTTTTCTTCTTCTGGCTTTTTGCGTTCCTTGCCGCCTCACTGACCGCTTACATGTTCGAATCCGGCCGGCAGGCAACGCCGGCTGCGGCCGACTCTTCAACGCAGAGACCTTCGATCCGCCCATGACCATCATTCCCCCCGCCGCACCGGGTGCCGGTACCCCGCCGCTGTATGCGGCCCATAGCAAGGTCTATGCCCGCGAGGTCAGCGGCCGCTTCGCACACCTGCGCAAGCTGTCGGTGATCCTGCTGCTCGGTCTGTTCTACGGCCTGCCCTGGCTGCATTGGAACGGGCGCCAGGCCATTCTGTTCGACATGCCGGCGCGCAAGTTCTACATCTTCGGACTGACCCTTTTCCCGCAGGATTTCTATCTGTTGACCTGGCTGCTCATCATGGCCGCCCTGTCCCTGTTCTTCTTTACGGCGCTCGCCGGACGCCTGTGGTGCGGCTATGCCTGTCCGCAGACCGTGTGGACCGAGATCTTCGTGTGGATGGAGCGCCTGACCGAGGGCAGCCGCTCGCAGCAGATGAAGCTGGACCACGCGCCCTGGACCGCGCGCAAATTCTGGCGCAAGTTCAGCAAGCAAGTCCTGTGGATCGGATTCGCCCTGTTCACCGGCATGACCTTCGTGGGCTTCTTCTCGCCGATCGACGGCCTTCTCGGACGCACCGTCGGCGGGAACCTGAGCTTCTGGGAGGCATTTTGGGTGCTGTTCTACGCCGGCGCAACCTATGGCAACGCGGGATTCCTGCGCGAACAGGTGTGCAAGTACATGTGTCCCTATGCGCGCTTCCAGAGTGCCATGTTCGACCGCCATACGTTGATCATTTCCTATGATGAAAGGCGCGGCGAGCCACGCGGCCCGCGCAGCCGCGGCCCCGTCGAGCGCCCGGCGGGCCAGGGTGACTGCGTCGATTGCACCCTCTGCGTCCAGGTCTGCCCGACGGGCATCGACATCCGTCAAGGGCTGCAATACGAGTGCATCGCCTGCGCCGCCTGCATCGACGCCTGCGACGCCGTGATGACCAAGGTGGGCTCGCCCGTGGGCCTCATCCGCTACTCGACGGAGGCGGAAATGGAAGGCGTCAAGGCTCAGGTCGTGCGGCCGCGCACCCTGATCTATTCGGCTCTGCTGCTGTCGCTGTTCGCTGGCTTCGTTTACGCCGTAACCCACCGGGTACCCGTCGATGTCGACGTGCTGCGTGACCGCAATACTTTGTTCCGTGAATTGGACGACGGACGCATCGAGAATGTCTTCACGGTCCGCATCATCAACAAGGACCAGCGCGCCCACGCGTTCCGGCTGTCCGTGGCAGACCTCCCCAATGCCGAAATCGACAGCGATGGGCCGACCCAGAACGTCGCGGCCGAGGACGTCAAGAGCGTCGTGGTCCGGGTACGCATCCCACCTGGACAGGAACACGGCGGCGAGGCCTTCCGGCTGAAAGTCCAGGCGCTGGACGACGCCGATCTGCAGGCGAGCAGCAGCGCCCGGTTTTTTGCCAAGCCCTAACTCGACCGAGAACCTCATACATGACCATGCCCCTGACGACCGACCGCTCCAGCAAACCCTGGTATCACTACCCCATCATGTGGCTGGTCATCGCACCGCCCGTGGGCTCGGTGATCGCCGGAATCATCACCTTCGTGCTGATTCTCCAACATCCCGACCCGGTGATTCAGACGCCGCATGCCACCGTGCCCGTGCTGCACGGAAGCACGGCGAACTCCGTGGTTCCGCCGGCGGAGTGACCCCGTGTCCGAGTCGGCCACCGAGTGTTTTCATTGCGGCGAAGCCCTCGCTGGCCGTCCCCCACTATGGGTCGACCTGCAGGATTCGCGGGTGCCGGTCTGTTGCCCGGGGTGCCGTGCGGCGGCCCAATTGATCGGTGAGTTGGGTCTCGATGACTTCTATCGCTTTCGCACCGTGCCGTCCGCGAAGCCGGTCCCGAGCACCGACGAGTGGTCCGCGTATGACGATCCGCAGCTGCAGGACACGCTCACCTCGATCGACGAACGCGGTCGGGCCGCCGTGTTGACGATCGACGGGATGACGTGCGCCGCCTGCAGCTGGCTGGTGACGCGCTCGTTGCAGCAGATCGAGGGCGTCGTGCAGGCCAGCGTCAACACGGCGACCGGCCGCGCGCGGATCGTCTGGGACGCCCGCGCCAGACTCTCGAGCCTGCTGCAAGTGATTTCCGACCTCGGTTACCGCCCCCAGTTGATGACCGCATCCAATGCCGGCGCTCAGGTGAAAGACGAGCGTCGTGCCCTGCTCAAGCGTCTCGCGGTCGCGGGCTTCGGCATGATGCAGGTGACGATGTTTGCGGTTGCCATGTATGCCGGCGAGCTGCAGGGCATGGAGGCGGACGTGCGCACGTATCTGCGCCTCGTGAGCCTGTTGGTTGCAACGCCCGTGATGTTATACGGCGGGTGGCCATATTTTAGCGGCGCCGTCCAGGCCGTTGCCAGGCGCAGCGTCACCATGGACGTGCCCGTGAGCTTGGGATTGCTGCTGGCCTACACCGCCAGCGTCTTCGACACCTGGCGCCACGCCGGCGAGGTGTACTTCGACTCCGTCACCATGTTCATATTCTTTCTCACCGTCGCGCGGTATGTCGAGATGGTGGCGCGGCATCGCAGCACTCAGGTCAGTGATGCGCTGAGCCGCATGCTGCCCGCCACGGCGCATCGTTTGGTGCTCGAGCCCGAGGGCGAGGTGGTGCGCAGCGTAGCCGTGACGCAGTTGCAAACCGGCGATCGGGTATTGGTGCGCGCCGGTGAAGTCGTCCCGGCGGACGGCGAAATCATCGACGGCGCCACTCTGTTCGACGAGTCGATGCTGAGCGGCGAGTCCCTCGCCGTCGCGCGCGGATGCGGCGAGCGGGCCACCGCCGGCACTTTGAACGTGGGCTCACCGGTGCGGGTGAGGGTCACCGCGGCCGGTCGCGCCACCATCCTGGCGAGCATCGTCGCACTGCTCAATCGCGCACAGGCCGAAAGACCGCGCATCACCCGCGCCGGCGACCGGCTGGCCAGCCGGTTTCTCATCCGGGTCCTGGTCGGCGCCACGCTCGTGTGTGCCTTCTGGAGCGTGATGGATCCCAGCCGTGCCTTCGACGCCACCCTGGCGGTGCTGGTGGTGGCCTGTCCGTGCGCGTTCTCTCTGGCCACGCTGGTGGCCGTCGCAAGCGCCAATGCGGCGCTCGCGCGCCGCGGGGTCTTGGTCACCAACGCCGATGCCATCGAAGGACTCGCCAAGGTCACCCGCGTGGTGTTCGACAAGACCGGTACGCTGACCAACGGTAGGATGTCCGTGGCTGCCTGCACGCCGCGCGGCACATTGACCGCGAATCACTGCATGAACATCGCAGCCGCCCTCGAAGTCGGCTCCGAGCATCCGCTCGCGCGCGCCTTCGGAAATACACCGCAGGGAGGCCTCGAAGCCACCCAAGTGCGGGTGGTCGCCGGCGGCGGTGTGGCCGGCGCCGTCGATGGTCGCGACTACCGCATCGGCACGCGCGCCTTCGTCGCCGGACTCGATCGCGGACCCGCCGCCTCCGATGCCGGCGATAGCGACGCCGCCATCTACCTCGCCAGCCGTGACGGTGTGCTCGCGGCCTTCACGGTCGCCGACGCGCCTCGCCCCGAAAGTGCAGCGGCGGTCGGCAGCATTCGCGACCTCGGACTGGGCATCGAGATCCTCAGCGGCGATTCGCTCGCCGCGGTGCGCCGCGTCGCCCTGCACTGCGGCGTCGACACCTTCTCGGCACGACAATCCCCGAGCGACAAACTCGAACGGGTGCGGGCGCTCACCGCGCAGGGGGAGTTCATTGCCATGGTGGGCGACGGCATCAACGACGCGCCGGTGCTCGGCGGCGCCGGCGTATCCATCGCCATGAGCCGCGGCTCCGCCCTGACGCTGGCGGGTGCGGACTTGATTCTGGTGGGCGACTCGCTGCAGGCGCTTCCTGGTGCCTTCGTCCTGGCCCGGCGCGCGACGCGCGTGATCCGGCAGAATCTCGTATGGGCGGCGGCCTATAACCTCACCGCCATGCCGCTGGCGGCGATCGGCTGGGTGCCCCCGTGGGTGGCCGCGATCGGGATGTCGCTGAGTTCCATGGTGGTCGTTCTCAATTCTCTGCGCCTGATCCGCGGCGTACCGGCGCTCGTCGCGGGCGTCGGTCCCGCGGCAGCCATCACGGCGGCGTCTGTCGCCCCACAACCTGCCCTGCAAGGAATTTCCTCATGACGCTCATCGCCATCCTGATCCCGGTCACCCTGCTTCTGGCTGGCTGTGGTTTGTGGGGATTCTTCTGGGCGGTTCGTACCGGCCAGTTCGATGACCTAGAATCCCCGGGCTGGGAGATCCTCATCGATGAGCGCATGCCTGCCGCCGCGACCTCGATGCCGACGCCGTCGCCCGAGCCACCGGGCTAGGCCATGCTGCACCCGGCACTGGCCTGCGATGCGGTCTCCTTGTCCGCGGCGTTCGTCGCCGGCATGGCGGGCAGTATTCATTGTCTTGCCATGTGCGGAGGTCTGTCGGGAGCACTGGGGCTGCGGGCGCGCCGTGCGTCGACCGCGAAGCGTGCATTCCTGCTCGCGGCCTCCTATCAGGCCGGCCGCCTCACGAGTTACACGCTTGCCGGCGCCATCGTTGGCGCATTCAGCGGACTGTTGCTGGGAATGCTCGATTTCGATCGTATGACCCTGGTTGCGCGTGCACTGGCGGGCCTGGTCCTGATTTCGGTGGGCGTCGGGGCGCTGTTCCATTGGCGGCCGTTGGCCGTGGTCGAGCGCATGGGTGGTCGCCTGTGGCGCCATGTGGCGCCCTTGGCCCGCTCGTTGCCGGCCACGAGCATCACGGGTTCGCTGCTGTTGGGAATGTTGTGGGGTTGGCTCCCCTGCGGATTCATCTACTCGATGCTGATTTTCGCGGCGCTCAAGGGTGGCGCATTGCAGGGCGCGGCCCTCATGCTGTGCTTCGGCCTGGGAACGGCCCCGGCCGTGTTCGGCGCCAGCGTAGTCAGTGCACAGATGGGACGCGTAGCGATGGCGCGGGGACTGAACGTTGCGGCGGGCTGGCTGCTGCTGCTGTTCGGCGCGGTGACCATCTTGGGTCCATGGAATCACGTACACCATTGAGGAGCCTCGCCTCGGTCCTCGTATCCGGAACCATTGCCGCTAGGGTGCCTAATGCCCCCGCGTACGTTGAGTCCTTTGCAAGAGATCATGGGCCGGTCGATGCGGAGATGGGCGCATGGCACTGCGGCATTCTTCAGGCGTTGTCGGAGAGACTCATTTGCAGTTTCACCAGATGAGCGATGGAGCGCGCACCCATCTTCTCCATCACCTTGGCCCGATGAATTTCAACCGTTCTCTCGCTCAAGCCGAGGTCCACGGCAATGACCTTGTTCGCCGCACCGTCGACCACCATCGACATGACCTGGCGTTCACGGGGCGTCAATGAATCGAGTCGCTCCACGATGTCCGCACGGCGCGCCAGCGTGGAGCGATTGTCTGCATCTTGTTTGAGAGCGTGGTTGATGCGGTCGAGCAGATCCTGATCGCGAAACGGCTTCTGAATGAACTCGAATGCGCCCTCCTTCATGGCCTGCACGGCCATCGGCACGTCGGCGTGTCCCGTGATGAAAATGACGGGAAGCATGGAGCCAGACCGATTGAGGTGCTGCTGCAGTTCCAACCCGCTCATGCCGGGCATCCGGATGTCGAGCACCACGCACCCCGGAACATGGGACTTGAATTGGGACAGGAAATCCTTGGGGCTCGAAAAAGCCACCGTTTTGTAACCCACCGTATCCAATAGCAGGCTCAAGGCGCGCCGCATCCCGTCGTCGTCATCGATGACGTAGACCATGGGCACGACGGCCGGTGCTTCGCTCACTCTTGCCATGACGACTCCTTGTTAAGGAGCGATTATCCGACACGCCCGAGCAACTCGGCAACCCCCGCACCCGCACCCATGAGACCTTCCTCGTCCGCTGCGGGCCCCTCTACGTAGCGCGATCTATCCGCCCGCGCCAAAATCTTGGGGGTCCGAAGCGCCGCCTCCAGGAACCGTGCTCGAGTGCGACGCATGGGCACTGAAGAACACCGGCCTCGACCTGACGGCGGCGACGTGCCGCCGCATCAACGATTGACATGGGTGATCGGGGGCGCGCGAGTGAGCGCGGGTGTTGGATCCACGGCTTCCAGCAATGACGTCGGCGCCATCGAACAGCGTCGCGCCTCCCACCTCCGGCGGATCATGCAGGACTATCGAAAGAGTCCCGAACCGGCGAGCCGCCATTGACGTGCCGACACGGCTACCTCCCTGACTGCTCACAGATCCCAGCGCGGCTCCGGCTCGATCAGGCCGCACGCGGCATTGACGTCCCGCTCCGCCAGAAGCCAATCCTCCAATTCCCGGCCGGGGCCGAAGCCGCGAGCCTTGGCGCGCAGGAAGGCTTCAATGGCGATCAATCGGTGCCGGTCGGCCCCCGTCTTACATAAGTCGATCCATTCGGCCGGAATGTGTGTGTGTCCGATTTCCATGTCTCGCTCCTCAGCCCCCCAACATTCCGGCCGGTACGATCGCCCGGACCCTCGGTCCCCGTGACTTGCGTGGGACCTGGCTGGAGAAGCTGGCTGGCTTCACCACGAGGATGTCGCAGCTCAAATCGTCCAATGTCCGTTCGGCCGTATCGCCGAACAGCAGACGTTTGATCCCCGTCCGCGACAGCGCGCCCATGACCACGACCGCGGCATGGCTCCGCTGAGCGGCCTCACCAATGGCGGCGGCGGGGTCCCCGGCGATGAGAAACTGACGCGACCGGGCGATGCGCGCGCTGCTCAGCGCGGAGCGGAAACGTAGCTGGGCATGCCGCGTGACCGCCCGAAGACCGGCTTCGATGCCACCGGGTCGGCCGGTCTTGGACGCCACGCTCACGGGAAACCGCTCGTATGCGTGGACCGCATGCAGGCTTCCCGACAGCGCCGAGGCCAGTGACCTACCCATCGCCACGATGGCGCGATCCAACTGCAATGGCTTGCCACGGGCCCGGCCCGGGTCGATTGCCGTCAAAATTGCCGGATGGCGGTACGCATGCGAGTTCTTGACCAAGAGCACCGGGACCTCACTCCAGCGCAGGATCTCCCAATCCGTCAGCCGCATGAGCCACGGTGCACGATGCTTGCCGGGATGCAGAGAGGAGATGATGAGATCGGCCTTGATGGCGCGCGAGCGCCGGATGATCGCCTCGTGCGCGGGATAGTCCCACTCGGCCCCGATGGTAACCTTGATGGTGTGCAGCCGCAGCCGGTCGGCGATCCCCTCCAAGCGCCGCAGTGCATTCTGGCGCATCTCGTGCTCCAGCGGCGTCAGACCGCCGGCGGAATTGAACGCGGGATCGATGTAGAGCGGCGCACTCAATGCATGGAATAATTCCAACGTGGCGCCGTAGGCGCGCGCCAGCTGGGCCGCCTTGAGCACCGCCGGCAGATGACGACTCTCCAAGTCCTTCACGGCGACCATGATTCGACGAATAGCGGGCATCGGTCAACTCCATACGATGGCGCCATCATCGCTCCATCGAGGCGCGAATCCAATGCGTGGCATTCCTGGTTTTCCTGCGGGTTCTCCGTAAGGCGGCATGGTGCGGCGCCGGTCAGACTATCGCGCACGATTTTCAATGGTCGCTCACCGGCCGGGCCAGCGACACGTGCCGAACGCACCGAATTGACCGCCACACGCTATCCCCTCCATGGCGCCATGGTCACGTTTGCGCAAGACCATCAATCGGATGGCGTGACTCAGGCAAGGCGCCAAGGGGGCGCCGCCCCGGGACTCTCAAGCGACCGATACATATTCCAAGGGGCGATGTACGGCGGCGATCGGTGGTGCCGCGCTCCGCAGCAGGAGCACGGGAACGGGCGCCTTCGCGAGGACCTCGGCCGTGTCGCTGCCGACGCGGGTACGTCCGTCGCGCGGATGGGTGCCCATGACGATGAGGCTTGCCGGCCATTGCGTCGCTTGATCGAGAATCACGTCGGCTGCGGTGCCTCCGGTGGCTTCGATCAACACGCACTCAGGAGCCAGACCCCCGTCCCGGGCCACGATCTCCGCCGCATTGAGGATCTCCTTGCCGCTCTGGCAGAGTGATGCGATGACATCCTGCTTGCACGATCCCGAGTCGTAGCCGTAGTCGAGCGCCGGTGTGCGTACGACGTGGAGCAACCGCAACTTGCTGCCGTGTTCCGCGGCGATGCTGATCGCTTCTTTCAAACCGCAGATGGACGCCGTGCTGCCGTCCACGGGAACCAGAATTTGCGAATACATGCTAAAACCCTCACGGCTGCTCGAATTGCGCCTGACTGGTTGGTTATTTAATCACTCCTGGGGCTCGCCGACCATGCTGGATGGCCGCACTGTATTGCGGCGATCGCCTAGGAGTCTGCGCGGCAGAAGAATAGTCGTCGTAAAACCGATGTTTTGGGGGGTGCTTGAACCCCTCCCCGTAGTGCGATCGTCGATCCTACGCCATCGTGAGAGGCCGGAATTTTCATGTTCACTTCTTTTTCTTTCTGCCGCGCAGACTCCTCGGGTAGCGCGGATCGGACGCGCAACATCGGTGCGTCGAACCGTCGCGGCTGCGCCGTTTGCGACTCGCCTCCCACCGGGACGAGCATCCTCCCCTCATCGACGCTCCCGCGGCGAGCATGGAGGATCTCTAGCGGTCCAGCGGGTCGTCCACTACGGCTCATAGGCCCCGCGACCAGGAGCAGGCGACGCCATACAATGCCATGTCCATGGAGCCCAGAACCTCAGGCCGCGCCTGGACCGAGCCATGCCGTCGCCTCCATCGCCAACATCCCGGATAGCCCGATCGCCCGCAACTCGACGCGGTCGGTTTCGGGTTTGCCCATGAACTGCACGACCTGATTCACGTACAGCGGGCTGCGGGCGCGGAAATCGAAGCGGCGTATTCGCTCCGCTTGATTGAGCGCAAGCAACCGGGCGAGAACGATCGCAACCAAGGGGCCGTGAACGACCCGCTCCGGATAGCCCTCCTCACGCTGGGTATAGAGCTGGTCGAAATGGATGAGATGGGAGTTGAACGTCAAGGCGGAAAAACGCATCAGCATGACCGGATCCGGCGTCAACGTCAGCGACCAGGAGTCCTTGGACACGGTCTTGATCGCGAAATCGTCCTTGGGCGCCGGTTGAGCGGAGACGGGCCCCTGCAGATACACGATATCGCGTTCCTCGCGGATGCACAGTTTCCCGTCTTGGAAATACTGATGCTCGGCCGTGACGACATGAAAGGGGCCGCTCTTCCCCTGTTTGTCGCGTCGGCCCAGGACCCGCTCCTGCATCTGTGCGCGGACGCCGATGCGAAGGGGCCGCATGAATTCGGTGCGGGCCGCGGCAAACAAGCGCCGGCGCCGCAGCGTGGAATCGACCCATTCCTGATTGACCATGTGTCCGTCGGGTCCGATCGCGGCGCGGGCTGCCGTCGGCAGGAAATACAGCCAATGCCATAAGGGCGGCAGGTCGGCCGAGGCGCTCTGGCCGGCCGTGGCCAACCCCAGCGTCGCCTCGAGAGCCTGAACCGGCCAGGGATCCAAATCACTTTCGATCATTGCCGGATTCGTCCAATGGATATGTTCAAATGAGCCGACTCCGGACGGTGAGAGAAGCCAGGGTGGAATTTAAGCCCTTTTTGCCGGCAATAGGGAGTTATACGTCATGAAAGCCATCGGCATTTCGCAGCTCGAGAACGACCGCGTCATCGTCACCGAATACCGTTTCGCGCCCGGCGCCGAGACTGGATTCCACGTCCACGCCCATGATTACGTCGTCGTCCCGCTGAGCACCGGAATCCTGCGATTGGAGGATGCTGCGGGCACGAAAGAGGCACGCCTGGCAATGGGCGTCTCCTACGCGCGCCCCGCGGGTATCGCACACAACGTCGTCAATGCCAACGATTTCGAGTTCCGATTCATCGAGATCGAACTGAAGTAGTTCGCCGCGCGGCCATTTGCCCAAGTCCATCCGCGGAACCCGTGATGAAGATACGTGTCATTCCGCAAGTCTGGGGCGCACGGCCGTGACGCGCAAGGCGTACCGGCCGGACAGGAACCGATACAATTGAAACATGCGATTCCACGAAAAGACGGCCTCACGGCGGGGATTCCAGGGTGCCCGATTCATGCGGGCGCTCTTGGGCCTGTTTTGCCTCGTTGCGATGTCACCAGGCGGCGCGGCGGAACCGTCGCCACCCCCGCCGGCGCCGCCCACCGACCTGAAGTACGACGTCGAATATCCCTTCATTGGGTACTCGGAGCACGCGTCCAACAATGCGATCTCCCGGCTCCAGGGCCGCCTGGATCGCGGTGAGCTGAAACTCGAGTCCCGTGGGCCGCGCGGTTATCTCGACTCGCTGCTGCGCGCACTCGGCATCGATTCCAGTTCGCAAACGCTCGTTTTTTCCAAGAGCAGCATGCAGATCGAGGCCATCAGCGCCGCGACGCCGCGGGCCTTGTATTTCAACGACGATACCTACGTCGGGTGGGTGCAAGGGGGGCTGATCGAGGTGGCGACCATGGACACGGAACTCGGGCCGGTCTTCTATACCTTGCAAAATCAGACGACCGGGCCGGCGCGATTCGATCGCGAGATGCAGCGCTGTCTGGTCTGTCATGACACCTTTTCCCTCTCTGGAGGCGGGGTACCCCGATTTCTGTTCCAGTCCGCCTTCACACGCACGAACGGCGACGTGATGACCGACGTCGTGGCCACCGAAACCAGTGACCAAACGCCCCTCGAGGACCGCTGGGGCGGTTGGTATGTGACGGGTGGTCAGGGCGAGCTCGTGCACCTCGGCAACATCATGAAGGACCCCGCGAAGAACCCCGTGAAACTTGCCCAGGTGAGCCGCGGCAACTTGTCGACGCTCGAGGGGTTGTTTCCGACGAGCCCCTACATCACCAACAAGAGCGACATCGTGGCGCTGCTCGTGCTCGACCATCAGGTGTACGTGCACGACCTCATCACCCGCGCGAACTACAAGACCCGATGGCTCATGGCGAAGACCGGCGCACCGAGCGCGGCCGCGGACGGCCCCTGGGCCGGATTACCGCCGCGCACGCAGGCGGCTTTCAAGCCGATGCTCGAGCAATTGGTCCAGGCGATGTTGTTCGTCAATGCGGCGCCCTTGTCCGGCAACATCGCGAGCGGCTCGGGCTTCGATGCCTGGTTTCAAGCCCAGGGCCCCCGCGATCGGCAGGGTCGCTCGTTGCGGGAATTCGACCTGAAGACGCGGCTCTTCAAGTACCCGCTGAGCTTTCTGATCTACTCTGCGGGTTTCGATCATCTGCCCGCCGCGGCCAAGGATTTCGTGTACGGCCGACTCAACGAGATTCTGAGCGGACGAGACCAGAGCGCGCCCTACGCGCAGATCCCGGCCGAGCGTCGCAAGGATTTGCTCGAGATCCTCGACGAGACCAAGCCGGACTTCGCGCACGCCTCAAACCCGATGCCAACAGGCGCTCACGATACAGGGAGCTTGACGCACCTTCAATTCTCCTTCGAATCCGATTCCGCACCGTTAGTGATTTCGATCACTGCGCGCTCGAGCACCTGCGCAATGCGCCTCTGCTCGTCGGGCGAGGCATGACTTCGCTCGTGCAACAGTTCTTTCAACTTCATGCGTGCCTTCAATAATTCGTCGAGCGGATGCCGGCCCTGACCTTCGTCATCGGCGTCCTCGCCCGCCAATGCCCTGCGCACCAAGCCCATCTTCTTGCCGAGAAAATTGAGCTTGGCCCACATCACGTCGGCACGGTCGCGGTTCGTTTCGACGTAGGCCCGTCCCTCGGCCGTCAGGGAATAACTCTTGCGATTACCCTCCACCGCCACCGTCGTGTACCCGATCTCCTCGAGATAGGTCAGGGCCGGATAGATCATCCCCGGGCTCGGCGTGTAGAAACCATTCGAGCGAGTCTCGAGGAGCTTGATGAGCTCATAGCCGTGACGCGGCGCCTCGGCCAGCAGCGCGATGAGCAGCAGCTGAAGATCATCGGAACTGAATTTCCGGCCGCGCGAGAAATCGTCTCCGCCGCCGCCGAACCCGCCGCCACGGCGCGAGAAAAGGCCGCCGCCACCATGGCGCATCTTGGCAAGCCACAAAGACCGCAGCCCCACCCCGTCATCTCCACATCCTGCGCCGAAGCGCTCTCCGTGCCTCATCACCAATTCTCCTGATTTGCGTTTGTCAATGATCTTACGATATATATCTTAAGATACTTCGTCAAGCGCCGCAACAGGCACCTCGCTCGTTTGCATTCCGCCGCCCCGCCCCGCCTACCCGACCCGTTGCGGCGTCAGGCGAGCGATGTTTTGAGCAGCGCCAGCAACCGGCTCCAGGCCTTCTCGGCTTGGTCGCGATCGTAGACATGCGAGTCGGGCGGGCACCACCCATGCATGGTGCCGGCGTACACCTCCACCTCGGCGGGCAACCGCGCCTTGGCGAACGACGCACGCAACACATCCTTGGCATCCGGCTGCTTCGAATCGTCATTTTCGGCGATCGCGATCAGAAAGTGCGCTTTCATCTCCGGGATCAGCAGATGGGGGCTGTCGGGCTTGTCGGTGACGAGACCGCTCCCATGGAACGTCGCCCCGGCACCGACGCGGGCGGGAAATGCGGCGGCCGTGCGCATCACGAAGGGCCCGCCCATGCAGTATCCGGTGGTGCCCATTTTTCGCTTCAGGTCGACGGCGGGTTGGGCGTCCAAGAACGCGACGAACGCCTTGGCGTCGGTCACCGCTGTCTCCGGGGTCAAGGTGCCGGCCAGCGTCATCAACGCCTGGCGCGTGGGAGGGTCGTTGAAATCAGGATTCGCGGGAGCTGTCGGAGCCCGCTTCGTGCGATAGAACGGATTGATGACCAGGACGGCATAGCCGGACTCGGCGAGCCGGGTGGCCATGTCCCGAAAAGCCGGGCGCAGCCCGAAGATATCCGGCCAGATCAGCACGGCGGGATGCTTCCCATTCGTCGGGTGGACGAAATAGGCATCGGCAATGCCGTCGGGCGTCTTGATATCGACGTCCGACCCCTGGGTCTGTGCCGCGTCCGCCAGTCGGGGCAGCGCGGCCGCCAACCCAGCGCCCAGCGCCATGGCGCCGAACTGCCTGCGTGTCAGGTCGGCCGAACGCCGCGCAAACTCATCGAGATCGTCGTGCTCGCACATGTTTACTCCCCGAAAGTGCCGTCAAGCCCCCGATTCTGCCCTCATCGGCTCATGGGCCGCAACACCATGAACTTGCAGATTTGCGATGCCCTATACACACTGCGACCGGCCAACCACCTGTTTGGATCTACCGCAGAGGACCTATGTCGAATCACCATGAGCAATTCTACATCGATGGAGCATGGGTCAGCCCGGCCGTGCCGAAAACCCTCGATGTCATCAACCCGGCGACGGAACGGGCCTACACCAAGATTTCAATGGGCAGCGCGGCGGACGTCGATCGCGCCGTCGCGGCGGCCAAAGCCGCGTTTCCGAGTTTCTCGCGCACGACGCGCGAAGCTCGGCTCGCGCTGCTTCGCAAGGTGCTCGAGTTGTACAACGCGCGCCATGAAGAGATCGCTCAGGCCGTGAGCGATGAGATGGGAGCACCGTTGAAATTCGCCCGGGAAGCCCAGGCATGGGCGGGCCAGGTGCATCTCGAGGCGACCATCAAGTCGCTGGAGGAACTCGAGTTTTCCTTCCAACGAGGCACCACTCGCATCGTTCACGAGGCGATCGGCGTCGTGGGACTCATCACGCCATGGAACTGGCCGCTCAACCAGATCGTCTGCAAAGTGGCGCCCGCCATCGCGGCCGGCTGCACGATGGTGTTGAAGCCGAGCGAAATCGCGCCGATCAGCGGCATCATCTTTGCCGAGATCATGCACGACGCGGGCGTACCCAAGGGGGTGTTCAACCTCATCAGCGGGGATGGTCCCGGCGTCGGCGAGGCCCTGTCACGCCATCCGGACATCGCCATGATGTCGTTCACCGGATCGACCCGTGCCGGCATTCTGGTCGCCAAAGCGGCGGCGGACACGGTCAAACGCGTCGCCCAGGAGTTGGGCGGAAAATCCGCCAACATCATCCTCCCGGATGCCGACTTGAACGATGCCGTGAGCCGTGGCACCGCCGCGTGTTTCTCCAACAGCGGCCAGTCCTGCGACGCTCCCACTCGCATGTTCGTGCCGGCGGACCGGCATGCCGAAGCCCTGGAAATCGCCAAGGGAGTTGCTGCGTCTCAACATGTCGGCGCACCGCGCGCGGCCGACACCGTTCTCGGTCCCGTCGTCAGCCGGGTGCAGTTCGACAAGATCCAACATCTGATCCAGGCGGGGATCGACGAAGGTGCCACTCTCGTGGCGGGCGGCACCGGCCGGCCGTCGGGTCTCGACAGCGGTTACTACGTCAAGCCGACCGTGTTCGGCAACGTTCGACATGAGATGACCATTTCGCGAGAAGAAATTTTCGGGCCGGTGCTGTGCATTCTTCCGTACGAAACCGAGCAGGAAGCCATCGACAAGGCCAACGATTCGGTTTACGGCCTGGCCGCCTACGTGTCCTCCACCGATCTCGAGCATGCGCGCCGAGTCGCCGCGGAACTGCGGGCCGGCAACGTCAACATCAACTATCCCGACTGGGATACTCACGCTCCCTTCGGCGGCTATAAGCAGTCGGGGAACGGCCGGGAATATGCCGATTGGGGCATCCTCGAATTCCTCGAGACCAAGGGCATCATCGGCTACGGCAAGGCTTGAGGCAGGTCGATCCAGGGCCGGTCTTCCGGGGGATCCTCCGGAGGACGTCCCAATAACGTCAAACCGCGGTGATCGTCGTCCGACCAAGGCGATGGTCGTGGGGAGGGGCGCCAGCCCCTCCCTCAACGACGTTCCGGCTCGGTGGACACGTTCGGCGGGCCAGGATGCTTCGTATCCTCGTTCGCGCGATGAATGACGTAATTGCGCACGGCCGTGGCATCGGCGCGGGTCAACACCGGTTTGAATGACACCATTCCCTCATCCTTCATGAGACCTCCGAGAACGATGTCGTAGTAGACATCCGATGTCAGGAATTTAGACGCCCGAAGATCCTGGGTGAGCCCACCGCTCACGGCGCCCCCGCCGTGACAGACACTGCAGTACTGGCCAAAGAGAGGCTCCCCGCGCGCGACGGAGGCCGCGTCCGCCGGCTCGGGCGGCGGATCGAGGGTCACTCTGACCGGATCGACGGAAGGAAACGTAAACGTGCCGCTGGCGCCCAGCTTGAACGCGAGCACCCGGCTCACATTGCGCAGATTTCCCGACTGTCCGGCCTCCTTGCCGGCGCTCAGCGCGAATGCGCCGCCCCAGCCACTCAGCACGGCGATATATTCCTCGCCGCCAACTTCATACAGGATGGGCGCCGCCATCACGCCGGACTGCACGAACATCGACCACAGCTTCTGTCCGTTGTCCGCCCGGTACACGGCGAAGTTTCCCGCCGCATCGCCCTCTGCCACGATGTTGCCGGCGGACGTGACGGTGCCACCGTTCCACGGTCCGAGATACGGCACACGCCAGGCTTCACGTTGGCGAACCGGGTCCCATGCCAACAGGAAACCCGTGCTTTTCACGTTGGTGCCGCGCATCCCGACGCCGATATTCCAACCGAGCGGTGACACCTTGTAGTTCGAAAGCACATCGAATTCGCTCGTGACCTGCTGCGTGGGTATGTACACGAGCCCGGTCGTCGGGTTATACGCCATCGGCTGCCACGAATGGGCTCCCACCGGTCCCGGCATGATGGATGCGCTCTTACCCGTCTCGCTGTAACGGATACCGCCATTCTCCATCGGTCTGCCGGACTTCATGTCGACCCCATGCGCCCAGTTGACGGGAACGATGGGCGTCGCCGACACCAGCGCGCCCGTCTTGCGGTCGAGGACGTAGAAGAACCCGTTCTTGTTCGCCTGCATGAGCACCTTGCGGGGCACGTCGCCGATGGCCAGATCGGCGAGTACGAGTTGCTGGACGGCGTCGTAATCCCATTCCTCCCCCGGGGTCGCTTGGTAATGCCATGCGTAGGCGCCGGTATCGGCGTCGACCGCCACGATCGAGGACAGAAAAAGGTTGTCGCCCTTGTTTTGGCTGCGCGCTCGCTGGTCCCACTCGGTGCCGTTGCCCACGCCGAAATAGATGAGATTGAGGTCGGGATCGTACGACATGGAATCCCAGACGGCGCCCCCTCCACCCAGCTTCCACCACTCGCCCGACCAGGTCTTCGCCGCCCGCGCCATGGCTTCGTTTTCGAACGGCTGCGATGGATCGCCGGGCACCGTGTAGAAACGCCACGCGAATGTTCCGTCCTCCGCGTTGTACGCGGAAATATAACCCCGCGTCCCGTACTCCCCGCCGCCATTTCCGATGATGACGCGCCCCTTGACAACGCGGGGCGCCTGCGTGATCGTATAAGGCTTCGTTCTATCGACGGTCCAGGTCGTCCACAGCGGCCTGCCCGATCTGGCGTCGAGCGCGATGAGACGGCCGTCGAAAGCGCCCACGAAAATCTTGCCCTTCCAAGCAGCCACCCCGCGGTTCACCACGTCGCAACATCCGTTCACGTTGATGTTCCGAGGCACGTTCGGATCATAGGACCAGAGTATTTTTCCGGTCCGCGCGTCATACGCTTTTACGAGGCTCCAGGCGGTCGAAACATACATGATGCCGTCGACCACCAATGGGGTAGCCTCCTGCCCTCGCTCGACATAGAGGTCGGCGTACCAGGCAAGACCGAGGTGGCTGGCGTTATCGGCATTGATTCCGCGCAGCGGGCTGTAGCGCTGCTCATCGTAGGTGCGTCCGGTCGACAGCCAATTGCGCGCCTCGCCGGCGCCATCCTGGATGCGTCCGGCGTCGACGGACGCGGGGCCGGCCGCGATTGCGGCGGAACCTGCGCTGATGCCCATCAGTTGCGCCGTATGAAACAACAGGCACAGCGCTCCCACGGCTCTGCGCGGAGCCCTGGCCCTCCCGGTGTACGACTCCATCGGCGCTCTCCTCGGTGCGACATCGCACTCCGCGCACTTTGACAGACTCGCCGTCAAAATCTAGGCAATTCCTGCTGACGAGTATTGTATTCCCTGTGTGCAACCGGACCGCGTCGAGCCACGAAGAGGAACTCGTCATGAGCGAGGATTGCGAGCGCAGCGCGCGCGGCCCTTGCGACGGATGCGCTCCCCTTCCCGGCGCGCCGGGCGAGAATTATTTCACGCTCGGACTAGCGCATGCCGGGGCAAGCTGATAAATCCGATTGGACATATGGCGGGCCATACCTTGTGGCGCGCCGCGATCCACATTGAGATTAGAATAGGCGCTTGCCCTACGCTGGGGGAGCACTGCGAAGTGCCCTTCTTACTCTGAAAAATGATTGAGGGGAATTAATAGTGACGCATAAGTGGTCCATTGGACTGGCTGCCATGCTGGCAACCCTATTGTCGGCAGGTGCATATTCGGAGCCGGCGGCCACGGCCGCCGACGTGACCGCCAAGCGCCTGCTCCATGCAGCATCGGAGCCATCCCAATGGATGACCTACGGCGGCAACTACGAGGAACAGCGCTTCAGCGGCCTCAAGCAGATCAATCGCGACAACGTCAAGCAACTCGGCCTTCAATGGTTCGCAGACTACGACACCAATCTGCCTCAGACGGGAACGCCGCTCTACATCGACGGCGTGATCTACGTCTCGACCGCCTGGAGCAAGGTCTACGCCTTCGACGCCCGCGACGGCAGGACGCTGTGGGAATACAATCCGAAGACGCCGGGCGAATGGATCCGGAACGTCTGCTGCGGCATCGCCAATCGCGGGATCGCGGCGTGGAACGGCAAGATCTACATCGGCACCCTGGACGGCCGGTTGGTGGCCCTCGATGCGAAGACGGGACAGGAGGTCTGGTCCACGCTCACCATCGACAAGGACAAGCACTATTCGATCACCAGCGCACCGCGAATTGCCAAGGGCAAGGTGCTGATCGGCGAGTCCGGCGGGGAATACGGTGTTCGCGGCTATATCAGCGCGTACGATGCCGAGACCGGGAAGATGGATTGGCGGTTCTATACTGTGCCGGCGAACACGACGGGGCCGTTCGAGAATGCGGCCATGAAAAAAGCCGCCGGCACCTGGAGCGACCAGGGATTGAAGCTCGGCGGGGGCGGCACCGTGTGGGACGCCATCATCTATGATCCGGTCACCGATCTCATCTACTTCGGCACCGGCAACGGCACTCCGTGGAACGATCTGTATCGGGACCCCACCACCGGGGATAATCTCTACCTGGCCTCGATCATCGCCCTGAAGCCGGAAACCGGCACCTACGTCTGGCACTACCAGACGGTGCCGGCCGACACCTGGGACTACGATGCCACCAGCCCCATGACGCTGGCCAATCTGACCATCGACGGCAAGAAGCATCGCGTCATCATGCAGCCCAACAAGAACGGCATGTTCTACATCCTCGATGCGGCCAAGGGGACTCTGCTGCGCGCATCCCCGTTCACCGACGTGAATTGGAACGACGGGGTCGACATGAAAACCGGGCGTCCGCGCATCAAGCCCGAGGCCCGCTTTCCCCTGGGCAAGCCATTCAATCTGTCGCCCGGGGTCCAAGGCGCCCACGGCTGGCAGGCCAATGCGTACAGCCCGGATACGGGTCTGCTGTACGTCCCGACCCAGCAGGCCTATTTTCCGATGGTGGCGGACGCGAACTTCACGCCCAATCCAGTCGGCTACAACCTGGGGCTCGATTTCACGGCCCCGATCACGTTCTACTCCACTCATCCCAACGAGAAGCAGGGATTCTCGGGCTATGTGCAGGCAATCGATCCCGTCTCCGGCAAGCAGGTCTGGAAGACAGACCAGAACCAGGGACCGACGGGCGGCGCGCTGGTGACGGCGAGCGGGCTGGTGTTTCAGGGCGGCGGCAGTGCCCAGGAAGTGCGGGCGTTCGACGCGCGCACGGGCGAAAAGCTCTGGCGTGCGGAAGTGCAGACCGCTGTGCTCGCCCCTCCCATCAGCTATGAACTGGATGGACAGCAGTACGTCGCATTTAGCGTCGGCGGCAACACGCTGGGGGGCTATTACGCACCGAACTATTCCCGCATGCTGGTGTACTCGCTATCTGGCACCGCGCAGCTGCCGCCGGAGCAGAAATTCACGCCGCTGCCGCTCGATCCACCACCCTCCACGGCATCGGCGGATCTCATCGACGCGGGCAGCAAAAAGTACACCGAGTACTGCGCGGCATGCCACGGCGATCGCGGCCAGACGCGGGGAGCGAATTTCCCCGATCTCACGCGCACGCCGATGCTTCATACGCAGGAAGGCTTCGATACGATCGTGCTGAAGGGCGTGCTCTCGGTGAAGGGCATGGCATCCTTTGCCACGGTGCTCACGCCGGAGGACACGCATGCCATCCGTGAGTTCCTCATCAAGCGCGCCAACGATGTCAAGAACGCGGCGCCGCCGCCGGGAGCTCCCGGTGCCCCGGCCGTGAGTCAGCCGCACCAGTAGCGTAGTCACGCCCATCGGGCGTCGATCACGCGGGCGAAAGTCGTCGCCCGCGTGATCTGAAGGCGATGCTGCGTGCGCGTGGCAGCCGCTGGCGCCGCCGAACGGCCCATGTGATCATTCGGGTCGCCTGATTACCCGCGGAGATGCTCTTGACCACTCGCCCGAACTTCCTGATTCTGATGGCCGACCAGCTGACCTCGCGGGCCCTGCCGGCCTACGGCAACCGCGTTGCCAAGACGCCCCACATCGACGCGCTGGCCGCGGAGGGCGTCGTGTTCGACTCGTTCTACTGCAATAGCCCTCTCTGCGCGCCCTCGCGTTTTTCCTTCCTCTCCGGCCGCCAGGTATCCGCCATCGGGGCCTATGACAACGCGGCCGAATTTCCCGCGCAGGTACCGACGTTCGCGCATTACCTGAGACACAGCGGCTATCAGACGGTGCTGAGCGGCAAGATGCATTTTTGCGGCGCGGATCAGCTGCACGGATTCGAGGAGCGCTTGACCACCGACATCTATCCGGCCGATTTCGGCTGGACCCCCGATTGGACCCGTTTCGACCATCGGCCCAGCTGGTATCACACGATGGACTCCGTGATCCAGGCAGGCCCCTGCACTCGGACCAACCAGATCGATTTCGATGACGACGTCGTCTTCAACGCACGACAGAAGCTGTTCGACATGGCGCGGAGCAAGGACAAACGGCCGTTCTGCCTGGTCGCCTCGATGACCCACCCACATGATCCCTACGTCATTCCGCGGGCTTATTGGGATCGGTATGCAGGAGTGGACATCGACATGCCCAGGGTGGCCATCGACCCGAAGGATCTGGATCCGCATTCGCGGCGGCTGAGGCATGTGTGTGGACTCGACCTGCTGCCGGTGAACGAAGCGCAGACACGCGCCGCACGCCGTGCCTACTATGGCGCCGTTTCTTACGTCGACGATCAAATCGGCGTCATGATGGCGGCGCTCACGGATACTCGATACGCCGAGAACACCATCGTGCTGTTGATCGCCGATCACGGCGACATGCTGGGCGAGCGTGGCCTGTGGTACAAGATGAATTTCTTCGAGCCCGCCTGCCGCATTCCCCTCATCGTGCATTCGCCCCAGCGCTTCGGTCCGCGTCGTGTCGCGGACTCGACCTCCCTGGTCGATATCCTGCCCACGTTGTGCGAGTTGGCAGGCCGGGATGCCGCCTATGCCACGCCTCTCGATGGGACGAGCCTGGTGCCGCAACTGCACGGTGCTCGAGGAGCCGATGAGGTCATCGGGGAATACCTCGCCGAAGGCGCGATCGCACCCTTGGTGATGATCAAACGTGGGCGTTACAAGTTCGTGCACTCGCGGGTCGATCCGGAACAACTGTATGATTTGATCGACGATCCGGATGAGCTCGAGAATCTCGCCTCGCACCCGGAACAGACGGCAAGAATCCGGTCATTTCGCGACGAAGTCGCGCAGCGCTGGGACCTCGAGTCGATCGAATCGGCGGTCATCGCCAGCCAGCAGCGTCGCCACCTCGTCAACGATGCATTGCGCACCGGGCGCTACACGCCGTGGGATTTTCAGCCCGTACGCGACGCGAGCCGGCTATATGTCCGCAACGATCAAGAGCTCGGCGAGTTCGAATCCATGGCGCGCTTCCCACCCTTCGCGGGTTGACCGCGATCGGCCGGGAATTCTGCGCTGATTTGTTCGATCCGCCCATTGGGGCCTCGTCTCGTCCCCGTGGCCGCGAGCGGTTACAATGAGCCGACGAGCGGGCCGGAGGTGCGCATCGCTGTCACCGTCACATCAACGAGGCGTCGCCGATTCCATCATGCCCAAGCAGCGCCAGCCCCCTGCGCGGCGGCCCTCTCGCCCTTTCCTCGTTCGCGCCGACTCACCCGGGCCCGGACCGCCAGAGCCTCGTCCCGTGACTGACGAAGCGCCCGGCATGCGCATCAACAAATACTTGAGCGAGCGCGGCTTGTGCTCGCGCCGGGAAGCCGATTCCTGGGTGGGCGGGGGCCGGGTGAGCATCAACGGCGTCGTGGCGACCTTGGGCACCAAGGTGCTTCCAGGCGATGCGGTAAAGGTCGACGGTCGGTCCGTGGGCGGTGAATCGACACATGTCTATATTGCGCTGCACAAGCCCGTCGGCATCGAATGCACGACCGATCCGAGAGTGCCCGACAACGTGATCGAATTCGTCTCGCACCACGAGCGAATTTTCCCCATCGGCCGCCTCGACAAGAACTCCGAGGGGTTGCTGCTGCTGACGAACGACGGCGACATCGTCAACGACCTGCTGCGGGCCCGCCACGGTCACGAAAAGGAATACCTCGTCACGGTCGACCGCCCCATCACGGACGATTTCCTCAACGCCATGGCGGGCGGGGTCGAGATCCTCGACCGCGTGACCGCTCCGTGCCGCGTCTACCGGGTCAGCAAGAATGTTTTTCGAATCATTTTGACCCAGGGTCTGAATCGTCAAATCAGGCGGATGTGCGAGGTCTTCGGCTACTCGGTGCGTCGCCTCATTCGCGTCCGATTCGTGAACATCAAGCTGGACGGACTGGCGCTGGGACGTTGGCGCAATCTGAGCCGTGCCGAACTTGCGCAGCTCCTGCCCGAGCGCTTTGGGCAAGGGCTAAAGCGCGCCGGTCCCCCGTAGATAAAATTTCGTATCCTTCCAGCGTCCGTCGGGCAATCCATCCAATCGCATCCCGAATGTTCCGCAATCGAACCCTCCTGAACCTCGCGATGCGGCTCGGCCTGTCGGCGACGATGCTCACGGCCTTTGGCTGTTCCTCGCTTCCCTCCGCCAGCCGTGCGCAAAAGCCCGCCTCGACGGCCGTGCAGCCCCGTCGCGGCATCGTCGATGAGGCCTTCGTCGCCACCAGCCCCGACCCCAAGCTGTCCGCCTTCCACATGTTGCCGGTCGGCGTCGATGGACTGGCGGCACGGCTCGAGTTGATCGATGCGGCCTCGAGCGCCCTGGACCTTCAGTACTACATCTTCCGCGGCGATGAATCGGGAACCCTGGTCGCGCGGGCGCTGCTGCGGGCGGCGGACCGGGGAGTGCGCGTGCGGGTGTTGCTGGATGACGGCGACACGCTTCCGGGAGACGAGCGCCTGTTCGCTCTGGCGGCTCACCCGCTCATCGAGATCAGGGTTTTCAACCCATTCGATTATCGCGGTCACGTGGGGCCGCTCCGCGCACTCGACTTCATGCTCCACAAGCATCGTCTCGATCACCGCATGCACAACAAGCTGATGGTGGCCGACAACGGATTCGCGTTGATCGGCGGCCGAAACATCGGCAATCAGTATTTTCAGATCGACCCCGACTCGCAATTCGGCGACGACGACGTTGCAGTGTACGGTCCCGTGGTGCAGACATTGTCGGGCGTCTTCGATCTGTTCTGGAACAGCGAGCAGGCGGTGCCGGTCATCGCGATCGACCATCGGAACACGTCCGGTGAGGCCCTCTCCAGATTTCGCCGCGCGCTGCTCGACGGTGAACATCAGACCGCCTTCGAGCACGAACTTGAATCCCGGATCGAGAGTGGCGAGCCTCTGCTGAATATGACGACGGGACGCGATCCGATGCTCTGGTCCAAGGCGCGACTCGTCTACGACAGCCCGGACAAAGGCGCGATCATCGACGGAGTCGCCTCCGGCAAATTGATCTATGCGGCCGTCGAGCAGCGCGCCGCCGACGTCCGACATGAACTGTTGATGATCACGCCCTACTTCGTGCCCGCGCCGGCGGATTTGTCCCTGCTCGAGCGCGAGCGGGAGCGTCACGTGAGCGTGCGGATACTGACCAACTCGCTCGAATCCGCGCCCAATCTGGCGGCCCAGTCCGGATATACCCATTATCGGCTGCAGCTGTTGGCCGCCGGAGTCGCACTTCACGAGATCAGGGCGTCCCCCGAAGCCGTGCAGGGAACGGGGCAGCCGCGCAGCATTTCCCGATATGGCAATTACGGCCTTCACGCGAAACTCTACGTGTTCGATCGTGAATCCATTTTCGTTGGATCCATGAATTTCGATCAAAGGTCGAAGAGATTGAACACGGAGATCGGCCTCATCATCGACAGCGCCGCCATGTCGGCCGCGACCGCGCGCCGCTTCGAGTCACTCACGCAGCTCTCCAACTCGTATGCCGTCTCCCTCGGTCACGCGGGCAACGGCACGACGCCCCAGCTCACATGGACAACGGAGCATGAACATGTCGTCACCGAATACACGACGGAGCCTGCGCGAAATCGTTGGCAACGCTGGCGGATGACACTCCTGTCCTGGCTGCCTCTCGATGGCGAGTTGTAGTCGAAATTCACGCCGGCCCGCGATCATCAGGGCGATGTGGAACTCCAGCGGCCATTCTCCTGCAACCGATAGGTTGATTTCCTTTGTTGAGCCTGCAGGAGGAAATCGATGGTGACGTCATTGCCCCTGCCCGCAATGGTCGGCACCGGCATATCGTTGCTCGGCCATCGATTGAGAATGACCTGCACGTTCTTGAAGACGATGCCATCGTTCGTTGCGGACGTCGCATGGCCAAACGGTCCCTTGACCGGGGAATCAGCGGTGTCCCTCAAGACGATGTTTTCGAATGTGATGTGGCTATATCCATTGGCGGGAAAACGGATCGCCGCCGGAAACACGTTGTTGAGAAACGTGGAATCGAATGTGGCCGTCACGTTGCTGACCGTCAGGCCGTCGGACGGTAACACGTCCATGAAGCCGTCCGGCCGGTTCGTCGAGTAGTGGTCCACGGTGCAATTCGTACAGCCCAATTTCAGCGAGTTCGCATAGCCGCTCATTCCGTCCGAGCCGCCCTTGTCTCGTGCAACGCCCACTCGCGGCCCGCTGTCGACGACGTTGGAGATGTGGATGTTCGAATTGACCAGCGCAGGATCTGTATTCTGGTCGTTCAAGTAGAACAGATGCGGAGGCGGATACCACTTCCCGATCCCGCCGGTGGTCCCTCCATTGGCATCCTGCAGGTCGGCGTAGCGGTGCGATTCGATGTTGTCGAACGTGGCATCGCGCACATTTCCCTGCCATCCCATCAGCGTGCCGTCGAAATACACATTCGAGAATGTCAGCTTATGCGGCACCGCGACGTAGTCGGCCGTATGGGGCGTTCTCCCGTTGACGACTTGATTGTTTTTCCAATTGCCCGAAAACGACACGGCCATGGGCAGGAAACGCTCGCCGCCCGCCGTGGGCGGCACGGTGATGTGCAAACCCTTGAATACCACGTCGGACGTATCGCCGGTGATGAACAGAACGGCCGCCGGATTGACGCCGCCCACCCAGACCGACTTGACCCAACCCTGGCTGTTGTCGAAATGGACGGAACGATTGGCGGACAGCCATTTGGTCAGCACCAAATCGTTGAACGCACCGGCAGGTTGCGTCTTCGTCCCCGCAGGCGAACCGACGAACCTGCCATCGATTTCATAGCCCCCCGTGCTGCCCTCGATCGGCAGCATCGCGTCCCACACCACGTTCCAATCGGTCAGCTTGATGTTGTTCGAGTTCGCAATGATGAAGGCGGGGTGAAACAGGTTATCGACGATGAATTTGCCACTGCCGGTGAATTCGACCGATGTGCCGCTGTCGATGAAAATTCCGCGGTCGACGGCAACACCCGAGTGCAGCCGAACCGGACAGTCCACGACCAAGGTGAACGCGGAATTCCTCGCAGCCGCGAACGCCTTCATTGCCCCCCCCGTGTCATCGCTGGTGCCGTTGCAAGACACATAGGAACCGATGGATTTGTGGTCGGAACTGGCATTCCCGTGGGCGGCTTTGCCGCCCAACGCCACGCAGACGAGGGCAATCGACAACAGCATGGAAAAACGCAGCGTTACTGGAGCATGACTCATCCAAAACCGTCCTTAGCCTCGAGGGCCGCGAGTAAACACGGTCGCAGCGTACGTGATTCGGCAAAGGAAGGTTAGCGGCGCCGCGCCAAATGGTGCACCGCAAATGATTCGGCGGGGTCGGGCCCTTCGCCGAGGAGAGATCTTGAGTAGCGTTGGGCCGAGTGTGGTTCTTGGCGCCCGGTGCCGTCGCGGCCCGGTCTGGCACACAACAACTCAGGAGCGGCTCATCACGTTCGTCAGCGAACGAAATGACTCACCAGCATTCGTACCTTCAACGCCACCGGCGCGTCGATCGCATCACCGGAGTCCTCGATCTCCTCTCGGCTGAAATTCTGAACCTCGGTCTTGCCGTCCGCAGTGATGCTGAAGCGCGCCGACTGCGCCCCCGAAGCGTCGATGCTACAATCGACACGGGAGCCTTCCACCCCTCGATCATGGATCGCCGCGTCGAGAGCATTGCGGATCGTGGCCAGCCCTTTTTCAAATCGATCTTGCATCGTATTCGCCTTGCCGGACATGAGCATCCCGGAGTGCGGGCCGCCTTGGTGACGCGACTGTAGCGATTCACGCATCGGAAAACAGGGGTGCGACGACGCATTCCGCGGTGGGCCGTATCCTACGCGCGATCGCTCGGCATCGCTGTCCGCCGAGTACCACAGCAACGTGAGAAATTGTCTGACGTCTGCGCATCCGCAGACACCGTAGGATCGCCGCTCGCCGCATCGGGGATGGGCTGGGGCTTTCGTTTGACGAACCGTCGTTACCGGGACCGCCCAGTCGCTCCCCGATGCAGCACCATGAGGCTCGCACCCGCCACGCGGCGCCGACGTCAGGTCATTGCACCACACACGAAGCGCAGCTTCTCGATGACGGGCGTCGACAGTACGAACGGATAGGCGTCGGCCAACCCAAGCCCCCGGGTCAGATTGTTCAAGACATACGTCAGCACGCTCCATTCGCTCACCAACGAATCGAAATCCTCGACCCGGGCGACTGAGGGCTGCGCCGGAATCGACAACGCAGGTTCGTCCCGTCTCTGCGGCTTGACCGACAATCCGAGGGCATGGGCGGTTTCGATCGCGTCCACCATGTGCATCACATGCGCCCAGCATTCGGCCCAGTCCTCCCATGGATGCGTGCTGGCATAGGCGCTGATGAAAGTCTCGTCCCAGTTCGCCGGGGCCCCCTGCTCGTAGTGCAGTTTGAGCGCACTTTGATAATCGAGCCGTTCATCGCCGAACACGCGGCGAAACTCGTCCAGCTTGTCGCTGCCGGCAATCAGCCTGTCCCAATAATAATGCCCCACTTCATGGCGAAAATGACCCAGCAGCGCGCGGTACGGCTCGCGTTGCAGCTGTCGTTGCGCCTCCCGGTAGACGTCATCGGCCTCGGCGACATTGATGGTGATGACGCCATTGTCGTGTCCTGTCAGCACCCGGCTTTGGTCACCATTGACCGTCACGGAATCACTGAGGAACTGAAACTCCAGGCCATCCTTTGGATTCTCGAGTTTGTTGAAAAGCGGCAGCTCCAGACTCAGAATCGAATAGACCACGCGGCGTTTCGCGGTTTCCAGTTTCATCCAGGCTTCGTGGCTCGCGGGCTCACCCTGATTGGGGATGGTATGCGTCAAGCCGCACGCCTGGCATAGCGGTTCGGCATGGGTGAGCGGTATGGCCCAGTTGCACACACCGTTGTCGAGATAATTGGCACATAGCCGATAAACCTCATCCGTCGGCGCACGTTCGTCGACCGGGGTCCACGACCCATCGTCCGCGGGGCTCACGGCGACCATCGCCATGCGCGCAGGTGAGAACGCCAAGGTGCGTCCGCAATGGCGGCACTTGGTGTTCTCGAAGAAGACCAATGCTTGGCAGGCAGTGCAGTGGAAGGTATTCACGTATATCCTCGAACGATCGAACAACTCGCGCCAACGCTGATGCGCGTCGGCCGGCGGCCCTTACAGGCCGAGATCGGACAGGCTCGGGTGCTCGGCAGGCCGCGGCTTGCTGCGATCCCAATGAAACTTTCGATCCGATTCCTTGATGGGAAGATCATTGATGCAGGCGAACCGGCGTCGCATGAGGCCGTCGGGCGCAAACTCCCAGTTTTCGTTCCCATACGACCGGAACCAATTCTGCGAGTCGTCGCGCCACTCATACGCGAAGCGGACCGCGATTCGGTCATCGGTGAACGCCCACAATTCCTTGATGAGACGGTAGTCGAGTTCCCGGCTCCATTTTCGGGTCAGAAACTCGACGATGGCCGCACGTCCCTGAAGAAACTCCGCACGGTTTCGCCAGTAACTATCGGGCGTATAAACAAAAGAGACGCGCTGCGCATCGCAGGAGTTCCAGCCGTCCTCCGCGGCTCGTACCTTGAGCGTGGCCGTCTCACGCGTGAATGGCGGAAGCGGCGGGCGCTGCTCGAACATATATCATCTCCCGAAAAACCTCATGAGCGCGCTTCTCATGATCGTGTTTTTCAAAATTAAATGCTTTACAAATCAATATCTTAAAAATCATTCATGACCTTAGTTGGCGCATGAATGCGGCCCCGTCACCCGAGATCCTCTCGAATCACCAGAACGACTTTACCCGCTGCCCCGCCCCGTTGCACCAGGTCCTGAGCTGCCCCCGCGTCGTGCAGCGGCAAGCGACGACTGATCGGGAGCACGAATTTACCGTCGCGGACATCATCGGCGAACTCCCGGACCTTGGACGCATCCGGACGGGCGAAAACGCGGGTGATCGTGACCGTGGGATTCGACGCGGACGTGCCATCGGGCAGAACCGACGCGTAGCCGAAGCTGCCACCTTGCTTGACCTTCGCGAATAGTTTTGCGGCCGTCTCGCCTCCCACCGTATCGGCGACGCCATCCACAAGACCCAGCGCGGCGATCGCAGCGTCGTCATCGATGGCCACCGCCTGCGCAACACCCAGCGCCAACGCGTCGGGAATTTGACGGGCGCGCACGCCGGCAATGACGTTCACGCCAAGCTTCATCGCCGTATGCACGGCCGCTCGTCCGACGCTCCCCAGCGCTCCGCTGACGATGATCGTCTGGCCACGCTGCGCGCGTGTCGCCAGCCTCACCAGTTGGTCGCCGGTCAACACGACGAGCGGGATGGCCGCCGCGTCGATCAAGTTCAACCCGTCGGGCAGGTGCGTCAGCTGCGCGCCCGCGACGACGACGATTTCCGCGTACGTCGCTTCCGCCACCGCCAACACCCGGTCACCCGGCTTGAAGGAGCGAATATTACTGCCCACGGCGCGCACCACACCACTGACATCCTTGCCGAGAATTGCCGGAAGCGTGAGGGGAAAGTCCTTCTGCCGGGCGCCGGAGCGAATCTTCCAGTCGACGGGATTCACGCTCGCGGCGGCTGCCTCGATCGACACGGAGTCCGCATCCATCGAGGGTTCCGGAACCTCGATCTCGAACTTCAGTTTTTCAGGCCCACCGTATTCGTATAAGCGCACAGCCTTCATGAGTCGCTCCATCGCGGATCGCGGGTATTGCATGGGATCGAGCGTAATCTACCGTCGGCGCCGCTCATTTCGTGCTCGACTGAGGCGCCAGCGGCTTGAACGTGAACGTCTGGCCGGCCAGGGAAGCGGATGCCATCAACCCACCTTTCGCGATGATGAACACCGCCATGCCCACCTCGAACCGCCCCTGCGTCACGGCGTCATGCTGACCCTCGCTCATACCCGTGCCGATCCCGTTGGTCCCCACCTGCGCATGGGCGGCGGAGGTGACGGCAATCGCGCTGGCATCGGCGCCGAATTCGATCTTCCCCGATTGAAAGTCGGCGAGCGCCCGCTCGTCCTGGAAAAAGATGATCTCGCTATAGACTTTACCGCCGAGCTGGAAGCCCACACTGACCTGTTTTAGAACGACCGTGCCCACGGGCTTGCCGCCAACATAAACCCGCCCCGTTCCATATGCGCCACCCACTCCCACGGCGCCCGAGCCCACATTTGGAAACACCGCGTAGCCGTAACTCTTGTCGAAAAAAGACCCACTCTCCCCCGCTTGATGAAACAGCTCGATCGTCTGCTTGAAACCGGCCGCGTGGACCAAGCCGGCGAACGAGAGCATCAGAGCCGATGCGGTGGCGCTTCGTGCAAACCCCTTCATGTTGGAACCCCATTGCAACCGAACGGTTTCGGCGCCCAAGACTACCAACACGGGGCTGCATTCGCCATGGCGGGCGTGGCATACCCGACGCCGCCGGACAATGACGTACGGCGGCGTGCGCCTGCTACCCTTTGAAGATCCTCAGCCCCGATAGACCGACCGCCGGCACCAACGCATCATCGCGTCGCATCAAATCGATGCCCGCCGTCATCGGTCGAGGGAATTCGCAGCCGGGTCCAGCAAATCGACGACGACTTCCGCCGCGATCCAATCTTCGACTTCCTGGCCCGCGGCAAATCCACGTCGCTCCGCCAGAAAGTAGGCCTGGATCGCGATGAGTTGTCGCCGACGATCGTCGCCGGCGGTATGACCCGTTGACGCGAGGACGGCATCGGCCGGCTCATCGCTCTTCGAGGCTTGCGGCCCGACCCGGTCCGCGCCGTCCATTCGCGGTGACTTCGTGGTGGCCGCCTTTCGCTTCGCCGGCTTCTTCGCCGTGGATTCGGCGGGCTTCGCCGTGGACTCAGCGGGCTTCGCCGCGGGATCCGTGTTCTTTGCTGGGGGTTCACGCTTAGCCATTGCTTTACCTTTCACGCCGTCTCTAAAGAGTTGCCTTTCAAACCAGGGAAAAATTATATCCCTAAACCGCCGCCAGGCAGCGCCTCGATTTAGGCCAATGATCGCCAGGTAGTCACCATCGGCCGACGCACCAACTCGAGCAGCCCGCGCCCCCCCGCGTGCACCCTTTTGCGTCACGCATGACGCTATGCGGCTCGCGGCGCTCCACAGGTTGGTCCATAATGGCGTGGGTGAGAACTAACGGGAGCGACAAGATGAAAATGACTCAGATATTGGTGGTGATGGCGGCGATGGTCGCCACCTCGACGGCTTTCTCGCAGGCTGGCACGGCCATCAAAGAGTCCGGGAAGGCTGCGTCGGAAACGGCCCAGGAAGCAGGCGACAATGTGAAAGGGGCGATGTCTTCGCAGCCGCACAAGACGTTGGACAAGGGCAAGGCGAAGGTGCACAAGGCCAAGGCCCACTACCATCGACATCGCGCCAAAAAGGCGCTTGATGCGGCCAAGCAGTGAGCTGACCGTCGCCGGGGGTCCTCGCGCGAGGTGCCCCCGCAACTCGTCGGCCAAGCACGGCTAGCGGCTGCGGGAAGCGACCTCATCGATATGCCGATGCAGATCCCCCGGATCCTCATACACGCGAAGCGCGCCACTGGTCTGTAGTTCATCGTTTCCGTAGCCGCCCGACATCAGTCCCACCCCGGGCAAGACGAAGTAGCCATTCCCGCCTCCCGGGCTTTGTACAACTAGTCGATCGTTCAACAAGGATTCGCGATTCCGCGCAGATCACGTACGATGACGCCGGATGATTCCGCGCGTGTTCTTCCATCGGGGATCCTTCATGACATCGAGACGCAGCGTTCTGGGTTTGGTGGGGTTGGCGATTCCCGCCTGGGCACTGGCGCGGCGCGGCAACGAGACGCTGTCGACGCTCGTGACCATCGATGATCCGGGCGTGAAGATCATCGAGAACCTGTACATACCCATGCAGGACGGTGTGCGGCTCGCGGCGCGCGTTTTTCTGCCCGCTTCCGCGGACAAGGTGCCTGCCGGGGCGGTGCTCGAGTATCTTCCGTATCGCAAGCGTGACGGCTACCGCTACCGGGACGACGTCGCCGGACCCTTCCTGGCAAAGGCGGGCATCGCCTTCATCCGGGTCGACATTCGGGGAACCGGCGACTCCGACGGCAGCATGCTCGACGAGTATCTGCCCATCGAGCAGGCAGACGCGCTGGCGGTGATCGAATGGATCTCCCGTCAGCGCTGGTGCAACGGCAACGTCGGCATGCGCGGAATTTCCTACGGGTCGTTCACGGCGCTGCAGGCCGCGGCCAAGGCGCCCGCCGCCCTCAAGGCCATCGTCTCGACCTGCGGCACGGAGCAGCGATACCTCGACGACGTCCACTATCGCGGCGGCTGCCTCATCAACGACCAGTTCACCTGGGCCATGGAATGGCAGGTGGTCATGCGCGCACCGCCGGACCCGGCCATCGTAGGCGCCGATCGGTGGCGCGGCATGTGGCAGGAGAGGCTGCAAGCCAGCAACCCGCTCACCCTGCTGTGGAACGAGCACCAGACCCTCGACGAGAAATGGCGTGACGGCTCGATCCAGGACTATGGCGCGATTCGCTGCGCGATTTACAATGTCGCCGGCATGCTCGATTCGTATCTGCCGTCGGCGACGCGGATGATGGAGCGTGCACCCCAGGTACCGCAGAAGGCCCTCATCGGACCGTGGGCCCACAAATGGCCCGGCTATCCCCAGCCGCGCGGTCATCATGGGGTGCCCACCGATGCAGCCAACGGCAGCCCGGGACCGGGCGTCGACTGGTTGCCGGTCGAAGTTCGCTGGTGGCGCCATTGGTTGCTCGGCGAATCCAACACCATCATGAGCGAGCCGCGCATTTGGGCGTTCCGGGAGGATCGGCCGGCGGGGGTCAGCTACCCGCACGACACGCGTGGCGCCTGGGTATCCGAGCCCGCCTGGCCAAGCCCGGAGATCAAACCCCAGAACTGGTATCTCAACGGTGACGGCTTGGCCCCCGCGGCGGGAGTGCAGACTGAATTGGCGCATCACACGAATTTGACGATCGGCTTCGCCAACCCGCAATCCGACGCCTCGGGAGATCCGAAGACCTGGTGGCGCAATCAGGCAGGGGACGACGCGAACTCTCTTTGTTTCGATTCCCCGCCGCTGAAAGCTCCCATCGACATCATGGGCGTGGCCGTTTTTCGGGTTCGGTTGCGTGCCGACAAGCCGGTCGCGAAGCTGTGTGCGCGGCTGACGGAAGTGACGCCGGACGGACAGTCGCACTTCGTGACCTATGCCCTGCTCAACCTCACCCATCGCGACGGTCATGTTGCACCTGCGCCGCTGGTGCCGGGGGCCATGACGGACGTGCGCATCGAGGCGCAATTTGCCTGTTATCGCTTCGCCGCCGGGACTCGCATCCGGGTGGCCTTGAGCGAGACCTGGTGGCCGGTCGTCTGGCCCTCACCGGAACCCGTGACGCTGAACATCACGACGGGGACTTCCTGGGTCGAACTCCCCGTGCGGCCCACCCGCGCCGGCGAGACCCCGCCGTTCGGGATCTACCGTGAACGTTATCTGACGACCGACGTTGCGCCGGCGCCCTATGCCCAACCCCTGGCGGATGTGCAGATATCCGGTGAACCCGGTCATCGCACGTTCACCCTCACGGACGGTTCACTCGACCCCGAGGGCGACCCGGTGCCCGGAACCGGCACGACCTACAAAGAGGCCTATCAGGCCCGCCGATCGATCTGCGAAGACGATCCGAACAGCGCGGAAATGGAGGCCACGGCGATCAACGTCTACCAGCGGAGTGATTGGAACGTGAAGTTGCGCGCCCACAGCCTGTGCCAATCCACCCCGACGGACTTCATCTGCACCGAGACCTTCGAGGCGTGGGAGGACGATGCGGTGGTTTTCTCACGCTCCTGGAACCGCGTGATTCCGCGCAATCTCGTGTGATGCCCGCTACAGAGATCGAAACATCACGAGGGCATCCACGTGGCCTTTCTCGGGATGGGCAAAGGGCCTCGCTCAGTCGACCGGCACGACGGACACCGCGCGTGCGACCGGGCTGGAATCGATCCTGGTGAAACCGACACGCATACCCACCTTCAACGTGTCGCGACCAGGGGGCGAGCAGCCTTCGAGATTGAAAATGACGAGACCACCATCATCGCCATCGATGATTCCAAAGCGCTTCTCATCGTCGAACTCGCTGATGACGCCTCTCACGTGCGGGGTCGGCCGATCATCGGTAGATCTGTGCTGCCAACGACCGTTCGGGCGACCGCGCTCCCAAAGCGGCCGGATCAACAACCGCCTGCCCGCGAATGTCAGGCAGCAGCCGATCGTACTCGCGCTTCACCACCTCGTAGCACTCGCAGCTCCGCCGTTCCAGGCCCCTTCGATCCAGAACCGTGATATGTCCCCGCGCGTACACGATGAGCCCTTCCCTTTGCAGCTTCAGAGCGCCTTCGGTGATTCCTCCGCGACGTACCCCCAGCATGTTGGCAATGAGCTCCTGGGTCATCAGCAGCACGTCTCCATTCAGACGATCCAAGCTCAGCAACAACCACCTGCAGAGTTGCTCGGCGAGCGAATGATGACGGTTGCACACCAACGTCTGCGTCATCTGGGTTAACAGCGCCTGCGTAAATTTCAGCAGAAGCTGCCGAGCCGGCCCCAGCCTGTCGAATTCCGCCTTCAAGAGCACCGACCTCATCCGGTATGCCGTACCAGCGCTCTTCACCATGGCGCGAGCTGGAGTCGACTCGCCCCCCATGAAAACGGACACCCCGACCAAGCCCTCGTTTCCGACCACCGCAATTTCCGCCGACGCCCCGTCGCACATGACATACAACAGCGACACGATGGCCGTGATCGGAAAATACACGTAGTCCGGCGAATCTCCCGGCTCGCAGAGCACCTGACCCAATGGCATCCGCACGTGTTCGAGCATGGCCAGCCAGCGCACGCATGGCGCGGGCGAAAGAGCCGACAGCAGATGGTTTCTTACAGACTCCTCGCCAAGGTGCATACGACGCTCCCAGTGCAATCGTTTTCGCGGCCGTCAATGTCACGGTCAGCCGCCCGCAGTGTGCCGGCCCGAATCCCGATCGTCTGTGCGGTGGCGGACACAGGACCCGCGCCGTCACGCGTTGGTGGATGACGAGCCAGCGCCCTTCAAGGGACTCGGCAATCACCCGCTGTCTGCTTTGCGGGACTGCCGGACTGGTTATCCGGTAAGGTCGTTGAATTTCCCATCGGGGAGACAGCAACACGAGTGGCGGGGCGATATCGCAGAATCACGATCGCGTCTGATGAAATGACCATGAAATTCGAACCCGCCAGAGAAGTGGACGACATCGCGAGCGCCTTGCAACAGGCGGTCTACAACAGCGCCAATTTCGTGAAAATTGCGACCGACCCGGCAGGGCTGATCCAGATCTTCAACGTCGGCGCCGAACGGATGCTCGGTTTCCGAGCCCACGAGGTCGTCAAGAGGGCCGAGACGGGCAACGTGACCGCCACGACCGACCCCCTGCCGGCGGAAGTCAAGACCCGCATTCACCACATGCTCGAGGTGCGGCTCCTGTACCGGCAGCTCGAGCAGTGCAACGAGGTCCTCGAAGAGCTGGTTCGGGAGCGGACGTCGGAATTGCGCGAAAGCGAAGCCCGCTATCGAAGCCTCACGGAACTCGCGGCCGATTGGTACTGGGAGCAGGACGAACATGGAAGCTTCGTCAAAGCTTCCGGGCCGATACGCGACCTGCTGGAAGTCGCGGACGATCTCTCGGACGCCGTCACATTGCCCGGCGGCTGGGCCGAGTTTGAGCATGCGATGCTCCAGTCAAAGATCGACGCCAGGCTGGCCTTTCTCGACCTGACCCGGATCGACGTCAGCGGCGTGAGCCAGCAGTTCCGGATCAGCGGCGAGCCGATCTTCAATCGTGCATCTCGCTTCATGGGCTACCGCGGAGTGGGGCTGGAGATCTCCATGCGGCCAAACGCATGAACGCTCGTCGATCCGACAAGCTGATGCCCTGTTACGCCCGCCAGAACCAACTTCTGGCGGCGCTGCCGGCTGCGGTGCTGCACCGCTTGTCGCTCGATCTGGAGCTGGTCGCGTTGCATCCGGGCGACGTGCTTTACGAGCCGGGACGCCAGCTTGAGCACGCTCATTTCCCGGTGACCGCCATCATCTCCCTGCATTACGTGACACGGTCCGGGGCATCGTCGGAGATCGCCGGTGTCGGACCTGAGGGAATGGTGGGCATCCCGCTGTTCATGGGCGGCAACACCACGCCCAGTTCCGCCGTCGTGCGGGCCGAAGGCCATGCCTATCGGCTTTGCCGTCGCATTCTTGCGGCGGAATTTCGACGTGATGGTGCCATGCAGGTGCAATTGCTCCGGTACACGCAGGTCCTGATGATGCAAATGTGCCAGACCGCCGCCTGCAACCGTCATCACTCCATCGAACAGCAACTGAGCCGATGGCTCCTTTGGCATCTGGACAGGCTGCCGGAGCAGGAATTACAAATGACCCAGGAACTGGTCGCCGACCTGCTCGGCGTCCGCCGCGAAAGCATCACCGACGCCGCCCGGCACCTGCAGGAATTGGGGTTCATTCAATACCGTCGTGGACACATCAGCGTACTGAACCGCAACGGACTGCAGTCGACGGCCTGCGAATGCTACTTTGCCGTGCGCAAGGAGATGGCGCGCCTGTTGCCCGAGCCGCAGGCCAACTCGGGCGGCTGAATCGCCGCTGTACCCCGAACTACGTTCCCGGCACCAGCATCGGCGTGCGGCGGCGATAGTCCGCATACGCCGGAAAGGTGCTGGAGAGGATCCGCTCCTCATTGCGGGCACGAAGATACTGGCAACAGGACTGCACCGTGAAGAGCACCATGACTCTCCACGACAAAAAGGTAATCACGGCGCCGATCAGACTGAGTTGTTCCGCCAGATAGAGCGGATGCCGGACGATGGCATACGGTCCATCCACCACCAAGCCCCGTGCCTCAGCCATGACGCTATAGGAACGTCCAAGATGCAGCACCACCACAATGGCGAGACAGTCACCGACCGCGCTGACCAGCGCCGCGAGCACGTAGATCGGCGTCGACAGATCCACCCGTATCGGCAACAGCACGACGGCGAATATGAGCCAGCTTCCCGCCATTGCAACCGCCCGGGCGCCCACTCCTCCGGTTTTCGCAAGCGCCCGCGATCGGCAGACGACGAGCGTGGACTGAATCAAGAATTGCAGGAAAATGCAGGCATTGACGACGATCGTGCAGAACATGCGCGTATCGAACCCACTTGCCGCCATGCGACTTACCGTCGCCATGACCACGGCGCACGAGGCAGCGCCCAGGAAGCCGAAACACGCAACGGCAACGATTCGCGTAAAGACATCCCAACTCCTCGAGTGCGAAACGGATGCGGCGGCAGATCCTAGACCGGATAGCATGCCACGGGACTCAAGGTGATGAGATCGAACGCGCCGGACGAGCCCGTGGTGACCCAAGGGATGAAGAGCGTAAACGGGACACTCGCGCTTACCTGCATCCCGCACGCGGCGGTAACGGCAGTGAATGCCGACGCGCCGAGCGTCAGGCCGTAGGCCTGGGTCGCCGCATAGGCCTGGATCTGCGCCGCGGTACCGCAGAGGACGGAATTGACGGCGGCACAACGCGCCGCCGCTTCGGCGGCGCGATACAAGGTCGTGTATGTCCAGAACAGCCGTCCGCATTCCATGATACCCAGCACCAACATGAGCAGCGTCGGCAATATGAATGCATACTCGATCGCGACCGAGCCTCGGGTCGAAGCCGGCGCATGTCGCAGCGCAGTCAATCAATTCAACCTGACGATCGCCAGCCCGGTCAACGTAGTCGGCAATACCAAGCCCGAGAGGGAAAGTATCTGGTCGTTTGCTAGCGTCGCGTTGATCTGGACGTACGTACCCACCGCGCTTCCATTCGAACAGATCGCCGTACAGCTTGTCACGGTAATGGCTCCGCTTCCGGGGCAGCCGCAGAATTTCGTCGGAGCCGGTGTGGCTTCGATGCCGATTGTCTGGGTGGCGTTGATGACGGCGGCGCTGATCGCCGCCGCGTTCCAGCCGTGCTTGGCCACATACAAAGCTCCCGCCTCGGCTGCGCTCTGCACCTGCATCGCCTCGAATACCCCGTTTCCCAGTTCAACGACGCCGCCGAGCAGGATCAGCATGAGAGGCGCAAATAACCCGAACTCGATGGCGGCGGTGCCGCGACGCGTCGCCCACCATGCCCCGCCGACCCGAGTATCGGCTCCTACAGACATAAACCCTGCAAATCCGACTTCTTGACCAGTCGAACCAAGCGCGCCCCGTGCAGCTCGATCAGCGCTCTGCGCTCGAGCTCGGCAAATGTTCTGGACACCGTCTCGATGGTGAGACCCAGATGATCGGCGATGTCCTTGCGCGTCATCCCCAATACGACCTCGTTGGATGCGCCGGCGCCGCCCGCATCGGCGCCGGCGAGCAGGAACACCGCGAGCTTTTCAACCGCGGTCCTGCATCCGAGGGAAAGACAATGCTCCTGCGCCCGTGCCAAACTTTTCAGGGCCGACGCGAGGAGATGCAAGGACGTCCGCTCTTGATGAGAGGCAAAGCTCTCCAAACTGCCGCGCCTATAACAGATCACGGTGCAATCCCCGGCGGCCGCCGCCGAAAGGCTGTATCTCGAACCCAACTCGAGCCCGAATACCGAGCCCTCCCCATAGAACGCATCTACGTGTCGGCGGCCATCGCGCAGAAACTTGTACGTCCGGACGACTCCGACGGCCACCTTATAGATGTGATCGGCATTCTCGCCATCGCCGTAGATCTCTTGATCGCGAGCGAAGCGGCGCGACCGGCCGATGGCGCGCAATTGCCGCCGCCCGTCGCTAGGAATGTATGCCTCCTGGGTCGCCGATACTCGATTCATGAGCTGTCCGGATAGTACAAATGTGGCCCGCTTGTAGGTGCAATGAAATCAAGATGCGCCCGAAGCCGGGAATCGTCTGTACGCCATCGAACACAGCCCGGGGTCCGGCAACCGCTAGCTGGTGGGCTGGCGGTCCGGGGGCGGGAACGCGAATCTTCCGGCGCGCAGCGGCCCCTCCAGATCGCCTGCCGGCAACGCCTGCGAGAAATAATATCCTTGGATCTTGCGGCACCCCCACGACCGCAGGAGCCCGAGTTGCTCCGCGGTCTCCACACCTTCCGCCACCACGTCGAGATTCAGCTCCTGGGCCAATGCAATGGCCGCCCGGACGATCACCCGATTGGTCGCGATGCTCGTCAAGCCAACGATGAAGTTGTCGGACAGCTTGATGCGATCCACGGGAAACCGACACAGATATTCCAGCGAGGAATAGCCCGTGCCGAAGTCGTCGATCGCGATTCGATGACCTGATGCCCGAAGCCGCACCAGCGCCTCATTGTTGGCCCTGGATACCTCCACGAGCACGCTCTCGGTCAGTTCCAGTTCGAGACAGTGGGCTGGGAGGCGCGCCTCCTCGAGTATGGCCGCAAGCTCCTGCTCGAAGGCAAGCGGCGGCTTGAACTGCAGCCCCGAGACGTTGACGGACATCAGCGGCGGCGCAATGCCCGCATCGGTCCACGTTTTCATTTGCCCGCACGCCTGGCGCAATATCCAACGGCCGAGCGCAATGATGAGGCCCGATTGTTCCGCGATCGGAATGAAGACGCCCGGTGGAACCGGACCGCGCGTTGGATGCTGCCAACGAGCCAGAGCTTCCATCCCCACGAAGCGGCCGGTGTCGGCGTCGAGTTGCGGTTGATACATCAGATATAGATGCCCGGCCGCCATAGCCTGCCGCAGATCCGCCGCCAACGTCACCCGTGTCCTCACCTCCACATCCATGGCGTCGGTGAAAAATCGATAGGTGCCGCGGCCCTCCGCTTTTGCGCGATACAACGCGACGTCGGCGTGCGACAACAGACTTTCCGCACTCGGGGAATCGTCGCCGAACACTGCGATGCCTACGCTGGCCCCGGACCGGATGGAATTGCCGTCGATGACGAACGGCAGGTTGATCGCAGTCAGCAATTTCTCGGCGAGCACGCCGGCATCCAGCGGTTCGGCAATATTGGTTTGAATCAGCGCGAATTCATCGCCGCCGAAGCGAGCCACCGTATCCGTCCCGCGAATGGCGCCGAGCAACCGGTCGGACAGCGCCTGGAGAAGCAGATCGCCGACCGGGTGACCCAAGGTGTCGTTGACGTCCTTGAAATGATCCAGATCCAGATAGAGCACGGCGAACGCTTCCGCATAGCGCTGGGCACGGTCGATGGCCACCTTCAAGGCTTCGACGAACACGGCACGATTGACGAGTCCGGTCAGGTTGTCGTGACGGGCGGCAAAGTGGATCTGCTCCCCGATGCGCTTGCGTTCGGTGATGTCGCGAATGGTTGCCACCGCATGCCATTCCGCGCCGAGCAGAAGACTGGATATCGACAGTTCGACGGGAAACTCCACTCCGCCCTTGCGTATAGCGGTGAGTTCCACCGTTTTGCCGATGAAATTGCCACTGCCGGTATGAGCGAATCCATCGAAGGCCGCCTTGGACCTATCCTGATATTGCGCCGGTGCGAGCCACTGATGCACCGCTTTACCGATGGCTTCGCCCTCGGTATGGCCAAAAATCCGTTCGGCGGCTGGATTCCAGTACATGACCCGGGCAGCCGAGTCGATCATGACGATGGCATCCTGCGCCGAGTCGCTGACCGCCCGGAATCGCGCCTGGCTGTCCAGCAACAGTGTCCGACTTTCTTCCCGGGCGAACATGGCGCCGACGACGTCGGCCAAGGTCCTCAAGGCGTCGATCTCGATGGAGGTCCAATGTCGGACGGCCGTGTGCATATTCAGACCGATGAAACCCCAGAGCTTGGCGCCCACCGAGACGGGGATCAGGAGAACGGACCGAATGGACTTTCCCCGCATGAAATCCGCGATCGCGCCGGTGGCCGTGTCGACGTCGGCGGTGACGGTCGCGCCGCTCGACAGCGGCGATAGCCATTCGCGAATGACCGGCGACGCTTGCGACGCCGCGTCGAACGGCTCATGGCCCTTTTCAGGGGGATGCTCCCCCCAATCGTAGGCAATCGACGCGTCGGCAAGCTCACTCGTCTGCGAGCGGCGTTTGACGATGGCCATTCGATCGACTTTCAACGCCGTTCCGGCCATCTCGAGAATGGCGGGCACCGCAACCGCCAGCGACGGTTCTGACACGAGCCTGGCAACGCTCAGCGTGACGGCGTGCCAGACGTGATCACGGTAGCCGGCCGCTGCGCCCGCGAGCTTGCGCTCCGTGATGTCCTGCGCCGTGATGAACAGGACATTGCGACCGCCGTAGCACGCCCGCCGCAACGACAACTCCGCCCAGAACTGCCGGCCATTCTTGGCCTTGCACAGCCACTCCGCTATGAAAGACTCACCCGCCAGGGCGCGCTGTAGGAGCGGCGCCGTATCCTCCACGGCATAGGGGCGTACGGCGGTCATGGTCGACTCGATTCCGAGACCGATCATTTCGTCGCGCCGATAGCCGAACATTTCGCAAGCCCGAGGGTTTGCCTCGATGTATTTTTGCGTGTCGATATCCAGGACGGCGATGGCGTCGTTCACGGAGTTGAATACGCTGCGGAATCGCTCCTCGCTGCTCCGCAGCAACTCCCTGGCGATCTTCTCCTCGGTCACGTCGATGAGCAGACCCACGAGTGCCGGTTTCCCTTGATAGGACGAGAGCGACGCATGCGCGACGACGTTCATGATGCCGCCGCCCTTGCGTTTGATGGCCGTCTCCGTTTGTATCGCACGCGGTCCGCCCATCTGATGGTCCGAAAATGAGCGCGTCAGCGCCGTCCTGTCGGCATCCACGATCAGCTCGATGAACGGCAGACCGATGACTTCGGCCGGCGTGTAGCCGAACAAGGCGGAAAACAGGGGATTGATGTAGGCAAGCACGCCGTCCGCGCGGATGATGAAGATGCCGGCAATCTGCTGCTCCACGAGCGCCCGGAACTGGCTCGCATCCTCGAGCACCCGGCCATCCGCCCGCCTGTGCTCGGTGATATCGCGAAAGAACCAGACTCGCCCGAAATGGCTGCCGTCCGCCAAGGTTACGGGCGCCGAATATCGATCCAAGGTTCTGCCGTCCTCGAGCAGAATGTCGTCGCGGCTGGTGTCGGCGATTCGCGCATAGAGTTCTTTGACCCGCGCCTTGAAACCTTCGCGATCGGCGACTTGCGCAGCAACCGCTTCGACCACCCGCGTGTCCGATTTGCTCGCGAGCAGGTCCGACGCGATGTTCCAGATGTCGACGAATCGCCGGTTGTAGGAAACGATTCTTTGGTTCGAATCCACCAACAGGATCCCGTCGGGAAACGCACGTCGAATGGCGGCGCTTACCGCGGGGGTCACCTCGGGTGGCTCGGCATCGAGCAGATCCTGGTATGGCGCCGTCAGGATGGGCTCTTCGGTGTCTGGAATCGCCACATTAAGTCTCCAAGGGCGCGAGGCGCCCGCGGTCACTGTAGCGCGAACGTGGTCTGGCAATCCTCATCTGGACTTCATTTAAGCAATTGGAGCAGCGATCTGGAATGGAAGTCCCTGCATTTTGATCTGCATCAATCTCCACGTGCCCGGACGGCGCTATCGTCACTGGTCAGCATGAGCCGGAGTGGGATGGTGAAGAAGCGGGAACGAGGCAGCGTCGCGCTCACCATCGGGCTGGCCCTTCCGCTCATCATCGGTATGGTGGCTCTCGGCATCGAGATCACGTATCTGCTCTACTTGCAACGTCAGATGCAGTCGGCGGCGGACGCAGCCGCATTGGGCGCCGCCACCGCCCTGCAATCCGGTCACCCTGCGCTCGGCATCGAAGCCCGCGGAATCGCCGGCTATCTCGGCTTCGTCGACGGCGGTTCCTCAGGAGCTACGGTGGTGGTCAATAATCCTCCCGTAACCGGCACGGAAACCGGCAATGCCGCGGCCGTCGAAGTGATCATTTCCCAGGCGCAGCCGCTGCATCTGGTACAAATATTCTACACCGGCGCATTCACGGTGGTGGCTCGCGCCGTGGCGATCACCGGCTCCGGCAGCTACTGCGCGCTGCAACTCGGCAGTGGAGGAAGCGTCAACATCAGCAATGGCGTGATCGCGAATTTCAACCAGTGCGGACTCGCGGTGGATGGTACGGGCTCGTCCGCCTTGTCGGTGGTCGGCGGGTCACAACTCAATGCCCCGACCGTCACGATCGTCGGCACGGCCACGGTGAACAATGGTGGTTCGATCAACCCGTCGAGCGCCCTGAAGACCGGCCAGACCGCCGTGTCGGACCCGTATGCAAGCGTGGTTTTGCCGGCCTATTCCGGCTGCGGCCAGGGGACTGGAAAAAGCTACGGCTGGAGTTCCGTCCCGTGGGTGCTCTCGCCGGGGGTGTACTGCAGCGGGCTGACGATCAGCAATGGAGCGACGGCCACCCTGAGTTCCGGGGTGTACTTCATCGATCGGGGCACCTTCGACGTCGGCGGCGGCGCCAACCTGACCGGCACCGGCGTCACGATCGTACTGACCAGCAGCACCGGAAGCAATTATGCCAACGCCGAGATCGACAATGGCACAACGGTCACCCTCACTGCTCCCACGGCGGGTGCCACGGCGGGGATGGTGTTCTTCGGCGACCGCCGCGCCTCCGCCAGCACCGTCAGCAGCACATTTGCCGGCGGCACCACGCTGGACTTGACCGGCGCGATCTATTTGCCGACCGAAACGCTCAACTGGAACAATGGAGCCAGCAACACGGCATCGCCCTGCACGGAACTGATCGCCGGGGCGATCGTGCTGAGCGGCGCCAACCTTCAGATCAGCTGTCCCACCGGGGTGGCGGCGATCGGCGCCACCAACAGCAGCCTGGTCGAATGACGTCAGCGACGCCCCATGACGTCGATCAATCTGAGTGCCGCCGGCCCGCCGACGATGAGAAAGATGACAGGCATGATGAAGATCATCATCGGTACGGTCATGATCGCGGGCAAGCGGTTTGCCCGCTCCTCCAGATCGATGAGCGCGGCAGTGCGCATTTCGGCCGCCACCTCACGCAGAGCGTGCGCCAAGGGTGTGCCGTAGCGAAGCGTCTGGATCAACGTGGACACCACCGATCGGACGCTGGGCACGTCGACGCGCTCCGCGAGATTCGCGAGGGCCTGATCGCGGCTGGGCAGAATCTTCAAGTCGGCCGACGTCAACGCCAGTTCGGCGGCCAATGCCGGCTGGGAGATCCGGAGCTCACCGATGATGCGGTCGATCCCGTCCTCGAGAGACAGACCGGCCTCGACACAGACGACCAGCAGTTCCAGCGCGTCCGGCAGCCCCCGGGCGGCTGCCGCCGCATGGCGCCTGACCAGGCGATTCAGGAAGACTACTGGTATGAACCATCCGAGCACGGCCAATGCCAACGCGCCCAGGAGTTGCATCACCGACCCGCCGCGGAGCGGAATGAACCGAAGCAATAGCAGGCCCCCGAGCCCGCCAAAGACCGCCGAGATCATGTGAATAGCGAAAGAAGCGGCGGCCTCGAACCGCATCGGCAATCCCATGCTGGACAGACGGCGCGATGCTTCCCGCTGTTGCCCCAACCCGATACCTGCATCGGGCCGTATGAGACTTGGATTGCGGGTTGCACCCTCGCGGATACCGGACGCGCCCGGATCTGCGACGCGCGACACGAGATCGATGCGGCGCCGCACGGCCGATCGCTCGAGCCGGATACCGATCGCCAGCAGCGCGACCCCCGCCGTCGCCAGCCCGATGCTGCCAACCAGAAACAAAGAGCTGCGGTCGATGTCCATCAGGGCATGGTGACGCTGTGCAACATCGCGCGCATCGACAGATAGGCCAGCAGCAATCCCAGCAATGCAATCCCGACGATCACGTGACCTCGCGGATCCGTCGCGAGCGGCGTCAGGTAGCCCGGACTCACCACCAAGAATGTGCCCGTCACCAGGAACGGCAACGCGCCCAGTATGTATGCCGACATGCGAATCTCGCCGGTCGCCGCTTGCGCCCGCAGGCGCACGGTGCGGCGCTTGCGGATGATGTCCGCCAGGATTTCGAGCGTGGCCGACAGATTGCCGCCGGTCTCCCGCTGCAATGAGACCGCGACTGCGAAAAACCGAAAGTCCGGCAACCCGATCGACTCACCGGCGGCCGCAAGAGCGATCTCGAAAGGCACGCCCACATCGACTTGATCGGCAATCGAACGGAACACGCGATTGACCGGCGGCAACGCCTCGTTACCGACCGTGCGGGCTGCGGCCGTCATGGGCAGGCCAGCTCGCAGCATCCGAATCACCATGTCGATGGCATCCGGAAAACCCATCATGAATTGCTGTTCGCTGCGATGCTGCTGTCGCAGCAGCATCGCACGCGGCGCCAGGAAGAATCCGCCGACAACCGCCGGAATCCAAATCCAGACCGAGAACTGCAACGCGCGATGGGTAATCAGCCACGCGGCGAGCGCCCCTGCCAGCGCAACCACCGTCAGCATCGCGCCGTTCGCGCTCATGCCCCACCGACGCCTGCTGCCCGGCGAGAAGAACCGGCGCATGCCGAGGGCGGTCGACGTCGGCTGGGGCGTCGCGGAGTCCGCGGACGCCCGCCCCGGCCCGCGCGACTCATCGCCCGTCACCAACCGCATCCGCTGCTGCCGGTCCAAACGCGCACGTCGAGTGACGACCAGTGCGGCAAACCAAGCACCACCGCAGGTCATCAGCAAACACAGGGTGAGGGCAACCGGCCAAAAGCCGCTCATGGCGCCTCCCGCGACGGCGGCTTCGTCGCCTCGAGGAATGCAGCACCCAGCCCGAAATACTCCAGGCGGGCGAAGAATCGAGGACGGTTCCCCGTGGCCTCGAACACACCTTTCAGCGTGCCATCCGGATTCTCTCCGATGAAGCGATAGGCAAACAGCGCGCCGAGAGAGATGATCTCCTCCTCGAGACCGACGACCTCCACCACCTCGGTGACCCGGCGCACACCGTCCCGCATGCGCTCGGTTTGCACCACCAGATCGATTGCGCTGACTATCTGTCCGCGGATCGCCCTCATGGGCAGGTTGACGTTCGCCATCAAAATCATGTTTTCGATTCGCGACAACGCATCACGGGCCGAATTGGCATGAATGGTCGACATGGAGCCGTTATGTCCCGTATTCATGGCCTGCATCATGTCGAATGCTTCGGGCCCCCGGACCTCGCCGATGATGATGCGATCCGGCCGCATGCGCAACGCATTGCGCACCAGGTCGCGTTGCGTCACCTGGCCCTGATCCTCGAGATTCGGCGGACGAGTCTCCAGCCGGATCACATGCACCTGCTGCAACTGCAATTCGGCCGTATCCTCGATGGTGACGATGCGCTCATCGTGCGCGATCATCCGCGACATGGCATTCAGCATGGTGGTTTTGCCGGAGCCGGTACCGCCGGAAATGATGATGTTGAGACGGCAACGTGCCGCAATCTCGAGCACTTTCGCGAGCTCTTTGGAGACCGATCCCAGTTCCTCGAACTTGGCGAAGTCGATCGCGGTGCGGGAGAATTTCCGTATCGACATACAGGGCCCGTTCAAGCACAGGGGAGGCGCGATGACGTTGACACGGCTGCCATCGGCGAGCCGTGCGTCGAGCATGGGACTCGACTCATCAATGCGGCGCCCCACCGAGGAGGCAATCCGCTGAGCGACGTGCATCACGTGGGCATCGTTCCGAAACTGCAACGTCGTCAGTTCCAACTTGCCGCGGCGTTCGACGTAGATCATATAAGGGCCGTTCACCAGGATGTCCGACACCGTGTCGTCCCGCAGCAGCGAGCCCAGGGGGCCGAGCCCGATCATGTCATCCACGATGCTGGCCGCCAGGATGTGCTGCTCGTGCTGGTTCAGCAGCAGATTGCGTGCGCTCGCAACCTGCGCGACCAGCTCATTGACCCGCGCGGTCAAGTCGCTCTGCGACATCCGCACCGCCACGGCGGGCTCGACGCGTTTCAGCACATCGTCACGGATGAAATCCGCCGCCGGCGAAGCCGGCGTGCGCAGGGGCTTGTCGATCGCGCGATTCGGGATCTGCGCAATGGCCCCCGGGATCCCCTCGCTGACGGGGCCGGCGACCGCTACCGGCTCGGTGATGCTCTTCGTGCCGAAGGCGATCATTGCCGACGGAACAACCGTGCGACAATTCGGTCCGCGAGCGACCTCTTCGGCTGGATGGGCTCCCCGGCGATGATGCTGAACAGGGGTGCCAATCCGTGCTCCAGGGTGGCGCATTTGAGGACCGCCTTCACTCCCATGCTCGAGGCGATACTGATGGCGCGGTCAAAAGGAATCTCGATCGCCGGCTCTTCACCGGCCGCCTGGAGGAACTCCGCCTGTGTCAGTCCACCATCGGCCCCCGCCTTGTTGAGAACGTGCAGGACCTGCCGCTCGGTGCTGCTGGGACCGACCAATTCGCGCCATCGCACCAGATCCCGCCCCCCCACCAGGGTCTGGCTGCTGATCAGGAGGCAAATGCCGGGCAAATGCAGCACCCGCAACAGGGTGGAGGCAAGCTCCAGAGGCAGATCCACGAAAACATAGCGATGGCGCCGCAACAGCTTGCCGAGCAGCGAAAGCACCGACGTCTCACTCGGCACCATGGGGCTCGACAGGCTTTCCAGCGACGCGAGCAGACTCAGCCGTTCGGTCACCCGAATGGTGGCGCGATCGAGGAACAGATCATCGACCCGTTCGGGATGTTCGAGCGCCTCGCACAAGGCATGCGTCGGCGTGGCATCCAACTGCAGCGCGGCGTCCCCGCCAAAGAGATCGAGGTCGAGCAGCGCCACGCGCCGCTGCAGCACCTCGGCCAGGTGCCAGGCGGCGCTTGCCCCGATGGTGGTCGCGCCGGAACCGCCGCGCACGCCGATCACCACGATGAGCTTGCCGAGGCTCGAGACGCGCGGCTCCTCGCCGCCCCCCTTGAGGATGCTGCCCGCGGCGCGCGTCACGAGCGTGCTCACCAGAGGCTTGAAGAAATATTCCACGATTCCGGCGAGCCGGAGTTCGCGATACAGCCGAATGTCGTTCGTGTCGCCGAGCGCGATGACCCCGGTGCCCGGCTCACACACCGTCGCCAGCTTCCGGATGCGCTCGACCGGATCCGCGGAGCCGGCCACATCGACGATGAGGAGGCGTGGCGACACGCGTTGCGCGAGCAGGGCGATGGCGGCATCGACCGTGCCATTGATGAATTCCGCCGCCGGTAGCAGCGTCGCCAGGCATTGTCGGATCACGACCTCGGCTTCGCGGTCCCGCGTGAACACCATGGCCGTTTGTGCGGGATCCGCCGCCGCTGATGGAACATCATCCGCGGCCTTGGCAACCGCGCCGGTCAGCAGCGCCGCGTCGACACTCACTGAGTCGGCTCCGCGGCGGCGGCGGGCATGATGATGGTCGGTGTAGCGCTTCCGGCGCTCTTGGCGGGCGCGATCTTGCCTTGATTGTAGAGAACGACACCCAGACTCTCGCGCTCGCCGCTTGCCGGACCCAACGGTCGTCCGGCCTGCAGGTCATGGCTCTGGTCGATCATGGCTTCCAGATTCACCGCATTGGCGCAGCCGAGATACGCCGGGTCTTCATTGCTGTGGCCATCGGCCGGAAACTCCACCCAGGGTGGGCACGGCCACCCCGCCGTCGGAGTCAGGTGCACCCCGCTGCGGTCGAGGCAACCGGCGCTGACCAGCAGCAGCGCCGCCGGCGCGAGCCTGGCGCACTTCAGAGCCCGATGCAGGTGGGATGCCACGTTCATCGCTCCAGGATGAATCCCGCGTCACCCTGCAGGTGCGGGGTGTTCGTGGGGTTCGCACTTGGGCTTGGATGACGTGACGTCAGGCGGCCCAGGAGCACGCGCTCCATATCGTTCGCGTAGACGACTCCTTCGGTGGGCAGATGCAGATCGGAGGCTCGCGCCACCGGGCGCACGATGTAGGGAGTGACGATGATGACGAGCTCGCTTTCGTTGTGCTGGAAACTGGTCGATCTCAGCAGCGCGCCGAGGATGGGAATGTCGCCGAGCCAAGGTACGCTCTGCACCTGGTTGGCGGCGTTGTTCTGGAACAATCCGGCGATGGCGAAGCTCTGGCCGCTGGCCAGTTCGATCGTGGTCTCCGCGCGACGCACCGCGAGTCCAGGAATGGTCGTGCCATCGATCACCACCTGGCCGGTGGTCGTGAGTTCGCTCACTTCAGGTCGCACCTTGATGCTGATGCGATTCTCGGTAAGCACGGTCGGCGTAAAATCCAGGCTCACGCCGTATCTCTTCCACTCGATCGTAATTTGCTGCAATCCTTGCGGCACCGGGACCGGAAACTCGCCGCCCGCCAGAAAGCTCGCGGATTCCCCGGAGATGGCCGTCAGATTGGGCTCCGCGAGCACGGTGACCAGACCCTCGGTCGCCAGCGCGTCGATCAGTCCGGAGATGTTGACCTTGCCGCTCGCGTTCTTGTACCCGAGGCCGACGGAATCCAAGCCATCGGTCGAGCGGCTGAAATCGCCGAAGTTCGACGTGAGTGCACCCGTGACCGTATTCGTCATGGTCGATACCGGTGCGCGGCCGGTCAGCAGACCGAACGCCACCGAGCCGGAGTTCGACAGTGCGCTCCAGTTGAAGCCGAACTCCTTGTCGGCAGTGCGCGAGACTTCCGCGATGCGGACCTTCAGGTTGACCTGTGTCGCGGCCACGACCCCCACATTGAAACTCAAGGTTTCCTTGTCCTTCAGAAATTCCTTCGCCGCAGATTTCAACTGCTGAGCGTCACGCGGCGAATCCGCCTCCCCCGTCACGTCCAGGCCGTTCGGCGTGCTGGAGACCTTGATCCGGGCGGACGGCGCCGCCAGGTTCAGCGCCGCCATGATCTGCGCCACCGGCCGCTGCACGGTGACTGCGAACCTTCTGACGATGCCTCCGCGCGTCAGCGCGAACACCGTGGTGCTACCGGCCTTTTTACCGAAAACGAGAATCTGGCTGCCGTTCGTCGATGCGGGAACCTGGACATCGGCGATGTCCGGGTTGGCGACGAACACGGTGGACGCTCGTTCGCGCATCTCGATCATCTGCGCGCCGTCGACATCGATGATCAGCGCTGTCGTCTCGGGTGCCGACCAGGCCTCGCCCGACGACAGCACGAGCACACCGAGCAATCCGAACCGCGCCAGGGACGTGGCGGCCCCGCGCAGCGGCGATCGGCGGCACTCAACGGATGTCGGTCTTGGAACCATGCATGATCTCGATTGACGAATCCATCGGCGAGCGGCCCGGTGGGACGCCGACGGTGACGGTATTGGGCCCCAAACCGCCCAGCGCGGGAGAGACGTCGACGGCCCAGATGGGTTGAGGCAGCGGTTCGATTCCGCTCACAGCCTCCCCCGACCGTTCGAGCGCTCGGACAGCGAGCGTGATTTTGCCGATCTGCTGGGCCACCAGCATGCGCTCCGCCTCATGATCGCCGACCTCCAACGTGATCGTTCCTGGGATGGGGGACCCCGAAGCACCGATTCGCTGCTCCTTGGCAATGGGCTTCGCCACCGTATCCAGCCACTGGTCTACCGCGATCACCCGGATGTCCCTCAGCACCGTCTCGCTCACGGATCCGTGTCCACGATCCCCGGGTTCGGCACCGACACTTTGCGTCAATAAGATGTCGACGCGATCGCCCGGAATGACGAGGCCCGCGACGCTCTCGGGCGCATCGACGGCAATGGCAACTGCGCGATCCCCCGGGGAAAGTACGGCCGAGAGAAAGTTGCGGTCGCTGACTTTGATCACGGACGCGTCGATGAGCGGCTGCCCGGTGTCGAACGCGCGCCGCGTCACGCCGCCGATATAATCACGAGCGTCCGCGGCCCCGCTCGAGATGCTGCCGGGGACCGCGTCCGGCCCGCCCCCCTTCCAGGTCATATCCTCCCGGCGCAGCAAAGTACCGGCGGAAATCTGGCGCGCGGCCACCAGCACCAGGGAGCGCGGCTCCGCCGCATTGGAGGCGTCCCGGACGACCGGCGCATGCCTCGACCACAGCATTACGAGCGCCAGGCCAGCCAAGAGTGCGAACCCACCCAACGCGATCAAAACATTGCGTGTAACCACAGGGTGACCTCGCTGATCGCGATCGACGCTGTGCCGGCAAATACCGCCAGACCATAGGGAATGGAACGGCTGCGTGTCATGTGCAAGATCAAGGCTCGCCGGGATCCATCCCGCCGCACCGACGCGGGAGCCGGGCTTGCACCAGGACGTGGGGCGGCGCGGCTCGACATCAGGTGGGTGACGAGATACGCGCAGCTCAGCAGCCCGCCTGCAACCGCGATCGCCAGGTATAAGCCTGCAATCCTGCCGGGCGTCACGAGCAAACTCACTGCAGCCAGGAGCTTCGCATCCCCGCCACCGATGAACCCTCGATGCGACAGCAAACCGAACGCCAACAAGAGAGCCACCGCGATACCAAGACTCAATCCGAGTACCCTGAGCTGGGTCGCAAGGCGCAGCATCACGCCGCAACCCGCGATGATGCCCACGATGTAATTCGGAATGATGCGCGCGCGGAAGTCGCTAATCGCGCCGGCCAGAAGAGCTGCGAGGCTCAACGCCCAAAGAATCACAACGGTCGGCACCATCATGAGACCCTGCTCGATCAGGTGGCGGCTTTTATCGACGTAGCAATGGAGTTGAAGACGCTCGAGAGATTTGTACCGATGAGCGTGAGGCCGCCAACGATGACCACCGCGATCAGCGCGGCGATGAGACCGTATTCGATCGCGGTGACGCCCCGCTCGGAGGTGAACGAAAACCAACCAGCGATTGATCTTGCAAGTCGACGCATGGAATTTCCCCTGAGATGATCGAGCCCGTCCCACAGGTGAATCGAGCCCAGTGAATCTCAGGTAACCACGATGTCATGGGCCATGACTTGATATAGATCAAACCCTGCAGAATCTTCGTGCCCGACAATGCAGGAATGATAACCAAGGACGCTGCGCGCCGGTTGCAGAGGGCATTGCATACCCCGAGGATCGCGCTCTGCCTCGTATGCTGCGCCGCACTGGGATGCAGCACGGGAACCACACGCCGCGCCGGCGCCGCGGCCGCCGATCAGGCGACGACCGTCCGCCTCGCACACGATCATTTCGAGCCGGCGTTGCGGTTGGCCCGCGCTTCGCGCGCCAACGGCGACCTCGCCTCGGCAATCAATCTCTATGAAGGCGTCGTGGCCGTTCAGCCGACCGATCCAGGCCTGCTCGTCGAATTCGGCGACACCCTGGTCGATGCGGGATCGCTCGATGCCGCCATCGAGGTTTACGAGAAGGTCCGCGACAACCTGGACGCGCAAGTCGGTGCGCTACTCGGCCTGCAGCGGGCCTATCTTCGACTGGAAGAACCCGAGAAGGCATTACAACTGGCCGACCGGGCACTTGGCCTGGCCCCCCAAGATCATCGCGTCTTGATAAGCCGCGGGGTCGCATTGGACATGCTCGGCGCACATGCCGCCGCTCAAGCCGAGTATCGCGCGGTACTCGTGGGTTACCCTCATGATATGGCCGCACGAAACGATCTGGCGCTGTCGCTTGCGTTGACCCGGCAATTCGAAGAAGCAGCCGACATTCTCAAACCCATGGCGAACTCGGCGAATGCCACGCCGCAACTGCGGCAGAACCTCGCATTGATCTACGGAATGAACGGCGATGGTGCGCGAGCGGACGCCTTGAGTCGTATCGACCTGGACGACGCCACGGCCGAAGGGAATTTACGATTTTTCGAGTTTGCACGCGGCCAGATCGGCAAATGACCGCAGCGTAGCCTCATCGGAAGGGCGCGAGACGCCGGCCCGGAAACCCGGTCCGGTTGAGCGTGCAAAGAATTCAGCACCACGCACACCGGGGATAGCGGCAAGGGAGGAATGCTGTAACAAACCCGGAACGGCGTGCCCTGCGGGCGCGGCTGAGGCCACGCGACTTCCTCCGCGGCTCCCGCTGGGGCCTGCCGCTCCTCGCAGCTACCTCGCGCGTCCGAGGTCCTGAGCGGGATGGCCGGCCGTTAACATTGGAATGGCGCCATTCGTCAGCAGATCGCGAATTTGGTTGAGGACTCGATGCGGGCGCCGCCTGCCGGTCTCGCGCATCCAGTCGTCCGCCGCCATGACGCCCGTGGTCACACCGAAGGACGTAGCACCGCCGCGTCGCGCCATGATGATTTCGACGGCGGGATCATCCCCCACCACGGCCACGCTGCGCGCCGGCACACCGAGCTTTCTTGCGACGAATCGCAGGGCGTGCAGCGAGGGCTTGCCGGTCAAGATGAACGGTGATTTCGTCATTCGCCGAATCGCACCCACGATGGCATACGAATAGCCCATGGTCCGACCCTGCTTGGTGGCGAAAAACGGAACATCCGAAGCCACATACATCGTCGCCCCGCCCCAGATCGCAAGGCATGCGGCCTCGATGTCCTTCATGTTGCAATCAGGATGCCAGCCCACGTAAACGGCCTGGACATCGGCGGCGCCCGGCTCGCCGGGAAATACGATGTCGATACCCGCCGCCGACAGCGAGTGGCCGACCCCCCGGCTTCCGAGCACCAGGGCCCTGCGAATCCCCGAACGCGTCATTAGTTCCGCGGCCACACTCGAGGGAGTGAACAGGGCGTCGTCCGCGACCGGCAATCCGAGCGCTCGCAGGCGCGCCGCCTGCTCCGCGGGCGGATAGGCACTGCCGTTCGTCAGAACGACAAACGGTATTTGCGCATCGCGCAGGGCCGATAGCACGTCGATGGCGCCGGGCAACACTTGGTATCCGCCGAGCGAGCGATCGCTGAGCAACAGAGTTCCGTCGAGATCGAACATGAAGCCTTTGATCGGCGGCAGGGCTTCGGCGGGTTGTCCGGGCTCAGCCACGCGGCTCATCCGGCCGCTCTCCGGCGGCGTGCGCATGCCGGCGCAACTCGAGCTTGAACCCGGCCTTTTCGACCGCCACATGCGAGAGTTCGCGATGGCCCGTGAGCTGCTGGATGAGATTCATCACCGGCCTCGCCTCGGGGTTGTAATGCCGTGGCGCCGGTCCTGCCGCGCGCATCGCGTCGACCTGCCCCGACGGCATGGTCGCCCGCAGAAGGAACTCCTCATCGGACAGATGTACACCCAGCCGCTGCCGCAGTTCCGCCGGCGAGGGCATCGGCGCCTCGGCCCGCAATTCCCTTGTGCGGGGAAGCGATTCGATGCGATTCATGACGTCGGCGGCGATCGGCACGTTGGGCTTGCCGAACCGTCCGATAGCATAGCGGATCGCCTCGTCCGGTATCACTTCATAGCGCTTTCCCGTTGTGACGTTCATGACGGCCTGCGTCAGGACGATCTGCGCGAACGGCGTCATCACGATGGGCCATCCAAGTTCCTCGCGCACCCGCCCGAGTTCTTCGATCACCGCGCCTTCTTTGTCGGAGAGTCGACATTCCGCGAGCTGTCGGCGCATTGTCCCGACCATGCCGCCCGGCAGTTGGTGCCGTAGATAGGCGGCATCGAAGGCCTGCGGCACGCCGATCGGCAAGCCTTCGCACTGCGCGAGGCGCATGAAGTACCGATCGACCTCCTCGAGCGCGTCCTGGTCGACATCAACGGTGTGCCCGAGAGAGCGCAAATTGGCGACGATGCGTTCTGCGCGAGGGTTCGACGTGCCGTCGGCCGCCGCGCCCGATGCGCACTGCAGGGCGCTCACGCCGAGCTCGGCAGCCTCCATGTAGGCATATTCGGCGAGTCCGATGGTGCAGTGGGCATGCAATTCCAGCGGCTTCGCACCAATGACGGCCTTCACCGCCGGAATCAGCGTTCGCGCCCGTGCGGGCGACATAAGTCCTCCCGGGTCCTTGATATAGAGCGCATCGACATCCGCACTCGCGGCGAGTTTCTGCGCGGCGCGTGCGTAATGCGCGTCGTCGTGGATGGGACTCAAGGTGAAGACCAATGCCGCGATCACGTATTCGCCGCCCCCCTGCTTCACCATTCGCGCGCAGGCAATGTTCGAGTCGGCATCGTTCATCGGGTCCGCCAGACAGAAGCGGCGGATGCCGTTGCGCGCGAGCACGCGGAACGCGAGCGCCATGAAGTCCGGGTGCGCGGTTTCCCAGGAGATGAAGCGAAACCCGGTGGACATGAATTGCAGCGGCGTGTTGCGCATCGCTGCGGCCATGAGCCGGATGCGCTCCCAGGGATCCTCCTTCTTGAACCGCACCGCGACGCCCATGTGCGTGGACGTCGTGAAGTCGATGGCCTCGAATCCCACGCGCTCCAGCGCGGGCGCAATGGAGAGCGTCTTGGCGGTGTCCACGCCAAGGGCTCCCCACAGACATTGGTTGCCGTCCCGCAACGAGGTTTCGACCAGTCGAATGTCAGCCATCGGGTGCATGCTCCGTCGCCGTGCGGCGCGCGAGCAATCGTGCCACGAAACCCGTGTCGAATGCGCCGGCGCGGAACTCGGCGTCCGCCAGCATCATCTCGTGAAAGGCCAGATTGGTGTGAACGCCATCGAGGTGGGTCGATGCAATTGCCTCCCGAAGCAATTCAACGGTGCCTGCGCGGTCCGGACCATGCGCGATGATCTTTGCCAGCAAGGAATCATAGAATGGCGGGACAGCGGATCCGGCCACGATGTGAGTGTCCACGCGAATGCCCGGCCCCGAGGGCCACGTGACCTGGCGCACGACACCGGGACTCGGCCGAAACTCGTTCTCGACATCCTCGGCATTCACGCGGCATTCGATGGCACAGCCCGATGGGCGAACGTCGGATTGCGAAAGCCGCAGCCCCGATCCACCGGCGATGGCGATTTGCTCCGCGATCAGGTCCACACCGGTCACCGCCTCCGTGATCGGGTGTTCCACCTGAATGCGGGCGTTCATCTCCAGGAAGTGGAAGGTACCGCGCTCTCGATCGACGAGAAACTCGACGGTTCCGGCCCCCCGATAGGCAAGACGTTCCGCAAACCGGATCGCGGCGGCATGCAGATCGGCGCGCAGCCCCTCCGGCAGACCGGGAGCGGGGGTTTCCTCCACCAATTTCTGGTAGCGTCGCTGCGCCGAGCAATCCCGTTCGCCGAGATGGATGACCCGCCCGTGGCCGTCGCCGAGGATCTGGACCTCGACGTGCCGCCCGCTCGCGATGAACCGCTCCAGATACACGCGCGCATCGCCAAATGCGGCCACCGCCTCGGCGGCTGCAAGCTCCAGCACGGCGGGCAGATCTTCCAGGCGCTCCACACGTTTGATGCCGCGTCCGCCGCCGCCGCCCACCGCTTTGACCAGGAGCGGTGCGCCGATCAGGCGGCCCGCCGCCACCGCCTCCTCCAACGTGGCCACCGCACTGCCCGGCACCACCGGCACGTCGGCTGCCAGAGCTTCCGAGCGTGCACGCAACTTGTCGCCCACGGCCTCGATCTGGGCGGCCGTCGGCCCGATGAATATGACCCCGGACGCCTCGCACAAACCGGCCAGCGCGGCCCGCTCCGAGAGAAAGCCATAGCCGGGATGGATCGCGTCGGCTCGCGTCGCCAGCGCCGCGTGCACGATGGTCTCCACCTTGAGGTAGCTCTCCGAGGAACGAGCGGGGCCGATGCAGACCACCCGATCGGCGAGACGCGCGGGCAGGCTGGAACGGTCCGCCTCGGAGGCCGCCAGGACCGTTTCGATGTTGAGCTTCACGCACGTGCGGATGATCCGCGCGGCGATCTCCCCGCGATTGGCGATCAGTATGCGACGAATGGCCAAAGCGCTAACCCGACTTGCGAATGCGCACGAGCGGTTCGCCATATTCCGCCAGCGTGCCGTCGGCGACCAGAATCTCGGTCACCGTGCCGCGAACATTGGCGCGTACGGAATTCATCAGCTTCATCACCTCGATGATGCCGACGATGGTGTCTTCTTCGACTTCGGTGCCGACCTGCACGAAAGGTGCGGATCCCGGTTTCGGGGAATGATAAAAAGTTCCGAGCAGCGGTGCGACGACTTCATGAATGTTCGGATCCAACACTCTGGCCGGCGCAGCAGCCGCCGTCACCGGCGCAGCCGCTGCCGCGGGTAGCTTTTCTAGCGGGGCGTCGGTCGAGACGGGCGTAATGTGCCGTGGAGGCTTATCGCCTGCGTCGCGCCGCAACGTGAGCTTCGTGCCCCCCATCTCCAGCTCAAGTTCGTCGAATCCCGACTGCTCCACGAGTCGCATGATCTCCTCGACGTCCGCCGCGGTGAGACTCATCGTTTTCCTCCGAAAACCGACATGACATGCGCGTGTGGATCGCTCGCGGGACGGGCCACCGGTTCGGCGGCCTTGCCCGACCAGACGGTTTCCGGGCGGCTTTGCAGCAGCAGAATCTCGTTGGTCTCGTGCGCGACCGCCCACTCGATGTCCTGCGGTCGTCCATAATGTTTTTCGACTCGTCGCGCGATCGCCCTCAGACCCTGAAGTTCCTCATCGCTGAGGGAAGGCGTATCGCGCAGGGTCTCGGCGACGGGAAGGGCCTCGATGCCGCCGCCCGGCATTGGAACGTGTTGGATCAGCTTTGCCGAGATCTCGCGAACCGAAATGTCGCCGGTGATCTTGCCCACCACCCATCGGTCGGGCGTCACCTCGCCACCGACGACCGATGAGCCCAGGCCCCATGCAGCCTCGACGGTCAACACCGAGCGATCCCCCGTCATCGGGCTGCGGGTGAACATCACCCCCGCGGTGCGTGCATTCACCATTTTTTGCACGACGACCGCCATCGCGACCCCCTCCTCCGGTAATCGACTCTTTCTCCGGTAGATGACGGACTCGGTTGAATACAAACTGGCCCAGCAGGTGCGAATACGGTGCAAGATTTGGCTCAAACTCGTGACCCACAAATAGGTGTCCTGGAGTCCGGCGAAGCTCAAGTCGGCCGAGTCCTCGGTCGTGGCGGAGGAGCGGACGGCGACCGCGTCGAGGCCGGCGTCGCCGCACAGCGCCGCATACGCCGACGAAACCTCATCCAGCAGATCCGTGGGCAGCGGCTCTTCCGTCACCCGGGTGCGAATCTGCGCGCAGCACGCCGATACGGCGGCATGATCGTCCGCACTCAACCCGTCGATCAGGGAGCGGATCGGGCCCTTGCGCTCCAGCCCGTTCAGGAATCTCTCGAAGGCGGTGGTCAGCACGACGAATCCCGGCGGTACCGCGATCCCGGCACGCTGCAATTCGCCCAGGCTCCCGCCCTTGCCGCCGACTCGGGCCCTGTCCCCCAATCCGATGTCGGCGAACCAGCCTATGAATTCTGATGCGGGCATTGGCGGGCCTGCTCAAAGAAGGGTCACGATGCCGCGACCGCCGTCGACCCGGATGCGCTGGCCGTCCTTGATGCGCGACGTCGCATTGCCGGTTCCGACGACGGCCGGAAGCCCGTATTCCCGCGCCACGATGGCCGCATGGCTCATGGACCCACCGATGTCCGAGACCGTCGCCGCGATCGTCTGAAAGATGGGGACCCAGGTGGGATTGGTGATCTGGCACACGAGAATGTCGCCCGCCTTCAGCCGCGATATCTCATCGACCGATTTGATGATGCGCGCCGTCCCCTCGACGACGCCGCTCGAGGCGGCGAAACCCCGCAACTCATTGCCGCCCGGCTCATCGTCGGCCGCCAACCACGCGTCGAGGTTTTCCCGCGTGATGCCCCACAGCATCACGATGGCCGGGTCGTCGATGACGTCGGGCACCGGCCCGAGCGCGGGCGGCGTCGTGTGTCTCGCCCATTCTGCGACGGCGGCCCGCCGTTCGGCCACGATCTTGGGCCAATGCTGCGGGCCTCGAGGCGCGGAGCCGTTGGACCAGGACGTCATGAGATCGATGATCGCCATCTCCAACTCATAATGAGTGAGGTGGAAGACATCCTCGGCAGCGGGGAAAAACCGATGCGCCGACAACAGCGTTCCGAACTCCCGAATCTTGTTGAAGAACAGGTTCGTGTACCAATGTTCGCAGTAGAACTTGTGCCCCTCGACGTAGGGAAACACACGATGCGCCAGCGCGATCATCTGATCGTACGCCGCACGCTCGTCTTCGGTCTCCAACAGATCCCGATAGCCGTCGATGAGTTCCCGTCTCTCCGCCTGAAGCCGTTCGATCGGCCGCTCCAGCGTTTCGCCGGATTTCACGCGCCTGATGTATTCCGGCAGACAGGCGAACGGCATCGATAGATCATCGTTCCACGCACGGTGATGATGATAGAACCCGTCGCCCACGTTGATGTTGAACCAGGGGTCGCGCGATATCTCGAGCTGCGCGAGCCACTCGAGTCCCGGTTCGCCCGACTGCCGCAGCGACTCGATGATGTCGTCGGCGGGCACCTGTTGCTGGAAGTGCGACTCGACGCCGAGTTCCACGGCGCATCGCGCCAGTCTCCTCAATTCGTCGTCGGGCCTGAAGATCTCTGCGTCGAATCCCGCCACCATGCGTGCGATGGTCTGATCGGTTATCTCCGGAAACGCCTTCTTGCAGAAGCCGAAGAAGGTCAGATACGCGCCGTACCCGAGCAGCAGGAATTCGAAGTGGTGGTGCCACATCCGAAAGTACCCTTCGAGGGTCTTCTGGTAGGTGTCGAGAAGATAGTGATTGGACGCCACGCCGCGGCCGGCATGCACATGAGCCAGCGGTTCGAACTCGGGCAGATCGAGCTTCGGAAGAGCCTGCGCGTCGCGGATCAGGGTCATCATCTTCTCGCGCCACTGCGCGTAGAGCCGCTCCCAGTTCTCGTAATAATAGAACGCGCGCTTCTGAAACTCCTCCGTTCGACGGGCAATCTCGGCGGGGTCGGTCACCGCATTCCCGCCGATGTAAACACGACCGTTGATGATGCGGTGATCGATTCCCAAGGTGGTCGGCAGGCAGTGCACGCGGGTGTTGGCGGACCCCAGCGCGCAGTAGGCCGCCTCCGCGGTCACCATGTCGAAGGCGGACATCGGTTCGGGGAAATGCATCGAATTGTAAAACCAAAACCGACCATCGTCCGCGTCACTGAACTGCGTATGGTACGGGTATGCTGCTTGGGCGCCCTCGGTGCCGGGAACCACTCTCAACGAGCTCGGCAGCGGAAAACCCTGGGAACTTACCGGCCTGTCCATGAATGAACCTCCTCACAACCCCCGGAACAGTAGTCCGAGGCGCGCCGCGCCGCGCGGACCTCAGCGCAGAACTGGGCGCCTGGGGCTGCAATGGTTCCCCGTCACATGATAAGCTCGGACGCAAATCTGGCCGGGGGGCAATTCGATGGTAGCAATGGGTGCAACGCCTGAGCGCGAGCATTGGTCGACCGCGGACGTCGAGCAACGTCATGCCCTCGCCTATTGGATAGACACCGTCTGCAAGTCATTTCTCGAGATCGACATCGATAGCTCCGAGCGGGACCGATTCACCGCCCGCCTCGACCAATCGCCGTTCGGCCCGGCAACCTTCCATCTCGTCGAAGCGAGTCGCCAAGCCATTCGCAGGACGCCCGCACGAATTTCGCACAGCCAGTATGACGGCTATGTCTTGCTCAATTTGCGGGCCGGCAGACTTCGCTTCCAGCAGCATGGGCGCGACTCCTGCGTCGAGACCGGAGACAGCGTTCTGGTCGACTGCGGCGCACCCTACCAACTGGAGTGCCTCGAGGCCACACGAAGCGTCACGTTGCGCTATGCGAGCGACTGGCTGCGGAACTGGGTGCCGGAGCCCCAAAGCCTTGCTGGACGCCCGTTTCGCGGCGGACACGGCTGGGGTGGCGCGCTCTGTGCGGCGCTCGCCAATCTGGACACGGATTGCCAGCAGGAACTCGCGCTTCCGGAAGGCGTCGTAGCGGAACAGATCGCCGCTCTGCTTGCGCTGGCCGCGGGTCCGGACGCGCAAGCGCTGCGCGCCAGCCACAAAATTCTGAACAGGATTCGACGTACGATCCGCGACCGTTGCCACGAAGCAGGATTGAGCCCCGCCATGGTGGCAGGCGAGCACCGGATCTCAACGCGTTATCTGCACCATCTTTTTGCCCAGTCGAAGACCACCTTCGGAAGCGAATTGATGCGGATGCGCCTCGCGTGCGGCCACCGGCTGCTGAGCGACAGCCGCTATTCGGGCCTGACGGTCAGCGAGGTCGCCGTGCGATGCGGCTTTCTTGAGCCAAGCCACTTCGCGCGGCGCTTCCGCAAAGCCTACGGCGCCGGACCCGTGGAGTTCCGAAAGAACCCCTCGAACCAGGCCGGCGCGGTGTCGAGCTTGAGTTGACCGAGACGCAAATGATCGGATGCCGTCGGCCGCGAGGCGCACTTTTTTTGGGAGACTTCGATGAATAGATTCGAGCAAGCCATAGTCGACTGCATGATTCCCACCGCAACGCTCTTGGAGCAGACGACGAAGCCGCTGCACAGGGCGATCCTCCTCAATTTCTGGCGGCATGTGCACCTGGAGGGCGCGGGTGACTACGACCGGATACTGGCTGCCGATATGACCACGGAGAACCCCGTTTACCGCGTGACATGGGGCGCCAACCCCGCCGTGATCGAGGGCAAGGATGCCGTGCGCGCGTTCTACACCAGCGTCGGCGAGGCCGTCCTCTGGCATTCCGACGATCGGCTCAGCGTGGCCGACTGGGGCGTCTGCGATGAAATCACATTTCATCAGCTTGCGAACGGCGGCGATCTCCAAGCCCTCGGCTACCGGGTCGATCATCCTGACAGGTTGTACCACGTGCACAGCCGGCAAGCGTTCATCTGGCCCTACGATGAGCGCGCCCGCCTGCTCGGCGAGCACCTCTACGAAGACAAGACGAGCCTGCGGATCGAGGAAGTCGACCTTGCGGAAGCCATCACGCCGGCGCGCGTGCGCGCCATTCACCGCGAGCAACTGGCGAAACTCGAGGCGCAGCGCGGCCCTCGATTCTGGATACTGGATCGGTCATGATCGCGGGTCACCGCGCAAGGACCTTCAACTGGGCGACGCACCCGGTGTTCATGCCACCGCCGTCAGCGCGCTGTTCCGTGCCTCGCGCAGGCAAGGTGCCTGGCTCGGCGGCGCGTGTGACGGCGAAGACTCGTTCCCGCTCAGGGACGGTGAGCACCTCACCGCGAACCGGATGTTTTTGGCAGCATTGACGTCCCGGTCATGAGTGCCACCGCACCCGCTGCACACCCAGGTTCTCACAGCGAGCATGTCCAAACCCGTCGGTCCCGTCAGGGCCCGACAGTTGCTGCATGCTCGCGTCGTGTTCCGTTCGCTGACGATGAAAACGCTTCTGCTCGCCTGCTGGCTTTTGTACTGCAGCTGCGCCTTGAGCATGCCCCAGCCGGCGTCGAGTACGGACTTCGCCATCCGTGTCTTGACCAGTCTGGCGCTGCTCACATCGCCGACGATAATCCTCTGATATCGGTTCACGATCATTCTCGAAAACTTGTGTAAGGCGTCTTTGCGCCGGCGCGCGGCTCGTCGATGCAGACGCTTCGCCTGGCGCTTGTGGCCGCGGCGTTGGGCCTGGGCAATCTGCTGCTCGATGTTGCGGTAAAAATGTCCGGCTTCGAGTTTCTCCCCGTCGCTCGTGGCGACGGTATCCTTCAAGCCCAAGTCCAGCCCGACCTCCTCGTTCTGCGCAACAGGGGGCTCTAGCCGAACCTCGACCGCCAAATTGAGCCACCAGTCGCCCACAGCATCCTGGGTGAAACAGCCGGATTTCCAACTGACGCCCAACAAACGCTGTTGCTCAAAGACCCGGAAGGCTTTGCCCGAGAACCGCAGGGACTTGCCTTTGCGCTTCAGCTGCACCGCCTTGAACGGGAGCCACCCGAGCGCGCGCCGAGATCCTCGGCTGCTACGCCAACGCAACTTGGTCTTTTTGACCTGTTTGCGACGGGTCGCGAACTCCGCATTCACTCGCTGGATCGAGGCCGACCCGATCCGCTCGAAGTATTCCGTGGCGCCCGCGGTCAGCTTGTCCAGGTCATACGCTGACAACCACTTCGGCGGCCCCGCGAAGGGACGCGCCGCCTTGGCGCTCGTCTCGTTCGCAAAGTTCCAGACGCGATTGATCTCCACGGCCGCCGCATTGAGCCAGGCATACGCCTCCGGTTTCAGCTTCAGGCGAAGCGTGCGGATGCAGTTAGCGCCGTCGACTTCCGGGGGAGGCTCGCTTGACATACGGCCAATCTAGCGCGCATCAAGGTCAGATTCAAATCGAATAATTGACCCGATCATCCAGATAAACGCGGGAACGAGAGCGGCATGAACCCGCATTACTGTTCAGCTAGCGGCTCTGCTTCTCTGCGTTGCGCAACCGCCGCCGCTGGGTCGCGTCATCACGGCCGGTATTGCGGCCTATGTCACGGCTTCGACACCGTGTCGAACAATGTCATACCGGACCTGCGCCGCTCGGCCTTTCTCACCACCCCCGAAGGGTGGCAGCAGGTGGTCATCGGCGGAATACTCACGAACCGCGGCATGATCAGCTGGAGCCGATTCGTGCAGCCCGCTCAGGCGCAGCAGATACGCGCCTTCGTCGGCGAGAAGGCCCGCGCGCTGCAAGAGCAGGATCAAGCCGCCGCGGCGACCTCACCCGCTGCCGTGCCGGTCAACAACGCCCGTTGATCGTGACACCGGCGCGTCAGCGTGCTCGTCGCCTCGGCATGACCCTGGGCTCCGCCGCCACCGGGCTCCAATTCGACGGCATGCCGTAGGGGACGGGCACCAAGACGGCTTCAATCTGCTTGATGCGGCCGTCGTCGACCTTGAAAAGCTCGAAAATCTCAAAGCTGTACGGCCGGTTGAAGGGCGCGCGCGCCACCGTACCATCATCCGCCGCCGCCGGCACGGTTCCCGCGTGATCGAGGAACACTTGGGCGAACACGAGTCCGCGCTCTTCGTCCACGACCGGAAAGCGCCGCTCACGAAGATCCGTGATGTAGCGAGAGAGTCCCGTGGCGGATTGTCCGCGGCAATCGAGCGCGGCGTTTTCCTGCGGCGCGAGCTGATTGTTGGCGGTGCGCGATCCGTTCTCGATGCGAAAGCAATGTTCGTCGAAAGGGGTCAGCTTGTCCGTGGCCTGGACCAGACCTTCGAAGTACGAGTTGGCAATGTTCCGCAGTTGGGTGGTCGATACGCGCTCGCCCTCGGGAACGGCATCGAAAAAAGCCGGCTGCCGCGTGAGGGCTTCCGGATTGGAGGCGCCGCCGGGCTCCGACCGTGAGACGATGGCCTCGATTTCGGTGATCTGCCGGTCGACGACCGACAACCGCGCCGCCAGAAGTATGGGCTGGCCGGCCTCATTCATGACTTGGAACAGCCCGATCGTGCCATCCTGCACGTCGGCCACCACGACCCGGTAAGCGCCCAGCTTCTGTGCCGTCGCCCACAGCGCGTCACCGATCTTCAGCACCTGCCCGTTCTCGGTGAACCGGACGTGACCCGACAGCGGCGCCAACGTCGGATTGCGCGCCACCAGCGCATCGAGATAGCGATCGGCAATCCCTTCCAGGCAAGAGCGATCGCAGCGCGAAGACGTCGCCTTCGTCGAGGGCGCCCCCTGAACCGTGACCATGACCAACAAGCCGAAAACCATCGTTGCCAGACGCATCCATCCCCCCGTAAGCGCGCCCACCGACCCCGTCCTACCATACGGCAAAGTGCACGGCGATGCTGCGCCGGCCCCCGGTCGTCACGGATCCGCGAATCCCAATCGGCCCCGCCCGGCACGCTTGGCGCTGTAACAGGCGGCGTCGGCCGCTTCCATCCAGGCCTTCTCGTTCGGCATGCCGTTCGCCGCAGCGAGGCCGATGCTGGCGTCCACGGCGCAGCGCTGACTCTTCCAGTCTATTTCCACGGGATTGAGCGCCTGCAGGAGCTGTTGCGCGAGCTGGCCTGCACGCGGCTCCGGACAATTGTCGAGGATGATGGCGAATTCGTCGCCTCCAAGACGCGCGCCCCGATGACCGTTTCCGCCGCAATTCGCCGCGGGAGTCCGGACGTCGATTGAATTACCATGCAGAGATTCGCTTTCCATCCAAACCCCGTTTTTGCGAGGCCAGACATGTCCATCGTCGATGATCTGCAACGAACCGTCAGGACCGGGGTCGTACACGCCTTCGTCGAGGGAGACATGGACCGGCATCTCAGGGACGTGGTCGTCTCCGCGCCCATCGGGCATTTCCCAATGGCCGTTGCCTATCCGACCACCACCGCAGACGTCTCATCGATCCTCCGCTTCTGCGATGCCGGGAAAATCACGGTCATTCCCCAAGGAGGCCTGACCGGGCATTCCGGCGGCGCGGTCCCCGATCGGGGGTCGGTGGTCATCTCGCTCGAGCGCATGAACACGATCGAGGAGATCGACCGCCGGGCATCGACGATGACCGTACAAGCGGGAGTGGTCCTGCAGGCGATTCATTCTGCCGCCAATCAGGCCGGCCTCATGTTTGGTCTCAATATCGCCGGGCGCGGCTCCTGCATGATCGGCGGAAACATCGCGACCAACGCGGGCGGCAGCCAGGTCATCCGGTACGGAACCACACGACAATCGATCCTGGGGTTGGAAGCGGTGCTGGCCGACGGCACGGTCGTGTCGTCGATGACCAAGATGCTGAAGAACAGCGCCGGCTACGATTTGAAGCAGCTGTTCATCGGCAGCGAAGGGACGCTCGGCGTGATCACCCGCGCGGTCTTGCGCCTCCATCCCCTCTTGAGCGCCTCGGCCACCGCACTGTGTGCCCTGGACGATTTCGCGGCCGTGCAGGAGTTCCTGACGCAATCCCGGCAGGCTCTCGGCGAGTCCTTGACGAGCTTCGAGGTCATGTGGAGCCCATTCTATTCGCTGGTGACCGATGGGCTCGGCAGGCAGGCTCCGCTCGCCCAAAATGCCGGCGTGTATGTCATCGTCGAGGCGACGGGAAACGACGAGGAAGTGCTCCGTCGCGAACTCGAGTCATTGATCGCGGAACAGATCGACGGCAACGGGATGAGCGATGCGGTCATCGCGCAATCGGAGCAACAGAGAGCGGATATCTGGCGCCTCAGAGAATCGACGAGCGAGTTGATCCGAAAACTAGGCCCGTTGCTCCCGTTCGACATCAGCATACCGATGGGCGGCATCGGTAGATTCATCGAAACCTGCGAGCGCGAGCTCTTCGCGCGTTGGCCGGATTGCACCGCGTTGTTCTTCGGACATCTCGGCGATTCGAATCTGCACCTTGCCTTTCGAACGCCGACCGAACCCCAGCCGACCTTCGAGGTCGAGCGCCTAGTCTATGGACTGGTGGGGGAGTACGACGGGTCGGTCTCCGGTGAACATGGAATTGGGACCTTGAAGCGCGATTTCCTGAAGCACTCGCGCTCGGATGCCGAGATCCACATGATGCGGCGGATCAAGCGGGCCCTCGACCCCAACAACATCCTCAATCCCGGAAAGATCTTCGCGCCGTCGAGCGCATAAGCCGGCGCGTCGGGGACGCGGGACTCTTGACCGAAAATCCGCGGCGCAATTGCTCCGTGCCGCGATTGGTGCTAGAAATAATCCAATGCCGCTGTGGTAACCTATTGGTGGCACAAAAAAACAACAGTCGAGAGGGATGCAGCATGAATTCAAAGCTTTCGTATGCCATCGCGGCCATTTTGAGCGGCATCTCCTGCGCGCGGGTACTGGCGGCGACCGCCGATACGGGAACAAGCAGCGAAGGGCTCGAGGAAATCACCGTCACGGCGACGCGACGCACCGAGAGCATGCAGGACGTCCCCATTTCGATGCAGGCCTTCACCGCACAAACGCTGCAGCAGCTCAACATCACGACTTTCGACGACTACATCAAGTATTTGCCCAACGTGACAGCGGCCAACAACGGCCCGGGCCAGAGCGAAGTCTTCATGCGGGGCTTGAGCGCCGGTTCCCAGGCGAGCCAGGGCAGCTCCGCCACCGGATTGTTCCCCAACGTCGCCATCTATCTCGACAATCAATCGGCCCAGTTGCCGAACCGCAATCTCGACATCTACGCCGCCGACCTCAATCGAATCGAGGTGCTCGAAGGTCCCCAGGGCACGCTGTTCGGCTCCGGCGCCGAGGCGGGCGTGATTCGCTACATCACCAACGAGCCCAAGATCGACGTCACCGAGGCGAACGTCAAGGCGGGCTATGGCACGACGGCCCATGGGGATCCGAACTCCGACGCCACGGCGGTGCTGAATCTGCCGCTGGTCGCCGAGCATGTGGCCGTACGGGCGGTCATCTATGACGATGCGCGCGGCGGCTACATCAACAACGTGCCGGGAACGTTCACGCGCAAGAACACCGACATCGGCATCAGTTATGCCGGCTATCCGGCGGTCGGCGGCGCCTGTCCCGACGGCATGCCCAACAACGGCTTCTGCGTGCCGCCCGGCAGCCCCTCGATCAACAACGGCAATCTCGTGGGACAGGCCATCAATCCCGTGACCTACCAGGGCATTCGGGCCGAGCTCCTCTACAAGATCAACGATGACTGGGACATCCTGCTGGCGCAAAGCTACCAGGACATGCATTCGTCGGGCGTCTTCTACCAGCAGCCCAACGCCTCGGATGGCGCCGCCCTCGCGCCGCTCGAGGTCACGATGTTCAATCCAGCCTATGACAAGGACAAGTTCGAAAACACCGCATTGACGATCGACGGCCGGATCGGTCTGCTGAAGGCCGTCTATACGGGCGGCTATCTGGTGCGCCACGTGGAACAGGCGGGTGATTACACCAACTATTCGCGCGGCGTCTATGCCGACTATTATCAGTGCTACGGCAAGGCCGGTCTGACGCCGACTTGCTTCTCACCGAGCGCCTCGTGGCAGTCGGACGAGCAGAATCAGCACATGCAGCATGAAATCCGCCTGAGCACCCCGGACGATTGGCGGATCCGCGGCATCGTGGGCGCCTTCTACGAGGACAACAAGCTGTTCGATCAGACCTCCTGGATGTACAAGAGCGTCCCTGAATGCACCGCGGAACTCGCCACCGGCTGCTTCACCAACGTCGGCACTTTCCCCGGCACTACGGTCACCAATCCGGGCGTCCAACCGTACTCGGCCTCGTTCTATCAGGACACGCGGCGCGAAACCAAGCAGACGGCATTCTTCGCCTCGACCGACATCGACTTGATTCCCAAGACGCTCATTTTCACCTTGGGAACGCGTCATTTCATGTTCGAGAACTCGTACAAGGGCAGCGTGATGTCGAGTTTCGACTGCTATGAGGGGGGAACACCGGCCGGCGGCTGCACGTCGGCTGCCTCGTACAATCTCGACTCCCAACACCTCAGCGACACGGAAACCGGCTTCAAGAGCCGCGCCAATCTCTCCTGGCACATCACGCCGGATTCCATGGTGTACTACACCTGGTCCCAGGGATTCAGGCCGGGTGGTTTCAATCAGAACGGCGGAACTCCGCACATTCTCGGCCCCGACGGTCTGGACCAGTACCTCATCCCAAAATCGTACGACTCGGACAAGCTCACGAACAACGAGCTCGGCTGGAAAACGGAATTCTTCGATCATCGCTTCCAGTGGAACGGCTCCGTCTACCGCGAAAACTGGAACAATGTGCAAATCTCCTTCTTCGACCCCGGCCTGGTCGGCAATCTGTTCTACAACACCAACGGCCAGAACTTTCTGGTCAAGGGAATCGAGACCTCGATGGTTGCGCGCGTGATCAGCGGATTGACCCTGCAAGGCGCCGCCTCCTGGAATCGCAGTCAACAGACCAATTCGCCGGCGCTCATCGACAACTCTCCGGGCAGCGCCAATTACGGACACGCCATCACGCAGGTTTGCGGCGCTGGCGGCACCGACTGTTCCGCCATCACCAATCCGTTCGGACCGGTGGGCTCGCCCACCGCCAACTCCCCGCCGTTGCAGTTCAGTTTGCGCGGACGCTACGAATGGTCGTTCAATGATTACAACTCGTTCGTCCAATTCGGCGCCTCGCACACCGGCCACTCGTTCACGCAGGCCGGCTCGAACCCGACCTACGCGGGCGCCGGCACCATCTCGACCTCCCGCTTGCGATTCGAGAATCCCGCGTACACGACGATCGCCGCGTCGGTCGGGATCGCGAAGGACGCCTGGAACGTCATGTTCTTCGGTGAAAACCTGAGCAACTCGAACGCGGCCACGTTCACCAGCACCGATCAATTCATCGTGGAGCAGACCCCGCTTCGGCCGCGCGTGCTGGGTGTGTCGTTCGGCTACAAGTTCCTCTGATCGCCGGGGACCGCACAGTCTGGGCCCGTCGCAGTCTCAGCCCGGCGGTGTCTGCGGCGAGGACCCGGAAGGCTTGCCGGTACTGGCGTCGTTGATGAGTGCGGCGAGTTCGGCGTCAGCCTCGTGGTTGCGTCCATTGACATCGCCCTTCAAGACATCGAGAGGAGCCTTCCCCGCGGCATCGGTGATGTCGGCCCTGGCGCCGTGATCGAGCAGGAATTTCGCGACCCGGGGCCAGCTCCAGATCACCGGACCAAAGAGCGCGGTCTCGCCTTGGCGATCCGTCATGGTGCTCGGCCGCGCGATGCGCGCGGTGTGGGTGCTGGTGTCCAGGATTCGGGCGTTGACGTCGGCTCCGGCCTTGACGAGCACCTCGAGAGTGGCGAGCGCCCTGCCTTGCATGTCCCCGTCGAACAGCGGGCGGGGATCCTGGATGGAGATGCCGATCCCGGACGCCGCCATCAAGGGCGTCACCCCCATGACATTCGGCAGATCGACGAGCGCACCGTGATCCAGCAACACCTGCGCCGCCTCCTCATCCTGGGCCACCGCCGCGCGCAGAAGCGGCGTCGCACCCGTGGTCAGGAGGTTTTCGACGAAGCGCGCGGTATTGCCGCCGCGTCCGGGCCGGTGCATCAAGAGCTGCGGATTCGGATTGACACCGGCGGCGAACAGCATGTTCATGATGTCGATGGCGGTGGCCTTGTCGGTCACCTCGATTCTCACGCGCGGCCCGGCGAAGGCGGCGCGGGAGTTCGGATAGGAATGCATGTCGACCGCAATGTAGAGCGCCGTGCGACCCCACCAGTCCCACAGATGCGGATTCGCACCGCGCTCGAGGAGATACTTCGCGAGGTCGTAATGGAGGTTGTCGAGCGCCGTCATGAGCGGCGTGATGCCGTCGGGATTCGGCAGGTTGACGTCCGCGCCCGCCTTCAATAGAGCCTGCGCGCACCGCTCGCAACCCGACCGTGCCGCGTAGATCAGCGGGGTCATGCCCCCGGTGGGACGATACTGCGCCCGGGGCTCGGAGGTGATCTGATTACCCCAGTCGGTCGATGAGGCGCGAATGTTGACGGTGGCGTGGCGAGCCAACAGGAGTTCGACGATCTCGGGCTGCTTCTCGGCTGCCGCCCACATGAGGGCCGTCTGCCCCCGCCAAGCCTCGCGGGCATTGACGTTCGCTCCGTGACGCAGAAGGAGTTGCGCGATGGGCACGATGCCGTTGCGAGACGCGAGCATCAGCGCCGTCTCGCCGTCGGCATTGGCGGCGTCGACGTTGGCACCCGCTTTCAGGAGCAGACCCACGATCTCGGCATTGGCCACCTTGACCGCTTCCGCCAGCGGCGCGGAGCCCAGTGAATTGTCGACATCGGGTTTTGCGCCATGGGCCAGGAGCACCTTGACGAGTTCGGCATCGTTTTGATAAGCCGCCCAATGCAGGGGCGTCGTCCCATCGGGCTGAGGCGCATTCACGTCCGCGCCGGCGTTCACCATCTTGAGCGCGGCTGCCCGATCGCCCCCCTGCAGTGTATCGGCGAGCAACGGAACGGCCGCCGCGCTCCCGGCCGCCAGCATCAGAAAAAGTGTCATCAATAGGCGCATGGGTGTCTAGACGATGTCGTGAGTAAGCATGTTGTGATGGGCCCACAGGCCCTTGCAGACCGAATACATGAATGCCGGCGGATCCGCCCATGTCCGGGGCAGCCCCTGCATCACGCCCGCGTTCAGCATGTCCTTGTCGCTGAAGCCCTTGCGCAGATAGTCGACCGATCGATCGTAAACCTGCTGCAGGAGATCGAGTTCCGCCTTGAGTTCCGCCCGCCCGATGACGGGACCGAACGCTGGAACGACCCGGGTTTGTTCGTCGCTGAGCTTGACGAGCAATGCGAGTGAATCGAGTCGACCACCGATCCAACCGCCGGCGAACCAGTCGAATTCGGGATCGCGCTCCGGGGATGCGGCATGACCCACGGCGAGCACGTTCGAATCGCGGCAGTAGACGTAACAGTCGCCGGCGGTATGCGCCTCGATCAGGTAGCCATAGTCGATCCGCTCCTGGCCGGCGGTCAGGGATCCGGTGGTGTAAAACGATTTCGTCGGCTGAGCCACCTTCGCGCGGGCCTTTTCGTATCGGTCCTCGGCGGCGACGTAGTGGTCGGTCGCGAGCCATAAACGGGTCTTCTCGTGCGCAATGATCTGCGCGCCCGCCTTGCCGAACACATCGTTCGCACCGGTCTGGTCCGAGTGCCAGTGGGTGTTGAACAGGGTCTGAACGTGCTTTCCACCCGGCAGCTCGCGAAGTTGCGCGAGAAGACCCGAGGTATGGGCCGGCGCACCGCAATCGACCAGCGTGAGCCCATCGGGACCGCTCAGCGCCAGCACGTTGCATCCGACGCCGCTCACGACGACCAACCGGTCATTCAGGCGCTGCGTGCCGGGAACGGTCGCATCGGTCCCGGCGCGTGCGTATGGCGCCAACAGCGCCGCCGCCAGAGCGGATCCACCAACCTTCAGCATCGACCTGCGATCCATTTTCATTCAAGTCAAACCTGCGTGATCAAGCCGGTGCTGTCCGCAAAGCGCTCCTGGGCGATGCCAACCTTGTTGAGCACGGTGAGATGCAGGTTGGCGAGCGGGGTGTGCTGCGGAAGGACCACGTGTTGCCCTCCCTTCAGCTTGCCGGCGCCGCCGCCCACGAGGATCGCCGGAAGCGGATAGTTGCTGTGACGATCGCTGTTGCTCATGTTCGAGCCATACAGGAAGAGCGAATTGTCCAGCGCGGAATTCTCGCCTTCGTTGATCGCCGCCAGCTTGTCGAGAAATGCCGCGAAGCGCTCGACGTGGTAGCGCTGGATCTTCACCAGACGATCGATCTTGTCGGCGTCGTTGGCGTGATGCGACAAGGGATGAAAGGCGTCAGGAACGCCGATGTGGTTGTAGGTGCGATTGGTGCCCTCGGCCACCATGATGTACGAGGCGACCCGCGTCAGGTTCGCCTGATACGCCAGGGCGACCAGGTCGAACATGAGCTTCACCTGCGCATCGAACGACTCGAGCTCCCCCGCGGGAGCGATGGGCAGCTTCACGTCCTTCAGATTCCCCGCATCCGCTTTCTGCACGCGCCGTTCGATCTCGCGCACCGCCTCGAGGTGATTGCTCAAGATGGATCGATCGCTCGCGCCGAGCTGTCCCGAGAGTTCCTGTGTACGCTCGGAAATGAGGTCCAGAATGCTGCGTTCCTGCTGTAGAAGCGCGGCGCGCTCCTCGGCCGTGTCGCCTTCGCCGAACAGCTGGATGAACACCTTGCGCGGGTTGTACTCCATGGGCAGCGGCGAGGTCGCGTTGCGGAACGAGACCGTCGAACTGTAATAACATGCGCCGCCCGCCCCGTTGCAGGCCGCGGCCTGGATGGTCGTTTCCGACGCCACTTCCAGGGAGGGGAGCGGCGTGTCCTGGCCGATGCGGCTCGCGATGATCTGGTCGAGGGTGGTCGCCATCTTCGCGCCGGCCGCCGACGGGTCCGGTTTGACGCAGCTCAGCCACGTCGCCGGATTGATGGTGTGCACGGAGCCCGCACTCGCGGCATTCTCGAGATTGCCGAAGGATGCCACGTAGCGCTTGTGCTTTTCGAGGGGCTCCAGGATGTGGCTCAGCTTGAAGTCCGCCCCGGCGCCGCTCGGCGTCCATTTGTCCGCCGACGGTCCGAGTGCGGTGTTGAACATGATCGCGCCATGCGGGATATAGAAGAATCCGACACGCACCTTGGGCGCCGCGGCGGTGTTCGACAGCGCGGTCGCCGCCGGAATCATCGCGTCGAGAAGCGGCAGGCCGACGGCGACGCCGAGGCCCTTGAGCGCCAGGCGGCGGGAGATGAATTTCTTGGTCAGGTACACGTCTGTCCTCCGGTCGCCTAGGGAACGGCGGCCAGTTTGGTATCCACGGGTTTCTTGGCGCTGGGTTCAGTTTGCAGATGAAACGTATCGCTCTCCACGACGCCCAGCACGAGCGAGGAGAAGCGGTAATCGTCCTTGGCCGACGCGCGCACGATGGCGCGCACCTGCGGGATGTCGCCGTATTCGAGTTCGCGACCGAGGGCATACATCATCAGCTTTTCGGTCATCGCCTGCACGAACTGCTCGGGATGCTGGAGCAGATCGCGGCGCAGACCGTTGACCCCGGTGACCGCGACATGATCGGGAAGAGTCACGCTCGCATCGATCGGCTGTTTGGCCTCTCGATCGACCACCCGCCACTGTCCGATGGCGTCATAGTTCTCCAGTGCGACCCCCAGCGGATCGATGACCCCGTGACAATGGGCGCAGCTGCTGTCCACCCGGTGCATCTCGAGGCGCTCGCGCAACGACTTCGGCTTCTGGCCCTCGTGAATCCCCAGATCGATGACGATGGCCGGCGGCGGCGGTGTCGGCGGCGTGCCGAGCAGCTTGCCCAGGATCCAAGATCCCCGCAGCACCGGTGAGGTGCGATCTCCGTACGAGGTGCGCATCAGAACGGCGCCCTTGCCGAGCAAACCGAAGCGCGCCTCGTCGTCGAGTTGCACGCGCCGGAACTGCGGTCCGCGCACGGTCTGGATTCCATAATGCCGCGCGAGCCGCTCGTTCAGATACGTGTAGTTGCCGTTCAGCAACGTCACGACATTCCGGTCGTCGAGCAGCACGCTGCGCAGGAAGAGCTCGGACTCCTTCATGAAGTCCGCGCGCAGCGCAGGCGTGAAGGCCGGAAATAACTGAGGATCGGGAGCCACCGAATCGAGCTTGTCCAGGTCGAGCCACTTGATCGCGAAGCTGGTGACGAGCGAACCGGCGCGTGGGTCGGCGAGCATGCGCCGCACCTGAGCGTCGAGCACGTTCCGATCGCTCAGCTTCCCGGCAGACGCCAGCGCCAGCAGTTGGTCATCCGGTATGTCGCACCAGAGGAAGAACGACAGGCGCGAGGCCAGCTCGATGTCGCTCAGGGGGTATGCCTGTCCGGCCACGGCGCCGTGCGGCGGTATCACCGTCCTATAGAGGAAGTCCGGGCTGGCGAGCACCGCCGCAATCATCTGCTTGATGCCCGCATCGAAGGTACCGCCCTGCTTGCGGCCCGCCCGATAGAACGGCATCAGCCGGTCGATGTCACTCTGCTCGAGGGGCCGGCGGAAGGCGCGACGCGCAAGGTTTTCCGTGATGCGCTGCGCGCAGGCAGGCTCCTCCTCGGGGGTGCCAGGTTGGCAGATGAAGATCTTCGTACGACTCGCCGTTGCCGAAAGGCTCGTCGCCCCGTAGGGCCCGGCGACATCCACGCCGTCGAGCAGGCGCGGAATGCGCAGTCCGCCAAACACGGAGCCGAAGCCCATGCCGCCCCCAGAGACCGGCTCGTCCGACTCGGCGCGCGAGCGCTCGACGAACGTGATGACGATGTCGTGGTCTCCGGCTTTGACCGGGGCGGGAATATTCGCGAACCGCTTCATCAGCTCGGTGCGCCCATCGGCGCCCTTCTGATCGACCAGCGCGAGATCCTCGGGGCCGCCCACGTCATGGCGAAATACCTCCCGGTCATCGATGAGGATCAGGAGCGTGCTGCGCGTCTCCGCGGCACGCGGGTACAGCCCGATATCGAGGTCCTTGACCGTGAGGCGGTACTCGCCGTCCGCGGGAAAGTTGTGCCGGAACCTCATGCCGCCACGACTGCCCGGCGGCATCCCCTCCACGTAAGCGTCCTGAAACCCATCCAGGCCGGTCGGCGCGGGATAGTGGGTGCTGCCCAGCTTAGGCTTGGGGTCACCCACCGCAATTCCCGCCACGATCCGTGCGGCGGTGACGTACTCCTCGAGGAATGCCGGCGAAACGTTCAACGCCGCGGCAACTTTGTCGAAGCCGCCGACTTCGATCTCCGGAGGCAGCAGATCCTTGACCTTGATCTCGACGCCCAACAGCGTGCGGACGGCATTGGCGTACTCCGTGCGGTTGAGTCGCTCCACCGGGACGTAGGCGGCACGAGGCGAACTCTTGCTCTCGTCCAGCTTGGTCTGCAGCCAGCCGGACAGCTGGTCGAGCTGCGCCTGACTCGGCTGAGGCTTGTCCGGGGGCGGCATAAGCCTGACGCGCAGCTTACGCAGCGCCGCCTCCCACACGCGCCCATCTTCGGCGATCGCATCCGGCGCCATGGTGTCGTATGCCACGCCGCCGGCCCAATCCACGGCGTTATGACAGTCGGTGCAATAGTGCTGGACCACGGCCCAGGGTTCCGGTACCGCGGGCGCAGCCTCGGCGCCGAGGCCTTCGCAAAGGGCGACGGTGGGTGCTACCAGGAAAGTTGCTATCAGGAAAGCGAATAAAATCAAATACTTTCGCGCGACAGCCCGCCTGGCCATCACCCACTGCGAATGTAACTCGCGGTCACTCAACTGAACCCCCAGGAACACATCGTTGCGACGCGCCGCCCCTTCCGAGGGGATGCGCCTTCATATTAGATAGTATAGTACCTATTTTCGGGACAAACGAGAACGCCGGAGCACAACGTCCCGTTTCGCAGCGCACTTCAGGTGCCGGAGCACCTGCCCCGCGGCCGTCAAACCTGATGCATCGACTTCGGCGCCAGCAGATTGAAGGCAACGCCGACACTTGATGACGAGTTGCAGCGCTGTGTAAATGCCTACCCGTACGGGCCGCGCCGAACATGGTCGAGCGACGCGCAATCGACCAAGGCAAGAACTGGGTGCAGATTTCCCAGGCTCAGAACCAGACGCCGCCCGGCAAGACGTGACTCATCAAAATTTCGTCGCGAGCTGCGTCCGCCAGTCGGGACTTCCGGCCTTATTATTACGCCGGCCGACAGCGCCGGCCGACGGATCGGACGCCGCGGGGTGCAATGAATCGCCTCGATCCGCGGTCTTCTGATGGTTGGCCGGCTCACCAAACGTCGTCGGTGGCCGAATTGCGCTGGGCGGGCAATAGGAGGTCGGAACGGGCGCACCCGCCACGGTGCGCCCGTTCCGACCAATCAGCGGGTCAGAAACCAGAAACCTTGTTGTCGACCTTGCCGCTGAACAGAAACGGCAATACGGGGATCTGTTCCTTCCGCACCGCCTCGAGATCCGATGGCTCGAGGCCCAGGGCCTTGATGATCGTGGGAGCAACCTGTTGGTTCCGCACCGCGGTCCTGACCACCGCGTGCTCGAGTCCATCGAGCGATACCAACAGCGCGGTATGCACATCATCTTCGTTGAATCCACCATGCTCCGACAATTTGCTTCCACCCGTGAAAATGACACCGGTGTTCACCTTGAGAATGATGTCCGGTGTGCGCGGGTCGAATTCGGGACTGTTGAATTTGTTGCGCAGGGACGCTTCCGCAAAAATCTCCTGAATGCCGAGAGCTTGCTGATTCGCCGGCTTGCTCAAGTTCGCGACCACCGCGGGCGTGAGCGAAGAGTCCGTCAGCCAGATCAACGAACCGTCGTCCGAGATGTCGAAGGCATCGGCAGACCCGATGGTCGCCGTGGGCTGTCCGCCACCTATTCCAAGGCGCTTCGTCACATCGATGGGCGATTGACCATGTTTCGCACTGATGATGATCAAGGTGGATTCGTAGAGCCGTTCCTTCTTCAGTTCCTGCACGAAGCGGCCGAGCGAGCGGTCGACGAAGTCGATCTGGCCCACCAAAGCCTGGCCAGGCGTACCCAGCACATCCGTGTATCCACCCTTCAATCCCGTCACCGGGTCCACCGCCAACTTCTCCCCGACGCTGACTGATTGAAAGTTCGTGCCAAAGAGCGTCGGCACTCCGACCTTGGCCGTCCGATCGTGGTTATAGCCGTCGATCTGATTGAGGACCGCCTGGACGTGCAAGGAGTCGTAGCATTGGATGTCAGCGAAACTGTTGGTCCAACCATCATCCGGAGCCGGGTCAGCGTACGGAACCGGCGAGCAGCCGCTGAATTGCGGCAACGCGACCGGGATGGAGTTGATTTCCGGGCCGTAAAAATCATCGACACCCTTGCCGCTCGGACCGTTCGTCCACTCGTAGGACGGATGTTTATCCGTCCACGCAGTCAGGCCGCCGGCAGCCTTGACGACCTCGAATATGGTGTTCACGCGCAAATACTCGTGCGGCAAAATCGTCTTGCAGCCGTTGTTGGGATCGCGCACCAGGTATTTCGGATTGAGTCCGCCGCCTCCGTCGAGGCGCGTGAGGTCCTTGTCCACCGCTTCGTCCCAAGCCACGTTGGTGCCGATTTTTCCAGGGCAGCTCCCCCCGGGATTGCCCAATCCATCGGTGAGCACCGGCGGCGACAGCGCACGGTTATAGGTGTCGTCGTACCACAGGCCGCTCGTGACCGGGGATCCACCGGTCACCAAGGAGGCAAGTCCCGGAAACGAATCCGACGGACTCGACGTGGAATTATTGGTGTACGTGACACCCGTGCGCGTCAATTGCGCGAGGGTCGACTCCGGATGCGTGGCGACATAATTGGAGAGATCGAGGGCATGCAGGCCATCGACGCTGATCAGCAATACGTGTTTGACGCTGTGGCTCAAATTCGATTGGCCATCGCCGGTATCCGCCTGCACGTGCATACCCGCCATCAGACAGCCCGCGATGGCTGCAGTCCAAAATTTCGATTTCACGATGATTCCCCTTGTTGTCGTGGCTTTAGAATTTCTTCTTCACCGCGTGGACAACCACGCGCTTCGTCTCAGCGCCAACCTTAGTGAGGGATTATGACAATCTGAATACGCCCGAGCCGGGCCGCGCCGACCCCGCAACACCGGCCGGTTGCCGTGCAACTCTTGCTTTGAAATGCAAACCATTGATCCGCATCAACTGCCGGCCGAGCCTGCGGCCCGAGATGCCAATTCACGGGGGACGCTGCCCGCCCGGCCATGCCAACTTTCGATCAGCAAGACCACCCGGTGGAATCGGCCTGATGCGGGGGGGAAGGTCAACGCTCGGCGCGAACGGACGACGCATCTCGGTCAGCGCATCACATCAGCCTGGTTTACGGCAATCGGGCGGCCGCGATGTCGGCGCCTTCGCGCAGGGCATGCAACTTCTTCCAGGTCACCGCCGGATCGATCTTGCCGTAGCCGGCGAAGGTGCCAAAGCCGCAATCCGTGCTGGCCACGACGCGTTCCTTGCCGACGATGGCCGCGAACCGCTCGATGCGCTGGGCGATGAGTTCCGGATGCTCGACGTAGTTGGAGCACGTGTCGATCAATCCCGGGGCGAGGATCTTGTCCCCGGGAATCTTCGTTCCGGCCCAGACCTTCCATTCATGCTCGTGCCGCGGATTCGCGGCTTCGAACAAGATGGTCGACGGCCTCGCTTTCAGCACGATCCCGATCACGCGCTCCAGCGGGATGTCGTGATCATGCGGGCCTTCATAGTTTCCCCAGCAGACGTGCATGCGCAGCTGCTCTGGCGGGATGTTCGCCGTCGCCGCGTTCAGCGCCTCGACGTTGGCCTCCGCGATCTTGAGGAACTCGGCCTCGGTCAAATCCTGATAGCCGGTATGTCGCGACATGGCCAGATCGGGGCAATCGAGCTGCAGTTGGAAGCCGCCCGCCGCGATCGCTTCGTACTCCGGCCTCATGGCCGTGACCAGGTCGGCCAGGTAGGCCTCATGGCTCGGGTAATAGGCATTCGGCTGAAAGGCGGTGATCAGACCGGGAGAGGCCGCATTCATGAAGCCTTTGACGCCGTCGCCGCGCGACTTCAGCGCCTTCTGAAAGCGGCGGATATCGTCGCGACAGGGCTCCAAGTTCACCAGCTTGACGGGCGCCACGCAACTCGCGCGAACGAATTCCTGGTCACCCATGATCGCAGCGAGCTTTTTTCGAAACTCGGGCAGCGGCGCGAGATCGAGCGCGGGCTTGCGCGCGACGTTACCGCCAAATCCGGACAGTCGCTCCGTAATGTACGTCGAGTAGCCCACCTTGCCGAGTTCACCATCGCTGACGACGGACACGCCGGCCTCGACCTGATGCGCCACGGCGGCGTCGACCGCCGCCTGAACCTTTCGATCGAATTCGTCCCGGTCATAGGGATCGCCGTGGTCTCGCGCGAGAAGCAGCGGTACCAGTTCATCTCCCCGCGGGAGACTGCCAACATGGGTCGTCAGAATTGTCGTCATCATTTTTCTCTGGCAATTTATAGTGAGGACGTGAGCGATCCGGAGCCGCCTTGAGGGCCCGGGTCACCGATATTCCGCGGAAGTATCGCTGATTTCACCGTCAAGCGACAGAGACCGCCTGCCTGGCGAAGTTCGGGACGATTCCGCTTACTTGGCCGCCGCGGCAGAGTCATGCTGTTGATCGTAAGCGGCCTGCGACCGGTCGATGACGTAAGCGTGAATGTCGTCCGCCTCCGCCGCACTCAACGCGGACATGGCCGGAACCCATTCTTGTTTGACCAGCGGCTTCTCGCCGATCAGCGCTCCCGTTGCAGCATCCAGCACGTAGTAAGTGCCATTCCTCGCCGCGCTCATGGCGACATGCCGGACACGACCGTCGATGGTCAGATCGGCCAGGACGATATGGAAATTCTCGGTTTGGCGGTCCGAGGTGCTGGTCTGGTAATGCCAGGCGTACTCGCCGGTATCGGCGTGAACGGCGATGATGCTCCCGGAAAACAGCTTCGCGCCGCCGCCCGCTTCCTGCGCGTCATCGGGTCCGCCGCGAAACGCCTTTGACGTGCCGAACAGCAACAAGCCGGTCTTGGCATCGTAGGTGATCGGATCCCATACCGATCCGCCGCCCTGTTTCCACCAGTCCTTGCCGGTCCAGGTCTTTGCCGCCATTTCGAGGGCCTTGCTCTCGAACCCCTTAGCCGGATTTCCAGGTACCGTCCAAAAACGCCACAGTTCCTTGCCGTTCGATGGATCGAACGCCGCTATGGAACCGCGAACCTGATCGTCCGCTCCGCTGTAGCCGATGAACACCTTGCCGGCGGCGACGCGCGGCGCTCCCGAAATGCCGTCGAGCGCGGGGTCGATCACTTGCGAGGACCAGAGCTGCGTGCCCTTGACCGCGTCGATGGCGACGAGCCGCCCATCCCCAGTACCAACGTAGACCTTGCCCTCCCACACGGCAACGCCGCGATTGACGCGCGCGATAGATGAGTTTCCCATGGAGAAGTCCAATCTCACGTGAGGGTCGAAGGTCCACAGGATCTTGCCGCTCACCGCATCAATGGCGCGCACGATCGAGCGGGGCGCGCTCACGTAGATGATCCCGTCGACGACGATCGGTTCGGCCGCGAGCCCCATCGGATCATCCATCTCCGTGATCCATGCAACCCCCAACCGCGCGACGTTCTTGTCATTGATCTGCGTCAAGGGGCTGAACTGCTGTTGCGCAAAGCCGCCGCCCTTCACCAGCCAGTTGTCACCGCTGGTCTCCGCGGCGACTCGCGCGTCCGTCACGTTGCCCGCGGGCAACGCCGCCATGGCCGCCGATGCGGCGAGGCCCAATGACATGACTATAGGAAGGGACCGGGGTCTGATGAGGCGTGGAGGCATTGATTGAATTCCTGAATGCGCGGACATGACGAGCGCATTCGAATATACCCGGATCAGCGCCCCGGGCGCACGCAATGTGGACGGCGCAAAGCCCTAGAATTGCGAGTTGGAATTCGGTCCGCCGGTCACGACGTCCTGGAGGACGTCCCAGTGCTCCTTGATCAGGCCGTTTTCGACCCGAAAGACATCGATGACCGCGAATCCCTTGTCCCCCGGCCATCGTCGAACGTTGTAATGCACGATCACGTGATCATCGTCGACGAACGCCCGCTTTATGTCATGCGCCGCCTCCGGACTCTGCCGCTTGATGTGGTCCAGGAACGCCTTCAATGCTTCCCTTCCCGGGGCCACCATCGGGTTGTGCTGCACGTAGTCGACGTCGATGAAACGATCGACCGCGGACGAGTCCATAGGCTCGAGCACGTTCGCAAACATGCCGAGCACCAGATCCAGGTTGCGTTGCTCGTCGGGTGTGTGGCCCATGGGATCCTTTCCGATTGAAGCGTCGCGTGAACGATCGAACATCCATTACGATACCCGCTGTCCCATGCGGCTGCAAAGCAATGTCCGTTCACTCTCGCGCAGGCGCGAACTGAACGCGGCATCGGCATGCACCGGCAACCCGCCGGCGCATGCCGCTCCGCCGCCGTCAGAAGCGGTAGGAAGCAGTGACCCCGTAGGTCAACGGCCGGTAACCCGATTCGTAGTACGGAAGGGATGCCGGAATGTCGTGCTCGATGGCATACGGTGAGCGCTCATTGGTCAGGTTATTGCCGAACACCGACAATTCCCAGCCGCTCAAGTACACGCCTGCGCGCATGGACAATGACTTCTCGTCCCCCGGCTGCGGCAGCGTCGCATCGTAGCTGAAGTTCCGCTCGTCCATCGCCGGCGTGCCGTTCTGAAAGGTGTAGTCGATGCGGTAGAACGCATCGTGATCGGCCAGTCGGAATCGATACATGGTCCAAGCCGCCAGGTGGAACGGGGCTCCGCCAATGACGTCGTTCTTGTTCACCAGAATGGCATTGGCACCCTCGTATACCGTGTCATCGTTCGTGAGGCTCACGTAGCCGGCGTTGATGCCCGTGCTGAATGAATCCGTGACCTTGACCCGGGCGGAGATATCGCCGCCGATCCCGGTCGCCGCCCCGAGGTTGGCGACATAGCTGAAGCCGCACGACGGCAAACGGACGGACTGCTGGATGTTCTTCCACTTGAGAACGTAGAAGCTGGAGTCGAGCGCCAAACGGCCGCCGAACAGGGTGTCCTTCGCACCGATCTCGTAGCTCCACAGGGAGTCGGGCGAGTACGCGACCGGCGTCGACGTCAGGCCCAACACCGACAGATCCGCGCCGCAAAGCGTCGTGGGCGTGGAGCCGTTGACGCCGCCCTGCCGGAAGCCCTTGGACGCCGTGGCGTAGACGAAATTGTTCGCATCGAGCTGGTATGAGAGGCCGAACTTGGGCGTTACCGGCGTTGCGCTCTGCGTTCCGGACACCGGCGCCTGCAGAACGCCCGAGTAGGCGGAGGTCTCACCGTAGGTGAATTCCTGGTGCGACACACGAACGCCGGCGATCACCTTGAACGCATCGGTGACGTTGATGTCAACGTTCGCAAAACCGGCGGTCTGTTTGTCCCGCGCCCGGACGAATTGCGTGAAGCTGTATAAATCGCCGAACTCCGCGGTATAGCTCGCCTGACCGTTGGTGGTCAGATCCTGATCGTTTTGCGTGACGTCGGAGTAGAAAAGTCCCACCGTCCAATCGATGAATGAAGGCTTGCTCGACTGCAGGCGAACTTCCTGGGTGAAATTGTTCTGCCGATTGCTGACGAACGCCTGCGAGGGCGCATCCCCGGGACCGTATAGCAGCGGATTGCCGTCGAAGATGCCCGCGAAGTACGTCGTATAGTCCAGATCGGCATAATTGCGATGATAGAAATACGAGGTATTGGACGTCAGCGACATCGCGTCCCAGTCGTACTGCACCTTGATGGCCGGCAGATAGAACGAGTCGCGCGTGGGCTGATCCGTGCGGCCGCCCTGCTTGAAGTCGCCGTCCGACAGATTGCTCATGGTCGACCAGTACTGGCTCCGGTCATGGTCGTACACGTCCTGGTACAGCAAGGAAGTCGTCACCTTCAGGTGATCGATGGGCGCCGCGGCGACCGCGACACGGCCCACGAAGGATTCCTGATAGTTGCTCTTCGAGTCCACGGTTTGTCCGGTGTCGGGCGAGGAACGATCGATGTAGCCGCCGTCATTGCGGCCCCAGGCGCTCACGCGGAAACCGAGCCTGTCGTCGACGATGGGGCCGCCGAAGGCGCCGCCCACTTCGTAGCTCGGATCACCGCCTTCGGTTTCGGCCGCTTCGCTGCGCACGTAACCGGTGTACTTGTCCAGGCCGGGCTCGGGGGTGATGAACCGCACCGCGCCGCCCTCAGCGCCGGCGCCGAACAGCGTTCCCTGCGGACCGCGGAGCACCTCGACCCGCTCGAGGTCGAACACCTGCGGGAAGGCATTGGCATTCCAGTAGCCGACATTGCGCATTTGAATCGGCGTGTCGTCGATGTAGATACCGGTGGTCGCGGCGCCCACATCCGAGGCCACGCCGCGAATCGCGATGTTGGTGCTGTTGTTGCCCGCGGCGCCGGTGGTGTGCGTGAACTGCAGGTCGGGCGTGAGGCGCGCCAGATCGTCGACCTGCCGCACGCCTTGATCGTCCATGAGTTCGCGCGAATAGGCGGTGACGTTGATCGGAACCTTGGTGATTTCCTCGGCGCGGCGGGTGGCCGTCACCGTGATCTCCGTGAGATCGTAATTGTTGTCGCGGGGGTCGGCCGTGGCAGTAGCGTCGACCGCGCGCGCCGCGCCGCCGGCCAATATGCACGAAATTGCGGCGGCCAGCGTGACGGAGGCGCGGGCCGAGGATGACATACGCGCGTCGGTCGCCGTGATCCCGGACGGATAGGCAGCATCCGTGGAGACGGTGGCGCGCGCAAACTTCGATGGATTCATTGCGGTTGGTCCCTTATAGATAAAGTTAGAAAACGTCTTGCCCAACCCCCCCACTACGCGCGTCATTCTTCGTACCCGCGTCACCGACATCCTTGGTTTTACTTGTATCCTTCAGAAACTACTTGCCGAAAACCTCCCGGGACCCCGACGCTTGGGTCAGTCAGCAGGACTGCCCCAAGCGCGCAATGCTCCCTGCCGGCGTCGATTGTCAACGCCGCGCCAATAGCTCTGCCAATCATCCGCGGGACCGATGCCGTCCATGGTCGAGGGTCCGGTGATCTGCGACGCTGCGGCCGCATCGAGTTCCATCGGCGCCTTCTCTCCGGCCGCCGACTGCCGGAAGGCCGCGAGCAGCATCATGCGGAACGCGACGATGGCCTTGTCCGTCAGACCCAGGTGTTCACGCGTTCGGTCTTGGATTGCGCCCTGGGATTCGACAGCCCATTGGTCATGGACGTTGATGTCCTCACCCATGCCGGTATACGTGCTCCGCTCCTGCTCCTCGAGGTCGAAGCCGTAGTCGTTGAAACGCCCCAGCCGCGGCTTGTAGTCCGGCAAGGTATAGAGACGCAGCCGCTGCTCGCGCATCGTGTGCTTGTCCACTGCGTCCGTGAAGCTCGTGAAGATCGCGAACCAGTAGCAACTCACGTCGTCGATGGGCACGTGCCACTGGGTGATGGTCATGGTCTCGGACATCGGAATCACGAATGCCTGCGGAAACAGCAGGTTCGTGACCCGGACGTGCATCTTGCCTTCGCCGATCGCGCGCAGCGCCGTGATGCGCAGGCCGATGTCGCTCGGTTCGACGTCGATGTGGGGCTGCGGGTACAGCCTGAGGACCTTGGTCATCGGCATGTCGCTGTCGGCGGAGGCCGCGCGAAACTGCTTGCCGTAGGAATCATCGGTTTCGTCTTCGAAAAAGCGGTGCAGAAAACTGGCATGGGCCGGATCGACGCCCACCTCCACGGCCTGCAGCCAGTTGCATTGCAAAAAGCCCTTGAACGCAAAAACATGACTGTCGGGCGCGATGAAGCAATCGAGTGCCGGCAGCACCGGCGGCTCGCCGTCGCCCAGGAAGCCGAAGACGATTCCGCCGCGCTCCTGAACCGGATAGGACTTCTGACGCACGCGGCTGCAAATGCGGCTCTCGGGCGGTTCGCCCGGCGTGTCGAGGCATCGGCCATCGACGTCGAACAGCCATCCATGGAACAAACAGCGCACGCCGCCATCCTCGAGGCGTCCGAACGCGAGATCGGCGCCCCGATGAGGACAGTCCCGATCGAGGAGGCCGAGACGGCCATCGGCGCCGCGAAATACGACGAGATCCAGACCGAGTACACGTGCCGCCTTGAGCGGGCGAGGTCCGGCCAGTTCCTCGGCAAGCACGATGGGCTGCCAATATTTGCGCAGCAACTGATGCGCCGGCGTGCCGGGTGCGACGCGCGTGAGCGCGTCATTTTGTGCCCGGGTCATCACCGATGTTCACCTACCGAACGAACGCTGTATATTACGAACATGTTGCGATTGGAGCATAGATTCTTTACAAAGACACGAAATTTTTTCCTATTTTCTATTTATTTTTCTTACTGGAAAATATCGCATGCCGAGACTGAAGCCTCAAGCGGCCGCGAAACGCGCGGCCAACCCGTTGGGACGTGATTTTTCCGAAGCATTGTCCCGGGGTCTGGAGATACTCACGACCTTCGGACCGACCGCGAGCGCGCTGACGCTCAGCGATGTCGCGCGGCGCGTCGATCTACCCAGAGCGACGGCACGTCGTTCGCTGCTGACCCTGACCCAGTTGGGTTACCTCCGGGAAGAAGGCCGGCTCTTCAGCCTCACGCCCCGCGTTCTCGAACTCGCCGCCGCGTACTTGTCGGCAAGCCCCGCCGCGGTCATCTTCCAACCCTGCTGCGAACGTCTTGCGGCCGAATGCGGCGATACCTTCTCGGTCGCCGCCTTGGATGGCGAGCACGCGGTGATGGTCGCCTATGCGACTCCGCGCCGCATGTACATGGAAGCGCCCGGCGTCGGCTTGCGGCTGCCGGCATTCTGCAGCGCCGTGGGCCGCGTTTTGCTGGCCGGCCTGCCGGACGCCGAGCGCGATCAATTCCTCAAGCGGCTTCGCCCCAAGGCGATCACCGCACGCACCGTGACCAACAAGACGACGTTACGCTCGATATTGGATCGAGTGGCCGCGGACGGTTTCGGGATGGCGGAGGAAGAAGCCGAATTGGGCTTCCGGTCGCTGGCAGTTCCGCTGCGACGCGCCGGGGGAGCCGTCGCCTACGCCTTGAACACGGGCATGCGTGTCGACGGCGGCTCCCTCGAGTCGCTGCAGGCCAAGTATCTGCCGCGCTTGCTCGAGGAGGCGGAACGCTTGAACGCCCAGTTGATCTAGCGGGGCGGCGCGGCCGCCAACGCGCCGCCCATGGCAAGAAGGTCGCGTCGTGCGATCGGATGATGCATGGCGCGGATCGCTACGGCCGGTGCGCGGGATCGGGCCATGGTTCGCGCACCGCGGCCGCCACCGCGCGCGCCGTCGTCACCACACATCGCTCGAACTCGGCGCGGCCATGCTCGGCATTCGAGTCGGCCACGTCGCGGCCCCATACACCGGTCTCGCTAACCTGATCCATGCGGTAGTCCCAGAATGAATCGACATCCCGGTGCGAGGTGGCTCGGTCCATCCGCACCAGTTCAGGATACAGATACAGCATCACGGAGGTCTCGAAAAAATTGGCGTGCATCAGGGCGCGTCCGTAACGCACGTGCCCGTCGACTTCCGGGCCGGGATACATGGTCACGTAACCCAGCGCGCGCACCCTCGCGTCGCGATGACGCACCCGCAATTTCTCGGCGGACACGTCCAGAGCACCGTTGTTCCAGATATGCCCGTTCAGCAGGATGAACTGGCGCACTCCCCGCTCGTATAACGAGTCGATGACGTCCTCGACCACCCGGATCATCGTCTCGGGCCGCAGCGAGATCGTACCCCCGAAACTGCCATGCGATCCGGACACGCCATAGCACAGCGGCGGGATGACGGGGATGCCGGTGACAGCCGATACGCCCAACGCCACGGCGTTGCCGAGCAACGTGTCGACGGCGAGCGGCAGGTGCGGCCCATGTTGTTCGGTGGCCCCCACCGGAATGATCACGGCATTCAGCGCCGCCGCCGCGTCGCGTGCCTCGTACCAGGTCATGTCTTCCCAACGGACCGGTGTTCCCGGTCCTCCCAATTCCCTGGCAAGCGCGGTGAAATTGTCTCCAAGGGGAGGAATGGTCATTGATGTGTTTCCTTGAAGGGTCGACCGCTACCAAACACGGCGGGTCTTGTGGGGCAGCAGATCGAGCGCGGCGACGGCGAGCACACCGGTGTCGCCGGTGATCCAGATGCGCGCGTCGGGACAATAGTCGCTGATCAGTTCACGGCACACGCCGCAAGGCGCGATGATGCGGTACTGTCCCGCGGGTTTGATTTGTACGGACACCACGGCGACGATCTCGAGCGGCGCACCGGGCGCGCTGCCCGCGCGCGCCGTACCCAGTGCGACGCCCTCGGCACAGATCGAACTGCGCCGGCAGGACCCTTCCATGTGAACCCCGGTGTACACGGCGCCATCGGCGGTGCGCAACGCGGTCGCCACTTCGTGGCGCCCGTGCACCCATACCCGGCCGAGCAACGCCTGCGCGATGTCCAACAATTCGACGTCCGCCGCCGCCATGGCGGACGGCGGCAGCACCGCCATCACCGGCTCGTGGATCATGCCGCGAGCTTCAGGATCTTGGCCATGTTTCCGCCCTCCACCAGCGCGCGATCGTGGTCATTGGGTATGGCCTTGGCGATCTTCATGCGCTCCAGATCGAAGTCCGATCCCGGCCACTCGCTTCCCATGAGAATCTTGGTCGGACCGAGACGCCCGTAGGCTCGACGCACATCGCTCACCAGCGTCGCCGAGGTCTCGAGGAATATATGCGGTTGGCGCTCGGCCACGATGATCGCCTCGGGAACGTTCCACACCGCGCCCATGTGCGCGATGATCGTGGGCACGCCAGGATGATTCCGCGCAATCTCCTCGATCGCGAGGGGGGCGCAGAAAGCGTCATCCAACGCATTGATGAGAATGGGTAATCCGACCCGCGCGCAGGCTTCGAACACCGGATCGAGCAACCCATGGTCGGCCACGTGATAACCGTGCAGACTCGGGTGCAGCTTGAGTCCCGACAAGCCCGCCGCCGCGATGCGTTCGATTTCGGCAATGGCATCATCGGCCTGCGGCATGACCTGGCCGAAGCCGAACAGCCGATCCGGATGCTGCTTGACCAGCCCGATGATGAAATCGTTCTCGATGCGCTGGGCCAGGGAACAGACCATGGCCATGTCCACTCCCGCCGCATCCATGCGATCGAGGATGCGCCGCGGATTGAAGGGCACGTGGGGCGGGGGCGGCTGTCCGGGCTTCACGCCCGTCAGAAAATCCGAGCGGCCGCGGACATCCTGGGTGGTGTTGTATGCGTCGATGATCATTAGAAGATGTCCAGATATTCCTTCATTTCCCAATCGGTCACGCTGGTCTCGTAGCGCCGTACCTCGGCCTGCTTGACCCGCGTGTAATACTCGATGAAATCCGCGCCGAAGGCGTTGCGCAAGATGCTGCCGCGGCCGAGCGCCTCGAGTGCCGCGCCCAGACTGCCGGGCAGCGCGGTGGCGACGGCATCATACGGCGCATCCACCGGCGGCGGTGGTTCGAGGCCGGTCTCGATGCCGTGCAGACCCGTGGCCAGTTGCGAGGCGAGATACAGGTACGGATTGGCGGCCGGTTCGCCGATCCTATTTTCGATGCGGGTGGCGCCGGGGTTTGCTGCGCCGCCGACCACACGCAGCATCGCTCCTCGATTGTCGCTGCCCCACACGATGCGGTCGGGCGCCAGGGAGTGGGCGCGATAGCGTTTGTAGCCGTTCACGGTGGGTGTCGTAAAGACGATCGCTTCCGCGGCGCCGGCCAGCAATCCCGCCAGATATCGACGACCGAGGGGCGACAGCAATTCCGTCGCCAGCTCGGGCACGAATAGATTGCGGCCCTGCACGTCCACGAGCGATTGGTGCAAATGCCAGCCGCTCGAGGCGGCATTCGGGAACGAGGGACGGCACATGAAGGTCGCGTGAAAGCCGTGACGCTGGCAGATTTGCTTGACGGCGCTGCGAAACAGGACCATGTCGTCCGCCGATTTCATCCCACGCGCCGGCCGGAAAACGAACTCGACCTGGCTCGGTCCGAACTCGATCTCCACCGAGTGCAGGTCCATCCCGAGCGCGAGCACATGCTGCCGCAGGATATCGGTGATCGGCTCGATTCGATCGAGCCGAATCTCGGTGAGGTGGTTGTAGCCCTGATGGATCAACTCCACGTCCGGAGGGCTGCCGGGTTGGCCGCCATCCCCGAGCCCGAGCCGCGCATCCACCAAACGCAGCACGTGGAACTCGACCTCCAATCCCGTCACGAACTCGCGGCCGTCCGCGGCGAGCCGGTCGAGCGCGCGTCGCAACAGATGGCGTGGCGCAAAGTCGACGGGCGTGCCGTCGGGGAAATACACATCGCATAGCATCCACCCGGTCGACCGCAGCCACGGCAGCATGCGAAACGTGGTGGGATCGGGAACCATGATGACATCGCTCGCGCCCTGCAATCGCGTGAGCCCAATGCCCGCGCCCGCCGAGAACACCGGAACGACGGTGCGATGCGAGGTATCCTTGAACAACAGGCTGGACGTGATCGCGCAGCCATCCGCGAATGCGCCTGGGATCGCTGCCGGCAAGAGGGCCTTGCCGCGCAGGATGCCGTGCAAATCGGGGAATGAAAAGCGCACCAGTTCGACCCGGTCCGCCTCGATGCGCCGCATCAAATCGACCGCGGCCTGCCGCTGCGCCTCCGTCCAAAGATCATGTTGCTGGATGAAAGCCATCCCCTGATCTTTGGCGTCGACGGTACGCAAGTCAAGAAAAAAATTTCGATATAAGAAAAATCTTTTCATGACGCATCAGACATGCGACGCTGGGGTCATGAAACGTCCCGAGTCGCCGCAGTACACCACGTTGTCGATCACCGCTCTGGCGTATGTCCCGGCGGTGATCGCCATGATGACGGTGGGCGTGGTGGTGCCCTTCATCGATCGACTGTGCGCTGAACTCGGCGCGAGCCGTTCCGAGATCGGGTTCGCGATCGCCCTGTTCTCGACGCCCTCCGCGGTACTGGCGACCGTCGGCGGGGGTCTGATCGACTCCTATGGACTGCGTCGCTCGATGTTGCTGGCGGCGTGCACGTCCGCCGCGGGCAGCGTGCTCGCGAGTCAGGCACATTCGCTGCTGGCGCTCGATGGTGCGATGCTGGTCGCGGGCCTCGGATTCGGCGCGCTGTGTGTCGCCCTACCCTGCGTCATCATCGCGACGCTGCAGGATGGATCCCGCATTCGCGCCATGTCGTTCGCCTCGACCTTCGCGCCGACCGGATACGCCGCGGGACTGCTGCTCGCGGTGCCCTTTACGACGCGCGGCGCCTGGAGCCTCGCGCTTCTCACCCATGCCGCACTCATGACCGCGGCGGCCATTGCATTGGCCATCTGGATGCCGACCATCTCCCGCGCCCGCGAACCCTCCCTGGGGCCCGCTCGACGCCTCACCGGCATGCTGAGCGTGTTTCGCGAACCGCGGGCGGTGCGCCTGGGGCTCGCCGTGGCCTTGCCGAATGCCCTGTCCTACGGCACCAGTCTCGCGGCGCCCTCGTATCTGGCGCGCGTGCACCATCTGAGCCTCGCCACATCGACCGCGAGCGTCGCCCTGGCGAAACTCACGGCGCTCATCATCGGCGGCCTCTGCATGGGCTATCTCTTGAGCCGCGCGGTGGCGCCCCGTCTGCTGTTCGCCGTGATGGCTGTCGTCGGACTCGCTGCCCAAGCCATGTTGTTTCTGCCCTCGGGAGGCATTGCGCTGCCGACGGCCGCCCTCGTCATCTGGCTATTTGCCTTCGGCGGCATGGCCGGCGGCGCGATGACCTTGTTGCCCACGGTGACCCGCGACCCGTCACGCAGCGGCGCCGCCTCCGGTCTCGTCAATCAGTTCATCTCGCTGGCATCCTTTGCCGCCCCGTCCACCTGGCTTGCTCTGAACGACGGCGGCCAATATGTCTTGCTGGCCGCCGGCTGCCTGCTCATCAGCGCGCTGGCGCTGCCAGGGGCCGCGGTGACGCGCCGCGCCGTTCCGTTGAACGTCACCCCCTAGACCAACGTCATCCCCGAGCGTCGAAGCGGGCCCGGATCAGACCACGCCGGCCGCGGTTTCCCGCCGCCAATCCGCGGCCGCGATGGGCTCCCCGAGATAACCGGCGCACACCACCGCACCGAAGCGCAGGTCGCCGTCGGCACAGGGTGTCACTCGATGCCCGAAGCCGCGCAACGTCTCGATGGCGGCGTGACTCTCCTCGATGAGCAGCGCGCCGTTCTCGCTGCGCCACCGCGGACGCGCAATCGCGGTCGCGAGATCGATTTTTCCGCCGTGCAATCCCATCAGCACCTGCAACAGCGTTTGCACCTGACCGTCGGCTCCGGGCGTCGCGAGCGCGAGCATGCCCTGCGGGGTCTCCAGCATCATGGGCGCCAGGGTGTGGACCGGACGCTTGCCCGGCGCCGCTGCATTGGCTCCGGCGGTAAAGCCGCCGGCGCGGTTGTTCAAGGTGATGCCCAATTCGGGCACGAAGACACACGAACCGAAATCGTCGAAGACGCTGACCAATGAGGAAATCACCATGCCCTGCGCGTCCGCGCAGGCAACGCCGGCGGTGTGCAAATACGCGCGTGGACCACCGCGGTTCGACGCACGCGCCACGTCGATCGGCAGGTCGTGCGCCAGCAGCGCGATACCCTCGCCCACCCGGTCGCGAAACCCGAACGCCGCATTGGTGAGCTCGATGCCGACGTGGTCCTCGCTCACAGCGGCGCGCGCGCCGAGCCGGCCGAGCGCTTGCACCGACATGTTGAGCAAAATCCCCTGCGCCATGGGAGGTTGCGTGGCCAGCATGAACTCGTCCCAACGCGTCTCGATGGGCGCGGCCAGGATCGTCTCGTGCGCCGCCAGATCCTCTTCGTCGAGCGCACCGCCCAGGGCGCCGACGGCGTGGGCAATGTGTCGGGCGGCCGCACCCTGATAGAAGGCCGCACGACCCGACGACCCGATGTTCTCCAGCAGTGCGGCGAGTTCCGGTTGCGCGATCCTGGCGCCGGCGGCCGAATCGAACAGCACCCAGCTCCCGGCACCGCCCCGCTGCAGCCGCTCGCGGTGCTTGGCCAACGTCGCCGACATCAACACCGAGATCCGCACACCCGCGCGCGCGAGGCGGATCGCCGGCTCGAGCGCGTCCGTGAGCGTCACTTGACCGTACCGCCGCGACAGGGTGCACCAGGAATCCACGATTCCCGGCACCGTGATGCTGTCCGGCCCGTCATCCGCGACTTGCCGGAGTCGCAGGGGCGCCGCCCCGGTGCCGTTGATGGCCTGCAAGGCAGAGCCCGGTGCATGCACCAAGGCGAGCATATCGCCACCGAGACCACATGCGTCGGGCATCACCACGCACAACACGGCCTGAGCCGCGATCGCGGCATCGGCCGCCGATCCGCCGCGGGTCAGCATCTCCTGTCCCGCCGCCACCGCCAACGGATGCGCCGCCGCCACCGCACCGAAGCGCCCGCGCAGGACGGGGCGCTCGCGCGAGGAAAACGATTCGCCGATCAGCGTCATGGTCGGGTCAAACCGCCGTGTAGCCGCCGTCGATGACGATCGACGTCCCGGCGATGTAGCGGCCCGCGGGAGAGGCTAGGAACAAGACCATGGACGAGACCTCCTCGGGCGCGCCCTGGCGCCGCAGGGGAATCTGCGCCTCGATCAGCGTGCGCCGCTCCTCCGGATGCTCCTGGTAGGACCAGAACGGATCGTTGAAGGGCGTGTCGATCCAGCCGGGCATGAGCGTGTTGATGCGGATGCCCAAGGGTCCCAGTTCCGCCGTGAGACTGCGGCACAGGGCGGGAAGCGCCGCCTTGGTGGCTTGATACGCCGACATGCCGGCATGCCCGCGAATGGCGCCGGTCGAGGAAATGAAGATGATGCTCGGGTTGTCGGACTTCGCAAGTTCGGGCGCCGCGGCCTGCGCGAAGAAGAACGGCATCCGCAAATTGAGCGCCACCGTTCGGTCCCACATCTCGAGGGTCCACTCGCCGAGCGAGGCCGACACCATGAGCGCGGCAGTCACCAACACCGTATCGAGCGACCCGAAGGTGGCCACGGCCTCGTTCACGATCTCGCGGGGGGCCTCGGGATCGGCAAGATCTCGCCGCAGAAACCGGATCCCACCCGGCGCCTGCTCGGTGACGAGGTCCGCCGCCTCGGGCCGATGATCCACCAACAGCACATTGTCGCCGCGCGCCCGAAAGCCACGCACCGCTGCGCGCCCGATCCCCGTCGCCCCGCCCGCCACGATCACATTCGCCATGAAGTTGCCTCGCTCAACTGGTTTTTCGGATGAGCCGCAGCGGCAGGCTGCTCAATCCGCGCAGTCCCGGCTGCAACCGCAACTGCGCCGGTCCGATGAGTTCGATATCCTGCACCTTGCGCGCCAGCGAGGCGAAGAACACCTCGCCTTCGAGCCGCGCCATCATCTGCGCGACGCAACTATGAATTCCGGCGCCGTAGCCGATCTGGCTGGCGGTCACGCGGCGCGTGACGTCGAAGCGATCCGCATCGGCCCATTTTGCCGGATCACGTCCCGCGGCGCCGATGAGCACCAGGACTTTCTGATGCTTCTGCAAGGGCACGCCCTGGAAGTCCACGTCCTCGAGCGTGGTGCGGAACAGCGATTGACTGGACGAATCGAAGCGGGTCGCCTCTTCGAACGCCGACCGCGCCAACTGGGGGTCGGCGCGCAACAGCGCCCATTGCTCCGGATGCTCGGCCAGACAGCGCAGACACAAGCCGATCGAGTCGATGGTCGTATCGACGCCGGCCGACAGCAAGGAACGCACCAACAGCGTGGCCTCTCCTTGCTCGATGTCGCCCGCGTCGGCGTGCGCATAAATCGCCGCACCGATGCCGTCCGCGGCAAGGGTCTGGCGTTGGCAGCGCTCCATGATCCACGCGGACACCGTATCGGCCTGCTTCATGAGGTCCTGATACCACGGAGTGACCGGGCCGAATCCGCCGAACACCATCGCCCCGTACGTGAGCATGGTGGAACGGTCCTCGCGCCGCATGCCGACGGCATCAGGGAACACGGTCAGCGGAAAGCGCTGCACCAGATCGGGGATGGCGTCGAGCGTCCCGCGCTCGAGAGCCTCGTCGATGAGCGCGTCCGCCTGTACCTCGAAGGTTGCGCGCAGACGCTGCAGCCGGTCCGCCGAGATGACCTGCATCAGCACCCGTCGGGTGCGCTGGTGCTCGGGCGGGTCGACCTCCAAGATCAGGCTCGGGCGACGCCACGGCTTCTCCAGGAAATAATTGGTGAGCCCGCCGCCGCCGGCATTGCTGAAGCGTTTCCAATCGCCGAGCACGGCGCGCACCGCGTCGTAACGCGACACCACCCAGATCGAGTGTTTGGTGAGCCACACCGCGGGCGCCGCGAATTCACGCAGCTGCCGGTACGGCTCGAACGGATTGGCACGGAATTCGGGTGAAAACGGATCCAGATCGGAACTGTCCGGCGGGGCTGCGCCGCGCATGACAGCCATCAGGATGCGAGACCCGCGGGACCGGCGGGCGACGCCCCGCGCAACCCCGCACGCGCGGCTTGCGTCGCGGCCGTGTTCACTCGCGTCTCCTCGTCGAGGACGACGCCATACAGGCTGCGCGCGCGCTCGAGCGACACCTTGCCGTCCAGCACGTCGGCGCGGACGCTCTCAGGCTCGCGCTCCAGGGCGTCGCCGAACCCACCGCCGCCCGCCATGACATGCCGATACACCTCGCCGCGGCTCAGGGTGATGGGCAGCATGGGCATGGGCGGCAGCGTCCGATCGCCGGCCGCCGACCGGATGAGGTTCACGGCGACCGCGCCTTCGGCCCCGCCGAACAGGCCGTGCGGCGCATGCAGGGCCTTGTCCGACCGCACTCCGAAATACACATCATCCGCCAGCATCCGATATTCGCGCACCACGCCGAGACCGCCGCGATAGCGGCCCGCGCCGCCGCTGTCCGCGGCGAAACCGTAGCGCTCGATCCGAATGGGATAATCGCACTCGATCATCTCCACCGGCACGTTGGCTTGGTTGGACGCCATGTGAGGCACCCCTTCCTGGCCATCGTGGCGCGAGGTGGCGCCCCAGGTGCCCATGATGCACTCGGAGAACACGAAGCGTTTACCTCCGTGCCAGCCGCTGAAGCTGGGCAGCGTCGAACCACCGGCACCGTCCGCGGCGACCGCGTCGGGCACGGCCTGCGCCAACGCGCCGAAGAGGCAGTCGACGATCCGATAGCCGGTGATGCCGCGAGCCCCGCACGGCGCCGGATAGCGCGCATTGAGCACCGATGCCTCCGGAGCGATCACATGAATGGGTCGCGTATAGCCATGGCAGTTCGGCACATCCAGCGGCATGACGCAGCGCAGGGCCGCGTAGACATTGGATTTGCAAAACGACAGCGGCGCGTTGATGCCGCCCTTCACCTGGGGCGACGTCCCGGTCCAATCGACGGTGAGCTCATCGCCCCTCACGATCAGCTGCACCTCGAACCGGATGGGCTGCGGATTCTCGCCCAATCCGTCGATGTGATCCGAAAAGCGATAGGTGCCGTCCGGAATCTTCGCAATGGCCGCTCGCGCCAGGCGTTCGGAATAATCCTGCAAGGCATCGCCATAGGTCATGACGGTGTCGGCGCCGTAGCGCTCGAACAGCTGGCGCATTTCCCGCTCGCCCGCCAGACACGCCGCCATCTGCGCATGCAGGTCGCCCAGCACCTGGTCGGGCACGCGCACATTGGCGGCGACGATGTCGAGCACGATGGCGTTCAAGACACCGCCCTCGGCCAGTTTAACGAATGGCAGGCGCAGGCCTTCCTGGTGAATCTCCACGGCCGCCAAGGAGTTGCTGCCCGGAACCAGACCACCCACGTCGACATGGTGGGCGATGGTGGCCGCCCACGCGCACAACCGCGCCCCGTCGAACACGGGGCGCACGACATAGATGTCGGGCAGGTGCTGACCGCTCGCCAGGTACGGGTCGTTCGCGATGAAGACATCCCCCGCGCCGATGCGTCCCTCGTATTGGCGGATGAGATGGCGCATCGCGTCGAAAAAACTGCCGAGATGCATGGGCGTGGTCAGCCCCTGCGCCAGGTTCTGTCCCGCGGCGTCGCAGATCGCGGTGGAGAAGTCCATGGCATCACGGACGATCGGCGAGTGCGCGGTGCGCATCAGAATCAGCGCCATCTGGTCGGCCGCGGATTCGAACGCGTTGCGAAACACCTCGAGCGAAATCGGATCGATGCTAAGCGCCATGCAAACGGCCTCCGTCCAGTGCCACGACGATGTTGCCGAAGACATCCCGACAAGCGGTTGCCTGCGGAGGAACGACGGTGGTTCCTTCGTACTCTTCGATGATCAGCGGTCCGCGTCGGGGCGTCGCATCGAGCTCATCACGTCCGATGACGGGCGTATCGAGCAGCCCGTGCGTCGCGCCGAAGTAGGCTTTGCGAACGGCATCACGCGGCCCGTGCGGCTGCGCGGGGCGCATGCGCATTGCCGCAATCGCGCCGGGCGGCGGCACCGCGGCGAACACGCGCAGCGCCACGAACTCCAGGCGATGGCCGACGAGTTCATGTCCGTAGGTCCGGCGATATTCGAGTTCGAAGGCCGCGCTCAGGTCCTCGACCGGGTCCGTGTCGCCCGCGATGACCTGCGGCAGTTCGATCGCCAATTCGAAACCCTGTCCGGCGTAGCGCAGGGCGGCGCGCCAGCGCACCACCGGAGACTCCGAATCGCCGAGATCGGCACGCGCTTGTCGTTCGAGCAGGGCACAGCGCGCGCGCGCCTGGCCGACGCTCGCCGCATCCAACGGCCGCAGGAAGGCGGCGGAGCGCAGCGCCTCCCGGTCCGCACACAACAAGCCGACCGCGCTGAACACCCCCGCCGCCGCCGGCACGAGCACTTGTCGGATCTGCAGATCGTCGGCGAGACTCGCGGCGTGGATGCCGCCGTTGCCGCCGAACGCAAACAAGCTGAAATCCCGCGGATCGCGGCCCCGATACGTGGACACCGCTTTCACGGCCCGGGTCATCGCGGCATTGGCGAGCCGGTGGATCCCGTGGGCCGTCTCCATCAATTCCAGTCCGAGCCGCGTGGCAATGGTCTGAATCGCCGCGCGGGCCAATGCCGCGTCGATGGGTACGGTGCCGCCCGCCAGGCCGTGAGGATTCAGATAGCCGAGGACCACGTTCGCATCGGTCACCGTCGCCTGCGTGCCGCCCCGGGCATAACACGCCGGACCCGGCACGGCGCCCGCGCTGTCCGGCCCCACCTTGAGGGCGTTGCCCGCATCGATGCGCACGATGCTGCCGCCTCCCGCGCCGACTTCCGAGACGTCGATGACCGGCAGTTTGAGGGCGTAGCCACCGCCCTTCGCGAGGCCGCCGCTCATGGAGATGCCGCCGCCGACCTCGTACTCGTCGGTCGACGAGACTTCACCGCGATCGATGAGCGACGCCTTGGCGGTCGTGCCTCCCATGTCGAAGGTGATGATGCTCTCGTGCCCCGCACGCGCGCCCAACCGCGCCGCTCCGATGACGCCGGCTGCGGGCCCGCTCTCGACCACGATGGCGGGCCGCTCGATGACCTGTCGCACATCGATGGTCCCACCGCTCGACTGCATCATGACCAGCCGCGCGTCGATGCCGCCGGCGGCGAGCCGCTGCTGCAAGGAGCGCAAATATCGCGTCACCACAGGCCCGACATAGGCACTCACCACCGTGGTGCTCGTGCGCTCATATTCCCGAATCTCGGGCAGCACCTCGCTCGACACCGTGACGAAGCAGCCGGGAAGCGCCGCCTTCAGCATCTCGGCGATCCGTCGCTCATGCGCGGGATTGACATACGAATGCAGCAGCGACACCGCGACGGCTTCGACCTGAGCCTGCGCCAGAGTCGAGGCGAGTTTCCGAACCTGATCCTCATCCAACGGATGCACGACGGCACCGGACGCGTCGAGCCGCTCCGTGACCTCGTAGCGATGCCGTCGCGGCACCAAGGGCGCAGGCTTCTCGTACAAGGGCTCGTAAAGGCGCGGAACGCGAATGCGCCGCAGTTCGAGCACGTCGCGAAATCCCGCCGTGGTCACGAGCGCCGTGCGCGCGCCCTTGCCTTCCAGGATGGTATTGGTGGCCACGGTCGAGGCATGACTGACTTCCGCGTAATCCGCCGGATCGACGCCGAGATTGCGGGTCAGCAATTGGATGCCCTCGATCACGGCACGCGCGTAATCGTCGGGCGTCGAGGGGACCTTGCAGGTCCACAATTCCCCCGCGGGCGACAGACACGCAATATCCGTGAAAGTGCCTCCGACGTCGGCCGCCACCCGCAAGATCGCCGCCATCAATGGCACCGGTACTTGGCCAGCCGCGCTTCGTCGATGTCGATGCCGAGACCGGGCCGGTCCAGGGGCAAAATCGCGCCATCCTTGACCGCGAAGGCCTCGCTGATGACATCGTCCTCGTAATAGCGGCCCGCCGCGACATACGGATGAGCCCCGCTGGGCGCGCTGATGGGGATGACCGAGGCCAGCGACACCGAAGGGTGCGCCAGCACGAAATGCGTGTTGGCGGCGTTGCCGATGGCGGACTCGATGGAGCCGTTGATATCGCAGGGGATGCGCTGCGCCTCGGCCACCGCGGCCACCGCGCGCGCACCGACGAAACCACCGGCTTTTGCCAGATAAATGGAGATGCAATCGGCGGCGCGGCGTTGCACGACCTCGAGTGCGTCGGCCACGTCCCAACAGGACTCGTCCGCGATGATGGGAACCCTGGCGTGCGCGGTGACCTCGGCGAGATAGGTGAGCCCGACGGTGGGCTGCTCGACCATGTCGACGCCCGCATCAACCAACTGATCCACCACCGTTCGGGCGCGCTTCGCGTGACCATACCCCTGATTGGCATCCAGGCGCAGCGTCACGCCGGCACCCACTTCGCGGCGCAGCGTCCGCACGAGCCGGATGTCCCGCTGCGAATCGACGCCGCCCTTGACCTGCAAGGCACGTACACCGTCGTTGACCGCCGCGATGCCTTCGTCCGTGGCATCCTTCTCGTTCATCAGACCGATCATGTGCGCCACCGGTACGGCGTCGCGGACCTTGCCTCCGAGCAACCGATATATGGGCTGGCCCACGCTCTTGCCCCAAAGATCGTGCAATGCGATGTCGACGGCGCACTTTGCGTAAGGGTTGCCGACGACCAAGCCGTCCATGATCTGCCGCGCCCTGGTCACAGCCGCGGGATCGGTCCCGAGCAGCGCCGGCGCAAAGATGTCGTTGATCATACCGATGACCGTCGCCACCGTCTCGCCGGAGCGGCGCCCGAAGTCGCCGCCCCAATCGGGCAGCGGCGTCGCCTCGCCATATCCGATGACGCCCACGTCGGTTTTGATGCGGACCAGCACGAAATGACCGAGTTCGACGTTCAGGCCCGCCCATTTGAAGCTGCGTCGGTTGGGCAGACGGAAGGCGGACGCGTCGATCGATTGGATTTTCATCCCCGGCATGCTAACGGCAACCATCCCGGTTTCCAAGAAATTTTTTCTTAAAGGAAAAATCCCTTCCCGCAGCCCGATGCCCTACCCCTTGGCCGCGTCCACCGGCCGCACGGAGGAGTTCATCATGTGCGAGATGTCCTCGGGCGTGCCGGGATCGTGCGAGACCGATAACACGCGGGCGTTTTCCGTGCTGACGGAGATGTAGACATGCCGCATGCTGCTATCGAAATAGGCACTCTCGCCGGCATCGAGCCGGAACGGGGCATAGTGTTCCGTATGTACTTCGATGGAGCCGCCGAGCACGTAAACGAATTCCTCGCCCCGGTGCTGACTCCAATGATCGAACTCCTCGACCGCCCGAGCGCGCACTAAAATCTCCAACGGCACCATGGCCTTACGTGAGAGCTCTGACGAATGGGCACGATAATCGTATTGGCCGCTGGCGAAATGGTCGCCCTCGTCGCGACGGGTCGTCGTCTTGCGTCCCGACACCACGCTCTTGGCGCCCGGTCGAACGAAGTCCTCGATGGTGACACCCAGACCATCGCAGATGCGTTTCATGATGTCGAAGGACGGGGATATCTGGCTGTTCTCGATTTTCGAGAGGTTCGAGATCGACACGCCGGTCGATTTGCTCACCTGGGCCAAGGTCTGATCGAGCCCCCGCCGGATCTCCTTGAGCCGCGTGCCAATCTGACTCAACTCCATCACCGCAACGTCCCGCGCCATACCTGCTCCCCGATCCACCCGATCTACACTATTTTCACATAAGAAATTTGTGCTAGTTTGCCGGAAAATGATCCAAAATTCGCCTCCCATCGCCATACCGACCAGCATCCGGCGCCTGTTCGTGCTGTTATGCGGCTTCGAGATCCTGTCGAAGTCGGTCTCCACCCGCGATCGCGGGCGTCGATTTATCTTGAGCGAGCCGGTCTGCGCCTACCTTCTCGATACAGACCGCGGCTGGGTTCTGCTCGATGCCGGCTTGAACCCGGCCAATGCCCGCGATAACGCGCGCATGGAGGCACGCTTTTGGCGGCATGGCATGACCGCACCGGTGGTGCGCGAGGCACACCTGCTGGACACCCAATTGGCCGATCTCGGCGTGCGCTTCGCCGACATCGGGCACGTGATCCTTTCCCATCTGCATTACGATCACGGCGGCTGCCTCCATCATTTCCCGCATGCCCGCATCTCGATCCAACGACGGGAGCACGAGCATGCGTTCGGCCCGGACCCAGGCATGGCGTACTTTCGCGACGAATACGACGATCCGCGACTTCGATGGGATCTCCACGACGGCGACTGGGAAGCCATGCCCGGCTTGCGCCTGCTCGATACACGGGGCCACACCCACGGACACCAGTCCGCCGTCGTCGATCTGCCCGAGAGCGGGACTGTCATTCTCCCGTTTGACGCTGCGGATCTTCAAGAAAATTGGGATGATGAAATCCTGCCCGGCGAATGCTGCGATGATGGCGACGCGCTGAAGGCGATCCGGCGGTTGAAGGCGATCGAGCGGCAAAGTGGAGGAACCACGTTGCTGTTTCACGATCCCGTCGCGATCCAAGCCATGAATCTTGCGCCGCAAGGTTATCGTTAGCCGGATACGTCGCGCCGACCCGCGTCGCTGCCATCGGGTGATGCACTGCGACCGCATCACTCATGAATTGCTGCAGCGCGGACGTGCACGATCGAGCTGGCGCGCGCAGATGGGCGCCACGTCGCGGAACTGAAAGCAGCATCGCCCGTCGCATTCAGTTATCCAGGGAACCGCCGAATGTCTGGGTAAGCGCGTACCCGCGCCATAAAATCCCGACAACAGGCTTGATCCCATGCACACAGGGCGACTGTTCATCGCATTGGCCGCGCATTCAACCAGGTGATTCTCAACATTCTCGTCAATGCCGCACACGCCATCGGCGAAAATGCGAACACCAGCCAGAAGGGCCTCATCACCATCAGCACGAAACAGATCGATGCATGGGCGGAGATTCGCATCCAGGATTCCGGATGTGGCATACCGGAGCACATCCGTGCTCGCGTGTTCGATCCGTTCTTCACAACGAAGCCGGTCGGCAAGGGGACTGGACAGGGTCTCGCGATCGCCCACGACGTCATCGTCAACAAACACAAGGGGAACATCCTCATAGAAAGCGAGCCTGGACAGGGAACCACTTTTATCCTGCGAGTGCCGATAGCTGCGCGGCTGGGTGATGCGGTCGCCGCATGAAGCCGCCAATGAAGACCGCCATTCTCTTCGTGGATGACGAATCACACGTGCTCGACGGCCTGCGCCGGAGCATGCGCTCGATGCGGCATGAATGGGATACGAGATTCGTCGCCAGCGGCGCGGAGGCGCTCGAGCAGTAGGCCATGTACCCCGCTGACGTCGTGGTGTCCGACATGCGAATGCCCGGGATGAACGGCGCCGAATTTTTGAGCCGGGTGCGGATGGAGAGTCCCGGGTCGGTGCGCATGATTCTGAGCGGTCAAGATACTGATCGAGATACTGGGCATGGTCAGCCCGGCGTCCTCGAGTCGGGCCTCTCGCTTGCAGCGCTACGTCACGGCGATGGCCGCCGAAGTCGGTCTTGCGGAACACTGGGAATGGCCCTTGGCCGCACGCCTGTCGCAGATCGGATGTGTGACGCTGCCGAAGGAAATACTCTCCAAGGTCGACGCCGGACAGGTCTTGGACGAGCCGGAGCAGCGCCTGTATGACCTTCATCCTGAGTTGGCGAGCAAACTCCTGGCGGCGGTTCCGCGTCTCGAGGACGTCGCCGCGATCGTGGCGGCACAGGCCAAGCCTGTCTCGGGCGACCTACCGAGCGACGTCGACATACGCGCGACCGGGCAGATGTTGCTGCACGCGGCCCGGGAATTCGACCGCTTGATCGTGGGCGGCATCAAACCTCAGGCAGCCGCGGAGCAACTGCGATTGGCGGATGGCGGTGTTCCGACCAAGATGGCTCAAGCCCTGGCCTCCCTTTCGCTCACGAACCTGCCGTGGGTGATCCGTCAAATCACTCTGCGCGAGTTGGCACCCGGCATGTTCCTCGAGGAGGATGACTTCAACGAGCAGGTCTACTCCGATCCCGCCTTCAATGGGAAGCCTGGGACCCTGGAATTAAAGGGCGCTACGCGGTCGCGTCGACGGTGGAACCCGGTGCCTTGGCGGCATCTGAGCCCGTTGTCATTGCGTTGCTCAGGAAGCTCTGTAACGCCGCCTCGCTCGCCTGACTCGAGGTCTCACCCGCCGCGGAATCGATGGCGATACCCGAGTTCTGCATCAACGTGTCGAATGACCGCAGCAGACTGGAGGTGGTGGAACTGAGGGCGGCGTTCGGTCCCAGTTGCGTCATGAGCGCCTGCAGTGAGGCATCGAGCGGGCCGGAACCCGTCGTGCCAGCGGCGCCCGCGGAGTCGCCCGGGATCCCCGCTCTGGCCGCAGTCGCCGACTCGCCGGCAGCGACGCTCTCCCCCGTTCCCGCTGCACTACTCGAGGTGGCACTTCCCAGTCCGTCCGCTTGCAAGGCAGTGAACAACGAATCGAGAAACTTCTGCAAAAGGACCGGGCTCACATAGCCCACCTGGGTCAGCGTGGTTCCGCTGGCGGAGGTCTCCGACACGATTTGATCCTTGCCGTCCGGCGCTTTGATCGTCGTCACCGAACCGCCGTCCGCTGTCGTCGTGGTCGTCTCCCCCGAGCCGGACTCCAGTTGCGCGACTACTCCGCCGAACAGGGAGCTTGTCGTGCCCGAGGCGCCCGTCTTGTTCAGGCCGCCCGTGACGGCGGAGGTTATCGATCCAATGGAACCGGTCGTCATATCGCCATCCTGTCAAGTGCGCGGCCGCGAGGCGGCAACGCATTGCCGCTTCGCGGCCGAACGATGCCGAATTGGAGCGCGTCGAGCGCCCGTAATTCTAACGAGCATGTTTCATGCCATGGCATATGGAGCATCGCAGCAGCGGCAGGTGGATCACACTCTGCCGGCTCGACGGCCGATGATTTGATGAAGTCGACGAATGCGCGCAGCGGCGCCGGCAATAGACGCCGGCCGGGATAATACAGAAAGGGCCCCGAAAACCGCTGCCACCACGGTTCGAGGACCGGCTCGAGGACGCCGCTGTCGAGATGCGGGCGCAGCCAGTCCCCGAAAAGACAGATGACGCCGGTACCGGCGATCGCCGCATCGACCGCAAGATCGGTGCGAATTATAGGCGATTGTCGAACGGTATGCCGCCGTTTAACCTGCCATCAGTCCACAGGAGATCTCAATCATGTCCAGCATCAACCAATCCGGAACCATCGATCAGTCAGGAACCTTCAAACTCGGCGACCGCAACGTAAAGCGTCTGGGTTACGGCGCCATGCAACTCGCGGGACCCGGCGTCTTCGGGCCGCCAAAGAACACTGGCGCGGCCTTGGCCGTGCTGCGCGAGGCCGTTGCCAGCGGCGTGAACCATATCGACACCGCCGACTTCTACGGTCCACACGTGACCAACCAGATCATCCGCGAAGCGCTGGCTCCCTACTCCGCGGATCTCGTCATCGTCACCAAGCTCGGCGCACGGCGCGGCGCAGACGGATCGTGGATGCCTGGGTTCTCGCGCGAAGCGTTGACTGAAGCGGTCCATGACAATCTGCGCAATTTGGGATTGGACGTGCTCGACGTCGTCAACCTGCGCAGCATGTTCGACGTGCATGGCCCCGCCGAGGGGTCGATCGAGGCGCCGCTCACGGTTCTCGCCGAACTCCAGCAAAAAGGCTTGATCCGTCACATCGGGCTCAGCAATGTCACCCCCACGCAGGTCGCTGAAGGCCGCCGAATCTGCGATATCGTCTGCGTGCAGAACCATTACAATCTGGCGCACCGCACGGACGATACCCTGATCGACGACCTTGCCCGCGACGGCGTCCCGTATGTCCCGTTCTTTCCGATCGGTGGCTTCACCCCGCTGCAGTCCGACACCTTGAACATCGTTGCCGCGCGGCTCGACAGAAGACCCATGACCGTCGCCCTTGCGTGGTTGCTCCATCGCTCGCCGAATATTCTGCTCATCCCCGGGACCTCATCGGTCGCCCATCTTCGCGAGAATATCGCTGCGGCGAGCTTGGTCCTGTCCGAGAATGATCTGAAGGAGCTGGATGCGATCGCCTCTTGAGCATTGCGGCCTTGGTTTTAGACCGTCGCAGCGCTAGGATTCACCCAGGCTCGATGGAGATCTGCCGTGCATACGAACCCGCCGATCGACCCGGATGATCCAAGCGGCCCCTCGGGCGACCAACGCCGTCCGCCACGAAGCGTTAGGGAATACGCTCCGTTGCCACCGAAGCGCTCCGGGTGTCGAACCGGATGATGTGCTCGCCCGGTTCCCCACGCTCTTCGTATACCCAGTCTCTGCGGGCCCAGCTCCGGGGTACCGGCGTCACGGTGATCGAACTCGCACCGCCCGGCGTCGAAACGCCGCTGCTCCGCGGCGAATTCGCCGAGGAAATGAAGGGACAGAAAGGTATGGACGTCGTCCGGTTCGGCCGTAAAGCCTTGGCCGCGATCGAGGCGGGTCATCTGGAGATCCGGCCGGGGTTGAGCAATGTCCTGAAGATCATGAGCAGGGTCGCCCCGCAGTTCATGTTCGATCAACTCGCCAAAACCGTCAGGAGGCAGCCGGCACGCGCGAATCCCTGAACCGCCACGCGTCTGTGTCCGGCACGGACTGTCACAAATCGGCAATCTGAAGAGCCTACAAGGGTCTCCCACCAAGGAGATCTGTTGGACTCTGATCTCGAAACCACCACGTTGAAGAAAGTGAGCACCCGGCTCGTGCCCTTCCTGTCGGTGCTGTACTTCGCGGCGTTCGTCGATCGTGTTTCGGTGGGCTTCGCCGCTCAACAAATGACCCGCGATCTGGGTTTCTCCGCGTATGTGTTCGGGCTGGGCGCCGGCATATTTTTCCTGGGCTACTGCTTCTTCGAGGTGCCGAGCAATTTCGTGCTCCACCGCGTCGGCAGCCGCCGCTGGATCGCACGAATCATGATCACCTGGGGCCTGGTGGCGGGCGCGATGGTCTTCATGACGAGCGTGTCGTCCTTTTACTGGCTGCGGTTCCTGCTCGGCGTGGCCGAAGCCGGGTTTTTCCCGGGAATCATGTACTACCTCACTCAGTGGGTGCCCGCCCAACACCGCGGCAAATTGGTGGGACGCTTCATGGTCGCCATCCCGATTTCCACCGCCCTGGCCGGACCGCTGTCGAGCGCGATTTTACGGCTCGACGGTGCCTACGGGTTCTCGGGCTGGCAATGGTTGTTCGCGATCGAGACAATCCCTTCCCTGGTGTTGGGCCTCGTGACATGGGTTTATCTGCCGGACACCCCCGCCGACGCAAAATGGCTGACGCCGGACGAGCAGCACTGGCTGGAACGCACCTTGCGCCAGGAGCGTCTCGATGCCGGTGGCGCGCCGGGCGTGACTCGATGGACGGCCTTCTTCGATCCGAGAGTCCTGCTCTTCAGTCTCTGCTACTTCGGCGTCGAACTAGGATTGTACGGCGTCATCCTCTGGACCCCCCAGCTATTGACGGGCATGGGTACCCCGCCGGCATCGGTTGGATATGTCACCGTCATCCCCTACACCGTGGCGGCATTCGCGATGGTCTGGTGGTCGGGCCACTCGGACCGCAGCGAAGACCGCATAGGTCACCTGGCGATCGCAGCCGTCGTGGGATCCCTGGGGCTCGCCGCCAGCGCATTTCTATCGCACTTGCCGGTGATGTCGGTGCTTGCCATCACGCTCGGCGCTGCTGGCACATTGGCGGTCCTGCCCATTTTCTGGAGCCTGCCGACCCGGCATCTCCACGGCGCCGCCGCCGCCGGCGCCATCGCGCTCATCAACGCACTCGGCAATCTGGGTGGCTTCACGGGTCCCTTTCTGATCGGTTGGATCAAGACCGCGACTGGCAGTTACACTTGGGGCCTCGTGGCATTGGCTTGCGGTGTGTTGTCGACCGGTGTGATTGCACTGCTCATCGGTGACTCGCCGAAACGAAACGCTCCCCCGCTCTTTGAACCCCAGGAGACCACATGATCGACACCGCTACCCTCAAAATTGCCCACGAGCCGACCATCGGCGTGAGGCGCCACCATGAAACACCGCTCTTGGCGGCGTCGGATGAGAATCTCGAGGGCTACGGCTGTCTCGTCGACGATCCGACCTCGCACCCGATCGAAATCGTGCAATGGCCTGCCCAGGGCTGGCGCGCCATCGATGCCAATACCGGCGATCAGGGCGGAGTCACCGAGGGACTGTTCGAATTCCAATGGCACCAAGGATCGCTGTTCGCCACGAACAACGCGGTCGGGGACAGTTATTTGTTTGGCTGGAGTGATTGGCCGGACGAACTCGCCACGGTGAGCGCCCAGCGGGAACGCGCCCTCATCTGGCGCGCCAACTATCATCCCGATGGTGGCCAGTTGTTCTTTCCGGTGAATGGCGCCGCCTTCGTCATCCCGTTGGCGCTGCCGGGCGATGACATCGCACCGGAAAAGTTCGTCAGTTTCTTTTGCGACGGCAGCCGGGGCCTGTACCTGCATCCCAACGTGTGGCATGGGGCGGTCGTGCCGCTCGAAGATGAGGCAGCATTTCTCGATCGTCAAGGACGAGTCCATGCACGCGTCTCGGTCGACTTCGCCAAGGAATTCGGCTGCTACCTGAGTGTGCCGTTGCCGCAGATCCGCTGATTAGGCGACCCGAACCGCCGAAGCTAAAATGGCGGTGAAGTCGAGGGATGCACCACTGCAAGCCATGCTGAAAACCACCAAGAGTCCTCGCGGCGGCAAGCCGCCGGGTCGTAAAATAAATATTGTCGAGGGGGAGTCACCAACGATGCCGCCAGCAGCGATACGACGCCGGATCCTGACGCGCCTTGCGCTACTCGCTGCGACCGGAACTCTTCTCGGCATGAGCGGCACGCGTATGACGCACGCCCAAGCCTTCGCCGACATCAAGAACGGCCTGGTGGACTATTCGAAGTCGGACATCGCACCCCGCCGCTCCTGCGAATCGATGGGTGCCTACCGTAGCGGTGACATTCGCGACATTCACGCCGTTGAGATTGAAGCGCAGGGCCCGGTACCGGCGCATTGCCGCGTGACGGGGACGCTCAAGCCCGAGATCGCGTTCGAGGTCAGCCTGCCCGCGCGCTGGAATGGACGCCTTTATATGATCGGCAACGGCGGCCACGCCGGCGAGTCCCTGGAGGATCCCGGTCGCGCGGCACAGCGCAACAGCGCGGTGCAGATGGGCTTTGCGTTTGCGCAGACCAATACCGGCCACGATGCGCGCAAGGAGCCGGGCGCCAGCTTCGTTTTGAGCAACCCCCGGAAAGCGGACGACTACGCCTTTCGCGCGGTTCACCTCACCGCTCTCACGGCGAAAGCGATCACGAAGTCATATTATGCGAAGCCGGTTGCGCGCTCTTATTGGAACTCCTGCTCCAACGGGGGCCGCCAGGGATTGATCGAGGCACAACGCTATCCCGAGGATTTCGACGGCCTGATCGTGAACGCGCCGTGGGTCGATCAAACCGGCTTCACCATCGGCGCACTGTGGAACCAGAAAGCGGTCACGACGGCGCCCCTCTTGGCGGCGCCGCTCACCGCCGCCAAGTTGGCGTTCCTAGCCGGGAAGGTCATGGAGAAATGCGACGCCCTCGACGGACTGAAGGACGGCCTCATCGATGACCCGCGCAAGTGCGACTTCGATGCGCGGCGCGACGTGCCGTCGTGCCCGCGTGGCGCGGACGGCGCCGAGTGCCTGACGGCGCCCCAGGCCGACGCAATCATGAAAATTTATGGCGGCCCGCAGAGCAACGGCAAGTCGATCTTTCCCGGTTACATGCCGGGCAGCGAAGCGGTGGTCGCTCCCCCTTTCGGCGGCGCCGGTCCGCCCATCAGTGCATGGATGAATTTGATCGTCGCGACGGCGCCAGACGGGAAACCCGGCGATTTCAATCTCGCCGAGGATACGATGCGCTATCTCGTCTTCTCGCCGCCGAATCCCGATTATGACACCCGGACCTTCGATTTCGACAAGGATATCCACCTCCTGGACTCATGGGGCCGGAAGGTCGACGCCAACAATCCGGATCTTTCCAAATTCCGCACCCGCGGCGGCAAGCTGTTGATGACCTACGGCTGGGCCGACCAAGTCCTCCAGCCGCTGATGGGCGTCAACTATTACGAACAAGCGACGGCGCGAAACGGCCCGCACACCCGTGATTTTTTCCGTCTGTTCATGGTGCCCGGCATGACCCATTGTGCCGGGGGCCTCGGTCCCGATCGATTCGATTCGGTGACCGCCCTGATCGACTGGGTCGAAAAGCACAAGGCGCCCGACTCGTTGCGCGCATCGCGCGTCGTCAACGATCAGGTCGTTCGGTCGCGGCCGCTCTGCCCGTATCCCCAAACCGCCCGCTACCGGGGTGAGGGCAGTATCGACGATGCGTCGAACTTCCAGTGCGTGAATCCTTAGCGCATTCGACCGGAACGCCGTCAACCCAAGCTTGACGGCACACGTCAGACCGCGATTCGCGCCACAGGCGATCTCGCCGACCGTGCGCCGATCGACGGGGTATCGACGACGGGCAGGCGGATCGCATTGCGCCAATCCCGGGGCGGCACTTTGAAGCGTCGCTTGAATGCCCGGGTGAAGTGCGACGCGCTTTCGAAACCGGCGGCGAAGGCGATCTGAGTCACGCTTCTGGCGGTGAAACCCGCATCCCGCAGGTCGCTCGCGGCCTGGTCCAGGCGTCGCAGCCAGATATGCGAACTCAACGGTGCACCCGTCGCCTCGACCATGATCTGGTCGAGCCGGCGGCGGCTGACCGCTTGGGCATTGGCCACCCGCGTCGCCGTCAAGTCCGGATCTGCAAGGCAACCGTCGATGTACGCCAGTGCGGTCCGAACCCGCCAGCCGGACGCGTCGCTGCGGGCCTCTCGATCGAGTTGCAGAGCGCCCACCATCTGGATGATGGAGGCCAGTGCGCAGCCGCGCTGCTCCTCCCGCAGGGACGGCGTACTCTCCGCCGTATTCAGCAGCAGATTTCGCAGCAACAGGGTCCCGCCATCCTGGGTGTCGAACGTCTCGGCCGTGCGCCGCTCGAGGGACGGGTTCCGACCCAACACCGTCCGTCGCGGCATCTGTAGCACGATGAAGTGAGAAAACACGCCCTCCACCGCCAGCTCGAAGGGCCTATGGCTGTCGATGACACAGAGGGCTCCGGGCCGGAGCACGGTGGCGCGGCCATCCTGTCTCGCCACCGTGGAACCCCGCAATTGCAGCATCAAGGAAAACAGCTGGGATCGGTCCGCGGTCACGCCCGAGGGGTCGTACGAGACATGGAGTGGCGGGGAGAGGATGCTCCATAGATGGCCCGCACCGAAGCGCGCGCCGGCGATCATCCCGACATCGGGCCTCACGCACATATTGCTCACGGATAGGCCGGGGAAGTATGCCCGCGCACCACCCTGCCAGGCGGCCGCACGCTTGTTCGAATCGATGACGTCCAGATCCACCAGCGCCGGCAACGGCGCGTGGGTCTGCGGTTTCACACTGCCCAGGTAAGTCTCCCCCTCACGAGCCGCATGCCGGGACCACCATTGACCGCAATCGCGATCGGCGCATCGCCGGCTCAGGGTAGGCAAGGCTACGCGCCTCCGGCGAGCCTGTCCTTGACCGAGATGGAGGGAAGCTTGCCTCGCCTGGAAGGCGGCCGACTCACACGATCGAGACGCCCAGTTCCCGGGCGCGCTGCACGAGGCCCGGCCAGGCATTGGCGACGAACAGGCTCGGATCGCCCCATTGGGCGTCGAATTCACGGGTGGGTGCCGACGCCAGCATGTCCTGCACGCTCATCCCCTGCGCCAGGAGCTGCGAGAGCTTCAGCTTCAAGGTGGCGAGCATGGCATGCTCCGTGTCGAGGGCGGCCCGGCCCAGCATTGGGCCGCTTCCGGGGACGACGACGGTGTCGGAATTGCACACGCCGAGCAGCGTCTGCGCGGCGTTGGCCATTCCGCCGATCCAGCCGTTGGTGCAATACCGGTGTTCATGCCGCCGCCGTCAGCGCGCGGGTCCTAAGCCTCGCGCAGGCGAGATGCCTGGCTCGGCGGCGTATCTGACGGCGATGGCTCGTTCCCGCTGACGGACGGCGAGCACCTCGCCGCGAACCGGATGTTTCTCGCAGCATTGACGTCCCGGTCGTGGGTGCCACCGCACCCGCTGCACACCCATGCTCTCACAGCCAGCATGTCCAAACCTGCCGGTCCCGTCAGGGCTCGACAGTTGCTGCATGCTCGCGTCGTGTTCCGCTCGCTGACGATGAAAACGCATTTGCCCGCCTGATTGGCCTTATATTGCAACTGTGCCTTGAGCATGCCCCAACCCGCGTCCAGCACGGATTTGGCCATCCGCGTCTTAACCAGTTTGGCGCTGCTCACATCGCCGACGATGATCCTCTGGTATCGGTTCACGATCTTTCGAGAAAACTTATGTAAGGTGTCTTTGCGCCGGCGCGCGGCCCGTCGATGCAGACGCTTGGCCTGGCGCTTGTGGCCACGGCGTTGGGCCTGGGAGATCTTCTGCTCGATGTTGCGATAAAAATTACTGGCTTCGAGTTTATCCCCATCGCTCGTGGCGACGGTATTCTTCAAGCCCAAGTCTAGTCCGACCTCCTCGTTCTGAGCGACCGTGGGCTCCGCCCGAACCTCGACCGGCAAACTCAGCCACCAGTCGCCCACAGCATCTTGGGAGAAGCAGCCGCATTTCCATTTGACCTCCGACAAACACGCTTGCTCGAAGACCCGGAAGGCTTTGCCAGAGAACCGCAAGGATGTGCCCTTGCGCTTTAGTTGCACCGCTTTGAATGGAATCCACCCGAGTGCGCGCCTAGACCCACGGCTGCTACGCCAGCGGAGCTTGGTCTTTTTGACCTGCTTGTGGCGGGTGGCGAACTCCGCATTGACTCGTTGGATCGTCTCCGACCCGATCCGCTCGAAATACTTCGTGGCACCCGCGGTGAGCTTGTCCAGGTCATACGCGGACAGCCACTTCGGCGGGCCCGCGAAGGGACGCGCCGCCTTGGCGCTTGTTTCGTTTGCGAAGTTCCATACTCGGTTGACTTCAACGGCTGCCGCATTGAGCGAGGCATACGCCTCCGGTTTCACCTTCAGGCGAAGCGTGCGGATGCAGTTAGCGATTTCGACTTCCATTGGAGACTCGCTTGGCATCCTGCCAATTTAGCGCTCGCCAAGGTCGTACTCAAATCAAATATCTGTCCCGATCATCCAGAAAAAGCGAAATCCTGCCTTCTTTTCCATTCGCATCAACTCGCCATTCTACCGCAGTCAACAGCTCCCGGCCCCTCCCCTTCTACCATAACCACGCCACAAAAAAGGGGGATGAGTATGAGAGCAACAATATTGGTCGCGGCGTGTGCACTATCGTGCACGGCTGTCGCGCAACAATCGTCCGACACCGCCAGCAAAGGAGCCACCGCCGTACCCGATGCGAACTCGCTCGAGACGATCACGGTCACGGCGCAGTTTCGCAGCGAGAACCTTCAACAGACGCCGCTGGCCATCACGGCGATCACGGGTGCGATGCTGGATGCACGCAGCCAGACGAGTCTGCAGGACGTGACCGCCCAGGCGCCCAACGTCGTGCTGGAGCCGAACGGTGCCGGCGGCGGCAACTCGATGCGCGCGCAAATTCGCGGTGTGGGCCAGACGGACTTCGATCCGGCGGTCGACCCCGGCGTGGGCATCTACATCGATGACGTCTATTTCGCGACCCTGACCGGGTCGGACTTCGCGCTGCTCGATCTCGACCGGGTGGAAATCCTGCGCGGTCCCCAGGGGACGCTCTCGGGAATGAACTCGCTCGGCGGCTCGGTCAAGCTGTATACCCAGAAGGCGACCGGGAGCAACGAGGGTTATGTCGAAGCCACTGCCGGGTCCCTGGACCGCGTGGACTTGCGGGCGAGCGGTGATTTCTCCTTGATTCCGGACTCCGTGTTCCTGCGTCTCTCCGCCGTCGCCCGCCGCCAGGACGGCTATGTCCAGCTGTATGACTACGCCTGCACCCATCCAACCGATCCGTACGTGATATCGGGCGCGATCCCGCGCGGCAACTTCTCCGGTAATTGCAAAACGGGAACCGAAGGCGGGATCGATTACGACGCGGCGCGTGCCTCGGTACGTTGGCTTGCCTCCGACAGCGTCGAAGTCAACTGGGTCAGCGACGCCACGCGTGACAACTCGGGCACCACGGCCAACACCCTGCTGGCGGCCCCCGGGCCCTCGAACTCCCTCGCCTGGATGCACGTGCCGTACGACGGCCGCTTCGTACCCACCAGCCCCTACGTCAACTACGCCAACTTCCTGGATCCCGGCGTGACCTATCGGGCCATCAATACCGGGGGCGCACCGGGTGCCCCGAACGGCCCGTTCTACGCGAACCCGAACAACACCATGAACGGCTGGGGATCGTCCGCCACGGTCGACTGGAAGGTCGCAAACGACCTGTCGTTGAAATCGATCAGTGCGTTTCGACAATATACCAGCGGGTTCGGCGACGATAACAGCGACTCACCCGTGCCGCTGGTGCTCGAACAGGCTGAGATCAAGAACCGCCAGTTCAGTCAGGAACTGCGGCTGAGCGGCTCGGCGCTGGGCAAGCTGCTCGACTACACGGTGGGCGGCATCTACTTCGATCAGAAGACGGAATATCGCAGCCGCGAGGACGATCCGTTCGTGCCGTACGGCACTCCGGCCGAGCCCACGTTCGACTTCCTGGGGGATGTCACGGCGCGCGTGAAGACCAAGGCGGGATTTGCCAACACGGCCTGGCACCTCTACGACGGGCTCACGTTCAATGCCGGGGTCCGCTACACCAAGGAAGAAAAGGGATTCGAGTTCGGCGATTACAACATCGACGGCATCACGCCATACCTCCCGCTCAGCAATCCGGCCGATCCGCTGAACGGCAAGGTGGGCGTATTCAACGGCTCGCACGTCGACTACCGCGTGGATCTCGACTATCAATGGACGCCGGAAATCATGACCTACGTGAGCTGGTCCACGGGTTTCAAGGGTGGCGGCATCACACCGCGCCCGTACTACCCGGAGCAGGTGGTGGGCTTCGGGCCCGAGACGGTGAAGTCCTCCGAGCTGGGCATGAAGAGCCAGTGGTTCGACAACCGGCTGCGCGCCAATGTCGCCGTCTTCTACGAGGACTACTACGGCTACCAGGCCTCGGCCAACCTGCCGGCGCTGTGCGTCGACGCCTCGGGGGCGCCCTTGCCGCCGCCCTACAACAATCCCTGCGGCGAATACATCAACGCGGCGGATGCGGTCGGCAAAGGCATCGAGACGGAATTCGAAATTCGCCCGATCGACCATTTGCTGATCGATGCCTCCTTCAGCTATCTCGACATGAAGTTCATTCATTCGCTCTCGCCGGCCGTGCCGACCGGGGAAGGCGTTCCGGATGTGGGCAAGAGCAAGGGAAGCATCGGCGTGCAGTATGAGGCGCCGCTGTTCGGCCGCGGCACGCTCACACCTCGATTGGATGCGAGCTACACGCCGGCCTCCTGCGGCGATCTACTGTGCAGCGCCGACGTACAGAACGACTCCTACACCCTGGTCAATGGACGCCTCACCTACTGGTCGCCGAAGCGGGAATGGAGCGTGGCACTGCAGGTCACGAACCTGACCGACAAGCTGTACTACATCACCAAGACCAACACCGGAGCGGGCTACCTCAACGGACAGATCGGCATGCCGCGCGAGTGGGCAATCACGCTGCACAAGCAGTTCTAGTGTCACGGAGGCACGCGCCTCCGACCGACACGACGTGCACGAGAGGGCCGGCAACCCCGGCCCCCTCGTTTCGGAGTGGCGAGCCCTACCTTATCAGCGTCGAGCGACCCAGGTGCCATGCACCCCCGAACGCAGGCGCATCGGCACCTTGATCCGAGCGATCGGTCCCAGGCTGAGATTCTGGGCCTCGACGATGAACACCTCCGAGAGATCCTCGTCGTGCAAATCGACGACGAAGGCCAGATAGCCCTCATGTCCGCGGCGTTCGGAACGAATGTGTACGGCCTCCTGCAGGGTGGCCCGGGGGCTCATCGGCAGCGTCGTCATCCGTCCGGTCTTGACTTCCAAACGCGTCAGCGCATTGAAACCCGGACCCACGGCACCGGTGGTGATGGGAGGTCCGATGCTCGGATCATAGCGCTCGTAGTAGAGAATCTCGTAGTCGCTCATGGCATCCGAGTCCGCCAGGCGCGGCAGATCACCCGAGGGCCCGATCACACGCCGCCCGATACGGTCGACGGGATCGGCGAGATCGAAAGTCCAGCGCTCGAGCGCGCCATGGACTTCGTATTGTTCGATGCGCAGCCCCGAGTCCGTGCGGATGAACGGAAACACCGGCACATCGGTAAGACTCATGTCGACGTGCACGAGACTGCCGTCGGTGAATGCGTTGATGTAATGAAAGCCCGAACAAGCCGGCGCGGTGAACCAGCGCATCTCGGCGACATCGCCGTGCCGCGGCATGATGCCGATGCGCGAGCCCAACTCCGGCTCCCAGACCCAGTGCGGCCCGCCCTGGCGGAGGCGGTCCAGATCCGCGGTGATCGGAAAGCAAGGGAATATGGCATGCTCCTTCGTGACGACGAAGTCATGCATCAGCGCGCAGAACGGGGCCTCGAACCACTGCTCGCGTTGCAGCTCGCCGGCGGCGTCGGCAACGCAATACGCCACATCCCGGGTGGCCACCCCGCCCGCTTCGTAGCCGAAGAAAAACAACTCCCCGGTCTGTGGATCAATCCTCGGATGGGGAGTCATGGTCTGGCTGCGCAGCTTGCCGCCGAAGTCGAACTCACCCAGCGTCTCGAGGGTCTGCGGATCGAGCTCCCAACCACGGCTGTCCTCCTTGAGGGCGATCAGTCGCCCGGCGTGATACAGCGGCGTGGTGTTGGCGACACCGCGGCCCTTGCCGCGGACGCTCGGATCATCGGTGAACGGATTGCGGTAGCGCCCGTGCAAGGATCGACGTGCCGCACGCTCGTTGAGCCAACGCTCGGTCTGCACGTACCGCATGCGCAAATCGACATGACCCGCTTCGAACCGGAACGCGCTCACCATCCCGTCCCCGCTCAGGTACACATCATCGCCCAGCATGGGCGGATATTGCGGATCGGGGACCGACCGGTACCAGGTGCCCTGCATGTCATCCGGCAGCGTGCCCTCGACGACCAGATCCCGTATGTCGCACTCGATTCGACAGGGCGCATTGTGGCCGGTGAACTGGGGAGACTCCGGAAATCGTTCGGTCATGTCGTGATCCTCGCGCGTCGAGTCATGCTAGCGGCCACCTCGTCCTGCGCTTGACCAGCCTGGAGTCGTCGTTTGACCAGGCTAGAAGCGATCAGCAGGCGGGCCTCGAATTTCCAGCAGGGACAACTGAATATGCCAACGGAACAGGCCTGTCACGCGAAGCCGTCCGTATACTGCGCGGACACAGTCGGCGGAAAGTGAAGGGGTGCTTCGTGCGCAATGGAAGTTGGACATCGATTCTCGTGGCCGGCGCGATTCTGAGCATGGCCGCGCACGCCGCACCGGCCGCCGACGTCGACCAGCGGCGGCTCGGGCACGCCGACCGCGAGCCAGGACAGTGGCTGTCGAGCGGCCGCACGTGGAGCGAGCAGCGCTTCAGTCCCTTGAGTCGGATCAACGATACCAATGTCCAGCGCCTTGGGCTCGCATGGTATACGCCGTTGAACACCTTTCGCGGCGTCGAAGCGACACCGCTGATGATCGATGGCGTTCTCTACAACATCTCTGCGTGGGACATCACCACCGCCTACGATGCGGTGACGGGAAAGGTGCTATGGACGTACGATCCCAAGATCGCCCCCGAATGGGCCCGGTTGGCATGCTGCGGGCCGGTCAGCCGCGGTCTGGCCGCCTGGGGCGGCAACATCATCATCGCCGCCCTCGACGGGCGGCTCATTGCGCTCGATGAAAAAACCGGCACGCCGGTCTGGACCACCCAGACGATCGAGCCGGGGCAACCGCTATCGCTCACGGGTGCGCCGCGAATTGCGGCCGGCCAGGTGGTCATCGGCAACGCCGGCGGCGACTTCGGTGCGCGTGGATATATCTCGGCCTACGACGCCCTCACCGGCAAACCAACCTGGAAGTTCTACATCGTGCCGGGTGATCCGAAGAAGATGCCCGAAGGCGCCGCGTCCGACGCGGTCATGCCGATGGCGGCGAAGACGTGGTCCGGGGAATGGTGGAAGGTGGGCGGCGGCGGTAACGACTGGGATGCGATCGTTTACGATCCGACGCTCGACCTCGTGTACTTCGGCACGGGCAACGGATCCCCGCATCCGCAGGCGTTCCGCAGCCCTGGCGGCGGCGACAATCTGTTCCTGTGCTCCATCGTCGCGGTCAACGCGCACACGGGCCGGTATGTCTGGCATTACCAGGAGGTGCCCGCGGAACAATGGGACTACGACTGCACCGCGCCGCTCATTCTCGCGGATCTGAAGATCGGCGGACGGACGCGTCAAGTGGTGATGCACGCGCCGAAAGACGGATTTTTCTACGTGCTCGACCGGGCCACCGGGAAGGTCATCTCCGCCAAGAATTTCGTGCCCAACCTATGGGCCTCCCACGTGGATCTGAAAACAGGCCGACCCGACGTCTATCCCGAGGCCTACCTCACCGAGAAACCCCATCTCATGACCCCGAGCTACGGCGGCGGTCACAGCTGGAATCCCATGTCCTACAGTCCGGTGACCGGACTGGTCTACATTCCTACCATGGAGCAATGGATGGTGGAGTCGCGGCTCCCGGACGGCCAGTTCAAATTTGCACTGGGACAGTCGACCCTCGGCGCCGGTGTGAGCAACGAACCCGAACTGCGAAAGCAGCTCAATGCGGCAGCCGACACCCGCGACAAGGGGTACCTGCTGGCCTGGGATCCGGTTCATCAGCGCGAGGCATTCCGCATTCCCTATCCGCACCCCGGCAATGGCGGGACCCTGGTCACCGCGGGCAACCTGCTCGTGCAGGGAACGATCAATCGAACGCTCGCGATCTATCGTGCCGATGACGGCAGAAAGCTCTGGGAGATGCCGGCGGGCAGCGTGCCCGTCGCGGGTCCCATGACGTACGAGATCGACGGCACGCAATACATTGCGGTCAACGCGGGCTGGAACAGCGCCATCGTGCACGGTCTGCACGACGGGCCCGAGCCCTTCAGTGTCAGCTCGGCGAATCTCCTCGTCTTCGCGCTCGACGCCAAGGGTGTCACGCTGCCGCCGACGCCCCCCGCGGACTCCCTGCCCGCTCCGCCGTCCGATCCACAACCGGCGGATCAAGTGCAGGCTGGAGCCGTGCTGTACGCGGCCCAATGTGCCGTCTGCCACGGCCAGAACGCGGCGGGAGGCGTCAAGGATCTGCGCTACCTCAACGCCGACACCCAAGCGCAGTTCCTGGACATCGTGCTCGGCGGAAAGTTGAAAAAGGAAGGCATGGAAAGCTTCAGCGATCGCCTGAGCACGGCCCAGGTGCAATCAATCCATGCTTATTTGATAGCGCGGGCCCAGGAGGACTGGCAGCCCGACTTCAGCCGGCCGAAACGCAAATAGGCCGGCGACTGCCGGCAACGCTCGCGAACCGCGGCGCGCGCCCAACCCGCGCGGCCACGGCCGACCGGCGTCAGTCGGCCTTCCAGGGGCGGCCGGTCACCGGATTGGGATAATCGAAGGGCACGATGTAGACGGAGGGATACGCGAGGTAAATCACGCTCGGTGGCCGGTCCGGCGGCGGCAGAAAACTGTCCGGACGGGTGTTGGGTACGGAGGCTTTTGCCCAACCGTCGAGCGAACTGAACATCTGGAAGGGGCCGCGCACGGTGGAGAACTTCCAGACTCCGCCCTGTTTGACGAGTTCGTTCTCGTACATCGCATCGCCCCAACCGCCGGAACTCATCACCCACGCCCGCGCGCGCACGTGCGCGTGCAAGCCATCCGCATCCACGTGGACGATGGGCTGCAGCGTCATGTGGTTGTACAGCCGGCCCTCGACGGGCCGTTCCGGCGCCAGACCGGTCTGCAGGTATTCGAGTACGCGGCGGCGGCCGACGAACACTCCCCGGCCGCCGATCTCGTACGTACCGTCATCGGCGAAGAGATCGGAGACCTCGTGCCACATCGCCTTGTCCACGAAGTAGCCGTAGGCACGCTGCACGTTCTCGATCTGATTGGCGTCCTCTAGCCGTTGCAACCGCGCGGTCAGCGCCTCCAGACGGTCGGCGGCATCCCTTTCCACCGGAGGCGCGGCAGCGAGTCTCGACGCCGCGCAGGACAAAGCGCACAGACCCACGATCGACACGACGTATCGCCTGGCGTTGTTCATGGTCGCCCCAGCAGCGAATCCGCCGGCGGATGCGAGTCGATGGGCAGCCCGGTCACCGGGTGAGCGAAATGAAATGGCGGCAGATAGACGCCGGGCAGAGACCGGTAGATCTCGGTGGGCGGCCGGTCCGGCGGCAATAGCGTGCTCGCAGCGGGGACGGCGATCGAACCCTTGCTCCACATCAGGTCGTAGTCGGTCAGCGCGGTGAGATAGAAATGCAGCTTGCGGATCTTCCAAACGCCGCCCTCCCTGACATACTCGTTCTCGTAGGTGCCCTCACCCCACTGGCCGTCGGCGTTCGGCGAGGCGAGCTGGATGACCGCGCGCCAGCGCGCCTTGGCGCTCTTGCCGTCCTCCGAGACGTCGATCACGGGCTGCAGCTGCAGGTAGTTGTTGAGCTGTCCCTGCCGCGGACCCTGCGCACCGAACAGGAGGAGCGCCTTGCGGATGTGATCCCTCCCGACGTACACGCCGCGCTGTCCGTCCTCGAAGGTGGCGTCCTGTGTGAACAACTTCGCGACCTCGTCCCACAAGTTCTTGTCGAAATAATAGCCGTAGATGCCCTGCAGATTTTCGATCTCGTCATGGTCGCGCAGCAAGCGGACGCGATGCTCGTATGTCGCCAGTGCATCCCCGCGGCCGCGGTCCCCGCCCTCCGCACGCTCGCCCGAGGCGCTGCGGGAATCATTCGTGTCGGCGGGGTTGCCATAGTGAAACGTCACCACCTGCACCTGCGGAAACCGTCCGTAGCGCACGCTGGGCGGCCGGTCCGCCGGATAATCCTTGGCCGCCTGCGACCTCCAATCCGCGATGGACTGCAATCTTGCCCAGCCGAGCTGCAGAGGCGCCTCGAACGTCACATAGAGGTGCGCGGAACGAATCATCCAAACCCCGTTGCGCTTCACGTACTGGTTCTCGTAGATCCCCTCGGTCCATGCAGCGCTCTTGCCATACTCGCCGAGCATGCCAACGTCGCGCCAGCGCGCCTTGGCATGCAGGCCATCCTGGTCGACGTGAACGACCGGCTGCAGCTGCAGGTGCTCGTGCAGCTCGCCGTACGCCAGACCTTCGCGGCCGCCGCCGAGATGGCGCAGGTACTCCTGTATCCGCTGCTTGCCCACGTATACGCCATCGGCACCGAGTTCGAGGGTCGCATCGTCCGCGAACAAATCGGCCACCTCGTGCCACAGAGCGCGATCCGTGTAGTAGCCGTAGGCTCGCTGCAGCGTCTTGATCGCGCGAGTGTCCTCCAGCAGTTGCACTTCCCGCACCAGCGCATCCACGCGCGCGCCAGGGGCGGCGGCCGCGGCCTTCGACCGGAAAGGTCCGATCGTCGAGAACAAGATCACGGCGCACACCAGCAACCGGGCCGCCGCCCTCATCGCTGCGGCATGTCCTGGACTGCCGATCGCATACACGCCATGTCATGACTCACTGTGGTTCGCTCACGCTCGCCGTCCGGTCCGGCGGCTGGGGAAGTGACATCGTAAAGCCGCCGCGTGCCACCGCCGTTGACCGGGCTGGCACGGCGGCTTGACGGGCGTGGAATCGATGCTCGGCCGGCACGAAGCCCGCCGCAATCGCCCGCCTACTCGCTCGGCACGAAGATCCATAGCAAGAGGTACAGGAGGATGCCGAATCCCGCACAAATGAACAGCAACGCGAACAGCAGGCGCCATACCCACGCCTCCGTGCCAGTCGATCGCGCGATTCCGCCGCACACGCCGCCCAACCAACGGTCGGTGCTGCTGCGCCGGAAGGCGTTCAACGCGGACGCCAACGGTGCATCGGACCGCGTTCGCTCCGCGCCCAACAGGGACTCCTTGGCGCGCTTGAACTCGTCTTCCGTCAAGCGCCCGTTCGCGTGCAGCTCCGCCAGCTTTCCGAGTTCATCCGCAAGCGCCATAGAATTTCCTCGATACGTCTTTCATCAGGCTAGAACACGGCAGCGAAGAAAAAGTTGCGCCGCGGCTCGCTCATCGACCGAGGCTCATTCATGGGCTGAAGCAACCGACCTGTTGCCAGCATGATACGCCGATGGAGTGCGCCTTCAAGATGCCCGGATCGGCGCGACAAACCTTCCCTATTGCCCTCGGGCCCGCGGTTAAAGCGTTGAGAGTTATACAAAACGAAACGTGCTATTTGAAATTGTGATTCAGACCTCGTCGATTCGCCAAGATCGTCGAGGCCTTTTCTGAGACGCAGAGCACGACATTGACGCAGGATTAATCGGCGACGCTGGATTGGCGATGGTGACTGGCGGCATCCGGCCAAGACCCGTCATTGACCGTCCTGTGTTGACGGCCACGAAGCAGCCATTAGCTTGGGTATGGAACGGAGACTTCAGCTTGCTAGTTTTGCTTCCCCGAATCAGGCGCCACATCGTTGAACATCGCCTTTGCAATCATTACACGCTGATGGCGGTCCACTGGGTCGGTCGTGTAAAGCCGTTTGATAAAGGATCTATCCCAGTCGCTCAAGTGCTCAGGTCTCGCGTCTCCTGACGCAAAAAACAAACTCATGATGGTAGGAACTTCACCCACGTGGGCGTCGAGGTTAACCTCCGCCACACCCGCCATAGCAATGTTGCCGGGCCACCCTTCCAGCTATGTATACTGGTGGCCGCCGCGAAAAAGGCTTGTAGCCTTGAGCCAACAACCATTTTTTACCTCGGGAGCTCGACTTGAAAAAACTACTTCTCGCCTCGCTGACTGCCGGAATTCTGATGATCTCGGCGTGCAACAACGCAAAATCGCCCGACCAGGTGGCCTCCGACACCACCAAAGCCGAACTCAGTGCGGATAAGGAAGTGGCGAAGACCGAAGACCAGGCTGCCAGTGACCTGAACAAGGCGGCTGGAAACGTCGACGATGAACTGGCCAGCTTCGACAACCAGGTCGCCAAGGACGCGTACAAACTCGCCGTGTCGCAGGCGGACGGGGACCGCAAGGTCGCCCTGGCGAAATGCGAAGCGCAAAACGGCGACGCGCAAAAGGCATGTAAAGACCAAGCCGCGGCGGACTACCAGGCGGCAAAAGCGAGTGCCAGGGCGTCGGCCTTGTCGATGAAGCCATAGCGGATGGTGCGCGAGCTCTTCAACCCACCCGTAGGTCGGTAGGGAGCGTGGTCGATGCCGGTGCGCGCAGTCAGTGAGACGCGGGTGATCGAAGTGCCGCGCGAAGCAACGCTGACGTTGATGTCGCGAATCCCCGAGATGTCCGACATCATCATCACGGTCTTCTCCGCGCGGGCGCCGCAGCGCGCTCGACCACAGCGCCAGTACCTTGCGGCTTATCGGCGAGGACGAGGATCGCAACGTGCGCCGGATCGCTGCGTTCGCCAGCCGCAACCGCATTCCGTATACCTCGTATCCACAGGGAAGCCCCGAAGCGCTGGCGACAACCCAGGCCTGTTCGATCCCTGCGACCCAACCTGCGGTGATATTTGGGCGGGACGCGGTCGTATCCGATCCCACGCCGGACAAGGTCGCGCGACTGCTCGGTCTGAATCTCGACTTTCGGGATGACGAATCGTTCGACGTGTTGATCGTCGGCGGTGGCCCGGCAGGGGTCGCTGCAGGTGTCTATGCCGGAGCCGAAGGCCTGTGCGCACTGGTGGTGGAGGACACTGCGATCGGGGGCCAGGCCGGCACCTCGAGCCGGCTCCAGGCCGACCCACGCATCTCGATCGAATACGGCGCCGAGGTGAGCGCTTTGCACGGCAGCCATCACCTCGAGGCACTGACCATTCGCGACGCGTCTTCGCGTGGCTTCCTCCGTCGGAGAGGGATCGGTCGTGATCTCCAAAGTCTGGGAGCACGTCAACCGCAAAGCCTGACGCTTCGGATGCGCCTGGGCCGGTGATTTCACACGGTCATCTCGTCGACGAGGCCATCCGTCGGATCTTCGAAGTACGCCTTTCGCGCGTCTGCATCGGAGGTCATCATCAAGGTCTCCGAAGGCCCGTGCCTCCAAGGGCGCGAGACCCTGAACTTTATGGTCAAGGATTCCGGCATCGGCATCGATGAAAACGCCATGGCCGCGCTGTTTGCGCCCTTCGTGCAGGCGGACGCCTCCACGACCCGACGCTTCGGCGGTACGGGCCTGGGCCTGGCCATTTCTCGCCGACTCATCCAGGCCATGGGCGGCCAAATCACGGTGGAGAGCAGCCCTGGTGAGGGGTCGACGTTTCGATTCCATATCTCGTTCGACCGCGCGATTTCGTCGCCGACGGCATCTGCCCGGCGAATGCCCGCGAATCTCAGCGCGCTCCTGGTGAGCGACCGTACATCGGGCGCAACCATCCACATCGCCCGCTTCCGGGAGGCCGGTGTGGTCGCAGAGCATGTCTCGTCGTCCCAACAGGGACTCGATCGATGGAGGGAATTGTCCGCCGCCGGTCGCGCACCCCAATTTCTGGTCGTCCAGGATGAATTACCGGATGGCAGTGGCGCGGAGTTGGCCCGACGAATTCGCAACCTCGACCCCATCCGGGAGACCAGGATCGTCTTGCTCGCCCCCCTCAATCGGACATTTCCGGCGGAGGATCGTGCACTATTCGTCGCCGTATGCCACACCCCGCTCAAATGCCATGGGTTCCTCGATGCCCTGACGCGGAACGGAGACGACGCAGGGTCGTCCTCGTCGGTCGAGCGGTCATCGAATCTGCCGTCGGTGCATGGGCTCAGAGTTCTGCTGGCGGATGACAATCCGGTCAACCGCAAGCTCGGCGAAAGACAGCTGACTCGATTGGACATGGTCGTGACCCTGGCGTGCAACGGCGCGGAGGCTGTCGAGCTCGCAAAAACCAGCATATTCGACCTCGTGCTCATGGACTGCCAGATGCCGGAGATGGACGGATATGAGGCAGCTCGCTTACTGCGACGCTCGAACGGCGGCGCAAACGACCCAAGTATTCCGATCATCGCATTGACCGCTCACGCGTTGGACGGAGACCGCGAACGCTGTCTCGAGGCCGGGATGGATGACTATCTGACGAAGCCGCTCGATACCAAACGGTTACTCGACCTCATCGTGCAAGTCCTCGGTCAGAGACAGGATGACCGACGGTACGGGCCCATCGATCGAGTCCCCCGGGCTGGAAGCTGACCGAGATCGGCTGCCCGGGGACTCTGGATAGGCCCTAACTCGGGCGCCGTCGGCGGGCGAAGCCGCCCACGGCGAACAGGCCGCTGGCGAATAGCCAAGCCGTCGCAGGTAGAGGAACCGGAGCTGCGGTGATCTCCATCGCCACGGGTGCAGCACTGGACAGGGCGTACTGACCCGTCGTACCCGCGTAGGCAAAGCCTAGCGCCGGTGCGCTGCCGCTGGTCGTGGAAATGCCGAGACCCGGCGCGTCCAGACCCTTGGTCTGCGTGGTCGATCCCACTTGCAGTGCCAACCAATACGTGCCGGTGCTCGCGGGCACCCAGTCCACCGAGGCGCTATTCCAACCGTTCGCGGAAAAGGTCCCCGTGGCCGTGAACACGGGCGCAGGTCGGCTGCTGGGTCGGCTGGTGAAGCCAGCGCTTGAGTAAATGTCGAAAGTAAATGTGTCACCCGGCTGACCGACGCCTTCGGTGAGATACGCCGACAATGAGGTGACATTCAGGCCCGCGGCGACGGAGAACTCGTCGGCCAGGAATTGGGACGTCGAGAGCACGCTCACCGGCGCGCCGGTGTCGCTGCTCGGGGCCCCCGTGTCCAAAACGAAGGCCGCGCTTGCCAGGCCAGGTGCGATCAACAAGGACGCCAACGCGCCGCCGAGAATCATCGTCTTTGCATTCATCATCTCATTCTCCAAGTATTGCGGCGCTTATTGCAGCGTGCCCACGTCATAGATGCCAAGATCCTGGACAGGACCGAACTGGTCGCTGAAACCGCTGACCTGCAGGGAGACGTTGCCGCTCGCATGCACCGAGATCAGAGCCCAGGCGTAGTAACGATCGTAGGGGTTGGTCAAAGTCGGTTCGACGCAACCCGGGGGACTCGTCGACGAGCAGGTGCCCACCAACTTGTCGTCAAAGGGCGATCCGCCCGAGCCGACGATGACCTGATAAGGCGCTCCGGGGTTCAAGCCGGTAGGATCGGCGTTCCGCGAAACATTGACGGTATGTTCGTGCCCGGAAAAATAGGTGGCGCCGTACTGCGCGATCACGCTCCAGAACGCGTTGCGGTATGCCTCGCCATACGTGGTCACGCCATTGCTGACGGTGGTCGTATAGTTCGCGTCGAGCCCACCGGGACCCGGACTGTTGGTGGTCGGCGGATTGACGCTGCCGCCGGTCGCCGCAGCGTAGTTGTACGTAAATGCGGGCTTATGACCGAACACGAAGTACTTCGCGGCGCCGCGCCCCTTGGCCGCGGCGAAGTCGCCGGCCAGCCAATCCGCTGGCGCAGTCGAATCCGCGCCGGCCGGATCGGTATTGATCACGGCAAAATGCAACAACAGTCCCGGCTGTACCTGAATGTCGAACGAGTAGCTGAGTTGCGCTTGATTGCTCGTGATTGGACCGTTGTTTGCCGGCACGCCGCCGGTATAGGCGCTCGCGCCGCCGGGCGCCGTCGCCTGGGTCAGCCCGGCAACGTTGGTCGCGAAATACCCGGACACGTTCGAGAAACGAATGTTCGTCACCAGGTCCTGCACCAGATCGCCCATGTTGAAGCGGAACATGTTTTCGTTGTCTGCGTACGCCGTCTTGCCGGTCAGGTTTCCCTGTGCCGCGGTATTGCAATTCGGATTCGGCGAACCGGCCGAGTACGGGGCCGCACTATAGCTGCACTGCGTCTCATGATTGCCGGGCACCGGCAACACATAGGTTCCCGACTGGAACAAATTGGCGATCATCCCACGCCAGTAGGAATACTGGAGGAATTCGAAAATCGCGTCGGGAGAGACGGACTGGGCGGTATTCCAGCTGTTGGGCTTGCCGTTTGCCCAGGCGGTCGGCAGGGTGGGCCGGCCGTAACCATAAATCATATCGCCGTTGAAAAACAGAAGGTTCGGATTCTGCGACTGAATGCCACTCAAGATCTTGGAAAAGGCCGCGGTGTTCGTCACCCACTCGTTGTCTTGCGGCAGGATGGTGCCCGTCAAACTGGGCGCGCCGCCCTGAGATGTGGGGCTCGGATTCGCCAACAGCGTGGTCGCGTCCGGTTTGTTCGGATCGGTTCGGCTGTCGCCGACGGTGGCGAAACTGAAGATGACCGGATCATTGCTTTGTGCACCCACGGCGCCGCAGACCGACAGCATGATGGCTGAAACTGCAAACAGGCTTCGCGCGCGGCGCCGATCGCGGCGCCTCGAATCAGTCGACGGCATGATAATCCCTCTTGGCTTTTGGTTTTGTCCCGATTGCTTTGGATCGCCCCATCGAGACTGAGTGTTGATCCATCCGTAACATAACCGCGAACGATCTCATGGATATGACAGGCACAATGCATTTGTGCGGCGTGATCCGTCACACCGGATGGCACTTGACGGAGTAGGTCGCACCCGAGGCCTGATCCATATCCATCCAGATTCCAACCTGCGTCGGTACGCCGGGAAAGACCGTCGTGAGCTGGCGGTCTGCAATGGTCAATTTCGTGCCATTGTCGATGTAATAACCCGTGATCTGCGTGGCGCAACGAATGATTCCGCCATCCAGGTTGGTCACGAACACGGCGTAATACACCTCGTTGTTGTTATAGCCGGCAACACCCCACGTGGCTTCGCTGACGAACCTTGCCTGGTGCGGCGGTACATTCTCATTGGAAGTAGTGGCGCTGGGCTGCACGTCCGGGGGAGCAGCGGCTTGTCGCGGTCTCGCTGCCGGCTGTACTGCGGACGACGGCTGGTCCTCCGCGCGGCTCATCATGACGCCCAGGCCGAACAACACTGCAATCAGGGAAAAACGTTTCATCGCGAACTCCGTGCATTTGAAAATGAGCGATCCGCGCCCGAGGACGGAGTCGAATGCGCGTCGATTCGGATCTGCTCGACCGGGGACCCGGCCTTCGCCTTGGCGTTCGAGAGAGACCAAACGAAATCCAGCGACTTGAAGTGCGCCTGGGTGCCAGGGTCGAACCAATCCGCGGCCGGCAAACCGACAAAACCGCGACGCGATCTTGCGTCATGCTCTTCTGCGCTGCTCGAGTCGAAGACCGGCAACCGCGACGGCACACCCGCGATGACGCCGACGGCCGATCGCGAATGACATGTCATGCAGGATGCCGACCTCTGAAATCCGCTTTCGAGCTCGGAATTCGCAAGCCGCGTCGGCTGACTCTGGTCATCGACGAATCGTGTTTGGGATCCCCGCAAACGGTAATATTGCCAAACGGTCCCGCCCAGGCCAATCGTGGTTGGCGCCCCATCGCAATCAGTTGCTTTGGTTGGACAGGAAAATCGATCCCTGGACGTCAGCTTCCAACCTTCATTCCCCTTGAGCGATGGGTTGTCGACGTGTTCGAACGTTGCCCAGAACCAATGAGGAAGATCCTTCGAGACGACATGCAGTCCTGTCAATCCGTAGAGTCGCCGGGAACCGTCCGCGAACGCGACCCAGGTCGTGTGATATCGAGCGCCCTGGCTGGGATCAATGGGCCGCCAAGTCGCTTTGACTTCCTTTGCGCCGTAAGGGAATGAGACCCTCGTCGATCGGCCATAGGCACGTAACTGACCGCCGACATTGTAGAGTTCCCGGGCCCGGATATAGTCGAACGTGTAACGATTCATTCGAATCTCGGTCAGTCGCCCGGCGGCCTCGAGCGGCTCGACGAGCGGCACCATCACGCCATCGACAATGTGCCGGGCAGCATGCAGATCGAGCAGACCCGTAGTCTCGAAACGCCGCTCCGGCTGAAGCGACCGGGCGCGACGCGCCCAGTGCCCGGGATCGCGCCCATCCTCGAGATACACCTCACCGGCGGTCGCCCAGGTTTCCCAAACCACGGGACGATCCGCCCCGAAGTCGGCGGAGGGATCGGCCGCGCGCGCTGCGATATTCGCGGGCCAATTGAGGGCCACGAACAACCGCCAGGCATATTCGTCACTGCGCTGCTCCGCCGCCACCCGATCCCGCGGTTCCCGCCAGGGAGCCTTCCAATTCACCTCGACCGCGGCCTGCGACCCCCACGCCACCAGCCAATTGGACGCAAATACCGCGGCCGCCGCGCCGAGCCTTGCGCGACGGTTTTTCACGGACCTGCGTATCCGTCGGTCAACGCTTTCAGAAAAACGATGATGTCGTCGATCTCCTCTTCCGACAGCGCTGGGTCGTCACCCGGCTTCCGATCAAGCGGTGGATCATGGTCGACGTTGTCGGGATATGCTGGCGGTAAGTCGTCGAATTTGTGAACGCTGCCGTCCGTATTTCGCGAATAGAACTTTTCCGGATGAAGATCTCTCTCGTTATAGAAATGCAGCACATCTCGCAACGACGTGAACACACCGTTGTGGAAGTAAACTGTGCGCGTTGCGACATTGCGCATCGTCGGGGAACGGAAAAATCCGCAATATTCGCGCCTGCCGATGAAGTCCTGACGCAGCGGTCCACACAAACCAAGATCGTAGTAGCCAGGATCTCCGTTGGCCGCCAGGCGTGGATTGCGCGGCACCCCGACGTTGACGAAATCGAAGTCGGTAAAGGGCGGCGGTGCTCCCGCCCGACTGACGCCCAAATGGCAGCTCGCACAATTGCCCTTCGCGGGGTCCTTGAACAGTTGCACGCCCCGCTCCTCCTGTGGTGTCAGTTCAAGACTGCCGCGCAGGAACGCATCGTAGCGGCTGCTGTAGGGGAAGAATTCCTCAGGCACCTGTTGAAACGCTTCGAGCGCACGCAATCCTGCAGCGTAGGCCTGTTGCGCATCCTTGAAGATATCGTCGCCGAAGGCCGCCCGGAACTGCGCCGCGTATGCGGCTTTTCCCAAGCGCGCGGCGACCTCCTCCGACCCGGCATTGGCCATTTCATTGGCCGCCAGCAAGGGAATCTCCGCCTGTTCATGCAAGCTGCCGACGCGCCCATCCCACGTCAGGCCGCCCACAGGTCCCACATCACCGTCGACAAACCGATATTGCTCCTTGAATTGCGGGAAGCGGTGCAGATACCGCAGCGAAGGCACCGCGCGTGTGCCGGACAGCGCCATGGTGGCACCTCCGCGAGCGATGCCCTTGCCGGGCGGCGGCCCATATGCGTAGCGGGGGTCGTGGCAGGTGCCGCACGCGAGCTTCCCCGACGCCGACAGTGAGGGATCGAAGAACATCAACCGTCCCAATTGCGCCAACTCTGCCGACGACGGCTCGCGCCGTCCGGGGTTCGGGACCTGTGCGCCGGCGGTATTGGTCACTGCGACGATGCTGAGAAGGACGCCCGCAACGCGGGCGGCGATCGCGCCACATGGTGTACTCGAGCGTGGCACTACAATCCCAATAAAACGCCGACGGGCGTGCAGTATGGCACTGGATTGTGAACGATGCGTGAAGCGAAACCGCCTGAACGCAAGGTACGACATTGCGCTGACGATCGTATTGCACTGGCACATCGATAACGCACGTGCCGCGGGCTTGAGCCCGACCAGCCATCGCCAAACTCAGCTCATTGATGCAGGGGCGGTGCAGGCGTAGCTGGCGGAGCCCCCGGCGGCGGCGCGGGCCCCGGCGCGGACCCGGGGCCGAAGCCGAGCCCCGGTGGCGCGTTCTTGGCCAGGTTTGCCAGGCGCACGACATGCGCGCGAATCGCTTCGGCGTCCGTCGGGGTCAGCACCTTGGCGAAGGACACCATGCCATTGGCCTGCAACACGCCGTCGATCACGATCGCCTTGAACAAGTCGGCGCTCTGTAGCGCGCTCGCGTAGCGCAGATCCGGGAATATGCTGCTGACCCGGGTGTTATTCCCATGGCAGCTGCCACAGTGCGCGTTGTATTCTGCTTCGCCCTTCGCCAACTGGCCCGCGTCGCCAAACTCAGCGGGCGGATCGAGCACGGGTGGCGCGTATTGCGCGGGCTCGGGGAGCGTCGCGGTGCCACCCAGCTTGTAAACCAGCAGTCGCGAGTAAGTCGGCGCCCAGTAGCCACCAAAACCGCTGGTGCCGGCCACCACGGCGACATACTGTACCCCATCGACGGTGTAGCTCACCGACCCGCCGACGATGCCCGCCTGGGTGTCCGTCGTCCAGACCCGCTCGCCGGTATCCGCGCGGAACGCCGAGAAACTCCGTGGCGCGGAACCCTGGAACACGAGGTTGCCGGCGGTCGTCATCACTCCCGATTTCGCGCTGCCCTGCGGCTGCTTCCAGACTGCCGCCATGTTCACAGGGTCCCACGCCAGCAGGTAGGAACCGGCGCCATCGAGCTTCGGGGGCGGATCGTTGGGACGCTTGGTGACGTTGATCGAGAGCAGCTGATTACCCATCTTCGCGCCCGCCTCCGCCACCAGGGGAAAGCTGCCGTAATTGGTCGGGATGTACACGAGCCCGGTGTTGGGATTGAACGCCATGGGGTGCCAGCTGTGCGCGCCGCCCGCCGACGGCACGACGTTGAATCCCTTGCCGGTCTTGCCGTAATTGGCCTCCGGGTTCAGGCTCGGTCTGCCGTTCGCGTCGAGTCCCGTCATCCAGTTCAGCGTCGGCACGAAGGGCTTTCCGGCCAGCAGTTGGCCGGTGGTCGCATCGATCACGTAGAACATGCCGTTCTTGGGGGCATGCATCACCACATGTCTTTTCTCACCGTTGATGGGAATATCCGCCGTGATGATCTGCTGCGTGCTGTCGAAGTCGAAGCTGTCGGCCGGCGTCTCCTGGTAGTGCCAGCGATACTTGCCGGTCTTCGCATCCAGCGCAACGATCGACGAGGTGAACAGGTTGTCGCCACCGCCCGGCGACCGGATCTCCGAAGGCCACGGCGCACCGTTGCCGGTACCGATGTAGACGAGATCGGTGACCGGGTCGTAGTTGATGGCATCCCAGGGAGTGCCGCCGCCGCCGGCCTTCCACCATTCACCGGTCCAGGTCTTCGCGGCCCATTCGAGCTCCGGCTGCTCGAACGCTCTCGACGGATCGCCGGGCACCACCCACCAGCGCCACAACTCCTTGCCATTGTCGGCATCGTAGGCGGCCATGTAGCCGCGCTGCTCGAACTCGGATCCCGCCTCGCCGATGAAAATGCGGCCATTCGCGATGCGTGGCGCGCCGGTGATGGACAGCGTTTTCTGCGGATCCGTCGCCTGGACCTCCCAGACTTTCCTGCCGGTCTTCCCATCGACGGCGATCAGTCGCCCGTCCAACGTGCCCCATATCACCTTGCCCTTCCACGCCGCGGCACCGCGGTTCACGATGCCGCAGCACAGCTTCACGGCGTACTCGCCCGGAACCTTGGGGTCGTATTTCCAACGCAGTTTGCCGGTCTTTGCGTCGAAGGCGTAGACCTTGCTCCAGGGGGTCGTCACGAAAATGCTGCCGTCGACGGCGATCGGTGTCGTCTCGTAACTGCCGCCGCGCTCGGCCAGATCACCATACCAGGCAAGACCCAGCCGGCCGGCGTTGTCCGCATCGATCTGCTTGAGCGGACTGTAGCGCTGCTCGCTGTAATCGCGGCCGTACGACATCCATTGGCCCGCGTTCGCCGGTGAGGCGGCCTGCGACAGCCGCTGGGTGTCGACCGACGCGTAGGGGCCGCCGGCGGCCGCTACAGGGGCGGCCAGACCGGCCACCGCGACCGATGCCGCGCCGAGTACCGCAAGGATCTGACTACGCATGTGACGAAATACCCTGACGCGTTGGACGCGTCGTCCGGAGTGGCCAACCAGCCGCGTACCGTATCGAACGGAACGCCGGCTGTCGAGATCCCGAACGACCTATCTGAGCCGCTTGCGAGATTGGTGGCCCGGCGCGCCCTGCCGCGGTCGGGGCGTCACAGCTCCAGGCATCCGCCATCGACGAAGAGGTCGACGCCGGTGATGAAACTGGCTTCATCCGACGCCAAGAATAGAACCGGCCGTGCGATCTCCTCCGGCTCCCCCATCCGCTTCATCGGTACCACCGAGATCATGACCTGACGCAGACTCTCGACCGCCGATTCATCCATGCCCACGTTGCGGCGGATGAGGGGTGTCTCCGTGGGGCCCGGGCTGACCATGTTGACGCGAATTCCCTCCGCCACCAATTCGGTCGCGAGAATCCTAACGATCGCGCGTAGTCCGGCTTTCGACGCCGCGTAGATCGCATTACCGGGCACGCCGGCGAGCGATCCGATCGAACCGGTAACGACGATGGAACTACCCCTCCCCATCAAGGGCAGTGCCTTCTGTACGGCAAAGAAACATCCGCGCAGGTTGATGTCGTGAATGTGGTCCCATAATTCGCGCGTAACTTCCCGGACGGGTGCGAATGCACCAACTCCGGCATTCACGAACAAGACGTCGATCCGTCCGTGCATCCTGCGGATCTCCTCGACCACCGGGACCATGCTCTCCGTGTCGGCGACATCCGCGCGGAAGGCGGCGGCGGCGCCAATGTCATGAATCGCCTTGTCGAGCGTGACTTGATCGCGCCCCGTGATGATCACGGTGGCGCCCTCCCGTGCGAATCCGATGGCAGCCGCCAGGCCAATGCCGCTGTTGCCACCCACGATCAAGACGATTTTGTCTACGAAGCGCATGTCGGCAGCGGTCAAAGCCGCAAACTGGACGGCAAGCCATCCAGGAGAATGGTTTTCGTCTCGAGATACGGCACCAGTCCTTCCGGTCCGCCCTCACGACCGATGCCGGACTGCTTGAAGCCGCCGTAGGGCATGCTGAATTCGAGGCGCATGCCGTTCTGTCCGACGCCGCCCACGCGCATCTGTCTCGCGATGTTGTAGGCCGCGTCGACATCCTGCGTGATGACGGAGCCATTCAAACCGTAGTTGCTCTCGTTCGCGATCCGGATCGCATCGGCCTCATCCTCCGCGGGTATCAAGCAGAGCACCGGTCCGAAAATCTCTTCCTGGGCGATGCGGCTCTTGTTGTCGACGTTCGCAAAGAGCGTCGGCTCGACGAAATAGCCGGCGTTCATGTGCGGCGGACGCCGGCCCCCGGTCACGAGATCACTGACCTTCCGGCCTTCCGCGATATACCCCTCGACGCGGTCGAGCTGCCGCTTCATCGCAACCGGCCCGAGTTGCGTCGTGGGATCGTCGCTGTGACCGATCCGAATCGACTCCATCACGTCCTTGATGGCCGAGGCCAGGGCGTCGTGGCGATGCCTCGAGACGATTGCCCGGCTCAACATCGCACAGACCTGGCCGCTCATGATCGTTATTGTGTTGCCCAGAATCGCCGCGGCCGCCTCGATCGGAAAATCGTCGCGCACGATGGCCGCGGATTTGCCGCCCAGTTCGAGGGTCACGCGGGCAATCCGCTCCCCGCAGACGGTGGCGATGCGTTTGCCGGCCAGAGTGGATCCGGTGAAGCTCACCTTGTCGACGCCGGCATTTCGCACCAGATAGTCGGATGCTTCGCGACCGCCGCATACGAGATTAACGACCCCAGGGGGAATGCCCGCCGCCTCCGCCGCTTCGGCGATGATGTAGGCCTCGAGCGGCGTTTCGGGAGAGGGCTTGACGATCACGGTGCAGCCCGCGACCAGGGCGTAGGCCACCTTCGATGCCATGATCCCGTACGGCGCGTTCCACGGCGCGATGGCCACCACCACGCCGGCCGGTTCACGAACCACGATCGCCGTGTTGACCATCTGACTCGGCCGCTGCTCCACGAAGGGATACGTGTCGCACAGAGAAGCGGTGGCCATGAAATCGTGCGTCCCGCCGCTGGTCATGATGGGAGCGAACGACGCCAGCCCGCCCACCTGCGCGACCCACGCCTTTGCCAGTTCCGGCTCCCGGACGCGCAGCAGCTCACCCATCGCACGAATGAGTTTCCCCCGCTCGCCGGGGGACATTTTTCCCCACGGTCCGACATCAAAGGCCTTTCGCGCCGCATCGACCGCCCGGTCCATGTCGGATTCGCCCGCCTCGGCGACGCGAGCGACCACCTTTTCGGTGTTCGGCGAAACGAGTTCGAACATCCTGCCGCTGAGGGCCTCGACCCACCCGCCCCCGATGTAGAGGCGATCCGGATGCTTAAGATTGATTCCGTCAGGCACCATTGCGAGTCTCCTGGTCGTTGGTTGCTACAGCACCGCAAAGTAGCGAATGATATTGCCGTCCGCGTATCGATCACCGATTCCCACAAAGACATGCCGCGTGAGCCAGTCATGCTTTCCTTTCGCGACCTCGAAGACGGGGGACGAGCGCAGATAGAACTCGCGATGCGGCACCGGCGGGCCGCCTCTGAACATGAAATCCTGCATTCGGGGAATGACGTCCGGGGTCCTACCCCACAGATAGCCTCGGTTGTGCAGGAGGATCAGAGCACCGTCATCCGCCTGCAGCATGTATCTCGCATCGGTGGCCAGAACCCCGTCGGGCCGAAACAGCGCCCAGTCCGCCCCGGACCCGGGAAGCACGCTTCCGGTGAGCCGCGGCCCCTCGATGGTCCCGCCGTCCACATAGACCGCACCGCGAGCCGCGCCCGATGGCATGTCCCCGACCATGTTCACGCGCGTAAAGTAGACTCTGATGGAGAAGCAAAATTCCAATTTCGGTTCGGTCGGAGTCGACATATCGGCAAATACGGGGTGATCCGACAGGGAATCGCTCACGACCAACTCCTTCAAGAACAAAGCTCGGAACTGATGGTCCGGCGGACGGCCAGACCAGCCGGCGAATTCGAATTGTTATAATGGAACATACGTTACAATAGGAAGCCATCTCGCGTAAAGCATTTAAAGTGGGCACAATGACGCTGGCACATTTTTCGAGAGACCACCTGCGGGATGAGCAAGAAGCCGACCAAGTCACCCAAGCCAACGACGCCGAAAGTGGACCTCCACGAGCGCGAATCAGCAGTCGATCTCCTGTCCGGCGCCGCGCCGGCGGATGTCTTGCGACGCCTGCTCAAGATGGAAAACCGGATCATGGCGCCGTTCACCGTCTATATAAAGAAACGCTATCGAATCAGCCTCAATGAGTTCCGGTTGTTGATGATGATCGGGCGCCTGGGCGTCACGGCATCCCATGAACTCGCGGATCTCGTCGGCGTCAACACGATGATGGTGAGCCGGGGAATCGCGGTCCTGGAGCGCCACGACCGCATCATCACCCACCTCGACCCCCGAAATCGCCGTCGCAAGGTGCTGCGATTGACGCCGAAAGGCCGGACGCTCTACGAGCAGATGCAGCCCCACACGGAGGAGCTGGCGAAATACATGTTCGAAGCGATGACGCCGAAGGAAATCCAATCGTTCGATGCCTGTATCGTGGCAATCACCAATCGACTGGATGCCCTCGACCCCGAAGGGCACTCAATATTTTTGCAGCGTACGACGTCGGACGTCGCAAGCAAGCGCGCATCGAAGAGCTGAATCCTGCCCGGGCCCGCTCACGCCTGCAGCGCTGCAAGGACATGCGAGGCGCCTTTGTCGCCTATCATGATGGAAGTCGCATTGGTGTTGCCGATCGGCAACGTGGGCATCACCGATGCGTCCGATATCCACAATCCCTTGATGCCATGCAGCGCCAGCGACGGGTCGACGACCGCGCCGGGATCGATCCCCATTTTACAGGTGCCCACCGGGTGGTAGAGCGGAATCGCGGCCACCCGCGCGAAATCCCGCAGGGCGTCGCCCGTCGAGGTCGTGCCCGGCCGTACCTCGGAGGTCACATAGGAGCGCATCGAGGGGGTGTCCATGATTTGCCGCGCCCGCTCCAATCCCTCCACGAGTTGATCCAAATCGTCCTCGATTCCAAGCAGTTCATGCTGAATTCTCGGTGGGGCTAGCGGATCCTTGGATCGCAGGGTGAGCGTCCCTCTCGACTGCGGCCGGGCGATGCACACGACGGTGCTCACCGATGGGTCGCGGCGAAGCACGAGCTTCCCATCCTTGTCGAGGTCGAACGCAAATGCGGTGAATGAAATCTGGACATTCGGCACCGGCGCCCGCTCCCGGGTACGCAAAAACGCCTGCGCGTGTCCGACGGAAGTCGTCAAGACCCCCCGCCGGCGAAACGCGAAATTGGCCATCTGAACGGCGAGCGCCAGTCCGCGCGCATCGCTGTTGATCGTGGGCGTATTGACCTGGTTCACCAGATGGGTTCCGACGTGCTCCTGCAGGTTGGCGCCCACGCCGCTCGAGTCACGGATGACGTCGATGCCGAATTCCTGCAAGTGCGCACCGGGACCGATGCCCGATAACATGAGGAGACGCGGAGTGTTCAGGCTGCCCGCGGCCAGCACGACGCCCGCGCGCGCCCTGATTCGGGTCGTCCGTCCCTCTCGATCGAATTCGACGCCAACGGCGCGACCGTCTTCGATGAGGATTCGTCTGACCTGGGATTCCAACTGCACCTGAAGATGCTTTCCGACTCCAGGCAACTTCAGGTAGGCGGTCGACGAACTGCGCAAACCATTCCGCTGTGTGACCTGCGCATAATCCGTGCCCTCTCCGGGGTTCTCGCCGTTGTGGTCACTCGTGCGCGGGACACCGCAGCTCTCGGCGGCGCGGATCCAGTCATCGACGATGGGATAATGAACACGGCCGTGTGAGACGCTGATCGGGCCGGTGCTTCCGCGCCAGCGCGAATCGCCGCCGCGAAATGTCTCCATGCGCCGGAAGAACGGCAGCACGTCCTCGTACGTCCATCCGCGGGCCCCCAACTCGGCCCAGCGATCGTAGTCCCAGCGGTGTCCACGGACGTACATCATGCCGTTGATGGAACTTCCGCCGCCCAGGCGCTTCCCGCCCGGCCAGACGTCCGCCCGCCCACCAATCGAGGGATCCGGCTCCGCAACGTATTTCCAATCGAAGTCGGTGTTTTGTACGACGGAACTCGTGAGCGCCGGGATCTTCAGACGGTAATCCCGGTCCGATTTACCCGCCTCCAACAAAACCACACTGACGCCGGCCTCCGCGAGTCGACCGGCCATCGCACATCCGCCGGACCCGCCACCCACGACGACGATGTCGCATTCTTCACTCATAAATGATCACCCGCGTAAGCGCTGTACTTGAGAAATCCCTTGGCGGCAGGTGCAGGATAGTGTAACCGATGTTACGATGTCAGCATAGGCGGGTTTCGGGGGTAGCGAGTTTGCAGAATGGAGCGATGCAGCGCTCGGCGTCTTCGTCAGCGACCTGGCGCCCGGGGCTGGCGCTGGGGCTGCTTTCGTGTCTCGGTCCGCTGTCGATCGATTTGTATCTGCCCGCGTTCCCCCACATCGCGCGGGACTTTGGAGCGACGCCGAGCGAGGTTCAGCGCACGCTCTCCGTTTTTCTCCTCGCGCTTGCCGTCGCGCAGATACCCATAGGCTCGTTCAGCGACCGCCATGGCCGAAAACTCACGTTATATATTGGTCTTTCCATCTTCGTCGTCGCGTCCCTGTCATGCGCCGCGAGTCGATCCATCGACATGCTGATTGCCCAGCGTTTCGTCCAGGGATGCTCGATCTGCGCCGGAACCGCCGTATCCCGCGCCATGATTCGTGATCTGCGAAGCGGCGCGGCCGCGGCGCAGCTCATGGCCTTCACGTTCCTCATCATTGGATTGTCCCCGGTGCTCGCGCCGCTCATCGGCAGTTATCTGTTGATCCTGATGCCGTGGCGCGGACTGTTCGCGGTGCTCGCCATGACCGGCATCCTCGGGTTGCTGGTCGTGCGCTTCGCTCTCGTGGAGTCACTGCCGGCGGAACGGCGGCGACCCGCGGGCGTCGCCGTCTGGCGTGTTTATGGCGGGTTGGCGAGGAATCGACGATTCCTGCTTGCCGCGGTGGTGGCCGGTCTCGCCACCACCATCCCCTATGCGTATGTGACCGCCGCGCCCTTCGTATTTCCGTCGGCATTCCACCTGGACAGCCACGGCTACTCGATCCTGTTGGGCATCGATTCGCTGTGCTCGATCGGCATGTCGCAACTGTCACCCGTGTTGATGCGCCGCTGGGGTGCGCGCACATTGCTCGTCCGCATGACCCTTCTGGGAACGATGGCCTGCGTCGTTCTCGGGGCAATGATCGCTGCCGACGTCGTGGGCCTGGTGACCTTTCAACTGTTTTCGATGCTGGCGTTCGCACTGGTTGGCCTCATTCTCACGCCGGCCGCCATCAGCGCGCTCGACGCCGGCACCGGCGGCGCCGGTGCGACCGCGGCGACGCTCGGCACGCTCACACTGGCAGTGACCGCCGCCGCAAGCGCCGTTATTTCCTGGTTCCCGGCATTTTCGGTGGCCCCCTTGCTCATGGTGGTCACCTCCAGTTTCGTCCTCGCGCTCTTGCTGAGTGTCGGAGTCGGGATGCGTCCCGTTCGCGCCTTCGCCCAATAAACCCTGCACACCAGGACATCGGAACAAACCTTCATGCGTCAGCGAGGAATGCAGCAGCGGTGAACACCATACTACCGAACGGGATTTCCAATACCGCCTTTCGCTCGGCGGTGAAGCAATTCACCGCATGCGTCGGGGAGGAATACGCGTTCTTCGACGACCTCGACCGCGCAAGCTATGCGGACAAGTTTGCGATCGACGACGCGGCGCATCACCCGTCGGGCGCGCTCGCGCCTGCGACCGTGGAAGAGATACGCGCTCTGGTGAAGGTTGCCGCGGAACACCGCATTCCCTTGTGGCCGATCAGCCGTGGAAAGAATCTCGGCTATGGAGGCTCCGCCCCCGCGCTGGCCGGTTCCGTGGTGCTCGATCTTTCCCGGATGAAGAAGATCGAAGTCGATGAAGCGAATGGCACGGTGCTCGTGGAACCCGGGGTGGGCTTTTATGACCTCTACGATCACCTGCAGACGAAGGGCATCAGACTTTGGCTGTCGGTTCCCGCCAACAGCTGGGGTTCGGTCGTCGGCAATGCGCTCGACCGGGGCGTCGGCTACACGCCGTATGGCGACAATACCGCAAGGATCTGCGGCATGGAGGTGGTGCTCGCGGATGGCGATCTGCTGAGGACGGGCATGGGCGCCCTGACGCAATCGCCGACTTGGCAGCTCTATCGCTACGGATACGGGCCATCCTGGGATCAGCTGTTTTGCCAGTCGAATTTCGGCATCGTCACCAAGATGGGCATGTGGCTGATGCCGGCCCCGGAATCCGTTCTAGGTCTCGACGTCGAGTTCGATCGTCCCGAGGACCTCGGACCGCTCATCGATACATTGGGACCGCTGCGCCGCGAAGGAGTGCTGCAGCAATCGCCCACCATCGGCAACTGGCTGCGGGCCGCCGCGGTGGTGACCACCCGCAATCAATGGACGACCAAACCCGGTGCCCTCGATGACGATGTGATCAGCGCGATTCGCAAGAAATTCGGCATGGGCTGGTGGGGCGTCAGCCTGCGCGTGTACGGCAGAACGGCGGTCGCCCGCGAATCGATGAACATCATCGACAAGGCGATCACGGCGCTCGGCCCGATGACGCTCAAGCGCACCACCTGGAAGGACGGCGACGATCGCGAGGCCATCGTCGGGGGCGTTCCCATGACGTTTCCCTTGCAAAGCGCCAACTGGCATGGGGGACGGGGTGGTCACGTCGGATTCTCGCCCGTGCTTCCGCAGTCCGGTCGGCTGGCCGTGGAACAGTTCAAACGTACCTATGCGCGGTACCACGAGTTCGGCATGGACTATCAGGGTAGCTTCGCGTTCGGCGAGCGGCATCTCATCAACGTCAACTCCGTTCTCCTCGACAAGGACGACGCCGCCATGATGAAGCGGGTCGATCCCTTTCTACGCACCTTGATCGCCGATGCGCGGTCGAACGGGTATGGAGAATATCGCACCCACCTGGATTACATGGACGCCGTGGCCGAGACCTACGATTTCAATGACCACGCGATGCGTCGTCTGAACGAGCGCGTCAAGAATGCGCTCGACCCGAAAGGCATCTTGGCGCCCGGCAAAAGCGGCATTTGGCCGGCCGTTCATCAACGGGAGCAGAAGTCATGAAGGTATTCTGGTTGGCTGCCGCCGGGTTGCTGAGCGCACGCGTAGGCATGGGCGCACCTCTCGATGGACAGGCGCTGTTCGTTGAAAAGTGCCTGATGTGCCACGGCAAGCAGGGCATGGGGACCGGGCTGCTCGGCCGCCGCGTCCAACCACCGGAGTTGTTGTTGCGCGGTGATCTGTCCGCCGCGTTCGTCAGTCGCGTGGCGCGTGTGGGCCTGGGCAACATGCCGGCGATCACCCGGGGTGAAGTGAGCGATCTGCAGCTGGACGCCATCGCCAACTACCTCGAAGACAACTCGAGGCAGCACCGATGAACAGGCATGTACCGCTCTCCCGGCGCCGCTTCGTCGTGACGTCATCGCTGGCGCTGGCCACGCTCGCGCTTCGGCCGGCGTCCTCGGCCCCCATGGGCGGGTCGCCCGCGCCTCGCGTGGTGTTCGATCCGAACGTGGACGCCGCGGTGCGTTTCGCGTCCGTCGCCCGGCAACACGGGTCGGATTGTCACCCGATGACCGGCGATCGCTATCGCTTCGCGCGCGGGCTTCTCGCCATGGCCGATCGCCGTGACATGATCGCGGGCCTCTGCACATACGCGGATTTCCTCGTATTGACGGGCACGATCCAGGAATTGCATTACCGATTGGTCGGCCACGGCACCCATGGCGTGCAGCATCATTGCCACGGCGAACTGACAGGTTGTGAAGGGGACCTCGCCCGGCAGCCGGCTTCATGGCCTGAGGTGCTGGCCACCTACATCGCAACCGGGTCTGCGTCCAGAGGCGCAGGCAGCGGCTGGACGAGGATTGGACAGACGAATGACGTCACGGCAGTGACGTGGCTGATGAAACCCAGGAGCGCAGTACAGTGAGCAGCAACGCAGTCCCCACCCACGAGAGGGTCATCATCACCGGCGCGTCGGGCGCGTTCGGGCGGGCCGCCGCCGAGCGGTTGCTGTCCCGGATGCCGGGCTCGCAACTCGTGTTGACTACGCGGACGCCGGCGAGCCTCGACGACTTCGCGAGGCGCGGCGCGAGCGTCCGCTACGCTGATTTCGATGACCCCGGTTCATTGAGCATCGCGTTCGCGGGCGGCACCAAGTTGTTGCTCATCAGCACCGCCCGTGTCGGCACCCGGGTCGGACAACACAAGAACGCGATCGACGCCGCCGCCAGAGCCGGCATACGGCACATCGCTTACACCTCGGTCCTCGGCGCCGCCGAACCGGACAATCCCGCGATCGTGAAACTGGATCATCGCGCGACTGAAGTGCACCTGGAGCAATCCGGGCTTGACTGGACCTTTCTCAGGGACAGCCAATATGCCGAGGCGGTCGCGGGGGCCATCATCCCGGGCGCGTTGGCCGCCGGACATTGTTGGGACAATTCGGGGGATGGCCGGGTGGCGTTCGTCGCCAGACAGGACTGCGTCGCGTGCGCCACCGAAGTGCTCATCCAACAAGGCCATGCGAACAAGGCCTACGATATCACCGGACCGGAACTACTCTCCATTCCGCAAGGTGTGGAGATGGCGGCCCTGATGATGGGAAAGCCCATCGTCGTGAAGCGCGTCAACGACGACGAGATGTTCGAGTATTTCGATGCGTTGGGAGTGCCGCGTCACGCCTCCGATGTCCGCCCTCGAGGCGCCATCCCTTGGTCGAGCGACGATATGGTGACCTTTGGCCAATCCATTCGAGAGGGTTACTTCGACGTGCTGACCGATCACGTGGAATTGATCACCGGACGCAAGCCCACGCCGTTGCATGACATCATGTTGGCGCATCAGGCGAGTTGGACGGCCAATCCGCACCCGGTCGGACCGTGATGGCCCGTTACGACGCAGAAGCGGATTATGTGGTGGTCGGTGCCGGCTCCTCCGGATGTGTCCTCGCTTCCCGACTGTCGGAGGACGCAGCATCGTCGGTGATCCTGGTGGAAGCCGGCGGCCGCGACGATCATCCGTATTTGCGGATGCCGTTGGGATTCCTGCGCGCGGTGCGAGATCCGAGATTCGGGTGGAACTTCATGAGCGAACCGGAGGCCCATCTCGGCGGCCGGCCGCTGTGGATTCCTCGCGGCAAGGTGCTGGGCGGCTGCTCTTCCATCAACGGCATGTTCTATATGAGAGGCCATCCGCTCGACTACGACGGCTGGGCTGCCGTGGGTTGTACCGGCTGGGGCTACGAACACGTGCTTCCCTACTTCAAGCGCTCGGAAACCAGCTGGCGGGGGGAGGACCGCTATCATGGCTCGAAAGGACCTCTGCACGTGATCCCCGTGAATACGAACGGCCTGTTTCACGAGGAAATGATGGAAGCCGCCAAGCGCTGTGGCTACCCGATCACGGACGACATCAACGGTGAGGTTCCGGAAGGATTCGCTCGAGGCGAAGTGACGATCGACAGCCGGGGAAGGCGCTCGAGCGCCGCACGCGCCTATCTGCATCCCTCCATGAAACGTCCAAACTTGCGCGTCGAACTCAACGCGCTGACCACCCGGGTATTGTTCGAGGGGCAGACGGCGGTCGGCATCGAGTACGCGCGCGAAGGCCGCATCACGCGGGTGCGTGCCCGCCGGGAAGTTCTCCTGAGCGGCGGCGCCTACAATTCGCCACAGCTGCTGATGCTCTCGGGTGTCGGCCCGGCCGCCCACTTGAACCGGCACGCCATCCCGGTCGTTGCCGATCTGCCGGGCGTCGGCCGAAATCTGTCCGAGCATGCCGTGAGCATGGTCGAATTCGCCGCAACCCGCGCCAACACATTCTTGTCGAAATTACGCGCCGACCGCGCGGCGCTGTCCGCCGCTCGCTGGGCCATTTTTGGCGGCGGCGCCTTCTCGACGTTGATCAACAGCTGCAATGGCATCATTCGCACGGAACCCGGTCTCGACCGGCCCGACGTGCAGCTGATGTGCAACCCGGTGCGGCTCGACGCCGATGTCTGGTATCCGGGCTTCTCGGAGCGAAAGCAGCACCTGTTTTCGGTCGGCATCGTTGCCTTGCACCCGCACAGCCGCGGCCACGTCGAACTCCACTCCGCAGACCCGACGGCGGCGCCCCGACTGGTCATGAATCTCGCCCAGGAATCTCACGACGTCGCCACGATCCGACGCGGCATCCGGGCGGTGCGCGAACTGTACCGAACCAGCCCTCAAGCCGAACTCACCGGCGCCGAACTGACGCCGGGCGAACAGATTCGATCGGACGCTGAAATCGACGCTTTCGTGCGATCGTCGGTACAACTCACCCAGCACCCGGTCGGTACCTGCTCGATGGGCACAGGGCCCGACGCGGTGTTGGACGCGGAACTGAAAGTTCGCGGGGTTCAAGGACTGCGCGTCATCGACGCCTCCATCATGCCGACGGTCCCCGGCGGCAACACCAACGCCGCCGCCATCATGATCGGCGAAAAAGGCGCGGACCTCGTGCTGGGCCGTCCGGCCCTGTCGGCGGACGTGGATGCCGTCTGGCGGGTGCCCGCCGACCGGCACGGCACCCAGGCGGTGGTCCCACCGGCGAGGCAATTCGCATGACAGAACACGGAACGCAATGCAGAGGGACAAATCGATGAAAATAAAGAGTTCGCTGACGGCAGACGACCGGTTCGCGATACAGGATCTGTTCGCGGAGTATGCCTGGGCCCTCGATACGGGGGATGTGGATGCGCTTGCGGAATGCTTCACACTCGATGCGGTGATGATCGAGGAGGTGTTCGAGGATCCTGATCGCTGGGAGGGCCGCGACGGGATCCGGGAACTGGCGAATCACTACAAGAATTCGCCCGGCTTCCCGGGACGTCAACACCACGTGACGCAACTGCTGGTTACCGGCACCGCGGAGCGCTGCGAGGCGAAATCCTTCGCCTTCGTCACGGAGTGCCATGGCGAGCCCCCGTACACGCTGCGATTTGCCGGATACTACGAAGACGAGCTGCTGAAGGTCGACGGCGGATGGCTCTTCCAACGACGCATCGTACGTCTCTGGGATGGACCGGCCCTCAGTCGGTTTCCCGGAAAAGGTCAATGGGTTCCCCGCAAGCGTCCGCCCGAGCTCGTGATCAAGCGCGGCGGCGCACAACCTTAAAGGCGATCTCCATGCCACAGGCATATCCGAATACGCTGGATTTCATCGGCCATAACGAGCCCTCCCGGATCGAGGCAGACATCGGCGATTTGATCGTCGAGGGCACGATCCCCGAGGAGTTCAACGGATCCTGGTTCCAAACGGTCCCCGAACCACCATCCAGGAACACGTTCACGGCGCATCCAGCAAACCCGCAATTACAAAATGGCATGCCGACAGAACCAATCGGTCGTTGTGAAAATTGGCGGCTGAGATACCTTGTACCTCGGGCACCGCATGCCGCAGCAAGCCATATCACAAGACTCCCCCGTCTCGTCATCCCCTTTCTTGCGGCATGCGGATACCCACCAGACGAACCGCGCCTCACACCATCCCGTTCTGGTGCGCGAGCGTCTCCGGTATCTCCTGGATGGCCTCCCAATGCTCTTGTATGAGACCGTTCTGCATCCGGAAGATATCCACCACGACCGACCCTCGATCCTCCGGCCGGAGGGCGCCGAAGACATGAAAGATGACGAAGTCTCCATCGACGAACTCGCGCCGGATCTCGAGCCGCGCCTTCGGCCATTTCTGCCTGGCTTCATCCAGAAAGCGCCGCAACGGCTCGCGGCCGTCCGCCGCGAGCGCTCCATGTTGGATGTAATCGGGTGCAATGTAGCGGTCGAGATTGGTCGAATCGAAGGGCATGAGCACCCTCTCGTACATCTCCCGCGCGATTGCAAGATTGCGTCGTTCACGGTCGGTCCGCTCCGACTGAAGACGCGGCGCTTCGGTATTTTCAGTCATGATGACGATCCTTGCCGATGATTATTTCGCCATGAACGACATGTAACGATCGTTACTATAATCGCGAAAGCGTGGCGGCGATAGCTTGCCATTCAGGTGTCCCTCAGGCCGACGCGCCCATCCCGGCCCACCGCACCCGGCATACCGACACGGGCATGGCCTCGCGCAGACAGAAATCGAGGAAACGGCGCTGGCTCTCCTGTAATCGATCGCCCGGCCCCTTGACCTCGACCAGCCGATAGCGCGCGCTGTGCGGCCAGAACTGTACGAGATCGGGGAACCCCGATCGGTTGGCGGTCACGTCGCGCGCGATCCAGTCGAACCATCGAGCGAGATGCTCGGCGGGAAAGCATTGCAATGCCGTCTCGAGCAGCGTCTCGTCGACGAGCCCCCACGCCACGAAAGGTGATGAAATACCGAGTTTCTCGGCCAGCCGCCGACGCATGGTGTCCTTGTAAGCGCCGCAACGCAGTTCGGCAAGACAGCGGCTGAATTCGCGCTCCCGGCGCTCGTAGAAACGTGTACTGGCGATATCCGCCGGTGCGTGATGAAAGGGATGGAAGAACGCGCCGGGCACGGGCGCGAAAATCGCGGGCCAGCACAACAATCCGAACAGCGAGTTGATGAGTCCATTTTCCACATAATGAACTTGGGTCTCCCCAGGCTCCGCCGCCGTCAATGCCTCGAGCACGAGGCGCTCCACGGACCGACCGTCCCGCGGGTCGGCGAGCACCAGCCGAAACTCAGGCGCGCTGGGTGCGTCCTGCCCGCCACGGCGCGACCCACCGCCGGGCTTGGCGAGCAGACGCCGTGCGCGCACGCCCGCCTCCCGGTACGCGCAATTCGAGTAGATTTCGGTCGCCTCCTGCACCGCGCCCGCCCGCTCGAGCGCGCGGCCGATCTGGAAACGCAGCTTCTCGCGCCGGTCCTGCAACCACTCGCAATCCTCGTTGACCGGCGGCAGCGCGCGCAGGATCTCGCCCGGATCGGCCCCTTCGTGGAGCAGATCACGGCAGTGATGCAGCTGGTGAAACTCTTCCACCTGCCGTCTGGTACGAAATGGCCGCGACTCGGGCCGCAGATCGATCGTCTCGAATTTGAAGATCCCCAGATCCGCGAGGATGAACTCGGTGAGGTCCTGGCGAAAGTTACCGAAGAACAGCAACGTCAACCGGGTGCACAGCGCGCCCAACTCCAGACGATATACGGTATCGGTCGCGTCACACCATTGATCGAACGCTCGAGCACCGGGCAACGTCTCGCGCAACTCCTCGAGCAGCCGCGCTTTGGGCAGCGCGGCCTTCTGATGGGCCAGCCCCAGGTGATCGACCAACGCTCGTTTGGTCATCAGCCGGAACAGCTCATCCAATGTCAACGTAGGCCGTGCATCCACCCACCCGAGCGCGACCAGCGGCGCCACCGCCTCCGCCGTCGCGCCGATCTCCGGATACACCAGGCGGCTGGCGCGGAACAAGGGCCCCTTACGCATCACCATGCGTACCAGCAAGGCCCGGGCCTGTGGCGGCAACCGCAGGAAACCATCCATGAACGACAGTTCGTCCGCCGCCAGCAAGTCCCCGTCGCGCTGCCGCAGGGTATCCAGCATCGTCTGAAAGTTCTTCACGTAATACCAGGGATCGGGCGCGGAACCGGCGGCTAATTGCATTGCACCCGCCACCATTCGGGAAGCAACGCGCGCACCTGTGCGCCCATGTAGCGATCATCGATCAAAAAGACAGTGCCCCGATCGGACGTCGTGCGAATGACGCGGCCCGCCGCCTGGATCACCTTTTGCAGTCCAGGATACAGGTACGTATATTCATAACCGGAGCCGAACAGCGTCTCGAGCCGTCGTTCGATCTCGGCGTTGACATCGTTCACCTGCGGCAGCCCCAGCGTCGCGATGAACGCACCGATCAATCGCTCGCCGGGCAGGTCGATGCCCTCGGCGAACGCCCCGCCCAACACCGCGAAGCCGATGCCGCGGCTGTGCGTCGTGAAACGCGCGAGAAACGCGTTGCGGTCGGCGCCCGCCATGCCACGCACCTGCTCCCAGGTCATGATGTCGGGATGGCGGGCGCCGAACACCCGCAACACCGCCTGCAGGTAGTCGAAACTGCTGAAGAAGGCGAGGTAATTGCCGGGCTCGGCGCGGTATTGCTGCGCCATCAATTCGACGATGGGAGCCACGGAGTCCGGCCGGTCGCGGTAGCGTGTGGAGATGCGCGGTTCGACGCGCACGTGCAGTTGGCGTTCGTGAAACGGTGAATCCACGTTGATCCATTCCGTGTTGTCGGGCAGGCCCAGCAACTGACGATAATACGCCTGGGGTGCGAGCGTTGCCGAGAACAGGGTCGAGGTCACGCAGGCGCCGAATCGGGCGCTCAGGAACGGTCCGGGATTCACGTTCCGGATGCACATGGTCGAATCCGCACCGGCCTGTGTGACATCGAACAACGAATGGCTGCCGAACTCCTCGGCCGTCCGGCAAAAATGAATGGCATCGAAATAGAACCGCAGCAGCGGTTCGTTGACGGTCGCCGGATCGACCGCCATGTCGTCGGCGATGAGGGTGGTGGCGCGCTGCAATGCCGCGATGAACGCCACCGGTATCTCGGCATGAACGGCGTAGTCCTCGATCTGTACCCCGTGAATCGCACGCCACGCGCGCTGCACGTCGCGCAGTTGGGCCTTGATCGCGGCCGGCGCGCCGGTGTGAGCCGCCTCCAATCCCGCCGGATCCAGCGTGGCGGAATACATGTCCCGCGCGCGCGTCAACAGGTTATGAGCCTCGTCGACCAGCAATCCCACACGCCACTGGTTCTGTGCCGTCAGCGCATGCAGGATGGCGCTGGTGTCGAAAAAATAATTGTAGTCGCCGACCAGCACGTCGCACCATCGCGCGAGCTCCTGGGTCAAATAGTACGGGCACACCTGATGTTCGAGCGCCACGCGGCGAACCCCCTCGCGATCGAGCATCGCCGATTCGAGCGCCTGGGCCCGGGCCGACGCCAGACGATCATAGAAGCCTCTTGCCAACGGACAACTCGCCGCCTCGCAGGCGCGGCCCGGATATTCGCAGGCGCTTTCCTTGGCCACCATTTCCAAGGTGCGCAGCGGCGGCTCCAGCGTGCGCAGCGGCACCTCGGCACCGGCGTCGCACTCGCTTTGCGCTGGGGCCAGTTGCGCCGGCGCCAATTGCCGGACCGCATCGAGCGCCAGCATCCTGCCCGACGTCTTGGCCACCAAAAAAAACACCTTGTCGAGCTTCTGCTTCGGCGCCGCCTTGAGCAGCGGAAACAAGGTTCCGATGGTCTTGCCGATGCCGGTGGGTGCCTGCGCCATCAGAGCCCGCCCGCCAACCGCCGCGCGATACACCGCTTCGGCCATCTGCCGCTGTCCCGCACGCAGCGCCTCGTGGGGAAAGGTCAGCGCGACCAGAAACTCGTCGCGGCGCGCGCGATGCGCCATTTCGCACATCGCCCAGTCCAGGAATCGACGGCAATGATCCTCGAAGTGAGACTGCAACTCCGCCGCGGTGTAATGCTCCGCGAGCGCCGTCTCCTCCTCGCTCTTGATGTCGAAATACACCAAGGCGAGGTCGAGCTCCGTCAACGACCGCTCGACGCACAGGAGCGCGCCATATATTTTCAACTGAGCCCAATGCAGGCCCCGCTGGTTGGCCGGCATGCGCGACAGATCGCCCCGATGCGTCTTGAATTCCTCGAGCACCTGCCGTTCGGGATCGTAGCCATCCGCCCGACCCCGCACGATGAGCGCCCCGTAGCGGCCGGTCAGCGCGATTTCCCGCTGATAATCGGCGCCGCGGCGGGCCGCCAGGATGTGGTGGCCGGCGATTCCCTGCTGCGCGGTCGGCACGGGGGTGAAACGCACGCTGAGATCGCCGCTTTTCGCGGTGAACTCGCACATCGACCGGACCGAAATTGAGTACGTCTCGCCCATACTGTATATTTCTACAGCTACGCGGAGGACGCAAGCACTTGAGGAACATTGCCATACAAAAACGACGGTTCTGCCACACAAATGCGGCAATTCAACCCTGGAATTGCGGCATGGCCGTCACCGCTCCGATTCCCGGTCGAGCCAGGCCATTTCGCGCTTTAACCACTCTCCGCTACTTCTCGCTCACATCCATCATGTTGTCGTCCGCGATCCGGTCGATGAGCTTGTTGTACGGGTCGATCCCCGCCCGCGTCGGGGGCTCATCGACGATCACCGTGTAGGTGCCGAACTCCTGCGTCATCTTCTCCTTGCGCATGACCAGCGGCTTCTCCTCGTCCTGCTTACCGCTGAACACGCCGATCTCGATGAAATCCGCCAGCGCCATGGGCGTCTCGACGCCGTTTCCGTCCGCCTGTGACTTGCGCGCCTGCACCTTCAAGGTGACGCGATACTTGCCGTCCGCCGTCTTCTCCGACACGGCGGAAAGAATCTTGTTGTCGTACAGGACGATCCGGTCGAAGCCATCGTCGATGAGATATTGCAGTTCTGGCGGCGTCTGCGCACGCAGCGCCGCCACCAGCAGGCGCGTGTCCGGGTACGGCTGATTCTCGCTGGCGGCGCCGGTCACCGTATCGGACGCGTCGACCTGATTGGTCGCATTGGCATAGCGGTATTGCATCAGGAACTCGTGCAGCGCCAGGTCCACCTTGTCCTCGCCGATGTAATCGGCAAGGCTGTACATCACCTGGCCGCCCTTCTCGTACCAGACATAGGACTCGCGCTCGACCAGCGCCAGCGGCCGCTCCCGCCGCACCTCGCCCGCGCGGCCGCGCAGGTAGCGATCCAGAAAATGATGCATCACGCGATGCATGTAATCCGTGCCGTACTTGTGCTGCATCACCATGTAGGCCGAGTATTGCGCGAGCGTTTCGGACAGCATGTTCGAGCCCTGCACACGCCCGCCGATCAATTGATGCCCCCACCATTGATGCCCCAATTCGTGCGCCGTGACGAAATAAGTCAGATCCAGGTCCGTCGGTTTGAGCACCCGGGTGATGAATCCGATGCTCTCGGAGAACGGCACCGTGTTGGCGAACGATTGCGCGAATGACCGGTAGCGCGGAAATTCCATGATCCGGAACTGATCGAATTGATACGGGCTGTAGTGCGCCTCGTAATAGTCGAGCCCGGCGCGCGACGCGTCCAGCATCTCCTCGATGTTGTACGGGTGGGCCGGGTCGTAGTACACCTCGAGATTGACGGGCCCGCGCATGCCCGGATAGACCTCCTTGCGTACGATGTACCGGGCCGACAGATACGCATAGAAATCGAGAATGTGCGTCGATCCCATGCTGTACTCGAAATAATGACGCCCGTCCCGGTGCCATTCCTTCTGCAGGTAACCCGGCGCGATGGCGATCTGATCGTCCGAGGTGCTGACCACCGTGTGATAGGTGATCCAATCCGAATACGGCGTGAACAGATTCATGCGCGAGTGAACGGGATCGCCCCGCGGCGCCATCTCCTCGAGCGGGCCCAACCCCTCCTCGCGTCGCCGGCGCGGGTCGTCGAGCTCCGCGTCCGCGTTGTAGCCGATGATGGGCAGGAAGTCCGTGTCGAAAAAGGTGCCGTTGGCGGCGAATTGCGCGAGTTCGTTGCCGTCGCGAAAACCCGGCGACGTCAACTCGAGCGAGAAGCTCAAGCGGACCACGTCCCCGGGTGCGAGCGGCTGGTCGAATTGGTAGATCGAGTACAGGTTTCGCGCCGACATGCTCACCCGATGGAACGCGCGATCGAACCGCACGCCCTTCACGGTCTGATGGGAATCCGTGATGTGAACCTGCGAGATCGGCGTGCCGGTCTTGTTCTGCAGGGTGAAGACGCCGGCACCCTCGAAGCCACGGCGCTCCGGAAAAATCTCGATGGTCGTGTCCACCGCGGTGACCTTCGGCTGCGGCAACGTCTCGTAGCGTTTGAACTGCCGCTCGTAGTCGGCTTGGGATTGGCGCTGATCCTTGGCCGTCAAGTATTCGTTCAGCACATGTGCATTGTAGTAATACCACCCGCCGCAGCCCACCGCCGCCAGCAGAAACACGATACCGGCGATGCTCAACGACGCGGCACGCCCGGCGGCGACCCGGGTGCGCAGCCGCAATCCCACCTCGGCGCCGCGGCGCGTGTAGGCGATGGAAACCACGCCGAGAAAAGCGTAGATCGAGAACCAATAGCCGAGCGACCAGGCGATCGCCCGCACGTAATGGCCGTAGCCGTTCATGTCGGAATAGACGTACTGGGGCACCATGCCCGGCAGGTACAAGGTGTTCTCCCAGCCGAAATTGAACAGGATGGGCTGGATCACGACCACGCCGATGACGATGCCGTGCCCGATGAACTTGTTCGACACGAGGGTCTGCACGAACAGGGCGAGCAACGCGAACCCCAGTACCTGGGGGAACGTGATGAGGTACAGCTCCTTCAGATACTGCAGCACCTCGTAATGGGTGTAGCCGTCGAGGGTCTGCATCAGCATGCCCATCAGCATGGTGACGGTCAGCAGGACCACTTCGACGAAGGCAATCGCCACCAGCTTCGACAGCCAATCCGTCGAGGTGGCGACGGGCAGCGCATCGTGAATGCCGTCGAACCGGTTGTCGCGTTCGCGCCAGACGAGCTCCGCCGCATACAACGCCGCGACGATGAAGAAGAACAAAGTCGCCGACCCCTCCACCGCCTGCAGCATCAGATAGGTCACCGGCCAGACGTTGGTACCGCCCATGCGGCCGGCGAAGTGACCATTATTCACCGCAAACACGATGAGCAGTCCGACGATGGCCCAGAACGGCACCTCGCGCGTGATGGTGCGAATCCGCAGCCGCGTCAACGAGCCGAGTTGCGCCAGCGTGGTCGAAAGCCCGAAGCGCTGGCTGACGCGCGGCAGCTGCCCGGCGACGCGCGAGCGCGCGGGCCGGGCCTCCTGCACCTCCTGCTCGCGCACCCGCGCCGCCCGCCTGCCCTGCGAGCGGGCGGTCAAGGCCTCCACCGACATGGGAAAAAAGACGCCCATGACCGCCAGCGCCGCACCGCCCACCGCCAGCCAGAGCAGGCGGTTGTAGAGAAACACGCCGGGCGAATACCCCGTGAAATTCCAGGGCAGCAACAGGGTGTTCTTCTCGGCGACGCTCCAATAGCGCGTGATGCGGTCCACCATCAAGAGCCCGACCGGATCGAGGATGCCGGACCAGAAGTGTTCCAGCGACCGCGTGGCCGAGAATACGGTGATGCCGATGACGTACAGCATGAACAGGGCGACGCCCTGCAGGTAGACGATGAAAATCTTGCGGGTGAGCGCGGAGACCGCGAAAAACAGCGATCCCAGGAACAGGATCTGCACCACGACGATGGACAGGAAGGGTTGCAGATACCACCCCAGATGATTCGCGCCGATGCGCGAATGATCCGCCCACGGCGCGAAGGTCCCGACCCAGGTGCCGAACATCAATCCGGAGAACGCGAACACCGTGGTGACGAACGAGCCCGTCCACCGGCCGCCCAGATACGCGAACTTCGAAATGGGCTTGGTGAACAGGATCTGATAGGTGTCGCGCTGAAAGTCGCGGAGGATCGACGTGCCGAAAATGGCCGCGATCACGATCACGCCGAACAAGCAGGAATACGCATCGTTGACCGAATTCGCATACGGACCGTTGAGCAACACCTTGCCGTTGGCGTTGCCCACCGGGCCGAAGCTCTCGGACGCCACGCAGAAGAACGAGAAGGCGAACCACATCAGAAAATAGACGTACGTGGATATGCTCTTGATGCGGAACCGCATCTCGAAGCGGAAGAACTCCCCGAACAATCCCATGGCGCCTCCCGACCTCAAAGGTCAGTGTTTGGTGTGGCGGGACAGTTGCAGGAAATACACGTCCTCGAGCCCGGAGGGTACGGCGTGAAACCCGGCGCCCGGACTCGAGGCACAGAACACCCGGATTTCATGCTGCCCACTCACCAGGTGCGTGCTCACGATGTCGAGTTCGGCCTCCAGCGCCCGCAGCTCATCGTCGGTGGCGACCACCTTCGCCCAGATCTGCCCGTCCAGCGCCTGCAACGCCTCGAGCGGCGAGCCCTCGAGCAGCACGCGGCCGGCCGCGATGATGGCCATGCGCGGGCATAGCTCGCGCACGTCGTCGACGATGTGGGTCGACAGGATCACCGTGATGTCGCGCCCGATCGCGGACAGCAGATTCAAGAATCGATTGCGTTCGGCGGGATCGAGACCAGCGGTCGGCTCGTCGACGATGATGAGCCGTGGATTCGCGAGCAGCGCCTGGGCGATCCCGAAGCGCTGCTTCATGCCGCCGGAGAACGTCGACAGAGCCTTCTTGCGTACATCCCAGAGGTTGGTCTGCTGCAGCAGTGCCTCGACCATCTCGCGGCGCTCGCCGGCTCGCGCGATGCCCTTGAGCACGGCCAGATGGTTCAGCATGTCGAGCGCCGACATCTTGGGATACACGCCGAATTCCTGGGGAAGATAGCCCAGCACCTTGCGCACGTCGTTCTTCTGGGTGAGGACGTTCAGGCCATCGAGATCGATGGTGCCCTCGTCCGGTTCCTGCAGGGTGGCGATGGTGCGCATCAGCGAACTCTTGCCCGCTCCGTTCGGCCCCAGCAACCCGAACATGTTGTTGCCGATGGTGAGCGACAACTTATCGAGGGCGCGCACGCCGTTGGGATAGGTCTTGGACAGGCCGGCAATGGTCAGCGCCATGAAAACTCCTCTCCCGAGAGCACAATGGTGTCATCCCATCTTAGCAAAAGCCATCACTTCGGCGGCGATCAGATCGAGCATCTGCGCCACTTTCGGTTCCGTGCACAGGCCGGCAGCGTCGAACACTTTCTCCGAGGTGTTGATCGCCGCACCGAGCGGCGTCGGCCAGCCGCGCAGGGCATGCACGATGTCGCGCAGCGCGCTCAAGGTGTTCACCGCGCCCGGCCAACCGCCGGCGGTGGCGATGCAGCCCACGGCGCGGCCGCTGAAGTACGGGCGCCGGTCGGCGCGCAGGTCCTCGGCATAGTCCAAGGCATTCTTGACCAGGCCGGAAATGCTGCCGTGATATCCGGGAGACCCGATGATGATGCCGTCCGCCAGCGCCAGCTGCGCCACCAGCTCGCGGGCGGCGTCGGTGCGCTCGGGATTCTCCGGCTGGTACATGGGCAGCTGCAGAGCAGGGCCGCTCAAGAGCATGGTGCGGGCGCCCGCGCGTTCCGCGGCCGCCAGCACGTGCCGCATGGCTTTCTCGGTGGAAGAACCGGCCCGCAGGGTGCCGCCGACCGCAACGATGTAGGGGGAATTCTCGCTCATGCAGCAGTATACGTTAGTGGGCCGCGTCGCTACCGCGTGCCGTGAAGGGCGGCTTTGCCAGCCAGACGAACGGCACCAGGCAGATGAATATGCACGCCAGCCCGAAGAATACGTCGTTGACGGCGAGCGTCGCGGCCTGATTGCCGATGATGTGATCTACGTAGGCGAATGCCCCGGTACCGCGGATGCCCTGCTCGTCGAGGCTGTTCTGATACTGCGTCCAACCGCTCGCCGAATTGCGGATGTGCTCCGCCAGCACCGTATGGTGATAGTCGGTGCGCCGGTTCCACATCCACACCGTCACGGCGGTCGAGATGCTGCCCGCCATGGTGCGCACGAAATTGCTCAAGCCCGAGGCCGAGGCCAGATCGCTGGGACGCACGCCGGACAACATGATGGCGTTGAGCGGCAGGAAGAAGAACGCAAGGCCCAAGCCCTGCAGGAACCGCGGGGTCGCGAACTGGCTGAAGCTCGCCGTCTCGTTGAGGGTCGAGGTCCAATAGACCGCGCCGCCGAACACGCAGAACGCGAAGCTCGCCGCCAACCGCAGGTTCATCCTCGGCATGTTCCTGCCCACCAGCGGCGCCGCGATCAGCGCCAGCAGGCCGACGGGCGCGACCGCAAGTCCGGCCCACGTCGCCGTGTACCCGAGCGTGGTCTGCAGCCACAGCGGAAAAATGATGTTGGTGGCCGACAGGCCGAAGTAGGCGACGCCGATCACCACCGTGCCAACCCGGAAATTCCGGCTGTTGAACAGATGCAGATCGATCACGGGATGCTTGTCGCCCAATTCCCACGGGATGAGGAAGGAGATGCTGATGAAGGACACGACCGCCGCCGCGAGGATCACCGGCGAGTTGAACCAATCCTTGTCATTGCCGTTGTCCAGCATGAACTGCAGGCAGCCGACGCCAGCGACCAACAGGAATAGGCCCACGCCGTCGATGGGCAGTTTCACGATCTTCGATTCGCGGCCGCGCAGGATGGTCCAACTCGCGATCGCCGCGAACGCACCGACCGGAAGATTGATATAGAAAAGCCACGGCCACGAGAGATTATCGGTGACCCAGCCACCGATGATCGGGCCGAAGATCGGCGCAATGATGATGACCATGGCCCACAGCGCGATGGCCATGCCGCGCCGCTCGATCGGATAATTGCGCAGCAGGATCGCCTGGGCCACCGACATCATGGGCCCGGACACCAGCCCCTGGATCAGCCGCGCCGCGACCAACATGGGCATGCTGGTCGCGAGGCCGCACAGGGCGGAGAACACCATGAACAGCACGATGGAGGTGACGAAGGTTCTCACTTCGCCGAAGCGCCGCCCGATCCAGCCCGTGAGCGGTTGCATGACGGCGGCGGCGAGCATGTACGAGCTCACCGCCCACGTGCCCTCGGAATTGCTCACGCCGAGACTGCCCGATATGGACGGCACCGAGACATTGACGATGGTCATGTCCAGGATCTCCATGAACGACGCCGTGGCGATGGCGGCGGTCAGGAACAGCAGCTTCCCGCCGCGCAACGGCGGGTATTCATAGGCGGCGGACGGGATTGGCTCGGCCATCGCGTCGGGCCGCTATTCCTGGATCCCGAGATTGCGGCGCACGACGGCGTCCGCTTCGGCATTCGCCTTGTCGAGATCCTGCGTATAGACCTGGGTGATGCCGACGGCATGGTCCGCGGGTTGCGCGGCCAGCACCGGACCGCTGCGGTTGGTGGTGTCGACGGTGATGGTCGCGGACAGCCCGACGCGCAGCGGCGACTTCGCCAGGTCCGCATCGTCGATCTGAATCCTCACCGGCACCCGCTGCACGACCTTGATCCAGTTGCCGGAGGCGTTCTGCGCCGGCAAGAGCGCGAAGGCAGCCCCCGTGCCGGCGGACATGCCCTCGACGTGCCCATGATAAAGGAATGCCCCGCCGTACAGGTCGCTGCGCACCTCGGCCGGCTGCCCGATGCGCAAATTACGCAGCTGAACCTCCTTGAAGTTCGCATCCACCCACAGTGAATCGAGCGGAATCACCGTCATCAGCGCCTGGCCGGCCGTCACGTGCTGGCCCAATTGGACGCTGCGCTCCGCCACGTAGCCGGTCACGGGCGCGACCACGGCATTGCGCTGCGCGGCGATCCACGCGTCGCGATAGGCCGCCTTGGCCTCGAGCACCGAGGGATTGTTCTCGACCTGGGTGCCGTCGACCAACGCATGCGAGGCCGCGGCCTGGCGCTGCGCCTGGATCAAGGCGGCACGCGCGAGCTCGACGCTCTCCCGTGCGTGACGCACCTCTTCCGGCGCGATGGCATTGTCGGCCAGCAGCGGCTCGCGCTTGGCCAGATCGGCCTCGGCCCGCGTCAATTCCAACTTGCGGGTCGAGATCATCGAATCGTATTGGTCGGCATTCTCGGTTTGCTGCCGAACCTGGCGCACGGCCTGACCCAGCGCACTCGCGTTGCGGGCCAGCGCGGTTTGCGCATCGATGGGATCGAGCCGCACCAGAACCTGACCGGCCTTCACCAACTGGGTGTCGTCGGTGAGCACGGCGATGACGGTGCCCGAGACCTGGGCCGAAATGACCACCTTGTTGCCGTTCACGTAGGCATCGTCAGTGCGCTCGCGGATCGCCAGCACCAGGAAGTAATACAGCGTCCACACCGCGCCGATGCCGATGAACACCAGCGCGAGGATGATGAGAACCCGGCGCCGTTTGCCGCTGCTTGGGGCGTCGGGGGGTGTTTCTACGATTGCGTTCATGGTGTTGCCTTGGTCCTTTCATATCCACCGCCGAGCGCGCGTTGTAATCCGATATCCGTCGACAAGGCCTCGGCATCCAACTGCAGTAACGCGTCGCGCTGCTCGATCCAGGATTCGGTCGCCGTGAGTTCGGCGCGGGAGTCGATCACGCCCTGCCGCACGCGAGCCGCAGCACTGACTATTAATTTTTGCGCCGCATCCACCGCCGCGACCCGCTGGGCGCGCTCGGAGGCGATCTGCGCGCGCGTCGCCGCCTGCGTCGCGACGTCCCGCGCCGCGCCCACCAACGTCTCTTGATAGCTGGCCACCGCCGACTCGATCGCGGATTGTGCGGCGCCATAGCGTGCCTTCAACCTCCCCGAGTCGAAGATCGGCAGATGAATCGCGCCCGCCACCTGCGGCACGCGGCTGCCGTACTTGAGCAGGCTGCCGATGTCGACGCTCTGCACGCCGATCAAGGCGTTGATGCTGATGTCCGGATAGAATTCGGCGCGCGCCGAGTCGCGGGTTCTCTCGGCGGCCTCGATGCGCCAGCGGCTCGCCGTGATGTCGGCACGGCGCGCGATCAAGTCGATGCTCACGTTGTCGGGCAGCGGGCCACCGACCTGCGGCAGCGGCCTCATGGTCAAGGCAGGCAGTTCGGCCTGCGAGCGACCGATGAGCCCCGCCAGCGCCACCACCTGCAGATTAGCGGCGCCCTCGAGCCCGGCGATCTGTTCACGCACGGCGGCCAGATCGGCGTCGGTCCGATGCACCTCGTCGCCTGCCTCCAGCTGCGCGCGGATGCGCGACGCCATGATGGCTCCCTGGCGCAGCACCGTGGCCTCCTTCTCCCGCACCAGCTCCAGGCGGCTCTGATCGGCCTGCCAGGCGAAATACGCGTCGGTCACCGAACTTGCCAGGATCAGCGCCGCGGCCGTGCGCTCCGCCTGCGAGGCGTGCGCCTCGTCCATGGCCGACTCGACCGTGTCCTTCTGCTTGCCCCACCAGTCGAAGTCATAGCTGGCCTGCAGCCCCAGGTCGTAGAGATTGTAGGCACTGAACCCCAGCAGCCGCGGCGGAAACAAACCGCTGTCGCTCAAGCGTTGCCGATCGGCGTCCGCCACCGCGTCCACCTGGGCGCCGGACTGCGCACCGGCGATGCGCACCGACTGGCGAGCCGAATGCAGGCGCGCGCGGGCCGTGGCCAGCGTCGGCGAGGTGGCCAGCGCCATGTCGACCAACTGGTCCAGGGTGGCGTCATGGTAACTCTTCCACCATTGTTCCGTCGGCCAGGCGCCGCCCGCGCCGCCGAAGTCGCTGAGCGGCGCCACGGTGGGCACGTCGGTCGGGCCCGGCTTGGGCGGCAGACCCGCGCACGCGGCCAGGGACAGGCTGACCGCCAGCGCCACCAGGCTCGATTTCCATGACCCTTTCGCAGACATCAATCTCGCTCCGCGACGCGTTGCGTGAACGCATCTTCCAACTTCGATCCCAGACGTTTCAGCTGCGAGATCAGGTGCCGCTGTTCCTCTTCCGAAAAGTCCACCAGCATTTCGCGCAGCGGGCCGAACAGCTTGGGCAACAAGCGCTGCACCAGTTCCTCGCCCTGCGCGGTGATATGCAGCACCATTTTTCGGCGGTCATGCAGGCTCGAGACGCGGGTAATCAAGTCGCGCGCGACCAAGGCATCGCTGATGCGCGACATGTTGGCCGGACTCTGCGAGGTTCGGGCACACAGCTCGCTGGGATGCGCCACCCCTTCGGGCTGGGAAAACAACGCGGTCAACACCCGAAATTCCGCCTCGGCCAGACCGAAGGGACGGATCTCCTGCTCCAGCATGCTTGCCATGCCCCTGCCCAGGTGCAGCAGGAGACGGCTCAGCAGCACGCCGGACACGGGCAGGTCGGGCATGCGCGCGTGCAGACGTTCGAGATTGGCTTCGAGTTTCTGGAACTGGTTGGAACTTGTCATATAATATGCTAGCTAACGATTCAATTATATATGTTTTACTAAGTGAATATCCATCACGAAAATAGTTCTTGCAAAGGAAAACGACACGTGTCATTTTTTAAGACATGGATCACGACCAAGACATGGATATAGGGACGGCGCCGCGCGTCGGACGACCACGCCGTGGAACCGAGTCCCAGCGCGCCGACACGCTGATCGCGACCGCCACGCGCGTCTTTCTACGCGACGGGTACTACGCCGCCAGCATCGACAAGGTCGCGTCCGAAGCCGGTGTCTCCACCCGAACGATCTACGAGCGCTTCAAGAACAAGGCGGACCTGCTCGGGGCGGTGATTTCCCGCCTCATCGAGCAAAACATGGCCTCGGTGCTCGACCCGGCCGAACTCGACCGGCTGACGCCGCGGGAGGCATTGACCTTGGTCGGCCAGCTCATCGGCGGCCGCGCCTGCGACCCCGCGTCGAGTGCGCTGTTTCGCATCGTCGCGACCGAGGCCCAACGCTTTCCCGAACTCGCCGCCAAGATGCGCGGCGGCGCCAAGGCGCGCGTCGACAACGCCATCGCCACGTATTTTCGCGGCCAGATCGAACGAGGCACCCTCACCCTGTCCGACCCCGACCGAGCCGCCGTGCTGTTCCTGAAGATGGTGTGCGCCGAGATTCACGAATGCCTGTTGTTCGGGACGGCGGAGGAGATGGCAGCCCTCGACTTCTCCGCGCATCTCGAACAGGTCATCAACATTTTCCTGAACGGCGCGGCCCCCCGCGACCGTCCCACCGGGGATGCCTAATATGAATTCCACATCCAGCATGCTCGTCGCGACCGCGGTGAGCACCTGCCTCGCGGCGTGCGCCGTCGGTCCGAACTACCAGGCGCCCGCCGCACCGCAGACCGCGGGATTCACCCCGCCCGGCGTGCTGCCGGCCACCACCGCGTCGGCGCCGCTGCCGGGCGGCGAGGCTCAGCGCTTCGTCGACGGCTTGGACATTCCGGGACAATGGTGGACGCTGTTCAAATCGCCCGAGCTCAACGGACTGATCGAACGCGCGCTCGCCAACAGCCCCACGCTCGAGTCGGCCCAGGCGGCGCTGCGCCAGGCGAACGAGACCACGTCGGCCGAGCGCGGCAGCTACCTTCCAAGCGTGTCGGGCAACTACCAGGCCGAGCGCGAGAAGTCCTCCGGCGCCGAGTTCGGCCTGCCGACCGCCGGCTCGTTCCTGTACACGCTCAACAGCGCGACGGTGAACGTGTCCTATACGTTGGATGCCTTCGGCGGCATCCGGCGCCAGGTCGAGTCGCTGCAGGCCCAGGCCGATGCCGCCCGCTTCTCGCTCGAGGCCAGTTACTTGAGCCTCACCGCCAACATCGTCACGGCGGCGGTCACCGAGGCCTCGCTGCGCGCGCAGATCGCGGCCACCGAGGACATCGCCAAATCGCAACGCACCCAGCTCGATATCACCCAGCGCCGGGTCACGGCCGGCGGCGCCTCGCGCATCGATGTGCTGCAACAGCTAGCGACCTTGCAGAGCACGCTCGCCAACCTGCCCGTGCTGCGCAGTCAACTCGCCCAGGAGCGAAATCTGCTCGCCACCTACGTGGGCGCGCTGCCGGCCGATTATGGCGGCGCCGAGATCAACCTCGACCACTTGACGCTGCCCACCGATCTGCCGGTGAGCCTGCCGTCGAAACTGGTCGAGCAGCGCCCGGACGTGCGGCAGTACTCGGAACTGCTGCATCAGGCCACCGCGCAAATCGGCGTCGCGACCGCCAACATGCTGCCGCAGCTCACCTTGACCGGCAGCTACGGCGGCGTGGCCGAGACATTCTCCGACGTGTTCAACCCCTCGTCGGTGATCTGGAGCTTGGTCGGCGGCGTGACCCAGCCCATTTTCAAGGGTGGCGAGCTGGTGCATCAGCGCCGCGCCGCCATCGCCGCCGCGCAGGAAGCGGCGGCCAACTACAAGGCCACCGTCATCACCGCCTTCTCCAACGTCTCGAACACCCTGTACGCCCTGCAAGCAGACGCCGACGCGCTGGCCGCCGAGACGCTGTTCGAGCGTACTGCGGCCGAAAGCCTGACCCTGGTGCAGGCGCAATACAAGAGCGGCGCCGCCAGCTACCTGCAGGTGCTGACGGCCGAACAAAGCTATCAATCCGCGGCCGTCGGGCTCGTGAAGGCACGCGCGCAGCGCTACGCCGACACCGCGGCATTATTTCAGGCGCTGGGCGGCGGTTGGTGGAACCGCAACGACCTGGCAGCCAATTCATCAGACAAGGGACCCCTATGAGCACCAGCGAGACGACGAACCCCGAAGGCACGGCCCCGCCGCGCGCGATGATCAAGCCATTCCTGATCCTGTTCATTTCGGTGGCGGTGCTCATGGGCGCCATCTTCGGGTGGCATACGCTGGTGGGCGGGTTCATCAGCAAGGCCATGGGCGCCATGGCCACGGCGTCGCAGACCGTGTCCACCACCATCGCATCGGAGTCGAGCTGGCAGTCGCGAACCGAGGCGCTCGGCACCTTGCGCGCCGTACGCGGCGCCGATCTGGCCGCGCAGGCACCGGGCGTGGTCGACACGATCCACATCGAGTCCGGCGCGGAGGTGCCCGCCGGAACCGTGCTGCTGACCCTCAAGCCGAACGATGATCCGGCCAAGCTTGCCCAGTTGCAGGCAAATGCCGAACTCGCCGCCATCACCTACAAGCGCGATCAAGAGCAGCTGGCCGCGCAGGCCATCAGCCAGGCCACGGTCGACACCGATGCCGCCACGCTGCGCTCGGCGAAGGCCCAGGTCGCGGCCCAACAAGCACTCATCGAAGAGAAGACCGTACGCGCGCCGTTCGCCGGCAAGCTCGGTCTGCGGCAAGTGGACCAAGGGCAGTATCTGGCCGCCGGAACCACCGTGGTCACCTTGCAGGCGCTCGACCCGATCTACATCGACTTCTATGTGCCGCAGCAGGCGCTCGCCACGATGCAGGTGGGCCAACCGGTCGGCGCCACCGTCGACACGTACCCCGGCGCCACGTTCACCGGCAAACTGGTTTCGATCAACTCCAAGGTCGACCCCCTCAGCCGCAACGTGCAGGCGCGGGCCTCCTTTGCCAATGCCGATCGTCGGCTCATCCCCGGCATGTATGCCAACGTGGCGGTGGACAACGGCAGCGCGACCATGCAGCTCACGCTGCCGCAGTCGGCCATCACCTACAACGCGTATGGCGACACGGTGTACCTCGTGCAGAAGAACCATACGGTGCTGCAACGTTTCATCCAGGTCGGCGACACGCGCGGCGACCAGGTGGCCGTCAAGAGCGGTGTCGCGGCCGGCGACGAAGTGGTCACGGGCGGCCAGCTCAAATTGCGCAACGGCGCGTCCGTCGTCGTCAACAACAAGGTCGTGCCCACCAACGACGCCCATCCGACGCCACCGAACGAGTAATCATGAATTTCACCGACCTGTTCATCCGCCGCCCGGTGCTCGCCAGCGTCGTGAGCCTCGCGATCCTCGTGGTGGGCCTGCGCTCCTACAGTTCGCTGCAGGTGCTGGCCTACCCAAAGACCGAGAACGGCATCGTCACCATCATGACGGCCTTCCCCGGCGCCGATCCCGATGCCATCGCCGGCTTCATCACCACGCCGATCGAGGCCGCGGTGGCCCAGGCGAACGGCATCGACTACATGACGTCGACCAGCCAGAGCGGCACGAGCACCATCACGGTGAACCTGCGCCAGAACTACGACACGTCCAAGGCCGCCGCCGAGATCAACATCAAGGTGAACTCGGTGCTGAACGTGCTGCCGATCGGCTCGCAGCAGCCATCCATCACCGTCAAGGTGGGGCAGACCACGGACGCCATGTACGTGGGATTCTCCAGCCCCACGCTGGAACGCAACCAGGTCACCGATTATATCCAGCGCGTGGTGCAGCCCAAGATACAGGCGGTGCCGGGCGTACAGACCGCCGAGATCCTCGGCGGACAATATTTCTCGCTGCGCGCCTGGCTCGACCCGAAGAAGCTGGCCGCCTACGGCATCGCCGCCAGCGACGTCGCCACCGCCCTCGCCAGCAACGACTTCGTCTCCGCCATCGGCAACACCAAGGGGCAGATGGTCCAGGTCACCTTGACCTCGACCACGAGCCTGCACAGCTTGAGCGAGTTCAAGAAGCTCGTGGTCAAGCAGGTGAACGGCGCCAACATCCACCTGAGCGACATCGCCACCGTGGAGCTGGGAGCGGACTCGTACGAGGCGAACGTCGCCTTCGACGGCAAGCCCGGCGTGTTCGTCGGCATCCAGGTCGCGCCCAGCGCGAACCTGCTGGACGTGGTCAACGGGGTGAAGACTGTCTTCCCGCAGATCCAGGCGCAGCTGCCCCAGGGCCTGACGGCCATGGTCATCTATGACTCGACCGAATTCGTCAACAGCTCCATTCACGAAGTGGCGACGACACTCGTCGAAGCCCTCGTCATCGTCATGGTCGTGATCTTCGCCTTCCTGGGATCCCCGCGCTCGGTGCTCATCCCCATCGTCGCGATCCCGCTATCCTTGATCGGCACGCTGGCCATCATGTTGGCGCTCGGCTTCTCGATCAATCTGCTGACATTGCTCGCGCTGGTGCTGGCCATCGGCCTGGTGGTCGATGACGCCATCATCGTCGTCGAGAACGTGAACCGTCACCTCGAGGGTGGCATGTCGTCGCTGGCCGCGGCCAGCCTCGCGGCACGCGAACTCGCAGGCCCCATCGTCGCCATGACCGTGGTGCTGCTGGCCGTTTTCGTTCCCATCGGTTTCCAGGGCGGCCTCACCGGCGCACTGTTCGTCGAGTTCGCGTTCACGCTCGCCGCCGCCGTCACGGTGTCCGCGGTGATCGCACTGACACTCTCGCCGATGATGTGCTCGTTGCTGTTGAAGCCGCATCGCCCGGACGCCACGGATTGGGAAACCCGCCTCGTCAAATTCATCGACAGCCGCTTCGACAAACTGCTGCATTGGTACCAGCGCAAATTGGAGCGCAGCCTGCGCTACACGCCGGTCACCGGGGTCCTCGTGGTGCTGGTGCTGGGCAGCATCTACTACATGTATTCCTCGTCGAAGAGCGAACTGGCTCCCCAGGAGGACCAGGGCTTCGTGCTGATGCAGGCCACGTCCGCGCCGAACGCGACGCTGCAGGGCAAGACGATCTATGACAAGGCGGCCTTCGACATCGCCTCCGCCGTGGGACACCCACAACACGTCTTCCAGATCGACTCGCCGGGCCAGGTCATCATGGGTCTGGCGCTGCCGCCGCTCGGTCCCCAGCGCAAGTTGGGCGCCAACGCCATTCAGCAGGACCTGCAGACGAAGATGGCCGCCATTTCGGGTCAGAAAATCGCGGTGTTCCAGCCGCCCTCCCTGCCCGGCGCGTTCGGCCTGCCGATTCAGGTCGCGGTCACCACCACGGAACCCGCCTCTCGGCTCAACGATGTTTCCCAAGAAATGCTCGCCGAAGCAGTCAAGAGCGGCATGTTCGTATTCATCGACACGGACCTGAAATTCGATTTGCCGCAGGCCGTGATCGAGATCGACCGGGACAAGACGGCGCAACTCGGACTCACCATGCTCCAGGTGGGCAACGCCCTGGGCTCCCTGTTGGGCGGCAACTACGTCAATTATTTCAATATGGACACCCGTTCCTACAAGGTCATCCCGCAGGTCGAGCGCGGCTCGCGTCTGAACGTGGACCAATTGATGAATTACCCGGTGGCCACCGTGGGCGGCGTACCCGTGCTGCTGTCGACGATTGCCACGATTCATCCGGTCACCGTGCCCGAGACCCTGAATCACTTCCAGCAACTCAACTCCGCCACGCTCTCGGGCGTGATGTATCCCGGTGTCTCGCTGGATGACGCGCTCACCTACCTCCAGAAGCTTGCCGCACGCACCCTGCCGCCGGGCTACACCCTGGATTACGGCGGCCAGGGCCGTCAGTTCGTCCACGAATCCGGCGGCATCATGGCCACCTTCGCGTTCGCCATCATCATCGTATTCCTGGCGCTGGCCGCCTTGTTCGAGAGCTTCCGCGATCCGCTGGTGATCCTGATCTCCGTGCCGCTGTCCATCGCCGGCGCGCTGATCTTCATCGCCTTAGGGGTAGGGGGCGCCAGCGTGAATATCTACACCGAAGTGGGGCTCGTGACACTGATGGGCCTCATCAGCAAGCATGGCATCCTGATCGTCGAGGTGGCGAACACCGAGCAGCAGACCGGCAAGAGCAAGCATGCCGCGATCGTCGCGGCGGCCAGCGCCCGGCTGCGCCCCATCCTCATGACCACGGCCGCCATGGTGCTGGGCGTGCTGCCCCTGGTGTTCGCCAGCGGTGCGGGCGCCGCATCGCGCTATGCCATCGGCCTGGTCATCTCGACCGGCCTCGCGATCGGCACAGTGTTTACCTTATTCGTCGTTCCGGGAGTTTATATGATGATTGGCGCGACGCATTCGCATCTGGACGGCACCGCCGACCTAAGTACTGCGCCACAATCATTATGAAATCATATAGATAGACCCCCAGGTTAAAGCCGCAAGCCACGAAAGCAGCGCAACCGCCCTGAACGGTTGAGCTGCGACGGTTCCTCGAAACGACAAAATTCTGCGTTGCGTTTTGTCGGGTGTCTTGTATATTCGGGTCGCAGAGTATTGATTTATCAATGCTCGCCGAGGAAGCCAGCTCCTCGAAACCACTTTAAGGTTCCCGCATTGCTTGTTTCGAGGTGTGCATGATTAGCGTTTGGGAAAGTCTCCATTATGCGACATTGGAACTCGTACGCTCGACCCCGATCAAGCAACGGTTGGTGAACGCCTACCGCCGTCATCTGCTGACGCTTCCCGCGGAAAACCTCCCCGCCGAGGTGCGCGAATCCTTCAAACACGTCATGACCACGCTGCAGTGCGTCGAGCCGCTGCGCGGTGAAGACGCGGTGGCCGCCTCGGTGCGCAAGCTCTCCATCCAAGAAGCCGATGATTGTGCGGCGCTCATCGTCGAAATCTACGGCGTAACCTGCCGTGCGATGCTGAACATCAGCCGACCGAGCACCAACGTCGTGCAACTTCACAACGTCGAGCAACTCCTCGTCAACAGCTGACCAATCCCCAATTCAGTCGAGTTTGAACTCGATCGTATCCCATCGCGTGGTGTCCTCATGACGCGCCTGCCGACGCAGGACGTCGGTCAAATCGCGTGAATTCCATGCGCAAACCTCGTCGGCCAAATCCTTGACCGCCTTCGGAATGGGTTCCGTCGAACCGAAATTCTCCATGGCCACGATGGGCTTGTCCGCTGCCTTCGCAAAATTCATTTGAAATAGCACCAGCTCGGGCGCCCATTTGTAGGCCGCCGGCACCACCACGACCACTTCGCACGGCGCGATCTGGCGCCGCAAATCCTCGCGCTGACTTTCCTTGTCGAGCGGACGCTTGGAGTCCGGCAGGCTGGTGTTCTTGTAGTAAAAGGTGCCCGAAGCTTCCAGATACTCGAACACACGATTGTAGTCCTCGGTCTGGTCCCATGAGTGCGACACGAACAGCCGGTACGGGTTGGAAGGCGGGGCCATGACGCATTGTAGCTCGCCGATGGTCATGCGCGAAGTACCGCGCGTCGATAGAATGGGCCCGGTGCGATTGCTGATCTACAACATCCGTTATGCCACCGGAACGGGCCCTGCGTTTCACCTTCCCGTTCCCGGCGCCGGGTACCTGCGCTCGAACAAACGCGTTTTGTCCCAGATCACCGATTTCATCAAGGACCAGGATCCTGACGTCGTCGGCCTCATCGAGGTTGACACGGGCTCCATCCGCTCCGGCATGGTCAACCAGGCCGACTTCATCGCCCGCTCGCTCGGTCACTTCTCGACCTATGAATGCAAGTACGGCGTCTCCTCGGTCAATCATCTGCTGCCGATCGTGCGCAAGCAAGCCAACGCCTTTCTCGCTGCACCGCGGGTGCGCGGCGAACGCTTTCATTATTTCGACACGGGCATCAAGCGTCTCATCATCGAGCTCGAACTCGATGAAATCGCGATCTTCCTGGTGCATCTGTCCCTGAAGTACCGGCACCGGCAATACCAGCTGCGCTCGCTGTACGACCTGGTGCGCAAGACCACCAAGCCCGTGATCGTCGCCGGCGACTTCAATACCTACTGGGGCGATCACGAGCTTTACCTGTTCATGCAGGCGGCGGGGCTGACCAACGCCAATGCCAGGAGCCTGCCCTCGTATCCCAGCAGCAATCCGCGCAAGGAATTGGACTTCATTCTGCACACCGCGCAAATCGAGGTGCATCGCTTCGACATACCGGCCGTGCAGTATTCCGATCATCTGCCGCTGGTCTGCGACTTTACGATCCATCCGGAGCGCGTCCCCTGACGCAGGACCGCAGCTGGACGCTGACCGTCGACGACGATCAGGTCGCCTGGCTCGTCTGCGACACGCCCGATGTCTCGACCAATGTTCTGTCCGCTGTCGTCCTGCAAGATCTGGCGGACTGCTTGAGTGCCCTCGCTGCGATGAGCCCGCGGCCCAAGGGCGTCGTGGTGAGGTCAGGCAAAGCCAACGGCTTCATCGCCGGGGCGGACATCAAGGAGTTCACCAAGATCCGCTCGCCCGAGGAGGGGTTCACGCTGGTGCGCGCCGGCCAGCAGGTCCTCGACCAGCTGGAGGCATTGCCCATGCCCAGCGTGGCGGCGCTGCACGGTTTCGTGCTGGGCGGCGGCTTGGAACTCGCGATGGCCTGCACTTACCGGGTGGCCGCCGACGATGGCAGGCTGTCGCTGGGTCTGCCCGAGGTGATGCTCGGCATCCATCCTGGCTTCGGCGGCACCGTGCGATCGGTGCGCCTCATGGGCGTCCGGCGCGCGCTCGAGTTGATGCTCAAGGGCAAGCCGGTGAAGGGTGCGCGCGCCCTGGCCGTCGGACTGATCGACGCCCTCGTCCCGCCGGAGGATCTCGGCGCCTGCGCCAAGCAACTGCTGCAACGGTTGCCCCCGCCGCGTACGCCGCCCTTCGTCGACAAGCTGCTCAACCTGGGGCCCGTGCGCCCCTTCCTCGCGCGCCGCATCGCCGCGGCGCTGCGCTCGAAGGTCGCGCGCCGACACTATCCGGCGCCCTATGCCTTGCTCGACCTGTGGCAGCGCTACGGCGCCGCGGGACCCGCCAGCTACGATGCCGAAGCGCGCTCGATCAGCGCGCTCATGTGCTCGCCCACGTCGCGCAATCTGGTGCGGGTTTTCCTGCTGCAAGACCGGCTGAAGGCGTTGGCCGGAAAGACCGCGTCGTCGCCGGCTTGTCCTCACCTGCACGTCATCGGCGCCGGTGTGATGGGCGGCGACGTCGCGGCATGGGCGGCGCTGCGCGGCATCACCGTGACGTTGCAGGACCGGACGGCGGCGCTGGTCGCGCCGGCACTCGAGCGCGCGCAGGCCCATTTCCGGCGCCGACTGCAGGATCCCGCGGCGGCGGCAGCGGCCCTCGCACGCCTGCGGCCGGACGTGGACGGCGTCGGCGTGCGGAACGCCGACGTGGTGTTCGAAGCCATCGTCGAAAATGCCGAGGCGAAGCGCGCGCTGTACGCACGCCTCGAGCCGCAAATGAAGCCCGGCGCGATCCTCGCGACCAACACCTCGAGCATCGAAATCGAGACGTTGGCCGGGCAGCTGGCGGACCCCGCGCGGCTCGTCGGCATCCACTTCTTCAATCCCGTGGCGCAGATGCAGCTCGTCGAAATCGTCAGCGGCGCCGCCACGAGCCCTGCGACCGCGCAGCGGGCGTTGCTGTTCACGCGCCAGTTGGACAAGCTGCCGCTGCCCTGCCGGAGTGCACCCGGTTTCGTCGTGAATCGCATCTTGATGCCGTACATCAACGAAGCGACGTTCGCCCTGGACGGCGGCGTGCCGATCGCGGTGATCGATGCGAGCGGCAAGGGCTTCGGCATGCCGATGGGCCCGTTGGAGCTGGCCGACTGGGTGGGTCTGGACGTGTGCCTGAACGTCGGCCAGGTGCTCGCGCAGGCCTTCCAGCGCCCCGTTCCTCCGGTCCTGACGCGACTCGTCGGCGAGGAGAAGTTGGGCCGCAAGAGCGGCGAAGGGTTCTACGTGTGGCGCGACGATAAACCGCTGCGGCACGCATCGGCGCAGGCGCCGCCCGAGGATCTCGAGGATCGTTTGATCCTGCCCATGCTGAACGAAGCGGTTGCCGCCCTGCGCGAGGGCGTCATCGGCGATGCGGACCTGCTCGATGCCGGTGTCGTATTTGCCACGGGCTTCGCCCCATTTCGCGGCGGCCCGCTGCAGTATGCACGGGATCGGGGCATCGGCGAGATCACGCGGCGGCTGCGCGAGCTGCAGCAGCGCTACGGGGAACGCTTCCGTCCGGATTCTCATTGGGATGCTTTGAGGTAAATCCAGTGGTGGGTCTTGTGACCCACTGCAGGGTCCGCCACCGGCGACCTGTGTTAGCATTCACATCCAAAATCATAGGGTTGTAACCGAAGGCGCCGGCAATTTCTCGATGGATGAACGACCGCTCGATCTCGCGATTCTGAAGACTTTCTCACCGCTGGACGGGCTGAAGAAAGAGAACCTGCACGCGCTTGCCCGCAAGACTCAGATCCTGCAACTAGACGCCGGTCGGGTCCTGTTCAAACAAGGCGACACCGACAAGCGCACGTTTTACCTGGTTTCCGGCAGCGTCGAGCTGCGCTCGGACGATCGGGTCGTGGGCACGGTGCGCGCGGGCAGCCCGGAAGCGCGCGCGGCCCTGGCGCCCGGACTGCCGCGAAAGTTCACGGCTCGGGCGGCCAGCGCCTTGGAATACATCGTCATCGACAGCGACCTGCTCGACGTGCTGCTGACCTGGGACCAGACCGGCCAATACGAAGTGGCGGAGCTGCGCCGGGATGGGCTCGACGTCAGTGGCGACTGGATGACCACGCTGCTGCAGACCAAGGCATTCCACCGGATTCCACCGGCGAATATCCAGGCGATTTTCATGCGGATGCAGCGGATCAATTACCGCGCACGCGACGTGGTCATCAAGCAGGGTACCGAGGGCGACTATTTCTACGTGGTCGTGTCGGGGAAGTGCGTGGTGACACGCGAGACGCCGTTGAACAAGGAAGGCATCAAACTCGCCGAGCTCGGCTCGGGCGACAGTTTCGGCGAAGAGGCTCTGATCGCGGAGGCCAAGCGCAACGCCACCGTCACGATGTCGACGGACGGCGTCTTGATGCGCCTCGGAAAGAGCGACTTTCAGACTCTCCTCAACGAGCCGCTGCTGCAATGGGTGGACTACGAGCAGGCAAAACAAATCATCGCCGCCGGCGGCAAGTGGCTCGATGTGCGATTGCCCAGCGAATTCCAAAACTTTCGCATCGACGATGCCGTCAACATCCCGCTGTACTTCATCCGCCTGAAGCTGAACGCGCTCGACAAGAACACCCAGTACGTCGTGTGCTGCGACACCGGCCGCCGCAGCTCGGCCGCCGCCTACATTCTGAGCGAGCGCGGCTTCGAGGCCTACGTCTTGAAGGGCGGTCTTGCGGCCACAGAAGCTGCGCGCTCGCACAGCGGTTGATAAGCCCTCGAGGGAAGGTCGCTAGCCGTTCATCACATCGTGTGGGTCGGCTTGTCCCCCCCTAAGGCGCCGGCGAGATAATTCTCGATCTTCTTCTGGGTATTGCCGCGGTCCTGGTCGCTGAACTGCACGCCGATGCCGGCGGTGCGCTTGCCCTGGGCGCCCTTGGGCGTCATCCAGATGACGCGGCCCGCCACGGGGAGCTTCTCTTCCTCGCCCATCAAGTTGAGCAGCATGAAGACTTCGTCGCCCAGACGGTAGTTGCTGTTCGTGGGAATGAACAAACCGCCATTTTTCACGAAGGGCATATACGCGAGATAGAGCGCGCTTTTATCCTTGATCGTGAGGGTCAACAACCCTGGTTTGTTACTTGGACTTCGCAATTACTACCGTTCCGATTCGTCAGTTTGCCAGGGCGGATCGTCCGCCCAGCAGCAGGGCTTCCAACGCCAGTTGTTGGTTCATGCTCGTCGCGGAAAGACGCCGCAGTTCACGGGCGGCGTCCAAAAGTTCGAACAGCGCTCTTATCTTGGGCTTAAGTAAAGCGGCAGGCAAGCGGACGCGTTCCGCAGTTTGAGCCGAATCTTGCGCCGCAAGGTGGCTATATACACGCCGTGTGATCCAGTTCTCAAGCCAGGTGATGCGCAGCGGCAGATTCGATCGGGCCCACGCGTCGGCCAGCACCGTGACATCGACGGCCCCCGCAGCCAAGGCACGCAGGGAGTCCTGCATATCCTGCTCGAGCGCCCCGATTCCCCCGTCGCCGCCACGCCCGCTGCCGGTACCGGCCGCCCCCAACTCCGCCGCCAGGAGGGGTGCCCCGCCGGCGAGCGCCAGCGCAGCCTCCCAATTGTGCCCGGGGTTGCCCTGGGCCTCGAGCCAGGCGATGGCCAACTCGTGTGCGGGCGGCCGCAGGGGCACCCGCACGCAGCGACTGGCGATCGTGGCGGGCAGGCGATGGGTGGGCCTCGCGATCATGATCAGCATGGTGTTGGCCGACGGTTCTTCCAACGTCTTCAAGAAGGCGTTGGCGCCATTGGCGTTCAATGCTTCAGCGCCTTCGATGACCGCCACTTTATAGCCGCCGCGGTAGCTCTTGGTGGTGAGTGAGTCGATCAATTCGCGCACCTGGTCGACTTTGATCTGCTTGGCGTCATCCTCGATCTTGACCAGGTGGTAGTCCGGGTGGCTGTCCGACCGCAGCAGCGCGCACGAGGCGCAGGCGCCGCAGGGACGCTCCACGCCCTCGGCCGCCTCGCACAGCGCGAGCGCGGCCATCCAATTCGCGAGGTACTCCGCGCCGAGGCCGGGTTTGCTGAGCAGCAAGGAGGAATGCGGCAGGCGTTGGGTCAGCCGCGCGTCGCGCAGACGCTGCTGCGTCTCGCTCAACCACGGCAACGAATCGGCGCTCAGGAAATCCATGAGCGGGATTCCAGCACCTGAACGATCGCAGCCGCCACGTCGTCGACCGAACGCGTGGCATCGATCACTGCAATGCGCTCCGGCTCGGCGCGCGCGCGCCCGAGATACCCGTCCCGCACGCGCTCGAAGAAGTCCGCCCGCTCGCGCTCGAAACGATCGCGCGTCTTGCCGAGATCGCGCCGGGCCGAGCGCGCCAATCCGACGGCCACCGGCACGTCGAGCACCAGCGTCAGGTCGGGACGCCGGGGCCCCTGGACCAGCGACTCCAGGCGACCGATGTCTGCCATGTTCATGCCACGACCCGCGCCCTGATAGGCGTAGGTCGCATCGGTGAAGCGATCGCAGATCACCCACCGTCCGGCGCTTAAGTTTGGCTCGATGTAATTCGCCAAATGCACGCCGCGCGCGGCGAACATCAGCAACAGCTCCGCCACCGGCGGCAGCGCCTCCTCGCGCGGGCTCAACACCAGCTCACGGATTTTTTCGGCCAACGGCGTGCCGCCCGGCTCGCGCGTCACCACATGTGCCACGCCGCGCGCCGTCAGGGCGGACGCGACGCGCGCCACCTGGGTGGTCTTGCCGACGCCCTCGATGCCCTCGAAGGTCAGGAACCGGCCGGCGCCCGCGCCCACGTTCATCGTGGCACCTCCGCCGCCTTTTGGCGCTGCCGCGCCACGTACTGCGCCACCGCGATGTTGTGCTCCTCGAGGGTCGCCGAGAACACATGGCTGCCGTCGCCCTTCACGGAGGCGACGAAATACAGCGCCTCGGTCTTCTCCGGCCGGGTGGTGGCGGCGATCGCGGCCGCACCGGGCAGTGCGATGGGCGTGGGCGGCAGGCCCACACGGGTGTAGGAGTTGTACGGCCCGTCGGTACGCAGATCGACGGTACGCACGTTGCCGTCATAGGCCTCGCCGATGCCGTAGATCACGGTCGGATCGGCCTGCAATCGCATCCCGATGCTCAACCGATGCAGGTACAGGCCGGCGATCTTGGGCAGCTCTTCGGGCAATCCGCTCTCCTTCTCGACGATGGACGCCATGATCAACAAATCCTGGGCGCTGTGCAGCGGTAACGTCGGATCGCGGCCGGCCCAGGCCGCATCCAGCACCTGCGTGAGCGCCAGGTGCGCCCGGCGCAGCAACTCGAGATCGCTGGTGCCGCCCTCGAACCGGTAGGTCTCCGGCAGGAACTGGCCCTCGGCATTCAGACCCGGAAAACCCAGCTTCTCCATCAGCGTCGCGGTCACGACCGACGGCGCCTGCTCGGACAGCGTCACGAGAATATCCGGATTGCGGCGCATCGCCGCCAGGAGGTCCTGAACGCGCCAGCCGTCCACGATGGTCAGCGAATGCAGCAGGACCTGGCCGCTGACCATTTTGTCGAGCAGGCTGCGCGGCGTGGCGCCTGGTTCGACTTCATACTCGCCAGCCTTGATGGCGGCTGCCACGCCTTTCCAGCGCGCGTACAGAACCCAGGCCCGCGGCTGGGCGATCACGCCGCGCGCCGCCAACCCCGCAGCCACGCGCGCGAACGGCGCGCCGGCGCCGACCTTGAAGCGCAGCGGCGCCGACACGTTCAACGGTTGATCGAGACTGGCGAGGCCACGCCAGAACAGGGCGCCCGCCCCCGCTGCCAGCAGCAGCACCACGCTGATCGCGAGTCGTTTCATAGCAACTCCAGGCGCCTGCGCAATTCGTCGGCCGTGCGCCGTTCGCCAAGCCGCAGGACGAGTCGCCCATGGCGCACCACGCCCACCGGCACGATCCCGACGACCGCATTCGTCATGAACGCCTCGTGCGCGCCGGCGAGGCTGTCCCACGTGATGCGCCGTTCGGCGACGCGCAAACGCATCGCGGCGGCTTCCTGCAGGACCCAACGACGCATCACGCCCGCGATGCCGCAGCGATCCAGCAACGGCGTGATCAAGATCGACCCGCGGCGAACGAACAGGTTCGACATGGTGCCGCCCACGATGTAGTCATCCGTATCCCGCATCATGCCTTCCCAGATGCCGGCATCCTGCCATTCGGCGCGGGCCAGCACGGATTCCAGACGATTCAACGTCTTCAATCCCGCCAACGTCGCGTTGATCCCGAGCCGCATGCGGCACATGCGCACACGCGCCGGCGCATCCTCCGTGTCCAAGGCGGCGGGCGACAGCGGATGGATCGAGATCACGCGGGTGCTCGTTTCCCGCCCGCTCGGACGATAGCCACGCGGACCCACGCCGCGGCTGACGATCAATTTCAATACTGCATCGCGCCGCCCCGCGGCGACGCGCGCCAATTCCGACCGCAGGCGTCGTGGATTGTGCGGCGGGATGGCGAGTCGTCGGCAACCGTCGGCCAGCCTCTCCAGGTGATAGTCCAGGAATCGTACGGTGCCGCGGCGCACCCGCATGGTCTCGAATACGCCGTCGCCATACTGCAATCCGCGATCGAGTGCATCGATCGATGCGCCCGCGACCCCGTTGACCCACACGGTCATGGCACGCTGTCCGCGGCGCCCGACGCCGCGACGCCCGACGCCGCGGCGTGGGCAAGGGCGGACACCATGCCCTTGGCCTTCGCGCGCGTTTCGGCCAGCTCCTGCAGCGCATCGGAGTCGGCCACGATGCCGGCGCCGGCACGAAACGTCAGCGTGGCATCGCCCGCCGCATTCGCGGCGAGCGTGCGGATCAGGATGTTCAAGTCGCAGGTGCCGTCGCGATTCAGATAGCCCAGGGAACCAGTGTAGGCTCCACGACCCGTGCCCTCGAGCTCGGCGATGACTTCCATGCAGCGAACCTTGGGGCAGCCGGTGATCGTGCCGCCGGGGAACAACGCCCGAATTACGTCGATCGGCGATGCCTCCTCGCGGACCCGCCCGCTCACATTGGAAACGATGTGATGCACGTGAGCGTAGGTCTCCACGACCATGTATTCGTCGACCTCGACCGTTCCGCCCTCGCACACGCGGCCCAGGTCGTTGCGCTCGAGATCGATCAGCATCACGTGCTCGGCGCGCTCCTTTTCGTTGGCCAGCAACGATTCGATCAAAGCCGCGTCGGCCGCGGGCGATCCGCCTCGCGGGCGCGTGCCGGCGATCGGCCGGGTCGAGACCCGTCCGTCGCGAATGGACAACAACCGTTCGGGTGAGGAACTCATCACGGAAAAATCGCCGTCACGCAGCAGCGCCGCGAACGGGCTCGGGTTGGCGGCGCGCAGGCTCCGATAGATGGCAACAGGATCCAGGGGGCGATCCGAACGCGCCCGCCATTGGCGCGACAGGTTCGTCTGATAGACGTCGCCCGCGGCGATGTAATCGAGCGCACGTGTGACGGCAGCGACGAACAGCGCGGGATCCTCTTCGTCGACCTCGACGTGAGGCGCCGGGTCCGGCCGCGCCGCCTCGGCCAACTGCGCCACGTGACCCTCGAAGTCATCGAGCAACCCCTCCGCGCCGGCTTCCGCGATCAGCCACGATTGGCGGCTGACGCGATCGCGAATCCACGCCGCCGGCGTGCGCACCGCGAGCCCGATGACGGGATCGTCGCTCGGCGGCAGTCGCAGGCGCGGCTCGATTTCGGCGGACAGTTCGTAGCCCAGGTACAACAGCCATCCTCCGGTGAAGGGCAGCGCGGATGAGCGTTTCGGCACCCGCAGCGATCGCCACCACGCGTCGAGCGCACGGAAAAACCCGGCCGTACCGGCATGCGGCCCGGACAATCCGCGCGCGGCGCTCAGCCGCAAACGCTCGCCGGAACTGATCGGCAGAATATCGAAACGGCCGCCGGACACCAGCGTGCCGACCGGTGCGCTGCTCTCGAGCAGCCCCGGATACAGATCCGGGAACTGCGCGATCAACTGCAGAGGCTCAAACTCGGCGGAAAACGAGCGAACCGTTGGTACCGCCAAACCCGAACGAATTCGACAATGAATACTCGATTGGCATCTGCCGTGCGACCTTGGGCACGTAGTCGAGATCACAGCCTTCGCCGGGCTCTTCCAGATTGATCGTCGGCGGCGCCACCTGGTCGCGCAGCGCCAGTACGCAAAATATCGCTTCGACCGCGCCGGCGGCTCCCAGCAGGTGGCCGGTCATGGACTTCGTCGAACTGACCGCGAGCTTGTCCGCGGCGGCACCGAAAGTGCGGCGAATCGCGGTGGTCTCGGCCCGGTCGCCCAATTCCGTCGAGGTGGCGTGGGCGTTCAAATACTGGATCTTGTCGGGGCTCAATTGCGCATCGATCAGCGCCTTCGACATGGCCTTGCGCGCACCTTCGCCGTCCTCGGGCGGCGCAGTCACATGATGCGCATCGCCGCTCATGCCGAAGCCCACGATCTCGGCATAGATCTTCGCGCCCCGCGCTTTGGCGGACTCGTACTCTTCGAGCAGCATGGCGCCGCCGCCGTCGCCCATGACGAAGCCGTCCCGATCCTTGTCCCAGGGACGGCTCGCGCCCTGCGGATCGTCGTTACGCGTGGACAGCGCCCGCGCCTGGCAGAAGCCGCTCATGCCGGTGTTGCAGGTGGCCATCTCGGAACCACCGGCCAGCATGGCGTCCGCTTCACCGTATTGAATCAGACGCATCGCCAGTCCCAACGCATGGGTCGAGGTCGTGCACGCGGTGGCGACGGCCAGATTGGGCCCGGTCATGTTGAACGCGATCGACAGATGGCCGGCCACCAGATTGATGATGCTGCCGGGAATGAAGAACGGCGAGACCTTGCGCGGCGAATGGGTCTCGAGAAATTTGTCGTAGGTCTGTTCGATGGACTCGAGGCCGCCCATGCCCGACCCCATGAGAACGCCGATGCGGTCGGAGTTCTCCGCGGTGACCACGAACCCGGAGTCACGCATGGCCTGCATGCCGGCGATGACGCCGTATTGCATGAACGCATCCATGCGGCGCGCATCCTTCACGCTGATGTACGGCTCGATGTCCAGGGTGCGAATCTCGCCGCCGAAGTGCGTCGGGAACGAGGAGGTGTCGATGCGCGTCACGGGGCCGATGCCGCTGCGCCCCGCCAGGATTGACGACCACGCGGCAGCCACGTCGTTGCCGACCGGTGAGACGATACCAAGACCCGTGATTACGACGCGACGTTTGCTCAACGGCGACTCCTCAAACAAATGCTTGCTTGGATGGCAGACGAACCAAATCAGCCCTACAGGGTAGGATCCCGTAGGGCGTGCCGTTAGGCCTTCGCTTTGTGCGAATTGATGTAGTCGATGGCCTGCTGAACCGTGGTGATCTTCTCGGCATCCTCGTCCGGGATCTCGGTCTCGAACTCTTCTTCGAGCGCCATCACCAGTTCAACCGTGTCCAGCGAGTCTGCGCCGAGATCGTCGACGAACGAGGCGTCATTGGTCACTTCTTCTTCTTTCACGCCCAACTGTTCGGCCACGATCTTCTTAACTTGCTGCTCAACAGTACTCATCGTTATGGTGTCCTTTCGGGATAGCTATTAAAATTTTGCCGCTCGACAAAGGGCTCGCGGCCAGCCTCCGGTATCGGCAGGGCGCGTATTTTATGTGAACGCGGCGGCGGCGGCTACCGTGAACACACAATTGATTGCACTCACCCGATCGGTGCCTTGACAAAACTCCGGAATTGGGGTGCGTAAACTGCCCGGGCCGCCGCCCGCCGACCACTCAGCCCATGTACATCCCGCCGTTCACGCTCAGCGTTTCGCCCGTGATATACGCCGCATCGGCGGATGCCAGGAAGGCCACCGCAGCGGCAATGTCCGACGGCTGCCCGAGGCGCGCGAGCGGGATCTGCGCGTTCAAGGTCTCCTTCTGCGCATCGCTCAGCGACCGGGTCATATCGGTGTCGATGAACCCCGGCGCGATCACGTTGACGGTGATGCCGCGCGACCCCACCTCGCGGGCCAACGACTTCGTGAAGCCGATCATGCCCGCCTTGGCCGCCGCGTAGTTCGCCTGACCCGGGTTGCCGGTGAGCCCGACGATGGACGCGATGCTGATGATGCGCCCCTTGCGCGCTTTCATCATGCCCCGGAGCACAGCCTTCGACAGCCGGAACACCGACGCCAGGTTGGTCTGCATCACCACATCCCAATCGTCGGCCTTCATCCGCAGCAGCAGCGTATCGCGGGTGATTCCGGCGTTGTTGCAGAGGATGCCGACGGGTCCTTCCTGCGCCTCGATGTCGGCAATGAGCGCATCGATCGAGTCCTGGCGGGTGACGTCCAGCACGGCGCCCCGGCCGCCCAGCGGCCCGAGACTTTCACCGATGCGCGCGGCGCCCTCCGCGGTCGTCGCCGTGCCGATCACCCGCGCGCCGTCGCGCGCGAGGCGCGCCGCGATGGCCGCGCCAATGCCGCGCGACGCGCCGGTCACCAAGGCTACTTCTCCATTCAACATAGGGCTTCCTTTGAGTCATCACTCTGCAACAACGCCAGCGCATCCTCGAAGGATTGCGGATCCTCGAGCGCCAGCATTTTGAGATTACGATTCTTGTCGACGCGCCGGTTCAAACCGGTCAGCACCTTGCCCGGTCCGCACTCGATGAGCCGCGTGGCGCCGCCCGCGATCAAGCGGCGCACCGTCGCCGCCCAATACACCGGCGTATGCAGCTGCTTGACCAGGCCGGCACGGATGTCGTCCGGACGCCTATGAATTTTCACGTCCACACCGTAGACCGCGATGGCCGCCGCCGCGACCGCCGTGGCCGCCAGCCGTTCGCGCAGCTTCTCGGCGGCGGGCAGCATCAGCGAGCTGTGGGCCGGCACGCTGACCGACAGCGGCAGGACGCGACGGGCCCCTTTGGCCGTGAGCAATCCGATGGCGCGCGCCACGGCCGCCTCCGTGCCCGCAATGACCACCTGGCCGGGCGCATTGAAGTTGACCGCCTCCACCACCTCGCCCGCGGCCGCCTCGGCGCACGCGGATTCGACCACTGCATCCTCCAGCCCCAGGATCGCGGCCATGGCGCCCTCGCCGTGCGGCACCGCGGACTGCATCGCCTCGGCGCGAAACTTGACCAGGTCCACCGCGACCTTGAAATCCAGGCAGCCGGCGACGACCAGTGCGGTAAATTCGCCCAAGCTATGACCCGCCATGACGTTCGGCACGGCGCCGCCGCGCTCGAGCCACAACCGATAGGTGGCGACACCGGCCGTCAACATGGCGGGCTGGGTGCATTCGGTGGCGTTCAGCGCCTCCTCGGGACCCGTCTGGCAGCGTTGCCATAGGTCGTAGCCCAGCACCTGCGACGCTTCGGCGAAAGTTGACTCGATCACGGGCGAGCTTTGCGCCAGGGCGCTCATCATGCCGATGGACTGCGAGCCCTGGCCGGGAAAAACGAAGGCAACTGACATGCGACGGGCCCTTAGGGTTTATTACGGTGGCGGATTATAACCATCCGGCCGCAGAGTGCAGCTCCAACGATGAAACCACACAAGGCCCCATATAAGTGGGCATCGACCACGACGAGCGGCTGCTCGTGGCCGCCGAACTGCTCGTAGGCCAGCTTGACGCCCAGGCCGAGGATGAGGATCCAACGATCCCAGGCACGCTCGATCAGATGCCGCGCCGCGCCGGCCGCCATGACGGTATGCAAAATGCCGGACGCGCCGACGTACCAGGCGACACGGGGACTCCACCACCAAAGACCCGAACTGATCGCCAGCGCGCCGGCCAGCACGATCACCAGCCATTCGACCGCATCGTAATCCGCCGCGAACAGCGACCACACGAGGACCAACCCCAACTCGTTCAGGATCAAATGATGCACGTCCAGGTGCACGATGTGGGCCGTAAGCAACCGCCACCAACCACCCGCGCCAATCGCGCCGCGGTCATAGCGCAGCAACGCGCCGAGGGTGTCGCCAAGCCCCAACACCAGGTCGAGGAGCACTAAAATCAACAGCAACCAAATCCAACGGCCGCGGTCCCACTGTAGAATGCTCGCGAGCCGGTTCAGTCGATTTGCGTCGTCACGAGCCATCGATGCCGCCTATTTTGGTATCATTCAGTGAATTTCCGAGGTCAACATGCGCAATCGCCAAAGCGGCTTTACCCTTATCGAGATCATGGTCGTGGTCGTCATTCTCGCAGTGCTCGGCGCCCTCGTGGTGCCGAAAATTCTCGAGAACGTCGACAAGGCCCGGGTCACCCGGGCGCAGAGCGACATTCGCGCCATCCAGACGGCGCTCGATCTGTATCGCTTGGACAATTTCAAGTATCCCACCACGGAGCAGGGCTTGCAGGCATTGGTCAAGCAGCCCAACGATCCGACGATCACCAACTACCGTTCCGGCGGCTACCTGCCATCGCTGCCGAAGGATCCGTGGAACAACCTCTACATCTATGTAAGTCCGGGCGCGGACGGGCGCGATTATGAGATCACCACGTACGGCCGCGACGGCAAGCAGGGCGGTGAAGGTTACGACGCCGACATCAGCACGACCACCCTCGATCAACGATAGAGCGCCCGCCCCCGGGTGCGTCATGGGGACCGGCGTCACGGCGACCGGCGTCGTGGGGACCGGTGTCGTTGGGACCGGCACCCTGGCGCGCAGCCGTGGGTTCACGCTGGTCGAGATCCTGGTGGTGGTGGTGATCATGGGCATCGTCATCTCGCTGGCGGTCCTGTCGGTCGGCGTGACCGGCCGCGATGCGCAGCTCGACGAAGAAAGCCGGCGCATCGAGGGGTTGGTCGGCATGCTGCACGAACGCGCCCTTCTCGAAGGCCGCGACTTCGGCCTGCGCATCGAGCCCACCGGCTACGGGTTCGTCGCCTACCAGGCCGCGCGCGATCGCTGGATGCCGATGGATCAAGAGCGCGAATTTCGCCATCGCGAACTGGCCAAAGGTCTGTCCTTCCAGCTGCAGCTGGATGCCCAAACCGTGGTGCTCAAAGCCCCCGACAAGAACCTGTCGAGCAATGCCGCGCCCGGGCCCCAGGTGGCCATCGCCGCCAGCGGCGAAGGCACGCCCTTCCGGCTGACGCTGCAACGCGATGCGACCAAGGCGCAAGCCTCGGTGATCGGCGATGCGCTCGGCAAGGTCTCGCGCGAAAGCTCGGACCACGTGGCAAAACGCACGTGAGATCGCACCGCGCAGGCGGCTTCACGTTGGTGGAAGTGCTGGTCGCCCTCATGGTCGTCGCGATGGGTCTGGCGGCGCTCATGGTCGCGGTGAGCGGCACGGCCCGCACCAGCGGATACCTGCGGGACAAGACCCTCGCGCAGTGGATCGCCATGAACCGCCTCGTCGAAGTACGGTTGAACGCCAGCAATAAATTCGCGCAGAACGTCGACACGGCCGAGGTGGATTTCGCCGGTCGCAAGTGGCATTACGACACGAAATACTTCAACACCAGCATCGGCACCATGAAGCGTGTGGTGGTGCGGGTGTATGCCGGCGACTCCAAGGCGAAGGGAAATCCGATCGCGGAGTCCACCAGCTTTCTCGGCACCGCCGTGGGCGCGCCGGGCAGTTCGAATCCCACGTGGGTGACGGGCGCCATGCCGCCCACCGTGGCCAACTCGAGCGGCGCCGCAGCCGCCCAGGCCGCGGGGGCCGCGGGCATGAACCAGAGCATGGGCGCGGCCACGCCCGCCAACACGACTGCGCCCATCACCACCCCGACCACCACGCCGACGCCATGATGCACGGCGACCATCCCATGAGGGGCAACCTGCGAGGTCGCAACCTGCGAGGCTTCACGCTGATCGAATTGCTGATCGCGCTGTTGATACTCGGGATCATGTCGGGACTGGGCTATGGCACGTATCGCGCCGCGCGCATCTCGGCCGAGCGCACCGAGGAATCGCTCGCGCGTTCGCGCGAAATCGAATTCGGCATCCGGGTCATGGTGATGGACTTCGCCCAGCTGACGGCGCATCCGGCGCGCGACCCGCTCGGACAGAGCGAATTGCCGGCGTTGCGCGGCAGTGCGGGCAACGGCACGAGCGCGGGCACCACGACCTCGGGCGGCATCGGCTCGAACACCTCGGGCATGCAGTTCAATTCCGGGCCGGGCTTCAGTTCGAGCTTCAGCGGCAGCGGCGGCAGCGGCAACGACTCCTCGAGCATCCCGCTGGCCGATCTGACGCGCGGTGGCTGGTCGAACACCGCGGGCCAGCAGCGCAGCACCTTGCAGCGCGTCTCCTATGCCCTGGTCGGCACCGTGGTCAAGCGCAGTTATCAAACTGCCGTCGATGCGGCGCAGGGCGGCAAGCCCGTGATCCAGGATCTGTTCACCGGGGTGAAGACCGTCCAGCTGCGCTATCTCGACGACAACCAGGCCTGGCAGAACCAATGGCCGCCCTCGACCTTGCAGCTGCCCGACAGCCTCGTGACGCGTCCGGTGGCGGTGGAGATCACCATCGAGTTCAAGGACTGGGGCCGCATCAGACGCCTGGTCGAGGTCGCAGGATGAGCGCGCCGCTGCAGCCGCGGATGCGGCGACGCGGACGGCATCCGCCCCGTCAAAAGCAGCGCGGCGTCGCGCTCATCATCGCGCTCGTTCTCGTGGCCCTCGCGACCATTCTCGCCACCAAGCTCACCTTCGACGGCTGGATCGAGCAGCGCCGCACCACGGGTGTGCTGGCGGCGGAACAAGCCGTGCAATTTGCCATGGGCGCCGAAGCGCTCGCCGGTGATGTCCTGAGCCAGCAGAGCGGCACCCAGATCACGCTGGCGCAACCGTGGGCGCAGCCCACCCAGCCTTTGCCGTTGACGCCGGAGAACGATGCGGAAGGCGAGCCGATCGGCACGCTGCAGGCCTATCTCGAAGACATGCAGGGCCGTTTCAATCTCAACAATCTGGCTCGATTGGATTCCTCGGGCAAGCAGGACGCGGAGACTCTTGCACAGTTCCAGCGGCTGCTGGTGTCCGTGGGATTGGACGCGAAATGGGCCGGCATCGCGCGCGACTGGATCGACAGGGATGACCAACCCGGCAGTCCCGACGGCGCCGAGGATTCAGTGTATACCTCACAGACGCCCCCGTATCGCACCGCCAACTGGCCCATGACGACGGCGACGGAGCTCATGAACATGCCCGGATTCACCGGCGACATGTACCGGAAAATCGCTCCCTACGTGACCGCATTGCCCACCATGACCGCTGCGATCAACATCTGCACGGCGCCGGCGCTGGTGATCGAAAGCCTCGCGCCGGGCCTTAGCGGCGAATATTCACGCTCCCCCGAGGTGCTGGTGGAGGCCCGCAAAACGGGATGTTTCCCGACCGTCCCGACGCTCACCACCATCATGACCCAGGCGGTGGCGTCGAAAATCACGGGCCGGTTCTTGGACTCCAGCACCTACTTCAGGCTGACCACCCGGGTCACGCTTGGCACTACGGAGTTCACCTTGTACAGTCTTTTGTCTCGTAGCACCGGTGGAAAAGTGTCACCCTTGCTGCGTACATTCGGGACCATCTAAAAGAAACATGCCGCAAACTTTACTGTTAAGACTCCCTGCGCACAGATCAGAGGATACCGAATGGTTGACCATCAACGAGGCCGGCGAACCGGCCGCGTCGCGGCAACGCGGTCCCTTGAGCCTGGCCGCGGCCGTCGGCCGCACGTCGCGGGTGGTGGTGCTGGCCCCCGCCACGCAGATTCTCCTGGCGGAGCCCGAATTGCCGCCGGGAAGCGGCGTCAAGCTGGCGCGGGCGGTGCCGTTCGCTCTCGAAGAACAGCTGACCGAAGACATCGATCAACTCGTGTTCGCACTGGGCAAGCGGCGTCCGGGCGGCGGGACACCGGTCGCCGTGGTCTCGCGCACCGTGCTCCAGGCATGGCTCGCGGACCTGCTGGAGGCGGGCCTGACGCCGGTCGCGATCTATCCGGACATGTCGCTGCTGCCGCACAATCCCGGTCAGACCATGCTTTGGTACGAGAACGGACGGCTCTCGGTGCGACGACCCGGCATGCTGCCCTTCTCCGTGGAGCTCACGCCGGTCACCGACGCGTTGATCGTCGCCGGCGTCATTCCGGACCCGCTCACGGCCAGTGCGCTGGCCGATGCGCTGGAGCCCCCCGTGTTGGAGAGCGCCATCTTCTACGTGACGCGCGAGGACTGGGTCGCGATTCAAGATGAGATCGAAGGATTGATCGATCATTTCGCATCGCTCAAGATTCAATTGCTGCCGGACGGTCCGCTGCCGTGGCTGGCCCGCGATCTCCCGTCCACCGACGCCGTGAATCTGTTGCAGGGGGAGTTCGCGCGCAGCACCGACTACGGCGTTCGCTGGCGCCCGTGGCGCACCGCGGCCGCCCTCGCCGTCGTGCTGTTGGTGATTCACGTTGCGGCGCAGGCGGTGCAATTTCGCCAGGCCAGACACGAGACCGCGGCGCTCGACGCCCAGATCGCGGAGGTGTTCTCCGCCGCCATGCCGTCCGATGCGATGCAGGACCCGCGACGCCAGATGCAATCACGCCTCGACCGCATTCGTCACTCCGGGCCGGGCCCGCAGCTCTTCTTGCGAACTTTGCAGACCTTGAGCGGCGCGCTCTCCGCGACGCCGAATAGCATGCTCGATTCGTTGAGCTATCGTGAAGAAGCGCTCGATCTGAAGATCACGGCGCCGAGCTTGGGAGAGCTCTCCCAGCTGTCGCAAATCGTCGGGAGGCAGGGTTTGACCGCGGAGATTCAATCATCGACGCCGGCGGGATCGGGCGTCGAAGCGCACATGCAGGTGCGCAGTTCCGGCGCCAAGGCACGCCGATGAACAAGATCAAAGAATGGTTTGGCAACCTGCAGTCGCGCGAGCAGCGGGTGGTGGGAATCGGCGCGATCGCCCTGTGCGCGCTGATCCTGTTCGGCGGCATCGTGCTGCCGCTGGAATCGGCTGTATCGACGGCCGTGAAGACGCGGGACGCGCGCACCGCCGATCTGGCGTGGATGCGCGTCAACGCACCCGAGGTCCAGGCGGGTGGCGGCACATTGGCGGCGGATACCGGAGAGGCGCCCGTGGTGTTGGTGGATCGCGTGGGCCGCGAGGCTGGACTCGGCAGCGCCATGCGCGGCACCCAGCCCAGCGGCACCGGCGTGCGGGTGCAATTGGAGGCGGCGCCCTTCGACACGATGATCACCTGGCTGGCGGCGCTCGATGCGCGCTACGGTCTCGCGATCGAATCCATTTCGGTCGATCGCGCGGCCAAGCCCGGAGTGGTGAATGCCAACATCACGTTCGCCCAAGCGAAGCGTTAAGCCGCCGCTGCCGCCGCAGCGTTCGCGCTTCATTCTGCCGCTGATCCTGATCGTCGTCGTCGCGCTCTTGATCGTGGTGGTCGCGGTGCTGCCGGCGTCCATGGTTCGACGCGTTCTGCCGCCGTCGATTCATGCCGAAGATTTCAGCGGCACCGTATGGCACGGGTCGGCGGGGAAGATCACTGTCGACGGGCGCGATGCGGGCGCGATCGAATGGCGCCTGCATCCCTGGTACTTGCTGAGCTTGACCTTGTCGGCGGACGCCCACTGGGTGCTGGTGGGGTTCGTGGCCGACGCCAGCGTGGCAATCGACCGTCATGGCTTGAGCGCGAAAAACGTGACGGGCGGCGGCCCGATCGAAGATCTGGGCACCGTCGGCATCGCGGCCGGATGGCACGGTCTGAGCCATTTCAAACTGTCGGAACTCGAGCTCAAATTCACCGACGCATCGGTGGACGTGCAGTCGGCCGCCGGCGAACTCGACGTGTCGAATCTCTCATCGCCGAAGGTCGCCGCCGGCGCGGATCTCGGCGCCTATGCGCTGACGGTGGCGAACGGCGCCGTCACTCCCGACGGCGCGACCGCGCAACTGACCGATACGGGCGGACCATTGCAGGTCCAGGCCGAGATTCGAATCTCGGCAAAGGAACGCTCGGGCCTGCTCTCCGGCACCGTCAAGGAGCGCCCCGATGCATCGCCGGCACTTCGAGCGCAGCTGGATCAGCTCGCGCAACTGCACGCGCGCGACTCCCAGGGCCGCCTCCCCGTGGATCTGGAAGTGACGCTTTAGGCGACGAGCCGTTTGATCGATGCGACGGCCGCGATGGTCGCCGCGCAGGCCCGGGCGGCTTCCTCACCCTTGATCACGAAATGCTCGGTGAAGAACTTACGATGATCCTCGTGTTCGTGGAAATGCTGGGGAGTCAGCACCAGCGAAATGATGGGGACCTCGGTGTCGACCTGGATGTTCATCAACGCATCGATGACGCTGGCCGAAACGAATTCGTGGCGGTAGATGCCGCCGTCGACGACAAAGCCTGCCGCAACGATGGCGGCGTAGCGGCCCGTCTTGGCCAGTAATTTCGCCTGCAGCGGTATTTCGAACACGCCCGGCACTTCGAAGCAATCGATCTGGCGGCGCTGAAAGCCGCTGTGCTTGATGGACTTTAAGAACGCGTCACGCGATTGATCCACGATGTCGCGATGCCAGCATGCCTGGACGAAGGCGATCCGCGGGACCTTGTGACGGGTATTGACCTGATTCATTGCGACTCCTGAAACTGCCATCAGAATCGGGGCGCAAAGCAATCAACGGCCGCAAGGCGGCCGCAAGAGATCCTCTGCCCTCGTACATCCGGACTTTGACCGTCGGCTTTGGATTCACACCAAATCTGCTGCCTTGTCGCTTACGCGCCAAGCGCCCGCGGGCTCATGCGATTGCTCGCCATCACCGCCGGTGGAGACTTTCACTCCGCCCCGAGAACACCGCAATGATGCAAGGTTTTGGCGGCGGGCGCCAGCCATCCGCACAACGCCTCGTGCGCGAGCCCCTGCGGGCTCACCAACTCCATGTGGCTGACGCCGGGCAGCTCCATGAATTCGATGTCGTCGCCGGCGGCCCGCGAGGCTGTGACATAACGTCGCGAGATCTCGACAGGAACGTCGTCGTCATGGGTCCCGTGGATGATCAACTGGCGGATGCCGAGCGGCAAGCGCAGCGCCGGCGACGCCGACTCGTAACGCGGACGCTGGTCCTGCGGCGACCCGCCCAGAAAGTCCCGCACCGCCCCGCTGCCACAGCCCAGCTCATGGGCCAGGACCAGATCCGCCACCGGCGCCAACCCCACCGCCGCGGCGAGATGCACGCGTCGCCGGTCGAGCGCGGCGGCGGCCCACAATGCCAGGTGCCCGCCAGCGGAGTGACCCAGCACCGTGACCCGATCGAGGTCGAGAGCGACTCCCTGCGCCGCCATCGTCGCCAGGTGCTCGATGCCGGATACCACGTCCTGCAAAGTCCCCGGCCATCCCCCGCCGGGAGCGCCCACGCGACGATACTCGAGATTCCACACCACGAAGCCGCGCTGCGCGAAATCGGCGGCGAGCGGCGCAATGTGGTCGCGCCCCCACGGCATCCGCCAAAACCCGCCGTGCAGCAGGCAGATGGCCGGTAATGTCGGCCGGGCGGCGCCGGCGGCAACGGCTTCGGTGTCGAGCGTCGGCAGGTACAAATCACCGACCTGAGCGGGCGATGGGCCGTAGGCGATGGTGAGAACCGCCGCGGGCGCGTGCGTGGGGGTTGGGGTGGGCGTAAGCGTGTCGGCGTGGCGCATGGCCATAGCTTAAATGGTGATTCACCGATCCTAGTCACTCTACATCGCAGAGAACTTGACGGTTTAGCGATCCGTCTTTAAAGTCGGTTCATGCAAAGCCCCATCCCGATCGAAAGCCGCGCTCTCGGCACCCTCGCCTTCATCCGCGCTTCGATCGAATCCTCGGGTTCGATGGCGGTGCCCGGCATGGCGGGGATCACCATGGGCATCATCGGCTTCGTTGCGACCATCGTGGCATCGGTTCCCGCGGCGGCGCCGTACTGGCTGCAGATCTGGTTGGTGGCGGCGGCGATCGCGCTCGCGGTCGGCGGCGCCATGATGGCGCGCGAAGCGGCGCAGAGCGGGCACGCCCGCTACCTGGGGCCGGTGAGGAAATTCCTGCTGTGCCTGTGCCCCGCGTTGCTTGCCGGCGCGGCGCTGACGTTCGTTCTGTGGCGTGTCGGCGGCACGAATCTCATTCCCGGCGTCTGGCTGCTGCTCTATGGATGCGCGGTGCTCTCGGCCAGCACCGTGACCGTTCCACGCACCATGAAACTCATTTGCATCATGGGCTCGTTGTTCATGCTGTTGGGACTGCTGGCGTTTGCCGCGGTGCCGGGAACTCATACGTTGATACTCGGAATGGGATTCGGTGCGCTCCACACCATCTTCGGCATCCTGATCGGCCGGGCCAGTCATGGGTAGCAAGGCCACCGCGAATCGCGACGAACCGGCGGAGACGACGCCGTCCAAATCCCACGCCAAGCCCGTGCCGTTGCCCGTGCCGCGATCCGCGCGAACGCACGACGATGGCGGCTTCGACCGCCTGATCTACGAGCGCGTTCGTCTCGGCATCATGAGCGCGCTCGCCACGAACAATGAATTGACGTTCAACGAGTTGAAGGCGCTGTTCGACGTCAGCGACGGCAATTTGGGTGCGCATGCCCGCAAGCTCGAAGAAGCGGGGTACATCGCATGCACGAAATCTTTTGAGGCCCGGCGACCCAAATCCCGGTATCGCATCACACCAATCGGGCGCAAGGCATTGTTACGATATCTCGAGCATATCGAGGCCGTCATCAAAGCGACGCGCCGCGTCTAACCGCAGGTCTTCAAGACGGATGCACATCGCAGTCATCATGGATGGAAACGGTCGCTGGGCCACCAAGCGCGGTCTGCCGCGCACGGCGGGCCACGTGGAAGGGGCGAAGGCCGTCCGCAACACCGTCGAGACCGCCGCACGCGCGGACGTCGACACGCTGACGCTGTACGCCTTCTCCGCGGCGAACTGGTCGCGGCCTCCCACGGAAATCGCGGCGCTCATGAAGCTGTTCGGTCAATACCTGTTCGGCGAAACGCGCCGTTGCGTGGAACAGGGCATCCGCGTCAACGTCATCGGACGACGCGATCGGTTGAGCGACAACCTCCTGCGTTCCATCGAGCAAAGCGAACGGCTGAGCGCGTCATGCACGGGCATGCATCTGCGCCTGGCGGTCGATTACTCTTCCCAATACAGCATTCTCCAAGCCGCACAACGCGCCGGGCAGCCGGCCGGTCACGGCGACATCGCGACGCAGGATTTCGAACGCCTGTTGCAGGAGGTCGATCATTCCGCGCGTGATGCCGGTCCGGTGGATCTCTTGATTCGAACCGGCAACGAGCGCCGCCTCAGCGATTTTCTGCTGTGGGAGTGCGCGTACGCGGAGCTTTATTTTTCCGATTGCCTCTGGCCCGATTTTGACGAGACGGAATTTCACCGCGCGCTCGAGGATTACGCCGGCCGCCAGCGCCGCTTCGGCGGGCTGGGCGACAAGAGCGCGAAGAGCGCCACGAGCGGCGAGTTGCCTTAACGCGATTAGAATTGTCCGTGCAGCCGCGCCGCGACGATCGAAACGGGCCCGCGATCCGTGGCGTGGTGTCGGTCGCCGCCCCATAGGCGATGGCCTGGTCGAGCAAACCCATGCGACCGCGGCTGTCAAAGAGCGTGATGAGGGCACGGCCCACCTGACCGAAAAGACCGTAGCGCTTCTCGAGCTCCGCATCGATCTGGAATTCGTGAAATCCCGGATCCAGGTGGGGACTGTTCGGGACGTTCGACAGATCGAACACCCCGAGCCGCAGCGTCCAAGACCCGATGTAGCGCTCGGCGGCCGTCATCGAGGACCACATACGCGAACACATGATCGACCCGGGCGCCGCACGAGAGGCGCCGCAAGCCATCGCCGCCGAGGAACTCATCGAGATCGTTCATCAATACCTGAAGAAGTAGCGGTATGCGGCGATGATGAGGTGCCGCCGGCGCCCCGCTCCCCCTCGAACATGCGAGCCAACTCGAGGAAACGCGGATGGTTGGCGAGGTCTTCCAGCGTCACCGACAAGCGTCGACGCCAGTTCGGATGTTCGTCCGACGTGGTCGGCACGTTCACCGGGTCGGCTTCACCCATGATGTCGTCGATCTGGGCGATCGCGAGCGCCGACCGGGTGCGCGCCAGAAATATATGCCCGGCGAGGAGCATTTCGTCGGCGGAGATCTCGCCATCCCCGCTCACGCCGGCCGTCGAGAGTGCGTCGTGGAGTGCGGCGTGATCCTGCTCGCGCGCGCGGACCGCGCGCTGCTCGTCGTCCGGCGTCGGAAACAACCCGAGCCGTCGCTTGAGCTCGAGGTCGCCATCCTCCCACCACCCGCGAAGCGTGGGCAGATCATGGCTTCCCGCAACCGCCAACGCGAGCCGCGGATAGCGCTCCGGCGGTATAAAGCCGTCGTCGTCCTTCTCGAAAAAGAGCACCCGATAGGACAAAATGTTGGCCGCCTCCATCCGCTCGCGAAAGCCCTCCGGCACCGTGCCCAGATCCTCGCCCACCACCAGGCATCGATGACGATGGCTCTCCAATGCGAGGATGGCGACGAGGTCCGACAGCGGGTACCGGACGTACCCGCCTTCCTCGGGCGAGCGGCCCTGCGGAACCCAGTACAGGTGCTGCAGGGCCATGACATGGTCGATGCGCAAGCCGCCGGCGTGGCGCATGTTGGCTCTCACCAACTCGATGAAGCTCCGGTAGCCCTCGGCACGCAAGGCCGTTGGATTGAACGGCGGCAGCCCCCAGTCCTGACCTTGAGGATTGTAGATGTCCGGCGGCGCGCCCACCTGGGCCGCTCCGACGACGGCGCGTTGGTTCACCCAGGTCTCCGCACCGGAACGGTCCGCGCCCACCGCCAGATCGCGATACAAACCCACGGCCATCGACTCCGCCGCCTCGGCCGCCTCGTCAAGCTGGGTGTCCGCAACGAATTGCAGCCATGCATGAAAGGTCACCTGATCGGCGTGGTCGCGCGCGAAACGCGCGACGGCCTCCGAGGCCGGGTCGCGGTATTCTTCGGGCCACGCATGCCAATCGGCCCGCTCGGCGGACTCGGCCGCAAAATGCTCGCGCAGCGCCTGGAAGACGCTGCCCGGCTCGACGGTGCCGGAACACTCCCGGCGAAACGTCTCGAACCCCTTCCAATGCGCCGATCCACGATCGGCGCGAGCCGTCCGGAATACGAGCCGCAATGCGGGAATCTTCAGTGCTGCCACGCCGGAGTAGTCGAGAGTCCGCGCCTCGCGACAGCGACGCAAGCGGCTCTGGAATGACGAAGACTCGATCAGCTCGACGGCCTCGCGCGCATGCAATTGCCGCGCGAGACTTGCCACATCGATGTTGAGCACGTTGAGCAGCAATCGGCTCAGCGGCGAATACGGGCTGGCCCGCTCCGGGTCATCCAGGAACATGGCGTGCAGCGGGTTGAGTCCCACGACGCTCGCGCCGCGCTCCGCCAGCATCTGCACCAGCTGACGCAAATCGCTGTAATCACCGATGCCCCAGTCGTGAGCGGAGCGGAGCAGGTACAACTGCGCGGACACGCCCCACAGCCGCTGACCCGATTCTATCTGCGACGGCAGCCAGCACTTGCCGGGCGACACGATGAGTCCAACCTGGCCGCCCGGCTCGACGCTCAGAATGTGATAGCCGAAGGGGAGGTCGTCGGTGACCGCGAGCCAGCGTCGCTCATTGATCACGCCAATCACGCCGATTACGCCGTCACTGCGCGCACCCTCGGGGACGTCGCCGTGGCCAGTGCCGTCCCCCGGCGCCTCACGCCGCTCCAACAACTTCAAGCTGTCGAAGCTCGCGTCGCCGCGCCGCTCGCCGCCGCCTTCCAACGCAATGTGCCACGCCACCGTGGTGACCCCGGGCGCCGACGCATCGCCCGGCGCCGTGCCGACCACGGTGCTTCCGTCCGCCAGCACCGCGCGCGCCAGATTGAGGCTCACGCCGAAAGGCTGGCCGCTCTGCAGGATGCAAATGGGCGGCAGAGCGGCTGCCCACTCGAGCCGGTCGAGTTCGGCCAGCGAGCGGGTCGCCGCATCGTCATCGCCCGCTGTAATGCCCATCGCGGCCAACAACGCCCGCTGCGTGTCGGCGCTCAGTGACTGCATCTCGCCGCGCGCATCGCGGAACTGTTTTTCGATGCCGCAGCGCGCGGCCAAGCGATCGAGAGCCGCAGCCGGTATCATGCGATCGACCACCGCACGAACCAGGGCCCGGCTACGCCGTAGGCCGCGCCGTCGACCAGCTGTCCCTCCTGCCACAACACGCGCCCCGCGGCGGGCGCGAAGCCGCTCGCCGTTCGACCGGACAGGTTGGCGTCCAGGGTGAGCACCTGACCACGCTTCAATTCCCACGTCACCATCACTGCGCCGTCGCCCAACACTGAATACCGGCCACCCCGGGCGCCCTCGATCAGCAGCGCGGGGATCAATGCTTCCCGCCGGACCGAGAGCACGCGGGTATAGAAGTCGAGCCACGCGGCGTGGTGCGGTTTCTCGATGTCACCCCACCCCAGCTTGGAGGACGCGAACGTGGCCTCGGCCTGCGGATCGGGAATGCGCTCGCGCATCGCCTCATCCTGGAATTCAGGGAACTTCGCGAACTCCGCGCGGCGGCCCTTGCGCACCGCCTCGGCGAGTTCGCCGTCGAAGTCACAAAAAAACAGAAACGGTTGCGCGGCAGCCCACTCCTCCCCCATGAACAGCATTGGCACCTGCGGCAGCAGCAGATAGACCGCCGCGATGGCGCGCACCGCCTCCGGCGGCGCGATCTGGGTGAGCCGGTCGCCGAATGCGCGATTGCCCACCTGGTCGTGATTCTGAATGAAGGCGATGAAGGCCGTCGGCGGCAGCATGTCGCTGGGCTCGCCGCGCGGCTCGCCGCGAAACTCCATCATCTCGCCCTGAAACGCGAAACCCTCAGCCAGCGCGCGGCCAAGCTTGTCCGTATCCCCCAGATACTCGACGTAATAACCCGTGTCCTCGCCCGTCGCCGCCACGTGCAGTACGTGATGAACGTCGTCGTTCCATTGCGCCGTGTAATGCAACGGGGCACCGTCCTTGCCGCGCCTCAAGCGACGCGCCTGATTCTCTTCGTTCTCCAGCACCAGATGCACGGGGCCGCCCCCGCCGGCGCGCCGTGCGGCACGCACGCGGTCCGCGAGTTCATCGAGCAGATGGTTGGCGCCGTCATCGAGAATGGCGTGAATGGCGTCCAAACGCAGACCGTCGAGGTTGAATTCATCGATCCAGTAGAGGGCGTTGTGAATGATGAACTCGCGCACCGGCTTGCTGTGCGCACCATCGTAATTGACGGCGGCGCCCCACGGCGTGTGGTGCCGCTCCGTGAAGAACGCGGGCGCGTACACCGGCAGATAGTTGCCGTCCGGCCCGAAGTGGTTGTAGACCACGTCGAGCATCACCATGAGCCCGCGCGCGTGCGCGGCGTCGATCAGCGCCTTGAAGTCCTCCGGACGCCCGTATGACGAATCCGGTGCATACAGGAGCACACCGTCGTAGCCCCAATTCCGCGAACCCGGAAAATCCGCGACCGGCATGACCTCGATGCAGCTCACGCCCAACTTCACGAGATGATCGAGCTTCTCGATGGCCGCACGAAAGGTGCCCGCCGCGGTGAAAGTGCCGATGTGCATTTCGTAGACCACCGCCTCGTGCCAGGGGCGTGTGACCCATTCGGCGTCCTGCCAGACATGCGCGGCGGGATCGATGACTTCGCTCGCACCATGCACGTCCTCGGGCTGAAAGCGCGAGGCTGGATCGGGCACGTGCAATCCGTCGGGCAGCACGTATTGGTAGCGGGTGCCCGCGCCCGCGGACGCGACCGTCAATTCATGCCAGCCTTCGCCGGTGGACTTCATGAGCACGGTCTCGGCGGTTGACGTTCCGGCCGCGCCCGCGACGGCTCGGTGCTCCAGGCGAATCTCGGCACAACCCGGTGCCCAGAGCCGAAAGCGCACGCCATCGGCTTGGACCTCGGCACCCTGCGGCATGTAATGAGTACGTGAGTTACTGTTTCGTTCCGCCATGGGTGGCTCCGTGTGATTGCTCGAGCAGCGTCACCACACTTCTACAGTCACAGGTCTCGACCGGGCGCCCCAAACTTGGAGCCCACACCGTACGTTGCGGGTAATACCCACGCCAGGCGTGTTTGGCACCAACGCTCGTAGGATTTGGACGGCACGGCAGGCGCTGGAAGCCGATCTCGACCTGGAAGAGATCACCGCGCAGCGATTGAAAGGCGCGCAGCTCAAATTCGACTGAGCTTGCGCGCCTTTACGCGGCCGTGCTGCCCCGGGTCAGGCGGTGCAGCGCGTCCAGGTCCTTTTGCACCCCCGACGTGGCCCGAATCCGGTCCAGGATGCGTCGCTCGATAACGAGAAACTCCGGCGCCCGCTTCATCTCCTGGGTGCGCTCCGCGGCCGGCGGCAGCTCCGTGGCCCAGATCGAATCGACATGGCCCGGACCGGGCGCGAGCACGATCACCCGATCGGCGAGGTACACCGCCTCCTCCACGTCGTGCGTCACGAACACGATGGTCCGTCTCTCGAAGGCCACGATGTGCAGGATGAGGTCGTGCATCACTTCCCGCGTCTGGGCGTCGAGCGCGCCGAAGGGCTCGTCCATCAGCAGCAGTTCCGGCTGGTTCAGCAACGCACGCGCGATCGCGACGCGCTGCCGCATGCCGCCCGACAATTCGTTGGGATAGGCATCGCGCACCCGCTGCAGCCCCATCAGTTCGAGCAGCAGCAGCGAGCGCTCCGCCGCTCCGCCCGCATCGGCTCCCCGACGATCCCGGCCGTTCGCCCTCAGCCGTTGACTGAAGCGGATGTTGCCCAACACCGTGAGCCAGGGGTACAAACTGTAATCCTGGAAAACCATCGCTCGATCGCGATCCGGGCCCGCGATCGCCCGCTGATCGACCAACACGGCGCCGCTCGACAGCGATTCCAACCCGGCGATGATCCGCAGCAAGGTCGACTTGCCGCAGCCGGACGCGCCGACGATGGCGACGAACTCGCCCGCCGCCGCGCCGAACGAGATGTCGTGCAACGCTTCAAAGGATCCATCCGGCGTGTGGAAATACTTGCCCACCGCCCGCACCTCGAGTCGCTCATCCGGCAGTCTCACGTCGCGCGCACGCCGGCCCAGGGGAACAAACGCCGGTGGCACCAGCGCAGCGCCTGATCGGTGGCGAGACCGATCAGTCCAATGACGATGATCCCGACGAATATTCGGTCGGTCTGCAGAAACCTCTGGGCTTTGAGTATCGCGTAGCCAAGTCCGCTGTCCGCGGCGACCATTTCCGCCACCACCAGATAGGTCCAGGCCCAGCCCAAGGTGATGCGAAGCGTGTCGAACATCGCGGGCAAGGCGGAGCGAAGCAACACGAGTGCCACGACCTCGGGACCCGTCGCACCCAGCGTGCGCGCCGCATCGACCTGCGGCACGGGGACGCGCGCCACATCCTCGGACAGCATCAGCACCATTTGAAAAAAAGTGCCGATCCAGATCACGGTGATCTTCGAGGCTTCGCCGATACCCGCCCAGAGCAGCACCACGGGGACGAATGCCACCGCCGGCAGATAGCGGGAGAACTCCAGCAGCGGCTCGAAAAAGGCGCGCACCGGCCGATAGGCGCCGATGGCGAGGCCAAGCGGCAGCGCCAACGCCGCGGACGCCAGGAATCCCGCCATGACCCGAAACACGCTGATGCGCGCGTCCTGCAGCAGGTCGCCGTCGCGCCACCAGGTCACGAACCGCCGCAGCACCGCACCCGGACCGGGCAGGAACAACGGATCGACGATCTGCAGCGCCGCGACCGCCCACCATACGAGCAGCCACAGCGCGAAGCTCCCCACGGCGATCGCGCCATAGAGCCGTCGGTCGAGAGGGCCGCGGATCGTCCACATGGAGTCGTCGGTGCCTTGGCCGGCGCTCAAACGGCCGTCAGGAACGAGACGCCGACCGCACCCAGGAAGCCGCCGACGCGGTCGCCGCTGGCCGCCACCGTGCCGTAATCCTCCGCGAGGATGCGTGCGACGCGGTGCCGATGGTAGCTGGACAGCAACTGACGGCAGGTGATCACCTGTGGGTCCCGCTCGGCATACAACGTTCGATGCAGAGCCGGCAGGCGATGCCACGGCGCGCTCGGCCTCACGTGATGCGCGTTGTGGTAGGGAAAGTTCAGCACCAGCAGGTTCAGCCAACCCCAGCGCTCGGTGATGAGGTTCGAATAGGTGTTCTCGTACTCGTAACGCAGGTCACGGCGCGGATCGGGTGCCGCCGCCTCCAGCGAGCGCGAGGCAAAGACCTCGTAGGTGTGTTGAAACGCGTCCATGAAGCGCAGCACCGTCAGAAATATCACGTAGGACAGCGCATACAACAGCAGCGCCTTGACGGAGATGAAGGCCAGTGCCGCGAAAAATGCCGCCCGCACCGCCAGCAACGATACGACTCGAATGCGGTCGGCGACCGTGCCGAATCTGAACGGTGCGGCCACGATCATGCCGCGCATCAGCAGCTCGACCACCGGCACATACGACCACTCGAGGGCCAGCACGCCGCGCCGCATCGAGGCCGGCAACCTGTTGAGCGCGGCCCGATAATCGAAGGTCACGACGTCGAGACGATCGGAGTGATGGCGCAGGTGCTTCTTCTTCAGGCGCGCATAATTCGCCAGACAGGCGCCGTTGATCCAGCTCATGAGAATTCCAAGGCGGTCGTTGGCGGAGCGGGTGGAGAAAATCGCGTGATGGGCGCAATCGTGAATCAAATAGGCGGAATAGATCAGGGTATGGGCAGAGAGCAGCACGCCCAACGCATTCAGCCACGCATCGGGCCGCGTCAACAGCCAGATGCCGAGCGGCCAGCCGAGCAATGTATAGGCAACGATCAGAAAAGTCGGCCATCCCCGCAGCATCCGTAGCAACGTAGCCTTCATGACCCCTCGCTAATGCGCCTGCAGAGCGTTGACGAAGCGTGCGTCGTAAGTGGACTCGATCGGCGGCGCTGCGTCGATCTGTCCCTCGCGCTTCAGGATGTCGCTGATGATCTTGCCGCTGGCATAAAACGACGGCAATGCGCCCGGCTTGAACACGTCGCCGAGGTTCGCCAGCGAGGGGTTCTCGATGTTCGCAAGCTGGTCCCGGACGTCGGACGGACTGATATCGAGCGTCTTGGCGATGATCGCCGCCGCCGCCGCGGGTTGAGCCTGCATGAAGGCCAGACCCTCCAGCGTGCCGCGGATCAATCCGTCGACCAACTTCGGGTTCTTCGCGATCACGCTGTCCTTCAGAACCATCACATCGGTGATCATGCCGCGGGCCTCGCGCGAGGACATCAACACGTGGAACCGCTTGCCTCCGCCGGATTTCACGATCACCGACACGTTCGGCTCGTAGCTGACGCCGGCGTCGGTCGAGCCGCCCGCCATGATCCCGACCACGCCCTCCGGCGTCGTGTTCACCGCCTGCACGTCCTTTTCCGACAGGCCGTCCCGCGCCAGTGCATAACCCAACAGGAAATCCGATGGCGAGGCGGCCATAAAGGCCACTTTGCGGCCCTTCAAGTCCTTGACCGCCTGAATCTTGGTGCTCGCGAGAATGGCATCTCCGCCCATGGAGTAATCGACGGGCATGACGACCTTGAGCTTCCAGCCGCGGGCGTTGGAGGCGATCACTTGATCGTAGGTGAGGGTGGTCGCATCGATCTGGCCGCTCTGCAGCGCGCCGGGCATCACGGAGTTGTCGCTGAAATTGACCAGCTTCACGTCCAGGCCGTACTTCTGGTAGGAGCCGTTCGCGGCCGCGCAATAGATCGGTCCATACCCGATCCACGTGACGACCCCCAGATTCACCGGGGTGGCCGCCGCCGCCGCCAGGGGTAGGGGGACCCCGGCGAGAACGCCCGCCAGACACAGAAATCGGACCGCCAGTTTGAGCATTGCGCATATTTCAATGAAAACAGCGGCCGCGCAAGCATAAATCGGGGCCGCGGGGCCCCGCGCACTCGGGCGGTGCGCGGCGCGCGGATTCGGGCACGTTAACCGTGCGCATCGGGCTTATAATGGCGTTCGTGAGGCGCTGGTACAATCGGCGCCCGATCAAGCCCGGAGGGTACTTTTGGAAACTGCAAAGAAATTGGGGCCGACCATCCAACGGGTCGTGGTCACCGAGCTGCCGACCCGTTTTGGCACTTTTTCGATCTATGGTTATCGAGAGACCCAGAGCGGCGTCGAGCATGTGGCGCTGGTAAAGGGCACCCTGCCCGTCGAGAATCCGACGCTGGTCCGCATACACTCCGAGTGCCTGACCGGCGAGGCCTTTGGCTCACTGCGCTGCGATTGCCGCGCGCAGCTCGACCTCGCGCTCGAGGCCATCGCCGCCGCGGGCAGCGGTGTCGTCGTCTATCTGCGAGGTCATGAGGGTCGCGGCATCGGACTCATCAACAAGCTGCGCGCCTATGCGCTGCAGGACACCGGCAGCGACACGTCGAGCGCCAACAGCGAATTACGGCTGCCGGTCGATGCCCGGGATTACACGGCGGCGTTTTCCATCCTCGACGATCTTGGCGTGCGCGAGCTGCGCCTGATGACGAACAACCCCGGCAAAATTAGCGCCGCGGAGAAGGCCGGTTTTCCCGTGGTCGAGAGAATCCCGGTGATCGGGGTCACCGATGACAACGAACGTTACCTGCGCACCAAGATGCTGAAGTTCGGCCACCTGTTCCCCGACCTCTAATTCGATCTTCAGCGAGAGGACATCATGAGCAATCGAACATCACGAACGGGTTCACCGGTTCCGGCCGTCAGCTTGGCGGAACTACGAGACGGCAACGTTCAGCAGCTGTCCAGCGCCGATTTATTCGACGGCCGCCGCGTCATTCTGTTCGCGTTGCCGGGCGCCTTTACGCCCACCTGCAGCACCGCTCACGTTCCCGGTTATGTGGCGCGCCTGCAGGACTTCAAGAGCGCCGGGATCGATGATGTGATCTGCCTGTCGGTCAATGATCCCTTCGTGATGGAGGCATGGCAGCGCGCCGAAAAGGCCGAAGGTGTGCGCTTCATCGCCGACCCCTATGCCGAATTCACCGCCGCGATGGGCATGTCCATCGATCACCGCGATGCGTCCCTCGGCACCCGTTCCTGGCGATACTCGATGCTGGTCGACGACGGCAGGATCGAAACCATGTTCATCGAGCCCGATGTCGCCGGCGACCCGTTCGAAGTCTCGGACGCCGATACCATGTGGCATTACCTCAGGCCCAACCAGAAGAGCAAGGGCTCGGCGTTCATGATGGCGCGCCATGGCTGTCCGCATTGCGCTCGCGCGAAGGAGCTGCTGACCCGCAGCGGCATCACCTTCGACGTCGTGCACCTCGGCGATGAACTGTCGATGCAGGGCGTCAAGGCGGCGTCGGGCGCCGCGACCGTGCCGCAGATTTTCATGGAGGGCAAGCTCATCGGCGGCGCCGACCAGCTCGCCGACCACCTGACGGCGGGCGTCGCCTGAAGGCCGGCGCCGGCTGAGGGTTTAGTCGACTCGGGTCAGATACTTCGCCTCGAACGCGGCGCACTGCATCGGCTTGGCCAACAGATAGCCCTGGATCTCGTCGCACTTCAGCATCCGGAGGAGCCGTGACTGCTGCTCGGTCTCGACGCCCTCGGCAACGACCTTCAGGTCGAGCGAGTGCGCGAGCTTCACGATGGCGGACACCAGCACCAGCCCCTCGGGTCCCGTCACCATCTCCGTGATGAACGACCGGTCGATCTTCAACGTATGCACGGGAAGCTTCGCGAGATAACTCAACGAGGAAAATCCGGTGCCGAAGTCGTCGATCGCGATGGTCACGCCCAGGTTGCGGATGGCCCGCAGGCTCTCGATGTTGCCCTTGATGTCCTCCATGATGAGGCTCTCGGTGATTTCCAGCTCCAGGCCGCTGGCTGCGTTGGCATTGCCGCCGATCACCTGTTCGATCTCGCTGACGAAGGAGCGGCTGCGCAACTGCAGCGGCGAGACGTTCACCGCGATGCGCATCGGCGACCACCCCGCGCGCCGCCACCGCAGAAAATCCTGGATGGCCTGGCGCAGCGCCCACCGCCCCACCTCGTGAATGAGCCCGGTCTCCTCGAGAATGGGAATGAAGCGGCCCGGCAACACCACCCCGAGCTGCGGGTCGTTCCAGCGGATCAACGCTTCGGCGCCGGAGACGACGCCGCGGATGAGATCCATCTTCGGCTGGTAATACAGCTCGAACTCCTCGGCTTCGAGCGCACGGTACAGCTGGTTCTCCAGGGTCAGCTTGCCGGCGAGGGACTCGCTCATTTTCTGGTTGTAGAACAGATACCGGTCGCCGCCGAGCTTCGCCTTCTTGAGCGCCGCCTCGGCATGCTTGAACAGCGTGTCGGCATCTGAGCCGTCCACGGGAAACATGGCGATGCCCACCGTGGCGGCGATCCGAAAAGGCGAACCGCCCAGCATGAACGAGTGATTCAGAAACGCGGTCATGGTCTTCTCGAGCAGCCGCGCCAGATCGCGGCCCATGATGATCTCCGGCATCACCAGCGAGAATTGATCGACCCCGACGCGCGCCAGGAGGTTCTTCTCGCCCACATTCGCAACGAGCCACTCGGCCACTTGTTTGAGCAGCATGTCGCCCGCCGAACGCCCGAGGGTGTCGTTGATATCCCTGAAGCGGCGCAGGTCGATCAACAACACCGCCAGTTTGTGGTTGCGACCGGGCGAGCTCACCAGCGACTGGCTGACCCGCTCGAGGAACAATTTTCGATTGGCCAGTCCGGTGAGCGCATCGTAGTACGCCAGGTAGTCGAGCCGCTCCTGCTTGCCGATGTGATCCACGGCAAACGCGATGTCGTTGGTCAGCTCGCTCAGCAGCTTCACCTCCTCCGCGTGGAAGAATTGACTCTCGTGGGCATACAGCGCCATCAACCCCACGACCTCATCGGCGATGACGAGGGGGAAGACCGCCATCGACAGGATGCCGAACTGTGGGTGGGTCGAGCCGAACGAATCTCGGGAGTCGCTCGCCAGATCGTTCGAGACGACCACGCGCTTCTCGTCGAGCGCCAGCCTGGAGATCGAGTTGACCTTGTCGCCCAGCTTCTCGAAGTAGCTCCGCACGGCATCCACCAGGAGCGGATCCTTGCCCGACAATCCCAGCGGCGAGAGCGCATTCCCGTCATCCAGCATGGCGATCAGGGCCAGAGGGAAACCGCCCTCCCTCACGGCGATGCAACACGCCTCCTCGAACAAATCATCTCGCGCCTGCGCGTGCACGATGAGCGTGTTGATGCCGCTCAGCATCGCGTACACGCGATTCAAATAGGCGATCCTGAGCGCGGCCACCTTGCGCTGGGTGACATCTCGAACCAATGAAATGATGGTCCACCCGTCCGCCGAGCGATGCGCGTGACGGCGTAATTCGATCCAGACGCCCGACCCGTCCGGTCCCGGACGAAAACGCTCGATCGGCGGCGCCGCCACGCCGCTCGCGATCAACTCGTCGTACTCCACTTCGAGCTGGGCCAGCGGCACCTGCAACACGGTCGCGGCGCCCGACTTCATGAGTTCGTCCCGGGACATGTTTTGCATCCGGCACGCGGCATCGTTCACATGGATGAAGCGCATCGTGGCGCGGTCGGCCAGGTAGACCGCGTCCGCCATCGCGTCCATGGCGACGGCGAAACGTCGCAACCGCTGCTCCCCCCGCTTCTGCTCCGTGATGTCGAGATGCATGACCACCGCACCGGCCGGGTTTTCCTCGTTGAGCGGCGTGACGCTCAACAAATACCAGTAGGAATTCCCCTCGAACGAGAAGTGATATTCCAGGCTGAAGCGCGCAGCGTCTCCGCTCAACACCGAGCGGATGCCCGCCGCCGCCTTGCGCGCGTTGGCGGCATTGGCCCCACTGGAACGGTCGCAAAGGCCGAGATAATCCGTGCCGATGTCGTAGGCGCGGTCGAGCAGGACCGTGCTGCAACGCAGTCCGCGCCACGACGCATTCACCGAGGCGATTTCGCCCCCGGTGTTCAACAAAATCACGTGCGCCGGCAGCGCATTGAGTATCGAGACCTGCTTCGCCGCCTCGGCGTAGCGCGTCTCCGCCTGCGCGCGATGGAGCATGAAGGTTCGACCGTCCCGGTCCACCACCGAGTCGATCTGGCCCTCCGTCAACTCCTCCAGGCGCTGGTCCACGTCGAGCAGCGCCTTGATGAGCACCGAGATCTCGTCGCTGGACTCCTCGCTGTGTGAGCCCGCATCGTCCGTCACGGCGGCGGATCCAGGCCCAGTGCCAGCAGGACCTTCGACGTCTGGCTCAAGGTGCCGACGACCCTCTGCATCGGCAGCGGGGCCAGCTTCAGCAAGGTGGGCGTCATGCGGATTTTGTCCGTCAGCGCACGCTGCGGATCCGAAAAGACGTTAATCACTTCGATGTCGTGCCGCTCCGGCAGGTAGGTCGCGCACAAAGCCTTCAAGTTGGCCAGCGCCTGGGCGGAGTTTTGCGAGTCATCGGCCGTATACAGGCGGAACTTGAAATGAGCGGGTCTGCTCATTGCGGCTTGCGCCCCGGCTTGACCGTGTCCGCGCCACGCAGCTCACGCGTCTGCGCACTGCGGCGCGACACGCCGACCTTGCGGCTGGCGGTCGTTCGCGCGAGCAGTTCCTTTTCCAATTGCTTGGCGATGAGTTCCGTCTGCACGGACTTCAAGCGCACCTCGAGTTCCGCCTGCTCCGCATCCAGGCGCACCCGTTCGAGCTTCGTCTGCACGCGCGCATGCTCGCGCTCGATGCCCTCGGTGCTTTCCTTCTCCGAGCGCAGCGTTCCCATGAGCACCTCGCCGCGCGCGGTGTAGATGTCCGCCAGCGTGATGCCGTTGTCGTTGAGAATGAGTTCGCGTACCTGGTTCGAATGCGCCGTCCCGCGCGACTTGATGATGGACATGCCGCGGTTGCGCTCGCCCGCCTGAACCAGATAGTTGAGCTGAATCCAAGTGTCGGCCAGGGTCGAGATGTGCAGCGGCGTGCCCGCGCCCATCTGACCCTCGGAGGTATCGACCAGGCTGGTGCAGACCAGCGTGATCCCCTGGGCCTTCGACCAGTCGATCAATCGCTCGACGACGTTGTGCGCCGTCAACTCGTTCCCTGCCTTGGACATGGCGGAGACCGGATCGACGACCAGGCAACGCGCATTGTGCAGGGTGGCGGCCGACTTGATCCGGGAGAACATGGCCTCCGCGCTGCCCATCACGGTGCGGGCGGAGACGATCAGCAACAGACCGCTCTTGACGAAGCGGCCGAGCTGAATGGCGACCGAGGTCAGGTTACGAACCACCTCCGCACCGTCCGAATCGCAACTGATGAACACCGTCCGCTCACCGCGCAGACAGGCTGCCTCCGCGAACGCGCCGCTCAACGTGGTTTTCGCCGTGCCCGGGAAACCCGCAATGCGAACACTGGAGCCGCGGTAATAACCGCCCCCCAACATCGTATCGAGCCGCTTGACCCCGCTGCTGACGCGCTCGCTGCTCACGTTCGCATCGACGCGGTCCCGCGTGCGCGCCACGGCCACGTCGATGCCGCCCTCGCCGATGACGAAGGGTGCCTCGTTCTCGTCGAAGGCGGAGCCGCGATACTTTTGCACGCGCAGGTTGCGCTGCGAGATGCCCAGGGTCACCCGGTGATTCAGGATGACGGCACAATCAACCATAAACTGCATGAATCCATAAGTGCCGTCGCCGAGCATGCTCGCTTCATGGCCGCCGGCCCTGGCCGTGACGATGCCGGTGAGATTATTCTCCAGCAGCCAGGCGTTGAGACGATAGATCTCGCGCCGCTTCGCCGCCGCATCGGGCAGCAGCGCCATCATGATGTCCAGCGCGTCGAACACGATGCGGGTCGCGCCCATGCGCCGCGCCTGGGCTCCGAGTGCGGCCAACATGCCGCCGATGTCGAAATCCCCGGCCTGGATCAGAACGGCCGTCGGCTGTGCATCCATGAAGAAGAGTTTGCTCGACGGCAGGGACTCCATCTTCCATCCAAACGCCTCGAAGTTGGATGCGATCCGCTCCGGCGCTTCCTCGAAGGCCACGAAAATGCCGGGTTCATCGCACTTGGTGACGCCATGCAGCAAGAATTGCGCCGCGAAAATCGTCTTGCCGGAGCCGGGGCCTCCGACCACCAGGGTGGTGCGGCCGGCCGGCAGGCCGCCGTTGGTGATGTAGTCGAAGCCGGTAATTCCGGTCGCGGACTTTTTCTTCGACGATTTGACGGGCGCAGCACGCACGTTTTTCATGAGACTGTGTCACTCCTTGATCCACGGCGGTCAATCCCTCACCCGTCCGTTGGTGGTTTCCCGCACGACCATTGCGAAGGCTTCAACACTATACCTTCATTCCACACGCATCTGTGCGCTACAGAGCAACGTCCGGCCGCTCGACGCGCACGCGCACCTGCGCGTAGCGCAGGCTCGGTGCGAAATTTCTCATTCGATCCATGAAGCTCTGCGAGATCTCGTAGCCGTGCGACACCAGCAGCGTGCCGGACTCGGTTCGCAGGTCATCGAGCAGGATCATTCCGGGAATGACGTCGCACAGCAAAATCTCGCGCAGCAGCGGCCCGACATCCACCACGCCTTGCAGCGAGGCGAGGTGCGTCACGAGTTCCGCCTGCTTGGGTCCCGCCCGCACCCGCAGCGTCGCAATCGCCGTCTCGACGCTCTCGCCATTGCTCACGAGCGCGTCGAAGTCGAGCACGTTGCGCAGCACCGCCGCGCTCGCCGCGATCTTCGATTCGGCGGCGTGCTCATCCGTGCGCGGACGCGTGGCATGCGCGATGATGGTCGCGACGTTCTCGAGCCGCGGAATCCGCGCCAACAACGTTGCCGCGACAGTCGGCACCTCGCTCAACAACTGCGCCTCCTCGGCGCTGATTTTTCCGCCGCCGAACGCCTTGTCGGCGAGATCGGTCGGCAACGACACGTGACCGATTTGCGACAGCAGCGCCGCCGCCTCGAGCTCCCAACTGGCTTCCATTCCGGCCGCCGCCGCCAGTTCGATCGTCATCCGTTTGAGACGGCTGCCGCGACCGAAGGCGGCGGGATTGACGATTGCCAGAATGTCGACCAGCGCGCGAATGCAGCCGAGCACGGTCTCGCGCAACAACAGCTGCTCCGCCATCACGAGCTGGTTTTGCCGGACCGCCGCCTCCACCGCGGCCACCAGCTTGTCCGGTGCACAGGGCTTGGTCAGAAAGCGGAACACCTGACCTTCGTTGACCGCCGCGACCGCCGACTCGCGGCCAGGCTCGCCCGTCAGTAGAATCCGAATCGCGTTGGGCGCGCGCTCGCGAACCTTCGTCAGAAATGCGGCGCCATCCATCACCGGCATCCGCATGTCTGAAATCACCACGGCGATGCCGGGCCTCTGCTCGAGCAGCGTCAGCGCCATCACACCGCTGGTCGCGATGCTCACGTCGTACCCCCGTCTCAGGGTGAGCCGCAAGCCGTCCAGCACCCGCGGCTCATCGTCGACACACAGCACTTCGGCCAGTTTGATCGGTGGCATCCTCAATCGGCCGCCCGGCCATCGACCAGGCCGTGCACGCGCTGCAACAGCGACTCCCAGGAATGCGGCAGGCCCAGGGCCTGCAGGTAGTCGTCGCCGACCACGGCCGATTCCGTCTCGTAAAACGGCACGTCCTGGGGTCGCACGACGGCCAGCAGCGCCTGCGCGATCCTGACCGCACTCGCCGCATCGAACTCGGCCCTCGCCGCGGTGCCGGACCGCGGATGAACGGCGACCGCTTCGACCACCTCGTACGGCAGGCCCCACAGACCCAGCAGGTACGCGCCGGCGGTGCCGTGCTCCACACCCACGTGGAGACGCTCCGCGTCGGACAGCGGGGTTCCCGATGCGACCGCCTGCAACGCGGCCTGCAGTTCGTCCCGATAGAGCCGCCCGAGCAGCAGAAATCCAACGTCATGCAGCAATCCGGCCAGGAACGCGTCCTCGGCCCAGTTCGTCTCGCCCGCCAGCGAGCGAGCGATGGCGCCCACATTGAGCGCGTGCCGTTGCAGCAGGTCGAGGTCGAGCGCCGGCGAGAGCGGGTCGCCGGGGCGAAACAACTCGGCCGACAACGTCATGCTGCGCACCGTCGACAGTCCGAGATAACTGACCGCCTCCGTGATCCGGGATATCCGCCGCGGAAGCCGAAAGAAAGAGGAATTACAGACCTGCAGAACCTTCGCCGACACCGCCGGATCGCGCTCGATGATCGACGCAATCTTGCTCAAATCGACCATCGGGTCCAGCAGGGCCCGCTGCAGGGCCGCGAAGGTCCTCGGCATGGGCGGCAGCTCCGTGATCGAGCCGAGCCGGGCGCGCAACTCCGCCGATTGGATGAGGTCCCGCGTCGCCAGACAGCGATCGATGCAGTCCTCCAGGCGGGCGGTCTCGCAGGGCTTGCTGAGGTAGCGGTGTGCGAGCGACACCAGACGCCGCGACTGCTCGTCGTCAACGTAACCCGACAGGACGATCCGGATGGTATCGGGCGAATCGCGCCGCGCGTGCGCAACCACCTCCGTCCCGTTCATCCCCGGCATGCGCAGGTCGGTCACCAGCACGTCGAAGTGAGAGCTCCTCATCGACTCGATCGCCTGCGCGCCGCCCTCGGCAAACTGCATGTCCCAATCCTTGCGCCGCGCATACAGGCTCGAGCGCAAGCCGTGGCGCACCTGCGACTCATCGTCGACGAAGAGCACCCGGATCATGCGGTGCTCGCGGACCCGGCGACGATCGGCAGGCATATGCTGAAACGGGTGCCCACATCCGGCGTGCTCGTCGCGCTGATGCGACCCGCATACTTGTCGACGACGATGGAACGTGCGATGGCCAGCCCCTGCCCGCTGCCGCGCCCCACCTCCTTGGTCGTGAAGAACGGGTCGTAGATCCGATCCATGACCGACTGCGGCATGCCGCAGCCGTTGTCCCCGAAATCGAGTTCCACCGAATCGCCGTTGCGGCGTGTGCGTATCGTGATGCGACCCGTCACCGTATCCCGGCCCGCGTCCGCCAGCGCATGCGCGGAATTCACGATCAGGTTCAGGAAGACCTGACTGAGCTCGCCGATGTTGCAGACGACGAGCGGCAGCGGTTCACAAACCAGGTCGACGGTCGCGACGTACTTGTACTCGTTGAGCGCGATGAGCAGCGTCGTTTCGATTGCCCGGTTGACGTCGGAGGCGGCCATCTCGCTGGCATCGGGATGTGCAAAATCCTTCATGGCCCGAACGATCGTGGCGACTCGCTGCGTTCCCTCGATGGTGCGCTCGATGGCAAGCGGCACTTCGTCGCGCAGGAATCCTAGGTCGCCAAGGAATCTCGGAGCCACCGCGCACTCGGCCTGCGCCGCTGCCACGACCGCCAGCAACTCATCGAACGCCGTGCCGAGGAAATGGACGCTGTCGCTGATGTATTGAATCGGCGTGTTGATCTCATGGGCGATACCGGCTGCCAGGCGGCCCACCGCCTCGAGCTTCTGCGCGAGCGCGAGATCGGCCTCCGCCAGGCGCCGCAGGCGCGTCTGCTCGTTCAACTGCAGATCTTTTTCGTCGAGATTCAAGGTACGTAGCTTCACGGTGTCCTCGAGCCGGGCCAGGTGACGCTGCAGCTGCCGCTCGATGTGCCATTTACCGGTGAGCGCATTTGCCGATTGCAGCACCTCGATCGCGTCGAAAGGCTGGTTGATCACGAGCAGATTGTTGGGATGTCCGAGCCGTTCGAGGACATCATGCCAGTCGTAATCCGACAACGCCGAACAGATGACGACCTGCAGGGCAGGATCGAGCGCCCACAGATGTTCGATGGTCTCCAAACCATCCCAGCCCGGGGGCATGCGCATGTCGACGAAGGCAAGCGCGAACGGATTACCGGCGCGGACCGCCTCATCGACGCATCCCAGTGCCTGCCGCCCCTGGAAAGCCGACACCATCTCGTAGGACGGTGACGTTCCTGGGTTTCGGACCGCGGAGACCAGGCCGGACGCAGGGCGTTCGAGGGCTGGTCGGTCGAGCGCATCGGGATCCGCCATCGGCATCAGCGGGGCCAATATCTTCGCATAATCGGCATGGATGGCGACGTTGTCATCGACCACCAACACCCGCATTCGAGGTGCCTCGCTCATGCGACATCCCTGTAGTACATTCCCCGAGCGCTGTAACAGGCGCACGCTGAAACGATGATGCCGGCGGCTGCGATGCGCCGGCCATCGAAAACGCCGGTTTTTTCAGAGGATGTCACTGGTCTCATTAGACACGCACCGCACAAACCAATTGGTGCGCGTGTTCGCACAACCAAATTTCTCCACGGCATATTCCACGGATTGCCGCCGCTTTCCGTGGTCGCCGATCGCTCGCCACTGCAATGCTTCGGATGGCATGTGGACAGGGACGATCCATCCAGGTTACAACACGTGCGGCATCTCGATTGCCATGCCCTCACGGCAGCATTTGCACCTCAGAACTAGGGGAAAACCTTAAGTGCATTTGCATTACACAGGAACCTCGATGACATTCCAAACGGTCGCCGTGCTCATCGCAGCGTTGCTGAGCGCTGCGGCGAACGCTCAGTCCGATGTCGACCCGGGCACCGTGCGCGCCGACCAGTCGCTCATCGCATCGCCGCCGCCCATGTTCACCTTCGGTGGCTTCGGCACGTTCGGTGAGGTGCACTCCTCGCGGCACGACGGTGACTACACGTCGACCAGCTTGAAGCCGAACGGCGCCGGCTACAGCCACAATTGGAGTTCCGATGTCGACAGCCTGATTGCCGGTCAAATCACCGCGAACTTTTCCTCGCAGTGGTCGGCGGTGGTGCAGGTCGTCTCGGAACAGGACTACGAGAACAGCTACCGTCCGTCGCTGGAGTGGGCCAACGTCAAGTACAAATTCGACGCCGATTTCGACGTCCGCATCGGCCGCACGCCGTTGGACACAGTCATGTCCAACGAGACGCGCAAACTGGGCTACGCCAACCCCTGGGTGCGGCCGCCGCTCGAGGTATACGACCTCGTTCCGGTCATCCGCAATGATGGCCTGGATCTCAGTTATCGGCATCTCGTGGGGCCCGGGACGAATACGTTGCATCTTGCCGTCGGCAGGTCGGACTCCGATTTGCCGCTGCTTCCGGGCACGGTCGGGGTCATCCATGGCCGCAAACAACTGATCCTCACGGAACTCTACGAACAGGGCTTCGCCTCGGCGCGGGTGAACTACAGCAGGGCGAACGTCACGATCAACGGCCTCGAACCTCTGTTCGATACGTTCAACGCGTTCGGACCCGCCGGCGCCGCGATCGCCGCCAACTACTCCTTCGACAATCATGTCGTGAATATTTATGCTGTCGGTGCGAGCTATGATCCTGAGAACTGGTTCGTCATGGCCGAATGGGGCCACATTCAGGCCGGCTCGTTCACCGGCAACAACACCGGTTGGTATGTCAGCGGCGGTTATCGGATCCACGGCTTCACACCGTATCTCACGTATGCTGCTGCGACGACCTCCACGACGACGCAGCCGGCCGGATTGAACGTCGCGGCGCTGCCGCCGTCGCTGGCACCGGCGGCCACGGCCCTCAACGCGGAACTCGATTTCCAGCTGGCGTCCATCCGGGCCCAGCACACGATATCGGCCGGGACGCGCTGGGACTTCGCGCGCAACGTCGCGTTGAAATTTCAGCTCGATCACACGCGCGTCGATGCCGGCGCACACGCCGTCAACCAGGATCTGCAGCCCGGCTTTCCAACCGGCGGCACGCTCAATCTCATTTCCGTCTCCATCGACTTCGTGTTCTAGGAGCCCGCGTTGACGCTGACGATTCGCACCGCCTTCATTCCCATCCTGCTCTCGGTGACCTTGGTTCACGGGGCCGCGGCGGGTGAGGTGGTGGCGGTCGTCTCGGCGAAGAGCCATATCGGTCCGTTGAGCAAGAGCCAGGTTGCGGACATCTTTCTCGGCAGGGTCAACCGCTTTCCCGACGGCGGTATCGCCATTCCCATCGATCAACGGGAAGGCTCGGACGCCCGCAACCTCTTCTACGAAGACTATGCCGGGAAATCTCCCGCTCAGATCAAGGCCTTCTGGTCGAAGATCGTGTTCACCGGACGCGGCCAACCGCCCAAATCGGTGGCGAACGAGGGGGAGCTCAAGAAGCTGATCGCGGCCAATCCCGCCGCCATCGGTTACATCGACGCCGCTCAAGTGGACGCCACGGTGCGCGTCGTCCCGTGACGCGCGGCGGGCGCCAAGGTCAGTGATGTGCTGGAACTCGCGCCAGCGCCACCCCCGGGCAGCGCCATGTCGCAATAGGCCGCCGGCCAGGCTCGGCGTGGACCCAAGCTTAGGGCCGTTTCTTTCCGTGCGACTTCGGATCCGCCAGAGCGTCCATGTCGGCCTGCATCTGCCGCTTCACCTGGTCGATCCGCGTGAGGAAGTTCGGCCTGTCGTCGGACGAACCCGCCATGGGATTCGACTGCGGCTTGGGCAGCGAACTCGGAAGCGGCGCCGGCGGGGGACGCTCGATCCGGGGACCCTTCAGTTTCAACGTCCGTGACGGGCCTTTCGGCGAGGTCGGAATCGGGGCGGGGTTCCCGTTGGGGTCAACGTCGTCCGGTTTATCGTTCATCGAAAAAGCCTCAATCGCTGCGCAGCACTATACCAAGCCGCATTCTTACATGCCTGGCCGCCGCTCATAAGGGGATTGGGGCTCCCGATCCGGCCCGACCGACGACGTGCAGCTTCGGCGCCGCAGCCGCGTGGCCTTCCAGCAATTCTTCGATGCGGGTGAACACGTTGGCAAGCACCGCCGATTCGGGCAGGTTGGTGATGCGAAAGCAGTTTTGGTACGGCACGTTGAAGCTCACGCCGGGCGCCACCAACACGTGCTTGTTCTCCAACAATTCGAGCGCGAATTCCTGGTCGTCGAAGTCCGGCAGCACCTCCTTGCGCACTTCCACGAACGAATAGAGCGCACCCATCGGCCGCGAGAGCTTCAGGTACTTGCTGCGGGCGACGCTGTCGATGATGGTCCGACGCGACTCGTACAGGCGTCCGCCCGGGCGCGTCAACTCGTTGATGCTCTGGTAGCCGCCGAGCGCGGTTTGTACCGCCCATTGACCAGGCACATTGCTGCAGAGTCTCAATGAACTCAGCAACTCGAGTCCGCTCAAGTACTCGGACGCGTTTTCGACGTCGCCGGAGAACACCGCCCAGCCGACGCGGTAACCACAAGCGCGATACACCTTCGACAAGCCGCTCAAAGTGCAGCACAACGTCCCATGCACGAGCGCCGCCATCGGCACGAACACCGCGCCGTCGTAGAGGATCTGATCGTAGATCTCGTCCGAGAACACGACCAGCCGGTGTTTCTCGGCGATCCGCGCGATCGCTTCGAGGGTTTCCCTCGGATACACGGCGCCGGTGGGGTTGTTGGGATTGACGATCACGATGGCGCGCGTACGACGCGTGATGAGCGCCTCGATTTGCGCGGGATCCGGCACGAAGCCGTCGGCTGCATGACACGGATAATGCACCGCGCGGCCGGTGTTCAAGTTCACCGCCGCCGTCCACAGCGGATAGTCGGGGCTTGGAATCAGAACCTCGTCCCCGCTGTTGAGCAGTGCGCGCAGCGTGAGATCGATGAGTTCGCTGACGCCGTTGCCGATGAACACCTCCTCGGCGGTGACGCCCTTGACCCCGCGCTCCTGCTGCTGCATCACGACGGCTTCGCGTGCCGGGAAGATGCCCTTTTGATGCACGTATCCCTCGCTTTTGCGCAGGTTCTCGATCATGGCCAGGCGCATGGTCTCCGGCGTGCGAAAGCCGAAGGCATAGGGATTGCCGATATTGAGCGACACGATGTCGTAGCCGAGGCGCTCCAGGTCGCGTGCACGCCGCGCCAGCTTGCCTCGAATCTCGTAACGAACGTTCGCCAGCCCCTCGCTGGCGCGCACACCCCGGGCGGTTGGTCCTTGTTTCATGGGGCCTTAGGATACACGACCTCGCGCCAGCGGTGGCATGCCACCAGATGCCGCGGCGCCACGGCCTCGAGCGGCGGCACGACGCCCACGCACACCGGTTGGACGTGGGGGCATCGATCGTGAAACGAGCACCCCGTGCTCCGTGGCGACGAGGACGGCTCGTCCCCGGTCGTCAGCGCCCTGCCGGCGAAGGCATGCGTCGGGTCCGGCACGGCCGCCAGCAGCGCCCGTGTGTAGGGATGGGCGGATTGGGCAAACAAGGCGGCCCGGTCGGCCACCTCCACCAACCTGCCGCGGTAGATCACCAGGACGCGGTGGCTCAGATGCCGGACGACGGCCAGGTTGTGGCTGATGAACAGCATGGACGTGCCCAGATCCCGTTGCAGGTCGGCCAGCAGGTTCACGATCTGCCCCTGGATCGACACATCCAGGGAGCTCACGGGCTCGTCGCAAATCAATAATTTGGGCTGCGGCATCATGGCCCGCGCAATGCCGATGCGCTGACATTGGCCGCCGCTGAATTCGTGCGGAAAGCGGCGCGCCATGTCGGCCGACAAGCCCACCCGTTCCAACATCGCCGAAATCCGCGTCGCGCGAGCTTCGCCCGAGAGCGCGGGCTCGAACATTTTCAACGGCTCCGCCAACGTGTCGCCCACCCGCAAGCGGGGGTTCAAACTCGCCATCGGGTCTTGAAAAACGATCTGCAGATCCCGGCGCCGCCGGCGCAGGTCCGCGGCGCCCATGGCCAACAGATTCTCGCCGCGCCACACCACCTGTCCGCCGGCCGCCGGCAGCAGCCGCAGCAGCGCGCGCGCCAAGGTCGACTTGCCCGACCCGGACTCGCCGACCAAACCCACCGTTTCGCCGGGTCCGACGTCGAAACTGATGTCGTGCAATGCGGTAAAGGCGCCGAATTCAACCCGCAGATTTCGGACGACCAGCAGCGGATCGCTCACGCCGTCACCGCTGTGGCCGCGACCGGGTAGTGACAGGCGACTTCATGGCCCCGCGTCGGCGCCTCCGGTGCCCGGAGCAACGGACGCTCGACCCGACAGCGCTCGGCCGCGCGCGGGCAGCGCGGCGCGAAGGCGCATCCTCGCTCCGCGGTCTTCGCGTCGGGCGGCGACCCGGCCAGGCTCGGCATGCGAGCCAGTCGGGGCCCCCAGAGATTCGGCACGCACTTCAACAGCTCCGCCGTGTACGGATGGGCGGCCCCCGCCAGGAGATCGCCCGCCGCGGCGCTCTCCACCACCCTGCCCGCGTACATGACGAGGATGCGGTCGGCGAGACCGGCGACGACGCCCAGGTCGTGACTGATGAGCACCATGGCCATGCGCGAGGCCGCTCGAACGGCCCTCAAGACATCCATGATCTGTGCTTGTACGGTGACGTCGAGCGCGGTGGTCGGCTCATCGGCGATCAGCAGCGACGGCTCGCACAGCAGGCTCATGGCGATCATCACACGCTGCCGCATGCCGCCGGACAATTCATGCGGATATTGCCGCAACCGGCGCTGCGCCTCGGGGACCCTCACCCGCTCCAGCATCTGCAACGCGGCACGCTCGGCCTCCTGCCAGGACAGACCTGCGTGGCTCACGAGCGTCTCGGCCAGTTGCACGCCGATTTTCAAATGCGGCGTGAGCGAGGTCATCGGATCCTGAAAGATCATGGTGAGTTTCGAGCCACGCACGCGGTTCAGATCGCGCCGCGGAACTCCCAGGATGTCCCGACCCTCGAAGCGAACGGCGCCGGAGCCTCTGGCGCCCCCCCGCAACAGGCCCATCACGGCCATGAACAGCTGGGTCTTCCCAGAACCGGACTCGCCCACGATTCCGACACACTCCGCCGGTGCAACGGCCAGCGAGACCTCGCGCACCGCCGCGCGCCGGGGGCCATCGCCCGCGTCGAAATGAACGCTCACATTCTCGATCGCCAACGTGGCCGTCACGACGTCAGCGCTCCTGTACGTCGAACGCGTCGCGCAGTCCATCGCCGAGGATGTTCAGACTCAGCAACAACAGCGCCAGAGCGATGCCGGGCACCAGCAGTATCCAGGGCGCCGCTTCCATCTCACCGGCGCCCTCCGCGATCAGGGTACCTAAGCTGGCGTGCGGCTCTTGAACCCCCAGACCCAAAAAGCTGAGGAAACTCTCGAAGAGCATGATCTGCGGCACCGTCAGGGTCGCGTACACGATGACCGGGCCCAACAGATTGGGCACGACGTGTCTGAGGATGATACGCGCGGAACTCGCGCCCGACGCCACCGCCGCTTCGATGAACTCCCGCCGGCGAATGCTCAAGGTCTGGCCGCGCACGATGCGTGCCATCGTGAGCCACCCCACCGCACCGATCGCCAGGAACAAGAAGTATTGGCTGCGGCCAAAAATCACGGTCAGAAAAATGACGAAGAAGATCAGCGGCAGGCCGCTCAACACCTCGATGAACCGCATCATCAAATGATCGGTACGGCCGCCGACGTAACCCGCCACCGCGCCATAGCCGATGCCCACCGTCAAGCTGATGATGCTGGCCACGAGGCCGACCATCAGGGACATCCGCGTACCCTCCAATGTTCGGGCGAACAAGTCCCGGCCGAGTCGGTCGGTGCCGAACCAATGCGCGCCGGACAACCCGGGCGGCACCGCAACGTTGGCCCAATCGAGCGACTCGATGTTGTTGGGATTGAACCAGGGACCGATGAGCGCGAGCGCAATCAATGCCGCGATGATCGCGAGCGCGGCGACCGCCGCCGGATTGGCGCGCAGGCGGGAGGCAGCACTCATCATTCGAATCGAATCCGCGGATCGAGCCACGCGTACAACAGATCGACCACCAAGCCCATGACGATCAGCAGCGTCGAGTAGATGATGACCATGCCCATGACGAGCGTGTAATCGCGGTTCAGTGCACCCTGCACCAGATAGCGTCCGATGCCCGGCAGCCCCGCGATGGATTCGACCACCAGTGATCCGGTCATGATCGAGGCCACCGCGGGTGCCAGATAGCTCGCCACCGGCATCAGCGCCGGCCGCAGCGCGTGCCGCAAGATCACCGTGCCGAGCGGCAGCCCCTTGGCCAAGGCCGTACGGATGTAGTGACTGCGCAGGACCTCGAGCATGCTGCCCCGGGTCAGCCGCGCAACGTACGCGAGCGGCGGCAGGGTGAGCGCGATCACCGGCAGTGCGAGGTGCCGCAGCGATCCCGGCTCCCAGCCGGCCACCGGCAGCCAATGCAAACGGATGCCGAACACGAGCCCCAAGAACGGCAGGACGACGAACGACGGAATGGCGATTCCAACCACCGCCAGCGACATGGTCGCGTAATCTGCAGCCGAATTGTGGCGAAGCGCCGCCAGGATGCCGAGCGGAATGCCGATGCCCAGCGCCAGCAGCAATGCGATGACGCCCAGTTCGAGGGTCACGGGGAAGCCTTGTCCGATGAGCTCCGTGACGGAGAAGTCCTTGTACTTGAACGAGGGTCCGAAATCACCGTGCGCCAGCGCCTTCATGTAACGGGCATATTGCGTCCAGACGGGCTGGTCCAGCCCATAGGCGGCCTCCAGGTTGGCCATGATCTCGGGCGGCAACGCCTGCTCTTGATCGAACGGGCCGCCGGGTGCGACCCGTATGAGAAAGAACGCGGCCGTGATTATAATGAATAGCGTGGGAAGCGCTCCCGCCAGGCGCTTCAGCAAATAAAGGTTCATCGTGGCTGGGCGACTCGGTTGACCGCGAGGTGGACAAGCGAAGCGGTGAACCTTAAACTAGCGCGCCAATTGATTAGGGTAACCGCCCGTGCGTGCCTACGCCGTCCCCCTGCCGAGGTTTCATGGAATCCGCCCGCCCGATTCGCGCGCTGACGCGTGGTCTTGACGCATTGACGGCGCTCAACACTCGCGATGGCGCGACGGTGTCCGAAGTGGCGCAGGAGATACGGCTGCCGCGCACGACGGTGTATCGAATTCTGGAAACCCTGTGCGATGCGGGCTTCGTCTTTCGCGATGCCGCCGATGAACGCTACCGTCTGACCATCCGGGTCCGGGGGTTGAGTCAGGGTTTCAATGATGACGCATGGATGAGCCAAAGTGCCAGGTCCCTCATTTTTGAGTTGTGCCGCGAGATCGTCTGGCCGATCTCGATCGCCACTGTATCGGGTGCCGCCATGCTGGTGCGCGAAACTACCGACCATATTACCCCGCTGGCAATCGACCGGTCCTCGGCCGGCGCCGAAGCGCCGCTCCTGACGACCGCCGCCGGTCGCGCGTACCTCGCCTTCTGTCCCGCCGCCGAACGCGACGGCCTCATCGATGTCCTGGCGCGCTCGAACAAAGAAGACGATAAGCTGGCGCGAGCCCCACGGGACGAGCTGCAGCTTACGCTTTCGGACATCAAGCGTCAGGGCTATGCGGCGGTGACCCGAACGCGGCGTCTGGTGGATGAGGTCAGTCTCGGCGTACCCGTGATCGCGTCGGATCGCGTCATTGCGGTGATCACCGTGCGTTTTCCGTCGTCGGCCATGCCGCTGCAGACCGCGGTCGAGCGATTTTTACCCAAGCTGCGTCAGTGCGCGGCGAAAATCAGTGGGTCGTTTTTGGAACATCAGGCCGCGGCGAAAGCGAAAAGCGCGCCGGAAGCGGCTGTTTAAGGAGTCTCAATGCAGAAGATCATGGTTTGTATCAAGCGCGTCGTCGATTACAACGTGCGCATCCGCGTCAAGCCGGACGGCAGCGGTGTGATGCTCGACGGCGTGAAGATGAGCGTCAATCCGTTCGACGAGATCGCGCTCGAGGAGGCGCTGCGCATCAAGGAGCGCGGCACCGGCATCGAAGTCGTGGCCGTGAGCATCGGCGTGGCCGACACCCAGCAGCAGCTGCGTACGGCGCTGGCCATGGGCGCCGACCGGGCGATTCTCGTGCAAACGGACCAACCGGTCGAAGCGTTGGTCGCGGCGCAGACCTTTCTGGCCCTGGCCAGGAAGGAAAACCCCGACCTGATCTTCCTCGGCAAGCAGGCCATCGACGACGATGCCAATCAGACGGGACAGATGTTGGCCGCGATCTGGGAAAGGCCCCAGGCAACCTACGCCTCCAAGGTCGAAATCACCGGCGAGAAGGCCACGGTAACCCGCGAGATCGATGCCGGGCTGGAGACCATCGAAGTGGACCTGCCGGCGGTGGTCACCGTGGATCTGCGGCTCAATGAACCACGCTATGTGAAATTGCCGGACATCATGAAGGCCAAGAAAAAGCCGTTGGATGTCACCTCGCTCGAGGCCCTCGGCGTCGGCAACGCCGTGTTCCTCAAGACCGTTAAAACCGAGCCCCCCGCCCAGCGCCAGAAAGGCGTCATGGTCAAAGATGTGGCCGAGCTCGTCGATGCACTCAAGAAGAAGGGTTTGATCTAATGCACCACGTACTAATCATCGGTGAGCACGACGGCAAGTCGCTGAATCCGGCCACCGCCAAATGCGTCACCTGCGCCGCCACCATCGCCGACGCCGACATCACCATCGCGCTGTTCGGCGCGGATACCGCCGCCGTCGCCGCCCAGGCGGCCGCCGTCGCCGGTGTCAAATCGGTGGTGCGGATCGACCGCCCGGAAAACGAACATCCATTGGCCGCGACCTTTGCACCGCAAGTGGCGGCGTTGGCCGCCGATTACTCGCACGTGTTCGGGCCGTCGACGAGCTTCGGCAAGGATCTGATGCCGCGCGTCGCCGCATTGCTCGGCGTGGCGCAGGTCAGCGACTTGATGGCCGTCGAAGGCGCCCACCGCTTTCGTCGTCCCATCTATGCGGGCAACGCCATCATCACGGTCGAAGCCGACTCCGCGAGAAAACTCGTCGCCACCGTGCGCGTCGCGTCCTTCGAAGCGGCGGCCAACGGCGGCTCCGCGGCGGTCGAGTCGAAGACCCTGAGCGTCGCCCTGCCGACTCATACACGTTACGTGGGCGCCAAGTCCGGCTCCACCGACCGTCCCGACCTGCAGACCGCATCCAAGGTCATCTCGGGCGGACGCGCCCTGGGAAGCGCGGAGAACTTCAAGATTCTGTACAGCTTGGCGGACAAGCTGGGAGCGGCTGTCGGTGCATCACGCGCCGCCGTGGATGCCGGATACGCGCCGAACGAGATGCAGGTCGGCCAGACCGGCAAGATCATCTCGCCGGAGATCTATATCGCGATCGGCATTTCCGGAGCGATCCAGCATCTGACCGGCATCAAGGATGCGCGCACCATCGTCGCCATCAACAAGGATGGCGAGGCGCCCATTTTCGAGGTCGCGGACTTCGGACTCGTCGGCGATCTGTTCCAGATCGTTCCTGAATTCGAACGCTTGGCGGGCTGATCCATCCAGCCGGCGGCGCGCCCTAAACGGCGCGCCGTTCGATGTTCTGGGCCGCGAGGCCGATGGCCTCGACGAGCAGATCCGCATGCTCGGGGCGGAACACCAGCGGCGGCCGCAGCTTCAATAGATTGGCCCCGGGCCCCTCGGAGCCGATCAGCACCCGCGCCCGTGACGCCAGCTCGTTGACGATTTGTTTGGTGCGCCGCTTCGCCGCGTCCGGGTTGGGTCCCACAATCTCGAGTCCCAGGAGGAGTCCCGCTCCGCGCACTGCGCCCAGGCACGCGTGCTGTGCCGCCAGTCGTTGCAAGCGCTCCCGCAAGTACCCCCCCGTGGTGCGCGCATTCACCACGAGCTGCTCGCGCTCGATGACATCCAACACGGCGAGGCCCGCAGACGCGGCGACGGGGTTACCACCGAACGTCGAAAAGAACCCATATTGCGCCTGAAAGGCTTCGATCAGGGAGCGGCCGGCGATCACGACACCCATGGGGTAGCCATTACCCACCGGCTTACCCAACGTCACCATGTCCGGAACCAAACCACGCCGTTCGAAGCCCCAGAAGTGCGACCCCGAGCGCCCCAACCCGTACTGAACTTCGTCGGCCACGATCAGTCCGCCGGCCGCCCTGACGCGCGCGGTGACCGCCTGGGCCCAGGCCGGCGGCGGATCGTAAATGCCACTGCTGGTCGCGGCGGTATCCAGATAGAACGCCGCGGGCGCGAGCCCGCGCTCCGCCAGTTCGCGAATCGCACGGTCCGCATCCGCGCCCGCCGCCGCCAGATCCGGCATCGACAGCGTGTCGCCCACCGCCAGCCCTGCGGGCGGCACGCTCAAGGTCACGACCCGAGGGTCGCGGGGTTGGCCGGCGCCCGGCGTAAGCGCCGCCACGGCAGCGGTGATGCCATGGTAGGCGTGCGCGAGGATCATGCCGCCCTTGTGGCCGGTGGCGAATTGCGCGATGCGCCATGCCACGTCGTTGGCCTCACTGCCCGAGTTCACGAAAATACAGGCGTCCAGATGCGGCGGGCACCGCGCGGTGAGTTCCTCGGCATACTCGAGAATCCGCTCGTGCAGATACCGGGTATGCGTCGCCAGCACCGCTGTCTGGCGCGCGATCGCCCGCACCACCGTCGGGTGACAATGCCCGACGTGAGGCACGTTGTTGTACACGTCGAGATAGGCGCGACCCTGTGGGTCGTACAGCCAGACCGCTTCGCCTCGCACCAGATGCAAGGGCTGCTCGTAGAACAGTTCCGCCCCGGCGCCCATCAACCGTTGCCGGCGCCCCAGATCGATCACCGACGTGGTCGACGAGGCCGTACCCGCGGCATGGTGCCACGTCCGCGTGATCGTCTCCCGACCGAGCCGCAGCAACGCGTCCAAAGACACCGCTGCATGGGCCACCGCCTCGTCGAGCAGGCGCGCCCCGGGCTGATCGTGTTGAACGCGCCAGGCATGCAGCAGCAGCGTCGTGGCATGGCGAGCGCACACCAGGTCATAGAGCACGGCAACGTCCGCCGCCTGCAGCTCCTGAACACCCACATAGCCCGACAGAATCGCGGCCAAGACGTCCGCGTCGGGCGCCGCACCCGTCTCGGCCATGGCAACCGCGAGTTCCACGACCAGCGGTGCGTGGATCATGTCGCCGAAGTCGAGTATGCCGCCTACGGTGTCGTCGCCCGTCGCCCGCGCGGCGACCAGCAAGTTGCCGGCGTGACAGTCGCCATGAATGGCCTGGCTGCGCAGGCCCCGCAGCGACGGCAGGATGTTGTGCATGACGGCCACGACACCTTCGACCTGCAGCCGAACGTCGGGCGACCCGATATGCGGGGCGAACTCGATCAGTTCGGGCAGGCGGCGCACGTCCCAGGCGATGCGCTGCGCCAGCGCCGGATGGAAAAACCCTTGCAGGGCGCGATCGACGCGCGCCACGATGCGGCCCACCTCCCGCAACAGGGGCCGGTCTGCCCTGCAATCCACGAGCAACCGGCCCGGCAGAAATCCCGTCAGGCAGGTCGCGTAATCCAGGCCGTCCTGCGACGCCTGGCCCAGATCGGCGCCCAGCAGCGTCGGATAGACCTTGGGAACAGGCAGTGAGGGATCCTGATCGGCCAGGTGCCGCAGCACGCGCACCTGGCAGTCCGTCGTCAGCGGATCCTGGCTGCCCAGGATCTTGAGCACGTACTCGCGCCCGTCAGCGGTGCGCGCATGGAAATTGCAGTCCCGTTCGCCCGAGAGCGGGCGCACCGAGACCGCCAGACCATAGACCTCTCGCGCCACCCGTTCGGCTTCGGCGGTGCCGAATACCGGCGGTGCGCTGCGCAGGGCCAGCAACGAATCGCGCTTACAGCTGCTTCAAGACGTAGTCGGCCGCCGACACCTTGAACTCGCCAGGACCTTCGATGTTCACGTGGGTGGCCACGCCGTCCTTCACGATGAGGGCGAAACGCTGTCCGCGCAGTCCCATGCCATAGCCGGTCGCATCGAGTTCCAGCCCAAGCGCCTTTGCGTAGTCCGCATTCCCGTCGGCCAACATCAGGATCTTATCGCCCACGCCACCGGACTTGCCCCAGGCATTCATCACGAAAACGTCGTTGACTGCCGTGCATGCGATGGTGTCGACCCCCTTATGCTTGATCTGGTCCGCCAATTCGACGAAACCGGGCAGATGCTTTGCGTCGCAGGTGGGCGTAAACGCGCCGGGCACCGAGAACAATACGACGGTCTTTCCCTTGAACAGCTCCTCGGTGGTGATCTTTTGCGGACCATCCTTGGTCATGCGGGTGAATTTGCCGTCCGGCATCTTGTCGCCGACTTTGATCGTCATGAGTTTTCCCCTTTGCTTGAAACCTTGCAGCCTGAATGAAAGAAGGCGGCCGGAGCCGCCTTCAATGGACAGAAGAAACCTAGAATCTACGAGCCGAGCTTCTCAGCATACAGTTCCCAAATCTTCAGCACGCGCGGGTTGACGTTCGGTACCGACTTCAACCCAGCGAAGGCCTTCTTGGCTTCGGCGGTGTTCTTTTGGGCAACCTGCGCACGGCCGAGATAAATGTACGCTTCGTCCGGGTGCTTGATGCCACCCTTGCCGATGCCGCGATTGATCGCCGTGATCGCACTGGCGTAGTCGCCCGAGCCGAAGTACACCTCGCCCAGCTTGACGTCGAGTTCGCCCGCCGGATTCTTGGTGGCTTCCGCGTCGAACTGCGCCTGGCCCTTCTTGTCGGCATCCGCGCGCGTCTTCAAGCTCGCCTGCAGGCGCGTGGCACGCTCCTTTTCCTTCGGATCGTTGAGCGGACCCGCCATGCCCTTGTCGAGCACCGCATAGGCTTCGCCGGGAAGCGCCGCATCGCCCAGCAACTGGGCCATTTCCATGTAGTCCGAACCCTTGTCCATGGCATTCAGGTCGTACATGGCACGGTAGATCATCAACAGGTTGTGGTCATCACGCTCATCCTGGCGTTCGATGCGCAGGAAGGTGTTCCAGTACGTGGTCTTGTTGTTCAGACGGATCAAATCCACCGCGGCCGCATCCATGGCGCCGGTGTCGCCGGCGTCGGAGGCGCATTGCAGCTTGAACAGGTACCAGTTTTCCTTGGGAGCCTCGCCCGCCTTGCGGGAGGCGGCAGCGGCCTTGTCAGCCCATACGCCGGCGTTCTTGCAGTCCTTCTGCAGGTAGTAGATCTGGCTGATGACGCCGAGGTCATCCGGCTTCGCCGTGCCGCTGTCCGCCATCTGCTTGCCGAACTCCAGGGCTTTCGGGTACTGCTGATTGCCCGCGCTGAGTTGGAACAGCATGCGCGTGGTCTTGGCGGTCTCATCGGGCGTGTACTGGCCGGTGGCCATGGCCACCTCATACGCCGCTTCGGCATCCTTGAGCTTGTTGAGCTTGATGTCGGCGAAACCGCGGAAATCGTAAATGGTCTTCTTGTCGAACGGCGTCAAGGAACCCTTGGCCTCGGCCGCGTCCAACTGCTTCAGCGCTTCCTGCCATTGGCTCGCCTGCAACGCCTTCTGTGCAGCCGCCATTTCCTTGGCGATGCCGCGACTGATCTCAGGGCCCTTCTTGTCGGCCGCCTGAGAAACCTGCGCGGTCAACATGACGCTCGCGACAGCCAGCGAAAGCCCAAGAATGATGCCGGTTCGAACGTTCTGAATCGAATGAGTCATTAGCAAACCTCGCTACCTTGAAATCTCGAATGAAGTTGATTCGGCCGGTCAAACAAACGGCGCGTGAACCCGGAAAAGGACTCACGCGCCGCCAGAAGGCCTAAAGATACTGTTGCCCGGGTCGCTTTTAGAACAAGTCGTTATTGACGAACCCGATTTTCTTCAAACCCCGGCTCTGCAGATCTGCCAACGTCTGCGCCACTTTTTCGTACTTGGCGAATTTGTCGACGGTGATATGCACCTCCGGCTGCGGATCCTTTGACGCTTCCTGGGATATGTACCCCTGCATCGTCTTGCGGTCCACAGCAGTCTTGTTCCATGACAACGTGCCGTCGAAGTCGATCGAAAGGTCGACGATCTCCGGTGGCGGCGGTGGCACGAAATTCGGAGGCGGCGGTAGCGGATTGTCGATCTTCACCGCGTGCGTCACGGGCGGCAGCGAGATGATGAAGATGATCAACAGCACCAACATGACGTCGATCAACGGCGTCATGTTGATATCCGTAAACGAACCGCCCTCGTTGCTGCCTATTGCCATAGCCATGTCTAGTTCTCCCTACGTTGCATCGCCGGGGTGCAGCGGTTCCGTGAGGAACGCCACTTTCCGGATGCCGATTTTCTGAGCTGCAACGAGCACCTGGCCGACGTACATGTAGCGCACTTCCATGTCGCCGCGAATATGGACCTCGGGCTGTGGATCGAGTCGCGCAACACCTCTCAGTTCATTCAAGAGTGCGTCCTGATTCGGCAGCAACTTCGTGTTCCAGTAGATGCCGCCGGATTTGTCCACCGTGATCGTGACGTCCTCCGGTTTCGTTTGCGTCGGCAAGTTGCTCGCTTTCGGCAGGTTCACTTTGATCTGCTTCAACGCTACGGGGACCGTAATGATGAAGATGATCAGGAGCACCAACATGACGTCCACGAGGGGCGTCACGTTGATGTCCGAAAGCACCTCGCCTTCGCTGCTTCCACCGGTCGTCATAGCCATTTAGGCTTACTCCTAGCGGGCAGCGGCGGGGGTGGGCTTGATGGTGGTCGGCGCCTTTTCCATGCCCAAGCCCATTTTCACGCCCGAGATCAGGTAGGCATGCAATTCATGCGTGAAGTGGCTGACCGCTTCCTGCACATTTTTGTTGCGCCGCAAGAGCACGTTGTAGCCCAACACGGCGGGAACGGCGACGAACAGACCGATGGCGGTCATGATCAACGCTTCACCGACGGGCCCGGCGACCTTTTCGATGGAGGCGGAACCGGAGGCGCTGATCGCGATCAAGGCGTGGTAAATACCCCATACGGTGCCGAACAATCCGACGAACGGTGCGGTCGATCCCACCGACGCCAGAACCGGCAACCCGGCTTGCATGCGGCTGATGACGGAATCGGCGGTGCGCTGCAGCGACTCGGTGATCCACTCGCTGGTGCCGATGGCACTGGAGAGCCGAGCCTTGTTCACTTCGTGGTACTCGTAGGCCTGCTTGCCGGTCTCGGCCAGCGCGCGGAACGGGTTGGCAGTGCCTTTCAACTTGCCGAGTGCGTCGGTCAAGCTGGCAGAACTCCAGAATTCCTTCTCCGCTTCGACCGCCTGCAGGCGCAGTTTCCGCTGATCGAAGAACTTGGTGATCATGATGAACCACGTCAGCAGCGACATAATCAACAGGATGACGAGGGTCGACCTTGCGACCAGGTCACCCTGTTGAATGAGTGCACCAAGGCCAAACGGATTTTCAACGGTAGTCTCTTGCATTGACCGATTTCCTCTACGTAGACAAGTTAAATTGACGAATTAAACAATTTTGCTCAGAGCAGCAAAAACACTACCTATTGGTAAGTTTCCAGACGATTGGAATCGAAACGGTTCTCTCGACCGGCTTGCCGTCCTCGGTGGCCGCGATGACACGCTGACCGTGCACACCCTTCAAGCACGCCTCATCCAAGCGCGGGAAACCCGAACTCGTCTGAATCGATTCAGCGGTGATCCTGCCGTCGGCGGCGACGGTCACTTGAACGGTGCACCGACCCTCTTCATTGGCACGCTTGGACGCGTCGGGGTAGTACTCCTCACCAATCTTCAGCGGATGCTTCGGATCCATCTTGATGCTGGTGCTGGCGTGCGGTGTCGGCGGCGCCGGGGCGGCGGCGGCCACCGGCGCCGGTGCCTGGACCTGCTGCGTCACGGTGACGATGGCATTGGTCGGCTCGGCCTGTTGCTGGATGTCCACGAATTCCGGCGGCGGAACGTACGGCTTGATCTCTTCCAGTTTGGGCGGCGGCGGCGGCGGTTTGTCGACGTCTTTCGGTTTGTCGATCTGAGCGATCTCGACCGGTGGAATTATCGTCTGGACCAGGCGACTCGCCAGGCCGGAATAGAACGCATAACCCACGACGACGTGCAACAGGATGACGACAAGCAGGGCAAGGCCTCGCTTGCCAGAAAACATTGATGGCTGTTCGTATTTATACATAATTCTGGTTGCGACCCTACCCCTACGATTCCTCTAAACGCACTCGGTGTGCGGCAATTGCAAACGCAACTCCGTACGCTGTGCGCACGTCGCTACGCGCGTCTTAAACTCACGCCATCGTTTGTTGAATGGCGTCCCTTCATGAGTTCCCTTCGGCGAGTAAAGAGACTGACACATATCGCGTCCGAACTGCAAGCACCACTTAACCGTGAAATCGTATTGGGTTATACATTGTCGCATCGCTCTTGGCCTCACTCCAGGTCGGTGACCGCGCCCAAGGAGGCGCTGCTCACGGTCTTCGAATATTTGGCCAATGCGCCGCGCTTTGCATACGGTTTCGGCGGCTGCCAGAGCTGGCGCCGACGCTTCAATTCCGCGGCCGGCACGTGCAGGGAGATTTCACGGCGTTCCGCGTCGATGGTGATCTCGTCGCCGGTCTTCACGAGCGCCAGCGGTCCGCCGACCGCCGCCTCGGGCGACACATGACCGACCACGAAACCGTGGCTGCCGCCTGAAAATCGCCCATCCGTAATCAGCGCCACCTCGCTGCCCAGCCCCCTGCCGACGATGGCTCCCGTCGGGCTCAACATTTCACGCATTCCGGGGCCGCCCTTCGGTCCCTCGTAGCGGATGACCACCACGTCGCCGGATTTGACCTTGCCGGTGAGAATGCCCTGCAGCGATTCCTCTTCCGAATTGAAAACGCGCGCGTTGCCTTTGAAGCTCAATCCCTCCTTGCCGGTAATCTTCGCGACCGCGCCCTCCGGCGCAAGATTGCCGTACAAAACCACCAAGTGACTATCCTTTTTTATTGGGTCGTTCAGCGGGCGGATGATTTCCTGGCCGTCGGCATACGGGCGCACCGCATGCAAATTTTCCGCGAGAGTGGCTCCGGTGACGGTCAAGCAATCGCCATGCAAAAGACCGGCGTCGAGCAGCGTCTTCATCAGCGGCTGAATGCCGCCGATCGCCACCAGCTCCGACATCGAAAAACGCCCGCTCGGCCGCAGATCGGCCAACACCGGCACGCGCTTGCCGAGGCGGGTGAAGTCATCGAGCCCCAGCTTGACGTTGGCGGACGAGGCCATCGCGAGCAGGTGCAGCACCGCATTGGTCGAACCACCGAGCGCGATGACCACCGTGATGGCATTCTCGAACGCCTTGCGGGTCATGATCTGGCGAGGCCGCAACCCCATTTTGACGAGCTTGACCACCGCCGCCCCGGCGCGTGAGCAATCATCCCGCTTGTGCTCCGACACGGCGTCCTGCGCCGAGCTGTTGGGCAGGCTCATGCCCAAGGCTTCGATGGCGGAAGCCATGGTGTTCGCCGTATACATGCCCGCGCACGAGCCAGGGCCCGGAATGGCCGTCCTCTCCACGAACTTCAGTTGCTTTTCGGTCACAGTGCCCTGCGCGACACCGCCCACGGCTTCGAAAACCGACACGATGTCGCGCTTGTCGGCGCCCGGACGAATCGTGCCGCCGTACACGAAGACCGCAGGCCGGTCGAGACGTGCCAGTGCAATCAGGCAGCCCGGCATGTTCTTGTCGCAGCCGCCGATGGCGAGGACGCCGTCGAAGCCCTGGGCGCCCACCACGGTTTCGATCGAGTCGGCGATCACTTCGCGGGACACCAGCGAATAGCGCATGCCGGGCGTTCCCATGGAAATGCCGTCCGAGACGGTGATGGTGTTGAACGTCACGGCCTTTGCGCCATGCGCCTCCACCCCGGCCGCCGCCAGGCGAGCCAGCTCGTCGATATGCATGTTGCAGGGCGTCAGATTACTCCAGGTGGATGCGATGCCGATCTGCGGCTTGGCGAAGTCCCGGTCGCTGAAACCCACGGCGTGCAGCATGGCGCGGGCAGGCGCCTGTTTGATGCCATCCACCACCAGGCGCGAATGGGTGCGGGTATCGACGGATTTGGTTTTGCTTGGCATGGTCTCTGTTTCGGTAGTCGGTAGTCGATCGGTCAAATTCTGCTGGTTACCCACTGAATCAGCGATCCGCGACGCCGTAGCGTCCCACGAGATAGCGGTACACCCCCCGCACCGCGTGCGCCTCGGCGCCGACCCCGCGGCCCGGTCGATCTTTCGGATTCCACGCGTATAGATCGATGTGCATCCAGTTCGGGGTCTCGGTCACGAAGCGCTTCAGGAACAAGGCGCCGAAGATCGCGCCGGCGAAGCCGGAGGCAGCCACATTGTTCAAGTCGGCGATCTTGCTGCCGAGTTCGTCGTCGTAGCCGCCCCACAGCGGCATCGGCCACAAGGGATCGTGTTCGGCGGCGGCAATTCGCGCCAGGTCGGCCACCATTTTTTCATCGCTGCCGAACAACGCAGGCAGCTCCGGTCCCAGCGCCACTCGCGCCGCGCCGGTCAGGGTGGCGAAATCGATGAGCAGGTCCGGCCGCTCGGCGTCGGCCAACGCCAGCGCGTCGCATAGCACCAAGCGCCCTTCCGCATCGGTGTTGCCGACCTCCACGGTCAGTCCTTTGCGCGTCGTCAATACATCCCCGGGCCGATAGGCGTTGCCGGCAACCGAGTTCTCGACGGCCGGCACCAGAACGCGCAGCCGCACCCGCAGCCTCGCATGCATGATGAGGTTCGCGAGGCTCAGGGCGACGGCGGCGCCACCCATGTCCTTTTTCATGAGCGCCATGCCGGCGCCCGGCTTGATGTCGAGTCCGCCGCTGTCGAAGCACACGCCCTTCCCCACCAGCGTCAAACGCGGCCATTCTCCGGCCGCCGCAGGCGCCTCACCCGCGGACGGCGACCAGTGCAGATCGACCAGCCGCGGCGCCGCGGCGCTCGCGCGCCCGACGGCGTGAATGGCGGGAAAGTTCGCGCTCAGCAATTCATCGCCCACCCATTCCTGGTAGGTGGCGCCGTGACGCTCGGCCACCTTGCGCGCTGCGGCGGCCAGTTCAGCCGGCCCCAGATCGCTGGCCGGCGTGTTGATCCAATCGCGCGCCAGCTTCAGGGATTCGGCGGCGGCGCCGACGAAGTGCTGATCCGCGTTCGGCAGCGGCTCCAAAATCACCGCGCATTCCCCCTTGGCGGGGCGGTAGCGCTCGAACCGATAGGCTCCGTAGAGGAACCCGAGCTGCAACTGCGTTGCGTCGAAGTCGCTCAACTGCTGCGCGAGACGGTAGCGATGCGGCGGCAACCGCTCCACGAATCCCGCTCCGTGCCACAGCGAGAGGCTGCCCTGGCGCTTGCCCAAGCCCCCGACCGCCAGTTGCAGCGCGCCCTCGGAATTCGGCACCAACAGCACGCGGTGCTTCTCTCCCTTGAAGTTGTGCACGTCGAACCAAGCCTTGACCAGGGCCGTCCGCGCGCCACGCCACGCCTCGACCTCATCGTCATACAGCAACCAGAGCGGGACCTCGACAGTCATGTTTCACGCAACTCCAAAACCCGAGTTCGGGTCTTGCATCATAAGAGATTCTGTGTTGCTATTTGCGGCTACTTTTCAGGGCGCTGCACGCGATTCTTCAACGGACCCCGCTTGAGGCTGTTCTAAAGTCTTGAAAGCGGGGTTTTGCATTTTAACGGTATGAAATCGGTTTACCAGGAGCTACACATGCGTTTGTATTCGCAAAAAGACGTCGACAAGAAAGCACTTCGCGGAGCACGCATAGCCGTCCTCGGCTACGGCAGCCAGGGGCGTGCCCACGCGCTCAATCTGCATGACAGCGGCTTCGATGTCGTCGTCGGCGTGCGCAAGGGCGACAGCTTCAACAAGGCGAAGAAGGACGGCCTGAAGGTCATGGAGCCGAAGGCCGCGATCGTCGGTGCGCAATTGGTCGCCATGCTGGTCCCCGACATGACCCAGAAAGCCCTGTACGAAGAACTCGAGGACGACTTCGAAAAAGGCGCCACCCTGCTGTTCGCCCACGGGTTCAACGTCCATTTCGGCCAGATCAAGCCGCGCAAGGACCTGGACGTCGTCCTGATCGCGCCCAAGGGCCCCGGCGATCTCGTGCGCCGCCAGTATCAGCAAGGCCGCGGCGTGCCCTGCTTGATCGCGGTCGAGCAGAATCCCTCCAAGAAGGCCAAGGCGAATGCGCTGGCCTACGCCGACGGCATCGGCGGCACCCGTGGTGGCGTGATCGAAACCACGTTCAAGGAAGAGACCGAGACCGATTTGTTCGGCGAACAAGCCGTGCTCTGCGGCGGCGCCACCGAATTGGTGGTGAAGGGCTACGAAACACTCGTCGAGGCGGGGTATCAACCCGCGGTGGCGTATTATGAGTGCCTGCACGAACTGAAACTGATCGTCGACCTGCTGCACGAAGGCGGCATCACCAAGATGCACAAGTTCATCAGCGAAACGGCCAAGTACGGCGATCTGACGCGCGGACCGCGGGTGGTCAACAAGGCCACCAAGCGGGAGATGAAAAAGATTCTCACCGAAATTCAGCAGGGCAAGTTTGCGAAACAATGGATTTCCGAAACCAAGACCGGCCGCAAGAAATACTCCAAGCTGTTGAAGGCCGATCTGTCGCATTCGATCGAGAAGGTCGGCGCGCAGCTTCGCGCCCGTATGCCCTGGTTGGAATCAGGCAAAGCCTGACGAGGAGCCATGAGCGCCCGCACATTATTCGATAAGGTCTGGACAGCGCACGAAGTGGTGGTGGAGACGGCGGACACACCCGCCGTTCTCTACATCGATCTGCACCTCATCCATGAAGTGACGTCGCCCCAGGCGTTCAGTGTCCTGCGGTCGCTGGGGCTGCCCGTGCGCCGCCCGGACCGGACGCTGGCGACCATGGACCATTCGACGCCCACCAGCAGCGAGCAGGTTTTCGGCAACGTCCCCATCAAGGTCGACGCCGCGGCCAAGCAGGTGCTGCAGCTCGAGAAGAACGCTGCGGAGTTCGGCGTCGAGCTGTTCGACATGCGCGATGCCCGGCGCGGCATCGTGCACGTCATCAGTCCGGAGCTTGGGGCGACCCAACCCGGCATGACCATCGTGTGCGGCGACAGCCACACCAGCACGCATGGCGCCTTCGGCGCCCTTGCCTTCGGCATCGGCAGCACCGAAGTCGGCCACGTGTTCGCCACCCAGTGCCTGCTGCAGCGGAAGGCGAAAACCTTCGCCATCAACGTCGAAGGCGAGCTGCGTCCGGGCGTGACGGCCAAGGATCTGATCCTGGCCATCATCGGCAAGGTGGGCGTATCGGGCGGCACCGGCTACGTGTTCGAGTATCGCGGATCCACGATCCGCGACATGTCGATGGACGAACGCATGACGATTTGCAACATGTCCATCGAGGCCGGCGCGCGCGCCGGCATGATCGCGCCGGACGAGGTGACCTTCGCGTACCTCAAGGACAAGCCGCGCGCCCCGCAGGGAGCCGCCTGGGATGAAGCCGTGGCCCGGTGGCGCGACCTCGTCAGCGACGAAGGCGCGGTATTCGACGCGTCCATCGACATCGACGCGAGCACGCTCGAACCCATGATTACCTACGGAACGCACCCGGGCATGGTGGTGCCCATCACCGGCGCCATCCCGACCGCGACCGCGAGCGGCACGGCGGTGTTCGACAAGGCCATGGCCTACATGGGTTTCCATGGCGGCGACGCAATGCTGGGCAAGCCGATCAACGTGGTGTTCATCGGCAGCTGCACCAACGGACGACTCGAGGACCTGGAAGCGGCGGCCAGCATCCTGAAGGGGCGCAAGGTGGCTCCGGGCGTCAAGCTGCTGATCGTTCCCGGCTCGCAGAAGGTCAAACGCGAGGCCGAGGCCGCGGGCTACGCACAGATTTTCAAGGACGCCGGCGCCGATTGGCGGGAATCCGGCTGTTCCATGTGCCTCGGCATGAACGGCGACACCGTCGGCGCCGGCGAATACTCGGTCAGCACGAGCAACCGTAATTTCGAGGGGAGACAGGGCGTCGGCGCGCGTACCCTGCTCGTCAGCCCGTTGACCGCGGCCGCCACCGCCGTCGCCGGCAAGATCACCGATCCGAGGTCGATGCTGTAATGGAACCGCTCAAGCGTATTCAATCGACAACGGTCGTCATCAACTCGTCCAATATCGATACCGATCAGATCATTCCGGCCCGTTTCCTCACGACGACCACGAAGGAAGGACTCGGCAGGCAGTTGTTCGCGGACTGGCGATACCTTGCGGACGGCAGCCCGAACCCTGACTTCGTGCTCAATCAGCCGCAGGCCGCCGGGTGCCAGGTGCTGGTGGCCGGGCGCAACTTCGGCTGCGGCTCCTCGCGCGAACACGCGCCCTGGGCGCTGCTCGATTTCGGCCTGCGCGCCGTCGTCAGCACGGAGATCGCCGACATCTTCCGCGGCAACTCGCTCAAGAACGGCTTCCTGCCCATCGTGGTGGATGAAGCGACCTCTCGCTGGCTGCTGGAGCATCCCGGCGCCGAGGTCCATATCGATCTGACGACCAGCACCTTGACGTTGCCCACCGGCACGGCCATCACCTTCCCCCTCGAAGCCTTTGCTCGTCACTGCCTGTTGAACGGCATCGACGAATTGGGTTACCTCGAGAGCAAGATCCCGGACATTCAGCGCTACGAAGCGGCACGAGTTTATTAAATGCATGCATTGATCGCGGTTCTTCCCGGCGATGGCATCGGGCCCGAAGTCACCGCCGAGGCCGTGCGGGCGCTGACGGCGGTTGCGTCGACGTTCGGCCATTCATTCGAATTCGAGACCGCCCTGCTGGGCGGCGCCGCCATCGACGCCACCGGCGAGGCGATGCCCGCCGCGACGCTGGAACTCTGCCAGCGTGCGGACGCGGTGCTCCTGGGCGCGGTCGGTGGACCCCAATGGTCCGCGCCCGACGCCAAGGTACGGCCCGAGCAAGGCTTGCTGGGCCTGCGCAAGGCGCTCGGCCTGTTCGCCAACCTGCGTCCCGTGGTGCCGCACCCGGCCGTGCTGGATGCCTCGCCGATCAAGGCCGAGTTGCTCCACGGCGTCGACATCATGGTGGTGCGCGAGCTCACCGGCGGCATCTATTTCGGCGACAAGCATCGCACGGCCACCGAAGCCGTCGATGTCTGCCGCTACACCGTCACGGAGATCGAGCGCGTGGTGCGCCTCGCCGCCGAACTGGCGCGCGGCCGCCGCCGCAAGCTGACCTCCGTCGACAAGGCGAACGTCCTCGAGACCTCGCGACTGTGGCGCTCGATCGTGGAACGCATCCTGCCGGGTGAATATCCCGATGTCGCCTTCGAGCACATGTTGGTCGACTCGGCCGCCATGCACCTCATCAAGCGGCCGCGCGACTTCGACGTCATCGTCACCGAGAACATGTTCGGCGACATTCTCACCGACGAGGCCTCCATGCTGGCAGGCTCGCTGGGGCTTCTGCCCTCCGCGTCGTTGGGCGCGAACGGCCGCGGTGGCCTGTTCGAGCCCATCCACGGCTCGGCGCCGGACATCGCCGGCAAGGGTATCGCAAATCCGTACGCGACGATCCTGAGCGCCGCGATGTTGCTGCGGTATTCGTTGAAGCTCGAGGCCGAAGCGCTGGCCCTCGAGGCAGCGGTATCCCGGGCCGTGGTGGACGGGAAACTGCCGGCGGACATCGCCGCTCCCGGCGTCAAGCCTGTCTCGACGCGCGCCGCGGGCGATGCGGTGTTGGCCGCCCTGAAGTAAGCGGTTCATCGGCCCCCAGACAGCGGCCAAGGCTGGGGGAAGTGACCCAAAACCTGTACGTGCGCGTGGACGGCTTGGATGAACATTTCGCGCGTGCCGTGGCCGCCGGCGCGACCGTCCTCGAACAGCCCGCCGACCAACCCTACGGGGACCGGCGCTACGGCGTCACGGATCCGGAGGGACACCATTGGTACTTTGCCGAGGCGATTTCCAGCGGAAATTGAAGGGCATTGCAAATTGCGTTCCGCCGCCTTGCCATTTGCCGATTGAAAGGAGGAGCGTTATACTCCCGCAACCTCCTCCTATGATACTAGCGGGAATCCATGACCGACCGAGCACCCAATCGATCTGCGACGACCACGGATTCTCTTACGGAGAGTTCCGCTGCCGAAAACCGCTCGCTAGCCAAGTGGTATGCCGCTGCGCGGCTCGCGCTCGCGCACAATCGACCCCTGACGACCGCCGCCACGTCGACGGCAAATCGCCCCACCGTCGCGGATTTGTCGGTTGCAGAGACCGCCGCTTTGTACGCCGTCGGCGCTTTCGATGATCCGGTCTCCGTTTCCGTGGACAACGACCCCCTCCTCAAAACCCAAGCCCAGTACATGGCGTTGCTGGAAGAAAGCCTCACGACGGCGGAAGCCGCCAAACTTCTGGGTGTCGATGTCAGTCGCGTGCGCCAACGATTGCGCGAGCGAACTTTGTTGGGTATCGAACATGAAGGCAGTTGGCGTTTGCCGCGCGTGCAATTCGAGCGGCGCTTCGCGATTCCGGGCCTCCCGCGAGTTCTGAAAGCGCTGCCTCCGGACCTCTTTCCCTTGGACACCGTCGATTGGCTGGTGCTGCCGGATCCCGAATTACAGCTCGATACGGACCCTGCGCCGTTGACCCCGCGCGAATGGTTACTATCGGGCCGACCGATCGAAACGGTCGCCATGCTCGCCCGCGACATCAGTCGCGCCTGAACACTTGGCCAAATTCCCGGAGCCGCCCGGAGTCGCCGCGCTTCGTGCGATCGCCCCTCGACTTCGAGTTCTCGCCGCAGGTACGGCCCTCGCGCGTATTTATTTCGGCGCGGGCGCGCACCCTTCGCGGTGGAACCAGTTTCGCAGCTTTGGTCCAACCGCAGCCCGGTGGGATCATCACCTGCCGAGCGCCCGAAGGGTTGCGGGCGAAATGAGCCGCGCGGTCTTTTACTGCGCTCCCGCTGTCGACACGTGCGTTGCCGAAGTCTTCCAGGCGACGCGGCGCATCGACCGAATTCGCGATGCCCCGGCGCTGGTCGTCCTTGCGTTGCGCGAGCCCGTCAACCTCATCGACCTGCGCGGCTCGTTCGCCACCAGGCTCGGCGCCTCAACGGCAATGCATTCCGGACCACGCTCCAGAGCTCGAGCTTGGGCGCGTGACATATACGAAGCCTATCCCGACGCTCAAGGGCTGTACTACGGCTCGTCTATGAATGGACACGCCCCGGCCGTCGTGCTGACGGAACGCGCAACCAGCGCAATCCCGGAACAACCCCTGTTCATTAGGGCGCTGAATGACGACTTGATCCTCGAGACTTTGCAGCAGATAGCGCTGCGGCTTTCCTATGGGCTACGCTGACCAGGAACGCCCGCACGCTGCGCCTGCTTGCCCCGGACCGTGGGTCATACAATAGCTGACCATTCGTATGGAAAATGGCGCCCAAGGGATACGCGCCGATAGCTTGCCCCCCCCCCTCACGAGCCGGCCGCGTTGCAATTGAAACCATAGCTCGATGGCCGGTCTGGAGCAGACCTTAAACTGCTGTCTGACCGCCATCCATGACGATAATCGAACCATTGGTGAAGCTGGCTTCCGGTGAGCACAAGTGCAGCACCATGCCGGAGATTTCTTCCGGCATGGCAGGCCGTCCGATCGGAGATGCAGCCAGAAACGCCTCGAGAAAGCCCGCGTCCTCCAGCCACGGGCTGGTCATGGCGGTATGAACGAAGCCGGGGCAAATGGCATTCACTCGAATGGCCTGCCGGGCGTATTCAATCGCCGCCGCCTTGGTGAGTCCGGCGACGGCGTGCTTGGACGCAACGTAGGCAGCCATATTGGGGTTGGCAATGACTGCGCCGACACTTGCGGTATTGACGATGGCGCCGCCGCCCGCGGTCAGCATGTGCCGGATTTGCGCTTTCATGCACAGGAACACGCCGCGTGCGTTGATCGCCATGGTTCTTTCGTAGTCTGCAATGGTTGCTTCATGCAAGGGCACCATCGGCGCCAGGACGCCTGCATTGTTGAATGCCGCATCCAGTCGGCCATAGTTGTCTACGCAGGTTGCCACCAGCGCCATGCACTGCTGTTCATCAGCCACATCCGTCGGCTGGAACGTCGCGCGCCCACCGGCAATTCGGATGTCATTCGCCGTGGACTCGGCGGCTGGGTTGACATCGCCAATGATGACGGCGGCCCCTTCACGGGCGAAGGCCAGCGCGGTTGCACGGCCTATGCCCGTGGCACCGCCCGTGACGACCACCGCTTTACCTTCATACCGCATATCGCTCTCCCGGTGGGCGCAACAATTTGTATTTGTGGCTTCGATCTTCGGCGGGTATTGCAGCCGCCGGGCGTTTTCAGTCACGCACTGCCGCCATCACCGCGGCAAAACCGATGAACACACCACCGGTCAGCCGGTTAAAGGCCTTCAACACCGTGGTACGGCGCAGATAGGTCGCCAGTCGTTGACCGCTCCCGGCGTACACCACGTACCAGCTGGTTTCAATGACCGCGAACGTCGACAGCAGAATCGCAAATTGCGGCAACTTCGGTGTCTGTGGATGGATGAATTGCGGGAGGAAGGCCGCGGCGAACAGGATTGCCTTCGGATTGCTGGCTGCGACCAGCAATCCCTGGCGGAACAGTGCGCCGGATTTGCGTGGCAGTTCCATCGGTCGGGAAGCGTCCCCGGTTGCTGCATGAACGGGGGAACGCCAGCTCTTGATGCCGAGATAGGCGAGATAGGCGGCGCCCGCCCAGCGCAAAACGTCGAATACCGACGGAAATGCCTGCAGCAAACCTCCTACACCGGCGGCTGAAATACTCATCATCGTTAGCAATGCCGTCATACAACCGGCCATCGTCGCGACGGCGGCGCGAAACCCGAAGCGGGCACTGCTACTCATCACCAGCAGCATATTGGGGCCGGGTGTCGCCGATACGACAAAGGTCATCAATACGAACAGCCACCAGGTCTGCAAACTCATGCCGTCATTCCTCCACTGTCACCGGCGCCCACGCTCATGGGACGATTCTCTCATGTCGGGCTATTCATCCTCGAGCTTTCGGCGCAATTGGGGTGTGTACGTCCGACGGCCGGCGCCGAAACTCGCCTGGCGTGCAAGCGACTTCACGCTTGAAAAATTTGACAAAATTGGTCGGATCTTGAAAACCGAGACGTTCACTAATCAGAGTAATCGGCAGGGCACTATGCGCAAGGAGTCGCTTTGCCTCAAGATTGATTCGCAATGTAATGAAAGCCTTTGCCTTCACTCCAGCCACCTCCACCGAAGCGCGGGTCAAGGTCTTTTCCGAGCATCCCAGCAGCTCGGCATACTCGGAGACCCGGTGCCACTTGCAGAACTTCTTTTCCACCAGACGCCGAAAATCCCTAAAGCGCTGCAAGCCAACCGACGTTGTGCTTCCGTGCGCTTGCCGTCGGCCATGCAGGATGGCAAGCCGCAAAAGGAGTGCATACAGCTGATGGCGTAGCAGAGCGTGCAGTTGCTCTGGCGGTGCTTCGATCCGACAATCCTTCCGCATCTGCACAATGGCGCCAATCACCACGCGGCGTTCGTGTTCATGAAGGAAAAAATGCTCCGGCAACCATTCAAGTCCCGCGGCGAACTCTATCCCGGCATTCGGCGCCGTCGCCTGTGAGGGAAAAAGGAATTCCGGACGAAATAGTACGAGAAATCCATCCCACTCCTGCTCAAAGGAGAACCGGTGGGCCTGCGCAGGATGAAACGCCAGTAGCGATCCCGGTTTGCAGGCGATGCGCTTGAAGTCGATCATGTGCGTGCATTCTCCACGCGTGACGCAGAGGAGCATGTGAAACCGATACCGATGGGCTGATCGAAGAAACTCTTCGCCGACCCGTTGCCGGAGATCGGACACCGAAAAAACCTCCAGATCCAACGGATACGTTACGGATGGGCGATAGCTGAGCTGTTCGATATCAGCTGGTTTCTTCTTTGCGCTCATTGCCGGGCTGTCCGTTCTTTACCATGAATAGGCGGAATCTCATCCTGCGTTTTACATTGGTTAGCACATAATGACCACTGTCCTGCCGGCGTATCACTGGCCTGCGGGCGTCTCCAAGCACCTGGTTCAACCTTGGCGTGGCGACGGCAATGAGTTCAAAGATGGCTACAGAGGGACCGTCACGCATGATCAAGATCGCACCGGGAAGTCGGGTGGTAAAAAAGGGCAACCGGTCTCTTGCAGGCATCTCCAATGGCGCTTGAGCAACGATCTGTCGCAGTCATCGGTGGCGGGATCGGCGGGCTTGCTGCGGCCTCGTCGCTGCTGGAACAGGGATTGGATGTTCACGTGTACGAGCAAGCCGGTGCGGTGCGCGATATCGGCGCCGGCATCCAAATCAGTCCGAACGCCTCGAGAATCCTGAGCCGGCTCGGTATCGCCGACGAATCGGCAACGCAGGGCGTGAAGCCACTGGCTTTGCATCAGCGCCGCTGGGACGACGGTCGCACCTTACGGCTTACTCCGCTCGGCGCAACAATTGAGAATGCGTGTGGCTCCCCCTATTACCAGGCTCACCGCGCGGACCTCTTGCATGCTCTCTTGAGCCGCTTCCCCTCCGAACGCCTCCACGTGGGACATCGGTTGACCGATCTGATCGATCACGGAGATCGCGTGGCGGCACGATTCGAGAATGGCAGGCACATCACGGTTGATGCACTGGTGGGCGCCGATGGAATTCATTCTACGGTGCGTCGCAAGGTGTTCGGAGTTGAGAATCCGCAGTTCACGGGATGTGTCGCCTACCGCGGTTTGGTCGCCGCGGAGAAGTTGACTGCGCTCGGGCTGCCACTGGAATCTCAAATATGGATGGGACCGGGCAAGCACTTCGTGCATTATTTCGTGCGAGGAGCGAGCCTCGTCAATTTCGTTGCGATCGTGGAGCAGGATTTCGGGACGCGCGAATCCTGGGTCGAACAGGCTTCCGTCGGCGATGTGCTCGCCGCATTCGAAGGATGGCATCCGCAGGTCCTTGCCATTTTAGGGGCCGTCGAGGAGGTATTCATCTGGGGACTATACGAACGCCCGCCGATGCCGCATTGGTCCGCCGGACGTGTCACTTTACTCGGTGATGCTTGTCATGCGATGTTGCCATTCCTTGCACAGGGCGCGGCACAGGCCATCGAGGACGGCGCGGCACTGGCGCAGTGCCTTGCGAAGATCGGTGGGCGGGACATCCCCGACGCACTCCGTGTCTACGAGTCCTTGCGACTGCCCCGGGCATCACGCGTCCAGGCAGCCTCCAACGAGAATAAAACGCGCTTCCATTTGCCCGATGGACCCCAACAACGAGAGCGCGACGCACAAATACGTGACGCGGCAACCGACTGGTTCCTCAAAGCGATGTCGTGGATTTACGGACATGATGCGGGGGCGGTTGATATTGAAACGTGTTCTGGCGGCCGTGAAGGCTGATGCATTAGCCGATTGGCGGCCCCACGTCCGTAGGCGAGGAACCTCGAGACCTGCGGGTCGTTGGCCGATAGGCCATCATTGGCGCATAATCGACAGCCCTCTCTAGGCCGGCTGTGAACGACGGCCTGCGTTCTGGAACACGTCACGAATCGAGAAGGTGCAATGGACGACGTCATCGTGGTTGGGGCTGGTCCCACGGGATTGATCACGGCGCTGGGCCTCGCCCGATCAGGCGTTCGCGTGCGCGTGATCGAAGCCGAGCCGCACATCATCAATTCACCGCGTGCTGCCGTATATCACTGGTCGGTGCTCGATGACATCGAAAAGCTCGGCATCCTGGACGAAGCTGAAAGCAGCGGATTCCGCAAGCAAGACTACACGTACCATGTTCTCAGAACAGGGGAGCGCATTCCATATAGCTTGGAGATCCTCGAAGGCCACGCCAGGCACCCTTACAATTTGCATCTGGGGCAGCATCAACTCGCCGAGATTGCACTACGCGCCCTGCGCTCCCTCCCCAATACCAGCGTCGATTTCAATGCGCGCGTCGTTCAACTAGACCAAGGTGATGATGGCGTCACGGTGGTCTCGGACGGCGCCACGGGCGAACAGGCATTTCAGGCAAATTGGGTGGTGGGCGCTGACGGCGCCGGCAGCACCGTTCGCGCACTCGCTGGGCTGACGTTCGACGGCATGACATGGCCGGAGCGTTTCGTCGCGACGAATGTATTTTTCGATTTCGAGCGCTACGGCTTCGCGCGAACGACCCAGCTGATCGACGGTCGGCACGGCGCCATCATTGCCAAACTGAATAACGACGGACTTTGGCGGTGCACGTACATGGAGGAGGCGACCCTGCCTGAGGAAACATTCCTTGAGCGTCTTCCCGAGGCTTTCGCGGCCATCATCCCGGGGAAAAATGAGTATCGGATCGACCGCGCCGCTCCCTATCGCATGCATCAACGATCGGCCCCTCGCTACCGAACCGGGCGCGTCGTACTGGTCGGCGATGCAGCGCATGCCACGAATCCCACCGGCGGTCTGGGCCTGACCAGCGGCCTGTTCGATAGTTTTGCCCTCTACCCAGCGCTCGCGTCGGTGGTTCACGGCCGTCGACAGGAGGACTTGCTCGATCGTTACAGCGAATCTCGGCGCAGCATATTTCTCGAACGCGTTTCGCCCCAAGCCTCCGCGAACAAACAACTAATTTACCACGCCAACGGCGGCGGAGAGCGGCTGGAGGAAGCACTACAAGGGATCAGGCGACTGTCGACCGATGCGGAATATCGGCTGCAACGCCTGATGTACACGAAAACGCTCGCGACGCCCCCACTTTGAGTCGGGTCCTCATGCCCGCCGGTATCGCCCGTGACGGCAAAGGGTCCGCGGTGGACCGAACTCGATCCGAAACCGCCTTTCGCGAATGGCCGCTATCGCGAACGCTCGCCGATGGTCGGGAGTGTGAATTTGCGTTTTTGCGCGCGCCAGTAATGAGCGCGCCCGCCTATCGAAAATCACCATCAGCTAGCGCTTTGCGGGCTTTGAATGCCGCGACGCAAATCGGCAAGTCGCCGAACATTCTCGGGATCGTTCCGCCATTTGCGCCGCGCATCGAATTGCCATAGTCTTTCCAGAAGCGCTCGCAATATCCGGGATCATTGTTTTGATCTGCCTTGCATTTGGCTAGCTCCGCATCGCGCAGCGGCTTGATCTTGGCTTCCCGCTCCGCCTCGCACTTCGCCTCAAGCGCCGCGACGTCGCTTGCTTGATCCGCAAAGACGACGGCTGGGTTCGCCCAGACGACAAGCATTGCTGCGATAGCAAACCTTCGGCGATTCCAAGAAACCTGAGATACGTGCAGCCGCATTCTCATCCTCCCGATCCAACGTAACTGCTTCGGCAAGCTTCTGGGGACGACATAGTTATCTAAAGTTAGCAGGTGGCGGATAACCTCGCCACTTCACGGAATCTGAGTCATGACCGTCCGCTGTTGACGCGGAACGTTGGGTGACGAGCGGCCCGGGCGGTATTCCAGACTAGCCCCGCGCGACCCCGCGCACCGCCGCCACCGCTGCCACCGCTGCCACCGCTGCCACGGAGGGCGGTGACGCCACCGCCTCGGCCGCGCGTGCCAACCCAGCCTCGAGGTCCGCCAGCAGGTCGCGCGAGTCCTCGATGCCCACCGACATGCGCAGCAGCCCGGGACCGATGCCGGCGCGCAGGCGCGCGGCCTCGTCCATGCCGGCGTGCGTCATGGTGGTCGGATGCGCGACCAAGCTCTCGACCCCGCCCAGGGACTCGGCCAGCGTGAAGCATTCGAGACCGTCGAGGAAGGCTGCGACGGCGGGCTCGCCGCCCTGCAGTTCGAAGCTCAGCATGGCGCCGGAATGACTCTGCTGGCGCACCGCCAGCTCATGGCCGGGATGGCTCGCCAACCCGGGGTAGTACACCTTTTGCACGGCGGCATGTCCGTCCAGGAAGTCGACCACGGCAAGCGCATTCTCGCCGTGCACCCGCATGCGCGCGTGCAGGGTCCGTACACCGCGCAGCGTCATGAAGCTGTCGAAGGGCGCTCCCGTGACGCCGATGCAGTTGGCCCACCACGCTAGATCCTTCTGCAGCTCGGCCGTCTTCGCCACCACCGCACCGCCGACCACGTCGCTGTGGCCGTTCAGATACTTCGTGGTCGAATGCATCACGATGTCGGCGCCCAGCGCCATGGGTTGCTGCCACACCGGCGACAGGAACGTATTGTCCGCCACGACCAGCGCTCCCACGGCATGCGCCGCGTCGGCGATGGCGCGGATGTCGACGATGCGCAGCAACGGATTGCTCGGCGTCTCGATCAGGACCAGCGCCGGCTTCTGCGCCAGCGATTTCGCCAGCAGCGTGGCATCGCTCTGATCGATGAAGTCCGCGACCAGGGCGCCCTTCTTTTCGAGCGCGGCCAACAGGCGATAGGTCCCGCCATAACAGTCGAATGGCGCCACGACCCGGGCGCCGGCCGGCAATCGCGCGAGGATCAACGTGATGGCGGCAAGACCCGTGCAGGTCACGACCGCACCCGCCCCGCCTTCGAGGTCCGCGATCGCGCCGGCCAGCTGATCGCGCGTCGGATTGCCGGACCGGGTGTAATCGTACTTGCGCGGCTTGCGGTAGCCCTCGAACGCGAAGTTCGTCGACAGGTAGATCGGGGGCACCACGGACCCGTACTGTGAATCCGTATCGAGGCCTGCGCGCACCGAGCGGGTCGCGATGGATTTTCGTTGCTTGCTGTCGTCGCTCATATCGTCTGCTCCACGAGGGCATTGTTCAGAATGGGATTGAGCACGGCCGCCTCCTTCAAGAACGCGTCGTGCCCGAAAATGGAGTTGATCTCGATCAGCCGGCTCGGGCCGGCGAGACGCGCGGCGAGCGACTGCATGTCGTTGAAAGGCACCAACTGGTCCTCATGGACGGCGATCAGCACGGTCGGCGTGCGCACTTCCGCCGGATCGACGCTGTGCAGGTCGATGGACTCGCTCAGGCACAGGAACGACTCGGCGCGATACTTCTGCACATAGTCGTCGCCGCGCGCAAACAGATAGCCCTCGACCGGGAAGCGAAAACGCTCCGCATCACGGACGGCGGGACCGCCGAAGCGCATGGCGAACTCCGTCTGGCTGCGATAGGTGGCCATGGCCAGGGCACGCGCGAGCTTCAAACCCGACGCACCATCGCCGCGCGCGATGGCTTCGCGCACGATCTGACGCTGCACGCTGCGCCAGGCGGTCGACAGCACCTGAGGCCGGTCCGCGGCGCTCAGGATCACGATGCGGCCCACGTGCTCGGGATGCAGTGCGGCAAAGCTCAACGCCACCATGCCGCCGTAGGAGGCGCCCACGATGGCATGCAATGAGCCCAGCCCCAGATGCTGCACCACCCGCTCCAGCACGGCGGCTTGATCGACGGAACTGATGGGCGGAAACGCCGAGCCGCCATGCGGGGTCGAGCTGCCCCCCAGTCCGCCCAGGTAATCGATGCCGAGAACCCGGAAGCGCGTCGTATCCACGCCCAGATTCGGCCCCACCATGGCCGGCCACCATCCATCCGGCCCCGTCAAATGACGATGCGCCGAGATGCCGCCCAGGACCGCCACGACAGGCGCGTCGCGCGGACCCACCAGCCGGTAGGCGACTCGCGGGTTCTCGAGAGGATCCCCATGATGCAGGCGCCAAAGTAAAGGCAATGGAAGCACGGAATCCTGAACGACCGGGACGCCGTCGGAAAACTCGAAGGATTGATCGGATAACTCTCGCGCCACCTAGAACACACTCCTCGCAGGTTGAAGAATCTCCTGGGGAGCGCGGCGCTCTTTCAGACGGGAGCAACGCAACGCGCCGCTCGACTCGCCGTCTATCTGACGGTTCCGGACCGAAGCCCGTTGCCGCAGGAGTTGGCACCGTTCCAAAGATCTCGAGAGAACCCTGGTGGTTGCCCCGGCTTCTAAGGGCCTTTCCCTCAGCCGGTCTAGATAGATCGGAGAATTGTAGGTTCATGAGCCGCGTGCGTCAAGTTGCTTTCCGGGAGCGCTCGCCCGGGAACTGCGGCCGTGCTTGCGAAACTCGTTCCAATGCGCTAACGTACTAGCGCATTAATACACTGATAGCACCACGGCACGCAGCCCATGAAAACCAACCGTCCCGTCACCGTCCGCCAGGAACAACAGCATGAGCGGGCCCTGTACTCGGCCGTGCTCGCGCTGCGCAGCGTCGAGGAATCCCGCAACTTCTTCCGCGACCTGTGCACGCCCGCGGAGCTGCAGGCCATGGCGGACCGGTGGGCGGTGGTCGAATTGCTGGAGCGCGGCCTGCCCTATCGCGAAATCCACAAGCAAACCGGCGTGAGCGTGACCACCATCGGGCGGGTCGCCCGTTGCCTCACCACGGGCAACGGTTACCGCGCGGTCACCGACCGCCTGAAGTTGAACGCTTGAACCCCGTCACCACAGAAGCGACCCCCAGCATGCGTTTGAAAATTGCCATCCAGAAAAGCGGTCGCTTGACGGACAGCTCCTTGGACCTGTTGTCCCGTTGCGGCCTGAAGTTCAACCGCGGCAAGGACCAGCTCATGTGCTACGGCGACAACATGCCGCTCGATGTGCTGTTCGTGCGCGACGATGACATACCCGACCTGGTGCAGGAGGACGTGTGCGATCTCGGACTCGTGGGCCTGAACGTTGTCGAAGAGAAACGCCTGGCATTTCACGCTCGCGGCATCACACCGCTGTTCGAAAACGTCCAGCTGCTCGATTTCGGGCGCTGCAAACTGTGCATCGCCGTGCCGGACGGCTTCGAGTACCGCAGCGCCGCCTCGCTCGCCGGGAAGCGCATCGCCACCACCTACCCGCACATTCTCGCGCGCTTCCTGGCCGAGCGCGGGATCACCGCCGAAGTCGTGGTGCTGTCCGGCTCCGTGGAAATTGCGCCCCGGCTCGGTCGCGCCGACGTCATCTGCGACCTCGTCTCGACCGGTTCGACGCTGGCCGCCAATCATTTGCGCCAGGTCGAGACCGTGATGGAAAGTCAGGCCGTGCTGATCCGCACGCCCGTCCCCATCCCCGAGGAGAAGAAGGATTGGACGCGTCGCTTGTTGATGCGCATCGACGGCGTCGAACAAGTGAAGGGCAGCAAGTACATCATGCTGCACGCGCCGCGTTCCGCGCTCGCGGCCATCGCGAAGATTCTGCCGGGTTCCGAGGCACCGACCGTCATCCCGCTGGAGGGATTGGGCGATCGCGTCGCGGTGCACGCCGTGTGCCGCGAGAGCGTGTTCTGGGAACTGCTGGAAGACTTGAAGGGTGCGGGCGCCAGCTCGGTGCTGGTCCTCCCCGTCGAAAAAATGTTGGCGTGACCTCAATGCGTATTCTCGATTGGACATCGCTGTCGGCGGCCGGGCGCTTCACCGCACTGCAACGCCCCGCGCAGCGCGACGTAGCCGGCACGGTCGCGGCCGCCCAGGCCATCATCGACCAGGTGCGCCGCGACGGCGACGCCGCCTTGCTCGAGCTCACGGAACGCTTCGATGGCGTGCGCCTCGGCGCGCTGGAGGTCACGCCGACGGAATTCGCGGCGGCCGAACGCGCCCTCACCCCCGTGCAGCACACGGCGATCGAGACCGCGATCTCGACCGTGCATGCCTTCCACGCCGCACAGGTTACGCCGCCGGTGCGCGTCGAGACCGCCCCGGGCGTGCTGTGCGAGCGAATCAGCGTGCCGGTGCGTGCCGTCGGTCTGTACGTGCCGGCGGGATCGGCGCCGCTCCCCTCGACCGCCATCATGCTCGCGGTGCCGGCGGCCATTGCCGCCTGCCCCGTGCGCATCATGTGCACCGCGCCCACCCACGGCGGCGCGGCCGATCCCGCCGTGTTGGTGGCCGCACGCAAGGCCGGCGTGAAGCGCATTTTCAAGGTGGGCGGTGCCCAGGCCATCGCCGCCATGGCCTACGGCACGGCCTCCATCCCGAAATGCGACAAGCTGTTCGGGCCGGGAAATGCCTGGGTGACGGCCGCCAAGCTCCTGGTCGCCAACGATGCCGCCGGCGCCGCCGCGGATCTGCCGGCCGGCGTCTCCGAAGTCATGGTCGTCGCCGACGATGGCGCCCGCGCCGACTTCGTCGCCGCGGACCTTCTTGCCCAAGCCGAGCACAGTCCCGACGCTCAGGCCCTGCTCGTCACCACGTCGGCCGCGCTGGCGCAGGGCGTCGCCACGCAGATCGAATTGCAAATGCGCGTCCTGTCGCGCGCCGACATCCTGCGTGAGTCCGTGGCCAATATCCGGCTGCTCATCGTCGACACGCTGGAGACGGCATTCGACGTGGTCAATGACTACGCTCCGGAACATCTGATCCTGGAGATCCGCGACGCGCGCCGCTGGCTGGGCCATGTCACGGCGGCCGGCGCGGTGTTTCTGGGCAGCTGGTCACCGGAGTCCATGGGGGATTACTGTAGCGGGCCCAACCATACGCTGCCGACCTATGGCTTCGCCAAAGCCTATAGCGGTCTGTCTCTGGAGGACTTTCAAAAAACGATCACCGTGCAGGAAATATCCCCGGCGGGCCTGCAGGGCCTGGGCCCCACGGCCCAGGTGTTGGCGGCGCTCGAAGGTCTCGATGCGCATGCGGCCGCCGTGACGATTCGATTGGACGCACTGCGCGCAGGCGTGAACTCATGAGCACGAGCCCCCTGCTGTCGCTCGCGCGGCCGGAACTCCTCACCCTCAAGCCGTACGCGCACGCGGCGTGGCTGCCGACGCTGACGCGGTTGCACGCCAACGAAGCGCCGTGGCGGCCCGAGGGCGACACCACGGATGCCGGGCTCAATCGGTATCCCGAGCCCCAGCCGGAAGCCTTGGTCTCGCGTCTGGCCGCACTATACGGCGTGCCGACGAGCCACCTGCTGGCCGCGCGCGGCAGCGACGAAGCCATCGACCTGCTGTCGCGCCTCTATCTGCGCGAAGGCAGGGATGCGATTCTCCAATGCACGCCGACCTTTGGCATGTATCAAGTGGCCGCGCGCATCCAGGGTGCCGACGTCGTGGAGATGCCTCTCGATCGCGAGCGATCGTGGAGCGTGGACCCCGAGCGCCTGATCGCGGCCTGGCGCCCCAATATCAAGTTGGTGTACCTCTGTTCACCGAACAACCCCACCGCGAATTCGCTGGACACCGATGCCCTCGACGCCATCTGCACGGCGCTCGACGGCAAGGCCATCGTCGTGCTCGACGAGGCCTACATCGAATGGTCGCGTCTGCCCAGCTTGACACCGTGGCTCGAGCGATTCTCCACGCTGGCGATCCTGCGCACCCTGTCGAAGGCTCATGCCCTGGCCGGCGCGCGGATCGGGGCGTTGATCGCGCACCCGGACATGATTCAACTCGCGAAGCGCATCGTGCCACCCTACTCGCTCGCCCAGCCGACCGTCGAAGCCGCCCTGCGAGCACTGACCCCTGAGGCCGTCGCGGCATCCCAGGTACGGGTGGCGGATTTGATGACCGAGCGCGAGTACCTGCGCGGCCGGCTGGCCGCATCGCCGCTGGTCGAGCGAGTCTGGCCGAGCGACACCAACTTTTTGATGATCGACAGCCACGATGCCGGGCGCTTCATGCGCAACACCATGGCCGGCGGATTCATCGTGCGCGACCTGCGCGGCTATCCGACACTCCCCAACTCGCTGCGCATATCGGTGGGCACGCGCGCGCAGAACGATGCCCTGATCGACAGCCTGGAGACAGCTTGATGAGCGGCAAACGAGTCTTGTTCCTGGATCGCGACGGCACGCTCAACGAGGAGACTGCCGACGAACAGATCGATTCCCTGGAGAAGATCAAGCTGTTGCCGCACGTGATCCCGGCATTGCTCGAGTTGCAGCGCGCGGGCTTCGTGTTCGTGATGGTCACCAACCAGGACGGGCTCGGCACGCCCACCTTCCCGATGGAAAATTTCGATCGGACGCATCGGTTCATTCTCGAGCTGTTCACCTCGCAGGGCATCGAGTTCGAGGCCATCTGCGTCTGCCCGCACTTTCTGCGCGAAGGCTGCGACTGCCGCAAGCCGAACCTCGGCATGGTGCGCGAGTACCTCGCGGCCGACACCATCGACCTGGCGCATAGCTACATGATCGGCGACCGCGACACGGACCTGCAGTTCGCCGACAATCTCGGCGTGCAGGGCATTCGGGTCCGCGTGGACGGAACTCCGCAGGAGAGCTGGCCCGCCATCGTGCAGCGCATCCTGGGAGCGAGCCGCCGCGCGCATGTCGTGCGCACCACCAAGGAAACCGAGGTCGTCGTCGATCTCGACCTCTCGCGCGAAGGCCCGACCAGCGTGAGCACCGGCCTGGGATTCTTCGATCACATGCTCGAGCAGGTTGCCAAACACGGCGGCTTTGCCCTGACCCTGACCTGCAAGGGCGATCTGCACATCGACGAGCACCACACCATCGAGGACTGCGCGCTGGCGCTGGGCTCTGCGCTGCGACAGGCCCTCGGCGACAAGCGCGGCATCGGCCGCTATGGCTTCCTGCTTGCCATGGACGAAGCCGAGGCCCAGGTGGCATTGGACATCTCGGGCCGGCCCTACTTCGTCTGGGAAGGTCGTTTCAACCGCGAACGCGTCGGCGACCTGCCGACGGAACTGGTGTCGCACTTCTTCCGTTCCTTCGCCGAGACCCTGGGTGCGGCGTTGCACGTCACCGTGCGCGGCGAGAATACCCACCACATGATCGAGTCCTGCTTCAAGGGCGTCGGCCGCAGCCTGCGCCAGGCGATCCGGCTGGAAGGCACCGAACTGCCGAGCACCAAGGGCACGCTGTGAGTGCACCCGATGTCGTCGTGGTGGCCAACGGCGGCGCCAACATCGCATCGCTGCAATTCGCCTTGGAGCGACTCGGCGTGCTGGCGGTCCTGTCGGCGCATCCGGAGCGGATTCGTGCGGCCAGCCACGTGATCCTGCCGGGCGTGGGCGCGGCCGCCGATGCCATGATGCGGCTACGGCGCGACGGCTTGAACGAACTGATCCCGGCCCTGCGCCAACCGGTCCTGGGCATCTGCCTCGGCATGCAGTTGCTGTTCGAGGCCTCGGATGAAGGCGCGACCGACTGCTTGGGAATCATTCCAGGCCGGGCCATCCGTTTCAGCGACGCGCCGGGACGGCCGGTCCCGCACATCGGTTGGAACACATTGGACGTGACGCGCCCATCGGCACTCATGACCGGCCTCGGGTCCGAGGACTACGCGTATTTCGTTCACAGCTACGCCCTGCCGGTCAGCAGCGCCACGGTCGCCAGTACCGACTACGGCACACCGTTCAGCGCCTGCGTGGAATGGCGGAATTTCTATGGGGCGCAGTTTCACCCGGAGCGCTCCGCCGCCGTGGGCGCCCGCATCTTGAAGAACTTTTTGGCGATCCACTGACATGCGCTTGATACCCGCCATCGATTTGAAATCCGGCCGGACCGTGCGCCTGTTGCGCGGCGATTTCGACGCCGAAACGCGCTACAGCGCCGAGCCGCGCGAACTGCTCGCGCGGTACCGCGGGTTTGGCGCCGACTGGCTGCATGTCGTCGATTTGGACGGTGCGCGCGACGGCAGCGGCACCAACCGCGCCATCATCGCCGACCTTGCCGCGCAGAAGTCCATGAACCTCCAGGTGGGGGGCGGTCTGCGCGACGGCGCCGCGCTGACCCAGATGCTGGGTCTGGGTGTGGCGCGGGTCGTGGTCGGCAGTGCCGCCGTGACCCAGGTCGATCAGGTACGCGAATGGCTGGGTGACTTCGGTCCCGACCGCGTGGTGCTGGCCTTCGACGTCCGGATCGACGCGACCGGCACGCCCTGCGTCGCCATTCATGGCTGGCGCGAGCAATCCCAGATGTCGCTGTGGACCGCCGTCGACAACTTCGCGGCATTCGGTCTTGCGCATGTGCTATGCACCGACGTGAGCCGCGACGGCGCGCTGACCGGACCCAATGTCGATCTCTATGCCGAGGCCGTGCAGCGCTTTCCGACCATCGAATGGCAGGCGTCCGGCGGCATCCGCGATGCGCGCGATTTGCACGCGCTGGCGCAGGTTGGCGCCCGCGCGGCCATCAGCGGCAAGGCGCTGCTGGAGAATCTGATTCCACTCGAGGAGTTGCAGCCATTCTTGCCAAACGCATAATCCCTTGCCTGGACGTGCGTGACGGCCAGGTCGTCAAGGGCGTCCGCTTCCGGGATCACAAGGTCGTCGGCGACATCCTGGATCTCGCCGCCCGCTATCGTGACGAGGGCGCCGATGAATTGGTGTTCTACGACATCTCCGCGAGTCCCGAAGGCCGCTCGGTGGATCGCTCCTGGGTCACGCGGGTCGCCCGCATCCTGGACATCCCGTTCTGCGTGGCGGGCGGGATCCGATCCGTCGTCGACGCGGAAGAAGTGCTGGCCTCGGGCGCGGAGAAAATCTCCATCAACTCGCCGGCGCTGACCGAGCCTGACTTGATCGACGCGCTGAGCGAGCGCTTCGGCGCGCAGTGTGTCGTCGTCGGCATCGACAGCCAGACCGTCGGCGACGGTTATCGCGTGCAGCAGTTCACGGGCGACGTCCACCGCACGCGTGATGCGGCGCGCGATACCCTCGAATGGGTGGTCGAAGCCCAGCGGCGTGGTGCGGGCGAGATCGTGCTCAACTGCATGGCCAGCGACGGCGTGCGTCACGGTTACGACATCGCCCAGTTGCGCGCCGTTCGCGCGGTGTGCCGCGTGCCCCTGGTGGCATCGGGAGGCGCCGGCGCGGCCGAGCACTTCGCCCGGGTGTTTCAGGAGGCCGAGGTGGACGCTGCACTTGCCGCGAGTGTGTTCCACTCGGGCGACATCGCGATCCCGGGTTTGAAGCAGCGCCTGCGCGCCGACGGCATCGAGGTACGACCTTGATCGATCAAAATACGCTGGATTGGGACAAGGGCGGCGGGTTGATTCCCGCCGTGGTGCAGGATGTCGACACCGGCGCGGTCCTCATGCTCGCCTACATGAACCGCGAGGCGCTCGACGAAACCCTGAGCAGCAAACGAGTCACCTTCTGGAGCCGCAGCAAGAACCGCTTGTGGACCAAGGGCGAGACCTCGGGGAATTTTCTCGAATTGCGCGACGTGGCCGCCGATTGCGACAACGACACGCTGCTGGTCCTGGTAAAACCCGTGGGACCCGCCTGCCATACCGGAACGGCGACCTGCTGGGGGAATGCGGCACCCCACTCGTCCGCGGAGGCCGTCGCCTTCCTCGGCACGCTCGAGCAGGTGATCACCGATCGCATCGCCTCCAAACCGGAGGGCAGCTACACCGCCAAGCTCCTGGCCGAGGGCACGCGGCGCGTGGCTCAGAAAGTCGGCGAGGAAGGACTGGAACTCGCGCTGGCCGCGGTCGCTCAATCGGATCACGAGGTGATCGGCGAAGCGGCCGACCTCGTGTATCACACCTTGTTGCTGCTGAAGGTCAAGGGCCTGTCGTTGACGCAGGTGGTTGCGGAGCTGCAGACCCGGCACGCGGCGCGCCTCTGAACGGGGCCGCCGCCAACGCGATGCGCGACTCACCCACCGTCGAATTGCTCGTCGACAAGGAGGCCCGTCGGCTGGACGTGCTCGTCGACGGCGCGCTGGCGCACAGTCATGCCGTCAGGCTCGGCAGGAACGCGGCGATCGACAAGGCCGTCGAGGGCGATTGCGCGACTCCCCTCGGAAGGTTCTACGTCTGCGCCAGGAATCCGCGCAGCAAGTTTTATCTATCCCTGTGTCTCAGCTACCCCAACATCGAAGATGCCGATCGCGGGGTCGCCGCGGGACTCATCGGTCCGGATGAGCACGCGCAAATCGTCGAGGCCATCCACCTGGGCAAGGTGCCCCCGCAACACACCCGACTGGGCGGCGAGATTTATATTCATGGCGAAGGGCCGGGCGGCGCCGACCCGGACGGAACGCGCGGCTGCATCGCCCTGGACAACGATGCCATGCGGGAAGTCTACGAGTTGGCCGCAATCGGCACGCCGGTGCGCATCGTCACGCGACTTCCTCCAAAAGACGGTCCTGCACCCCGCTAGCTTTCCTGCGCCTTGGCCAATTTTTCGTCGATCTCGGCCACGGCCTGCACCGACGGTCGCGCATTCCAGCGCTCCACGTAGGACTTGATCGGCGGCACGGCTTCGACCAGACCGAAGCCCGTCATCCAAGTCAACGCCGTGCCCCACAGCACGTCTACGGCGGAGAATTTGTCGCCAAGCATCCAGGGGCCGTTGTCGAGTTGGTCGACCACCGTCTTGATCGTGCAGTCCAACGTCCCGTAGGGCATCATCGCGACCATCCCCTGCTCGCGCTTCATCGCCTTGTCCACGAGAGCCGGCTCGAAGCAGGCCGCATAAAACACGTACCAGCGTAGATACGGCCCGCGCAGCGCATCGCCGATGGCCGGGGTGAGACCGGCTTCCGGAAAGACGTCACCCAGGTATATGCCGATGGCCACTTGCTCGGTCACGAGCACATCGCCATGCAGAATCGCGGGCACCTTACCCATCGGGTTCACGGCCAGGTATGGCGGCTCGCGATGCTCCCCGGCCTTCATGTTGAGCGCATGGATCGAGTACGGGGCGTGCAGCTCTTCGAGAAGAGCCAATGCTCCCGAGGAACGTGTTCGCGGCGAGTGAAACAACGTGATCGGCTGTGTCGTGGGCATGGCGGCCTCCTTGGATTATTCCGAATCCTGGCACGAGGACCGGCTGCGCGTCCATCCAGTGCGAGACGCACTGGAGCACTGTACGGCGAGCCGCCGACACGTGGACCTTGGCGGCGAGGGTTATTACCCGCGCGCCGCCTTCAGGCTCGCGGCATCCCGCGCCAGCGCCTCGATGCCATCCCAATCGCCGGCGGCCAGCAGGGCGCGCGGCGCGACCCACGAACCTCCCACGCACACCACGTTCGGCAGCGCGAGAAAATCGGGCGCCGTCCCGCGCGAAATCCCCCCCGTGGGACAGAACAGGACGTCCGGAAAGACCGCGCCCAGGGCCTGCAGCATGCCGATGCCGCCCGCCTGCTGAGCCGGAAAGAGCTTCAGGACATTGAAACCCGCGTTTCGCGCCGTGATGAGTTCGGTGGGCGTCATGACGCCCGGGAGCAGCGGAAAACGCGCGCCGCGCGCCGCCGCGGCAAGTTCGGGCGTCAGCCCGGGGCTCACCCCGAACTGTGCGCCGACCCGATCGGCGGCCGCGAAGTCCACGGCCCGCGTCAGCGTGCCCACGCCGATGACGGCATCGGGCAGCGCCTTGCGCATGGCCTCGATGGCCGCGAGCGCGACAGGGGTGCGCAGCGTGATTTCCAACACCGGCAGACCTCCCGCGACCAGCGCGCGCGCCAAGGGCACCGCATGCTCGAGGTCGGTGATGGTCAGAACCGGAATCACGGGTGCGAATCCGAGTATTTCACGAATATTCAACGAAGGTCCTTCGGCCGACGGCCGCTCACATCAGGGAGATCGCGCCGGCCTCGGCATCACCGGCGACCCGGCGCAGGCTGGCGAACAGCTCACGGCCCGTGCCGAATTCATTCTTGGCGTGATTCAACGACGGCAACTCCCGTCGTTGCCACACGGCATCGTCCACCTGCGCCTCCAGCACACCGGTGTGGCAGTCCAGGCGAATGATGTCGCCATCGCGCACCCGCCCCAGCGGGCCGCCGTTCGACACCTCGGGCGTCACGTGGATCGCGGCGGGAACGCTGCCCGACGCTCCGGACATGCGGCCATCGGTCACCAGCGCCACATGAAAGCCTCGCGCCTGCAGCGAGGCCAACGACGGCGTGAGCTGGTGCAGCTCGGGCATGCCGTTGGCGCGCGGACCCTGGAAGCGCACCACGACCACGCAGTCACGCGACAGCTTGCCGGCCTGGAAGGCCGCGATCACGTCCTCCTGTTCTTCGAATACGACGGCCGGCCCCTCGACGACGTGGTGTTCCGCTTTCATCGCGGAGGTCTTGATGACCGCACGGCCGAGATTGCCGGTGAGCAGCCGCAGCCCGCCATGATGACTGAATGGGTTGTTGGCCGGCCGCAGCACGTCCGGATCACCGCTCGACTCGGGAGCCGGCCGCCACGCGAGCTTGCCCTCATCGAGCCAGGGCTCGGCGGCATACGCCCGCAGGCCGCCTCCCATGATCGTCACGGTGTCGCCGTGCAGGAGTCCGGCGCCGAGCAATTCACGAATTAAAAACGCCATGCCGCCCGCCATGTGAAATCGGTTCACGTCGGCGCTGCCGTTCGGATAGATGCGCGTGAGCAGCGGCACGACCGCCGACAAATCACTGAAGTCATCCCACGTGATCGCGATGCCCGCGCAGCGCGCCATGGCCACCAGATGCAGCGTGTGATTGGTCGAGCCGCCGGTGGCCAGCAGACCGACGATGGCATTGACGATCGTCGCTTCGTCGACGGTGCGCGACAAGGGCAGGTACTCATCCCCCAAGGCCGTGATGCGCGCGGCGCGCTGCGCTGCGGCCGCGGTGAGCGCGTCCCGCAACGGCGTGTTCGGCGGGACGAAGGCCGCTCCCGGCATGTGCAAACCCATCACTTCCATCAACATCTGATTGCTGTTGGCCGTGCCGTAGAACGTGCAGGTGCCGGCGGTGTGATAGCTGCCCGCCTCGGATTCCAACAACTCGTCGCGACCCACCTTGCCCTCGGCGAAGAGCTGGCGGATGCGCGCTTTCTCCTTGTTGGGCACACCGGACGGCATCGGACCGCCGGGAACGAGGATCACCGGCAAGTGACCGAATGCAAGGGTTCCCATCACCAATCCGGGAACGATTTTGTCGCACACGCCCAGACATAGCGCGGAATCGAACATGTTGTGCGCCAGGGCCACGCCGGTGGCCATCGCAATCACATCGCGGCTGAACAAGGACAGCTCCATGCCAGGCTGACCCTGGGTCACGCCGTCGCACATGGCGGGCACCCCGCCGGCGAATTGCGCCACCGCACCAGCCTCGCGCGCGGCGCGCTTGATCAGCGCGGGATATTTCTCGAGCGGTTGATGCGCGGACAACATGTCGTTATAGGCCGACACGATGGCGACATTGGGCCACCGCATCAGTTTCAGCGCTTCCTTGTCGGGCGCGTCGGATGCCGCGAAACCATGCGCGAGATTGGTGCAGGACAGCCGCGCGCGGGCGGATCCCCGCAATCGCGCGATCTCCATGCGCGCGAGATATTCGTCACGTCCCGGTTTGCTGCGCTCGCGAATTCGCTCTGTGACGGCGCGCACGATCTGATGCGTATTCTGTGATTCTTTCGACATGTCTCATTGTGCCATATCGGGAAGACTTACTAGACGGCGCACGCAAGTGCTACGCTCTGCGCACGCACTGAAGGAATTTTAGCTGGTGGCTGTATTACCGACTTTTGATATGTTGCTTTTTGGTGGGACCGGGGATCTCGTCACGCGCAAGCTGCTCCCCGCCCTGTATCGCCGCTATGCGGCAGGCCAGGTGTCCGCGGAGTCCCGGATCTTCGGCATTGCCCGAAGCGGATTGTCCCGTTCCGACTACATCGCGCAGGCGGAGACGGCCTGCCGCGGATTTCTGGGCGACGAGTTCGACTCGGCGCTGTGGGACGGTTTCAAGGGCTTGCTCGATTACATCAAGATCGATGCCGGCGCACCTGCGGACTACGACCAGCTGGCCGCCACGTTGAAGGATCGCGAACATTTCGTGCGCGTGTTCTTCTTCTCGACCGCGTCGAACCTGTTTACGCTGTTTTGCGACAATCTCGCGAGAATCGGCGTGGTGACGCCCCTCTCACGGGTCGTGCTCGAGAAGCCGCTGGGGCACGACACCGCCTCCGCCGACCTCATCAATCAGCAGGTGGGTGCGGTCTTCGCGGAACGGCAGATCTATCGCATCGACCATTACCTCGGCAAGGAGGCGGTGCAGAATCTCATGGCGCTGCGCTTCGGGAATGCGTTGTTCGAGCCCTTGTGGCGACGCGGCCTCATCAAGCACGTGCAGATCACGGTGGCGGAGGAACTCGGCGTCGAGCGCCGCGGCCATTTCTACGACAAGACCGGCGCGCTGCGCGACATGGTCCAGAACCACCTGCTGCAATTGTTGTGCATCATGGCCATGGAGCCGCCCGCGAGCAGCGACCCGGACGCGGTGCGCGACGAGAAGTTGAAGGTGCTGCGCGCGCTGCGTCCGCTGCGGGATCGCGACGTGCTTACCAAGACCGTGCGGGGCCAGTACAAGGCCGGCGCGGTGCGCGGTCTGCCGGTACCCGGTTATCTGCAGGAAGCGGACATCGCGCCGGACAGCACGACCGAAACGTTCGCGGCGCTCAAGGTGGAAATCGACACCTGGCGCTGGGCCGGCGTGCCGTTTTATCTGCGGACCGGCAAGCGTCTGCAGGATCGCATCACCGAACTGGTCGTGACCTTCGATGAAGTGCCCCATCCGATCTTCGAGCAGCCTCAGACCTCCCAGACCGCCAACGAGCTCGTGATCCGGCTCACACCGGACGAGAGCATCACCATGACCATTCTGGCCAAGAATCCCGGCGAAGGCATGCGCCTGAAACCCGTGAGCCTGCAGCTGGACCTCGGTGAGACGTTCAAGACGCGGAGCCTCGACGCGTACGAGCGCTTGCTGATGGACACCGTCAAGGGCAATCTGACCTTGTTCATGCGTCGGGACGAGCTCGATGCGGCCTGGCGCTGGATTGACCCGATTCTGGCCGGATGGCAACAATACGATGACCGCCCGAAAGCCTACATCGCCGGCACCTGGGGGCCGGCCGCCGCCAGCTCGTTGCTGGGGCGGGACGGCTTCTCCTGGCACGATGAACTATAGGATTACCGATGACCGCTGAACCGCCTGCGACCCGCTACCCGGACCTCACGGCATTGTCGCGCGATCTCGCCTCCCAGGTGGCAGACTCCCTGCGCGGCGCGCTCGCGGCGCGCGGCGCGGCGAGCCTGGTGGTGTCGGGGGGCCGGTCGCCCATCCGATTCTTCGAGTTTCTGCGCGTCGAATCGCTCGACTGGAGCCGTGTCAGCATCGCGCTGGCGGACGAACGCTGGGTCGACGCCGCCGATCCGGACAGCAACGAGAAGCTGGTTCGGGATCATCTGCTGAAAGATGCCGCGGCGGGCGCACGCTTTTCGGGCCTCAAGAACGCCGCACCGACGCCGGATCTGGGCGCGGTCTCCGCCTGGGAGACCTTCGCGCGGGTGCCGCGCCCCTTCGATGTGGTGGTGCTCGGCATGGGTGACGACGGCCATACCGCCTCCCTGTTTCCAAAGTCGCCGAATCTGGCCAGTGCAATCAACCCCGCCGCCGCGGCCGGTTGCATCGGCATGTGGGCGCCGACCGTGCCGCAGGCACGCTTGAGCCTCAACCTGTCCGCGATACTCGACTCGCGTCGCATCGTTCTGCTCATCAATGGTGAGTCGAAGTGGCAGATCTATACCGCCGCGAGCCAATCCGGCCCCGCGGAGGCAATGCCCATACGCACCGTGCTCCGTCAACGACACACGCCGGTCGACGTGATGTGGGCCCCGTAAACCCCAAGGATGCAACGTGAAATCACCGCCGACCAATGCCGTCACCACCATCAATCCCGTCAACGAGCGTCGCCACGAGGACGGCCGAACGGCGCTCAATAAGGATGCCATCAAGAACGCGCTTCTCGATGACCTGTTCTACATGCAGGGCAAGTTCCCCGCGCTCGCGACCAAGAACGACTACTACATGGCGCTGGCCTATGCCGTGCGCGACCGCATGTTGCAGCGTTGGATCAGCACCGCCGCGGCGTACACCAAGCAGGCATCGCGCACCGTCGCCTACCTGTCGGCCGAGTTCCTGATGGGCCCGCATCTCGGGAACAACCTCATCAACTTGAACATCTTCGACACCGTCCGGGATGCCGTGACCGAGCTGGGGCTGGATTTCGAGAAGCTCCTCGCCCAGGAGGAAGAGCCGGGCCTCGGCAACGGCGGCCTCGGGCGACTGGCCGCCTGCTTCATCGACTCGCTCGCGACGTTGGAGGTGCCCGCCATCGGCTACGGCATCCGCTATGAATTCGGCATCTTTCATCAAGAGATCATCGACGGCTGGCAGATCGAGAAAACCGACAAATGGCTGCGCAAGGGCAACCCCTGGGAGCTGGTCCGTCCCGAATGGGCCGTCGACGTGAAGTTCGGGGGCACCACGGAAAAATACATCGATCAGCACGAGCGGCTGCGGGTACGTTGGGTGCCGCACAAGATCGTCAGCGGCGTTCCGTACGACACGCTCATCCTGGGGTATCGGACGAACACGGCGAACACGTTGCGCTTGTGGCGTTCCGAGGCGCCGGAATCCTTCGATTTCGCCGTCTTCAATGCCGGCGACTACTATGGCGCCGTGAACCAGAAGGTGACGTCGGAAAACCTGAGCAAGGTGCTGTATCCGAACGATCAGGAACTGCGCGGCAAGGAGTTGCGCCTCGAGCAGCAATATTTCTTCGTCTCGTGTTCGCTGCAGGACATGCTGCGAATCATCATCCGCCAGAAGCTGCCCATCGAAAAATTCCACGAGAAATTCGCGGTCCAGCTGAACGACACTCACCCGGCCGTCGCCATCGCGGAACTCATGCGCCTGCTGGTGGACGAGTACGTCATGCCCTGGGCCGATGCCTGGGCCATCACCACCAAGACGTTTGCCTACACCAACCACACGTTGTTGCCGGAGGCGCTCGAGCGCTGGTCGCTCGCGGTGTTCGGCAAGGTGCTGCCGCGCCATCTGCAGATCATTTACGAGATCAACGCTCACTTCCTGGAAGAAGTGCGGATCCGCTTCATGGGCGACGATGCACGCATCCAGCGCCTCTCGTTGATCGACGAAACCGGCGAGCGCTACGTGCGCATGGCGCATCTCGCGTGCGTCGGCAGCCACGCCATCAACGGTGTCGCCGCGCTGCACACCGAGCTCCTGAAGAAGGACGTGCTGAAGGACTTCAACGAGATGTGGCCGCAGAAGTTCAGCAACAAGACCAACGGCGTCACGCCGCGCCGCTGGATGGTGCTGTGCAATCCGAAGCTCTCGGATCTCGTCACCGAACACATCGGCGACGGCTGGATCAAGGATCTGTCCCAGCTGAAGCGGCTGGAGCCGCTCGCCGACGACGCCGGGTTCCGCGCCCGCTGGCACGCGATCAAGCAGCACAACAAGCGCGCCTTCGCCGCGCTCGCGCGCGCGCGCACCGGCATCGTCGCGGATCCCGACTCCCTGTTCGACGTGCTGGTCAAGCGCATCCACGAGTACAAACGCCAGCATTTGAAGGTGCTGCACATCGTCTCGCTGTACCATGCGATCAAGTCGAATCCGTCGCTCGCGGTGCAGCCGCGCACCTTCATCTTCGGCGGCAAGGCCGCGCCCGGATATCACCTCGCCAAGCTCATGATCAAATTGATCACCTCGGTGGGCGATGTGGTGAATCGCGATCCCGACGTGCGCGACCGCCTCAAGGTGGTGTTCCTGCCCAATTTCAACGTCACCAACGGGCAGCGTGTCTATCCGGCGGCCGATCTGTCGGAGCAGATCTCCACCGCGGGCAAGGAAGCCTCGGGCACGGGCAACATGAAGTTCTCCATGAACGGCGCCCTCACCATCGGCACGCTGGATGGCGCCAACATCGAGATCCGCGAGGAGGTCGGCGCGGAGAACTTTTTCCTCTTTGGCCTGAGCACCGCGGAGGTCTACGAGCACAAGGCGCGGGGCTACCGTCCTGTCGATTTCTACAATGCCAACCGCAGCCTGCGCGAGGTGATCGACCTCATCCGCAGCGGCTTCTTTTCACGCGGCGACACCGAGTTGTTCCGGCCGTTGATCGACGGGCTGATGTACGAGGATCCGTACATGTTGTTCGCGGATTTTCAGTCGTACATCGATTGCCAGGAGAGGGTCGACGCGGTTTACCGCGATACGGAACGCTGGACCCGGATGTCGATCCTGAACAGCGCGCGCAGCGGCAAGTTCTCGTCGGACCGCACCATCCAGGAATATTGTGCGGATATCTGGCGCGTCGAATCCGTGCCGATCAGCCTGCTCACGCACGCTCAAGCAGGAATCGCATAGTCCGACGCAAAGGCTCCGCGGCGCCCCAGAGCAGCTGGTCGCCGACGGTGAACGCGGATAGATACTCGCCGCCCATGGCGAGTTTGCGCAGGCGCCCGATGGGCACCGTCATCTGGCCGCTGACCGCGGCGGGTGACAGGCGCGCGATCGAGGACTCGCGGTCGTTGGGGATCACCCGGACCCACGGGTTGCCGCCGGCGATCAACGCCTCCACTTCCGCGAGCGGAATGTCGCTGCGCAGCTTGATGGTGAGCGCCTGGGAGTGGCAGCGCATGGCGCCGACGCGAACACAGATGCCCTCCACCGGGACCGGCGCGGACTCCGTGCCCATGATCTTGTTCGACTCCGCCCCCGCCTTCCATTCCTCGCGGCTCTGACCATTGCCCAGATCCTTGTCGATCCAGGGAATGAGGCTGGCCGCGAGCGGCACGCCGAAATGCGCCTTGGGAAATCCATCGCCGTGCAACGCGCCGCTGACCGCCCGATCGATGTCCAATATCGATGACGCGGGATCGCGCAGCAGTTCCGCCGTCGAGCGGTGCAGCGAGCCCATTTGTTCGAGCAACTCGCGCATGTGCTGCGCCCCGCCGCCGGACGCCGACTGGTAGGTCATCGCCGAGATCCACTCCACCAGCCCCGCCCGCATCAAGCCGCCCACCGCCATCAGCATGAGCGAGACCGTGCAGTTGCCGCCGATGTAGTCCTTGATGCCCTGCTCGCGGGCCATCTCCATCACCGGCAGGTTCACCGGGTCGAGCACGATGACGGCATTCTTGTCCATGCGCAGAGTCGACGCCGCGTCGATCCAATACCCCTGCCACCCGGCGGCGCGCAATCGCGCGTGCACGGCCGTCGTGTAGTCCCCACCCTGAGCGCTGATGATCATAGGCAGACGCGCAAGGGCCGCAAGGTCATTCGCGTCCTGCACCGCGCCCGAGCCCGCCGCCGGCACACGGCCGATGTCCGGCGGCGCTCCGCCCGCCTGCGAGGTGCTGAAAAACGTCGGCTCGACCAGGTCGAAATCCTTCTCGGCACGCATCCGGTCCATGAGCACCGAGCCCACCATGCCGCGCCAACCGATGATGCCGATGTTCTTCATGATTCGATCATAAACTCGCGCGCCGGGGGGCGCAGATTGTAATTCGACCCCATCGCGTAACCATACGCGCCGCAGGTGGCGATCAACAACACGTCGCCCTCGCGCGTGGGCGGCAGCCAGCGATCCGCGCCGAACTGATCGGCCGTCTCGCAGATCGGGCCGACCACGTTGACGCGCTGGCTCGGCGGCTCCTCGAGCCGCGTGAGATTGCGGATGTCGTGGTGCGATCCATAGAGCGCCGGCCGGATCAGCGAGTTCATGCCGGTGGCCACGCCCACGTACTGCACGTCGCCCTTGCCCTTCAGCTGCGTGACCACGGCGACCAGCACGCCGGCCTTCGCCACCATGAACCGGCCGGGCTCCATCCAGAATTGCAGCGCGGGAAACTGACTCTTGAGCTTGGCCACCCCCGCGTCGAGCTCGGCCAGATCCATGTCCGCCTGCCCCATCTGTTCCGGCACGCCGATGCCGCCGCCCAGATCGACCACGCGGACATCGGGAAACCGCGCCGCCAGGCGCCCAAGCAACTCGCCGGTCTCGGTCCAGTTCGCCACGTTGAAAATACCGCTGCCGGCATGCGCGTGCAGACCCGTCACCCGCACGCCGCTGCCCTGCACCAACGCCAGGAGCTCATCCATTTCGGCAAGCGGCACACCGAATTTCGAATGCACCCCGGCGGTGCGCACGTGCTGATGATGGCCGCGCCCGACGCCCGGATCGATGCGCAGGAACACCTCCTTGCCGCGGAACGACTCCGGCCACATCTTGAGCGGGAACAGATTGTCGAGGGTGACCCGCACGCCCTTCGCGAGCCCGTACTCGTACTCCGAACGCGGCGCAAAATTGGGCGTGAACAGCACACGATCCGGCGTAAGCCCGGGGACGGAGGCGAACGCGTGCTCGAGTTCCCCCTGGGACACGCACTCCAGCATCAGACCACCCGCCACGATGCGCCGCAGAATCTCCGGGTGCCAGTTCGCCTTCATGGCATAGGCCCATCGATCCACCGACTTGACGCGCTTCACGGCTGCGATGGCCGCGTCCAACGTCGCGGCGTCGTACACATAGGCCGCCGATTCGCGCGCGGCGATGGCGCACAGCTGCGCGCGCTTGGCCGGCTCCTGCCACCAATTCAAGGCGGCCGGCACCGATTCCTTGGCGGCGAACAGCTGCTGCCAGGTAGGACCCAGCACCTTGTCGGAGCCGATGCTCTGGATCAGGCGCTCGTGCAATTGATGGACCAGCCGATCGCCCTGCGCTTCGTCGATGACGAAGGTGAAATTGATGTCGTTCGCCGCCTGGGTCACGAGATGGATCTTGTGATCCTGGAACAGCTCGAACGCCGCACCCAGCTCGTGCAGGATGCCGCGGATGTTGTGGCCCAGCAGGCTCACCGATGCGCAGGGCCCCAGAATCTGCACGCGGCACAGCTCGCCCAGCGTGGTGCTCAAGCGCCCCAGGGCCGCCGGGTCCAGCGTGTTCGCCGCGGGGTCCAACGATACCGTGACATTGGTTTCCGAGGTCGAGACGAGGTCGATCGACAAGCCGTGCTGCTTGAAGATTTGAAACGCGTCGGCCAGGAAGCCCACCTGGTGCCACATGCCGGGGCTTTCCATCGAGATCAGCGTGATGCCCTTCTTGATGGCGATGGCCTTGACCTGCGCGGCGCTGTCTCCGACGTGGGCCGATACGATGGTCCCCTCCAGGCCCGGCGCCTGCGTCGCATAGACATGTAGCGGAATCTTGTATTGACGCACCGGCAAGACGCAGCGTGGATGCAGGATCTTCGCGCCGTTGCTGGCGATCTCCTGGGCCTCGTCATAGTGCAGCGCGCGCAGCAGCCGCGCGGTCGGCACCAGGCGCGGATTGGCGCTGAACAGCCCAGGAACGTCCGTCCAGATTTCGAGGCGCACCGCCGCCAGCTTGGCGGCAAAATAGGATCCCGAGGTGTCCGAGCCGCCGCGGCCCAAGAGCACCGTATCGCCCTCGTCGTTGGCGGCGATGAAACCCTGGGTGATGACCACCTGATCGAGCGCAGCCCACTGCTCCTGCAGGGGCAGGTCGGGCGAGAAGTCACAGGTGGCCGAAAGCAAACCCGCCTTCTCGTTTCCGCCGTGTCGGCGCTCGGCGCGCAGCACCTGGCGAGCGTCGACCCAGCTGGTCGCGATGCCTTGGGCATTCAAGAAGGTCTCGCCCAGCGACGTCGCCAGCAGCTCGCCCATCGCCATCACGCGCGCGCGCACACGGTCACTGAGTTCGCGCGTCTCGGCGATCGCATTCGCCATGCGCCGCAAATCCTCGATGAAGTCCGAGTAACGAGTGCTGGGGTTGATGGACAGCGCGGTCGCGAGAGCGCGGTGGCCATGATCGATCTGCTGCAGCACGGCTTCCTGGGTGCCCGCCATGGCGGCGGCCAAGAGTGACTCGAGGCGATCGGTCACCCCCGACATGGCCGAATGCACGACGACGGGACGCAGCCGGGCCGCGATGCGCGCGCGCAGGACCGCGGCGATGTTGTGCCAATTGCCAGCCGAGGACACGCTGGTGCCCCCAAATTTGAGGACAACCCAGCCTTGGCTGTGTTCAAAAACGGATGTGGAGACGTTCATGTCGGGTGAGGGCGAGTACGCCCCGCCCAAACAATCAATCGTCTTCGAAGATTTCTTTCAGTTCTTTTTCGAGCTGCCGCTCGGCGAGCACGTCCTCGACGCGGCTCCACGCAGCCTTGCTACCCTTTTTTCCGGCAGCCGCCGCTTTGGGCCGACGCTCGGCGCGTTCTATCAGAGGATCGAAGTCATGGGATTCTTCGGCTTCGCCTAGAAACTCATCGTCGATATCAAAATGTTCGTCTACGCGTTCGCTCATTGTCGAGAAAAGCCCCTGAAATCAATAGGATCTATTAGCCCAATCCATGAAGCTGCGCACTATAGCCGATTCTGTCCGGCATTCAACTAGCACGACGATATTCTCTCGTCCAGCAGCAGGGGGAGTCGGGGCGCGGACCGACGATTTCAAGGGTTCTAAAATAAAGTCCTTTGCATTCAATTAACTACGGCGCCGCGCCCGAACCCCCACCCGAATTCCCCGGATTGTTAAGTCCCCGTTAACGCTGCGTCGCCGCGCGCCGGGAGCGCCCCGAGCGCCACGGCGCGGTTGACGGCGGAGAGGATGGCGAGCAACGACGCGGTGATGATGTTGCTATGCATACCCGCGCCGAACAGGGTTTTACGCGAGCGCGTCGTGATCTCGATATACGACACCGCCTTGGCGCCGCTGCCCTCGCCCCGGGAGTGCTCTTCGTACGACAGCACATCGAACGGCAACCCGATGGCCTTGACCATGGCATCGATGGGACCCGACCCCTGCCCGTGCCAGGTCTCGAGGCGCCCTTCGCGCTCCACTTGGAGCGCCAGACGCTCCGTATCCGCCCCGTCGGTGGACGCCGCCAGCTGGTGCGAGCGATACACGAACGGCGCCTTGGGGACCAGGTACTCTTGGGAAAACAGGTCCCATAATTCCTGGGAACTCAATTCCTTGCCCGTGATATCAGCCGCGGCTTGTACAACCTGGCTGAATTCGATCTGCAGGCGGCGCGGCATGACGAGTTGATAGTCGCGCTCGAGCAGGTACGCGACCCCGCCCTTGCCCGATTGGCTGTTCACCCGAATGATCGAGTCATAGGAACGCCCGAGGTCGGAGGGATCCACGGGCAGATACGGCACGTCCCAGAGATCCGCGTCGGCGCGCGCCGCAAGACCCTTCTTGATGGCATCCTGGTGGGAGCCCGAAAATGCCGTGAACACCAAATCCCCCACGTAGGGATGGCGGGGATGGATCGGCAACTGGTTGCAGGCTTCTGCGCAGCGCGCCGCCTCGTTTATGTTCGAGAAATCTAATTTAGGATCAATGCCTTGCGTATACAAGTTCAAGGCAAGTGTTACAATGTCGACATTCCCCGTGCGCTCGCCGTTGCCGAACAAGGTGCCTTCCACGCGCTCGGCTCCCGCCATCACCGCCAGTTCCGCCGCCGCCACGCCGGTGCCGCGGTCATTGTGGGGGTGGACACTCAACACGAGCGAATCGCGATGGGCGACGTGTCGCAGGAACCATTCGATCTGATCGGCGAAAACGTTGGGCGTCGCCATTTCCACCGTCGCCGGCAGATTCAAGATGGACTTGTGGGCCGGGGTCGGCTCCCAAACCGCGTTGACCGCGTCGCAGATCTCCACCGCGAAGTCCAGCTCGGTGCCCGTGAAGCTCTCGGGGCTGTACTGGAATATCCATTCCGTATTGCGATCACGCTCCGCATGCTCGCGTACCGACGTCGCCCCGCGCACCGCGATATCGACGATGCCGGCGCGGTCGGTCCGGAAGACCACGCGCCGCTGGGCAATGGAGGTCGAATTATAGACGTGGACGATGGCGCGGCGGGCCCCTTTGAGCGACTCATAGGTGCGCGCGATGAGCTCGGGCCTCGCCTGGGTCAGCACCTGGATGGTGACGTCGTCAGGAATGAGTCCTTGCTCGATGATTTCCCTCACGAAATCGAAGTCCGTCTGCGACGCGGCTGGGAACCCGACCTCGATTTCCTTGAAGCCGATCTTGACCAGCATGTCGAACATGCGCCGCTTGCGCGCGGCGTCCATGGGCTCGATCAACGCTTGGTTTCCATCGCGCAGATCCACGCTGCACCAGAGGGGCGGCTGTGTGATGACCTGGCTCGGCCAGGTTCGATCCGCAATGTCGATGCGCTGGAAGGACTGGTATTTGGTGGACGGATTACGCAACATGTTTTTTCTCGCTCGGAACTCAGGTGCCAGAATTTAAGCTTCCTTCATGTCGAAGGCGCGTTGAGGGAATATTCCGGTCTTGTAAGCGCCGACCGATAGCGCGAGTAGGGTGCGCCTAGCGGCGCAGCAGCAGAACAAGCGACCCCATGCGCAGCGTGCTGCGCGGGGCGGAAGAAAGCTTGTGTGCCGAAGAGTACATCGAAGGGGAATCTAGCACAGCCCATGAACCCTGCGCAAACCACTGAGGAGCTGCTCAACCCGACGCCGCCGCTCACCGGCTACAACCTGTTCACGACCGATGCGGCCCTGCGCGAGGCGGTGGGACGCGACGCCGGCGGCCCCGCGTCCGCCGACGCCCTCGCCGCGGTGGGCTCGGCCGGGCGCCCTAAGCCGGGTCTTTGTAGTCGCGATTCTTCCAGCGCGCCCCGGTGCCGCGCCAATGCATCAGCGCCGAGTCCACGGTCGCCGCCATGTAGACCAAGGCGATGAGCGGCAACGTCAGCGACCACCAAGGACTGCGTTGGTACCGGCGCAAGATCGGCAGGTAGCTGACGGCCCCCAGGGCATACGCGACGCCGCCGCACACCTGCGACCAACCATGACCCAGCAGCGCGGTGCCGATGGGCACCCACCAAACCAGCGCCAATCCGGCCAATGTGAGCACCAGCAGCGTCGCGGAATAGCGCAGCTGAGTGAACGCCGTGCGCGAAATCATTCGCCAGATGTCGATGACGTGCGGATACGGACGGATCGAGGTCGCCAGCCGCGAATGGCCCAGATACGTCGTCCCACCGCGCTTCACGGCCTGGGCCAAGGTCACATCGTCGATGAGCGCCCCCTTGATGGATGCGATGCCGCCGATTCGCTCCAACGCCGCGCGACGGATCAGCACCGTACCACCGGCGGCCGCCGCCACCCGGGACGTTCGCGCATTGACTCGTGCGAACGGATACAGCATCTGAAAGAAGTACACGAACGCGGGAACGAGCGCGCGCTCGGCCGGGCTCGTACAATTGAGCCGCACCATTTCGCTCACCATGTCGATGCGCGGCTGATTCAGACGCGCAACCAGCGTGGACAGATGGCGGGGGTCGTGCACGATGTCCGCATCGGCAAACAGGAGAACCGGCGCCCGGCTCGCGGCCACGCCCTGTGCGAGTGCCCAGAGCTTTCCCGACCAACCGTCCGGCTTCGGCTGGCCCGACAGCACCCGCAGGTTGGGCGCCGTTCCTGCCAGGTCGGCGGTGCCGTCGGTGGAATTGTCGTCCACCAGGATCACGTGGAATTGACCGGGATAGTCCTGCGCCAACAAGGAGGCGATCACGCGGCCGATGGTCTCGGCCTCATCACGCGCCGGCACCACGATGTCGACGTCCGGTGCCTCGGTGGGCACCGCCGGCACCAATTCAGGCTTGGACGACCAGAACCGGCCGTGCGCGAAAAACAAGTAGATCCAGATGCATAACGATACAGCGGCGAGCAAGACCCATCCCCCATCGGCCGCACGACGGCAGATTTGACGACGCGAGAATAGCCCAATTCAAGCATTGCACTGTGGTGATATTCGTCGCCCGAAGGGCGTGCTAACTTCGCCCGCTCTATAAAATCCAAGGAGAGAGGTCATGAAGATCGCGCATATCGGCTCGTCCGGCAAAGTCGGCAGCAAGATTCGAGAGGAGTTGCTGCGCCGGGGGCACAGCGTCACGGCCATTTCGCGGCATCCCGAGGCCACCCCGCCCCACGACCGCGTCACGACCGCCCGTGGCGACATCACCTCGCCGGAGGCATTGGCGCCGCTGCTCCGCGGCCATGACGCCATCATCAGTTCGGCGACCTTCGTGCCCGGCACGTCTCACCAACTGCTGGACGCCGTCATCCAATCCGGCGTCAAACGCTATATCGCGGTGGGTGGCGCAGGGTCCCTGGAAATCGCACCCGGGAAGCTGCTCAAGGACTCGGGCAAGATCCCGGCCGAATGGATGCCCGCCATCAACGAGGGAGCCGCACTTCTGAAGCTGCTGCGTGCGAACACGGACCTCGACTGGACCTACTTTTCGCCGGCCGCCCTCATCGGCCCCGGCGAGCGCACCGGCAAATTCCGTCTCGGCGGCGAGCAGCTCGTCACCGACGCGGACGGCAAGAGCTCCATTTCCTACGACGACTACGCCATCGCGCTGGTCGACGAATTGGAAAAGCCGCAGCACATCCGCGCGCGCTTCACGATCGGGTACTGAGCGCTCGGGCTCAGGGCCAGCCGGCGATCTGCCGTTGAACGATCGACGCCAGCACCTCGGCGTGCTGGTCGTCGTCGTTCAACGCGGGCACCAACGCCAGTTTCTCGCCGCCAAGCGCGAGAAACTTGTCGCGGTATTCGATCGCCACTTCTTCGAGCGTCTCCAGACAATCGACGGCGAATGACGGTGAGACGACGGTCAGCTTGCGCAGTCCCCGCTTGGCCAGCGCCTCGAGCGTGTCCTCCGTGTAGGGCTGCAGCCAGACCACGGAGCCGAATCGGGACTGATAGCAATGCGACCAGTCATCCGTAGCCAACCCCAGACGCGCCACGACCAGCCGGGTCGTGGTCTCCGCCTGCTGCTGATAGGGATCGCCTTCCTTGACGTAGACCGCCGGAATGCCGTGATAGGAGAACAGCAGATGCGAGCGCTCCCCGACCGCCGTCCAATGCCGCTCGATGCTCGCGGCGAGTTCCTCTATATATCCAGGATCATCGTAGTAGTCGTTGACGAACCGCGTTTCCGGCAACCAGCGCCAGCGCTGCAACACCCGGGTCGTTCGGTCGAACACGGAACCCGTGGTCGATGAACAATACTGCGGATACAGCGGCAGCACGAGAAGTTTTTTGACGTTCTGTTCGGCCAGCTCGCGGATCGCGCTGGCGATGCTCGGATTGCCATACGTCATGGCGAGCGCCACACGCACGTCGCCGCCGAGGCGCGCCTGCAAGACGGTGCCGATTTTTGCCGCCAGACGCTTTGAATAAACCGCCAGCGGCGACCCGCCAGGCATCCAAATCTTGCGGTAGTTGCGCACCGTGCGTAGGGGACGGAACGGCAGGATGACGCCGTACAACAGCGGCAGCCAGATGAACCGCGAGGTGTCGATGACACGCCGGTCGCCCAGGAATTCGCGCAGGTAGCGTTGCACGGCAAAGTAAGAAGGCGAGTCAGGCGTTCCGAGATTGACGACCAGCACGCCGATCCGTTCGGGCGTCGCCGCAGCTTGCGCCACGGCGCGATAATGGGGCATTGACCAAATCCTTTTAAAAGCTCGCGCCAGTATACGGGGCCGCCTCGCCGCGGCGCCAAATCACGCCGCCGTCCGCCATAACTATTTGAAATTAAAGGATAATTAAAAGACGAAATTTCGCTGTTTTTATATACAGCTACGGTGCTGTATGGTAATTTTGTGGCACATCGGAGCGAGGTATCCCATGGCGAAGCAGACGGCTTCTTCACCCCATCGAAACGTCCGGAAGCGACCTGGAAACACCCATGCCGCCAGGTCTCCGCGTTCGCGCTCGGCACCCTGGGACGACGCCTACGGAGTACCCGTACCGCGAGGTCTGCACGAGGCCATCGAGGTTGAGCGGGACAACCTCTCCAAAGCCCATTCCCTGCTGGGGTGTCTGGCATTGTCCATGGAGGCCGAACCCGACCCGGTCAGTGGCCCGTACTATCCCGACATCGCCCGTCTCGCTCGCGACATGGTGAAACAATCGATCAATGGGCTGGACTCACTGACGCTGCAGCGGATCCTGGAGCGCGACAAGGTCAAGGAGGATTCGTGGGTACGCGATCACGCACGCCGGCTCGTCCCCATTCGGACAGCCCTGCCGCGGCGCCGTGTATTCGCTGCTCATGCAGCGGCGGTTCGAGCATACGTTCTGCATGCTCGAACCTATGTGGCCGGGTCTTGCGGTAGTGCTCGGTCTGCTCGATCAACGTCGAGCGACTGCGCCTGAACAGCCGGGCCACGGCCGCGATCGACGCGCCTCGACGGGCGCATAGAACGGCGGCGATCGCTTTGGCCAACCCAAGCGCACGCCGACGCGAGGGAGAACAGAGGTCTTCGTAGGGAACCTGGCAATGCGACGCGACGAGTCTGACGATCTGCTCGACGTCGCAATTTGCCGCGCCGTCATCGAGCGAGATACCGCGTCTTCGAAGACAGGCGCCACGCGTCAGAACGGCGACGAGCTCGGGCGCCATACGCTCCGACCGACGCCACCGATAGGCCAGGGTACCGGCGCCGCCGAGTGCGCACAACACGTCGTGCGTGGAAATCCACGTCGAGGAATGAGGCTTCGTGTACGCGTCGTCCGCGGTCCACACCAAACCGCTCCCCGGTGATGAGAAATCCGGCGGTCGATGCAGCCAAATCACCAGATCGTCCAGATAAAGATCGGCGTCCACGACCATCGCCGCGTAATGATTGAAGGCGCCGCCGGTCCATCCCCAGCGTCGGCGAAGGTGGTTCGCATAGACCCCGGACAGATGCCGGGCCATCGCACCGATGGCGGCATGGCGTCGCATCACCGCAAAGTGCATGTCGCTGCCCTCGCAGCGGCATCCGCATATCGATCCCCCACGCCAGAACAGCGTGCGGCGCGCGGCATCCGCGAGCGCCTGCCAGTCCTCCTCGTCGCGCACCAGCGGCGCGCTGCGACGCCCGCGCAGGATCAAATGGATGAGTGTCGCGCTCTCGCTCATCGACGACGGCACAGGAACAAGCCATACACCAACGACGGCTCTATCCAGCGGCAGACCGGCTGAAATCCCGATCGATCCAAACGGCCGTCCAGTTCCTGCGGATCGAATTTCAGCATCACCTCGGCGTCGATCAGCTCCGATGCGCGCAGTTCGAACGTGAAGTTCAACCGGGCGAGCGTGACCTGCTGGTTCACGAGGCTCTCGATATGAACCCGGTTAGTCCTGGCCGCAAAATCGTACTTTGACCTGTATCGAAATTGATGCAGCCGGAAATCGCCATCGAAGCGGCGATTCAGATGGGACAGCATGTTGAGCGTGGAACGGGCGCCCCACCCGGCGGCGTCGTTGTAGGCCCTGTCGATGATGGCGGGATCCTTGTCCAAGTCCGCGCCCAGCAGCAGGTAGTCGCCGCGCCGGCTGGCGGCGAATAGGTTCGTCAGCAAGGCGTCGATCTCTCCCGCCTCCATGTTGCCGATGCTTCCTCCGAGAAAGAGAAACAACCGATGACTCGACCTTTCCGGCAGCGCCCGCAGTGCCGCCTCATAGGTCGTCCCCAGGCAATGAACGACGAGGCGCGGAAACATCGCGGTCAGATCGACGGCCGCTCCGCGCAGCGTTTCCGTATCCACATCGATCGGAAAATAGTCGCAGCGCAACCCGAGCTCGTCGTATTGCGCCATGAGAATCCGCGTCTTCTCCGCGGAGCCGGCTCCCAATTCGACGATCGACGGAAAAGCGCTGAGCTCGACGATGTCGCGCGCGTGCTCCTTCAACAGCAGCGTCTCGGCCCGTCGCAGGTAATACTCGGGCGTACGACACTGCTCCTCGAACGCCGCCGTACCCACGGCATCGTAGACGTACACGGACGATATCTTCTTCGGCTGCCTGCACAGATTACGGACGACGTCGGGCCCGTCGTCCGCCAGCGGATCCTCGTCCGAGCTCACCAGAAATCGTACCCGCTCCCCGGCACCCGCCCATGTCGAGCCTGGCTGCAGCATGTCGGCTCCCGTCATCCGAAAATCCCCCTGTCGAGTTCCTCGAACATCTTCTGATACAGGGTGAGGTAAGCGAGCATGCCGTCACGCAATGACTCGCCCTCCCCGGGGAGCACCTGAAGATATCGGGCGATGCATCGCTTCGCGTGGCCGACATGTTGCGGCTCGTGCGTGTGGTGCGCCCGCATATACTCGAACTCCGGCATCTCGCGGGAGAATCCGTACGCCGGAACCGCGAGAAAGATGTCGTGCCAGGCGGCGAATTCCTCGACGCTCGTCATTTCCGAGGCCGAATGGACGCCGAGCGAGAACGCCGTCGGCCGGTCGCGATACCAGGAAAACAGAAAGTCTCCGAGCTCGATCGCCGCCGGGGACGCATTGGCGCGGTCTTCGACCTCTTCCGCCGCAACGCCGAGAAATGCGGCAAATTGGCGAGCCAGTTCCACGTGAGTGACCGACTCGCGCAAACCATATTCATCGATGGCCGCCTCGAGGACGAACGCGCCGATCTCATGTCCGTTCCTCGGCAAATGGGGCATCACTTGATCGGACAGACGCCCGGCGAGGATGGCGATGCCGCCGATCGTATGTCGGTTGAAAGCCGCCAGGCTGGCCAGGAACATCACGAGTTCCGCATGCGTCAGCGCACGGCTGGCGAGATGTCGATTGAACGCTCGCAACGCCGCCATGGCAGGATGAGTGGAGCAATCGTCGATCGCTGCGTTCGAATCGAACCTCGAAATGCGCGGAACGGAATGTCCGTCCGTGATGACTGAATCCATGTGAGATGCCTCCTGCGTCGTGCCGACAATGACCTCGTGTCCGACTCGAGGATGCCGAACCTACGGCGGCGCATCAAGCGACATTTCGTCGCATTTTCCGTGACTTTAAATCACATTTGTAGTGTTTTTCCTTAATCCCTGCTCGATGCTTTCACGCAACCAATCGCGGAATACATCGACCGACGGATGCCTCGCTGCGCGATCGGGCACCATGAAGTAATAGGCGTTCTTCGACAGGAAGGAATCGCCGAATGGCTTCACGAGGCGGCCTTCCGACAGGTACACGGACGCCAGGACATCGTCGCCGATGGCGACGCCCTGCCCGCGCGCGGCGGCCTCCAGGCAATGCGCCGTTTCACTGAAGACCTGGCCCAACCGGGGGTTGATCTGAGTGATCCGGCCCCTGCGCACGAAATCGGTCCACTCATCGACGGATCGATCATGCAGCAAAAAATGATGTCGCAGGTCCTCCGGCGCCCGCAGCGGCGGCAATCGGTGGAAAGCCTCGCAACACACGGGGAAAAGCGTCGACCTGAACAACACTTCGCCGTTCTCGATCGTCGACCCCGCCGTGGCGTAATGGATCGCGCAGGTCGCGCGCGGTTCGGAAAACCAATCCTCGGCCGTTTCCGCGATGATCTCGACACACGTACCCGCAATGGCCGCGCGAAGGTCCGCAAGTCTAGGCACGAGCCAAAGCCCAGCGAAATCGGGATCGACCGAGATGACCAACCTGTCGACCGTCGCCACAAGACTCAAGTCGGTCAATGCCGATTGAATCTGCGTGAACGCACCGGTCACCGCTTCGAACAATTTCCTGCCCGCATCGCTCAACGCCATACAGCGATGACCTCGAATGAACAGCCTTTGCCCGAACTGCTGCTCCAGGTGTTTGATATGCCGACTTACCGCCGCATGAGTAACATGCAGCTCATTGCCGGCCATGAGTACGCTCCGATGCCGGGCCACGGCCTCGAAGGCAGGAAGCGAACCGAGACACTGTAGTGGGAACTTTCGCATATGGCCTTCCCTGGAAACGAAACACCAATTCGAGCGGACGAAACTACGTCGGCGATAACTCAGCTAATACAACAACCGAACAAGTGGCGTCAACTGCCTCGTGTTTGCGCGAAATAACCGAACAAGTGGACGACCCGATGCTGCGGCGACGACCGAGCATCCAGACTGCGATGGACAGCTGAACTCGGGTATCGCGCTGTATATCTGCGTGTTTCGCATGGTTTTGCAACGGGCGAAGATCCCGCGAATCATGCCCGAGCGCCCTTCACGGCACGGCGAAATTTGACTCCGACGCGATTTCCCGCATTTTAAAAGAAGGCCGCTTCATGCCGGGAGATCCAAACCATGACGAACCATTCGAGGCTCATCACGTGCCACGGCCGGCCCGGCTAGACTTCCCGGGGGCCATCCATTTCGTCCGCCTACAGGGCCGACCGGCAGCATCCATTTTCTTCGATGCCATGGTCCTCAACGCGGCGCAGGCGCCATCCTACGAGCACACGCCGCACCTGAAGAGGTTCATCCACCTCGTCGCCGACATCGCCGGCGAATGCGCGATCCGATTGCACGCGTACTGCGTGGAGCCGAATTCGTGCACGCTCGTGATACAAACCTTGGGCGCCCCGCTCGACTCGTTCATGGGTCGGCTCTGCGGACAATACGCACACTACTGGCGGAGGACTCATCCGGGCCACGACGGTCGCGTCTTTGCGTCGCGCTACGCGTCCAAGGTCATCGCCCCGGAATATCTACCCCACGCCGCGCGTCGCGCCCACCTCGGCCCCGTCGTGAGCGGCCTCTGTCGGCGCCCGATCGACTACCCCTTCAGCTCGGAGCGCGACTACTGCGGAGGGCATACCTTGCTTTCGCCCTACAAGTCTGACGTGCTGCGGGCACTCGAGGCCAGACGCCACACCGGCATACGCGGATATCGCGAATTCATGGAGGAGCCGGAGACCCCCTACGTGACCAACCTCTTCCTGCGCGGGTCTTCCCAAGACTCCCGCATCGTCGGCAATAAAGTGTTTGCCCAACAGGCGAGGGACATGGCAGCGCATCCCGCGCCGCGGCCGACGAAGGAGGCACTGATCGCGCGCGCGGCCAAGGAACTCCGGATACGGCCCGTCGATATCTTCTCGCCAACTCCCGCCGGGGCGCTGGGACGCGCCTTGGTGGCCTGGTATGGACTACGAGCCGGGGCGGCTACCTTGACCGACATGGGTAGGTGGTTTTCGGTCACCGGCGCGACGTTGGGACAAGCCTTGCGCCATCACCGTCGAGCTTCTCCCGCGCTATTTACCGAACGCGAAGTTTTCGATTGACGCTTTCGACAAAGAGATTCAGGACATGCATCCAGCTACTTAAGGGTGGCACCGGATTTATCGCAATAGACTTCCCATGACTTTAGATGTGGCACCCGAGTCGACTCGATCGACCGCTTGATATGAACTTCATCCAACGTATCGACCTAGATGAGCTTAATCAACGGATCGATTCCAGAAAATCGACACTGGGGGTGAGTAACGCACTGACGTCCCGAGCATTTCGGCGAGGACGCCAGACCCACGTTTCTGCGCTGCTGCTTTCTATCAACCCCATCCCTTTGCTGGCACCGTCCCTGCTCGCTCACATTCATCGTACTGGAAAGCAAACAACCATTGACGCCAGCCCCATGACAGCCGCACGGTGAGCTCGCTACCGGCAGCAGTTGACTTCTCAATCCAACGCAATCAGGAGATTCACATGATTATCGAACTCGGAAACGTCGACGAAGTAACGCAGAGCATCGGTGAGGTGGGAATGCTCGATGAAGCTCATTACTATTCCTCGGTAGGTTGATGAAATTCCGGCTTGCCGGAGACGGCAAGCCGGTCGCCCACGCGGTCAAGACGAGCGGTCAGCACACACCAGGCGATGTCATGTATTACTTGAGCGACTATGCGCGTCCGTGTGTCTTCGAGGACGGTGCAGTGCTGATGGACTTGCGAACCGACACCTATCTGGGTATCGCCGCCGAACATCTGCCAGACGTCCAGCGTCACGTGGTCAATTGGCCCGAGGGAGCGGCTCCCAGCCAATCCAAACCAGGCGACAACAGCGCTGCATCGGCCCAACTGATCCGCGAACTTTTGAAACGCGGCGTTCTAACGACGACCGTCAAGCCCCCCGCGCCTCTCGACGTGCCCGAGCCATCGAGCACGTTCCTATACCTCGGGACTTCCGACGTCAGTCGACATGTCCCCTTGAAACACGCACTTAGATTCCTTACCGCTTTAGCCTCAACCTCATTTCGACAGCGACGAAGGCTCCAGTCCAGGTTATCTGGTATCGATGGGTGCCAATCGGCGTTAAGGCACGACGGAAAGGTGGCGCCGACAGAGTCTATCGTCAATCCCATCGCTTCGTTTTTCACCTTACGCCCATGGTTCTATACCGCGTCCGGACGCTGCCTATTCGACTCTTTGGTGCTGATCGAGTATCTGACAAAGCTCCGGGTGCCTTGCACCCTGGTCATTGGCGTCGCCATCAAGCCGTTCCTCGCGCACGCATGGGTGCAAGTCGGGCCGAGCGTCGTCAATGACACCGTGGAAAACGTTCAAATGTACAAACCGATTCTGGCCATTGGCGAACACGGTTGAGTCGCGATGGTTCGCTACGTGATCATAGCAAGCAATCCTGGGGACACCGCCGACATACAGACCGTGCAAGCGATAAGAGCGCGCATTCGAGCTTGGTCAGGCTGGCGACTTGCGCTGGATTCCCCCGACACCACCATTGCAGTTGGCACTCAAGAATCAATGGCCAATTCGGTGCTGCATTTTGACGACAATCGAGGCGCAATCATCGGGTTGCTGTATCGCGCACCAGCGTCCTATGGGGACGCGCCAGATCGAGTCCACGCCATTGATCGTAAGGAATCGGGAAAAATCATCGACTCGAGCGGCCGAGCTTTGATTTCCGACTATTGGGGCCACTACGTTGCGGTGATTCGCTATCCTGAATCCGGCCGCGTCATCGTGATCAGAAGCCCCGTGAGCCCACTGCCCTGCCTCCACTCCAAGATCGGCTCCCTGAACATATTTTTCTCGCACGTGGCCGATTTTGTGACACTTGGCATCAGACGAACTTCCATCAACTGGGAGACGGTCCGCGCGCAAGTCGTAGGTCGCGACCACTCCACCGCCGAGACGGGAATCCGCGAAATCGTCGCTTTGGAGTGCGGTGAGAGCGTGGAGTGCGTTGCGGGCGCTTGCTCCACCCAATCGTATTGGGATCCGCGTTCGTTCCTCGCGGAACGGTGTGACACCGACTTTGACGCGGCTGCGCGCGCGCTCCGCGAAAGGGTCGAGCACTCGGTCCACGCCCTCGCAGATCCCCACACGAGCATCTTGGTGAAGCTGTCAGGCGGGCTCGATTCATCGATCGTTCTCGCCGCGCTTGCCAGCGCTCCCCACGAACCTACGCTGACCGCCGTCAATTATCACTCGAGAAGAATAGGAGACGAACGTCACTTCGCTCGAACCATGGCAGCCGCCGTTAATTGTCCGTTGCGGGAGTTGCAGCGCAATCAAGAATTGGATCTGCGCCGATTTCTCGACTGCAATTGGACCGTTAAACCGGTTTTGAATTTCTCGGCTCCGGACACGGAGTCGAGGAATATCGCGCTCGCGCGGGAGTTGTCGGCCTCCGCCATATTCGATGGCGAACTCGGCGATAACCTGTTCGGCAGCAATCCCGGGCCGGGTGCTCTCATCGAGGGAGCCAGAACGATGGGTGCGGGGACGCGCTTCATGTCGATTGGCATGGATTACGCAAGGTTGACGAGGCAATCGATATGGCGCTCATTGTCACTGGCCTATGACGAAAATCGAACCTTGAATGCTCAGGCCGGCTTCAGCACCGGTAGGGAAATGCATAGGCGACACACCCCGGCGGCCGTCAATTCAATGATGCTCGCCTCGTCGGAGGCCCAAGCGGCGCACCATGAACCGGCTGATCGATTCGTTCACCCTTGGCTAAAGAACTCCGCCCGCCTCGCCCCGGGGTCGTACCCGCTGCTGTTTGGCCTGATTACCGTCACGTCGCCCGTCTATCATTCGCCTTTCTCCATGCCCGGTGATCCTCCGAGAGTATCCCCCCTCGTGACTCAACCTCTCGTTGAATTGGCACTGCGGATTCCGGCGTATCTGCACTTCAAGTCAGGGATGGATCGGTCCGTTGCGCGGCGAGCATTTTCGAATGGTTTGCCGGAACCCATTCTCAGGCGAGGAACCGGAAAGGGTGGCCCGACCTTGTGGGCGAAGGACATCGTCGAGAACAATATCGCGTTTCTTCGTGAGTTTCTGTTGGATGGTATTCTCGTCCGAAACAAGCTGATCGATCGACATAAGTTGGAGGCTGCGCTGTCGCCCCGCATCGAGAAGTCGTCCGTCATCGTCGCTGAAATTTTTGGAAAGCTGTACATCGAGGCGTGGCTCCGTAAATGGCAATCGCTGGAAACAAGGGCGATGATCGTTTGACCGGCTCCGGCGCAAGGTAGCACCGTCAATTGGGCACCGTCGCATCTCGCAGCCGTCTCCATTCCTCGTATTGTTGCTTTTTCGAACCATCGGGATCCTCTTTGTGGTTGAGCCAAAAATTGAACCAATCCAGCTGACGTTCGTAATTGACCAGCCGATGAATCGGTTGCGTGAGTACATGCCCTTCCTCGGGAAATACATACATTTCGACTCGCTTTCGCTCTTCATGCATGGCCGCCCACAGTGGAAGCGCGTTCAGGTATTCGAGCTCGTCATCTTGAATGAGCGTGGGTGCCTCGATGTCGTGCGCCCGACGCGCGGAGGAGATGGCGTCCCACCGACCCTCGGGGTCATGCTTAGGGTCCGGCAGATGCATCAGTCCGTACGGACCATTCGGGGCACGCCGCAACGGTGCCGTATCGAAAAGGTCCCATCTCGCGCGCTCCGCCGCACTCCCGTGTCGGAACGCTGCCGCGGCAATGACATGCGAATGACTGATGCAGTAGGCGCCGAAATTGGCGCCGAAGCTTTGCCCAGAAAGCCCGACGCGCGACACATCGGCCAGCCCCGACCGGCCTAAGTCCGCGACGAGGTCCAACACGTCGCTACACGCAATCGAGTAGAGCTGGCTCCAGTCTGGCTCCTTCGCAATCATCTCGTGGATCGGGACATCGACGCAAATGACGATGAAGCCCTGATGCGCAGCGACGTACTCCGCGGCATTATCCCCACTGCCGCCACGGAGAAACCCCGATCCGCAGGCATAGCTGGTAATGACGACCGGGTATCGTTGTCCTGCCTGATAGTCGTCCGGCAGAATCACGACGCCGCGTCCGGGATAAGGCGATGAGGTTGGCCAGGATCGCCAGTGTGCACGTCCACGGGTCAGAGTTCGCAGGTCCAAATTGGGATCGAACAGCGTCCGCGAGACGCCGCTGGAGAGGTTGATGGACTCCAGTCTCGGCGGCTCATCCAAACCAGCGTCGGCGACCACCAGCTCATCACCGATGATTGGCGGCGACTCGATCGTCGGACCGAAGGTCCCTTCCACGGTATAAGCGATGTCGCCCCAATCACGCAGCACTCTGACCCTGTCGAGGGCGGGATCCCATGCAAACAGCGCGGCCATTCCAGGCATCCTGTTCCCCAGCCGCCCCGACGTTGACGCGGCGAGATAGACGACTTCCGTGCCATCCGCTGACCATCCGATGATCGATAGCCGATTCGCCACGCAGTCCGCAAGGGAGCATTGCACCGAGGGGACTGCCGGCGGATTTTTTGATTCCAAATGCAACGTGTATTGGCCGGCGTACTCACGGTCTCCGCCGCCGGGAGCCTCACTCGTCGGGACGACGGCCACGTGATACAGGCTGTTGTCGGCACTCGCAACCGCAGTGGACTGCAACGGCGGTAACGTCGTGGGTAGCGCCTTCAATTCGAGCCGCCGGATGTCGAAGACCGCATGGGTGGTCCCCGTCCAGCCCAGGGGCACCCACCCACCCTTATCGTTGACCCTGACACTTCTCCATCGATCGAGGACGGGCATCGTGCCCGTCAGAGAAAAGCTACCGATTACATGGTCATCATAAAGGATGCCATTGCGCGACTCGGAGTCCTCCGCCTCCTGCAGCACCTTCGGGTCAGGGGCGAGTTCCACGAGCAATTCGTCGGTCTTCGACGATGGCTTCAGGCCGATGACGGCTGACGTCGAATGGCTGACCTGGCGGGTGCGGCGGCCGGTTCGATCCGTCTCCCAGATCTGTATAGTGCTGCCATCTCGACGCAGGTAAAAGAACCAACGCCCATCCGCGGACCATTGAACCGGTACCGTCAGGAGTGTTCCCGGATCGGTCGGGCTCCAAATATCCTCCCCGGCGGCGATGGTGATCGGCTTGTCTTTCCCATCGACCGATACGATCACCCAAGATAGCTCGTTGATGTTCGTCCGTGGATTCGGATGACGTAGCCCGATAACCGCCAACGCGCCGTCAGGCGAGCGCGATACCGACTTGATCTCGCGCATTTCCGCGATCATCGAGGATGACATCGTCGCGGCCATCGCAGTACTGCCGACACTCACGAAGAGCAGAAGACTCAATGTCTTGCGCATGCTTACCATTCTTTTGACACCTGAAGCGTCACAATTCTCCCTAACGGACTCGCATTGGACGAGTCATAGTTGAGACCTTGAACAGTGGTGAGAACCGGCGGCGGGTTTCGATTGAAGAGATTCAGCACCGATAAACCGACGTGCACCCCCGCCATGAATCCCGCCAATTGCGGCGTATACCTCAGTGACGAATCCACGGTGGTCCATGAACCGACGTTGGCGATAGGCGTAACCTGATTGTTCGTTTCGTGAGCGAGATAATTGATCGTACCCGTGGCGGCCCAAGACGAGATCTTCCAAGTGGCTCCTCCGCGAATCCTGAATTTTGGTGGATAGAACGAGAAGCCGCTGAGAGTCTGTTGCGGCGATCCCGGCGTATTTTGCTGCGTCAGATCGAGATAAGTGCCATTCAGAAATAAGAGCGTATTGGCCGATCCCGCATCGATTCGATAGTTGACACTGAGATCCGCCCCCCGCGCCGTTTGAGTGGCAACGTTGAGCAGCCGATAGTCCACCACCGCCGCGATGCTGCCAGGAGCGAAAGGAGCGCCGGTTTCGTTGATAACCGACCCTGGCGAATAGCCATTGACGACCGACTCCGCGAACGCCGCGGACGGCGATGGCGTGACGAAGTACGCATTCAACGGATCGGTGAGCGCCGTATCAAGATTAGCGATTTGCGATAACCGATTGCGGTATTTGATGTCAAATAGCGTCGACGACAACTTGAGAGCTGTGCCTTCCGGCGAATAGTCAGCACCCACGCTCAGAGCATCCGCCGTCTCCGGTTCTAATCCTGGGTTTCCGCCCGCGCGAATCAGAGTCGGGACGCCTGCAGAGGCCGAGCCCGGACCAGGCAAGTCCAGAATGACCAGCTGCGGCACTCCCCTCGTATCGTACAAATTGGGAGCTCGAAAAGCCTGTCCCCAGGTGGACCGAATCCTCAGCGAACTTGCCGGCGCGTAAATTACGCCAATCTTCGGGACGGTTTTCCCGCCGAAATCGGAGTAATGTTCGTTTCTCGCGCTGATGACCAGATCCAGAGAGTTCAGGCCCGGCCGCTGCGAGAGCGCGACCAGAGGCACTGATAATTCACCGAACGCAAAGCGAATATCTCTGTCCCCGTCGGCGACAGCGCTAATGACCCCTCCGGCGGGACCGATCGCGTCGGAAAAGCTCTCCTTTCGATAACCGGCGCCCACCGCCAGGCGTACCGGACCGCCCGGCAGGTTGCCAATTCCGCCGTTCGCATTCGCTTCTATACTGCGCATCGTTCCCAACAGGCGTTCGCTGCTTTCCGGCGTGACAGGTACGGTACGCATAAATATTTGGTCCGAGGTGTTGTCTTCGGCGACATCCGCAACTACACCGGCCTTCCAATCGTCAAGCAGATCGAAGTCGAACCCGGCGGCCACCGCAAACTTTTGAAGGGTCGTGGGGTACTCGATCGGCGCGGCTTCGAATGTTGGAAAATAGTTGAATTCATCTGCCTCTCTGTGCACATAGAGTCCGTCGACAAACGCCGACATCGTGTCAGAAAATTTTTGGGTTGCGACCGCGGTCACCGAGTCGGCTCTGGTCTCGGGTAGCAGCGAATACGGACTGGCGGACGACGACGTGAAATCTCGGTCTTTGGCGTCGAGGATATCTTGGTGTAGGTGCTCATAGGCAACCATCAAATGACCGCTCGACCAACTGGTTCCAAACATCTGGCTCGCCCGCTGTTGATCTCCGCCACCTTCCGGCGCATAGCCATACGAAAGACTGGTCTTGGCACCGTCGTAGTCTTTTTTCAATATGACGTTGACGACGCCGGCCACGGCATCCGACCCATAGATTGCTGATGCACTGTCGGTGACGACGTCGATGCGCTCGATGGCGTCGATTGGAATCGACGAGATATCGGCTCCTCCGCCGGCCAACCCCGCTGCCATTCGGTGGCCGTCGATGAGCGTCAGGGTGGATCCTGGGCCCAGACCGCGCAGGTTCGGGACGGATGCTCCAGCGGGGTTGTCAGCATAGCGAGCGTTCACGTTCGCGTTGTTGACCGTCGTCCCGGGATTGATCCCACCGCCAAAGTTTTGCGGCACACTCAACATCAGATCAGCCACGGACGTGTAGCCCGATCGATCGATCTCTTCCCTGCCGATCTCGATCACTTCGGATGCCGTCGCGACCCCTCGAATATGCGAACCAGTGACGACGATTTCGTCTAGATCATTCTTCTCGGATCCATCGGCTGCAACGGGACCGGCGTACGCCAGCAGGACGGTCGCGTTCTCCGTACCCGCGTGCCCGGTCGTGTCGATGGTGGAGTCTTTCGATCGCGCGCCGCCTTTCGCAACGACTCGAATCGTGTCCGCATTGACGCTCAATGCCTTGAGCGGGGTTCCCGACAGCAGCATGGAAAGCGCATCCATGGGGTTGAACGCACCCTTGATTGCCGGCGATTTCAACCCCGCCACCAGCGCCGGCTCATAGGAAATGTTGCACTTCGCCTGAATGGCAAGATCGCGCAGCGCCTTGTCCAATGACTCGGCCGGCAGGTCGAAGCTCGCCTTCGTGTCGGTATTGGCGCGGGCAGCTGTGATCTCGAGAAAAAGGCTCGCGGCGCATAGGGCGAGCAAGACGACTCCTGAACGTCGACGCATAGAGAGATCCCCGGCAGTCCATTGCTCTTAGTTTTGAATATTCGTGTGTTGGGAACCGAATTCGGCTCTCGAATAATCAAGACGTAATCGACTTGGCCGATGGGATCATTTCTTCTCGCCTCAGCGAGAAATTTTTTCTGTGATCAGAATCCTCCTGCCTTGGTCGACGACTCGAAGCTGGTACGCGCTCGCCATGGCCTGCGCGAAACTCGACGGGTCGCCGATCCGAAAGACGCCACCCACGCGCAACCGGGCGATTCGGGGGGAATCGATGAGCAGTTTGACGGCTCCATAGCGGTTGAACTCCGCCGCGGCTTCCGCGAGCGACGTGTCCTCGAAGATGAGCTGACCATGTTGCCACGCCGTCACCTTGGCGATCGACGGCGCATCGACCGCACCGGGCGCGTCACCGACGAAACGCAGCCGCTCGCCCGGGCGCAACAGCTTGAGTCCCACGGACTCGACCGTCGGCAGCACATCGGGCCCGGACAGGGGCTCGACCGCGACCCGACCCTCCACCAGGGTCACCGCGTATGCCGGTGCGCCCGACTCCTCTCGCCGGACCAGAAATGACGTCCCGATGGCGATGACCTTCCGCTCGCCGATGACGACGACGAAGGGTCTGGCTGACTGCTTGGCGACGTCGAACAGCGCTTCGCCGCGAGCCAGGGTCACTTTCCGAACCCGATCATCGTATTGGAGCAGCACCCGGCTGTTGGCGTTCAGGGAGACCTGGGTACCGTCGCTGAGTTCGACGGTGCGTTGCTCGCCCGCCCCGGTCACCAGCCTCGCGTCGCTCAGGTAAAAGGCCGCGGCGACCAGGATTCCACAGAATACGGCGCCGCCCGCCAGCACGGGGGCCCAGAACCGCGCCCGGGGCACCCGCGACATCCAGGCGAAGGCCCGGCTGCGCAGCGTCGATTCGGCCCCTTCGGTCGATTGCCAGAGTGCCGTGGCCCGGTCGAAGGCCGCCTTGTGCCGCGGATCCTCGGCGAGCCATTGATTCACCCGGGCGTCCAGATCCCGCTCCCGGTGAGGATCGTGCAATTCAGCGATCCATACGACGGCCTCGGCCCGGATTCGCCGCAATTCGTCCTTATTCGGCCGCGCCATTCGGGATGTCATCGTCCGGCTCCCCGTCTTCCATGATGGCCAGGAGCGCACGCGCGATGTGACGCTTGATCGTGATGTGCGAAATGTCCATGGCCTCGGCGATCTCCACGTAGCTGTAGCCGGCACGATGAGCGAAATAGATGTCCCGTGTCCGCCGGCTCACCGCGTCCAGTACGCAGCGAATGTGCCCGAGACGTTGCTGGGCGTCCAATGTTTGTTCGGGGGTGGAGTCAGGATCGACCAGCGGGCTTTGGGCGTTGACGTCCTCGATGGGCACTCCGCGCCGCAGGTCCGGTCGATCCCGCCGATGTTGGTCGATGGCCAGGTTATGCACGGTGTGCCGCAGGAATGCCTCTTCGTTGGTCACCGCCACTTCGCGCCCGTACAGGTGCAGGCGTAGCATCGCTTCCTGAATCAGGTCTTCTGCGTCTTCCCGCGACCGACCCTTCCGGCGCAGGAATAGCAGCAAGCGTTCGAAGTATTTGGGACGCGAGACCATACGGCTACCGCTCATGATAGGTTGGGGCGAGCCAATCAGACATTATAATGTCTAGACACCATCTCGTTCAAGGACCGACTCTTACGGGGTGCCTACCGCTCCCATTCTGCGAAATCTTGGTGCAGAGGTTCGGGAACGCCGCAAAGCGAAAAACCTGAGCCAGGAAGAGCTTGCGGGCCGCGCCGGGATACACACCAATGTCGTCGGCCGCCTCGAACGCGGCATCTACAACCCGACGGTGCTGATCCTGTTGGCGATCGCCACGAAGCTGAACACCACCGTAACGGATCTGTTCGTGGGCGCCGATAGACGCTGATTGGCATCGGCCGACCCGCTTCCCCGACGTGCCCCTGTGTAGACTGCGGGCATGATGTGGCTCACCCCCAGTGAAGGCGAGGCGCTGCGGCTCAGTTTGATCGTCGCGACGCGCAGCGTCGCATTCAGCCTGCCGGTGGCGGTTCTGGTTGCGTGGCTGTTGACTCGCCAGCGATTCGTCGGGCGCACCGCGCTCGACGCCGTGGTTCACCTACCGCTCGTGCTGCCGCCGGTCGTCGTCGGCTATCTTCTGTTGATCGTGTTCGGCACCCGCGGGCTCATCGGCGGGTGGCTCGAGCGCACTTTCGGCATCGAACTCGTGTTCACCCGCAACGGCGCCGCACTGGCCACTGCGGTCATGTCCTTTCCGCTGATGGTCAGGGCCATGCGGATCTCCCTGGAAGGCGTCGATCGAGGCCTGGAGGACGCCGCGCGCACTCTGGGTGCGGGCGGGGTGGATCGCTTCGCGACCATCACCCTGCCCCTGATGTTACCGGGGATCCTCGCAGGCGCCATCACCGCCTTCTCCGCCGCACTCGGCGAGTTCGGCGCGGTCATCACCTTCGTCTCCAACATTCCCGGCGAGACCCGCACGCTGCCCTTGGCGCTCTACAGCGCCCTGCAAACGCCGGGCGGTGACCACGAGGCCGCCCGGCTGGCGTGCCTGTCGCTGGCCTTGGGCCTCGCCGGCCTGCTGCTCGCCGAATGGTTCGCGCGGCGCGTTCGCCGCATGCTGGGCCGCTGATGCTCGCCGTCACGGCCGCGAAGCAGCGAGGCTCGTTTGCACTGAACGTGGCATTCGAATTGCCCACCCCGGGCGTGGCGGCCTTGTTCGGGCGTTCGGGCTGCGGGAAGAGCACGTTGGTCAACGTCATCGCCGGGCTTCTCGAACCGGACAGCGGGCGGATCGCGCTGGACGGCGCCGTGTTGCTCGACAGTGCGCGCCGCATCGACGTGCCGCCGGAAAGGCGGCGCGTGGGCTACGTCTTTCAAGACGCCCGGTTGTTTCCCCACATGCGCGTCGCGGCCAATCTGCGATACGCGCTGAAGCGCGCCGCGGGCGCACGGTACGTCGGCCTCGATGCCGTCGTCGGCTTGCTCGGACTCTCCCCGTTGATGGACCGACGGACCCATCAATTGTCCGGCGGCGAGCGCCAGCGGGTCGCCATCGGTCGCGCGCTGCTGTCCCAACCCCGCCTGCTCCTGCTGGATGAACCCTTGGCGGCGCTCGACAGCGCGCGCCGTGACGAAGTGCTGCCCTATCTGGAGACGCTGCGCGACGAATTGGCGATTCCGATGGTGTACGTCACCCATCATTTCGACGAAGTATTGCGGCTCGCCACGCATCTGGTGTTGATGGAGGCGGGCAAGATCATTGCCCAAGGCGGCCTTGGCGACATGAGCCTCGATCCCCACCTGCGCTCCATCGTCGGTCGCGACGAAGTGGGCGCCATCATCGAGGGCGTCGTTCTCGGCAGCGACCCGGCGACCGCACTGACCCGGGTTCGAGTGGGCCGCGGCGAACTCCATGTCCAGACGGCAGGCTTGCCGCCGGGCACGGCGTTGCGCGTGCAATTGCTGGCGCGCGACATCATCGTATCGACGCAACCCGCCCAGCATCTGAGCGTACGCAACAGTCTGATGGGCGTCGTGACGGCAATCGAGGGCGACGAAGGCGACGCCGACCTCGTCACCATCGATATCGGCGGAGCGAAAATCCTCGCGCGCATCACGAGGGCGGCAACGCGCGATCTCGCGCTGACCCCCGGGATGCCGACCTGGGCTCTGGTGAAATCCGTGTCACTGCGCGGACATGCCTTCCATGCGCCTACTTGAGTCGCGTCCCCAGATGCATGATGCCGACGATGTGATCGTTCGGGTCCAAGCCCAACTCCGCCTTGACGCCCGCGTCATAGGCGGCGGCGCCGGTTTTCCACATCACGCCGTAGCCCAGATCATGGGCGGCGAGGAATAGATTCTCGGCGGCCGCCGCGGCGGCGATCACCTGCTCGATCTCCGGCACCTTGGTCTGGTCCCGGCGCACGGTGCAGGCGACCACCACGATGGTGGGCGATCGCGCCACTTTTTCGCGCTCGGCCGCGAATTGCTCGTCCGTCATGGTCGGCACCCGGACGCGCTTGGCCGCCGCCGCCGCGAGGGCGAACCGCTCCCGCATCGCGGCGTCCAACACGATGAATTGCCAGGGTTTCAGGCGGCCATGGTCCGGGGCGTGGGCCGCCGCATCCAGGATCTGTGCCAAATCGGCGGGCGTGGGACCGGGCGTCGTGAGCTTGGAGGCCGATGAGCGTGTCTTGATTGCGGTAGATAATTCCATACGACCTTCAAAGATGAGTTAAAGAATCAAGAAAACGTCCCATTTCGGCTATGATCTTTGCCCAAGATCGGGCCGCCAACCCAGCAGGACTGCCGGATCGGCTGATTCGGAATTATAGCCGTTGTTTCCCAAGGAGCTTTCAATGAACCGTATTCTTTTGGCGTCCATCGCCGCAATGATGAGCGCGACCGCGTTCGCCGCCCCCGTGACGTACGTCCTCGATCCGCACCACACCTACCCGAGCTTCGAGGCCGACCACATGGGCGGACTGTCGGTCTGGCGCGGCAAATTCACGGAGACCTCCGGCAAGGTCGTGTATGACAAGGACGCGAAGGCGGGCAGCATCGACATCACCGTCAACATTAACTCCATCGACTTCGGCATGGCGAAAATGGACGAGCACGCGAAGTCGCCGGACATCTTCGATGCCGCCAAGTACCCCACGGCAACCTACACCGGCAAATTCACCAAGTTCAACGGCGCATCGCCCACCGAAGCGCAGGGCACCCTGACCCTGCACGGCGTCACGAAGCCCGTCACGCTGGTGATCAATTCGTTCCTGTGCAAGCCGAACCCGATGACGAAGAAGGAAGTCTGCGGCGCCGACGCGTCGGCAGCCTTCAACCGCGCCGATTTCGGCGTCAACTACGGCGATTCCTATGGTTTCAAAATGGGCGTGAAGCTGCAGATTCAGGTCGAGGGCAGCCCGGAAGGCTGATTTAGTCGACTTTCCCTCGATCGCGAAGCGGCCCGGCACGTTCATTCGAGCGTGATCCGGGCCGCTTTTTTTGGGGTGCGAAACATCGCGGAAGGAGCCGACTACATTACGTTACATGGATCCCCTTTCCGACCCGAAAAGAGTGACGCAGCACACCTCTGGCGCAGCCGACATGAGACATCGGTAGTGATCCGGCAAGTCGCCACCTCGCACAATGGCGCCTGCTTTCAAGCGGAGGAGATGGAATGAAAAAGCTCGCGATGTGTCTTGGAGTCCTGTTTGCGGTGGTCGCCAATGCGGCGTTGACCACCCGCGCTCCGCTGGTCGGCCAGCACCGGGTGTCGGCCGGCGTCGGCAGCTCCGCCCTGATCTGCGAATACTCAGGCACGCGTGCGAAATTCGAAATCCTCGCGCACGACAGCTGCGCGCCGTTCATCGACGTGCAGTAAGTCATCCGAATGCTGCGAACGCGATCACAGCCGATCGCCAAAACGAGTCGTTACGATTCTTCGATGTATCACATGTATGGAGCTGCGTGAATGAGTATTAGTGATTTCGAACATGGCAAAACTCGGATCATGGCCGAGGCGCGTGATGCGCTGCGGCGCATTGGCGTCGACTACCACTGCGTCATGTTCGACGTACACACGACGCATCCGCATCCCGCGGGCGCCACCCTGACCGTGATGGCCGAGGGCAACAGCGTCAGCGGCTGGTTTCCGGCGGACGAAATCGAGGACTCGAGAGAGCGCGTCGGCCGGGCCGACGTGCGCCGCAAAATCGCCGACCTGGTCGCCGGCGTGCGCGAAACCGTCACCTAACGCACCACCGCGTGGGCTGCCGGCGCTTGATGGCTAAGCAACCAGGCCCCGCGTAAACCACGTCACACCTGTATAAAAAGTCGCCTGCGGCGCCATTCTCTAGCCTCCCGCCATTGCCAACCGCCCGGAATCCACGCCACACTGTCGCCCAAGCCGAAGAACAATAACCACAACGGATGGCAGCACAATCATGGATGATTTTCACGGCTCAAGCGGCTTTCGCCTTGCCGCGATGGCTCTATCGCTCGTGCTCTTCGGGTTTTCGACCACCGCCCGCGCCGAGATACCCGTCGACACCTACGGCAAGTTGCCGAAAATCGAATTGGTGAGGATCTCCCCGTCCGGCAACCACATCGCGCTGATCGCGGTCACGGGCGAGAGCCGCAAACTCATGGTCGTGACCAGCGACGGCAAGCTCGTCAAAGCAGGCGCCGTCGGCGACGCCAAAGTGCGCGACCTCAACTGGGCCGGAGACGAAGACATATTACTGACCACCAGCGTCACGGCGAACCAGAGCATGGATTTTGGCCAGTCATTCGAGCTGGGTACGATGCTTCGGGTTGCACTCAACGACACCAAGACCTGGGCCGTCTTCGAACAGTCGCACTCCGTCGAACATACGGTTCAAGGCTATTACGGCTCGGCTGAGCGCGGCGGCCGTCGTACCGGATATTTCGGCGGCATCACGGAGATGCGCGGGGGCGGTGGGCCGGGAAGCGACTACGTGTTCGAACACGGATTCGCAGATCTCTACCGCGTCGACCTCACCACCGGTGATTACGAAATCGCCGTCAAGGGCAATGAAAACTCGCACCATTGGGTGGTGGCCAACGATGGCCGCATCATCGCCCACTCCGACTACAATCAAAAAAGTGGGTTGTGGCGCGTGTTCGGAGGTGACCACGATGCGCTGTTGTTCGAGAAGACGACACCGACAGACGACATTGCCCTGCTCGGCCTGGGACGCACCCCCGGCTCCATTGTGCTGGTGGACGACAGTGGCGCCGATGACGTCATCGAGGAAATCGACACGACCAACGCCAAGGCGACCGTGCTGTTCGAGACCAACAGCATCCGGCAGTTCATCTTCGATCCCGTAAGCAGGCTCCTGCTCGGAGCGATCACCCTCGATGAGAAGGGCTCCTCGTTCTTCGATCCGCGCATTCAGGCGAAGGTCGATGGCATGCGCAAAGCCTTCCCCGGTCGGAACGTCCGACTCGAAAGTTTTGGAGAGCAGCTCGACAAGATGATCGTGGAGACCGACGGCGCCGCCGACTCGGGCACTTATTGGCTGGTGGACGTGTCCTCCGGCAAGGCGGTCCCTCTCGGCTTCGAATACCCGGACATCAAGGGCGACGACGTTGGCGCCACCTCCCTCGTCAAATACCATGCCGCCGACGGACTCGCGATTGAAGGGGTGCTGACGCTTCCTCCTCATCGGGAGGTCAAGCAACTGCCGCTGTTGGTCATGCCTCATGGCGGCCCGGAGGGCGTGATGGACATTCTGCAGTTCGATTGGCTCGCCCAAGCGTTTGCCTCGCGCGGGTATGCGGTGTTTCAACCGAATTTTCGGGGCTCGGGAGGGTACGGACATCAATTTCGCGCGGCCGGAGACGGCCAATGGGGCCGTAAGATGCTAACCGACCTGTCGGACGGCGTGGTAGAACTCGCGCGGCAGAACATCATCGATCCGAAGCGGGTTTGCATCTTCGGCGCCAGTTACGGCGGGTATGCGGCTCTGGCCGGAGTGACCCTGCAGCACGGCATCTACCGATGCGCCATCTCCTGGGCGGGAGTCTCGGACATGCCGATGTTCAGCGGCTGGCAGATTCGGCGGTATGGACCCACCAACGACCTCAGTCGCTATATGCGTAAGATCACCGGGGTCGATGTGGAAGGTGAAGGCGTGCTTCGGGAGATCTCCCCGGCGGCGTTTGCGAACAAGGCCGACGCACCGATCCTTCTCATGCATGGCAAGGACGATACCCGCGTCCCCATCGAGCAGAGCGAATACATGGCCAGCGCATTGAAACGGGCCGGCAAACCCTTTGACTTCATCACCGTCCCGCGCGAAGACCACTTTCTGTCGCTCGAGACCACCCGGACCGCCCTGCTCAAAACCAGCACGACATTTCTTGAAAAATACAATCCGCCGTGACCGAACGAGTCAGCGCGGCCGCTGCGGCGATTGTCGCAATGGAGCGGCCATGAACTCAGAGCGACGGAAGTACCTCCGGTTATGGCTGACTGGATAGAGTTCCGAGCCAGTCAATGACCAGAGACTCGAGAGCGATTCGGTGGTCCGACCAGCTGTGATCGGTGGGTACATATTTGTCACCGACGGTCGTTCCGCCAGCCGCTTTAATGTCCCTGATCAGCTCGATGGAGTCGGCTTTTACGAAATCGTTGCTGTAAAGCACGAGCAGACGTCGATGGGTAAGCTCTGGCCCCAAAGTACCGAAAGACCACTCTTTTCCGTGGGCCGCCAATTCATCCGACATCGACTCCCCGGTCACCCCGGCGAGAGACTCCCGGTTATCGTCCATGGTCGCCACGACAGCCGCGCGATTTTCGCGACCTTGCTGCGCCCGCACACCCAATGCACCGAAATCGCCGGAAGATATCACGACCGCACCCAGCAGGCCTGGCTCGTGCGCGAGAGTCTCAGCGGCAACCCAACCGCCCATGCTGTGGCCCCCGATCGCGATTTTGCTGACGTCGATCGAGAGGCGCTTCGCATTTTCAGGTGACCGAATGAATGCCAGCGTCGCCTCTGCATCCTCCAAGTTCTGTGCGAATCGGAAGTTGCCGGGGCTTCCCCAGGAGCCTCGATAATTGACGGTAACGACGGTCCAACCTGCACGGCGTACCGCCTGGGCGAGATCCAGATTCTTCTCGTTGCCGGGAAGACCGTGAAACAAAACAAACGCCGGGTGCGGACCTTGCCCTGACGCCACATAGACGACGCCATTGATATCCACGCCGCCGCTCGGAACATGGATCACCTCCATACGCGCCGGAAATTTCGAATCCGGCGCCGGATCTGCAATCACCGCGGTCGGAACGGATTGCAGTGTCCATGCGGTCGTGGAATGCAAAACAGCAACAAGAAGTATGGCGGGAAGGCGCAATTGTATCTCCCTATTTTGCGGCGGCGAATCCACAACCACTTTAGCCGATCCCGCGGGCCGCGAGTGAACGATGGGACGGACCGCCGGTCGCGAAGCTGCTTCATGGCGCACCAATAGCCGGTCTCTTAGTCGCATGAACGGACGTTCGACGATGACAATCAGGGCAGGTGAGCGACGAAGTGCGGCTTTCGCTGACCGATCAGATCCCTTTGCACCGCATGGGCCGGCCCGAGGAAGTAGCGACCGCGCTCCCCATCGGAACTTTGCGCTTTACGACGCTGGCGTGTTATATATGGTTGAATATAACGAGTTCCAATGACGGTGGTCGTTGGGCATTTCAGGGAAAAGCATTATCGTGAAAAAGTCAGTCCTTGCATTGGTAGTCATGAGCGCAATCGTGGGCGTCGCGCGCGCGGAACCGGCCGCCGATCTTCCAACCCCCGCACCGGCTCCGGCTGCTCCACCCAGCTCCACAGGCTGCGCGAATATTCACGAGTTCGTCGCCACCGATTGCTCCCTGACGTGGAACGGCATCACCCTGTATGGCGCCTATGACGTCGGTGTGGGCTGGGTAAGCCATGGTCTGCCGGAAAATGGCTACAACTATGAAGGCGAATCGCTGGTCAACCGGAACGCAGGTGGCTCCCGATTCGTCATCGCGCCGAACAACCTGCAAGAGACAGGTCTGGGCATCAAGGGCAAGGTGGAGTTTCTGGACGACTGGTACGCCGTGTTCAACGCGTCGACCGGCATCAATCCTCAGTCCGGCCAGCTCGCCAATATGGCAGGCACCAACGCCACGAACAACGGCCTACCCAGGGCCAGTTATTCGGAAACTGGCGACGGCGCGCGCGCGGGCCAGGCCTTCAATGACGAATTATTGGCCGGCGTATCGTCCGCCTATTTCGGCACGCTGACCTTCGGTCGTCAGCGTGCTCTCGGAACGGATACAATGTTGGCCTACGATCCGGCCGGCGGCAGCTACTCATTTTCGTACATCGGATATAACGGCACGATGGCCGGCGGCGGCGACACCGAGGACACCCGTTGGGACGAGGCGATTAAATATCGCGCCACCTATGGTCCGATACATTTCGGTGCGATGTATAAATTCGCCGACGGTTCCGGCGGCTGCTACTCCGGCTCCGCAACCTGGACCGCCGCCACCTGTACGCCGGAGGAGGCGCATAACACGGCCTATGGATTCGACCTCGGCGGAGAATACGGCAAGTTCTCCGCAGACGTCGTCTTCCAGCATTACAACCAGGCGATCAGCGTACTCAACCCCTTGCTGGGGGCTTCGAGTCTCTCGGGGACTTATCAATCGACTCTCAACAGCGTCAACACGAACCCCATTACCGGGGCCAATGTGATCGGAACGAACAACACCGAATATGGCATCGTGACCGACAATACGGCCATCATGCTCGCTGCCAAATATACCTGGGACCCCGTCAAGTTCTTTGGCGGCTATGAACACATCCAGCAGTTCAACCCGTCGAACCCCTTGGGCGTCGGCGCTTCGGCCCAGGGCGGGTATCTCTTGAGCGGCGTAGAAGACAACAATCTTGATCGCCCCAAGATCGTCCAGATCTGGTGGGCGGGCGCGAAGTACGCTTACGACATCAAAACCGACATCACGTTGTCCTGGTACCATCAGCAGCAAAATGACTTTCGTGTTCCGTCGACCTGCTCGGCCGAGGCCGGGTTCCGCGCTTCCTGCTCGGGCACCCTCAACGAGGTGTCGCTATATGCTGATCATCACTTCACCAAGCGTGTCGACGTGTTTGCCGGTATCGCCTATTCCGACGTGCATGGCGGCCTGGCCATCGCGATTCCGCACGGTCCCGGCGTCCCCTATAACTACAACAGCAATCTTGCACCGACAGTGGGTGGTCGCTTCACTTTCTGATCGTTATGCGCAGCGGGCTCTATCGAGAGCCCGCACGGGCGCCTACTGATCTCGCCGCGTGCCGCCTAGCGTGGCGAAGATGCTTCTCGACGTTTGAATGCAGCGGATTCGGCTTCACTATTGCCTTACCCTCCGTCACAAAGACGTTGCGCCAACTACGTTCGTACAAACTGAGATCGAAACCAAGACGCCGGCAATGACTGGGATTGCCCATACGCCTCTGCGTTTTCGGGCTTTGCCGCCAGTGGCCGACGATGCTAAGGGTGAGGGAACCTCCGGAGTGGCCGTCCGATCCGCTAAGCAGTTGCAGCATTTCCCAAAAGGGATCGCCGGGGTTGAACGGCGGCTTCTGGGGAAGGATTTCGGTAGGGCCGGTGGCCGGGCGCGGGCCGGCCGCATCAAATTAGTGAACCACCGCTGCTTTGGCGGTACGTTTACGCATCCGGATCCAATCATCGGTCCGGGTGTCCAACAGATCGAGCGGCAGCACACCGCCGCTCAGCATCTCGTCGTGAAAGCTGCGGATGTCGAATTTCGAGCCTAACTCCCGCTGGGCTCGATCACGCAATTCGCGGAACTTCAATTGACCTAGTTTGTAGGAGAGTGCCTGCGCCGGCCACGCGATGTAGCGATCCGTTTCCGACTGTATGGTTGGCTCGTCGATGGACCCGGTTTTTCGAAGAAACTCGACCACCTGGTCTCGCGTCCAAGCCTTCGAATGGATGCCGGTATCGACTACCAGTCGCGCGGCACGGAACAGCTCGCTGGCGAGCCGGCCGTAATCACTGGCCGCATCCTGATAGAAGCCAACCTCCTTGCCAAGCTGCTCGGCATATAGCGCCCAACCTTCGATGTAGCCCGAGTTGCCGATATGCTGGCGAAATTTCGGCAGGCCGGTCATCTGCTGTGCTACAGACCGCTGCATGTGATGCCCAGGTATACCTTCGTGATAGGCGGTGGCTTCGTCATCGATCAGCGAGCGGTCAGCGAAATTCGACGTGGCCACGACAACTCGACCCGGTCGGCGCCCATCGGGCGTTCCGGTCTGGTAGTGCGTAGCCATTGCTGCCTGAAAGTCTGGGATGGCCTCTACCGTGACCGGAGAAGCCGGGATGTAGCCAAACAATTTTGGCAACTCGGGCTGCATCTGTGCGATGTATCTGCGAAAGTCCTCGAGGATCTGTTCCGCAGAGATCGGTCGGTACTTGGTATTGGTCTGAAGCGACATTCGATAAGACTGAACATCGGCGAAGCCTTCATGATGGGCAATTACCAGCATCTCGGCCTCGATCCGGTCGATCTCGCGGAGACCGAGTTGGTGTATCTGATCCGGACTCAGCGTGCTGACTGTCGTGCGGCTGCGGATGTCGTTGAGATAACGTTGTTCCCCACCAGGCAGCGAGGTAACGGCGAGCACCGTGCGCCCGTGAGGTGCCTACTCGGTGGCAATGAAAACACCGAAAGCTTTGTATGCCGGCAGAACTTCGTTGGTGACAGTGTCGGTGATTGCACGTGTCAAGCGCTGTTGATCTTCAGGTGAGATACCCGGCGGAAATTTTCGGGTCGGGAGCAGGAAGGGATCCGCCTTGATGACCCCATCACACTGCGCAGACACCTTCTCGAGCAGGAAGCGCACCGGCATAAGATTGTCCCTCATCCCGGCACGCAGGACCTCTTCGCTTTCGGCGAACGCGCGGGGGATCTGGTGGAGGCGTGCGATGTAGTCTTCGTACTGCTTCACCGACTCGAACGGGACAGCGAGCGGCAGATCCGCGAAATCGCGATGCGGGCCGTCCATCTGGCTGACGGGCATTTCGTATTCTTTGAATGCGTAGTTGGCGATGCGCTGCTGCAACGCGCGCAGCATAATCTGGTGGGACATCACATCCTGATCCGGAAAACCGGTGGTCCGAGTATTCCTGATGCGCGCGAGAAAATCCTGGTCCTTCGCATTTTCCGCGCTGAGTGCTGCAAGCGAGCGTCCGTCCAGTCGGTCGTTGTATCGATAGTCGCCGTAGGCGGTCGCCCGCTCCGGATGGGCGGTGAGATCGGACTGATACCATTCCTCGAATAGCGCGTTCTGTACCGCGACGCGCGCCCCAACATCAGCCGACTCGCTGGCAACTGAGGCGCGGCCTGCATTGAGCAGAAGCGCGAAAACGACCATTGAAAGTACTACTGATTTCATGAGCCGAAAGGATAGCATCGAATGTCGATGATGGCCCTGTTTCCAGCGATGGAAGCACAGCCGCGATGAGGAGGCGGGTTGCATACAGTTGACCCAGACTGCATCAGGAATTTCCGTTTTTTACGCAGTCTGGACTCACTCCTGCGGGTGGTCAGCGTCCGCTTCTTCCCGCCAGTCTGAAGCCAACGGCTTCTGGCACCAACGCGCTAGAGGCGAACGGTCCGGCCGAGGATCGGGTCGAGCGCAAGCCAACCTTGCATGGCCCGCCAATCCTCTTCGAGCGCCTCGACCAGCACCACCCGCACGCCCTTTCCGGCAGCTGCCAATGCCGCCGCGAGACCCGCCGACCCGGCGCCGACAATCAAAAGATCCGCCTCGTCCGGGACGGGCGGCCCCTTGCCGGCGACCGACGCAGGATCTTTCGTGCCATTCAAGCGTGGCGGTGAGTTCATGGGCTTTGGTTCCGGTGCAGGCGATCAGGTCAGTATTACCCAGCCTTGCGAATACTCGTGCCTGAAAGCGACATCTAGGTGGGATTTTGCGACGCCAACGCCGACATAATCCCACCCAGTCAAACCCGCGCGGTCTCCCGCTCGCGGCTCGAGCATTTCACCGTCGTACCCGGACAGATCGATCATTTCCAACGGTAACGCTGGCCTCTCGGCCTCCACGATTGCATCCTCCAGTCGCTACGGCGACGCGACGAGACCGTGATCGGGATCGGAATGGGCGAAGATCCGTAAGCTTTTCTTCGAAGTTCGGCGCTTCGCTCCTCCGCATTCATCAATACACGCACCATTCTCCGGCCAACCGCGCATCGATATGCGCCTCCGCCGCAAGCCAATCCTCCTCGCTTCACCGATGTGAGTGATCAGTAAGCGCGTACGTTTCACGTCCGAGCATCCACTGCAGATCGCTCTGCCCGCTCGGCAAGCAAGCCTTCGATTTCACGCAACAATAAATTGGCGTCCACCGGCTTGGGCATGATTCGATCGGCAACCAATCGGGCTTTCTGGACGTGTCTGTCATTGATGTCGCCCGTCAGGATGATCGTCGGCGGCTTCATTCCGAGAATCTTCGCGATGTCCGTCACGAGGTCATCCCCCATCACACCCATCGGAAGGTGAAGATCGGAGAGTATGAGGTCCGGACGAACACCATCGACCGCAGCAAGCTCGAACGCTTCGTCGCGGCTGGCGGCGCCAATCACTTCATAGCCTTCGAGGCGCAGCAACATGGCCATGGAACGTGCGACGCCTGGATCGTCTTCGATGTGAAGGACCATCGCCTTTCGCTGCAGTGGCGCAACGGCCGCCGCCGGCGAGAGAGTGATTGGTGCCGGGGGCTGGCTGGCCGCTCCGCGAGGGAGCGTCACCGTGAACACCGAGCCGTGTCCGGGTTCCGAATGGATGGTGACCGTGTGATCCAGCAGCCGGCAAATGGTCTGAACGATCGACAACCCGAGCCCCACTCCTTGGCGCTGGTCTTCGCGAGGATTGTCCACCTGGTAAAACACCTCGAACAATCGCGCCCGGTGCTCGGGTGGAATTCCGGGGCCGCTATCGCTGACGTCGATGCTTAGCTGGCTGTCTACGATCCGCACTTTGACCGACACGGAACCGTGGGGAGTGTACTTGATGGCGTTCGCCAGCAAGTTTCGTAGAATGACGGGCAACAGCATGGGATCGCTGCGTGCAAATTCACCGGATTGTTCGATCTCGAGCGTGAGAGATTTCGTGCTCGCTGCGTAACCATATTCGGAGCGGAGGCGAGGCAGGATCTCCTCCAGGGGAAAATCCCGGATCACGGGGTGGATGGCTCCCTCCTCCAACCGATTGATGTCGATCAACGACGACAACATCTGATCCATGCTTCGCACGGCGTCCTCGAGCAGCGCACAGTGGGCCGCATACTCGGTGTTCTGGTGTGCGCGCGACAGAACGGCTTGCAAACTCCAGATGGTCTGGAGCGGTTGGCGCAGATCATGACTGGCGGCCGCGAGGAATCGTGACTTGATCTCGTTGGCGCGCACGGCGGAGTCGCGTGCCAGGGTCAGCGCCTCCTCCAGACGATTCCGTTCGGTCATGTCCCGTGCGATGGCAATCGTGCCCGCCGACCCGCCACCGTTCATGGGTCTGAGCAATACGTCGACCGGGAACTCCGTGCCGTCGCGGCGAAGACCGTGCAATGACAGCCCGCGCCCCATTGGCCTCAGCGTCGGTGCCTCGGAATACCGAGCACGATGCCCCCCATGGCCAGGTCGGAATCCAAGCGGGACCAGGATATCGATCGACTGATTGACCAGGTCGCTGACTGCGTAGCCGAACATCGCGCCGGCCTGCGTATTCGCATAGAGGATTTGGCCACCCTCGGCAACGCCGGCCACGATCAACACGGCGTCGGGCAACAGTTCGAGCACCTCCAGCCACGCTTGGCTTAGCGATGCGCCATACGGTGGCACCCCCGCCCCGATGTCATGGGAGTCGAGGATAGCCGAATCGTTCATGTGAGACGCTCGATGCCACAGCCAACCATGTGCGGTATCGCACAGACCAATGCCGGTAGATCTTGCATATTTTGGCAGGCGGCTTTTGTGAGACGCAAGAATATTATAGTACCACCATGCTCGTCCTGCAAAATGAGCCCGGAATCTTCCGAGCAGCGGGTCGCTTATCCGCGCTGCTGCGATGCACATGAATTTTCGCGGGTCTCGATTCGCCCGGCGAAGTTAGACCGTTGATTTAGTTGGCCGATTCATCGACGGGCCAATCCCAAAAGCAGAGTCGCTCCGTCTTGATTCGCAGCCTGCGAAGCTCCGCTCGTGGTTCGAGCATTTCACCGTCATACCCGGACAAAGCGCATGACCGTCAATACCCAAAGCGATAGCGCACCTCGCCCAGAATCTCCCGAGGCTCGTTGTAATGAAACCCACCGAAAGTCAGACTATTGTCCGTGAGCAAGTGCTTGTCGGCCAAGTTCAGCACCGTCAGCGAGGCGGACAGGCTCTTCCCGAAGGCCTTGCCGACGCTCATGTTGATCTCCGCATGACTTGGCAGATGGCTCGGCGCTCCCGCGCCGTTGGAGAACCCGGATCCATAGTACACGTCCATCGATACATACGACGTCGCCGGCAGATTGGCATCGAATCCGACGTTCGCCGTATTGCGCTGATCGTGGTCGAGCGCGAAGTACCCGGCGGGTGGACTGAAATCCGTCAAGCCGCCGTTGATCGTCCCGTAACCGTCGGCCGTCTGGTTGGAATACGTGACATGTGCCCGACCAAATTCCCACAATCGAGGTGAGCGGATGGACAACTCATTGCCCTGGATCAGCGCGCCGTTGATGGTGAGTGGCAGGAAGACATTCGAGTTGCCGATGGGATTGTGATCGAAAAAGTTCTTCGCGTCCGTATGAAAGTGATCGATGTCGACGGACCAGCCGCCGATGGGAATCGTCACCCCGAATTGATACTCCTCATCCCGTTCGCCGCGCAGCGGCAGGAAGCCCAAATTGCTGGCCTGCGCATATTGAAGCAGCGGCCCGGACAGTGTCGTCAACGGCGGAGCTTGGTAGAACTTGCCCCAGAATCCACGGACGATCCACCCGACTCCCGGGATCCGTACGGTCGTGCCAATGCGTGGACTGGTCGCGTTCTCCACGACCCCGCCGGCAAAATGCGTCTGCCGCACCCCACCCATGAAGCTGAGCCAATCCGTCGCCTTGAACGTATCCTCGACATACAGCGCTTCCAGCGAGCCCGTCGGGTCGGATTTCTCGTAGACCGGCGCATTGCTGCCATCATTGAAGAGGACGTTGAACACATCGGTATCGTGCTGACTGAATCCCAGGACGCCGACCTGCACGTCATTCTGTGCGATGTGCCATCGCAGGACTTCCTGGCCGCCGACATACGTCGAGGACCGATCATCGGTCGTGCTGATCGGAAAATCATTGGGCGCAGCGTCCAGATTGGCCTCGTTGTAATGGGCGAACAACGAGGTGGTGAGCACCGCATCCTCGTTGAGGGTGTGCACCCAGGACAGAATCGCGAACGAGTCCGTTTCCCGTTGCACGTCGTCCAAGCGATCGCCCGGACTGTTCGGGATGTCGTAATTGTCATGGCGCGCTGAGAACACGAGGCGAAACTGGTCATCGGGCGTCGGATCATAGATGATCGTGCCGAAGCCGCCGTAACCGGCCTCGGAGTCATGAATGATCTGCGCCACGGGCGTCTCGATGCCGAGGCCGCTTCGATTGCCGTTGACGCTGACGTAATACGCCAGATCGTCGCTGTGGCTCGCGACACTCAAGTAGTCGTTCGTCTGTCCGAAGCTACCGCCGCTCGCGATCAGCTCGCCTTCATTGTCGCGCTCCAGACCCGTCCGCGGCACGACGTTGAACACCCCGTACGTGCGATCTCCCTGGTCCGCCTGGTAGCTGCCCCGCTGGATCTCCAGATAGTCGATATCTTTCGGATCGATGGCCGGCCCCAGATTGCTGGCGATGTTGGTGTTGGGAATCTCGACCCCGTCGACGGCCCAGGTGGTCTGGTGGCCGCCGCGAACATGCAATTGGTCGTGAACGAAATAGGCCCCTGGAACGAAGTCGGTGATCATGGCGAGGCTGTTGCTGCGGAACGCACCCGGTTCGCGCTCGATGTCCTCGCGATTGACGAGCGTCGTGGGCGTCGCCGTGTCGAGGAGCGTCGTCTCCGCCTGCGCGGTCACCGTCACCTGCGCGAGCGTTCCCACGTTCAGTTGAATATGCGCGACCGGTGACGACGCAGATCCTACCGTGACGGCCTGGGCGACCGGGGCGAAGTCGGCTTTATCAACGTCGAGAATGTAATCACCGACTGGGACGGTCGGAAACGAGAATTCGCCCCGCGCACCGGTCGTGGTGATTTTCGTCCAATCCGAGGTCTGCGACTTGAGCCTCACGTGAACTTGGGCCACGGGCCGATCCTGTGGATCGCTGATGATGCCGCGCACGCTGCCGACGTCGGCGGCGAGCAGATCCGCCGGTAACAAGACTATTGCCGCGGCAATGCCGAAGATCGCGGCGACACGGGCGCAACCTGACGTCCGACAGGTGAGACACATGAAAATCTCCCGAATTAATTGACTCAACGCCAGGCGACGACGGACCACGGGCCGCCGCACGTTTCACGCACGATCGAATTCCAACGAGTGCTGACGAGAGAAAACTAAACGGGAGGACCGCGCGGCGATTGCGCGCGGGGAGAGACTTCAAAATACCCCACTTGAGGGGCTGCTATGACAAGCACCGCTGCCCGCCGAATCAATGACCGTGGCAACAGAGCCAAGGCGGGCACGCCGCCCAGGGTCGGCGCAGCGCCATACGGGCAATTGCCGTGATCCTCGTGGCTGGGAACACCACCATGAGAGCCGGACGACCCCATGGGCGCATCCATCGGCATGCCGGCGGGCATGTCCATCATCATCGACATCGCCTCCGGAACCGGCGCATAGCCGTCGCAGACGATGAGATGCAGGCGATGGTCCGAACCCACCATGGGCATGAAGCCCACGGGAATCATTGCGCGCAGGAAGATCGGCAGCAACAGCACCGCCCACCAATTCACCCGCTTGCGCCGCACTCGACTCAATTCATGATTCCCAAAATCAAGGCGTGGATCGTCCGACACCGGACCGGCGGATAGTGGAGCCTGCGCAAAGTGAAGTCAAATACGCGTGGCGCGAGCAGGCCCATAGCAATTTTCCGCTCGCCGCATCGAGCACCTTGCGCTTGCTCCAATTGGTCGTCGCATAGTAGCCCTCCAATTCTGATGGTGATGGGGCGGCGCTCCATCAAATCGCCGGCGGATTGCCGCCCGGGGTGAGAGCCGCGCCCAGCGCAATGATCCCAATCCAGTCCCAAGTAAACCGGCGGAGATCGTGAGTCCCAAGCCGTGTCGGGTGCTCACAGCGCGATCCTACAGCTCAGACAATTTGGCTGGGGCTGCCGTCCGTGACGTCAGCTCGAACAGATCGTTGGATACTGCATTCCAGAGCAAGATCGCCGGCGCCCCCTCGTTGTTGTGCTCGGAACCCAGAATACTCAACGAACCAGTGTCCAGCGCCAGGCGATAGCCTTGCTGAATCGGCAGCTCGATCCAGCGCACGGCCAGTGCGCGCAGGAACTGCCCGTGTGAAAACAGCGCGACACGACCCTTCACCGTTCCAAGCGCGGCAATGACGCGGTCCGCGCGAGCGGCCACTTGCTGCGCCGATTCGCCACCTGGGCAACCATCCCGATACACGTTCCACCCGGGACGCTGCGCGTGAATTTGGGTCGGCGTCAAACCTTCGTAGTCGCCGTAGTCCCATTCGCTGAGATCCTGTTCCACGCGGGCAGCAGCACCGAAAGTGGCTAGCTCGCAAGTGCGCCGCGCGCGCCGCAGCGGGCTGACCTGAATCTGCGAAAAACTCACACCATGCAGCAGGTCGCCCAGTTGCCGGGCCTGCTGCTCGCCGTGCTCGGTCAGCGGAAGATCCGTGCGACCGGTGTGCTGACCAGAAAGCGACCAGGCCGTCTCTCCATGTCGAATCAAATAGATTTCAAGAGCCACGTTTTCACCGTGATGCAAAGGTCACTGTATAGCCACCACCGAATACCGAACTCACCACTCACCCCGCCAGCTGTTTTCGGATCGCTAGCAACTCGCGCAGACGATGCGGACTTGTTTTTGGATAGCTCATCTTGAGTCGCTCGAAGGTATCGAGCACGATGCTCGATACAATCAGCCTGGCGTTCTCCTTATCGTCAGCCGGAACGATATACCAAGGCGCCTCCCGGGTGCTCGTGGCACTTAAGCACTCCTCATACGCTTTTGTATATTGCTTCCAATAGCCCCTCTCCTTGATATCCGCAAGGCTAAACTTCCAGTTCTTCTCTGGCTCCTCGATACGCGCCAGAAACCGCTTGCGCTGCTCCTCATTTGAAAGGTGCAGGAAGAATTTGACGATGCGCGTGCCATTGGCCGATAGATGTCGCTCGAGGTCTGCGATTGAACGATACCGGTCATGCCAGAGCTTTTTGTAGTGACGTGGCGCGTCTGCGAGCCCTTCGCCGCGCAGGATCTCGCGATGCACGCGCACGATGAGCACTTCCTCGTAATAGGATCTGTTGAAGATGCCGATGCGGCCACGTTCCGGCAGATCACGTGTGGTACGCCACAAAAAGTCGTGTTCCAGTTCGGTAGCGGAGGGTGATTTGAAGCTGAACACCTGGCAGCCCTGCGGGTTGACCCCTGACATTACGTGCCGGATGGCGCCGTCTTTTCCGGCAGCATCCATCCCCTGAAAGATTAGAAGCAGAGCGTGGCGATTAGTCGAATAGTGAAGCTGCTGCATGGCGCTGAGTGCTTCGACGTGCTTTGCAAGAAGCTCTTCGTACTGCGCCTTCGACTTGTATACCGGATCAATCAGCGTCGGCCACTTCTTGAGATTGACCTCATTGTTCCCTTCGCCTAGGCGAAAGTCATTGGCATTGATATTCATATTTTCCTTGATCGTCGACACTGACCGCATCATTCGCGGCGTTTTAAGCGCACAGTCTATGCGTGGCCCGTTGGCGCGGGCTTGGGCTCCAGCCTAGTTTCGCGCGCAGGCGCGCGTTTGGCTAGATCCATCCGGATTGCCGATTCCGCCATCTCCCGTCGGACCATCACGGAGCGTACGCCCAGAGCAATGCGCCCGATCAGTTTCAACATTTTCGGCGCTCCAGCCGCGACCGCCAGGACACGCAAACCCTGATCCTCGAACTCTTGCGCCGCCCACGCCGCGGACGCTCGTCCGTACGGTACACCACATAGCCGTTAGGCACATTTACGGATGCAACATAATCCAACAATACCCTAGGGTGACATCATTCATTCCTTGGAGACTCACATGGCCACCTTGCCTCGTTACGCTGACGTCACTGCTCGAAACAGGTTGCTGGCAACGCTTACAGTTGCAGAATGGTCCCAGGTGGAGCGTTCCTTCGAACCGATTCTGATGATGCCCGGCGAGGTACTGTACGAGGCTGGCATGCCCGTCGATCACTTATATTTTCCGACGACATCAATCATCTCCATCGAGTGCATGATGGCCGATGGTCGCACGGATGCACTCGCCCTGGTTGGCTCCGATGGCTTTGCCGGTGTCGACGTATTCCTGGGAAGCGGTTCGGTTCACTGCCGCGCGGTGGTATTGAGCGAAGGTTGGGGATATCGAATCAAGCGCGCGCTGCTTAACCAGATCTGCGCTCGGGAGGGTTCAATGCGTAATGTGCTGCTGCGATATACGCAATCCTACATCACGAAATTGGCGCAAACAACGGTGTGCAACCGCCATCATTCTATCGATCAGCAAGTGTGCCGCTGGCTTCTCATGTTCTTGGAGCGCTATTCGTCGAATGAACTCCCACTCACCCAAAAACACATTGCCGGGCTAATGGGTGTCCGTCGCGAGAGCGTCACGATGGCGGCCGGTAAGCTGCAGCGCGCCGGGTGCATCCGCTACCATCGCGGTCAGATCGCGGTGATCGATCGGATGGGCCTTGAGGCGCGTGCTTGTGAGTGCCATGCGAACGCCAAACTCGAGGCGATCGTCTGATGTTGATGCCTTACCGGGCAGTCAGCGATCTCGAGGTCCCACTTATCAGTCCGTTTGCATAATGGGCGATTCCCCATGCTAGACCGTTGCTATGTGTACGGTACTGTGCCGATAGGGGTTTGTGCGGATGGAAGCCGCATGGTCGATGAGTATTTAATGAGGCTATTGGGTCGGTTGATGGTTCGAACCACTCAAAGGCAAAGACTCCATCCATGATCGTGAGGATAGTGAAATGAGTACAATTTTGATCATTGTCGTGCTCGTGCTGTTGTTCGGCGGCGGCGGTGGCTATTACGGGTACAGGCGGTATGGCGGCATGGGCCTCGGCGGCGTTCTCGGCTTGGTGTTGGTCATTCTTGTGGTGCTCTGGCTCTTCGGCGGCCTGCGTTTTGCCGGTCCGTGATTCGACCCGCGTCGGCCTTATTCCGGTTCTCAGCCACGAACCGGTTTTTGTATAGGCGCGTGGTTGAGGGGTACAGGCAAAGGCCGGCGGACGTGCACGATGGGAAGCATTAGCGGATTGACGTCCACCGGTTTTGGCAGCATTCGATCGGCAATGAGACCTGAGACCGAAGGGAGAAAGGCCGCTGTCTCTTGAACCGTTATGGGCGCAGGCTTCATGACGGACGCCAAATCCATATTCCGCGTCAATAAGTCCTGCGTCGCTCCCACCCGCACTGAATGCCCGCTGACGTTCTCAATATCCGCGGGCGGAGGCTTCAGGTACCCTTGCATCACCGGCGCGCATGCGGCCGTCGCTGTCGCGCAGCGCCCCTCCTTGCCTGAAGGCCCAAGCGGGGTCGCTATATATGGCCGCTCCCTATGGGAAGGTCTCGCTATGCCGCAGTTGATGCTTCGCGTGTCGAACGCGATAGCTGAACGAGACTTGGTAGGGCGGCCAGCATCAGTCTCGGATTCAATGGTTTGCACGTCAACCAGAAGATTGTATCGATCATGCGGGGGAGTTTCGCACCCCTTGCATTTCCAGTCAGCATGATCGTGGGCGGGAGATAGGTAAGAAGTTGCCAAATCTGCTCAGCGACTTCGGCTCCGTTGAGCGGCTGGCCGAGATCGTAGTCGACAATCAGAACATCCGGTTGAAAGCCACCTGTCGCAAGATGGATCGCCTCCGTTCCGCTGGCGGCGCTGCACACCAGATAGCCATCCCCGTTTAACAGCATTGCCATTGAGTCACGCGTAGAGCGGTCATCATCTACATGCAAAATCAGTCCTGAAGTACCGCCATTCATTGGGGATAGATCCCTGCTCATAAATCCGTTCTCGGTAGACTACAGAGTCTCAACGCCATTTCCATACGCGCTTCAACGTAGCGGCTAAGGCAATATCTCGGGGAAACAGGCCTGCTCACTGCGAGTCACTTACTCCTGCTGCAAGTAACCCTCGGAGCCACTTCAGCCGCTCCTCTTCCGTTGTGCGCCTACTCGCAATCCGCCAGTAGGGATCGCGCGGCAGTTGCTTGACCGCGACGGTGTCGTGTGCCCTGCGTTCAGCCCTGTGGACCCACGTGGCGACCGGACCGCAGGTCGAGCCAGGCCTTGAACGCTCGCACATGTCGATGCGCACGTGAACAAGGAAGATAAGGCCTTCCACATACAAATTTTGCGCCCTCTACCGTACACTTCCCATGAGAGTTGGAAATGACGGAATGGTGGGATTTGCCTTGCTTATGGGCGGGGAAACCACACCGAGTCGTGCGGTCGTTCGTGTCCTTCCGGTGAGCGTGCA
>PLUE01000062.1 GCA_003164785.1 Gammaproteobacteria bacterium | reverse complement strand
ACCCACTCGTTTCCACGATGACCCTGTTTTGTGAGTTCTGAGTTGGGCTGGCTTTGGTTAGCATCAAATGTCAGGCGGTCATCCAAAAGCTGCAACAGCAGCGCGGTCATCGTCATGTTGTGCCGAGCCGCGTAAATCTTAAATTTTTGGCGAGTCCGCAGAGGCACTTTGAAGTTGAGGCAAACGAGCGAAGGGATTGTATTCAACGATCGTCGTTCTGCGAATAAACCATCACCGTTATTAACATTTCTCGACAAATCATCCATGATCAACTCCCATTTAGGTCGACCGCACTGAGATGCCTAGTGATACAGGCGACATTGCTCGACGAATACCCTCACGCCCTGTGTGAATCTTTTGTAACAGCAAAAAATCCAGTGATGGTGTGGCTGAGATCATGTGCAACCTGTCAGCAAGGGGCGGCGATCGCTGGAGTTTGGCCACACCGGAATATCACGTCGCCGGCACCACGACCGCCGCCACCGCGCGCTTCGCTCGGGTGTCCGCCGCCACACTCCACGGGCCTTGAACCGTACTCTCCAAGACATAGACCGCGCAGTTCGGCATGAACAGCAGCCTCCGGAAATCCGTGAACGCCTGCATGCCCTTCGAATCCTCCACCCGAAACCCGCGCAACCTACCACGGAAGCGCAAACCAGATGCCATGGCCGAATAAAATGCTGTTGTCGGGTAGGCCGGGAAGCTCGAGCATAAAGGCGCCCACCCGTGCATCGAATTCCAGGAACGTGTCCGCGTGCGCTCCCATGCGTACGGTGGGATCGGCCGCTTGCCAATGAGCGTCCGCGATCGGCCGACGCTGCTCGCCGGTCATGCCGTGAAGTAACTCAGGATCGAGCGCGGAGAACTCCTGCAGCAGCGGATGCACTTCGGCCTCGCGGCCGACCCGCAGACAGTACGGCCGTGCCGTATCGCGCGCCCGAACATACGGCGACACGAGCACCAACGCCGGCTCCGCCGGCAGCAGCTCGGCGACGCACGCCGCTTGCGCCAAACCGCGGGGCGAGAGCGGAATGAGCGCGTGCTCCATCGTCCCGCCGCCGGCGTTAGCGACGCTTTGACCATGGCGCACGAAGGTGAGTCGAGTCACTTCGGTAGGGACGCGAGGCGCCGATAGGCGGCAATCGCTTCCTCCGGGGTGATTTCACCCCGAGCCACCGCCTGCCCGATGTTCGCGTACGCTTTGCCGTCGGCCGACCACCATCAACGCCTCCAGGTAATAGCCATACGAGCTGGCGTGATAATGATCGAACGTCCACAGGTCGACCTTGCCTGCATCGATCCCGTCATACGGATTCGCATCCGCCACTCCCGTGATGGTCGCGCGGATCCAGGCCCCCCCCCCGACGGCGACCATGCCCTTGATCCCCGGCATCCCCGCGGCGGCCAGCTCGTAACCGGCCCGAATGTCGCGGGCCATCGCGTCGATCGGCTTGCCATACCACGCACCACCCGACTCATAGGTCTGGTCCGCTCGCGGCCACGTTGCCGTCAGGCGCAATTCCACCGCCGGGTTCCTGGCACGAAAGACCGACGCCAGTTTGCGCACCGAGTCCACGAGCACCGCCGGATCACCGGGCTTCTTCGGATCCAACGTACTGTAGCTCTGCAACACCACGGAATCCCACGGACGCCGGCCGATGATGTCCAGCTCATGCTCGAGGTGCCACTCGAGACCGATGCCAGGATGGGTCTCCAAATAAACGTCGTAGCCGAGCCCCGCCTGCGAGGTGAACGATTTGAACAACGCCGGCATGCCACCCAAGCCGGTACCGTTGAGACCCGTGACGGTCTGCGCCCGGTAATACAAAACCGACGATCCATGAGCGGACGTAAAGCTGTTCCCAACGAACAAAATCGTGCCGGCAACGCCGCTCCCCGGACACACCAGGAACGCGAGCACGCCCCGTGTCCAGTGCTAGTCGCGGACATATCCCGCCTGGCCACCGCTGATGATCTCTGGGCGGCCATTCCCTTCTCGCGCAGCGCTTGAGGCCAATCTCGCGCATGGCTGGCCGCGTCCAGCACCGCCGCCCCATTGCCGCCGTCGTCGAGCACCAGCATCGCGCCATGGATCACGTAGAACACGTCGGTCTCGCCCGTGTTGTGATCCGCGACCTTCAAGGTATGACTGGAGCCGCCGGCGGGCTCGTAGAGATAGGATCCCCCGCCCCATTGGGCGGCGAGTCAGCGTATTCGAGATACGACCATTCGCCCGACACAGTGAACGCGTAAACGGAGCCCGTATGTGGCGAACGGGCCGCCCCCACTACCGATATGAAAGGACGCCGGAACGACCGACCGGCCGCTCGCCACCACGGCACTCTTGCTCGCTGCGTTCATTTGTTTTACCCGATAGGCCAGGCGCTGCATCAGCCGCCAAGGCTTCGCCAAGTCACACGGGCGCAACGTGCTCTCATGACTCGGCTGGCGCCGGAGCAGTGTCCGAATAGCTATAATAGAACGCCTTCCCGCCGCGGCACGTCAAGCGCAGCGCTGAGAACGCATCGCGCGCGTTCGATCGAGGCTGACCATGGACGACGATTTGCTCGCCCTGACGGACGATCAACTGATCGCTGAAATCAAGAAACTCCGGTCGGCCATCCGGCAGCATCGAGATGCCAGTGGTCACGACTTATGCTGGCATCATCCGGCCCTGTGGTCGCTGCTGCCGGAAAAGCTGGCTCCCGCCATCGCGGTTCCGGAATGGCCCCAGTTCCTGCGCGGGTGTGTCAAATACCGCGAGTCTCTCGATCGACAGAACCCGGACGCACCGCGGAGCCGAACCGATTTCCAGGTCATGCCTCGTCTTGCCTGACGGTTGCCCTGACGCAGTCAGCACAGGCGGCCGACGCGCCCATCGCCGACCCGCCCGCGGCCGGACCGGCAGCCGCGCCTGTCGGGCGTCAAATCGCCCTAGTCGGCGGCCAGGGCGCTGAACGCATTGACGGAATCGAGATACCCATAGAACACCGCCAACTCGCGGCCCTTGGGCTCCAACTCGACCAGCAACACCGGGGCCGTATGCGAAAAGCCGGCCAACTCGCTGGCCGGCCATGGAAAGAGCCACCATCATGCTGCGGGAATGAACCACTGAACTCTCCTCGAGCTTGGGTTATGTCGAACCGAGAGTGGCGACGTCGAGGCAGAAAAATCAAGCGATAAGCGAATAATTGGAACGCAGGTCGCATCCAAGGGAACCAGGTACCCTACGCCGTGCTCTAAGCCTCGCTGGCCCGTTCCGGACGCGCCAACACTCACTCGTCATCGGCGCCCGTTGTTAATATTGGGCACCACCTGACCACGGGTCGTCAAAACGCGCTGAGTCCAGCCGCAAGGCTGGACAACGTGGGTTTGCCGTGCCTGCGATTGCGGAATTCTGTCAATAAAGGATAGCTAATGAACCAAAAGACTGCGGTGCCGTCCAGCGAGCAGGTCCAGAACGCCCGATACCAACCGAGCGCGGCCGCTGCAATCCCTGAGACGCGTCCCAAGCCCCTCGACCAAGACCCCGCCATGCGAGCGGCGCGCGAGACCGTGGCCGAGAACTCCAGCTGGGTCAAGCCGCTGCAACAGGAAATCGGCCGCGTCATCGTGGGTCAGAAACATTTGCTCGACCGGCTGCTCATCGCGCTGCTCACGAATGGTCATGTGCTGCTCGAGGGCGTGCCCGGGTTGGCCAAAACGCTGGCCTTGAAGACCCTGGCCAGCTGCGTTGCCGTCAAGTTCAAGCGGCTGCAGTTCACGCCCGACATGCTGCCGGCCGACATCGTCGGCACCATGATCTACAACCCCCAGGATGGCGTGTTCCGCACCAAGCACGGGCCGATTTTCAGCAACCTCATCCTGGCGGACGAAATCAATCGCGCACCGGCCAAGGTGCAGAGCGCCCTGCTCGAGGCGATGCAAGAGCGCCAGGTGACCATCGGCGACGAAACCTACGGCTTGCCCAATCCGTTCCTGGTCCTGGCGACGCAAAACCCGCTGGAACAGGAAGGCACCTACCCGCTTCCCGAAGCGCAAATCGATCGATTCATGATGAAGGTGATCGTCAATTATCCGAATCGAGCCGAAGAGCGCGCCATTCTGGACGCGATGGCGACCACCGAGCCAATGCCCGTGCCCCGGCCGGTCGTTTCCGCCGAGCAGATCGTCAACGCCCGGCATGTGGTCAACTCCCTGTTCGTGGATGAGAAAATTCGGGATTACATCGTCGATATCGTGCTCGCGACCCGTCCGCCGAACGCAAGCTCCCTGAATCTGAACGGCTACATCCAGACGGGTGCCTCGCCACGCGCCACGATCGCCTTGACCCTCGCCGCCCGGGCCATGGCGTTCTTGAGCGGACGCCATTTCGTCATCCCGCAGGACGTCAAGACGATCGCGATGGACGTGCTGCGTCACCGGGTCTCGGTGACCTACGAGGCTGAAGCCGAAAACGTCACGTCCGAGAACGTCATCGAGAAGATCCTCAACACGCTGCCCGTTCCGTAAGCACATGGCGGCCGATACCTCCAAGTCCAACAAGGCCGTCATGAGCAGCATGCGGCAGTTGGAAATCCGCACGCGCCGGATGGTCAACGACAGCATGGCCGGGTCGTACCACTCGGTATTCAAAGGCCGCGGCATGGACTTCGACGAGGTCCGCGAGTACAGCCCGGGCGATGAAGTGCGCACGATCGACTGGAACGTCACGGCGCGGGCCGGCAAGACCTTCGTCAAGAAATACACCGAAGAGCGCGAACTCACCATTCTGTTGCTGGTGGACATCAGCGCCTCGGGTAATTTCGGTTCGGCCGCCTTGAGCAAGCGCGATCTCGCCGCCGAACTGGCGAGCGTCCTGGCATTTTCCGCGATCCGCAACAGCGACAAGGTCGGGCTGCTCCTCTATACGGACCGGGTCGAACGCTATCTGCCGCCGAAGAAGGGCCGCAGCCACGTCCTGCGGGTCGTGAGGGACATCATGTACCACGACCCCGCGGGCACGGGGACCGACAGCGTCAAGGCGCTCGACGTCGTCAACCACGTCCTGCACCGGCGCGCGATCGTCTTCTTGATTTCAGACTTCGAATCGCCGGGAGACCCGCTGACCGCGCGCGCCGACTTGCGGCGGGCGATGCGTCAAACCAACCGCCGCCACGACCTGATTGCCGTCCACGTGGAGGACCCGCACGAAAAGGAACTTCCCAACGTCGGCGTTCTTGCCTTGGAGGACTCCGAAACCGGCGAGATCGTCGAAATCGACACCGCCAGTGCCGCGGTTCGCAAGCGTTTCAAGGACATATCGTTGGAGCGCTCGCGAAAGCTGGTGATCGACTTTCGCTCCGAAGGCATCGACACCTTGCAATTGCAGACCAACAAGCCGTACATGCCCTCCCTGCAGCGCTTCTTCAAGACGCGCCAGCGCAAACGCATATGACGAAAAAGCCTACCGCATGCGGCGCCCTTGTCGGCGGCCTGATGACCGTGTTCCTCGCGGCCTCGCCCCACGGAACGGCTCACGGTGAGCAAATGCCCGCGCCGGCATCCGACGCCATGACCGCTCCGCCAGCGGCCCCGCTCGCAACGACCCCGATCGCTCAGCCACCCGCGCCGGGCGCGCAGGCGCCGCCGCACGGCGCCGCCTCTGCCGCGCCCTCAGCGACAGCGCCGACCGAGGATATCCGCGACATCCGCGGACCGAAGTTCGTCGCGAACGAATGGCTCATTGCCGCCCTGCTGGTCGCGGCAGCGCTGCTGGCGCTCGCGGCCTACGGCGTCTGGCGCTGGCGGCGGCGCACGCGCCGGCCCCGCGTCCTACTGCCGTTCGAGGTGGCGCTGCAGCGGCTCGAGCAGATCCGCCCGCTCATGCGCACGGCTCAGGCACGCGAGTTCTCGATCGCGGCCTCGGACATCGTGCGCAGCTACATCGAGGAACGCTTCAACGTGACCGCCACCCATCGGACGACGGAAGAGTTCCTGTACGACCTGTTGAGCTCCTCGAATGCCTCGCTGGCGCGGCACCGCGGCTTGCTGGAAGAATTTCTCAATCAGTGCGATTTGGTGAAGTTCGCGGGCATCTCCCTGTCGATGGAGAACATGGAATCACTGCATCGAAGCGCCTGCGCCTTCGTCAAGGAAACAGCAGCCCCCGACCCAGTGGTCGCCGCTCTGCACAAGGAGGCCCATGACTCGCTTTCTGCAACCTGAGTGGTTCTGGCTGTTCGCGCTGCTGCCATTGGTGATGCTCTGGCGCGGACGACGTGGGCCCGTCGCCGCCGTCGAGTACTCCGATGTCGGGCTTGCCCGCGAGGTCGCGCGCAGGAGCCGCAGCCGTGTGGGCGGCTTGCTCTGGCTGCTGCCCATCATCGCCGGGATTCTCATGATCGTCGGACTGGCCCGACCGCAACGTGCTCACAGCCGCACCGAAGTCACCGCCAACGGTATCGACATCGTGCTCGGCCTCGATGTCTCCGGCTCCATGCAGGCTCTGGATTTTGAGATCGACGGCCAGCGGCTCAACCGCATCGCCGTGGTCAAATCCGTGGTGTCCAAGTTCATCGAAGAGCGGCCCAACGACCGCATCGGTCTGATCGCGTTCGCGGGCGCTCCTTACCTCGTGAGTCCGCTCACGCTCGATCACGACTGGCTTCAGCAGAATCTCGAACGGGTCAACATCGGCGGCGCCGATGACGGCACCGCCATCGGTTCGGCGATTGCCGCGAGCGTCAATCGCCTGCGCACGACGCCGGCAAAATCGAAGGTCGTGATCCTGCTCACGGACGGCATGAACAACACGGGCAAAATCTCCCCCCTCTCCGCGGCCGAGGCCGCCAAGGCGCTCGGCGTCAAGGTGTATACCATCGGCGTGGGCGTGCGCGGCAAGGCACCCATCCCCGTGCGGGACGACGCCGGCAACATGCATATGATCATGGCAAAGGTCGACGTGGACGAGAAAACCCTGCAGGCCGTGGCGGACGACACCGGCGGCAAGTTCTACCGAGCCACGGACACGGATTCGCTGCAAAAGGTTTACGAGCAGATCAACAAGCTCGAGAGGACCGCCCAGACGGTGCAGAAGTTCGAGCGTTATGAAGAACTCTACCCGTGGGCGCTGATTCCCTCGCTGGCCATTCTGGCGTTGGGCGCATTGCTGCAGCAAACCCGCTTCCGGAGACTGCCGTGAAGTTCACCAATCCCTGGTGGCTGGTCGTAGGCGCTCTCGCCTGCGTCGTGCTGTTGCTGCTCTGGAAGAGCTACGACTCGCGCCAACACAAGGCCCTGGCCCGGTTCATTTCCGCGAACTTGCGCCATCAACTGACGCGCTCGATTTCCGTCGGCAAGCGTCGCCTGCAGCGCGGTCTGTTCCTGCTGGCGCTGGCGCTGCTGTTCGTCGCATTGGCCGGGCCGCTCGTCGGTTATCGCTGGGAACAGATCAGCCGCCGCGGCAACGAAATCGTCTTCGCGATCGACACCTCCCGCAGCATGTCGACGCCGGACATCAAGCCCGACCGGCTGACGCGCGCCAAATTGGCCATCGACGATTTTGCGCAGCAGCTGGACGGCGACGCCGTCGGCATCGTGGCCTTCGCCGGCACCGCCTTTCTGGTATGCCCGATTACGCTGGACTATGCCGCATTTCACGAATCCCTCGCGTCGATCGACACCAATACCATCCCGCGTGGCGGCACCAACATATCGAGCGCCATCCACGAGGCTCAGGCGGCGCTGCGGCGGCGCGCGGGCAGCGATAAAATCCTCATCCTGGTGACCGATGGCGAAGATCTCGAGGGAAGTGCATTGGCGTCCGCTCAGGCAGCAGCTCAAGAGGATGGGCTCAAGATTTATACGGTTGGGGTCGGATCCGCGGGCGGCGATCTGATTCCGATCCCACCCGAACAAGGCGGCGGCTTCGTGAAAGACGAGTCGGGCACCTTCGTCAGGTCGCGCCTCGACGAGACCGCCTTGAAAGCCATCGCCGCCGCGACCGGCGGGTTGTACGTGCCGCTCGGCACCCAGGGCGAAGGACTGGCCACGATTTTCAATACCGTGCTCGGCACGCTGGCCAAACATGATCTGGCCTCGCGGCAGCAGAAGATTTATACCGAGCGCTACCAATGGCCGTTGGCGGGATCGCTGGCCGCGCTGCTCTTGAGCCTGCTCATCGGCACCCGTCGTCGCACTCCTCGGAAAAACCCAGGCCGAGGCGTTGCTGCTTCCCTGACACTTCTGATGGTGGCCCCCTGGGCGCATCAATCGACTTACGCGGCGGCAGCCACCCCCGCAACCGCAGCCCCCGCAACGGCCGACCCCAAACAACCCCTGGTGGAATTCAACGCGGGAACCGCCGCCTACAAGGCCGGGCAATTTCCGCAAGCGGCGCAAGCCTTTCAGCAATCCATCAGCCATGCGCCCTCCGGCGACGCCAAACGTTTGGCCGACCAAGAGGACGCGTACTACAACCTGGGCAACACGCTGTACCGGACCGGGCAAAAAACCGAACAATCGGCCCCGCAGGACACCATTCAAAAATGGACCGACGCGGTAAAGGCCTATGAAACGGCCCTGCAGCTGCGCCCGGACGATGCGGACAGCAAATACAATCGTGACTTGGTGAAGCGCAAGATCGACGCGCTCAAACAGCAGCAAAATCAACAAGACAAGGATAAGAATAAGGGACAAGGTCAGGGTCAAGGAAAAGGCCAGGGCCAGGGTCAAGGTCAGGGTCAGGGGCAGGGGCAAAACCAACCTCCCGACAAGGGGCAGGGTCAGCCCCCGCCGGGCCAGCAGCCGCAGCAGCAGCCCCCGCCGCAAAACGCCAACAATGGCGATCAGAAGCAAAATGCCGACCAAAAGCCCGGCGAACCGCAATCCCAGCCGCCACCGCAGCCGAAGCCCGGCGGCGAGAAGGGCGATCAGCCGCCCGCCAATGCCGGCAAGGCGCCCGGCACCCCTGCCAACGGCAATCCGGATCAAGACGCGGAAGCCGCGCGCGAAGCCGACAATCAGCACCTTCCCGGACAGATGAGTCGCGAGGAAGCGCGCGAACTGCTCGACTCGGTGAAGGGCGACGAGCGCCATGCGCTCGGCGCACCGCTCGCCGAACGAGGCGACGTCACGAACCCGGACAAGCCCTTCAAGAACTGGTGACATGAGGACCCCCACCACCCATCGGTGCTGGCTGCTCGCGGCGCTCACCGCGTATCTGCTGACGACGGCATCCGCCTTTGCGATTGCACCTCTCGTCAATGCCACGCTCGAGCCCCGTCAGATCTCCATCGGAGAAACGGCGCAGCTGACGATTACCAGCACCGGCAATGGCATGGACGCGGTGACGCTGCCGGTCGTGTCGGGGCTGGAGTTTCGCGTCGTCGGCCAATCGCGCCGGATGGAGATCATCAACGGCGCAACGCTGTCGACCACCTCGATCACCGTGCGCATCACGCCGCAGGTCGCCGGCATATTCACGATTCCCGGCATTACGCCCAAATCGCAGCCGCTGGTGTTGCGCGTGAGTCCGGACACCGGCGGCGCCAATTCCTCGGCCTACGGCGGTTCGGTGCCGCGGCCGCCGCTCGCCGCGGGCGGAACGATGGTCAATGGAATCAAGCTTTCCGCGGATGGTGCTGCCTTCATCCGCATGAATCTGCCCAAGCGGGATGTGTACGTCGGCGAGAGCATCCCGATCGACATCGAGGTGGGATTGCGGGCCGGATTCGTGACCTCGCTCAACGGCTTGCCGACCTTGACTGGCACCGACTTCACCCTCAACAATTTATCGCGGAAGCCGGAACGCGTCGAAAAGCTCATCGATGGGCAGCCGTTCACCGTCCTGACCTGGCATAGCGTGCTGGCGCCCGTCAAACCCGGCAGCTTCCCGTTGGCGGTCACCATGCCCCTCACCGTGAGGGTTCGGACCCGCCCGCAAAAAGACGCGACCATCGATGATCTGTTGGGCGACCCGTTTCTGCAGAATTTCTTCGGTGCGACCGTGCAGAAGGAGGTCACTGTCTCGAGCCCGCCGGGCGATCTGAAAGTCTTGGCGCTGCCGACCGATGGCAGGCCGCGCGACTTCAGCGGGGCCGTGGGCACCTTCAAGATCGCGAGCGATCTCTCCTCGAAGACGGCGGCGGTCGGCGATCCTCTGACGCTGCGCATGCGCGTGAGCGGTACCGGCAATTTCGATCGGGTCGACAGCCCCATGCTCGAACACGTGGATCAATGGAAAACCTATCCGCCAAAATCGACCTTCGCCCAGAGCGATACCGTCGGATTCAAGGGGGAGAAGACCTTCGAACAGCCGTTGATCGCATCGCAGCCCGGTGCCCAGACGCTTCCCGCGCTGACATTCAGCTATTTCGACCCCGCCACCCACAGCTACGAAATCCTGCGCAGCACGCCGCCGGCCGTCACGATTTCGCCGGCCTTGGCCGACGTCACACCGCCAGGCGCCGAAACCACGGCCGGTGCAACGTCGTTGCCGAACAAGTTCGGCAATGACTTACGACCCGACCAAGCCGTCTCCGGACAAAGCGCCGGCTCCTTGGTCCCCCTGTACCTCCGGTCACGCTTCCTGGCCCTGCCGTCCTTGCTGGCCATCCTGTTCGCCGGCGGCTTGCTGCAGATGCGCCGCGCGGACACTGGACTACGCGGTAAAAGGCCGAGCGGACGACTGCCCAAGGAGGCTGCGCTGACGATCAAGCAAATGGACCAGGCAGCCGCCGCGGGCGATGCAGCGCGTTTCTTCCGTTGCGCGCGCGCCGCGCTGCAGAAGGATCTGGCGACCCGCTGGCAGCTGCCGCCCCAGGACATCTCGGCGGCGGAAATCGAAGAACGTCTCGGCGGCCCCGGCGAAGCCCTCCGTCAGATTTTCATCCTGGCCGATGAAACCAACTATGCCGGCAACCAGGGAACATCCACCGACTTTACCGGCTGGACGCACGTCGTGCGGACTCAACTCACCCGGGAGCAGGCGTCATGATCGGCCGCACGGCGCTCGCGGGATTGATGGTATGCCTGGTGCTCTCGGGCGGCCGGTCTCACGCGTCGCCCGCGCAGAGCGACGCCTATTCCGCCGCCACCCTGTACAACCAGGGAAACGCATTTGCCAGAGCCGGCAACCCCGGCATGGCGATCTTGAACTACGAGCGAGCGCGCCTGCTCGCGCCGCATGACGCCGACATTGCCGCGAACGTGCGCCTGGTGCGCGCGGCAGCCCATCTGCCGGCGGAATCCGACTCTTGGTTCGAGCGCGCGGGGTTCATGGCCAACCCCACGCTGCTGGCATGGACCGGCGTCCTCGGCGTGTTGCTGGCCGGAACGACCCTGCTCTGGGGACGGTTCACCGCCCGCCATCGGTGGCCACGCCGCGCGACCGCGGTCGTCGGGGCCGCCTTGGCGGCATGGACGGCCGGCAACGCGCTCGTCCTCTGGCCGGTTTTGCACGAAGCGGTGGTGCTGGTTGCCGCGACGCCGGTGCGCGTGACGCCGGTCCCCATGGGAGACCCGCTGTTCGTGCTGCCAGAGGCGGAAACGGTGCGCATCACCGCGGAGCACGAGGACTTCGTGCTCGTTCGAACCGGCACGGGACGCACCGGCTGGGTGGCGAGAGCGAACCTCGCGCCCGTCGTACCCCGTCAATGACGCTGACGGCTACTGCAGGCCGAAGGCGCCGTGACCGTGCTCTTCGGTGAGTTCCAGGATTCTACCGCCGCCACGCGCCACGCAGGTCAACGGATCATCGGCGATGACGACGGGCAGGCCGGTTTCCTTCATGATCAATTTATCGATGTCGCGCAGGAGCGCGCCGCCCCCCGTGATGACGATGCCTCGCTCGGCGACATCGCCGCCAAGATCCGGCGGCGTCTGCTCGAGCGCCTGGCGGACCGCACTCACGATGCCCTGCAAGGGTTCCTCCAAGGCCTGCAATATCTCGTTCGAGTTCAGCGTAAACCCGCGCGGTACGCCCTCGGATAGATTCCGTCCCCGGACGGAGATCTCGCGCACCGTATCGCCCGGGTAAGCCGAGCCAATTTCGATCTTGATCCGCTCCGCGGTTGCCTCGCCGATCAAGATGCCGTAATTGCGGCGGACGTACTGGGTGATCGCCTCGTCGAACTTGTCCCCACCCATGCGCACGCTCGACGCATACACGATGCCGTTCAACGACACCACGGCAACCTCGGAGGTACCGCCGCCGATGTCGAGAACCATGGATCCGCGCGCCTCGTGCACCGGCAGCCCCGCGCCGACGGCGGCCGCCATGGGTTCCGGAACGATATCCACGCTGCGCGCGCCGGCGCCCTCGGCGGACTCCTTGATGGCGCGGCGTTCGACCTGCGTCGAGCCGAACGGCACGCAGACCAACACGCGCGGACTCGGCCGGAAGAATCGGTCGCCGTGTACTTTGTTGATGAAGTACTGCAGCATTTTTTCGGTGTACGTGAAATCGGCGATGACGCCGTCTTTCATCGGCCGCACGGCCGTGATGTGGCCCGGCGTTCGCCCCAGCATCTTTTTCGCTTCCGCGCCGACGGCGACCACGACCTTGCCGCCGCGTCCCGGCTCGTTTTGCACGGAGACGACCGAGGGCTCGTTCAGGACGATCCCCTTCGATTTGACGTAGATCAACGTGTTGGCGGTGCCAAGGTCGATCGAGAGATCATTCGAAAAATGACCTCGGAGGCGTTTTAACATGGAATGTGGTGCAACCCGGATTTGAGGCCTACAGCGGGTCGCAATGATGCACCGAGCCGGCGCCGAACGCTACCGCGACGTGCCGTTTGTGCCGGCCCGGTGCCGCGTCAAGGCTTGGTGTATGACATGGCCATCCGATATCGATGTCGAGCCCCGCGAAATCCAGGTTCAGGGTGAGGCCAGCCACTTTTCCATAATGAAATCATCCATCACGAACCCATGTCCGATGTCGAAAACCGCCTCTTCCCTCACCGCGAACCCCATCTTCTTGTAGAGGCCGAGCGACCCGGTGTTCTGCTTGTTGACTTGCAGCATCATGGTTCGGCTGCCGAGGCTGGCGGCGCGCTCCGTCACGTGCCGCAGCATCTGTCCCCCGAGGCCGCGCCCGTGCAGTTCGGGCAGCAGATAAAGCTGCTCCAGCTTCAATTCGTCCGGTGACGCGGTCAGCGCGTAGGCGCAATAGCCCACCGGCTCCCCGCCCAACCACAACACGTCCAGCCAGCGATCCGGCGCATCGAGATACCGCCGCAGATAGTCCGCCGTGAAGCGCATGCCCACCATGTAGTCAACCTGGGCCTGACCCAGAATCGGCACGTAGTGCGAGACCCAGATGCGCCTGCCCACCGCCATCACCGGCTCGATGTCCGCTTCCGACAATGCACGAAGTGTTGCGATCATGTGCATGCGCCCCCGCGCCCCTTGGCGCGGACGCGGTCCTCAGCCTTCCATGTCGTGCTGGATCGATGCCAGCGTTTGCGGTGATCGCGACTTCAGCATGGCGAACCAGATGGCGCCCACGATCATGTACGCGAAGAACGCGTACGGCAGGATGTTGTAGGGATAGGCGGGCACTGGATAGACGCTGGCGAGACAGCACGCGAACACGCTGATCATGGCGGCGAAATAGACGATCACGGAGGTCCAGCCAAGTCCGGCCTTCGCCGCGACGTCGCTGAACGGCGCCGAACTCGCGCCCAGCGTCAGCGTGTCGTCGCCCATGCCGAACACCATGAAATAGGCGATGAACGTGAAGAAAATCCCCGCGAACGCCCCGCACCCGATCACGGCCAGAGGAATGTTCTTGCGCGGATTCGCCGATTCCTTGGCCAACGTCGCGGAACTCTCGAACCCGACGAAGCTGAAGATGACGAACGGCAGCGCGGAAAATACGGCGCCATAATTGAACGCGGCGATTTGGAGCTGCGGACGGTCGATCACCGTTCCACGGACGCGGACGAACAGGACCGTGATGAGCACGATGATGGCGATTGAAATGACTTCGAGGACGAGGCCCGCCCGCGAGGACATCTTGACGTCGGTGTAAGCCCCGTAGGTCACCGCCGCGACGAACACCAGCATCACCGCGACCATCGGCAGCATGCCGAGTTCGATCCCGAACGCACCGAGAAAGTTTCCGAGGAAAATGGCGAAGGAGAGCGCGACCGCCACCGCGGTGAACATATAGGCGCTGATCATGGCCCAGCCCGCGAGTGCGCCGGCGAACGGTCCGAAGGTCCGACCGATGTAGACGAAATAGGCGCCCGCCTCCGGATGCCGTGCGGCCAGGGTACCGACGCTGGCCGCGACGATGACGACGCCGATGGTGCCGATGAAGTACGCCATCCAGCAGCCGATCCCGGCAAGACCCGCCACCACGGAGATGTTGAGCGCCGGCGTGAGGGTCGGCGCGATGGCGGCGAGCGACTGGCCAATGATTTCGATCAATCCGAGCGCACCGGAGCGGAGTTGCGGACCCGACGTATCGATGGCAATTTTGTCCGCTGCGGCGCTCATCGTTCGATTTCTCCTGACTGTGGGCGTGGGTTCCATTCGTAACACGGCCAAGGCCCGAACGACAGAATTTTCGGCCCCTGCGCAGGATCGGCTGCTCAGAATGAGGCATGCGCCGGCCAGGAATCTCCCGCTCCGTGATAGGCTAGCGTGGTGAAAACCAGCGCTAACACTCCTCGTTTGGCGGCCCGTCGTGGGCCGTGGACCGGCATCGCTCCGGCGGCTTTCGTCCTGACCCTGATGGGCGCCCACCTCGCTCACGCAACGGTCTTTCCGATCCCGAACAAGGACGATTCGCTCGTCGGCACGGATCAGACCGTCGTGACCGTCTACGAAGACACGCTCTATGATCTCGCCCGCAAGTACAGCCTGGGCTCGGAAGAGATCATCCGCGTCAATCCTGGCGTCGACCCGTGGATCCCCGGGGCCGGGAAGGAGCTCATCATCCCGGGCCGGCACATCCTCCCGCCGGGACCGCGGGAAGGCATCGTCGTGAATCTTCCTGAACATCGCCTGTACTACTATCCGAAGCCGAACCGCGATGGCTCTCGTGAAGTGATCACCTATCCCGTCAGCATCGGCAAGATGGACTGGCGAACGCCGTTGGGCCTCACCCACGTCATCCAGAAGCAAAAGGATCCCGTCTGGTATCCACCCGAGTCGGTGCGCAAGGAGCATGCCGCGGCGGGCGACCCATTGCCGGCACTGGTGCCCTCCGGGCCGGACAATCCGTTGGGCCTATATGCGATGCGCCTCGCGGCCGGCAACGGCACCTATTTGATTCACGGTACGAATAATCCCATCGCTGTCGGACTGGCGGTCACTCACGGCTGCATTCGCATGTATCCGGACGACGTGGCCGCGCTCTTCCCGCTGATCCCGGTGGGCACGCCGGTGCGACTCATCAACGAACCGATCAAGGTCGCCTGGATCGACGGCGAGCTTCTGCTCGAAGCGCATCCGCCCGTCGATGCACAGGGGCAAAGTTTCGAGCCCGACATCGACCAGTTTGCCGAATTGCTGCGCGCCGCCGTCGGCGACAGGACGGTGGCCATCCATTGGGACTACGCACGCGAAGTCTTGACGAAGGCCGACGGCGTCATTGCCACGGTCGGTTTGGAGGCTGATCTGCCCGACGCGCCCGCAGCCACACCAAGCACCGCCGCCGCACCTGCCACGACCAGCGCGCCCGCGACGACCGCAGCACCGGCCGCGACCAGCGCACCCGCCACCGCCACGCCGCCAACCACCCCGACCACCGCGACCACCGCGAGCCAATAGCCGACGCGCCATGGGCCCGGACGGATCGGCTGGTAGACCAAGAAAAGATCGCGAACCACATGTATCCCAACAGACGTTCTAGTGTTTCCTCCGCGCGCCCCTGGAGCGCGCTTCTCCTGGCGGCGCTGCTCGCGGCGCTCCTGCCGCCATCGGCGAGCAGCGCCATCGAGGCCGTCGCGATGGGTTATGCACCCTTGGTGCGTCGCGTCGCGCCCAGCGTCGTGACCGTCATGGTCGAAGAACAGAGCGTGGGCGCCGGCCAGCGCGCCGCCGCGCGCGCCAACGCCGATACGGGCTACGACGCCGTCGGCGCATTGATTCGGCGGCTCCTCTCGGGGGCAGGCGGCAACCAGGCCGGCGACGACCGATCGTCGGCGGCACTCGGCTCGGGATTCGTTATCCGCGCCGATGGCCTGATCGTCACCAACCGCCATGTCATCGTCGGCGCCCGCGTGGTGCGGGTTCGATTGGCGGATGGTCGGGAAGTCCCCGCGAAAATTCTCGGCGCCGATGCGGTCACCGACATCGCGCTCTTGAGGGTCGACGCCGGGCAACTACCGGTTCTGCGCCTTGGAACCTCCGAGGCGGTTTCCGTCGGCGACCCGGTCATTGCCATCGGCAATCCATTCGGCTTGGGGCAATCCGTCAGCGCGGGCATCATCTCCGCCCGGGCGCGAACACTGGAAGATGACCCCTACATCGATTTTCTGCAGACCGACGCCGCCATCAATCACGGCAACTCCGGCGGCCCGCTGCTGGCGCTCGACGGCACGGTGGTCGGGGTGACCTCGGCCATTTTCTCGCCGAGCGGCGGCTCGGTCGGACTGGGTTTCGCCATCCCGGCCGAAACCGTTGCATCCGTCATCGGGCAACTCGAAACCCATGGCCGTGTCGAGCGCGGCTATCTTGGCATCTCGGCTCAATCGGTCACGCCGGTGCTCGCCAAGGCGCTCGGCATGAAAAAGCCGGCCGGCGCGCTCGTGACGTCCGTCGACACGGCGGGCCCCGCCGTTAGCACCCTGTGGGTGGGAGACGTCCTGCTCGGCATCGGCAAGAGCACGGTGACCTTCAAGAACCTGAGCAAGATCACGGCGCGGCTGACGCCCAACTCGCTCGTCGTGGCGACCGTCCTGCGTGGCGGCACGCAGCAGTCCGTGGGGCTGACGATCGGCCGCCTGCCGGAACCACCGTCCGATCCGATGCTCACCGGCGACGAGGACACGTGGGTGCCCGCCCTGGGATTGGGCGTCGCCAATACGACGGTCGACATCCGCAAGGCCGTCAAGGCCGACACCGAAGCGAGCGCGCTCATCGTGACCGAGTTGCGCCCGGCGGGTCCCGGCGCGCTGGCGGGCCTGAGGGTCGGCGATCTGATCACCCATGTGGGATCCAAGCAGCTCGTGGAGGTCGCGGATGTCGCGAAAATCGCCAAACCCACGCCTCAAGCTCCGTTGCTCGTCCGCGTGATCCGCGACGGCCAGGCAAGTTTCGTCGCAGTGACCGGCGAAGCGGAAATCCAGTTTCCTTGAACGTGAACACCCCTTCGCGGATAGGCCCGGCAGGCTGAAGGCATTCGCGGTGTTGGCTTTCTGTGCGGCGATCACCTGGCTGCCCGGCCACTGCTGAGCGCGATCGGAACCGGTGAAGCTGCCAGATAAGCCGCTAGGCGGGCCGCTCCTGAAGCAGTCCCGCCGCCCGCGTGATCGGGCCATTGTCCTTGATGCGCTTCAGGCAGATCGTCGTCGCCGACCGCTGCACGCCCGGCAATCGGCACAGCTCCTCGCGCAGCAAGCTATCGAGCCGCTCCACGTCGCTGGTCATCACCTGCAGGAGGTAATCCGCCTCGCCGGCGGTGGTGTAGCACTCGATGATCGCCGGATGCTCCTCGACCGCGCGTTCGAACGCGACGCGGCTGCCGAACTCGATGGTGACTTCGACGAAGGCGGTCAACTTCAGCCCCACCGAGACCGGATCGATGACCGCTCGGTAGCCCCTGATCGCACCCTCGCGCTCCAAGGTCTGCACCCGTGTCCAGCAGGGCGTCTTGGTCAACGACACCCGTTCCGCGAGGGCCCCGAACGACTCCCGTCCATCCGCCTCGAGTGCCGCCAATATCGTCCAATCGACCTTGTCCATATCGACGACCCCGCCATTCTTAGAACACTTTCTCTATATTTGCCAATCTCATAGTACATTGTACTAATTATTGACAGAAACAAAGGCCAAAAAGGAACCATCGCCTCGGGAATGCAGCTTATCGTGAAGGTTGCCAATGGAGATGCGATATGGCCTTCGGCGATTTGTCCCCCGTCACTTCCGATCCCGTGCTGGCGCTGATGGGTCGATTTCGCGCCGACGTCCGGCCGCGGAAAATGGATTTGGGCGTCGGTGTCTACCGGGATCCGCAGGGCAACACGCCGGTGTTCGCGGCCGTCAAAGCGGCGGAACAGCATCTGGCTGGCGCCCAGTCGACCAAGTCCTACCTCGGCAGCGAGGGCGATCCTGAATTCGTGCAGCTGCTGGCCGCCGAGGCCTTCGCCTGGACCGGTGTGGCAGGGTTGCAGACGGTGGGCGGCACGGGCGCGCTGCGCTTGGCGGCTGACTTGCTCGCCCGCAGCCAACCCGGCCGTCGCATCTGGCTGGGTACGCCGACATGGCCCAACCACGGGCCCATTTTCGCCGCGTCGCGCCTCGAGGTCGCCATCGTGGATCTGTTAGATCCGAGCACACAGCAATATCGCCACGACGTGTTTCTGCATGCCCTGGGAGGCGCTGCGGCAGGGGATGCCGTACTCCTGCATGGCTGCTGCCACAATCCCACCGGGGTGCAGCCCGATTTGTCGTTCTGGGAGGCCGCCGCGGAGGTGATCGCCGCGCGCGGTCTGGTGCCGCTGGTGGATATCGCCTACCAAGGACTCGGGCGCGGCTGGTTGGAGGACAGCGCTGGATTGCGCTTGCTCGCCCGGCGGGTTCCCCGCCTCCTCGCGGCGTATTCCTGCGACAAGAACTTCGGGCTGTACCGAGACCGGGTCGGCGCGTTGTTCGTGACGGGCGCCAATCCCGGCGAAACGAACCTGCTGCTCGGGCACTTGGTCGCTCTCGCCCGCGCCAATTACTCCATGCCGCCCGATCATGGCGCGGCCGTGGTTCACAGCATCCTCGCTGACGCCGACCTGGGTCGCTCGTGGCGTGCGGAACTCGATGGCATGCGCACCCGCATCCGGCACCTGCGCGCCGCGCTGGCGCGGCATGGGCGCATCGGCGCCGTCGATCTCGGGCCGCTCGCCGACGGCCAGGGAATGTTCGCGCTGCTGCCGCTATCCGTCGCGCAGATCGACATGCTCCAATCGGAGCATGGCATCTACATGGCGCACTCCGGTCGGATCAATATCGCGGGCCTCGCCGAGGAGCAGGTGGACCGCTTCGTCGACGCCTTGACCGCCGTGCAGCACAAGAACGCGGCCTGACCATGGCGCGTATTTGCGTCGCGGGGGTGGGTGCGGTGGGCGCGATGCTGGCCGCACGTCTGCATGCCGCGGGACACACCGTCAGCCTCCTGGCCCGCGGCGAGCGGCTGGCGCAATTGCGCCGGGACGGATTGCGCGCCGACCTCGCGGGGCTGTGTGTCGTTGCCCGCTTGAGTGCCGGCGAGCAGCCGGATTTCGGCATCCAGGACATCGTCTTCGTCGCCACCAAGGCGCAGGGCCTGGCCGCATTGCTGCCGACGCTCGGACCGCTGATCGGCCCGCGCACCCTGGTCGCTCCGCTCGTCAACGGCATCCCCTGGTGGTACTTTCAAGGCGCCGGCGGTCCATTCGACGGGGAACCGGTGCTCGCCGTCGATCCAACCGGCGCGCTTCCGCGACGCCATCCCGGTCGAATGTCGCGTGCGTCGCACACACCCACACCACGGCGGTCTCCGCGATCGCCATGAAACGCGGCGGCTTCGACCACAACAATTTCTACGCCGCGCAATTTTACGGCCGCGTGGGATATCAACGGCGGACTGTTCATGCGGTGACGGCCGCGCGCGGCCGGAATATCGACAGCGCGGCCCCGATCGACGCCAGGGCCGTGACGTAACCCCCGATGACCGTCAGCACCAGCGGGGGACCCAGTCCTGCCGCGGCACCGAACAGATCGCTCGCCGCCAACGCCACGGCCGTGGGTCCCAATCCGGCGCCGAGCGCCACGTTCAAGAAGAAGCTCACGGACATCGCCAGACCCCGGGAGCGATTCGGCAGCATGTCGAGAATCGCCGAGAAACCGATGGCGGTGACCATGCCCGACAACAAAAAGTACGTCGGCACACCCGCCATGACGAACCCGAAATTCGATGAATTCATCAACAGCGACGCCGGCAAGATCAACAAACTCGCGAGCAGACACACCCGCAGCTTGCGCGGCCAGCCGCCGCGAACACCCGCACGATCGGCGAGCACGCCGCCGAGCAGCACGCCCCCGCCAAAGCCCGCCGTGAGCAAGATCCCCAACTCCATGCCGACCTGGGACGGATTCCGGTGGAAGTCGCGGATCAGCAGCGTGGGCGCCCAGGCGCCCACCGCATTGTCGACGAACGAAGCCGCCGCCAACATGACATAAATCGGCACCACGCGCGCCCACGTGGTTCCCGCGGCGACCGGCGCGACGGGCGCAGCGCCACGCGCACTCCCGACGGCACCCCCGATGGCACCCCCGACGGCACCCCCGATGGCGCCCGCGTCAGCGCCCGCGTCGGCCGCGCGGCGGGCCGGTTCGCGAATCAACAGAATGGCCAACGCCCACAGCAGACCCGGCGCGCCGATGCATAACAGCACCATTCGCCACGGCGCCCGTGCGGCCAGCGGCGTGGCCGCCAGGACGCCCAATTCGATGACGTGCAGCACGCCGCCGCCGATGAGAATTGCCGCGCCGCTGCCCATGGCAATCCCACTGAGAAAGAACCCCACCGCCGTGCCGCGCCGCGACGGCGGGAAGTAGTCGCTGATGAGCGAGATCGCCGCCGGCGATAGCGCCGCCTCGCCCAGTCCCACGACGATGCGGCTGGCGAATATCTGGCCGAAGTCATGCGACAGGCCGCACGCGATGGTGCCCAAGCTCCAGACCGACACCCCCGCGAAAATGAGGTTGCGCCGCGAAATGCGATCCGCGAGGAACCCCAGCGGAATGCCGGCGATCCCATAGACCACCGCGAACGCCGTGCCCAGGAGCAGGCTGACCTGCGTGTCGGAGATATGGAGGTCGCCCCGAATGGGGTCGACCAACAGGCTCAATACCTGCCGGTCGGTGTACGACAGAACCGCCGTCGCAATCAGAATTGCAACGACGGTCCACGCGTACGAGCGATGGGGATAATCATCCATCATGCTTTCACGTCAGAATTTGAAATTCAGGTCCGCTCCGATGGTCCGCGGCTGATTGGTGGTCACCCGATTGAGTATCGATATGTTGGCCGATAGCGCGCCCGTGTCGCTGAGCAACGCGAGTTTGTTGGTCGCGTTGTCGACGAACAGCGTCGCCGACCATCGATCCGCCTCCACGCCCAGCCGCGCGCCCACCAAGTCATAGGCCGGCAAGGTGTTGCGGGTATAGGTGATGTCCTGGATCGAATCGACGTAGCTGTTCGTGGCGCGTGCCACGAGGTTCATGGCGTTCGGCAGCGGGTACTTGTATGACACGCTGGTGTTCGCCGTGACCTGCGGAACGTCCAGCAAGCGCTGTCCCGCGACGACGCCCGCGCTCTCGAGGGTGGTCGAATTCGTGGCGTGCGTGTAGCCCGCGTTCTGCGACAGCACCAGTCCCGGCACCAAGATCACCGCCACTTCCAGCTCCGCGCCATAGATCTTCGCCTTGCCGGCGTTCGCCGTGAACTTGAATCCGCAGCCCGGCGCCACTTCTTGCTGAATGTTCGACCAGTTCTCGTAGTACACGTCGCCGTTGATGGAGACCCGCGAGTTGATCATCTTCACCTTCTCGCCCAGCTCGTAGCTCCACACGCTGTCCGGACCGAACTGACCCGGGGCGACGGGGCACGGGCTGGGAATCGGCGAGTTCGGGCCGCCCGGACGGAACCCCTTGGAGACGGTGCCATAGACGGTCAACTCATCGCTCGGCTCATAGGCAAGATTGAACTTGGGCGTGACCCCCGAATTCTGCGCCAGCCCGAACAGGGTCGCGCTGGTGCCGTTGGCCGACACGCCGCTCACGCTGGTGGCCGAGTCGCTGTGGTACGTGAAGTAACGCAGCCCGACCGTGGCCTTCAAATGATCCGGCAGTTGATAGGACGTCTCACCGAACAACGCGTATTGGTCCACGTCGAGCAGACGGTGATTGTCGGCAAGATTATCGGTGCCGAACAAGGCGGTGAAGCCCTCGTAAAAGGAGTACACGTGGGACGTGGCGTGAAAGGTGCTGTAGTAGCCGCCCACCAACCACTGCCACGCGTTGTCGCCGGTCGATGCCACCCGCAGTTCTTCGCTGAACTGCCGGGTGTAGTCCGCTTCCGAAATCGATCCCGCACCGAGACCCCCATCGGCCGTGGAGAACGGGAATTCCGCGGCGGGCCCGAAGAAACCGCCGATGTAATCCTGCATCGCCTCGGAGATATCCTGCGTCTGGAACTGCGTTCGATTCCAATCCGCGGTGGCCGACACCACCTGGAAACTGTCGAAGTCATACTTGGCCGTCAGACTGTACAGATTGAAGGTGTCGTTGAACGGCTCGGGCACGTCGAACGGCTGATAATGAACCTCGTTGGTCGGCGGGACATCGATGGTGTTCGGCCCATCCTGCGCAATGCGCTGATACATCACACTCGCCGTCACGCTGAGCCGGTCGGTGGGCGTCACCAGCAAGGTCGCCCGTCCACCGTGCAGCGTTTCCGTGTTCGAATGCCGATACTCGTCGGTCACCGGCGCGGCCGCCACGTTGCCGCGCGTGGTGCTGCCGTTGGTCTCCAGCGGAAACGGGCTCACGACGTCCCGGTCGATCCAGCCCTCGATGTACTTGTCGGTGACCACGACCCGCACGGCGGCCAGATCCTGCACCAACGGAATATTGATCATTCCGTTCTCGGTGTGATTGAAGCCCCCGCCGTTGTACGTTCCCGACCCGACGCCCTCCACCGAGGCTGAGAAGTTTTTCGTGTCCGGTTGATTCGTCACCAGCTTGATCGTGCCGCCCATCGATCCGGAGCCGTACAACGTGCCCTGGGGCCCGCGCAAGATCTCGATGCGGTTCAGGTCGAACAGGCTGGGGTCAATGACCACCTTGCCGTTCTGCGCCATGGCCGGCGGCGTCAGCGCAGTCTCGTCGAGATAGAAGCCGACGGTGGGGGATTCGCCGCCGGTGGACGTCAGACCGCGCATTTCGAACTCGGTCTGGCCCGGCCCCGATGTCTTGAAGGAAACGCCGGGCACTTCCTGCGCCACGGACGTCAGATCCGCGATGCCCTGCGCCTGCAGATCCACACCGCTGAACACCGTCATGCTGATCGGAGTCTTTTGCACCGTCGACTCGCGCTTCTCCGCGGTGACGACGATCTCTTCCAGATCCTGGCTCGGTGGCGCGACTTGCGCCCATGCGGCGCCGGACACCGCCATGCAGCAACCCAGAGCGACGAGCGCCCGTCTCAAACAATATTGTTTCATCATGTCCTTCCCCTGTCGTCGGTCGGTCAAAATTGAGGAAATCGCGCCAACCAACTCCCCTTTTGTCAGCTCATCGTTAGTTCGCGTCGTCGGGCGCCGCGGCGCTCGGCAGCGCGTTCAGTTCGTATTTCATGATCCGGCCGTGCACGCCTCGCCGGTCGCGTTCCAATTCATAGATGTCGCCGGCCGGACCTTGACGCCGATCGGTGACCTCCGCTATCGCCGCCAACTCGGCAAGATTCAGCCTCAGGCCGCCGATCTGCTCATGCGAGGCGAGATGCGCGGTATTCACCGCGCCCACGATCACGGCGGCGACCTCGTCGCGATCGAGAATGACGCGGGAGGCGACGGTCGCGATATCGGTGCCGTGCTTGTCGGCGAGCCGCGCCAGCACGCGCAGCAACTCTTGGAACAGGTCCCAACCACCGAAGTCGTCGATGATGAGTTTGTACTTGATGAGAGACCGGTTCCCCAGATCGACGGTCGGGGCGGTGCGGCCCAGCCAGCGCTCCGACAAAAATCCGCCGCTCACGGTGCCGTAGCACAGCAAGGAGATGTCCTGGGAGCGGCAGTAATTCACCATCCCATGATTCGCGCGGTCGTCCACCAGGGAATATTGGATCTGGTGCGAGACGATGGGGATGCCAGCATCCACGAGCTCCGCGAGGCGGGCGGTGGCGAAATTGGTGACGCCGATGTGTGCGATTTTTCCGGCGCGCCGCAGCCGATCGAGTTCGAGCGCAGTCTCCACGTAGCGCGGCACCGTGAAGTCCCACCAGTGGAACTGGACCAGATCAAGTTGCTCCATGCCGAGACGCCTCAACGACCGGTCGACGATGCCCTCGACGTATCCTCGGTCCACCGTCTGCAGATCGGACAGATCGGGAACGAACTTGGTATGGACCTGCACGCGCTTCGCGTGCGCCGGGTAGGCCTTGCGGAATTCACCGATCAGGGTCTCGACACCCGTGTAGATGTCCGCGCAATCGAAGGTGGTGATGCCGGCGTCCACGAACGTCGCCATGTCCCGGCGCGCCTGCGCGGGGTCGATCGCGCCATGATCGCCGGCCAGATGCCAGCCGCCCTTGATGACCCGCGAAATCGAGTAGCCATCGGCCAGACCAAATCGCGGTATCACGACCCTCCGCCAAGCGGTATCGCCGTGACGTCGGCGTGGGTGAAGCGGCGCCGACCCATCCGCGTGATGCGAAATCGCGTCGGGCAGTTCGGATCCGGACAGGCGACTTCGGCGTCCGTCGACATCCAATCCGCCGGATCGGTCATGCGTTGCTTGGCCGGCAGCAGCGGCAGCAACGCAGCCAGCGAATAAATCGAAAATCCCTGGCCCGGCGGCAGCTTCAGCATCTCGCCGTGCAACTCGAAGTAGTCGCCGAGCTTGGCGCCGCAGTAGATCGTGCGATCCGGCGGGCCCACGACTTCGACGCGCAAATCATAGAGTTCGAATTCCCCGGCGCCGGCGGCCGCCAAGGTCATGCCGCACCGCCGTGGGCGTTCCACAATGCCTCGTCGTTCATGACCAGATCGAAGGAGCGCCCGATGTCGGCCTCGAGCGCCGTGCGGGCCGCCGCGCCATCCCCCTTCGCCAACGCATCCAACATCTCGACGTGGAAATTGATCCCCCGTCCCTCGCCGCCATCGAAGCGTTCGGACGCCGCACGCAGATACGGACCGAATTGCAGCCACAGGCTCTCGATGATCGGCAGCAGCACCGCGGAACCCGACTGCCGATAGATGGCGAAGTGAAACTCCCGATTCTGCCGCGCGCTGCCTTCGGACACATGCTCGGTATCGGTTTCGGTCTGCGCCTCGATGAATCGTTCGAGCGTCGCCAACGATTCGGGCGTCATCTTCGATGCCGCCCGCGAAATGGCGAGTCCCTCGATCGCGAACCGCGCTTCGCGCAAATCCTGGAGCGCGGCCATCGACAGTGCCGGAACGCGGACGGTTCGACTCGGCAGGGTTTCCAGGGCCCGCTCCACAGCCAGACGATTGAGGGCTTCGCGAACCGGCATCGAACTGGTGCCAAAGGCCCGCGCCAGGTCGGCGATCTTCAGTTTTTGACCTGGCTCGAAGCCGCCGCGCATGAGTTGGTCGCGAAGCGCGGCATACACCCGCTCCTGCACGGTTTCGCGGGCGATGCGGACCAATCCGAGGTTTGAACGGTCGATCATGGTCACCCTTGATTTGTGATCACAAATCTATAATCAAATTCTCGTTCACGCAAGGGTTAACATCGAGCGGCAAAACCTGCACCATTCGCTCGAGCAACGAGACCAAGCGCAACGATGCGTCCGCAGTCAGGAATTCATTGGATGAATACGTCAACTCCCTCGACTCGATCCTGTCGTTCGGGATTCAGGCTCGTCGGCCCGGGCCGACTCGCCGCATGGACAGCCGCCGCAGCGCTGCTTCCGCTGGCGGGCGCGCACGCGGGCGATCCTCCCAAACTCAAGGAAGGCCTGTGGGAAATTCACGCTCAGACCATCGAGAATCCCGGCGAGAAGACCACCCAGATCATCTACAAGCTATGCCGGGACCACGCGTACGACAAAGCGGCCGACGCGCTTCTCAAGGACGTGAAAGGCTGCACCACCATTCTGAAGGATCTCGGCGACGGTAAATTCGCCTCCGCGTCGAATTGCGCCGTCAACGGAATCACGGTGGTATCGAACGGAGTCACGGTCTTCAAGAGCAACTCCTTCACCCATTCGGAGACCCAGGCCAAGTACGTGCCGGCATTCAACGGCAAAGCCGAGGAAGCCATGACGCAGGATCAGCAGTACATCGGGGCCTGCCCGACGGGGGTCAAGGTCGGGGATACCATCAGCGCCGACGGCTTCATCCGCCACCACAAGTGAATCGAGGCGCTGCGGCGCGCCCGAGAGCGGGTCCGGCTCTCTAGAGGGCGTCCGCCTCGTCGCGCCGCCGCTGGCGCGCCTCGGCTTCGCGGCGCTCGTCTTCGATCTGTGTCAATACCGCGTCGACGTCCGCCAGCGTCGGATCACGCTCGAACCGGCCCGTGAGCACGGATTCCGGCGTCAATTCACTCGCCTCGTACAGTTTCCAGATCTCTCGCGCATATTCCGTGTCGAGCAGTTCGGGAGCGGCCCTGCCGAAGGTCTCGCGCATGTTGTTCACATCGCGCTCCAGCATGGCGAAGGCGTTGTTGTTGCCCGCGGCATTCACCGCCTGCGGCAGGTCGATGATCACCGGACCCTGGGCGTCCAGCAGCACGTTGAACTCGGACAAATCGCCGTGTATCAGCCCCGCACAGAGCATGCGCACGATCTGCACGATCATGAAGGCGTGCCACACGCGCGCCTGTTCCGCGGTTATTTCCACATCGTTGAGACGCGGCGCCGGATCCCCCTGGGCGTCCTGGACCAACTCCATCAACAGCACACCTTCATGCACCAGGTGGGGCGCAGGGACGCGCACGCCCACCCCGACCAGGCGGTACAAGGCATCGACTTCCGCGTTCTTCCACTCCGCCTCCTGCACGCTGCGGCCATGCCGGCCGCGTCGTCCCATGGCGCGCGCATCGCGGCTGCTGCGGGTCTTGCGGCCCTCCTGATACTGGGCCAGCCGGTGAAAGCCCCGGTGCTCGGCTTCCTTGTACACCTTGGCGCAGCGCAACTCGCTGCCGCAGGCCACGATGTAGACCGAGGCCTCCTTTCCGCTCTTCAGGCTGCGCACGACGCTGTCGACCATCCCATCATCGATGAGCGGTTGCAGGCCCTTCGGAATTTTCATTGTGTATCGCAGCCCGCTCCGGAAATGTGACCGGCAGTGTAGAGGGAATTCGACGTGCGGGTCACATTCCCTCAGGCCTTATCCACCGACGTGGTGCCCCCCGTGAACTGCGCCCCGGCCTGCGCGAGGCGGTACTTATGCTCCGCGCGCCAGCGGCGCCAGTCTCGCAGACCGCTCATCGCATACGCCAGCTTGAACAGCTTGAGCCGCCACAGGACCTTCGGCGTATCGAACAGGTCGCCCGCAAGCATCGAAATGACGCCCTGCTCCAATTGCCACGTATTGCGCGGCTCCCGGAACATTTGGCGCATCACGGGACCGTTGAAGCGGTAGATGAAGAACGAGAACCGCGCCATTCCCGCGCGCTGCCGCTTCTCCAACTTGCGGAGCAGCGCACGCTCCGTCGCCGGATCGCGCAGTGCCGCATCCACCAGCCCAACCGCCTGTTCAGCCCCGCTCATCGCCAGATAGACGCCGGACGAGAACACGGGATCCAGGAACGCGAAGGCGTCTCCCACCAGCACCCAGCCCGGTCCTCCCATCCGCGCCGAGTCGTACGAGTAATTGCCGGTCACCCGCACCTCGTCACCGATGAGTTCGGCGTGCTCGAGCCGCCCCCACAAAGCGGGGTTGAGCTGCAGCGTGGCGCGCAAGAACTCCACCGTGCGTCCTTTGCGGCTTTTCAGGTACTCGGGGCGACACACCGCGCCGACGCTCATCACGCCGCCCGGCAGCGGGATCATCCACATCCAACCATGGTCGAAGCGGTAGATGCTGATGTTGCCGGCGTCCTCACCCGGGCGCAGCGTGGCGCCGCGGAAATGACCGAATATCGCGGCGCTTTGATGCTCGCGATTCTTACGCCGCAGCCTTTTCTTCGTCGCCAGCAACGCATCACGGCCGCTGGCATCGACCACGTAGCGCGCCCGAATCGAATAGCCCGTTCCGTCGTCCGCGCGCACCTCGAGCAGGCTCTCGCGGGGACCCGCTTGTTCGGCCTTCACGACTTCGTGGCCCTCACGGGCGTCAGCTCCACAGTCGCGCGCATGGTCGAACAGCATCTTGTCCAGATCCTGCCGCCATACCTGGTAAGCGTGCGGCGGGCTGTCGCCGATGGCACGGTCGAAGGCGTACGTGTTGTAGCCCTGCGCATTGTCCGCTTCGAAATCGGCGCCGCGCTTGAACACCCCGAGCGCACGCACCTTGTCCAGGACGCCGAGCCTCTCGAACACCGGCAGGTTCATCGGCAGCAGCGACTCGCCAATATGGAAACGAGGATGACGCGCTTTTTCGAGCGCAATGACCCGGTACCCCTTGCGGGCGAGCAAGGCCGCCGCCGTACTGCCGCTCGGACCGCCGCCGATGACCACCACATCGCATGGCTCGATCGATGTTGTCAAATTGATCCTCCATGGAACCGCGATCAGGGACCCTCGATCGTCCGACCGCCGGAGTATATCGCGCCGAGCATCCCAACGTGCCGATCAAGACGCTGCATAAGATGAGCGAAGAGCAGGCGGAAGACGTCGAGTCGAGTGCGACAGACTCGCCAAGAGCCCCGCGTTCCAAATCCGGTCTAATGTCCGCGGGAACGAGGTGGCTGGTTTAAGCTAGCGCTGATCCCTACTCCACAGGAAATCCATGACCTCGAACGAACCGCACGAACTGCAACGCGCCATCGGCTCCCGGCAATTGACGATGATCGCGATCGGCGGCGCCATCGGCACCGGCCTGTTCTTCGCCAGCGGCGGCGCGATCACCCGGGCCGGCCCCGGCGGTGCGATGGTGGCCTATGCGGTCATGGGTTTGGCGGTTTACTGCATGATGCAGTCGCTCGGCGAAATGGCGACCCAGCTGCCGATTCGCGGTTCGTTCGAAACGTACGCGGAGCGTTTCATCGATCCCTCGTTTGGGTTTGCCGTGGGCTGGAATTACTGGTTCAGTTGGGCGGTCACGCTGGCCGCAGAGCTGGTCGCCGGCGCGTTGATCGTGAAATTTTGGTTTCCCCACTCGAATTCGACCTTGTGGGCCATGGGGTTCTTCTCCCTGCTCATGGGATTGAACCTGCTGTCCGTCAAGGCCTATGCCGAAGCGGAATATTGGTTCGCCAGCATCAAGGTGGTCACCGTGGTCATCTTTCTGATCGTCGGCGCTTTGATGATTACCGGGATGGTGGGTGAGCACAGCGCCGGGCTGCAGAATTGGACGCTGAGCGATCCCACCACCGGCACGCACGCACCGTTCGTCGGCGGTTGGACCTCCATCTTGATGGTGTTCCTGGTGGCCGGATTTTCCTTTCAGGGCACCGAGGGCGTGGGCCTCGCCGCCGCGGAAACCGCGGACCCCGGCAAGAACGTGCCGAAGGCGATTCGCACCGTGTTCTGGCGCATTCTGCTGTTCTACATCGGCTCGATCTTCGTCGTCGGCACCCTGATCGCCTACACCAACCCCGACCTCATGCACGGCGACGAGGGGCACATCGCGCTGTCGCCGTTTACGATGGTCTTCCAGCATCTGCCCCGCTTCGGATATTACGCGGCCAACATCATGAACGCCGTCATCCTGTCCGCCGTTCTCTCCTGCGGAAATTCCTCGATGTATGTGGCGTCCCGGATGCTCTACGCGATGGGCCACAGCGGCAAGGCACCCAGGCTGTTCGGCCACCTGAACGGCCGCGGGGTACCCGCGGCCGCTCTTCTATTCACCGGCCTGGTGAGCGCGATGGCGTTCTTCGCGAGTCTCGTGGGCGACCAGAAGATATACCAGCTCTTCTACAATGCGTCCGGCCTCAGCGGGTTCCTGATCTGGCTCGGCATCGCGATCTGCCATCTGCGCTTTCGCAAGGCGTGGGTCGCCCAGGGCCGCAGCCTCGATGACTTGAAGTTCAGGTCGAAGTTCTACCCCTACGGCCCCTGGCTGGCGGTGGTCCTGTTCCTGGTGGTTTTGTTCGGCGCCAACATCAGCGTTTTCCAGGCCCCGGAATTCTCATGGTTCGATTTCATCACCGGCTATCTCATGATTCCCGGATTTCTGATCTTCTATCTGGGCCACAAGTATTGGAACAAGACGCGCCTGGTCCCCTTGAAGGAATGCAACTTCAACTTGGAATAGCTTGAGTTCCGCGAGAACGTCGGGACTATGGTCGGCCATCACCAGCCGGATGTTTGGCGGAAGGTCCGCTCGGCATCCTGCAAGAGCCGGGTGAGCCGTCGCGCCCATTCATCCTGTCCCACCGCGTCGGTGATGAGGTCCTGGCGGATCTCGATCTCGACATGCGGCAAACCACGCGCCTCGCCATGACGCGGAATCGTGTAGTCAGTTTCATCGCTCACGAAATAGGGTTCGTTGTCCCCGATCATCAACCCCGGCTCGCGGCGCAAGCCCTCGAGCAGCAAGCGCGCGAAGCGAGTGTCCCGGTTGTAGAGCACGGCGGCATGCATCTCGCGCCGCGAACCCTTGTAAACGCTGGTCATGCTGTGTTGAGCCACCAGGATGGTCGGCCGACCGGCCGCCGATCGCTCGTCGAGCAACGCGCGCACGCGAGCATGGTAGGGCTCGAATATCTCGATGCGACGGGCGGTGGCTTCCGCGGCGCTGATGCCGATGTTGCCGGGGATCTCGAGCAACTCGCCGACGGTGGGAATCGAACTCGCCACGCTCGGGTCGCGATTGCAATCGATGACCAGGCGCGAATAATTCTGCGCGATCAAGGGGGCTCCCAGCGCGCTCGACAGATGCTTCGCGACCGCGAGCGCTCCGATGTCCCACGCGACATGCCGTTCCAACTCGGCGGCCGGCAGACCGAGATCGCCCAAGCGCCGCGGAATCCGGCGGCTGGCGTGATCGACCACGAGGACGAAGGCTGACCCGCCCGACATGCCGAATTCGACGAAAGGCGCGGGCTCGTCGACCGCGAGCAACGCCTGGTCGGTGGTCGGAAGCATCATGCCTCGCGCGACAGATACAAGCTGGCGTCCTTGAAGTCGACGAGCCAGTTGTAAGGCTCCATGTCGGGCCGGTGCCGGGGCGATACGTATCCCAGCATTTGCTGCACTCGCGCAGGATAGGCCTTCGCGATTTCCCAGGGAACCGCGATCGTCGAGGCCTCCTCCGGCGTGAGCCAACCCAACACGAAGCTCATGTGCAAACCACGACGCCAGGTATTGGCGGTGACGTTCGATCCCGCGCCATGCACGGTTTTTCCGAGGTACAACAACGCGGATCCCGCCGGCATGACCGCCGACACATAGGAATCAGGATCTGCGGGCCGCTTGAAATCGTCCCATCGATGACTGCCGGGCACGACACGGGTAGCACCCACCTCCTCGGTGAAATCGGACAATGCCAGCAAGATGCTCACCATCGCCTCCGGTGCAGAACTCGCTCCCTCCATGAAACTCGGCCACAGCGCGATGTCGCGATGGAGCACCTGACCCTTCTCTCCCGGCCCCACGATCATTGCCTGGCCGGTGTTCAGCCAGTACCCTTCCTTGAGCGCATGGCCCGCCCATTGATGCATGAGATCGTGGTCGAGCAGCTGTGCGAACGACGGCGTCCGCGCCGCAAGCCGCGTGAATCGCTTGGTGCGGGAGCCCCAGAATGCCGATGCCTCACGGTCCTCCAATGCCGACCCCGGATCGGTCGCGTGGATATGTTCGTCGAGCTCGGCGTTGAATTGCCGCAACAGATCGCTGCCGATGAAATCGCGTACGATGACGCCACCATCCTCGGCCAGCCCTTCCATGATGGTTGCAATCCCATCGGCATGCCGGTATTCCTTGAGCTTCTCCATGGACACTAGTCACTCCAAAATGATTGCCGCGATTCGTTTGAGGGAATCTACATCGAAAGGCGCTCCCGGCACCAATGTTACGAACCCCGGGCGCCGCCCGCGCGCCTTTTCGCGCATCGCAGGGGCCGCGCTTCTGGCGATGATGACGGGATGCTCCGGCCACGGCGGCGCCCCGGTCGCCTCGCACGAGACCGAGAAGATCCTCAACATCTATTCGTGGAGCGATTACATCGCGCCCGATACGGTGGCGAATTTCGAAAAGGAAACCGGCATCAAGGTGCGTTACGACACCTACGACAGCAACGAAGTGCTCGAGACCAAGCTGTTGATTACGTCGACGGCGGTGCCGCTGGAATATTCACGCCTGGTGACTCGCGAGTGGACCCGCTTCCGCACCGGGTATTGAATCCTGGCCGTTGAGTTCGCTGAGATACCACTCGGTGAAGCGCCTCGCATAGGACTCCTGGTCCGAATAGGGACCCGGCTTGAAGAACCGCGAATTGACGCCGGCTTGGTTCCATTCGACGATCGCTTTGTCCTGGAGACTCGTCGTCTTCCAAAGCGCGGTCAGGCTCTCGACATCGAAGTCCTCTCCCTCCCGGGCGGCGCCATGCACGAGCCAGATCACCTCCATGTCGGTCTGCAGAGCGCCGCGCGGAATGAATCGATAGATGACGCCGTGATCGACGTAGGCCAGGAAATCGCTCAACGGACCGATGTCCACGTAGGTCGAATTCCCATCGAAACCGGAGAAATCGCCCATCAACGGGGCGGGCCGCGCGCCGGAGAGCGCCTCGGCGGTCGGCTCGAGCAAGGGACTGCGAAACACCGAGACCGACTCGCTGCCCGGATGCGCGGCAAGCCCGTACTGGTCCACGTCGGCGATGAAGATGCCCATCGCCTCCGCCCGCAGGCGCGCCGGCCGGTCCAGGTGCCTGGTTTGCGCAAAGGGACGCGCCAGCGCATGGTGTTTGGAGTATTCCGGGTGTGCCGGCTGACAGTGGTAGCACTCCATGTAATTTTCGATGGCGAGCTTCCAATTGGCCTTGATCGAATACATCTCCCGGTGCGCCACCTGTGCCTCGGCCCATCCGTGGACCCGCAACGACTGCGACATGGCCGCTTCCGTGGAATCGAAGCTGAGCGGCTGCTCCGCAAAGGTCGTGAAGATCAAGCCCTCGACCACACGAACCTGCAGGCCTTTCAGGGCAAACTGGGCGCGGTCGAAGGAAGCCCCCATTTGGCGGGCGGCAACCAGCCGACCGTTCAAATCGTAGCTCCACGCATGGTAGGGGCAGGTCAGCAGGCCGGCCGCCGCCTTTCCCGATCGCTCCGTGCAAATTCGCGAGCCGCGATGCCGGCACACGTTCAACAGGGCCTTGATCTGGCCTTCCTGCGTGCGAACGATGATCACGGATTCCAAACCCAGGTCGACGACGAGGAAATTCCCGGGTCGAGGCACGCTGCCGACGTGCCCGGCGCAGAACCAGTGCCGTAATAGGATCCGTTCCATGTCGCGCTCGAAGATCTCGGGCGAGCTATAAAACTCGCGCGCCAGGGCGTGGCCTGGCTGGTGGGAGTCGATGAGTCTGCGCAGGTCAAGTTCGGCGGCTGACATCCGCGCATGCTCTCACAAATGAATGGCAGTTAGCCGACCGCGTCACAGCGTCATACGGCGCGCTTCGCCACTATGCTTCGATGCAAAAACCGGCAAGTCGTCATCCTGCTGTTTCTCGCCCGGCATTACGCCCGCGGCGCGGGCGCGCAGGGCACCGCCTCGGTCGGAGACACGCCGCGTTGACGCACGGAGTCCGGGCGGTCTGGCTGGCGTTCGCCGTGATGATCGGAGTCCTGGTGGCGCTCCCGATCACCAGCGCGGCCGCACCGCCCGAAGAGCACGCAGGCCAATCCATCGGCTGCAGCCGGCAAGCGGGACAGGTCGGTGTTGTCAGCTTGAAGATCCTGGTGGGAACCCAACCGCGCACGTTCCTCGTGCAAGTACCCACCGCTTACGTGCCCTCGACAGCCTATCCGCTGGTGTTCGTGTTCCACGGCCGCGGCGGCAACTCCCGTCAAAGCTACGCCTGGGGCCTCCAGAACGCCGCCGGCGCGTCGGACGCGGGAATCTTCGTGTTTCCGGACGGCATCAATTTTCAAAACGAGGGCGTGGGCTGGGACGACAGGGTCGATGGGCACGACCTGCCGTTCTTCGACGGCATGATGAGCGAGCTTGGCGCCCGGTACTGCATCGACACGACGCGCGTGTTCGTCGCCGGCTTCTCGTGGGGAGGAGACTTTGCCGTCGCGCTCGCCTGTCATCGCGGCGATCGGATTCGTGCGGTCGCCGCCAACTCCACCAACGACGAATACAAGGACACGACGAATTACCTGACGTATGCAGGCTTGCCCTGCGCGACCCATCGGCCTCCCGCGATTCGCTTCGAACATGCGGAGCGAGGGGATTCGGAATATCCGGCGCCGGACTTCGCGACCACGTCCCAGCTTTTTCGCCATCTGAACTCGTGCGCCGCGACATCGGAAAATACTCGGTCGAGCAGTTCCCGCATGTCCTGCGTTTCCTTCAATTCCTGCAGCAGCCCCTATGTCGAATGCTCGTTCGATGAACACATCGGACACGTGCTGCCGCCCAATTGGCCCCAGGACACCTGGGATTTCTTCTCCGGATCTTGAGCCCTCGTGGCGCCCGCGGCCTGGGCCGCCGCCGAGCTCATGCAACGTTTTCAACGCTTTCAGCGGCATACGAACCCGGCGCTGGCTCCGCCGATTGTTGGTACAGTAGAGTCGCTCCTCCCCACCGGCAAGATCTATCGGCCATGAAATTCAATTGTGCGAAATGCCCTGGTTACTGCTGCAGTCATGGGCGAATCGCCGTGTCGGACAACGACATCCGCCGCTTGGCGCAACACTTCGGAATTTCTGAACGTGCGGCTCGTAAGAAGCATACGTTTCACTACAAGACGAAGGACATCGACGAGCAGCTTCTGCGGCACCACAAGGACACGGTGTACAAGTCCGTCTGCCACTTGTTCGATCGCAAGGAGCGGAGGTGCACGGTCTATGAGGCCCGACCCAACGTCTGCAGAAAATATCCCTACGGGGATAGCTGCGGCTACTATGGATTTCTGAAGTTCGAACGCGCTCACCAAGACGACGAGAAATTCATTCCGACCGTCTGAGATCTGCAGCCGAGCCTGGCCCGGGCAACGGGTTGGGCACCTTGTCTATTATGACCATATGTGGTCATAATAGGTCATGAAGCGCGTTCGCATTGCGGAGCTCAAGTCGACACTCAGCGGGTGCCTGCGCGCCGTTCAGGCAGGTGAATCGATCACCGTACTCGATCGGAATACCCCGATCGCACAGATAGTCCCGATCACCGAACGGCCGGGCATACGAATCCGCAAGCCCGCATCGGGCTCGCCGCCGCCCAATCAGGTAGCGTTGCCGGCCCCGGCAAATCTTGCCGTGGACGTGCTGGCCGTGCTGCTCGAGGAACGCCAAGCTCGTCGATGATCGCCTATATCGACTCATCGGTCCTGCTGCGCGTCGCGCTCGGCCAGACAAACGCGCTTCGAGAATGGACTACGATCGAGCGAGGAGTGTCCAGCTCCCTCATCGTCACGGAAAGCCTGCGCGCATTGGATCGCATTCGTCTGCGGGTGGCTCTATCCGACACCGAGGTGGCCCGGCGGCGCTCGACCATCCTGGCGCTGCTCGATTCGCTCGAGCTCGTCGAGATCGACGCGATCGTCCTGGAGCGCGCCGCGCAACCCATGCCGACCGGACTCGGCTCGCTGGACGCAATTCATCTCGCGTCCGCTCTGCTGTGGAAGGACGCCATGGGACTCGACGCGATCATGGCCACCCATGACGATGCCCTGGGATTGGCCGCGCGCGCGTATGGCTTCAAGGTCCTGGGAACTTAAGACCCCAATGGCACGCATGGCACGCTCCAAATTCCGTCGCTGGCGCAACATCGCCCTCGTCGCGATCGTGACGCTCGCGATCCTGGCGGCGCTCGTCGCTGCGTGGGTCGTGCACCTCGACCATGTCGTCACCCGCGAATTCCAGGGCCGCCATTGGTCCGTTCCGGCGCGCGTCTATGCCGCGCCGCTCGATCTATACGTCGGCGCCCCGGTGACCGCGGATGATCTCGAAGAGGAACTGCATCGCCTCCACTATCGGCGGGGGGACCCGTCGGCGGGTCCGGGCATCTACCGCCGCAACGGAGGGGCCTTCGACCTGCATGCCCGGCGCGCACGCTTCCTGGACGAATTGCGCGAGCCCGAGTCGGTGTCGATCCGGGCGGATGCAACGTCGATCACGGGTTTGAAAATGGCCGATGGCAGCGAACTGCCCGTATTCCGCCTCGATCCACCCGTCATCGGCAGCGTGTTCCCCATTCACGGCGAGGACCGTCTCGTCCTGGCGCCCGCCGATGTCCCGCCATTGCTGCGCGCAGGGATCAAACTGATCGAGGATCGACGCTTCGACGAACATCATGGGGTCGACGCGTACGGTGTGCTGCGAGCCTCCTGGGCCAACCTACGGGCGCGCCGCGTGGTGCAGGGCGGCAGTACGCTGACCCAACAGCTGGTCAAGAATTACTTTCTGTCGGATGAGCAGACCTTCGGCAGGAAAGCGACCGAGGCCGTCATGGCGATGCGGCTCGAGGCGCACTACTCGAAAGAGGAGATCCTGGTCGCCTACCTCAACGAAGTCTATCTCGGTCAAGACGGGGCGCGGGCGATCCACGGCTTTGGGCTCGGCAGCCAGTATTATTTCGCCAAGCCGCTCGATGAACTCGATCCCGGTGAACTGGCGTTGCTGATCGGGCTGGTCAAGGGGCCCTCCTATTACGACCCACACCGACATGAGGACCGAGCCCGCGCACGACGCAACCTCGTGCTGCAGGAGTTCGCGGATGCCCATCTGATCGACGGCGCGGCCGCCAAGCGCATCGCCGCGCGGCCGTTGGGCCTGCGGGCGCCGGGCGGCAGCTATGTCCCAGCCTATCTGGACCTGGTTCGCCGCCACTTGAAACGCGACTACGCAGAGGCGGATCTTGCCGCGGCAGGCCTGGCCGTCTACACCAGCCTCGACCCGCGCGCGCAAGCGGCCGCGGAGCGCGCGCTGGCATTGAATCTGAAGCGCCTCGACGCCGCGAGCCGGGTGAAGGATGCCCACCTCGAGGGCGCGGTGGTCGTCGCCGAACCGAACAGCGGCGATGTGATCGCGGTCGTCGGAGGCCGGGAGACCGACAACAACGGTTTCAATCGAGCACTCGACGCCCGCCGCCCGATCGGCTCGCTCGTGAAGCCCGCCATCTATCTGACGGCGCTCGAAACCGGTCGCTACAACGCCGCGACCCTGATCGAGGACGCAGCGATCGAATTGAAGCTCGGCGACGGCAGCATCTGGGCGCCGCAAAATTTCGAGCATCAGGTCTACGGTCAGGTGCCGATGGCGCGCGCGCTGGCCGAGTCCATGAACCTGGCCACCGTGCGACTCGGCCTCGACCTCGGCCTGCCGCGGGTGGCCGATACGCTGCAGAAGCTCGGACTCGAAACTGCCCCGACGCTGAATCCGTCGCTGCTGCTCGGCACCGTGGAGATGACGCCGCTCGAAGTGCTGCAGATCTATACGGCGCTGGCGAACGGCGGCTTTCGGGCCCGCCTGCGTGCCGTGCAGGCAGTGCTCGACGAGCAGGGCCGTCCACTCAAGAGCTTCAAGGTGCAGGTCGAAGCCGCCGCACCACCGGCCGCCGTCTATCAACTCGACCGCATGCTCATTTTAGTGACCACGCGCGGCACCGGCCATGATGCGGCGGCCCGCCTGCCTCGCGGATTGGTGGTCGCGGGCAAGACCGGCACATCCTCGGACACGCGGGATAGTTGGTTCGCAGGCTTCACGGGCAGCTACGTGGCCGTGGCATGGGTGGGCTACGACGACAACCGGGTGACCGGCCTGACCGGCGCCGCGGGCGCGCTGCCGGTGTGGGCGGACGCGCTGGCAAAACTCAAGTCGACCTCCTTTCAACCGGTACCCCCGGAGTCGGTCGAGGATCGCTGGATCGATTTTGGCGACGGCCTGGAGACGACCGAAGCCTGCAGCTCCGACGCGGTCCTCATCGCCGTCCCGAAGGACACCGCGCTGCCCGCCAAGCCCGGCTGCAACTCCTCGCCATCCGCGCCGGGCGGTGACAAGATCACGGTGGGAGACAAGATAAAGACATGGCTCAAGAATATCGTTCACTGACGGGAGTTGCGGGCGTACTGGCCCTGGCGGCGGCCGCGCTGCTCAGCGGATGCCCGTCACCGGAGCCCCGCCCGTCGCCGCCGGACATGACCGCCCCCTTGCCGCAGGCGCGGAATACCCCGGCGCCGAGCGCCCAGCCGCCAGGTCCGGTCGTGCAGACCCCACCACCGCAGCGCCCGTCGCAACCGCCGCGCGAGAATCACCTGTCGCCCGCCGCGCGCGCCCTGGTGACTCAAGCGCGGACCATGATGTCTCACGGCGACCTGGATGGCGCCTCATCGACGCTCGACCGCGCCCTGCGCATCGAGCCGAACAACCCCTTGCTGTGGATCGAAAGGGGGCGGCTGCGGCTGTCGGAGAACGATGCGCACCAAGCCGAGGGGTGCGGCCGCAAGGCGCTGGCGCTGGCAAGCGGCGATCGTCTCACGCAGGCCAAGGCAGGCCAGCTGCTTGCAGATGCGCTACGAGCCCAGCAACGCAATCAAGAAGCGCACGAGGTCGAGAGCCAGCCCTTCATGCACTGATGGGGCAGCACGCAAGCATGGCTGACGGTCATCGATCACATCGTCGCCTTGCTGGGCTAAAGCTCGGGAATTCCTTGGGTTCGAGGGTTCGCCTGGCCGAGGGACCCCCTTTCCGGTGATTTCCATTGAATCGGTGAAAGTTACCGGTACACTGCGCAACCATTCTAAGGTCCGCACGTGCCATTGCGCGCACGCAGCCGCCGAGTGCACGAGGAATGTTTTGAGCACAAACTTGGATCCTGGCCCTAAGCCTCTCGATGCGCCACGGCCCACCACGGCCGTTGATATTCGGTATGGCCAGATTGGTCTGATGCAGCTTCGCATCCGCACCACGGATACAGGCGCCATCCTGGATGAGCTGACCGGCCGCATTGCCAGCGCGCCGAATTTCTTTCGGCGCACGGCGGTGTGCCTCGATATCAGCGAACTCGCCGAGATACCCGCGATTGGGCCGCTGAAGGGAGTGCTCGACGCGATACGCAGGGCAGGAATGCTGTCGGTGGGCCTGGCAGGAAACTCGCCGGAAATGGAAGCGGTCTCCACTGCCCTCAACCTTCCACTGCTATCGGCCTTTAGAGCCGCGACCCAGCCGGCTTCCCCGGCCCAGTCGGCGACGCCTCCGCCAACGCCAACGCCTGCCCCAACCAAGGTCGCTGAACCTGCGCCGCCGCCGGCGCCGCCGGCAGCCGCCGAGGTCGGCCTTGCCTCGATGATTCATAGTCAGCCCGTGCGCTCAGGGCAGCGGATCTATGCGCGTAACCGCGATCTCGTCATCACGACCGGTGTGGGCGCCGGCGCGGAGGTCATCGCCGACGGTTGCCTGCACATTTACGGCTCGCTGCGTGGGCGCGCCATGGCGGGCGCACATGGACAGCTGGGGGCGCGCGTCTTCTGCCAGGAATTTCATGCCGAACTCGTGTCGATCGCCGGTGTGTTCCGGGTGTTCGAAACGATTCCCACCGAACTTTCCGGCAAACCCGTGCAAGCATGGCTGGACGGCGACGATCTGCATTTCGCCCTCGTCGGCGGCTGAAAGGCGCCGGCGCAGACCACTATCATGGTCTTCAGCAGCTGAAAACGGTCAACCGACCGCACCTACAGCCGCCCGAGACATCTAAAGGAGATTACCGCATTGGCAGAGATTATCGTCGTGACCTCGGGAAAGGGAGGAGTTGGGAAAACCACCACCTCCGCCAGCATTGCGTGCGGACTTGCACGTCGCGGCAAACGTGTCGTCGTCATCGACTTCGACATTGGTTTGCGCAATCTTGATTTGATCATGGGATGCGAGCGCCGCGTCGTGTATGACTTCGTCAACGTCATCCAGGGTGATTGCACGCTCAAGCAGGCCTTGATCAAGGACAAGCGCATCGAAACGCTGTTCGTCTTGGCCGCGTCGCAGACGCGCGACAAGGACGCGCTGACCAGCGAAGGCGTGCGTCGTGTGCTCGACGAATTGATTGCCGACGGCTTCGACTACATCGTGTGCGACTCGCCTGCCGGCATCGAGAAGGGTGCACATCTGGCGATGTACTTCGCCGATCGTGCCGTGGTCGTGGTGAATCCAGAGATATCCTCGGTCCGCGACTCCGATCGCATTCTCGGGCTGCTGGCCAGCAAGACCTGGCGCGCCGAACAAGGCGAAGGCGGGGTGAAGGAACATCTGCTGCTGACCCGTTACAACCCCCGTCGGGTCGCCAACGGTGAGATGCTGAGTGTCACCGACGTCAAGGAAATCCTGGGCCTCGATGTGATCGGCGTCGTGCCGGAATCGCCTGACGTTCTGTCCGCATCAAACGCCGGTACGCCCGTCATTCTGAATGGCGAGAGTGATGCGTCCCTCGCCTACGAGGACGCGGTCGCCAGACTGCTGGGCGAGACGGTACCATTACGATTCGTAGACGAGCCCAAGAAAGGCTTTTTCGCGCGCATGTTTGGAGGCTGACATGGGGTTACTGTCTCTGTTTCGCAAAACGCCGCCATCCGCCAACGTCGCGAAAGAACGGCTGCGCATCATCGTCGCGCAGGAACGCAGCGGGCGCGGGAATTCCCATTACCTTCCGTTGTTGCGCCGCGAATTGCTCGAAGTGATCCACAAATACGTCAACGTTGATCCGTCGGCGGTCCAGATCACGCTCGGGCTCGAGGACGGTCACGAGGTCCTCGAATTATCGGTGTCGCTGCCGGAAGTCCCCCGCATCAAGTAGACCGGGCGACCCGCGCGGCGTCGAAGGATGCCGCGCGAGGTTCCAGGTCGGCCTCCAACCGTGCCCGGGGAATGCCGCGCGACCAAAGCAACGCGGCACATCGGCCGCAAGCGTGTACAGTCGTGGACATGAACACACAAAATTCCGTCATGACCGCCAGGTCATGCATCGACGAACTTGGAGTCATTCTGAAGGCAGGTTCCCTGGTTCCGGGAACCGCCCAGCAGAAGCCGATCGCGCGCGTGGGCCAGCTCATCGCGCATCTTCAATCCGGCAGCGCCAGCGCGAGCCAAAAACTCAAGGCCAGGAAGGCTCTGACGGGATTCACCGAGCTGTTCGCCGACAAGCGCTCGGCAACCGGCAAGCAACGCGCGCGGCAGCGCGGCATTGTCGACGCTGCAATCTCCGATCTAAAAAAGGCGTTTCCGTAGAACCGCACACGGCGTCCTCGCCGCGCGCTCATTCGCCGAATCCCAGGGATATCGCAGCGCAGCATATGCTAAATGACAGTACGCGCCAAACTTTTGCCGGTTTGGGCGGTCCGATCTAAGCTCTGCATGCACGTTGCACACTTCCGACACCGCCATTTCTCGACCCCGCATCCATTGTCACCAGTCGATTCATCCCTATGTCGGCGCTCGAGGGCTGCGCGTGAAGCTCCCTAGAGCCCGCCGCCCAGCGTCCTCCGTGGATTTCACTCGGAGGCCGCCGGTATGAACGCCATCGTCGTGATGGCGCTGCGGCGACCGTACACCTTCGTCGTTCTCGCGATCCTGATCCTTCTCTACGGCGTACTTGCCGCCGTGCGCACACCGACGGACATTTTTCCGAACATCAAGATCCCGGTGGTTGCCGTGGTGTGGACCTACACCGGACTGACGCCGGAGGACATGTCGGGCCGCGTCATCTATTACTACGAGCGTTCGCTCACGACCACCGTCGACAATATCGAACACATCGAGAGCCAGTCGCTTTATGGCCGCGGAATCGTGAAGATCTTTCTGCAGCCGGGAACGGACGTCGCGGCCGCGCAGGCGCAGGTGGTCGCGGTGTCCCAGACAGTGCCGAAGCGATCATCTTCGCCATGATCGCGTCCTTCATCTTGTCGCGCACGCTGGTGCCCACCATGGCTGCCTATCTGCTGCGCGCGCAGGTCGAGGCGCATAAGCACGGCGGCGCACCGAGCGGATTCTTCGGCCGCTTCCAAAAGGGGTTCGAGCATCGATTCAACTTGTTTCGGGACGGTTATCGCGATCTGCTGACCAAGGCGGTCGAGCGGCGCGGACTGTTCATCCTGTGCTTCATGGGTTTCCCTTTGATCTCGATCATCCTCGTGCCGGCTTTGGGCAGGGACTTCTTTCCCGGAATCAAATCGGACGAAATCGACATGCATTTCCGCGCACCCATGGGGTTGCGCATCGAAGAGGCGAGCAAGATCGCCGCACTGGTCGATGTCGCCATCCGTCAGATCCTGCCGGGCCATGTCACCAACGTCATCGACAACTGCGGCCTGCCGACCAGCGGCATCAATCAGGCCTACAGTGCGAGCGGCACGATCGGACCACAGGACTGCGATCTGACCATCAGCCTGAATGATCCGGCATCGCCGGTCGATGACTACCGAACCACCTTGCGCAAACAACTGCCGAAGATGTTTCCCGGCACGACGTTCACGTTCCTGCCCGGCGACATCACCGCCAAAATCCTGAACTTCGGATTGCCGGCGCCCATCGACGTGCAGATCAGTGGCCGTAATTTGGCGGCCAATATGACGTATGCGCAGGGCCTGATTCCCGAGCTGAACAAAATCCCCGGCATTGCCGATGTCACCATTCAACAAACTCTCGCGCAGCCGACCTTGATGATTTCCGCACACCGCGCCTTCGCGCTGGGCGCCGGTTTGACCGAGGCCGACATTGCCAACAACACCCTCTCGACGCTTTCCGGATCGGGTCAGACCGCCCCGACCTACTGGCTCAATCGGGAGACCGGCGTCTCGTATCTCGTGAACCTGCAGACACCGCAGACCCAGCTGACGTCGATGAATGACCTGGAAGCCATTCCGATCGACAAGGGTGACGGCGATCCGAGCGGAACGGATGCACAGTTGCTCGGTGGCTTGAGCGACATCGCCCAACTCGGCCGGCCGCTCGTCGTATCGCACCGTGACATCATCCCGGTGATCGACATCTACGCGAACAATCAAGGGCGGGACCTGGGAGCCGTGAGCAAGGCGGTGGACGACGCGCTGGCACGCATGAAAGGCAGCATCCCTCACAGCGCGACGGTGCACGTTCGCGGCCAGGGCGTGACGATGAGGGACGCCTATATGCAGTTGTTGTCGGGGCTGTTGTTGTCCGTCGTCCTCGTCTATCTCGTCATCGTCGTCAACTTTCAATCCTGGCTCGACCCATTCATCATCATCACCGCCCTTCCCGGCGCGCTGACCGGCGTGATCTGGGCGTTGTTTCTCACGGATACGACTTTGTCCGTTCCCGCGCTGACCGGGGCGATCATGAGCGTGGGCACCGCCACCGCCAATTCGATTCTGGTTGTGTCCTTCGCGCGCGACGAACTCGCGTCCCACGGCGACGCCGTGATGGCGGCTGTCATGGCAGGATTTACCCGCCTGCGTCCGGTCTTGATGACGGCTCTTGCCATGATCATCGGCATGCTGCCCATGTCCTTGTCCAATTCACAGAACGCTCCGCTGGGACGGGCCGTGATCGGCGGTCTGCTGGTGGCGACGTTTGCGACCCTGATGTTCGTTCCGTGCGTCTTTGCCTTGCTGCATAAAAGCCGCCCAATCGAAGGAGAAGCAGCATGAAGCGAAGTCGCTTGGCCATCGTGATCGTCGCGGTGCTCGTGGTGGGATTCGTCGTCTACGGGTTCGCAATCCGCGCACACCGCTTGTCGGCTCTCGAGGATCTTGCGCAGGATCAATCGGTGACGCCCGTGGAACTCATCACCGCGCAGCCCGGCTCGCCCACCCGCTCGTTGTCCCTGCCGGGCACCGTGCGTGCTTGGTACGAAGCACCGATCTTCGCCCAGGTATCGGGGTACGTCACGAGCTGGAACGAGGACTACGGCGCCAACGTCAAGGCGGGCCAGCTGCTGGCGACGATCGACACCCCAGGTCTCGATGCCGATTTCGCGGGCGCCAAGGCGAGATTACGCGTCGCCGAAACCCGCTACCGATTGGCTCAGACCACGGCGGCGCGCTGGCAGGCGCTCGCGGGCGGTCCGGCCGTGTCGAAGCAGGAAGTCGATGTTCAGGTCGCCGGCGCAGAGGCGGCCGAGGCCGACGTCGAAGCCGCGGAACAAGACGTCGCGCGCTACGCGGCGCTTCACGCCTTCAAGCGTGTGGTCGCCCCCTTCGACGGCGTGGTCACCGCCCGCCTCACCGATGTCGGCAGCTATGTGAACGCGGGCGGCGGTGATGCCAGTGCGCGCAACGGCTCCACGGAATTGTTCAGCGTCGCGGACGTCCACAAGCTCCGGGTGTTCGTCAACGTGCCGCAGGACTACGCGGCGGGCTTGGGCGAGGGCCCAAGCGCAACGATCCATCTCCCCTCGCAGCCAGGCAGGAACATCGAGGCAAAATTCCTGACGACCGCGCGGGCGTTCAGCTCGAATACCCGCACCGCCGTGACCGAACTGACCGTCGAGAATCCCGGCCATACGTTGTGGCCGGGGACTTACGTCGACGTGGTTTTTCAAGTTCCCACCGATCCGGCTATTCCGACCGTGCCGGAGCAGGCGCTCATGTTTAGGGCCGCTGGCTCGCAGGTCGCCGTCGTCGACGCGCAGAATCACATTCATCTGCGGAGCGTGACGTTGGGCCAGAATCTAGGCCAGCTCGTGCAGGTTACGGCGGGAGTCTCGGCGGGCGATAAATTGGTCAATAATCCCGCCGCTGGACTGCTCGAGGGTCAGCTGGTGCGCCCGGTGACGCCGGTGCCCGGATATACCGCCGCGCCGCCGAATCCGGAGCCGGCGCCCTCCCGCCAGGATGGGCATGCGGGAACACCATGAGATTGCGTGCCTTCGGACGGGTCATGCTGCTCGGTGGCCTGGCGCTGTCGGGATGCGATCTGGCGCCCGTGTATACCCCGCCAAAATTCATCCTGCCGGAAAGCTATCAAGGCAGCGGACCGTTTCAGGTCGCGCGACCGGACACCGTTCTGACGCCGGACGGCGACTGGTGGACATTGTTCGGTGATCCGGAACTGAACACGCTCGAGGAGGCGCTGACCAGGGAAAACCCCAATCTTCAAAGCGCCATGGAACAGTACACCCAGGCGCGCGACCTCGCCGCGGAAGTCCAATCGCAGCTTTATCCGCAGATCGGCACCGACTACCAACTGTCCGACAACCGGCAATCGGTCAATCGTCTGTTTCGCGGCAGTGCAGCCGCCAGTCCCAATGTGCAGGGCTCGAACGAGATCGTGGGTACGGCCTCGTGGGAGCCCGATTTCTGGGACCAAATACGCAATCACGCGCACGAACAAAAGCGGCTGGCGCAAGCGAGCGCCGCCGACCTGGCGACCGCCCGGTTGAGCCTCCAGGCGGAGCTGGCGAGCGATTATCTCGGCTTACGCGGACTCGATCGCGTGCTCGAGGTCCTGAAGCAGTCCATTGTCGCCTATGGCAAGACCGTCGAGGTGGCGCAGCTCCGCTACCACGGCGGCATCGCCTCCCAACTCGATCTCGCCCGCGCCCAGAATCAGCTGGCGGTGGCCCAGGCGCAGGAGACCGAAACCGCCCTGCAACGCGACCTGTTGCAGCACGCGGTCGCGGTGCTGGTCGGCGAGGTTCCGAGCAGCTTCTCGATCCCGCCCTTGAACACCATTCAGGCCACTCTCGCGCAGCTGCCGGCGGACGTCCCGTCGGCGCTGCTCGAACGGCGGCCCGACATCGCGAGCGCCGAGCGCCGGATGGCAGCCGCAAACGCGTCCATCGGCGTCTCGCGTGCGGCCTTCTACCCCCACGTGACGTTCTTCGGCTCCGCGGGTTACCAAGACACCGGGTTCAATCTGATCAGCCTGCCCAACACGCTATGGTCGATCGGCTCGGACGTGATGCTGCCACTGTTCGAGGGCGGACTGCGCCGCGCCGAACTGCAGCGATCGTGGTCCCGCTACGCGCAGACGCGCGACAACTACAGGGCAACGGTGCTGTCCGCCTTTCAAGAGGTGGAGGACGGCCTGAGCCTGACGCGACGCCTCAAGGACGAGGTGGCGCAGCAGCACGAAGCGAGCGATCAGGCAGAGCAGGCACTGTCGATTTCGACCACATTGTACGAGGCAGGTCTCGATAATTACCTGAGCGTGTCCGTCGCCCAGGTCGCTGCCTTGTTGGCGCGCACGAGCGAGGTCCAAGTGCAGATCCGGCAGATGCAGGCCTCGGTCTCGCTCATTCGAGCGCTGGGCGGAGGATGGAACGTGCACGGACTGCCCGACGAGAAGCAGACGCTGCCGTTCGGACCTCTGGATTACGGACATATCAAACCGGAATGATGTTCGAATCACGCCCGCCGGGCCGGGCGACCGCCGGTACGCCAGGCGCGATGACTGCGGCACCGACGTCAACTCATTCTGCGTAGACGCTCTTGACGAAAGAAGCGAGACTGGTGATCGGCCAGTCAGGATATCGGCTTTTGAATTCCGCGGTGAGCGACGTCCCAGCCTCATCGACGGGAATGCCACGTCCCTTGAGTTCCAACGCCCGAGCGCGCAGGTCCGATATGAACGCGCGGTCTTGAGCGACCAACGACCCATCTCCAATGGCGCTATGGTCCGGTAGCACATGCAGGGCGCCCAACGGCCCGACCTTGTCCAGCACCGCAACCCAGCTGGCCGGTGTGCCGCCGTCGCCGAAGATGTTCGGCACCGTCTTGTTCTGCACCACGTCGCCCGAAATCAGTGTCTTGTCCGGCTCGACGAAAACGAGTTCATCGCCCTTGGTATGCGCCTGACCCAACCACAGCAGGCGCGCCTTGACGCCGCCTCCCAGATCAAGATCGTATTCGGAGTCGAACGTCACGTCCGGCTTCCGCAGATGAACGCCGGCCAACAACTCCTTGTTCTCGGGACTGAAGCCGGAAAACATGTCGATCATCTCCTGGCCGTGAGCCTCCGCTTCTTGTTGCTGCATCGTATCGCGGATCAACGTGGTGCCCTCGGGGAAGCCACCCTCTCCCGCGGCGTGCTCCGGATGAAAGTGCGTGGTGGTGAGGTACAGCTTCTTCCGGGGCGCCAGCGCGGCGACCACCTTGGCGACGGTCGCGCCATTTCGAGGCCCCAGACCGGTATCGACGACCAGCACCGCCCGGGTTCCGACGACGATGCCGATATTCGGAAAACCCATGATGGCCCATACGTGGTCGGAAACTTTCACCGTTTCGCCATTTAACATGGGAGACGGCAGGTGTTGCGCCCGCGCTGCGGTGGCGCCGGCCGCAACGATGCCGACGACCATCGCGATCGTGGCGATCGTGGCGATCGTGGCGATCATGACGTTGTACCGAGGTCGGGGAATGTCGCTGTCGGGATTCATCATGCATCGCATATTACCTCTTCGATGCGACAGAATTGAAGGCAAAGCGCAGTACAACCTGCAACACTCACCGTCTCCTCAATTGCGTGGGGTTGGATGTGCAGGAACGAGTCGATGGCAATAGTGAATCGCGCTCCAGCATGGACGGGAAGCGCAACATGGCAAGCTGCCATCATCAGCGTAGAGAGAAGCTTCGGACGAACTCCAGGAAGCATTACGATCAGCCGGTCTTACCCGTTCGCACGTATGGGCGGCGTCGATCGGCATCTACAGTGCGAGCACTAGCTTGATCCCCGCATCCACATGCCGCAGTGATTCGGCGGGTAGGCGACCTACTTTTTCGGTCAGCATCTGCTTGTCCAGAGTAATCAGCTGTGACACGTTAACGACCGATTCCTGCGGCAGGCCACTGGCCCGCCGGGTCACGCGAACGTTACCGGGCGCCTCTGCCAGACGCATGTTTGAGGTCATCGTGGCGCAGATAGACGTGCGAATCGCACTTTCGTTGAACTCGTTGGACTGCACTATCAATACGGGTCTACGGAACCCCGGCCCGGAGCCTTGCGACTCACCAAGGGATACCCACCAGATCTCTCCGCGCCGCATCACCAATTCCCTTTGGGTAGGGACCGCGCCTGTGCCAGGACAAGAAGTGGATCGATGGCGGAGTCATCCGCGTTCCGTCCGTACACTGCATCGAGTTTTTCGCGAACACCCGAAAACCTCTCACTGTTGACGTATGCGGTCACGGCATTCGCATAAAGCTCGCTACGCGACCAGCCGCGAGTTTTGGCGAGTCGCTCAGCCTCCTCGAAAATCGAATCCGGAATAGAGATCGCAGTTTTCATCCGTTCAGTATAACCGTGGTTATACCCAGGCTGCAAGCGCAAGAAACTCGAGTTCAATTCGCTCGAGACCGATTGCCCAGCACTTGAGGTCACCAGAAGAGCCGGGCACTGGTCGCGACATTTGAGCGCAATTTCGCCAGGTTGGACGACGTTCACCGCCTGCGGTAATTTGCGGGGACGGTTGCAGACCGCGGGTGACGCGCTTACTTCAGCCAGCCGGCAATCGCCGCAGCGTCCCACTCTTGGATGATGGGCGGGTTGACGTTGAAATTGCTGTAACGGATCCAGGTGGGCCGCACGCGCCAGTACACGAGGCCCGGCCAAGTCTGGCGGGTGGGGCCGTCGGGGAAACGGTCGAAATAGTAGGCCTGCACGTCGGGCAACTCCGTTGCCGTCGGAATCTCGGCAATGCCTTCATACTGCACGGTGCGCTCGTGCTCCCATCCGACAACGAACGCGACGCGGGGATTCCTTACAAGGTTTTGATGCTTGCGCGACTGCGTCACGGTATCAAACAGAAGTTCCCACCGGTCCGTGACGGCGACGCCGAGCACTGCCGCCTGAGGGGCACCTTGGGGCGTGACAGTCGCCTCAATCGCCCAAGGCTGGGCACGCATGTAGGACAGCAGTTGGAGTGGCGTGAGACGGTGATGATGTTCGCTCATGGGAGCCATGGTGCCTGATGGCCGGGCCATCAACATTTGTGGAAAACCGAGGGCCGATGGCGGCCAGCCCTGGCCGGCGCTCATGGAACGATAACATCCGTCGTGGACAAACCCCGCGGATTCTGGGCGCTTCCGGAGTCGTCGCAGCGGGCAGGTTGAGGTACCTGGCTGCCTAGCCGCAGTGGCAAAATCTGACCTAGATAAAAAAATGGTCGCCCGCAGATAGTAAAATCCTTCGCCGCCCCCATATCGGAAAGACTGCGTCGTTTTCAAGGAGAAACGAATGAATGACCCGGCCGGCCGCCTGCCGCCCCGCAATTGGCCACCCCTGTTGATGTTTGCAATTACGTTGGGAATAGCCCTTACGGTGGTTCCCTGGTACGGGATCGTCCACGGTTACGCCCTCGCGGCCTGGGTTGCATTCGCGGTGCTCTTGAGCGTCACCGAACTGTCAATCACCTGCGGATATCACCGCCTGTTTTCGCACGCGGCCTATCAGGCACATCCCGCATTGAAAGCGGTCTTTCTTTTGTTCGGTGCCATGGCCCTGCAGAATAGTGCATTGATCTGGAGCGCCGGCCATCGCGTCCACCATCGGTTCATCGACGATCCCGAACGGGATCCATATTGCGCGCGGCGTGGTTTCTGGTTTTCGCACATCGGCTGGATGCTCCGCAACTACCCAAGCGGCGACCCCGATTTGAAGTACGTGCGCGAATTGCAAAACGATCCGCTCGTGGCATTTCAACATCGGCATTACCTGGCGCTCGCCGTCGGCATGAATCTCGGCCTGCCGCTGCTGCTGGGCTGGGCGTTCGGCGACATCGTCGGCATGATCTTGCTCGCAGGGGTTTTGCGGCTCGTCATCAGCCATCACCTGACATTTTGCATCAATTCCCTGGCGCACATCGTCGGCACCCGCCCGTACACGACGGAGAACACGGCGCGCGACAATGGGGTGGTCGCATTGCTCACTTTCGGCGAGGGATACCACAATTTTCATCACCAATTCGCGCACGACTACCGGAACGGCGTGCGCTGGTGGCAATGGGACCCCTCCAAATGGTTGATTAACGCACTGCATTGGGCGGGGCTCGCCAAGAACCTGAAACGGGTGCCCTGGTTCAAAATTCGACGCGCGATGCTCGAGACCCAGTTTCGCCGGGCGAATCAAGAACTCGCCCGACAGGTCAGCTCCCCCCGGTCTGATGAATTGCGCCAGCGCGTGGCGGAGGAATATGAAAGATTCAGCAAAGCAGTCACAACCTGGACCATGCTGCGCGAGCAATCGGTTGCAGACGCGAAGCGTGCGCTGGTTGATCGGTGGGAGAAATCACATCTGCCGTCCAGGCTCAAGGCCCTTGAGGAAGGCTTGCACGAGCAGTATCGACGCATGCAGCTTCTCGCAGCGCAATTGGGCATTGCGCGCGTTTGAGCCCGAAGCGCCGACATCGGCGCGAGTAGTCGAATTGGCTATTACGCTACGAGCGCGAATAGGCAGTTCGCATGTCGATAGAGATCATGAAAATGGACCGACTCCACTTCCTCTTTAGTAGGAACGGGCTCGATCCGTCTGCTGACAACGCCCATCTGAGATTGCGGGCGCACGCGACTCCGGCAATCACACAAATTATTTTCGGCAACTGCTGCATGTGACTGTACGTGTGAATGTTGGGGCAATGCGGGGATACGCGAGATCAGGAGACCGCCGCCATAGCGGCACGCATTCCCAAGGCCTTACCAACAGATCAAAGTCTTGACCCGAATCTTGTAGTCCTGCGTGGCCTGGCGTTGCCTGAGAATGGAGCGGGCGATGGGAATCGAATATATCGCCAAGATGCAGCTAATCCCTTCCAATCATGAGGTTGCAAGCAAGGATGAGCGCTGCGTGCGATTTTCGTGTGAAAAACACTGCCACACCAGCCAACGCCAGCCAATGCGGCCTTGGGGAAGAGCACCGCGATACCAGGCAGCCGACGGCAGCTGAAAGCTGAGGCGGCGAGAGCGGCTCGGCGAATCCCACCCAAGCCGGCTCCGCCCTCGCCATAGTACAGCGGCTCCGAGCGACAGTCGCTGAGCGCCGTTCTCTGTGCTGGGGTCGGCATATCGCCGGGCGGTGCGACGGGCGCACCCAAAGCACGACAAATGCCTTTCGACTTGTCGTACTCCGCTCCGGATGTGTACTCGCTGCGCTCCGTTCCCCAGTTCGGCCGTGCAGGACCCGCATCCGCGAACTCAGGCCCACCCAATACCTTACAGATGATGATCGCCACGGCCAAACCCGCCGCCAGTGGAGTTCTTCCCATAGGCGCCAGAGTCTACCCGCGCGCCAATTCCTCCGCCGGTCAAACTGGCGGCAAGCAACCCCGCGATAGGCACCGTCCCCTGCCCCTTTTGGCCTTCGAGTGCCCAATGTCTCCAGCGGCAATCGGAGCATGCGAGCGGCCAGCCTTCGTTCTCTTTCTGCGCATTCGCCCACTTTCTTGTCACCTTTTTTCGCATCAAATGGTGCTATTATCAATGCTCCGATTTGGAGGACTCTTATGCGCACGACGGTAACGCTGGATGATGACTTGCTCGCCAAGGCGACCAAAATGACGGGCGGCCTTGATCGCTCGACAGTGCTGCGGGAGGGGCTGAAGGCGCTCATCGAGCGAGAAAGCGCCATGCGGCTTGCCAAGCTTGGCGGCACTCAGCCGCAACTCGAACCGGTCCCGAGGAGGCGTGCAGCCGCGGCACCATGATTCTCGCAGACACCTCAGTCTGGATTGATTACTTTCGCAAGGACCTGCCAGAGCTTGGCGAGCGTCTCCGACGCGGCGACGTTGTAATGCATCCGTTCGTCGTGGGTGAACTCGCCTGCGGCAACTTCTCGAACCGCCAAGAAACGCTTGAACTTCTTGAACAACTGCGCTCGGTAACCGTCGCCGAGCACGACGAGGTCATGACATTCATCCGCGCGCAGAAACTTTACGGTCGAGGCGTTGGTTATGTGGACGTTCACCTGCTCACTGCCGCAGCAATTGAGCGATGTCAGCTGTGGACCTTGGACAAGCGGCTCAACGCAGTGGCAACGAGCATGGGCATAGCCGTCAACCGATAACGCCAATCAACAACGCGGCGCCACCCGCCGACCGGCGAGGTAAATGGCGATCTTGGAAATGAGAAGTGGAGCGGGCGATGGGAATCGAACCCACGGCTCAAGCTTGGGAAGCTTGGGTATTACCATTATACGACGCCCGCATCCCTTGGATTCTAGTCGCCTTGCGCCCCATCAATCAATGTTTGTGGCATCAGCGGCCATCCAACGGGACGCCCCCCCGGGCGGCGGCGGCCCAAAAACGGCCCGCCGGTCATTTTAGACGGGGCAACCGGGGCAACGGCGCGTAAGCCCAAGTCCAACCAAACAAGTCCGGCGCGCGCCGCTCCTGAATGGCCAGCAACTGGCTCCGCCATTGAGGCGCGAAGACGTCGACGTCCCTGGGACGGTATTCACGCTCGTCGCGCGCATCGGCGAGAGCCGCAATGGGACTGACGATCGCGGCGGTGCCGCATTCAAACATCTCGCTGCATTCGCCGCTCTCGATCTGACGCAGCAACTCGTCGATATCCATGCGTCGCTCCACCACCGTGAAGCCTTGGTGGCGTCCGAGCAATTTCTGGTCTCCGCCGACGCTGCGGTCGCCGCCTCGGATGCCGCATTGGTACAGGACCAGATTGCGGTATTCAAAACGCTGGGCGGTGGCTGGCGCACGAACCAGCCGGCAAATGGCCGTTAGGCCCGGCCGATCGCGCCGGATGACTCGCCGGTGGCTTCGATCTCCACCAGCAAGTCCTCGCGGCACACGTCCGCTTGCACGTACACGATGGACGTGGACGCGTTCAGACTGACTGCAAGGGCGCTCTCGATGGCGCCAAGATCCGTGGGTTGTCGAACGTAGACCTTGAACTTCAATGCGTCGAGCGAGTAACGCGTGCCGACGATACGATTGGCTTCGTCCAGCAGCGCATCGATGTTGGCCAACGTCTCGCGCGTCTGGGCAGTCACGTCGCCGTGATGAATGGTCTCGTGACCCACGATGCTGGCTGTGCCGGAAACGAACAGATTGGTGCCGATGGATTCGCTCAGCACACAGGCACGGGAGAAAATCGGGCTGTGAACACCGAACTTCGGCGGGTAGTGATACGCACTCGTTTGGCGCGGATTTTCGATCATCTTCGGCGGCTGGCGGGAGGCGAGGAAATAGATCGATAGCGGGCTGCCGGGCGGCGAGCCCAACGCGCTGGCGGCGGGCACCGTGCCCACCGTGCTCCTGCCGGAATCTCGGAAAGCTGCCTGCCGCGCGGAATTGAAATGCCGGTAACGCTCGTTGCCATCGGCCTCGCGGTTGATTTCCGGCAAATAGTTCCATACCCGGATCAAATGCCGGTGCTGCGTCGCCCGCAGAACCGCGAAGATTTCCTGGTAGGCGGTCATGGTCGCGCGGTGCAATGCCGCGGAACCATGGCTCTGCACTCCGACTTCGTCGATGGTGATGGAGCCGAACAGCAGCTCGTCGCAATATCGATAGTGAACGCGACCCTGCTGGAGCGACGCGGTGGCCAACGGGCCCTCGTGACCGCCGGCAACGCGCCACACTTCGCATAAATTGTCGCTGGAGCCCAATGAAGGCGTCATGCTCGCCGTCACCGGCACCCGCGCGGGGTCGAGCCGCGGCGGCTTTTCGAAGCCCACGACGCCCAAAACATTGCTCCACCACGATTCGGACCGCATGGCCAGTTCGTCCGAGGAGACGTAGTCGAGTTGCAGTGAGGCGCTGTGCACGCCCCACAGTCTATCAAAAAGCGATGTAGGGACCGGTACCCACCGCTGTACTGTGGAGTTCGATGGCCGTGGCGACCCGCCGACCATAATAGAACGGCAATCCCCAATCGAACGTCTCAAGGTCCGAGGTAAAGGTCCCCGCCAGTCCGGTCAGCACGGTAAAGGTCGGGTCGTTCGTGGCGACGGTCTGCGCATTGTCGACCGTGAATGACTCGGTTGCGCTGACCGCGTTGACGCCTGTCAGGGTGGCGCTGAAGCTTTGCGAAGCCGCCGGACAGTAGAAGCCCGAGTAGTCCGAACTCGAGCATTGGGTGAGATTGCTGTCGTTGAAGAAGATGCCGTTGCTGCCCGAATCGATGAAACTGTCGGTCAACGTCTGCCCTCCGAACACGATCGTGAAGTCGCCCGAATTCGGATCCACGGTCAGGACAGTCTGCGTGCCGGACGCGTTGTTCGTTTGCGTGTCGATGCCGAAGATCAAGGACCCCGTCAGCGTGGCGGCCCCGGGACTCGCGACGCTCGGAAGATCGATGAGCGTGCCATTATTGTCGGTGGCGAACAGCGGCACCGGATTCAGCACCTGGCTCGTCAGCGGTACGGCGATCTGCGCGCAAGCGGTCGCCGTGCAGGAATAATAGAATCCGCTATTCGCGTTCGAGGCGCAGCCGGAACCGCAGTCCTGCTCGAACACACCAATGCCCAAGATGCCGTTGGCGCCGAAAGTCGCCACGGTATCTTCCTCGGTGGGACCCGTAGCGGAACACGCGGCGGGCACCGCCGCGAAATTGCTCGCGCCAATGACCTGGATGGGGACTGCGCTCGCACTTTCGCCGGACAGTTGAATGTCGGCCGACGCCACCGGCCCCCAGCTGAAGCCGTCCGCAAATGTAGTGCATTCGGCCAGCGAGTTGCCGTCGGTCGCGTGCGCCACCGGCAGCGCCAGGGTCAACACCGAGCCCAAGATGCGCAAGCCATACGACATAGTGTCGACTTGGACGTTATCGATGGTCTGGCATTCGGTGGTGCTGCCGGGCACGCATATCGTGACGGTCGTATACAGGGTGTTGAAACTGTTGCTGCTGGGGCCCGAATCGACCACGACCGAAAGGACATTCGAGCCGGTCGGCGTGACGGAGGTGGTCGACGAACTCGACGAATCGCCTCCGCCGCAAGCGACCAGCGAGGCGCCAGCGATCATCGACAAGGCGGACAGCGATCGAATCATGGTGCGCATCAGTGCAACTCGGCCGTCGACGTACCAGCCGGAATGGCTTGAGCAAGATAGGCGCGGCCCGAAAAGGCGCGCATGTGCCCACCCGACTGGACGATCAGGTCGTCCTGGTGGACCTCGATGTGCGTGCGACCGCCACGCTTGAGTTTCGCCGCCCCCACATACACGTCGAAGTACTGGCCGAGCGCCTGACGTAAGTTGGGAACCGCAGGTCCCTTCCAGGCCACGGCGAAGACGTTGCCACCCGGGACGGCAAATTCGCGCAGCAAGGTGCCGGAAGGGAGCTGAATCTCGTGCACCCGGTAGCTCGCATGCAGGGTCGATTTGACACTCGCCTGAAACTGCTGAACATCCGTCGCGACGGACGCCTCCGGCTCGCCCAGCGCTGCATGGGCCTGAAAGGGGAGGATCCCGGCGATCAAGAGCGATCCGGTCAGGCAGCTGCTCTTGAGGTTCCGCGTCCATGGTTTCCGCATTGATTCATCTCCCGGTTCCAACGCATCCGCATCAGAGGTTGGAGCGCTCACGCGCAGGATCGTTCATAAAGAATTCATGCAGTCCAAGTATCGTGAAGTTTTGTAAAGGGAATCTCAAGACTGGCGATCATGTCCTTGACAGACGGCTGTGCGCCGCAAGATTTCCTGCGATAAGCGCATGCTGCGGATTGTCGAATTTGGAACGCGGCGCCTACAATCCGGTCTATGTGAAGCGCGGCCTCATCCTGAGGCCGCAAAGCAGTCCGGAGGCAGTAGTGAAAACCCTTACTTGGATCGGAATCGTGGTGGTGGCGCTCGCCACCTCATCCTGCCTTCTGGGCGGGGGCTACTCCGTTGGCGGCACCGTGACCGGCCTTCTGGGATCCGGCTTGGTTCTGCGTAACAGTTCCGGCAAGTACTTGACCGTGACGGCAAATGGCGACTTTACCTTCCCGTCGACCGTGGCGAACGGTGGAACCTATTCGGTGACGGTCATGACCCAGCCATCGAGCCCTTCGCAAACCTGCACCGTCACCAATGGCGCAGGCACGATCGCCAAGGCGCCCGTGACCAACATCATCGTCACCTGCTCGCAAGCCGGACGGTATGCGTACGTCGTCAATGGCACGGCCAACACGATTTCGGCGTACTCGATCGATGAGAGCACCGGCGCGCTGACTGCCGTTGCCGGCTCGCCGTTCGCGGCGGGCGGCACATTGCCCATCGCGGCGACGGTGGATCCGGGCGGCACGTACCTGTACGTCGCCAACTACTCATCCAACACGGTATCGATTTTCTCCATCGACGACACCACCGGCATCATTACGCCCGCCGGGGAGACCTTGACCGTGGGCAATGGTCCCATGGCGGTCACCGTCGACCCGACGAACAGCTTCCTGTACGTGGCCAATTCGCTGGACAACACGATATCCGCATTCAATGTCCAGGCCGGCACCGGTCTTCCCACCGCGATCACGGACTCACCCTTCACGGGTGGCAGCGGACCGGTCGCGCTGAAAACGAACCCGAGTGGGACTTTCCTCTATGTGACGGATTTTACCGGGGGTAACGTCACCGTGCTGGGCATCACGTCGGGCACGGGCATACTCACCACTGTCTCCGGCTCGCCGTTCGGCGCGGGCACCGGCCCGGTATCGATCGCCATCGATCCCGCCGGCGCGTTCGCCTATGTCGCAAATCAGACCAGCGATTCCATTTCCATGTACGCCCTGAATGCATCCACCGGGGCGATGACCGCTGCTTCCAGCTCGCCCCTCGCGACCGCATCGAGCCCCGAATCGCTGGTGGTTAATCCGGCGAGCACGTTCCTGTACGCCGCAAACGTCACCAGTGCCAACACTGCCGCCACTTACGCCATCACGCCGGGCACCGGGGTCTTGACATTGGCGTCGACCTCACCGGCCGGCACCTTGCCGTCGTCCATCGCGGTGGACCCCGCCGGGACGTTCGTCTACGTCGCGAACCAGAACTCTGCCGACGTCTCCGTCTTCAGCGTCGACACGACCGGCGCCCTGGCCGCGGTGGCGGGTTCCCCCTTCGCGGCGGGCACCGGTCCGCGGTCGATCGTCATCGACTAGCGCCGAATTCGTGCCAAAACGTACGGACGTGGCGTGTCCGGCAGGTATCATGGGCGCGGCGGTGCATCCGCGCCCACTACCCAAAGGATCGCTATTAGATGAGTATCAGCAACGTCGCGGCCGGCAATAACGTTCCGATCGAATTCAACGTCATCATAGAAATTCCTATGAACGCTGATCCGATCAAGTATGAGGTAGACAAGGAATCGGGTGCGCTGTTCGTGGACCGTTTCATGATGACCGCCATGCACTATCCGGCCAACTACGGCTATGTTCCTCGCACCATTGCCGACGACAATGACCCTGTGGACGTGCTGGTCCACACGCCGTTTCCCCTGTTGCCGGGAGTCGTTGTGCGGTGCCGCGCCCTCGGCTTGCTACAGATGGACGACGAGGCAGGCGGCGATGCGAAACTGCTGGCGGTCCCGACAGACGGGATTTGCCCCTTGTATATGCATTGGAAGTCGATCGACGATGTCCCAGACATCCGGTTGAAACAGATTCAGCATTTCTTCGAGCATTACAAGGATCTCGAAGCGGGCAAATGGGTCAAGGTCATGGGCTGGGCCGGCCTCGACGTTGCGCATACCGAGATTCTGAACGGCATCAAGCGATATGCAGCCCTGAAGGGGCAACCAGCCGCCTGACGCGCAGCACCTTGAGCCAGGCAGAGCAGGCACTGCGCACCCAGCCCATGTTGCGTATCAGCCGATCCTGCCTCGTCAATGTCAATCACGTGAGGGAAGTGAACCGGACGCTGCGCGGCGATTTCATTTTGGTGCTGGCGGGCGGCGCCATCGTGACGAGCAGCGAGGGCTTCCGCTCACGAGTCAAGGAGTACCTGAGCTCGCTGCGCATCTCGCCCGCCTGACGTCTCGCTCAGAGCAGATCCTCCGAGGCGAAGGCCGAAATGATGCGCAGCGTGAACCGCTGCAACCAGGTGGTCTCTGGATCGCGGTACCAGTGTTTTTCCGCACCCGGCTCGCCGCTCGACCAGACGATTTGATCGTGACGATCGAGATCCAACCGATAGCTGCCGTCGGCGCTGATGTCATCGAGCAGGCTGATGACTTGATGCGCGATCTCGGTGCTGCGCATCACCAGCCCCATCTCGCTGTTCGTGCGTGCCGACCTCGCGTCCATGTTCATCGAGCCGATGAACACCGTCTTCTGATCGATCACGAGCGCCTTGGCGTGCAGACTGGCGTTCGAGCTTCTAAACGGATGAAAGCGCAGCCGCTTCTGCCCGAGCTTGGGCCGTACCTCGCTCAATTCGACCCCCAGCTTCAGGAGCGCCACGCGGTAATGAGAATAGCCGTTATGCACCAGCGGGGAATCGGTGGACGCAAGAGAGTTCGTGAGCACTCGAATCCGCACGCCATGCCCGACCAGCTCGCGCATCAGCGCCACGCCCTTCTCGCCGGGCACGAAGTAAGGGGAAATGATGATGACCTCCTGTTGCGCCGCGCGCATCAAAGCCGCGATATTGTTCGCGATCGTGACCTCTTCATTGGGCGCGACGTCGCTGGCAATCTTGGCGGGTCCGTCCGCCAGAATCGTGGCCGGCACCCAATCCAACTGCAAATCACCGGCATCGAGTTCGCGCCCTAGCCAGTTGGCGTCTCCTGCCACGGCATTTTCCTCGAGGGCCTTCGGCACGCCCTCCGCGTCCACCGGCGAGGCCACCGACGCGATGGGATAGGCATACTTACTGTTCCAGAATTCATCGAAGGTCGCCGATAGCTGCGGGACGATCATGCCGGCGGCGACCACGTCGAGGTCGATGAAGTTGCTGTGCGGGTCACGTGTGAAATATTGATCGCCGATGTTGCGCCCGCCGGTGATCGCGATCGAGTTGTCGGCGACGAACAGCTTGTTGTGCATGCGATGATTGATGCGCGGAATGTCGGAAGCCGAGGCGATGAATCGGGTCCATAGCGCGAAGCGCCCACCCGGAAATGGATTGAATACACGCACTTCGATGTTCTCATGCGCGCCCAGATGCATGAAGCGGCGGTCCTCGCCTGCCGTATTCAGATCGTCCACCAGCAGCCGTACACGCACTCCGCGCTCCGCAGCCAGACGCAGATGATGCAACAGCAGACGTGAGGAGTCGTCCTCATGGATGAGATAGTACTGGAGGTCCAAGGTGCGTTCGGCCCGGTCCGCCAGGGCAATCAAGCTCGCCAGGGCCTCATCGCCCGATGTCAGCAGGCGGATGCCTGATAGGTTTTTGCCACCGCCATGGTGCTCCGCGATGCGGCCGAGCGCCGTTGTCTCAGGATGCAGCAGCGATTCGGTCGTATACTTGTGCACATGCTGGGGCAGTCCCACGCAGCCGGCCGCGATCAGGACGGCACAAGCCGCGAAAGCTCTGATCCAGGATTTGCGCATCGCGGCACTATATCAGGCACACTTTCCAACCATGCATGCACAACGTCGCATTCGAAGCTTCGTGTTGCGCGCCGGCCGGGTCACGGCGGCGCAGGAACGCGCGCTCGTCGAACTCTGGCCCACTTTCGGCGTGGAATATCGTGATGTTCCGATCGATTTGGACGCCGTCTTTGGTCGCAGCGCAGCACTGCCAACCGTGCGGCGCTGTCTGGAAATCGGATTCGGCACGGGCGAAGTGATCGGCGGCCTGGCGACGGCCAACCCGCAGGTCGACTACCTAGGGATCGAGGTGCACCGGTCCGGAGTCGGACGTCTGCTGTTGCAGGCCGAGGAGGCGAAACTCACGAATTTACGCGTCATCTGCCACGATGCCGTGGAGGTTCTCAACACGGCGATCCAGGACGCAAGCTTCGATGAAGTTCTCGTGTTTTTCCCCGACCCCTGGCATAAGAAGCGGCATCACAAACGGCGCCTGATCGATGCTGGCTTCGTCGCCTTGCTCGCCCGGAAGATGGCTCCCGGCGGAATCCTGCGGCTCGGCACGGACTGGCAGGAGTACGCAGAGCAGATGCTTGCCGTGTGCAATGCCAATGATGCACTCGGGACACTGAGCGCGGATGGGACCTACGTCGATCGGCCCGACTTCCGCCCCCTCACCCGGTTCGAGAAACGCGGCGCCCGGCTGGGGCATGGCGTCTGGGATCTGGCGTACGCCAAACGCTAGCTCAGGAAGCTTCCGCGTATCCCGTCGACGATGAACTGCACCGCGAGGGCCGCCAATATCACGCCCGACAGTCGGCTCATCACGTTGGCGCCGGTCACCCCCAGAACCTTCATCAAGCGGGGAGCGGCCAGCATCAGGCACCAACAGATCAGCAGGACCACGGTGACGACCGCCAAAAAACCCGCGAACAACACCGGTTTGCCCCAGATCTCGCCCGCAGTCAGCAGAATCGTCGCCAACGCACCGGGCCCGGCCATGAAAGGGAATGCGAGCGGAAACACGGAAATGTCCTCCCGCTTCATCGCTTCCTCCAGTTCCGGTGTCGTCGACCGCGTTCCGGAGGTGCGGGCGAACACCATTTCCAGGGAAATCAAGAACAACAAACTGCCTCCCGCGATGCGGAACGAACTCAGTTCGATTCCCATCGCATCGAGAAACTTGGCGCCCACGAGGGCAAACAGGACACAAATTCCGAGCGCGACGGCGGTCGACTTCCCCGCCATGTTTTTCTGATAGGCCACCGTCGAGCCCTCGGTCAATCCGGCGAACAGCGGGATCAGGGAAATCGGTTCTACGACGACGAAAAACACCACGAAAAACTTGAATAATTGTTCGGCCATGCCCGTGCTGCTACGCGCAAAATTTAATCGTTGCGCGGAGGTTTTTTTGGGAGTTGAATTGCTTTTAAGGATAGCAGACGGAGGCGCGCGATGAAGCCGATCGTGGGTGAGTGGTACCGTGGGGTCACCAATGAACTGTTCGAAGTCGTGGCAATCGACGATGGGGACGAAACCATCGAGATCCAGTTCTTCGACGGCACCGTGACGGAAATGGATTTCGAGTCATGGAACGAACACATGCTCGACCAGATGCTCGACGCTGCGGATGCGCCGGAAGACTGGTCGGGCGCGGTCGACGTCGAAGCCGAGGATCTCGAACGCCATTTCGAGGATTCGGTCCGCGCCGGCTGGTCGGTCGGCCACGACCGTTCGATGCGCCGCTAGCGCACGGTGAACCGCACGCCGCGCTAGGCTTCGCCCAAACGCACCCGCGGACGCAGCCAGAAATACAGCCCGATTGCCGGCAGAGCCGCTGCCGCGCTCATCACGAAGTACTCGGTGAAACCGATGCGATTGACGATGTGGCCCGACCAATAGCCGAGAACCTTCCCCGACAGCATCACGAGCGACGAGAACATCGCGTATTGAGTTGCGGTATGCCGCAGGTTGACGAGCCCCGACAGGTACGCAACCCCCGCGGTGCCCAGAAAGCCGCCTGCGAGATTCTCCCCTGATATCACCAGGGTCAGCTTGACGACATTCCCATCGGCGCCGACCAGCAGCACGTAAAGCAGGTTGGTTGCCGCCGCCAGGATGATGCCGAGCAGGAGGCTGCGCTCGACACCCCAGCGCACCACGGCGATGCCGCCCATGAACGCACCGGCCATGCCGACCCAAATGCCAAATACTTTCGAGACGGTCGCAATCTCGGTTTTCGTGAAGCCGGCGCCGAGATAGAAGTCGGCCATGATGCCGCCACCGAGCGCTTGATCCGAAATCTTGAACAGCAGCACGAAGAGCACGATGACGAGCCCCGTCAGGGTACCGAAACGGCGAAAGAAGTCGGCAAACGGTTCGGTCACTCCCTCACGCAGACCGGCGCTCCAGCCGCGCGTCTGCAACCGATGCGCGAGCGGTTCGCGCGCGCGGAGGCAGGCCACCATCGGCATCAGCATGGCCAACGCCATGACGCAATAGACCAAGGTCCATTGCAGGTGATCGGCCAAAACCAGGGCCAATGCACCGGTGAGTATCAGCGCGATCCGATAACCAAGCGAGTAGGTCGCCATGAGCGCGCCCTGATCCTGCACCGGCGCGATCTCGATGCGATACGCATCCACGGCAATATCGAGCGTCGCGCCGGCCACGGCCACCACGACCGTCACCAGAATGAACGGCAGCAGCCGGTTCGGCGTAATCCAAGCCATGGCGAAGAGTCCCGCCATGACGACCAGTTGGGCGGCCAGCAGCCAACTGCGCCGCTGGCCCAGCCGGCCGAGCCCGGGCAATCGAACCCGGTCGACCAGCGGGGACCACAGGAATTTGAGCGCGTAAGTGACACCGGCACTGGCGATTTGGGTCAACTGCGCGCGCGGGATGCCTTGATCTTTCAGCCAATACGCCAAGGTTCCCGACACCAACAGGAACGGCAGCCCCGATGCGAATCCGAACATGAACATGGTCCAGGCCGACGGCTGCGCGAATGCGGCCCAGACCGAGGGTTTGGCGGGAGCCGCCTCGGACGCTGCCGACAAAGTCGATTTGGCGCTGGACATGGCGCGCGATGATAGCAGCCAATCCGTCGATGCCGCCGACACGCTTGCGGCGGACCGCTGCGCTTGCGAAACTTCACGTCCATGACGCTCACGTACCAGAATGAATTCATCGACCTCTGCGTGCAACTCGGCGTCCTGAAGTTCGGCCGCTTTCGCTTGAAGTCAGGGCGCGACAGCCCCTACTTCTTCAATGCCGGGCTATTCAGCACAGGGATGGGTATCGCCGCCGTTGGGCGCGCCTATGCGGCGGCGATCGCCTCGTCCGATGTTGCCTTCGACATGCTGTTCGGGCCCGCCTATAAGGGCATCCCGTTGGTGACCGTGACGGCCGCCGCGTTGGCGGATAGCCAGGCCCTCGACCTGCCATTTGCCTTCAATCGCAAGGAAGCCAAGGACCATGGCGAGGGTGGCCAGATCGTCGGAAGCCCCCTGCGTGGCCGGGTGCTGATCGTGGACGACGTCATTACCGCCGGAACGGCCATCCGCGAGTCCATCGACCTCATCATCGCGGCGGGGGCGCAGCCTGCCGGCGTTCTGCTCGCCTTGGACCGCCAGGAGAGGGGCGGCGAAAGCAGGCTATCCGCGGTCCAGGAGGTCGAGGAGCAGTTCGGGATCCCCGTCATCGCCGTGGTGAACCTGGATGAACTCATGCAGCACATGAGCGGCCAAGGCCGGACGGCTGAACTTGCGAACATGCAAGCCTATCGGCAGCAATACGGCGTCTGACCGGCCTGCGGGCTGACGGATTGAGCAATGGCCCCTGGAAAACCGCCCGCCTGCGCCTCACAATGCGCCGGTTACACTGGGGAAATGCTTTGAAGAATCTTGCCCGGGTCCTGTGCGTGATCCTGCTATTCGCAACGTCAGCGATGTCGGCGACCGCGGCATCCAATGGCCGCAAACTCTATAAATGGGTCGATGCCCAAGGTATAACCCATTATGGCGACAATATTCCCCCCGAGTATGCCAGCCAGGAACAGCACATCATCAACTCCCAGGGAGTCGAGACCGACCGTGTGGAGGCCCAAGAGACGCCGGAGCAGATGGCCGCCGACGAGCAAAAGCGGGTCGATGCCGAACAGAGTGCCAGCCGGGATAGAAACCTGTTGAACACCTATGTTTCGGTGTCGGATATCGAACGATTACGGGATCAGCGCTTGGACCTCCTGACGGATCAGGTGAAGGTCACCGGACAATTCCTCGAGATACTCGATGGGCGTCTCAAGAAATTGCGCGACGCCAGCATGCGCTTTCGACCCTACAACAGCGATCCGAAGGCCCCGCGACTGCCGGACCAGGTCGCCGAGGACCTGGTCCATGTCGGCACCGACATTCGCACCCAACTGGAGAATCTGCGCGAGAAGCGCAGCGAGGCTGCCATCATGAGCAAGCAATTCGAAAGCGATATCGCGCGCTACAAACAGCTGAAGGGAATCCATTGACGGTCAAGACTCGAATATTGCTGGGTGTCACCGGCGGAATCGCCGCCTATAAAAGCCCCGACTTGGTGCGTCGCTTGATGGAGCGTGGGGCCGAAGTCCAGGTGGTAATGACCGCCGCCGCCCAGAAGTTCATCACACCCATGAGTTTTCAGGCGGTATCGGGCCGCCCCACTCGCAGTGACCTATGGGACAGTGCAGCGGAAGCGGCCATGGGACACATCGAGCTCGCACGCTGGGCCCAACTGGTGCTGATTGCGCCAGCCAGCGCCGATTTCATCGCACGCCTCGCTGGAGGCCGAGCCGACGATTTATTGGCAACTCTCTGCATCGCAACCGAGGCGCCGATCGTGATCGCGCCCGCCATGAACCGGGTGATGTGGGCCAACAAGGCCACGCAGGCGAATGTCGACACCTTGATGGCGCGCGGTGTGCGCGTTCTCGGCCCCGCATCCGGCAATCAAGCCTGCGGAGAGATCGGCGCCGGCCGGATGTGGGAACCGCTGCAACTGGCGGAAAGCGTGCTCGAACCGCCCGCCAATGCTGGATTGCTCACCGGCCTGAATGTCTTGATTACGGCGGGACCCACCCGCGAACGGCTCGACCCCGTGCGCTACCTCACGAATCGCAGCAGTGGGAAAATGGGTTTTGCCGTCGCTGCCGCGGCGCGTGAGGCCGGCGCACATGTCACCGTGGTGAGCGGCCCGGTACACCTGCCGACCCCCACCGGCGTGACGCGCATCGACGTCGAAAGCGCGCGAGAAATGTATGCCGCCGTGCACCGCCACATCGGTGAAGCTGACGTGTTCATCGCCGCCGCTGCCGTCGCCGATTTTCAACCCGTGACCGTGGCCAAGCAAAAAATCAAGAAGCAGGGTGTCTCGGTCAAACTCGAACTCGAGCCAGCGCCCGATATCGTCAAGTCGGTCGCCGACATGGCCAAGCGACCCTTCGTCGTGGGCTTTGCCGCGGAGACCGACAACGTCGAGGACAATGCCCGCAGCAAACTCAAGCGCAAGAAGCTCGACATGATCGCGGCCAACCAGGTCGGCGACGGTATCGCCTTCGATTGCGAAGACAACGCGCTGACGGTGCTATGGCCCGGCGGCAAGTCCGAGGTGACGCGCGGACCGAAGATCGACGTGGCACGCACCCTGATCGGACTCATTGCGGATCGGCTGCCGCCACCCGACGGGAGCCCGCGGCGCGGCACGCGCAAGCGCCGCCCGCCGCCGCCCGCGGACTCGCGCGCCAGACTTCGCAGCCGTCGCGTACGCCGCTGACTTAGGTTCGCCCGAATGAAACGCAAAATGAAGCTGCGGATCCTCGATCCGCGCATCGGAACCGAATTTCCCCTGCCGCACCACGCGACCGACGGCTCGGCGGGAATGGATTTGCGCGCCTGCATCGAGGCATCCCTGGTGCTCGCGCCGGGCGCGGCAGAATTGATTCCGACCGGCATTTCCATTTACGTCGAAGACCCGGAGCTTGCGGCGCTGTTGTTGCCGCGCTCAGGCCTCGGCCACAAGAACGGCATCGTGCTCGGCAATCTCGTCGGGTTGATCGATTCGGATTACCAAGGTCCACTGATGGTGTCGTGCTGGAACCGTGGCGCCGCGCCGTTCACGATCGCTCCCGGTGATCGCATCGCGCAAATGGTCATCGTGCCCGTCGTCCATGTGGATTTCGAGGTGGTCGAGGACTTCGCGGCGTCGGTGCGCGGCGCCGGCGGCTTCGGCAGTTCAGGGCACCGCTAGCGGTCGCCTAATGCGTCGTCACCTGACTGGTGGCGCTCGCGGAGTCAGCAGCATTCTGGCACGTCAGGTCGAAGTCGCTTTGCCCTGATTGCCCTATCTTGACCGCGCGCGTTCCACTGGTGCCCACGGATCCCGACCAAAGCCCGCCCGCCATGCATCCGCTGGTGCCCGTCGACTGCCAGGCCAGCAGGGTCACCGCACCCAGATTCACGACCGTCGGATTCACCGTCAGCGTCGTGGACACGGTGCCGCTGAGGAGATGCGATACCTCTGTCAACTGCGTCGTCATGTCGAAGGTCAAGGAGATGTCGTTGGTGCTCCCCGCGATGAGCGGCAACGGGAGATTCGAACCTGACCAGCGATTCATGATGACTTGAACGTTGGAAAACACGAGACGAGCATTCGTCGTGCTCGTGGCATTGCTGATCGGTCCCTTGATGGTCGAGGCAGCCGTGTCCATCAATGTGACGTTTTCGAACGTCACATTCGTATAGCCGGTCGACGGAAAGCGGATGCCCGCTGGGAATACATTGTTGAGAAACTCGGAATCGAATGCGGCAAATACGTTGCTCACCGTCAGCCCCGCGGAAGGCAGCACATCCATGAAGCCATCGGGACGGGTTGAGCCATAGTGATCGACCGAGCAATCCCGACACCCGAGTTTGAGTGAGAGCGCATAACCGCTCACCGTATCGCCACCACCCTTGTCGCGCGCCACGCCCAGCCGAGGCCCCGCATCGAGAACACTCTCGAAGTGAATGTTCGAGTTGAACAGCAGCGGGTCGCCCGCCGTGTTGTAATTCAAATAGAACAGGTGCGGCGGTGGAAACCACTTGCCGATGCCGCCCACATTCGCGCCATTGGCATCCTGGAGGTCGGCGTAGCGACGCGAATTGATGTTCTCGAACATGGTGTTCTGCACATTGCCCTGCCAACCCATCAATGTGCCGTCCAACGTGACCCCCGAGAACGTCAGACCATGCGGCACGGACTGATAACGCGCCGTGGCCGGCGTTTTGCCATTGACGGTTTGACTACTTTTCCAGTTCGCCGACAGCGAGAACGCCATGGGCATGAAGTGATCCGCACCGACGGTCGATGGGACCGACAACTTCATGCCGGTGACGGCGATGTTGTACGAGTCCCCGGTAATGAAAAACACCGCGGCCGGATTCACCCCGCCCACCCAAACGGACTTGATCCAACCCTGACTTGGGTCGAACACGACCGCTCGATTGGTCGCCAGCCATTTGGTCAACACCAGATCATTGAATGCCGCCGCCGGCTGCGTTATTCCGCCGGAGGGCACGAATGTTCCAGCCAATTCGTAGCCGCCGAAATTCGGATCGATGGGCACCACGCCGTCCCATTCGACGTTCCAGTTGGTCAATACGATGTTGCTGGAGTTCGCGATGACGAACGCGGGGTGAAACATATTGTCGACGAAGAACTTTCCGGTCGCAGTAAAAGCCACCGAAGTGCTGTTGTCGATGAAGATGCCGCGATCGACGGCCAAGCCGGAGTGCAGTCGCACCGGACAATCGACGACCAACGTAAAGGCCCCGTTCTTTGCGGCGGCGAAAGCGGCCATTGCGCCCGTCGTATCATCAGTCGTACCAGTACACGACACCCATGAACCGATGGAGCGTTGAGTCGCGGCGCTCGAAGCGGCGCTCAGCAGGACCAAGCTCAATGCCACCCAATATACGGGCGCGCGAAGCGCCGACCGAGCACCGGCAAACCTTCTGTGGGAAATCACGAGCACCCCGCGCAGGAATTCTTGATGGGAAAATTGACGATGGGGAGATTACGAGAAACGCAATTGCAAGCAACCTGTTCGCAATTCGCGACAAAAAATGATGCTCGATTACAGGTGTCTGACGTTCGCATACAAACCAGTCGCGACGACAGGCCACCGCAACGGCACCATGCCGAGGCAGCATCGTCGATGCGTGAGAGGCTCACGCCCTGCGCATGCGCCGGCTGCACAGCGTGCTCAAAAGTACCCAGGTTCGATGCAGATATGGGAGTGTGAAGGCGTCGCCTACGTTCGGGAGTTGGTCGCCGGTGCCGAGACGAATGGCCGTTCGCGCATCCATTTCGTCAAGGCCCACTTTTCCCCAGCGGTCACCGGCGCGCCGGCATGTAGCGATGCGGCGTCGACCTGACCGCGACTATTGCAGTATTCAAAGTATACGGCGTTCCCCCGCATCGGACAAACAGATAACCCCACGTGGGGGAACGTGGTCTCGCCTCCGTCCGGCACATCGTTCAGGTACGTCACGAGGGTGCTGACTCGCTGTCCGCTGCGGCGAAGCGACTGCTCACTGGCCTCATTGCGGGGCACGAGGAAATCGAAATGGGGCGTGTAGCGATTGCCCGGACCATAGCGCAGGACCTGCAGACCTTCACCGTTTTCGACGGGCATATTCATGATACGGGAGAACCGCGCATCCAGCGCGGCAACCAGCGGCGTCTCGCCCGGTAGAAAGAACATCGCCTCGCTGTTGCGATATTCCGCGGCGTGGTTTTCGCCCGTGACCGGATCGACCACGCTCGAGGGCCTCAAGCGAGGCCGTGCGAGCGCGATGAGCTCCTCGCATTCCTCGGCACTCAACACATTAGCCAGCACGGCAATGACCGGCCTCGATACGCGCGCCACGACAGAAACGACTCGGTCTGCGATGCGGATCGAGTGGCCCGCTGCAATCCGCGGCGGGCCCTCCAGGTATGCCGCATCGGGCATGTCGATCTTCACGGTCTCGGCGGTTAATGGCACACCCGTAGTGCGGGCGTCCACGAACGCCCGAATCAAGCCCTGGGCGATCGGCAGATCGTATCGCTGAGCAATCAAGCCCTCGATCAACTGCTCGGGCGGGCAGCCACGATCGAGATTGTGTTCGATCCAGCTGCGCAACGGCGGTTTGATGTTGACGGCGACTCTCATGCAGAAATCGTATCAATGGCGGACAGATTTGTTTCGCTCTTGCCCACGATAAGGACGAATCTCCGTCTTTTGTCGACCGTCACAGGACGGGCAACACCGGCTGCCACTTGCCATCCTGTAGCCGCACGTTCACGCTCATCAGCATATTGCCCTCTTGGCGGATGATCCGGTCCACGACCGGAAAGATCTGGCGCGCCTGCGGATCTGCCATCCAATCCGCAGCCTTGATGTGGTACGTGTAACGCACCACGGTCTCGAGATGGCCATGCACTTGCTCGGGTGCCGACCACTTCACCACCTTGTCAAGGGTGAGACGGGCCACGCACAGGTCCTCATCGTGCTCAACCGGCAGGTCGTGGGCACCCAGGGTGATTCGCTTCTTCTGAAGATAGTACCGGCGTCCCTTCTCGGTCAGCGAATAACGCTTGGCTGACTCGGCCGGCGCCGCAGCCGGCCCAGGCTGCGAGCCTTGCGCAGCGGCATCCGCGGTGGAACCTGCTGCAACCGGCGCCGAAATTGCCGTCGATTCCACCAGGCCCAGGCGCTCGAGCACCGGCAGCTGCACGGCGTCATTCGTCTTGGCCTCCCGGTCCTCCGGTGTCACGACCCGCGGCCAGGTGAACTTGCCCACGCACAGATCCCCGTGATCCGACAAATAGTGCGTCACCGCGCTGGTCAGCGCATGCTGGCTGGGTTGGAGCGTGCCGGCCTGTAGCAGACTCGACACCGACATCAACGCAACCGTAACGCCTGAGGCGGTCACCCGTGTTTTCGAAGTCATCACTTGCTCATCTCCTCAAGTCCTTAAGTCGGCCGTCAATTCACACAATTCGGATCTTGCGGTGTCACCCCGGCGACGTAACCGTCGGTCAGGGTCTCCAGGAAGCACAATAGGTCCGCTTCGTTCTGGGCCGTCATGAAAGGCGTGGCGCCTGGTGACAGGCCAAAAGGAACGTCCGTGGTGTCGACGTAGATTTTCATTGCGGTCGGAAGGTCGTTGTACTTCTGCACCACCCCGTTGACCGTGGGATACCACTTCCCGGGGTTGGTGTCGCGCGTATTGTAAAAATCGATGACCTGCGCCAGGGACGTGAACACCCCATTGTGAAAAAATACATTGCGCGTGGCGGTGTTGCGCAGCGTGGGTGTCTTGAACGAGCCGCACAGCGAAGCGCTGCCGGGTAGCACGTGCGGGATCAGGTAGGCGTTTATCGGGTCCGGATTCACCGCCGTGCACAGCCCGAGGTCGTAATAGGTCGGCAGCAGGATCTTGGTCGCGTTGGCCGGAATCTTGGAGTTGCGGGGCGTGCCCGGGTTCTCATAGGTGAAGTCGGTAAACAAGGCTCCGCCGCCGCCGGTGATCGGGCCGTTGTAGTGGCAGGCGAAGCAGTTGCCCGTGTAGTTGAAAACGGTGTAGCCCCGCGTTTCGGCGGCCGTCAAGTTGACGGGTTTCCCATTGCTGAGCGCGACTGTGGACCAATAGTCGTACTTGCTGGTGAACGCGTTGAAGCTGGGATCCTCCTGCTGATACGCCTGCAGCGCCAGCCCGACATCGGTGAACGCCGTCTGCGTGTTACTGAACACGTCCGTGCCATAGGCCGCCTGAAACAGAGCGGCGTAGCTGGCATTCTGCACCACCGCGACCACCGCGGCCTGGCTGGTGTTGGCCATCTCGAAGGAGGACAGCAGCGGTATGGCGACCTGCTGGGCCTGCGTGTCCGCTCGGCCGTCCCACGTGAAACCGCCCCCCGGTGAGTTCGTGCTCACCCCGTCCGGGTTGGTGGCACTGTCACTGTACGGCGGGGTGTATTGCTTATACGTCAGCGTCGGCACCGCCCTGAAGCCCGGCGCGGTCAGGCTCGGGCCACCGAACTGCACGGGGTTGGTGTTGGTGGTCGGCTGTGCGTAGTGATTGTTAGGGTCGTGGCACGTGGCGCACGACATCTGCTTGGAAGCCGACAGATTGGTGTCGAAGAACAATTGTTGTCCCACCTGGGCCTGCGGGCTCAGGGTCGTGACCGGGGTTATGGACTGGGCATGGGTCGGGGCCGCCAAGCCGCCAAGGATACAAATTCCAACCGCAAACAGGCTGCGTTTTACACGCACTGGATCCCGCAACGCCTGCGAATTCTCGAGCATGCCCTACTCCTGAACCTTACGATTAATACTGCTCTAACATATGAATGTGAATGGCACTTACTTAAGCACTTTCCAGCCCGAATTTCACAGGTCAGACTCCGATGAGATCCTGGTTGCTGCTGGAAAACGCCTTGGACCGGCTGGCTCGACCCGCCTAATCAAGCCGCTTTTCGCTTAAGTAAGTGCCATTCCTCTAACATAGATAAATGATCGGGCCGGCGCGCTTGCGCCGGCCCTTTCCTGTCAACTCCGCAGCCGCGGGACGTTCTAGTTGGTTTCCCAGAGGTTCGTCTGAACCGGATCCGGTCCAACCGTCACGGGTGGCGTCACCGCACCCGCGGGAGCCACGTGAGTCACATCGGCCGGGAACTGGTACACATGGTTCATCGCGCGCACCGCATCGAAGTGCGGATTCGCACTGCCCGCAAACTCCGGGAGCACCGTGGCGTTTTGATTGATGAAGGTCTCCGTGTACTTGGAACGGTTCATATAGGTGCCCGCCTGACCGGGATCGGCCAGCCCGAAAATGTCCTGCACCGTCCGCACGAACGAGAAGTGGCTGTAGTAGTCGGTATCGTAGATGCCGCCAGGCGCATTGCCGAGTGCCATCTGATTGGTGTAGAGGCCGAACGTCGTCACCCCATGCCCATGGTTGCCATTGCTGTACGCGGGGGGCGTGAAGGTCAGAGTGCTGGTACCGGCAGAACCCTTGTAGGCCTCTGTGAACGGCGACTCAGCGGACTGACTCGAGACCTCCGTGCCGTTCGCGGTGAACGTGACCAGCTGTGCCTTCCCATCGCCCGTGCGCTCCGGGTTCCAGCCACAGCAGGCGGTCGTCGCCGATTCGCCTTCGTCGAAGGTGATGACGATGGCAACGCGCTTGGTCGGATCGTTCCATATCGCGGAGGACTCGATCTTCTTGACGACGTTCTCGGCCCAGTAATCGGTACGGGGCACCGTGCCGAGGTCGTGCATGTCATCTTTCGTATCAGGGACAATGATGTTCAGGTTGGCGACGTTCCCGCTCGCCAGGTCCGCCTTGAACTGGTCCTGAACCCACGGTTGCGTGTTACCGGTCCACCACGAGGTGATGTTGTTCGCCGCGGCATGGGCCTGCAGCGCGCTGTCCCAGTCTCCCGCGGCCGTGTAATTGTCGGCAGCGGTCGAATTGGTATTGCTCGGGTAGAGATACGGGATCGCATTGCCATTCACGTCGGTGGTCCCGTAGGCGCCCGAAATGCTGCGCGCGTTGAGTGCGTAGTCCGGCTGCGCCACCGCATCCGCGAACCAGACGCCGGTATTGTGCTTCTTGGCGACAACCCCGCTGGGGTAGGTGATGCCATCTGCTCCCGTGATGGTGCTCTCGGCGGGATTGTCGAAATAGATGCCGCCGGTGGCCGCGTTCCAACTGCTGGCCCCCGCATTCGCGGTAGTGCCCGCCGGTGACGGCCAGAGCGACCCCTCATACTCGTGCCAAGTCAGACCCGCGGCCTTCATGGAGTTAGCCAGATTGGGAACCACACCGACGATCGCCGGGTAAGGAATGGCTTCGTCGCCGGTCTGGCCGAAGTCGTCGGCCGCGCCCAGCGCCAGATAGTTTGGCTCACTCGGATCGCCCGTGGAGAAGTAGTTGTAGTACAGGTTGCCTGAATTCAGGAAGCTATTGATGTACGGCAGGGTTGATTTGCCATACACGGCGTTCTGTGACTCGTTCTCTTCGACGATGACAAACACGTAATCGTATTGCGGCATGCCTTCCAGGTTGAATGCCCACTGCTGGGCGGCCGGGATGGCGACGGTGCTCTGATCCGTTCCCGAACAGACGTCGGCATTGGCGGAATCGAAATTCGCCACGGCCGGGCAGTCGAAATTGCCGCGCAGCTCGCCGACGGTGTCACCGCGATCGACGAACTTCGCCGCCAGCGTGAGGCGGCCCTGCGCGATGACCGACTCCTTGAGTATGGCCGCCTGGTCCGCCGAATTTGTAACCTGGTTGGGGGGCAGCAGCACGTTTGAGGCAGTGGAGACGCCGATGCGCTGGGCCAGGTTGGCGGTCGCCTGATTGAAGCTCAGGCCTTGGTTCTCGATAGCCAGAGCCACTTCAGTCGACAGCGGGGTAATGTTGACAGTCGCCGCCAACAGGGGGTTCTTGGTCGCGGCCTGGATCTGCGCCGCATTGGCCCGGAACACATTGCGGCTGCTGATCGGATTGCCGTTGTTGGTGGCATTGGTGCCGATCTGGGCAACCAGCGGCGCCAGGGTTGAGCTGGACAACTTGAAGCTGCCCGTGGAAGACGTGGTCGTGGACGGCTCGCCCGCGTCGCAGGCACCGTTGCCGTTCAGGTCGAAGCACACCGTGACACCGGCATATACCGAAGCCACCGTGCTGGCAGCCGAGGAGGCAGCCGCCGTGTCAGCGAAGACCGGCGGAGTGAAGTAAGCGCCACCCACGACGCCTTGGACGATGGACACTGAGGCGAAGGCGGAAGCGGAACCCAGCGCAAGCACGCTGGCGACGGCAACCGCGACCTTCGAAGGCCGCAGCAGTTGGAAATCGGATTTCATATTCGGTTATCCCCGGATGAATGTGGTAAAAAAAATGACCCGTTCAGGCAGCGCGACGGCTACGGCTGCGGAAGCCCAAAAAGCCCAGGCCCGAAGCGAACAGCGCCAGAGAGGCCGGAATCGGGACCGGTGTCGCCTCCGTCAGCTTCCAGCTGGCAGCGGTGCCGGGAGAATCGACGGCCAGCTGGGTGGAGTTGCCTTCGGCCTGGCTGAAGGAATCGGTCTGTAAAAAGTTGGCAGCAACCACTTGGAAAAGGCTGTTGGTCAAATCATTGAGGTAAGCGAACTCGTAATCCGGCGAGGTGTTCGTCGCGGCATCGACGTCGGAAATGACGAAGTTGTTGAGCGCCCCGTTCGCGTAGATGGTCACCGGCGTGGAGTCGACGAACGCGCCCGTAGCTGGGTTCCAGGTGTTGGCCTGAAGCGTCGCATTGCCCAGGGTTTGCCCGCCAACGGCGACGGGTGCGAAGGCAATGCCGTTCAGCTGAACTTGGATGTTGCTGATGCTGGTCACTGACTGGCCGCCATCGGCGGTGACGCCGGTGAAGTCGCCGGTCACTTGCTGACCGTCGGCAAAGGAATAAGAGAAGTCGAACGTGCTGGCACCTGCCGCTGCACTGGCGCTGATTAACGCCGCGGCGACAACCGTCTTGACTAAAACATTCATTTTTTGAACCTCATTGCATTGAATAATCGTGGCAAAAGCGGACATGACGTGGTAGTCGTCCACCGAATCTCCCTAAAGGCATTTACAGTCAGTCAAGATTCGCTCGGCGACGGTCGAGAGGTTGAAGCAACTCTTTAGCGTGCGGTTGACGGATTTGTGAACATATCGTGGCACGGACGGATACGGATCGATCGGACGCCGCGGTCCGCGCACTCGCAGTCGGGCGAGTTTCATCCCCGTCGGATGATGAAGGGCCGCTTCGCGGCCAGCCCGCCGCAAAACTCGGCTGTTGCCGGCGATATGCGGCTGGAGCGCGGCGCTTCGGCAGCGCATGCTGGCGGACATGGCAATCAGGGATTGGCCGAGCGACGAACGGCCACGCGAAAAACTTCTCGAGAAGGGTGCAGCAGCTCTATCGGATGCAGAGCTACTCGCGATTCTGCTGCGCACCGGTACACCGGGTCATTCGGCGCTCGATGTGGCGCGCAATGTCCTCAAGAACTTCCGCTCGCTGCGAAAATTCATGGCGGCGGATCGCCAGCGCTTCTGCGCCGAGCCGGGCCTGGGGCTCGCCCGGTTCGCCGAATTACAGGCAGCGCTCGAACTCTCCCGCAGGCAGCTCACCGAATCCCTGCGCGCCGGGCCGTCGCTGGGCAGCCCACGGGCGACTTGCGATTTTCTTTCCGCAAAGCTGCGGGATCTCGAGCATGAAGTATTCTGCTGCCTGTACCTGGACAAGCGTCACCGCCTGATTCAATTCGAGGAGCTGTTTCGCGGCACGATCGACGGAGCCAGCGTGCACCCAAGGGAAATCGTCAAGTTGGCCCTGCAGCGCAATTCGGCGGCCGTCATCGTCGCGCACAATCACCCGTCGGGAATTGCCGAGCCAAGTCAGGCGGACGAGCTCATCACGCAGCGAGTGAAGGAGGCCCTGGCGCTGGTCGACATCCGATTGCTGGACCATATCATCGTCGGCGACGGCGTCAGTGTGTCGCTCGCCGAACGTGGCCTGGTCTGACCCGATGCTCGTGGAAGAGACCGTCGTCTCTGTTACTTCGCGGACACCTGGAGCGTCGTGCTGGAGGATCGAGTCGCATTCTCACATGTCAAGTTGAATGCATAGTTCTCTGCGCTCCCGCCTAAGGACTCGTGCGTCTTTCGGCCACCGCCTGCAAGACCGACTCCAAGGCGAGTGCGTCATAGGGCTTGTGAAGCATCACGGCGCTCTCGGCCGACGGCTGCCCATCCACGCAGGGTGGCGGGGCGTCGGCTCCGGTGGCGAAAATCACGTTCAAACCGGGCCTCAGACGGGTCGCTTCGGCTGCAAGCCTGCCTCCGGACATGCCGGGCAGGCCGAGGTCGGTCATCAACACGTCGATGACCGCATGATCGAGAATGCTCAGGGCCGTCGGCGCGTCGCCCGCATCGAACACCACATGACCGAGGCCCTTCAGCATATCCACCGTCGCCATTCGAATGAGTTCGTCATCTTCCACGAAGAGAATATTCAAGCTACGCGATCGACCATCCGTCGCGGAATCCTCTCGCCGGCGGCTGGCCGAGTCCGACGTTCGCTGCAGTTGGTTTCGCAGCACGTGACGAACCTTGCGCGCCAGCGCTTCCCGGGTATAGGGCTTGCTCAGCAGCTCGATTCCCTGGTCCAATCGGCCGCCGTGCACGATGGCATTGTCGGTATATCCCGAGGTGAACAGCACGGCGATTTCAGGCAGCCGGATCCGCGCTTGACGGGCAAGCTCGGGGCTGCGCACGGGTCCGGGCATCACCACATCGGTGAACAGCAGATCGATGGCGGCGCCGCTCTCGACGATGGCGAGAGCACTCTGGGCGTCGCGCGCCTTGAGCACGCGGTATCCAAGATCGGTAAGCAGGTCGACCACCGTTACACGCACTTCCTCGTCATCCTCGACCACGAGCACGGTCTCCGTGCCGCCCGTCACCGGCCCCGCATCGACCTCGACGACGACATCCTCGACGCCGTAAATGCGCGGCAAATAGAGCCGAATCGTCGTGCCCTGGCCAGGTTCGCTGTACAGCTTGATGTGGCCGTCCGATTGTTTGACGAACCCGTACACCATGCTCAAGCCCAGGCCCGTTCCCCGGCCTTCCGGCTTGGTCGTAAAGAACGGCTCGAACACCTGTTCCATGATTTCGGGTGTCATGCCGCAGCCGGTATCGGTCACCGCCAGCATCACGTACTGTCCGGCCCGGACGTCGCCATGATGCGCCGCATACTCGTCCGACAATGACGCGTTGCCCGCCTCGATGGTCAACTTGCCGTGACCGTTCATCGCGTCGCGCGCATTGATGGCGAGATTCAATATCACATTCTCGGCCTGCGAGGTATCGACCAGTGTGTTCCACAGCCCCCCGGATATCACCGTCTCGATTTCCACGCCGTCACCCAGCGCATGGCGCAACAGGTCGTCGAGTCCGCGAATGAATCGACCGAGATTGACGACCTTTGGAGCCAGGGGCTGGCGGCGGCCGAAGGCAAGCAACTGGGATGCGAGCTTCGAGCCTCGCGACACGCCCGCGAGCGCGTTGCGCAAGCGCTGTTCCGCCTTCTCGCTGCCGGCAACGTCCTTGACCAACAGCTGCAGGTTGCCGCCGATCACCTGCAGCAGATTGTTGAAGTCGTGAGCGATGCCGCCGGTCAACTTGCCGACAGCCTCCATTTTCTGCGATTGCCGTAAAACGTGTTCGATCTTCTCGCGCTCCTCGGCCTCTGCGCGCAATTCCTCGTTCGCCGCCTCGAGTTCTTCCGTGCGCTCCGCGACGATGGCCTCGAGGGAATGATTGAGTTTCAGCTGGCGCTCTTCGCTTTCCCGCAGCGCCGCCTCGGTGCGCGCACGCACGGAGATTTCCGTTTGTGCCGCTTGATAAAGCCGCGCATTGTCGATGGCGATGGCCGCCTGTGACGCGATGCCGCCGAGCAACCGCTCGGCGCGGGAGCTAAACATCCCAGGCTCGGGATGGCCGAAGAGAAGCGCTCCCAAGACCTCCCCGGAACGCGACACCACGGGCGCACTGAGGTAACTACGCACGGCAAAGTGTCCTTTGGGCATGCCGAAATGCGGCTCGCTCCTGCCGTAGTCAGGATGTTGACGAACATCGTCCACGCGCACGATGCCTTGCCCGGCAAAGGTCGGTGCGAACAATGCCGTCTTACGCGGCATGGGGAAGCCCGCAACCGCGTTGCGCGATACGCCCGACAACGCGTAGAGCATGTAGCTCTCGCCACGCTCGTCGAGTACGTTGTAGAAGAATGAACCGAATGCGGCGCCCGTCAGCTCGGTCGCCGCATCGGTCACCACCTGGACTGCGCGGCCAAGATCGAGTTCGGCGGCGACGGCCGCCCCCACCTGATTCAGGATCTCGAGCGAACGCGCCTCCTCGCGCAACGCCTCGCCCATCGTGCGGCGTACGCGTGCCATGGCCAACGCGCCATCGACACGGGCAATCAATTCTCTCGCCGCAAAGGGCTTGACCAGATAGTCGTCCGCGCCCGCAGCCAATCCCTCGACACTGGACTCTTCCCCGGCTCGGGCTGAAATGACGATGATGGGAAGGTCGCGCAACCGGGCATCTTCGCGAAGCGCCTTGATGAGACCGAAGCCGTCGAGCCGCGGCATCATGATGTCCGTCAGTACCAGATCAGGTCGGTTCGAGCGGATGGCTTCCAGAGCTGCCTGGCCATCCTCGACTGCGATGCACGTGTGTCTCGGGCCGAGGAGCCGCGTCATATAGTCGCGCATGTCCGCATTGTCGTCGACAATCAAGATACGCGACCTCGACTCCGTTTCAGTCCGCACGGGCTCGGCGCCCAGAGCCTGAAGCTCCGCGCCAACCTCTCTGGAAGGTCCCCCGTCTGGCAGCCAGCGCAGCGCCTCCTCGACGAATGCCTGCGAGATGGCGGCGCTCGAATGGTGCCCGCCTTCGTCGCGAATTCGTCCCGCGGGAATATGCGCCGTCCCAAGAGGGAGGTTGATGTAGAAGCTCGTCCCCCGTCCCAACTCGCTTTCGGCGCGAATCGTCCCGCCCTGGGTCTCCACCAATTCCTTGACGAGCGCGAGCCCGATGCCGCTGCCTTCGAAGCTACGGCCCCTCACACCCTCGATGCGGTGGAATCGCTCGAACAGCCGCGGCAATTCCGCGTCGGATATACCCGTGCCCGTATCCGTGACCATTAGTTGCGCCGAGCGGCCATACGCTTGAACGGCAACGTGGATGGCGCCTTCGAAAGTGAACTTGAAGGCGTTCGACAACAAATTGAGAACGATCTTTTCCCACATGTCCCGATCCACATAGACGGGTTCCGCCAGGGGCGAGCAGTCGATGCTGAGGGCCAGCCCAGCCTTCTCGGTCGCGGAGCGAAAGTTGCTCGCAAGCTCACGGGTGAGCGCAGACAGGTCGGTGGGTTCGAATTTGGCCTGCGCGCGCCCGGCCTCGATGCGCGAAAAATCCAATAACGAGTTGACGAGCTTCAGGAGCCGCATGGCATTGCGATGCACCACGGTCACCCGCTCCAGTTCCTGCGGGCTCAGCACTTCGCCCTGAGCAAGCGATTCTTCCAGCGGGCCGAGCATCAGCGTGAGCGGCGTGCGGAATTCGTGGCTGACATTCGAGAAAAACGCCGTCTTTGCACGGTCAATTTCGGCCAGAGATTCGGCCCGCCGACGTTCTTGTTCATAGGCGTCGGCGTCGGCCACCGCCGCCGCCACCTGGCCGGTGACGAGCCCCAAAAAGTCGCGATACCCGCCGTCGAACAGCCGGAAGGGATTCAAACCAACGATCAGTACGCCGCGCCGCCCGGCATCGCCGGCCGGCAGAATCGGCAGCAACGCCACCTGTGATACCGGTTCGTGCCACGCACCGGTGGGCAGCGGTTGCGAGAATTTGCCGCCGAGTTTGTCGACGATCTGAAGTTCCTGGCTGCGGAACACCGCGTCGATCGGCCAGGGCGCTGTGCTGTCGGACGCCATCAGGGTGGGCAACGCCGCATGGCTCGCCGGTATCCCCGAGAAACCGACCAGCGAAAGCGTACCGATGTCGTCGTGGGCCATGTAAATCATCGCAAACGGCAAATCGAGCGGGTTGGTGGCCAGCGCCAACGCCGCATCCGAGCAGACCTCCTTCGAAGATTGCTTGCGCGAGGTCGCCGCGGACAGGTCGCGAAGCAAGGTGAGTTGCCGCTCGCCGATGACTCGCTTGGTGTCGTCGGTATTCGCGCAAATGATCCCGCCGGCACTGCCGTCGTCGTCCGGAATGGGGCTGTACGAAAAGGTGTAGTAAGTCTCCTCCGGGTAGCCGTTGCGCTCCATGATGAGCAGCTGCTCTTCGACGTAAGTACCTTCGCTGCCACCCATGGCGGTCGCCAGCAAGGGTCCGATTTCGGCCCAAATCTCGCGCCAAACCTCGGAGGTGGGTCGTCCCAGCGCCCGCGGATGCTTTCCGCCGATGATGGCTTTATAGGCATCATTGTAAAAAAAGGTTAGTTCACGGCCCCAGCCGACCCAGATGGGCTGGCGGGAGGTCAGCATGATCCGAAGCGCGGTCTTCAGGCTCTGCGGCCAATGCTGCGGCGCGCCAAGCGTAGTGTCGTGCCAGTCGTACGCACGCAGAAGTGCCCCCATGTCTCCACCGCCAGCGAGAAAACTCGCGTGCTCTGCGGCAATCGGCGCGGAAGCGTGGGCTGGACGGTCGTTTATCAAGGCTCGCAATCCTAATTGGCGCGGTACACTGGCTGCGCCCGGGTGTAATGTTAAGTATATGAAAAATATAGCTTACCGACAGGATCGCCGTCACCCTTGCCGGGGCTTTAATTGATAACTGCGTCAACAATCGTTGCCGATCCGCAAGCACCCTGGTATAAAACGCGGCTGTCCCTATGTGTTCAAGTCCAAAGGTCTAAGCCATGTCACGAGTCTGCCAGGTCACGGGTAAGGGCCCGAAAACGGGTAATACGGTTTCCCACGCGAATAATCGCAAACGCCGCCGGTTTTTGCCGAACTTGCACACTCATCGGTTCTGGCTTGAAAGCGAGAAGCGCTTCGTCAGCCTGCGGGTGACGACTCGCGGCCTGCGAACCATCGAAAAGCGTGGCGTCGACGTGGTCGTTGCCGACCTGCGCGCCCAGGGCGTCAAGGTTTAAGGAGCTTCTCCATGCGCGATAAAATCAAATTGATCTCTTCGGCCGGAACCGGGCATTTCTACACGACCACGAAGAACAAGCGGCTTCATCCCGACAAGATGGAGACCAAGAAATTCGATCCGGTGGTGCGCAAGCACGTGCCGTACAAGGAATCGAAGATCAAGTAACTCGCTTCTGGTCTTGGGCGGGTTGAACCATGCCCGAGCTTCCGGAAGTCGAGACTACGCGCCGAGGCATCGCGCCTGCCCTGTTGGGCCGGCGCGTGATCGACGTGGTGATCCGCGATCGCCGCCTCCGCTGGCCGATCGCCGCCCACCTCGAAGAGTCCCTTCGGCAGCAGGTCGTGCGTCGTGTCGAGCGGCGGGCCAAGTACATCCTCATCGGATTCGACGCGGGCACGCTGATCCTGCATCTCGGCATGTCGGGTAGTCTGCGTATTCTGGACGCCGACACGACCCCGAAAGGGCACGACCACTGGGATATCGTGCTGGATTCCGGAAAGGTGTTGCGCTTCCACGATCCCCGCCGCTTCGGCAGCGCTCACTGGACCGACACTGACCCAGCCGCACATCCGCTCCTGGCGAAGCTGGCGCCGGAGCCCCTCAGCGAATCCTTCGACAGCGACTATCTCCATCGAACCACGCGGCGGCGGGCGGTCGCGATCAAGCAATTCATCATGAACTCCCGGGTGGTGGTCGGCGTCGGGAACATCTACGCCAGCGAGGCGCTATTTCGCGCCGGCATTTCGCCGCGCAAGCCTGCCGGTCGCCTGACCCGCGCGCAGGCCGGCGCGCTCACGCGCGCGATCAAAGAAGTGCTGGCGGCGGCCATCGACATCGGCGGCACCACGCTTCGCGATTACGTCAACGCGGACGGGATCCCCGGGTATTTCAGGCAGCAGCTGTTCGTGTACGAGCGAAAAGGCAAAGCCTGCCGCGTATGCAAGGGGCCGGTGAAGCAGTTTCTCCAGGGGCAGCGGTCGACCTACTGGTGTTCGACGTGTCAGAAATGAACCGGCTCGCCTTGCTGATGTCGACGGGCCCAAAGCGCCGGGACACCGCGCCGGCAACGCTCAGTAGACCAAGCCTTCGCCTTCGCCTCGAGGATCGGACGCCGCCTCCACTTTGCCGCTGGCGTAGTCCCAGGTGATCACCTGCATGTTGCCCCACCGCCGATCACCTTCCTTCAGATCGTGGCCCATCCCCTTGAGGCGATAGATCTCGGTCTCCGACAGCGCACCCTTTTCGTAGTCCACCACGTCGGGCAGGTACTGGTGGTGATAGCGCGGATCCTTGACGATATCGGCCGCCGTCATGCCGTCGAGGTAATCGAGGGTTCCCAGCAATACCATGCTGATGATGTAGGCGCCTCCCGGCGTGCCGATGATCATCATGCCCTTCGGCGTCTCGATGAAGCTCGGCGCCATGCTCGACAGACTGCGCTTGTTGGGCGCGATCGCGTTCGCCGCATTGCCGACCAGACCAAATGCATTGGGGGCGCCCGGCTTGACCGAGAAATCGTCCATGGTGTCGTTGAGCAGCACGCCGGTTTTGGGCGCCATGTAGCCCGACCCGAAAAACAAGTTGATCGAGATGGTGGCCGCGACCCGGTTGCCTGCAGCATCCAACACCGAGAAATGTGTGGTGTGCATGCCCACGTGCTCGGCCTCGATGCCCGGCAACATGTCGCTCGGCATCGCCTTGTCGAGGCGAATGCTGGAGCGTTGTCCGGCCGCGTAATCCGTATTGACGAGCTGAGGCAACGGCATCTTCACGAAATCAGGATCGCCCAGGTATAGCGCCCGGTCCCGGTACGCGCGGCGCATCGCTTCGATCACCAGGTGCTTGCGCGTCGCCGAGTCCAGCGCATGCAAGTCATAACCCGAGAGAATATTGAGCGCATCCACCACGGCAACGCCGCCCGATGACGGCGGCGATGCGGACACGATCCGCGCTCCAAGGTAGTTGCCGACCAATGGCTTGCGCTCGATGACCTTGTACGACGCCAGATCCGCCAGCGTCCAGATTCCGCCGCCGGCCCGCACCCCGCTCACCAAATCCTGCGCGACGCGGCCGGCATAGAAGCCTTTCGCGCCCAGCTCGGCAATGACCTCCAAGGTCCTCGCGAGGTCCGGTTGCTTGATGACCGCACCCAGTTCGGGGACACCGCCATCAGCCGTCAGAAACACCTTGGCCGCGTCCGGCGAGCGGAGCAGGCCTTCGCGTTTGAACCGGATGCCGCCCTGCAGCCGCCCGTACAGGGGGAAACCGTCGCGCGCCAGGCGGATCGCCGGCTGCAGGCTCACCTTGAGCGGCAGCCGGCCGAACTTGCGGGCCAGGTATTCAAACACCGCGGGTTCGCCCGGGATCCCCGCGGCCAGCGGCCCGTCGATGGATGCGTTGACGATCGGGTTGCCGGCCTTGTCCAGATACATGTCGCGCGTGGCTGCACCCGGGGCCTTTTCGCGCGCATCCAGCATGGTCTCGCGACCGTCCGTCTGGCGATGCAGCAGATAAAACCCGCCCCCTCCCAACCCTGAACTGCTCGGTTCGACGACCGCCAGCGCGGCGGATACCGCCACGGCGGCGTCGAATGCATTGCCGCCTTTGGCGAGCACTTCTTCGCCCGCTTCGCTCGCCAGCGGATAGGCGCTCGCGATGGCGCCCTTGTGAGCGGCCGTCGGGGCGGTCTGTGCGCCGCCGGCATCGGCGAAGGCGAAGGGAGAGCCCGCCGTGTTCAGCAGCAGGAGGCCGGCGGCGATCGCCAACCGGGCGCGGAAAACCGAACGGTGGGCTATCGGATCCCCACCAAAGCCCGTCAAAGCTTGCGGTGCCGCTTGAGTTCGACCTCGACGATGGGATGCACGAACTCCGAGACATTGCCGCCCAAGACGGCGATCTCGCGAACCAAGGTCGAGGAAATGAATGTGTATTGCTCCTGGGGCGTCATGAACACCGACTCGATTTCCGGAGTCAGATGACGGCTCATATTAGCCAATTGGAATTCGAATTCGAAGTCCGAGACGGCCCGCAGGCCGCGCACGATCACCGAAAGACCGTTCTGACGGGCGAAATCCACGGTAAGCCCAACGTAGCCCTTCACTTCCACATTGTGTACGTCGGCGAGCACCCGACGCGCCATATCGACCCGTTGTTCCAGCGAAAACATCGGCGCCTTGTTGGGGTTCGCCGCCACCGCAACGACCAACCGGTCGAAAATACTGGCCGCCCGCCGAACCAAGTCGTGATGCCCATTGGTCATCGGATCGAAGGTGCCAGGGTATACAGCGTTTCTTTTGTTCATCACCCAGGTTTTTCGCTCGCCAGCCGCGCATTGACGCGCGCCAGATGATAACCCACCTCACCGGCCGACTTCGATTTGAGCAATTCCCAGTGTGAGGGCAGCAACGGCGCTCCCGCCGCCTTCTCGCACTCCAGGTAAACCAAGCCGCCGGGCTTGAGCCAGTTCCCCGCGTCGAGCAACGGAATGTAGTCGACCAAGGCATCCTTGCCGAAGGGCGGATCCACGAAGACCACGTCGAAAGCGCCGCCGAAGGGCTCGCTGGGGCTGCGCAAAAAGCGCGATGCGCCCATCTCGACCACGCGGGACTTCGACGTACCGCCGAAGCGCGTGAGTTCCGCCTGCAGCGCCCGGGCAGCCAGCTGCGCCTGCTCCACGAAGATGGCGACCTTCGCCCCTCGGGACAAGGCTTCGAGCCCGAGGGCACCGGAGCCCGCGAACAGGTCCAGACAGCGCGCACCCGCGATGGATTGCTGCAGCCAGTTGAACAGGGTCTCGCGGACACGATCTGGGGTCGGCCGCAGGCCGGGCATGTCGGGGAAACTCACGCGCCGACCACGCCACGTGCCGGCGATGATTCGGACGGAATTGCGGCCCTCGGTGGGAGGTTTGGCCGACGAGTGGGGTTTTGGGGGTTTGGAGGGTGTCACGGGCGGCATCATACCCTGCGGAGGCTGGTAAGCTCGCGGTCCCATGATTAACGAACCCGGGGCGCGCGGCAGCGCCCTTTTCCTGTGCCCATGACGAACGAATCCGAAAAATCCGGCGTGCGCGGCTTTTTCAAACGCCTGCGCACCAAGATCAACACCGGGCCCGCATGGCTCACCACCGACATCAAGGAATTGCTGCCCGGCGGCCGCAAGATCGATGCGGAGATCCTGGACGAACTCGAAACGCGGCTCATCACCGCGGATGTCGGCATCGAGGCCACCACCCGCATCCTCGACGATCTTCGCAAGCGCGTGGCGCGCAAGGAACTCGATGACGTCGACGCGCTGTTGAAAGCGCTGCACGCCGCCATGCTGGAAATCCTGAAGCCCGTCGAACAGCCGCTGGTCATCGATTCGCGGATCAAGCCGTACGTGATCTTGGTCGTCGGCATCAACGGCGCCGGGAAGACCACCACCATCGGTAAACTGGCCCATCGACTTCTGGCGGAGCGGCGCAGCGTCATGCTGGCCGCCGGCGACACCTTCCGCGCCGCAGCACGCGAGCAACTCGAGGTCTGGGCCGACCGAAACAAGGTACCGATCATCGCGCAACAAGCCGGTGCAGAGCCCGCCGCGGTGATCTTCGACGGCTTGCAGGCGGCGAAGGCCCGCAACATCGACGTGCTGATCGCCGACACGGCCGGACGCCTGCATACCCAGACCCATCTGATGGACGAACTCAAGAAGGTCAAGCGCGTGCTAGGGCGGATCGACCCCACGGCGCCGCACGAGGTGCTATTGGTGCTGGACGGCACCATCGGGCAGAACGCCATTGCGCAAGCACAGGAGTTCAACAAGGGCCTGGGGGTCACGGGGCTCGTGATTACCAAGCTCGACGGCACGGCCAAAGGGGGTGTCGTGCTCGCCATTGCGCAGAAGCTGAACATTCCCATTCGATTCGTGGGCGTCGGAGAGCAAACCGAAGATTTCGGTGTGTTCAACGCGTCTGATTTCGTGTCGGCCCTGCTGAAATCCGCTGACGACGCATGATTCGATTCGATCAGGTCCACAAACGCTACGCCAACGGCCGCGAGGCGCTCGCCGGTGTGTCCTTCACCATCGGCGACGGAGAAATGACATTCCTGACCGGCCACTCGGGCGCCGGCAAGAGCAGCATTTTGAAGTTGATCGCGCTCATCGAACGCCCGACCCGGGGCCAGGTGTTCATCGGTAGTCAGAACACCGCCGGCATCAAGCCCCGCGGGATTCCGCAATTTCGCCGCCAGCTCGGCGTGGTGTTCCAAGATCACAAGCTGCTCCACGACCGGCCCATTTCGGACAATGTGGCGCTGCCGCTGATCATTGCCGGTGTCCCGAAACGGGAGATCGACAAGCGCGTACGGGCGGCTCTCGACCAGGTGGGGTTGCTCGGCAAGGAAAGAAGCCGACCCCTGGAGCTGTCCACGGGCGAGCAACAACGAGTCGGCATCGCCCGCGCGGTCGTCGGCAAACCTCGGTTGCTCATTGCGGATGAACCCACGGGCAATCTGGACCCCGACCTCGCACTCGACATCATGCGCTTGTTCAAACGTTTCAACGACGTCGGCGTGACGGTCGTCATCGCCACGCACGACGTTCACCTCATCGACCAAATCGGGGCACGACGCATCGTGTTGGGCGATGGCAGGTTGGCGGCGCCGGCGGTCGTGAATCCGTGAGTCTGCAAACCTGGTCCGCACGCCACGCGCAGACCCTGGTGGGGTCGCTCGGGCGCATCGCGCAGCAGCCGATGGCGGCGGCGATGACCATGGCGGTGATCGCGGTGGCGCTGGCGCTGCCCTTGCTGCTGAACGTGTTCCTGGACAACACCCGCGCGGCCACGGCGGATTGGAACGAGGCCTTCGACTTGTCGGTCTACATGGACAAGAAGGCAACCGGTGCACGGGCGCAAACCTTGGCAAAGCAATTGCGGGGCCGCTCGGACGTGGCGGCCGTCCGCGTCATCACCGCCGACGAAGCGCTCGCTCAATTTCGGACCGCGTCCGGATTCGGCAACGCCCTGGATGCCCTGAGCGACAACCCGCTGCCGGACACGTTGGTCGTCACGCCGGCGCCGGCAGCCAGCACGCCCGAGGGGTTGGAGGCGCTCAAGCACGCGATTGCCGCTGCGCCCGACGTGCAGACCGTTCAAGCAGATACCGAATGGGTCAAGCGATTGCACGCCCTCATGGATATCGCGAACCGGGTGCTGTGGCTGACCGCCGCCCTCTTGGCCCTTGGCGTGGTCCTGGTGGTGGGGAATACGATCCGGCTTGACATATTGAACCGACGGGCGGAAATAGAGGTCATGAAGTTGGTCGGCGCCACCGATGGTTTCGCGCGGCGCCCTTTTCTGTACAGCGGAATCTGGTACGGGCTGGGAGGCGGCCTTTTGGCGCTCCTGCTGGTGGGAATCGCGGTCGGCCTGCTCGCCGGGGCGGTACGGCGCCTCGCGGGCCTATATGGCAGCGAGTTCCATCTCCGCGGCGTGGGATTTGGGCCGAGTGTCGTTGTATTGGGCGTTGCGGTCGCGTTAGGCTGGTTGGGTTCGTGGCTTGCAGCCTCGCGCCACATAAAGGCCATCGAACCGACCTAGAATCACGCGTAAGTCGTTGATTTTCAGAATTTCTTTCGCCGGAAGATGAACTCCGGCGGCCGTTAGCACTCCAATTATGGGAGTGCTATTATTGCATCCGAGATTTGATTGGAGGTTTCCGCTAATGACTGCCGCCTTAGTCGCTACAAAGACTGGTTTGGTGTTCGCGGGCCCCGTGGGGAGCCTGGATTCTTATATTGACCGCGTATCCCAGATACCGGTTCTGAGCAAGGAAGACGAGGTCGCGCTCGCGATCCGCTTCCGTTCGGATGCCGATCTGGACGCTGCGCGGCAACTCGTGTTGTCGCATTTGCGATTCGTCGTGCACATCGCGCGTGGCTACTTGGGCTATGGCCTGCCCATGGGCGATCTCGTCCAAGAAGGCAACGTCGGGCTGATGAAAGCAGTCAAGCGTTTCGATCCCAACGTGGGGGTGCGCCTGGTCTCCTTCGCGGTGCATTGGATTCGTGCGGAAATTCACGAGTATGTGTTGCGCAACTGGCGCTTGGTCAAAGTGGCCACCACCAAATCGCAGCGCAAGTTGTTCTTCAATCTGCGCAAGATGAAGAAGAACCTGGCGTGGCTTTCCGAGGAAGAAACGAAGGCGGTGGCTCGCGACTTGGGTGTCGAGGTCAAGGATGTTCGCGAGATGGAGCAGCGGTTGTCCGCTCGCGATATGTCGTTCGACCCGACGCCGGAAAGCGACGAGGAAGAGGCCTATTCGCCGGCGATGTATCTGCCCGCGAGCAACGCCGATCCTGCGGTCGAGGTGGAGCGCGAGGAATGGGAGGAAGATTCCAGTGATCGCCTGAGCATGGCGCTGGAGAAACTCGATGAGCGTAGCCGCAGCATCTTGAAGCGCCGCTGGATGACCGACGACAAGGCGACCCTGCACGAACTCGCCGACGAGTACGGCATTTCGGCAGAGCGCGTTCGCCAGGTCGAGAGCAATGCCATCAGCAAGCTGAAAGGTCTGATGGCCGCTGCCTGACCGCGTAGAATCGCGCCAGAGATAAACGTTCACCCAGCCGGGGCTGCTTGCAGCCCCGGCGCCAACGCGAAGCGAACTCCCATTTGACGATATCGAAAGGCGCGCCACCGGCAAGTGCCGCGACGCCAGGGCGCTTTGCGTGGGTTGCGCTCGGCCTCGTCATCCTCGGCTATGCCGGCCTGTCCTACTACAGCAACTCGAATCCTGATGCCAAGGGATTGGCAGCCGCCTTGTCGATCGGCCCCGTGTTGTTGGTGGGTACCGTGCTGCTATGGCGCTGGACCCGGCCCTCGATCGCTCTGCCGATCGCTGCACTCGTGGTTGCCGGCCTCTATTACTATTGGGGGTTGATCGAACGCAATTACGAGTGGGCAGACCTCGTGCAGCAGTGCGGCGCGTATACCCTGGTGGCGGTGAGCTTTGCGCGCACCCTGCTCCCGGGGCACATTCCTTTATGCACCCAATTGGCCGTGAAGCTTCATGGCGCGCTGTCGCCCCTCGAAACCGCCTTCACCCGCAGGGCGACCCTCGCATGGGCTGTCTTTTACATGGTCATGAGCGCTGCGATCGTGGCGTTATTCTTCACCGTTTCTCGATCGACTTGGTCGCTGTTCGTCAATTTCGGGACGTTCGGGCTCATTGCGATTGCGTGCCTCGCCGACGCCGCCATCCGGCACACCATGCTGCCCCGCCGGCCCGGCGGCGGCCTTCTTGCGCTGTTGCGTCAAGCGTTCATCGGGTGATGATTCGCGGGCCAAACGGTCATGCGGCAACCGGCGGGCGGCAACGCGTCGCGCCGTGTTGCTGGTCCGCGCCTGATCGGACAATCAGGCGGCGGTTTTCTCCCCGAACGCATCGCGGAGCGCCTGAAGCTCGGCCAAGCGCTCGCGGCTCCGATTCCACGCTGCCTGGGAGAGGACCATCACCTCGCGAAGGACGTCGCACTCCAGCTGCGCGGCCCGTGCGGCAGCCAGCGCCCCGAACCAGAGTCGTTCCCGCTGGTTCCAGGCGAATTCGTCGTCGACGGGCAGATCGTTCATGATGCCGCTCGCAACAGGCTGGCCTCCAACCGTTCGATACGGGTGCTGACGCGGGCCTTCAACGCCTCCGCGCGATCCAGGCGCTCCTTGGCCACATCGAGAACCTCGGCGCCGGCGCTGCGCGCCGCCAAGGATTGGTAGCTGCTGCGGGCCAGGATGCTGGCCTCGTACACGTCGCGCCATTCCAGTTCCAGTTGATTCAACTGGGAATCGAGATCGAGGCTGTTCACGCTGTCACCTCCGCTTATGGGAAGGTTAAATCTTGACGCGTGAAGATGACGATTAAGCGACAGTTGCGCGAGGCTTTTCGACTCCGTTGCGGGTGCGGCTCAGCCAGGAGCCTGTCGCCGGAGTGAATCTCCAATGCGGCTGCGCCGGTCGACGCACCAGCGGGTACACCGCCGACTCGGCGGGACGCCCGGCGGCGAGATTGCGTTGCATGATTTGCCACCGAAGATCTTGCATCTCTGTCGTGTCGTTCATTCTTCGCTCCGCGTGATCAGTTCTGGATTAACCATAACCGCTCCTGCGGAGAGTTTCGTGTCGCAGGTCACAATCGCCGTGTGTTGCCAAGAACAAAAGGCGCACCGGGACATGCCCGAGGGTCAGGCGATGCTGGTGGTCAAGGTCGGCGCCGCGAAGCGATAGCCGAAGCCGCGGATGGTTTGGATATATTCCGCACAACCTGGCGCCTCCAGCAGCTTGCGCAGGCGCAGGACGTTCACGTCGACGGTTCGCTCGTCGATGTCGTTCCCGGCGCCCCACACCTCCGCGAGAAGTTGCGCCCGGTTGAAGGTGCGACCCGGATGCTCCATGAGGAATTCAAGCAGCCGAAATTCCAGTGGGCTCAAATTGAGAAGCCGGTTACCCGCCATCGCGCGATGGTTTGCCGCATCCAGCACGAGATCGCCGCATGCCAGAAGGTCGGCGCGTGCGTTGCGCGCGCGCATGCGGACCACCGCCTGAGCCCGCGCCACGACCTCGCGCACGGAAAAAGGCTTGGCGATGTAGTCATCGGCACCCAGATTCAATCCGGTCACGATGTCATGTTCGGCGGCGAGCCCCGAGAGGATGATGAGGCCGATACCCGGCGGCGAGTCGACCGCCCGCACCGCTTGAACCAGTTTCAAGCCCGCGTTACAGGGCAGGTTCCAGTCGAGAATGACGAGCTGCGGCGGGCGCTTCGCGAGCGACGCAATGGCCATGCCAAGGTCCGTCGTCGCGATGACGCTGAAGGCCGCATCCTCCAAGCCGGGGCGCAACCGGTCGACGACACCACTATCCCGATCGACGATCAAGACCCGTGCTGTGCTCGAATGGGAGGACGTATCCAACATGCTCGAGCATTACAGTCAACCATCAAGTTGACGCCTTGATGACAGCGCTATGCTGCGCCACGGCGCGGACCGATATGCAGGGGTAGGTGCCCAGTGAGACCGGCCGCGTCGCGGCAGCGCTGACGCGCGCACCGCCGCCGCGCGGATCGTCAGCCGAGGCGTTCCACGCCGCAAGCAACAGACCAAACGCGATCCAACTGAGCGACGCCTCTCGATGCTGGCTCCAGAAATTTCGCTGACTCATTGATGTGTCCTCCAGAGCGGTTGCTCAAGGATCACTGTGGGTCAGGATTCGGCGGGTCCACCGCCGGGAATCAGTCCTTCTGGAGGCGAATCATGGCAAAACGTGGCGCGTGCAAGACGCGCAACGTTTCGCGTGCGGTCGGTCTTAGACAGCCGCCGCGGGAGCCTGGCGGCGGCGGCCCCAGAGGCCCAATCCCGCAACGCCCGATATCATCAGCGTCAGGGTGGCCGGGAGGGGAACCGGCGCCAGGTTCAAGGTGCCTGAATAGCTTCCGCCGGCCGTGCCGGTGACCGTGCCCTGGACTTCCAGCGCATACGTCCCCGGCGCCAAGGTCGTTTGCGGAATGACCGAAATCGTGGCTGCCACGCCGCCACTATTGATGGCCGTGCTCCAGCCGGTGATCAGTGCCGGCCCGCTGACGGGGACGGCTTGCCCGAGGGTGTAATCGAAAAGGGCAACTTGCAGGCCATCGATGGCCAGCGTATCGCCCAAATTGATGGTGGACGTCACGGAGTTGGCCGACGCGCCCGTAATCGTGAACACATAATCATCGAAGAATCCCGAGGTGGCGCCGGCGATCGTGCTCAATCCGACGCCGCCGGCGAAGGTGTTCGCATAGGTGTAGGAACCGGGGACGGCCAGTGTGGTGCCGCTGCCGAAGGACGTCGTTCCCGTGGAGAGCGTCGTATCGCTCAACGGCACCGACGAGGCCAGTGCCGACCCGATGCCGGCGACCGCGACGGCGGCTCCCAACAGGGCTCGTATCGAAAATCGCTTTGAATGCATGGTCGTCGTCCCTTCAGGTCGCGGTATCGAATAACACCCTACGCGGGATATGTAACAGCAATTCGAGCGCTATCTTTACATTACAGCAACATTGCACGGCAGCACTCGCCGCCCGCGGCGGCGTCGACGAGCCAGCAGGAGTCCTGCCAAACCGGCGATCAGCCCGGCATCGACGCTGCCACCGCCGCTGTGGCCGGAACTAGTCGCCGCCGTCGTCGCCACGTTCACCGACAACGAGGCCGATCCGCCGGAGCCGGTACACGTCAGCGTCAGGCTCTCGGTCGACGGGATCACCACCGATGCCGAACCATTGATGGCCTCCGTTCCGGACCAAGCCGTACTGCCGCTCGCGGTGCAGGCGGTGGCGTTTTCGCTGGTCCAGGTCAAGGTCACCGTCCCGCCCGCGGTCACCGACGCGGCGCTCGAGGTAAACGTGAGGGTGGGCGCCGACGAGGCCACATGCACCGAGTACAGGCCATAGCCGGCCGTCGCAGCCGCCGTCGCCGTCGCCGTCGCCGCCGTGCTGCTCGGCGTATCCACGAACGTCAACAGATAGGAACCGCCCGTTCCACTGAACGTAAAGGTTCCGCCGCCGAATATCTTGCCCAACACTTGGCTGCCCTGCGAAACGACCACCGCCAGGCTCGAGAAATCGGCCGGAAACCCGAGATCCGCCAGCGTCACGTCGTAACTGCCGGCGGTGGTCACGGTGACGGTCTGATTCGTGAACGTCGCGCCCACCGACTGGGTCTGGTCGAGCAACAACTGCGGTGACATTCCCGTGGTCGCGACCGTAACGCCGAAGATCCCGGCGCCGCTGACAGGGGGCTGCGCATTGACCACGACGACGATGTAGCCGGCGGCGGCGGTGAAACCACCGCTCGAGGTTTGTTGCAGAACGGCGCCATTCTGCGCGACGGTTGCGACCGGCGTCGCCGCCAACGCGGCGGGAAACTGGAAATCGCTGACCACCAAAGTGTAGCTGCCGGCCGCAGTCAAATCGACCGCGAACGCGTAGCTCGTCGCTGTCGTGGCAGTACTTGGATTGACCACCTGAGTGGTGGACAGCAGCGCATTCGAGGCGGCGGCATTCGACAGGGACAGACTGTACACGCCGGGAGTGCCCGACGTGACGGTGTACAGCCAGACCTGCAGGTTGCCGGCCGGCGCCGCGATGCTGGGATTCGAGCCAGGCGTCGAGAGATTCGCGAGCAAGGTGGATCCCGACGTCACCGCGACGCCGAGATTGGCGAAGGCCGCCGGATACATCAAATCGGTCAAGGTGAGGTCGAGCGTTTGGGCGGCGGGGTTGTTGACGACGGTGGACGACGCCAGCGTGCCGACGGGCAGCGTGCGATCGAAGACGGCGGCACCCGTCGGGTCGGTGATGTGCACACTGTAGAGGCCCGCTTGCACGGTGGCATCGGCCAGCGCACCCAGCAGCAGCGTGTAGGTGGTCCCAGCCGCGAGCGTGACCTGGTTCGCTCCGAGGGTGAATCCCGTCGAGTTCACCGGCGTGCTCCCCTGCGTGATGCCGCCGGAAACCTGTTGCAACGCAACCGGAAAGACATCGTCGGTGATCGTGACCGTGTAGCCACCGGCCACGGTCGACGTAAAATTCGTATTGAGCCCGGATGAAGGTGCCGTCGATGGCGTCGACGGTGTCAGAATGTTTCCGGAAAACGAGTCGGCGGCGATACAGGTACGCGGTGTGGGATCGGCATTGCGGGTGACGCACGCCCCGAAACCTCCGATCATCTGCGTGGCGTCCGGCGTACCGACCACGTGCAACACGTAGTTGCCGGTGGCGGCGGGAATCGCCACGGTCGCGGTGTGCGACGTCGCATCGACGTTCGCCGACCCGACCAGCGTATCGCCCAGCGTCACCGCGATTTGCAAGGTGCTGAACGCCGCCGGTGCTTGCAAGTCCGTGAGTGTGACGGTCAGTGCCTCCGCGGTGGTGGCCGTGAATGCCAGCTCCGCGGGCGCCGCCACGGCGGGCAGACCCACCAAGGTCGTGCTGTCCAACAGCACATCGGCGCTCGCCATCCCGGAGAGCGCCGCTACCGCCGTCAGGCCGGCGACAATCAATTTGATGAGAGGGTTCTGCATATTTTTCTTATGACCTGGGGGCGATGCTGGTGGTGATGGCAGACAATTTGGCGAGCTTGTCGAGCGTGGCTTTGGCTTCATCCATTCCCGGGAACGCCTTGCCGGATTTGAGCGACAGCGTCAGATTCTCGCGGGCCGCGTCCGGCTGTCCGGCCGATGCCTGCGCCATGCCCAAGTGATAGAGCGCGACGGGCGATTCCGGTGCTTTCGACAACACGGACTGCAATACCGAGACGGCGGCGGACGAGTCGCCGCGCTTGTATAAGACCCAGCCGTAGGTATCCAGGAATGCGGTATTCGGCGAGGAAGAGAATCGCTGCGCCAGGTCTTTGGCCCGGTCGAGGCTGGGACGATCGGTCTTGAACGTGACCAATACCATCGCCAGATTGTTGGCTGCCACGTCCGAGTGCGGATCCTGCCGCAGCGTCGTTTCATAGAGCTTGATCGCATCGTCCGCCTTCCCGGACACCTCGAACATGCGAGCAAGATCGATCTCCAGCGATTCAGGCTGAGTCGCCTTGGAAATCCCGCTTTGCAGCGTGGCCATCGCCGCCGCATCGTCATGTCCGGCCGATTGAGCCCGCGCCAATCCTCGATAGGGCAGCCACCAGGTCGGTGTGCGTTCGATGGCACCCTGGAATGCCACCGCCGCCTCCGCGGGGTGTTGAGCAACCAACAGGATATCGCCCTTGACGTTCAAGGCCAGAGGCAGGCTGGGGAACTTGGCCGAGGCGTCGTCGAGCCGCTTCAATGCCTCCGGGGTACGGTTCAACTTCACCAACACCAGCGACAGAGCCTGCAAAGCTTCCGAGGAATCCGGCTGCTTGTCGAGCGCGACCGAATACAGACGCGCCGCCTCCTCCTGGTGCTTCATCGATTCGGCGGTGGCGCCTTGGTAGTAGTAGCCGAGACCCGAATTGGGCTGCAGCGCGACGATGGCGTCGGAGGCCATCTTGGCGCCGGCGACGTCGCCGGTCGCCGCATCGACGCGAAACTGGGTATCGAGTGCGCTCAGGTTGTTGGGCTCCCGCTTGACGAGTTCGTCGATCACCGGCTTGGCCTGGTCCGGCTTGCCGATCTGCGCGAGCAACTGCGCGAGGTCGAGTCGCGCGCCGAGATCCTTGGCGTTCACGTCCGCGGCACGGCGCATCGTCTCTTCGGCCAGTGCGGGCTCCCCGTTGGCCAAGTGTGCCCGCGCCAGGGTGCGCATGACACCCACCGCATTTGGCTGGTCGCGCAGCACCGCCCGCAGATCGACGATTGCCGACTTCGGATCCTTCTGCGCCAACGCCAGATTGCCGCGCAATATCAGCGCGTCATTGTCCCGGGGGCTCTTGGCCAGCACCTCCGCCAGCAGTTTCTCGGCGCCCGGGATATCCTTGTTCTGAATCTTGAGCGCCGCCAGGCGATCGCGGGCCGTCATCGCGGGTGGCGACGGGTCGGCGTCGACGATGATGCGTTGGTAAGTCGCCTCGGCTTTCGGGTAGTCTTTGCCCTGCTCGAAGAACTGCGCTTGCGCCAGCCGGATGCCATAGTCTTTCGGATTCGCCGCAATCATCGCGGTCAACTCCTTGTCGGCCGCATCCCGGCCACGGCGGGCGGCCAGAAAATCGATCAGGGCGATTTTCAAGTCGCGCTCGTTGGGCAACGCCTTGGTGGCCTCGCGCAAGACGTGCTCGGCCTCGTCCAAGCGATTCAATCGCGTGTAATACTGCGCCAGGCGCAACCGGTCGGATTTTTCCTTGGGCTTCAGATGGGTCAAATCGATCAGCAGGGCCTCCACCTGCGGCTCCAGTCCCATGCTCGAATAGAGCTGCGCCAGCGCAAGCCGTAGATCCACCGAGTTCGGAATGAGCTTGATGCTGCTCTCGAGAATCGCGCGAGCCTTTTCGGGTTCATTCCGCGACTTGTAGACACCCGCCAACACCGCCACGGCGTCCTCATTCGTAGGCGCCAGCTTGACGGCTTCCTCCGCATCCTGAAGCGCACCATCCGGATCTTTCAGCTGTACGCGCACGGCCGCCCGCACGGTCAAGAGACGCGCATCCATCGGATGCGTCACCAGCGCCGGTTTGATGAGGTCGAGAGCCTGATCCGGCGCGCCCGAGAACAAATACAGGCGCGCCAATGCCGCCCGGGCCCCCACATTGTCCGCATTGCTGTCGATGGCGCCCTGGTAGAACTGGGCCGCTTCGCGCGGATTGCCCAATTTCTCATCGACGACGCCGTTTTCGAAGCGCGCCTCGCTGTCCGTGGGCGCAATCTGCAAGGCATTGCGGAATTCGATGCGCGCCTTTTCGAAATTCTCAGCCGCGAGAAAGGCCTGCCCGTTCTTGAGATGCCGGGCCTTGCGCGACTCCGCGCCCCCGCACCCGGCCAGCAGAAGCGCGGCAGCACAGGCAACGGACAACATAAACCGGCTCTTGGCGGCCACAATGGACATACGCATCCCACATGATTCGAGTGAGCGGCGAGTCTAAGAATAGTTGGTGACGTTCCCGTGACACGGCTTAAAACGGCAGCAATGGACGCACCACCAAGGCGGCCAACACCGACGCGACGGCGAGGCGGACCCACACCGCCCGACCGTCGGAGCGGCTCACCAAGACCTCGACGGCATAGAACAGGATCAATAACTTGGCGATCGTCCAGGCGCCGCCGGGCGGCAGGCTGAACGTGCCCGGCAGGCTCGGGACGACGAGCGCCATGAACAACACGATCAAGTCCAGCGGAGTAATCTGAAAGCGACGATCCTTTTGCAGGCGCAGCCGAATTGCCGTCGCCAGGGCAGCGATGGAAATTGCCGTCCACGTCATCACGGACATGATTCGGTCCGGCGGCAGGACGGCATCCAAATAGACCAGCACGGTGGCTGTTACGTACAGCGCCGCCTTTTCGACAACGCTCAGGGGGCCTATGCGAAGGAATGTGAACAACGCGGTGGTCAGCGCCAACAGGGCCAAAATGAGATCCCGAATGTCGACGCTCAATGCCGCGGTCCCCATGACGACGAGTACCGCGTAGGCCGACAGGGAAAAGACGATCGCAAGATAAGAAAATCGCGGCAATCGGCTCGGGCTCTGCGCTGCCGTCAACATTCTTGACAAAGGAGCGGTGGGCACCGCCACGGCGACTGCCTCGGACCGGGGCGCAGTGCGTGCGGCAATCTGCAGCAGCGAGATCGACAGGACAAAAAAGACCGTGACGACCGCCATGATGAGGAGATCCGATTCGTATCTCAACAGATAGGCGGCGATGAACAGGGTCCCCTGCATCGCATAAATCACCATGACGGCTTCGTGATGACCCAAGCCGAGCGCCAGCAGCTTATGGTGAATATGGTTCTTGTCGGGGCTGAACGGCGAGCGACGTTCGCTGATCCGCTGCACCATCACGCTCAGGGTATCGAGGATGGGAATGGCCAGCAGCAGGATCGGGATGGCCGAACTTACCTGGCTGGTCATGCTCTGGGTCGCGCGAATGCTCAAGACCCCGATGGTAAAGCCGAGGAGTTGACTGCCGGCATCGCCCATGAACACGGAGGCCGGATAGGTGTTGAAGCGTAAAAATCCCAACACGGCGCCCGCGAATGCCAAACAGAGTGCGGCGCTCGTGGGCTGATCGCTCACACTCGACAACAGCGCAACCGCGCACAGCGAAAGAAACGTCGTACCGCCCGCGAGGCCGTCGAGCCCGTCTGCCAAATTGACCGCGTTGGTGATGCCTACCAGGAAGAAGATGGTGAGACCCACGGCCACCGGTCCCGGGAGCATCACTCGATCGTCGAGGGTGATGGCGTGTATCTGGGCGTCACCGAAGAACACCACGATGCCAACGGCCAACAATTGGCCGATGAATTTGATGCGGTAATTCAGATCGAAGCGATCATCGAGCGCCCCGAACGTGACCAGCACCCCGGCCGCCACCAGAAACCACCGATCCTGGGCGCGCAGATCCACCGCAATGAGCGCCGCGACCAGCACGCCACCGGCCATGGCAAGACCCCCGATCCGGGGTATGGGCGCCGAGTGCACCTTGCGCGCACCGGGCAGGTCTACGAAATTCCATTTGGTCGCCCATCTCGCCAGCATCGGCAGGCCCGCCATGGTGACGGCCATGGCGATGATGAACGGCAGGACGTAGAGCATTGCGAGTCAGTTCGGTATGAAGCGGGCGAGATCGGGTGCGATATCGGCGGCGACTTCGGTCAATTGTCGGTCGGCGTCGACCTCGCTGCCACCCAGCGGAACCACCGTGATTAGCCGAATCATGGCGCCGTCTGTGCGATGCCGGGTCACGGCGTCCCAGAAAATGAACCACTTGACCGCAAATTCGTTGGTGACGACCCGACCGCGTTGTTGAAACCAGTAATACACCAGCTGGCGTTGGTTACCGAGTTCGATCAGGGTTCTGTTCACGCGCAACGGCTGACCGTTGATCCGGATGCCCGGAAGCGCGCGCTGATCGAACGTCCGCAGCTCCCAACCGCCGCCCGGCAGGCAGGCGCGCGGTGAATGCACCGCATCACCCTTGCGCTGCGAGTTGTAATACGAGAAATAAACATTCACCGAGTGACCCGCGTCGTCGTTGTAGTTCGCCAGGAGATAATCGTCGAGCTTCAGCTGGTCGAGATAAGCGGCTTCCATGGCCTCGCGATGCGCAGTCCAGCGCCCATAAGTCATCGGAAAGTCCACGAAACTTGAGCGCGCGGGAACCACTTCGGCGGGCCGTGGCAGCACGACGGCGATCATGACGAAAAGCAGCAACGCGCCGGCGGCGGCCAGGAACGTCCTCGGAAGGACCCGGTTCCGAACGGCAGCCCCGGCGGGCGTCGGCCGGGGAAACTCGACGCCGAAGAGCTGGCGCCAGGTCCCCGATTCGTGCCCCACCCGGTTCAAGAGCGCCATTTCGCCGAGCAGCAGCGCGGCACTCAACATAAACACCATCCAACCCTGGAACTCGTGCAAAAAGCCCTCGGCCATGCTGATACCCCAATGCTCGACCATCAAGCCGATGGTGCCGATCCGCCAGCTGTTCATGAGCAAGGTGATGGGGATGCTCGACAGGAACACGAACGCTCGCTTCCAGAGCGCACCCTTGTAAAAATACGCCATCAAGAAAGCGAGCGTCATCAGCGGAAACAGATACCGCAGCCCATCGCAAGCCTCTGCCACCTGCAGCTTGTAGCCGCCGAGATCGATCACATTTCCCTCGACGAAGACTGTGATGCCGAACAGCCGCATGAACCACACGCCGAGTGCCGAGGAAAGCAGCTGCAGCTTGGCGGACAAGTTGTAGAGCACGAATTGGGGCAGCGGAATCATGAACGCAAGGATCAGCATGGGTACTGCCAGCAAACGGAAGGCGCGCCGTCCCGTAAAGGAAAGTACCAAGCCATACAGGGTCAGTACATATGCGTATTGTACGAGTGTATATATCGTCGCGAGCTGGCCCAATACCAAAAACCCGCCCCCCAAAAGCACCAATACCACGCCCCACGCGCTGCCTTCGAAGGGAATCTCCTCGAGGCGGTCTTTTTGCTGCCACACCAGGAATGCTGCAATCGGCGGAATCAGCAGGCAGTGACTGTATTCGGGACTGTCGAGCCACGAGGAGCCCATGACGACGAGACCATCCCAGAACAGCCAAAGACTCAGCAAGCCGACGACGAGGGCGATGACCATTGGCCCCCATGTAAGACGCCAGACCAGAGGCGCTTGAATACCGCGATCAACCAAATTCAGAGACATGTCTTCTCTCCGGCGCAATATAAGGACCGGACGGTGCCGGGTCCGGCGAGAACTCCGTCGCGTCGCACTGCCGAATGGGTCCCGAACGAGCCCGAGATAGATACTTGGATCATGTTTCAGTACCGTGACATCGCAAGGCGAGCTCGTCGGCAGCAGCGATTCGAGCCGTCGCCTTCGCCGTCAATCGCCGGGAATTTTCCACAGCAGCGTGGTGCCCACCAACCGCGCCCATGCCCATCGGCGTCGCGCAACGTGGCCCAGCATTTCTCTGAACAACCGACGCCGGGTAGCTGCCACACGATCGGGATAAAACCGGCCCATGAAGCGAAGGCGATTACGGTAATAAAAGCCCGCGGTGAATAACGGCATGATCTTGCTGCTGTTTGCGCCTGATTTGTGGAATACGACGCTTTTCGGCGCGAATCCGAGCCTGAATTTTCTTGCGCCGCGCGTCGCCCAATCGGCCTCCTCGTAATAGAGAAAGTAATCCTCCTGCATCAGGCCAACCTCGCGCACAAACGCCCTCGACACGAACATCGAGGCGCCACATACCCACGTCAATTCACGCTCCACCCTCGGCGCGTCCACCAAAAGACTCGCGCAAGTCCCCTGCCCGACGTGCGAACCGTGGCCGTTCTGAAGATTGAGCCGCCCACCAGCCAGCGCAAACACCGTGCCGGGTGCATCGTAGAACAGCAATGTAGAGCCGATAATCCCCGCTGTCGGGGAATGAGCAGCTCGAGCCACGAGTTCCGCGAGCGCCCGACGCTCAACCACGGTGTCGGGATTCAGGAACCAAAAATAGGCGAAGTCATCCAAACCCGCTGCTTTGATGCCCACGTTGCAGCCGCCCGCGAATCCTAGGTTGCCGCCGGCACGAATCAGTGTGACCAATGTACCTTTTGGGCTCGCCACGGAGGCGCCAACATGATCCATGATTCGATGCGGGACGACGAGGGCATCGGCCGCATCAGAATGCCGATCGACCCCCGATTGGCGGCGCCAACCCGGGTCGGCCGCGGGAGCGGAACACCATGACGCAATCTTTTCGATCGAAAGGTCCCGGGAATCGTTATCGACGACAAATATATGAAAGTTTCCGTGTATTTGCGCCAGCACCGAGTCGATGCATTCGATGCACTCGCGCCACCCGTTCCAGTTGACGAGCACTATGGCGATGCGCGGCTCGGGTTGCGCTGATGAGGCAGACATGCCCGTGACGATACTCCCGGAACATCAACAGAATGTTACGGACTCATCGCAGTCCCACCAGTTTTCCCGGAATGGCTCTCAGCCGGTCCTGCAATTCCGGCTCCAACGTGTACCATCCCCACACTGCCGCCGACCCCACCCCGGCAAGGGTGACGAGCCAAACCGCGCCAACCGTCCACCAACCCAATGCGGCACCCACGAAAAACACCAGCACCAATCCCGTGCTCAGCGAGACGGGGCCGAGGCTCGATGGCGGCAAATGCGCTCCCTTCGCCACGACCTCGTACCTGACGAAAAAAAACGCGGTCATCATCGTGGCGCAGAATTCGCCCGCCAGGATGCCCATCCCGAATGCCGCCAATCCATACCGGCCGTAGCACTCCGCCCCGATGCCCAGTCCCAGCGTGGCGCGCACCACGGAGGCTCCGAGCACGACACCGAGGCTGTTGATGCCGTTGAGATGCAACGCCATGAGCGCTCCAGCGTTTGCCACGACAACGCTCCCGAGCAGCAGACACAGCAGGGATCCATCGAGAGTCACCGCATGAGCAGTCCACAGTCCGTAGAGAAACGGAATCAACGGGTACGATAAAACCGCGCCCAAATTGACACCCGATCCCACCAGAACCCAATAGGCGCGATTGATGGTCACCAATTTCTGTGCCTCGCCGCCGGCGTGCATACGCACCACGTCGGGCAGCAACGGCGCGCTCAATATGGTCGTCGCGCTGGTCCAAAGATTCGTCAACGTACGGACGGTGGTAAACGCCGGAACCGCGGACGGCGTTGCCAAAGCCGAGATCAGCAGCACGAATCCATTGATGGCGCCTTGCTGGACCAGATTGCTGGCGGTCAGGAATGTGGACCGGCCGAGGTCGGCGAAACCTAGACCACACCTCGCGCCTTTCAACCACGGAGCGAATGAGGGGAGGGCCCGGCGGACATACCAGGCGGAGGCCACGTAGATGGCCAGCTGAGCCAGCGCGAACAGCGCGCTGGTTTCCAGCAGATTCAACCTGAATAGCGCCGATGCCATGATTGCGACGAACTGGCTAATCTGAAATCCCATGGCCCACCAAGCGGCCTGATACATCAATCCGGCTGGAATCAGCAACCGGTGGACTACGCCGAGATAGGACCCCGTCAGGATCCACGAAATCATCAGTGTCAGAAGACCGGTTTTGGCCGCGAGCCCGGCATGATCCGATGCCATGCCCAGCATGACGGATAGCGGCTCGAACGCGAAAGTGCCACAAACCAGCAGCAATTGCAGCACGCTGATCAACGCCACTCCAAAAACGGCAGAGGAGAGGTGTTCATGGAGAGCGAGTGCATCCTGATGATACAAATAGTTCAGTTTGTTGCCGACGAACGCGGTATAGCCTCCGTCGAGTCCGCGGATCACCATGAATGCGGAGAATAGCGCCAGCCAACCGCCATAAGCGTCCTTGCCCCAATAATGCAGGCAGACGGGCACCGACACGAACTGAAAAACCAGGCCCAGCAGGGTCGAAAGGCCGCTGACGAGCGATACTTTCGCCGCACGATGCTCCATGGTCGCGCCATCCAGCCGCCCGACGGCGCACGCATCGCCCGATTTCAACCCGGACTTTCCCGCCGCGCCAACACTGCTTTCAGCAACACTTGATCCCCGAACAAATTGGGCCAGATGCGGCAACCAAGGGCGTCTATGCAGGCAGTCCAATTGCGCGGTAACAGGTACCGCCGCAGCCACCACTGTGGTACAGAGCCGGTGACGGTCTTGGAGACGAGCTTCAAGCCGGATGCCTTGCCAAGCAGGTAGCGATCGGCTGTCAGATAGGTGAAAAAGCGAAGATGCGTGTCATCGAGCACTCCGTCCGATCTATATTCGAAGTCCCCTCGCATGAACCGCCACCTCATCGACCAGGAGAGCACGTTGGGCACCGCTATGACGGCATGACCGCCTGGTCGTAAGAGCCCGGAAAACTTTCTGAGGATCTCCGCAGGATCGCGCAGGTGCTCCAGGACATGGGACAGCACGATGGCGTCGAACCTCATCGACGACAGCTCTTCCGGAATGTCGCCCTCGAGATCGAACACCCAGCATGCCGCCATCCATGTCCTGGCGATCTCCGCCTCCCCGGGCGAATGTGTGATTCCATGAACTCGACAGCCCGGATTTTTGGACCTCAGGAGATATGCGTTGTCGCCGGCCCCACAACCGATATCGAGAACCATCCCCGCCTCATCGGTCAACAGCGCGAGCAACGGAGAGTTGCCGTTGTTCTTATAGATCCGTTCCGGCGGCTCCGATGCGCGCGCGGCCGCTTTTTCAAGTCTTGACACCATCGTGGCCTGCAATCAGGTGAGGAGATTGGGAAACAGTTTTGCGGCCTGGGCGGACCCAGTGTGCGGCGCCGTCCGCTCCGGCTCATCCGTGCGGACGAGCCGGGAGTAGACGCGCACGCGGGCGAAGAGCAGGTGCAATATGCCCACACCGGCGAGGGACCTCAACCACACGACGTAGATGTCGGAAATGGCGCCTTCGAACCCCACGATCAATTGCTTGATCGTGATGACGGTCACGAGGACCCGCGTGACGGTCCTGTATTCGGCAATGTTGAAGCGCGCTCCCACCCATCCGCAGATCAGCCCGATTGCGCCCATTCCCAGCACGACCCCTGGCCACCCGAAATTCCAATAGAGTTCGCCCAGATGGGACGGAGAGATCCATATGGAGTCGCTATCCACCATGTGAAACTCGCTGTTCAAGAGTCGTCCGGTCTGGACCGGACGCTTGTCGGACCAGAGCAGCGTCGGCACGAATGTCGCAAGGAGCGGTGACAGCGTGTGTCCGTTTTGAAACTGGACGCCATTTCCGGTCCTCTCGACGATGACCTCGACACTGCCCTTGAGCGATCCTCGTTCCAAAAACGTCTGAGCGCGATTTTGACCGCTGTTCACCCGGTCCTTGGCCGCAATCGTCTTCTCCAGGATCTTGCCGAAATTCTCGACGACGCTGGTGCGGGTGACATTGCCGTGAATCGCACCTCGATACGCCTGGAAAATGGGGAACAGCAAGACCACGAACAGCGCGAACGCGAACAGCCAGACTTTCGGCACCCGACCATCCACCAAAACGGAGGTGACGATGACCAAGATCAACCCGAGTATCGCAAGCCCCTTGATGTCGACGACAAAGCCGATAAACAGCTGCACACAGACGATGCCGATGATGATCGGTAGCAGATAGTGGCTGCGAAATGCCCGATAGGCATACGCTAGAAGCAGAATTCCCAATGGTTGGGCGGTTTGGGCCAGCATATAGCCCGTAACGGCCAAGGGACCGAGGCTCGCCAGGCCTTTTCGTAGCGCCTCATCAGTTGTCTCGGTTACGACATACACGTTCCAGCGATAAGTGGCGATCGTGCCGATGGTCCAGAAGATCAGCCCAACCAGCAATATCGCGGATCGAGACCAATCCTTGACGTTCGTTTGCGCACTTTTCGCGCCGGCAATGAAAACGGCCGCCCGATACCCGAGGACCAGCATGACGCCGCCCACCAAAATGACGGCCTCCGGCATGCTGATCGCTCCCGGACTGGACCGGGGCGTCGGCGAGCCGGCAAAGGTACTGCCGTTGAGAATGTTGCTCAAGTCGCCCACTCCGAACGAGACGAAATAAATGAGCATAAAAAGAGCCAAGAGCGCAAATCGGCCATTCGGACCGTCCAAATCGATGATTGAAGTGCTGCAGAGAGCAAAAAGCAGCGCCAGATGAAGCAGCCGCGGATTCGGATATCCACCGACCACGTATGCGATTCCTACCAGGAACGCAAAGGCCGCATTCGCGAGAAAATAGAGGGAAACGCGTGGAACGACTGCGAAGGCCATGGTGGCGCAAGATTAAGCGCCGGTTTGATTGCAATCTCTTTACATCGCTGCCTGCCACGCACGACCGGCCCCGAAAAACCGCCGATGTCATCGAATACCAATAATTGTGTGGTCAACTCCTCTGTTGAATCCAAACACCCTGGTTTGACCAAACACCCTGATTTGAGGATGTCGACATCGAGCGCGTATTGATTTTCTTGCTGGGATCGTTGGGTGACACGTTGGTCGCGCTGCCCGCATTGAAGCTGATTGCGCGCAGGTTTCCCTCCGCCCAGCGCCGCGTCCTCACGGATCGGAGCGTGCACCCGAAGGCCGCGTCGATGGCGACTCTTCTCGATGGCACCGGGTTGGTTCACGATTATTTCTGGTTTCCGGGCCGCTCCGAGGACACCAACCGACTCCGTGCAATAATGGCTCTGGCCAGGGACATTCGTGTCTGGAAACCCGATGTTTTGGTCTATCTACATGAGCAGCGCGGGCAGATGATCGCGCTTCGTGACGCCGGGATTTTTAAATTGCTGGGAATACGTCGACTGATCGGCATACCCGTGACGCGTGCGCTGCAGCGACGGGTTTTCAATCCCGACAGCGGCAGGTTCGAGCACCGCGCAGAATACCTCGCGCGCAGTTTGGCGTCGCTGGGCGATTCCAGCGTCGGCGATCGGGCATCCTGGGACCTGGTTCTTTCATCGGCCGAACACAGGCGCGCCCAGGCCGAGCTGGGAGGCCTGATGGCTGGCGCCGGGGTGCTCGCCATGAGCATCGGAACCAAGGTCGAAGTCAACGATTGGGGCGACGAAAACTGGCTGGCTTTGCTGACCAAGCTAAGCCGTCGTCTGCCTGGTTGGAGTCTGATTGCGCTCGGAGCCCCTTCTGAAAGTGCCCGCAGCGACGCGCTATTGACGGCGTGGCACGGGAATTCCCTGAATTTATGCGGCAAACTGTCCGTGCGCGAGTCCGGTGCCGTACTGGAGCGCATGCACGTATTTATCGGACATGATAGCGGCCCGATGCATCTGGCGGCGGCCGTCGGCACCCCGTGCGCGGCGATTTTCAGCGCCAGGAACCTGCCGGGAACGTGGTTTCCCTACGGACCGGCACACAGGGTTTTTTACAAGAAAACCGAATGCGCGGGCTGCCAGCTCAGCGCGTGCATCGAATACAAAAAAAAGTGTATCGCGGCCGTCGAGGTGGATGAGGTCTGCGACGCAGTCGTGGCCATGACGGCCCAGCCGGAGCGATTGTTGGCGAAGGGCCAATGATGGTCGTTCCGGCATGATCGACTCGACGGATTTCGTCGAGACCGGGGCTCGCCAAATACGTATTCACGCGACGAACATCGTCGGCATCGGAGCTGTGCAATTGGTGCAGTCACTGCTGCCTGCAATGGAGCGTATTGGCGGCTACGAGTTGAAGGCCCTGTATCTGCCTTCACGCGGCGCTCTCTCGGCCTATCGGACGCGCCACGGGTCGACGGCCGTCGTCGCCCGCAAGAGATGCCTGCCGAATGTCGTTTCGCGGGTGATCGAATGCACGTTTCATGCACGCCGCTTCGAGGGAGACGGCGCCCTGTTGGTGCTGGGTGACATCCCGCTCAGGTGCAGGGGGCCACAGACCGTGCTGGTCCAGACGACGATGCTCACCAACGGCGCCCGCAGCAGCCATACGGTCGGCGCGCTCAAATATTGGATTGCCAGAACGCTCTTTCGCATCAACGCCCGGTTTGCGTCGGCGTACATCGTGCAGACCCAGGCCATGAAGCGGGCGTTGGCCGATACCTACCCTGAGATTGCTGCGCGGATCCACGTCATTGGACTGCCCGCGCCAGCCTGGCTGCTCGCCGCCAAACTGCAGAGAACCGGCGTCGTGGACGACGGGGTCAGAGGGTTGCGGCTGTTCTTCCCGGCGGCCCCTTACCCCCACAAGAACCATCGTCTGTTGAGCCGCATCGAATCCAGCGAAACTCATGCGTGGCGCGTCGCCGCACTTACCCTGACCATCGGGCAGAGCTTCCATCCCAATCCGGGCCTGGATTGGATACAGTGCGTGGGCCAACTGTCTCCTCAGGACGTCATCGCCATGTACGGCAGGGTGGACGCATTATTATTTCTATCGCTGTCAGAAAGCCTCGGATTCCCCTTGGTGGAGGCCATGTGGGTTGGGCTGCCGATCATATGCCCCGATTTGCCCTATGCGCACGCCGTTTGTGGTGCCGACGCAATCTATTTCGATCCCGAGAATATCGAGTCCTTGAGATTGGCGATCGTGACTCTCGAAGATCGATTGCGGGCCGGCTGGTGGCCCAACTGGAGCGAGGCGCTTCAGAGCGTGCCGGAAAACTGGGAACGCGTCGCCTCCGCCATGTTACGCCTTACCGCCGACCAGGACGAACACAACGGTGCGAACTGATGGCGCTCCGACGAACTGCCGTCGCAGTGCCCGCATGGAGTCCGATCATCGTAACGACCAGCACGAGTGCGGTTCCCATTGCGGCGCCAATGTCGCAGTCGTACGGCAACGCGGCCGCTTTCACCGGTCATGCGCCCGTACAGGCAAGCACGGCCTCACAGATGCGCCGCGCGCTCTCCTCCGTTGACCAACGGCTGCTCTCGGTCCGGGCGACCTGCCCCATGGCATGCAGCCCGGATCGACCGCGCGCTACCGCGTCACGCAGGACGCCCTCCAGGGCGATGGCATCTCCAGAATCGAACACCCATCCGTTCCGGTCCTGCCGGATGAGGTCACACGCCCCGCCCACCATCGAGCTCGCGACGACCGGCCGCCCGCTGGCCATCGCCTCGTTCAACGCCAATCCCCAAGTTTCCTCGGGACCTTGGGACGGAAGCACGAAGACGTCGCCCAGCCGATATACGGCCGGCATCGCGCTCTGATTTTGAAAAGGCATGAAATGCACGTTGCCGATCCCCCGGGCCCCCGCCCGGATCTCGGCTTCGAGCGCTCCGTTTCCGACAAAAACCAGATGGGCGCCGTCGCCGCATCGGGCGAATGCATCCAACAATAGATGCGGATTCTTTTTTGATTGCAACTTTCCAGCGAAGAGAACAACGATCGCATCGGGCTCGATCCCAAGCTGCCGCCGCCACTCGGCAGCGAGACGTTCGTGACGCTCCGACTCGGCTCCAAAGCGGACCGTGTCAACTGAATGAGGCGCCAGCGCAATGCGATGCTCAGGCAAACCACACCACGCAAAATACTTGCGGTTATTCGTGCCGACGGCAATGGCGACGTCGACATGGGCATAGACCCAGGTCAGAAATGCCCGCCTCATGAGTTTTCGCCACCAAGGCCTGCTGTCGAGCAGCGTGGAATCGCCGCGAAAAAGCACCGGAATTCTTCCCTTGAAGTGTCGCAGCGCCTGCAAATGCGACTGGGAATTCCACGTGTAGATGAGCACGGCGTCCGGCTCCCAGCTCTCTATCTCGCGTGCGAGGGTCGGAGTCTCCAAGCCGCCGAAATGGTGCAGCCCAGGATGTTTCGCCGAGTTGTTGACGAATTGATGGTCGTAGCCGTCGAGCAGGGATATATCCCATTTGACGTGCGCGCCGAATCCAGCGTCGAATGCGCCGTTGGCGGCCTGAGACCATGTGTAGAACACACGCAGGTCGATCTGCTCCAATGAGGCCAATGCACGAAATACCGGCGCGGAATATTGGATCGGGTGCGTGCAGACAATCGCCAATTTACGCTGCAGCATCGCGCGGAAGGTCTTCTCTCATTCGGTGACGCACCAAGTTTAGCCCATTTCCGTCGATCGTCCGTTGGATCGAAGAAAGAGTCCAGCTGCAAGATGAATGCAATGTACCTGGCATAAAATGACCAATTAAATGTGTCCGCGCCAAGGCGCCCGTCGAATCGAATCCAATGGCGTCCAGCTGGCTGTTTGCATTGCTCCTGCTGATGGCCGGCGCTTCCGCGGTCGCCGCACCGCCCCAGCTATACCGCCAGCCCGCATATGAATCCCCGGTCAGCGGCGATCCCGATGATCTGCTTTTGCTGGCGGGTTATGGACTGGCGGCCGACGATGTGGTCGTGTACCGGGCCATATCCGTCGGAACGGATCTCGGTGCGCCGGACATCGTGCCGACGGAGTCCACCGCCGAGCTGGGCACCGCATCCGTCGTCAGCACGGCGTCCGCACCCTACTCCTTGACCATCAAACTTCCGCTCGCGATGCGCGCCGGGCGGGCGTATGCGCTTTGGGTGCGCAACGCCAATGGCGAGTGGAGCAAATCAATAGCCATCAACGACGCCCGTCCCCAATGGATCAGTCCCGCCTACGTCTACGAGTCATCCATGCCGGGCTTCCTCCCCCGAGAACTCAAGATCGTCGGACGGAATCTCAACCCCGGCGGCGGCCATGTGACCCGGGTGCAATTCATCGGCCCACAACGTTTCGTCGTAACCGCCGCGACGGACGACACGGGATCCGCCGCCCTGGGCCGTTACGTCGCCCGGGTGAAGTTGCCGGCACGTCTGACGCCGGGCCGATATCGAGTCATGTTGAACCGGGATGGCATGGATTGGGTGGAGCTGCGAGGGCAGCTGCTCGACGTCCGGGTCGAGCCGCCTGCGCCCATCGAATTCTCCGTGGCGGACGCGCGATTCGGGGGGTGTCGTCCCAATGATGGCTTGGACGACACAGCTTGCATCCTGCGCGCAATCGCGGCTGCTGCGCACAGCGGCGGAGGAACGGTCGGATTCGGGGCCGGGATTTGGGATCTCATCGACAGCACCCAGCCGGGGGTATCCGGGCATGAAGGCATACTCGTTCCGGCGACGGTGCAGCTGCGGGGCGCGGGTCGCTCCGTCACGAGGGTGGAACGACACGCCGAGTGGAACGCGCACTCGCCGACGTCCGCCTTTACACTATCCGGACGCAATGGCGTCACAGGATTCACCTTTGGAGATCTCCAGGTGTATCGGCCAACCGATCGTGCGGGAGCCTTCATCCAACTCGGGGAGGACTGGCAAAATGCGCCGACCAACCAAGGTGACGCAGACCGGGTCGTGTCCGACGTAACCATCAGTCAAAATGCCTTCGACAAGCCCAATATTGCCATCGGCTCGGGCGGCCTCCCGATCGAACGATTGCTCCTGACGTACAATATTTTCGGCGCATACCACGCCGCCTTGGAACTCACGGGCGACAAATACAACGTGGCGCACAAATTTCGCATCGATGACTCCGTGATCGGTCATAACGTCTTCAAACCCGGCAGTGAATTGGATCTGGCCGGCAAGACCGGAAGCATCGCGAGCGAACTGGGCGCCGCTTACCGGCTCGACTTCAGCGCCAATACTGCCGACGGAGCCTCCCGCGAATACCTTTACACGCCGGACGACGCACGGGGGTGGCGCGCCGCGTTTTTTTGGAGTCCCGTCAACAACGGCGAACGGGTCCTGGTGTCACAAAACTCCATGACCTGCACCGGAGACAAAATCTCGGACGGCGAAGCCATTTCGTTCGACAACAACACCAATGCGTATGGCTTTAGCGGCGCGGTCACGGTGGTGGATGCGTCCCCGGACGCCATCGCAGTATCACAGTCGCTTGCGGCAAGACAGAACCATCGCGATATCCCGATCGAGAGCTACTATATCGGTGACTGGGTGCAGGTCGTTGGCGGTCCCGGTGTCGGCCAGGTTCGCAAGATCACGGGCTATTCCACCGATGCCGTGACACATCGAACCACCATCCAGGTTGCGCCAGCCTGGGATGTCGTTCCCGCGTCGGGGCAGACACGCATCACCGTTGGACGACAGTATTGGCAGCTTCTCATCGTGGATAATCAGGTGGATAACCGGCGGCCATTATGCCAAAAGAGCAATAGATCCCGCGCGGCTGCCGGTGTGATCGCCCTTTGGACCCAAACCGCCGACTCCTTGGTGGCAGGCAACACGCAATATGATTCGGATGGCATCTTCGTGCAGGAGAACTATGCTGCCGCCGAGCATCCATGTGCCGACTGCACCATGATGGGATTCTTCAATTTATTTCTCGAAATACGCGACAACCTCATCGATGGCGAATATGACTGGTCGAGCGACTGTAGTCGTTCGGGAATCGGACTCGGTGTTGCGTCCGCCGAATGGGGAGATGCTCCACCACCGACCGTCGGTTTCGGCGTTTCTGTCGCGCACAACACGATTCGACATGCAGATGCACAGTTTGGGGGCGCCATCGCGCAGGTTGGCACCTGGGCCGGAGGACCCGCTCCTCATCGCTGGCCTCTAAGCGACAATGTGCTCATCCAGCACAATTCCATCTCGGATATCGACGGCCCGCGGGCCAGACCGGTCTGCGGCACGAGCCGTGGGCGAATCGGCATCGCCTTCCCCGACCCGTCGATTGCGTGGCACACGGTGCTGTACGCCAACTCCTGCAGCAATGTCACGTTGCCGATTGGCAGAGGCGGCGCGGAGGTGAAGAGGATCTGTCCTTCCTCTGCTCCAGACTCGTGCGAGTGCCCCTGATCCTAGGCATGGCATTGAATCGCCACCGCATCCTCCCAACGAAGCGGGTCCTCCACATCGGCAAACATCGGGTCTTCGGAGTCTCCGAACTGGGCGGCGCGAATGCCGCCAAATCCCGCCGCTTCGAGCTCCTTGCACATCGAAGGAAAATCCCACATCCACAGGTGCTGGCTGTTTCCGAGCCAGGTTCGAAGCATCCCCATGGCGCCCCGTTGCCGGGTGGCCGTCCCAAGATAAGTCTCTTCCATGAAACGTATCGCAGCGGCATCGTCAGGATCGGCAACGTAGCGCAAAGCGGCGGCGCGCAGGTCCGGCACCACCAGCCTGAAAATGCCTTTCGTCTTCAAAAGGCGGCGTGTGTTCGACAGGGCGACGCGAAAATCATGCAGCGACAGATGCTCGAGAACATGGGAGCAATATACGGCCTTGCCGCTTCCCTGCGGCAGAGGCAGTCCCCTGACGATGTCTCCGAACCGGACGTTCGAGGGAAACCGCTCGGCATTCTTGTGTATCAGTGAACCGATCAGCGGCAGTTTCTCGAGGCGCAAAGTTGGACTCGCATCGAAATTGACCCAGCCCGGGGGGGCCGATAAGCCGCAGCCATATTGAACATAGGTAGATTCCATCGAGACCTCTCTTTCCAATGCGTGGGCGAGTCCACGTCTACTCGATAATTGTTATGGTTTGGAGACAGCCTGCTTCCCGGCCGTGTCAATCCAAAAGCGCATGAACAGCCCTCACCCAGTGGCGTCCAGCAATGCGATCCATCGGCCGAGCGCGTGTTGGAGGCTATATTCCTCGCACAGCAGATTCCGGGCGCGCATTCCGGACCGCGACAGCTTCTCCGGGTCTGCGCTCATGGAGCGTAACGTCTGCACCAATGCCCCGGCATCGCCCACCTCCACGACACTGCCACAGTCCGCGCGCCGAATCACCCGCGCGATTTCGCCGTCCCGATCACCCAGGAAAATCAAGGCTCTTCCAGCCGCCAGAATCCCATATAGCTTGCTGGGTACGATCAGCCCTTCGAGGGCCGGCAGGAGGCTCACGAAATGGACATCGGCGGCCGCCAGGCTGTCCTCCAATGTCTCCCGAGGTTGATACGGTAGAAAGCGGAAGGAGTTCAGCTTCCGAACCGCCACACCCTGCCTCAGCGACTCCGTGTTCGAGCCACCGCCAATAATCAGAAAGACGTATCTCGCGTCGTCGCTGAGCGCAGACGCCGCGTTCAAAAGGGTTTCGAAGTCGTGAGCCCGGCCAAGATTTCCGGAATAGGCGACGACGAACCGGTCGGCGATGTCCAGGCGCGCGCGCAGGGCGCTCGCCGACGTCGACCTCGGCCGTATGGCATCTGCGTCCGCCCAATTTTCGATGACACACAGCTTCGATTCCGGAATTCCTCTCGTCGCCAGGTACTCCTGCATCCGGCCGCCGATTGCCACGTTCATCGATGCCGTGCGCAATGATGCGTCCCGCAAACGACCGAGACATCCATCCAGACCGAGGGGCAGCCGCAGGGGTCCCAGTTCCGACGCAATCTCCGGGAATACGTCTTGCTGCCAGTTGATGAGCGCCACCCGCTTTGCCTTGACAATCGGAGCAGCTAGGATCGACAACAACGGCGGATCCGTCTTGGCCACGAGGACGTCGCCATTCCGAAGCAGCATGACCAACTTCACGGCGCAGCTAACATAGAACGATGCATAGTCGATCGCCCTTCCCGCGAGCCTGTAGCGGCCAAATCGAGTCGTTGCAATGCGATGGATCTGCACCCCGAAGCGCGTCTCGCAAGCAGCGAGCCGGGCACCCGCATCGTCGTAGAGCTGCCGTGAGCAGACAACATGCACCTCGAACCCGGTTGCGGCCAGACCCCTCGCCAGGTCGGTGAGCATCTGACTGGTCGCAGACTGGTCCGGGTCGAAATATCGGTTGACGAACACGATTCGCCGGTGGCGCCGGGCCTTGCGCATCAATTTCTCATGGGGTTCGATTTCGCTCTCCGAACGGACGTGCAAGGGGCTCTCCGATGAACAAGCCTTGACCAGGCATCGCGACGCTTTTCCAATACGCCTCCAGCAATGTCTCGCCGCGCAAGTAATGGTCCAGAAAGATCGCCGGGCTCGGGAATTTACCGGGACGATTGCACGGCTCGGAGACGGATCCGTAGGAAGCCGTCGCGCCCTGCTGCAACCACTCGACGGCCGACATTTGCGTGGAGCCCTCGAGCATTCCACCCTTCGACGTCAGGTGATCGGCCGCGGCGCCGGGACGGAATTCAATTCGATGCAACTCCTCCACTCGCTCGACGCCGGTGAAGTAGGCGATGGCGTCCGGAATCGCGCCTCCGGAGGCTGCGGTCGACTCGCGAAGCAGCACTCGATTTCCGACCAATGACACGGCGTTTGCGTAACCTGCTGCGCGCACATTGCGCGCCTCATCCGACGTACGCACCAAATAGACCGTGCCGCGAGGGTCGGAGCCATCGGCCCGAACGCCTCGATCGACCACCGCGCGGGCCAATGCCTCGTCGCGAACCGGCAGCATCATCGCCGGCAGCCAGCCTGTCGTGTCAGCCGGCAGCCACCCCTGTGCATCGTAGAGCGGACTGAGTTTCGTCCGGCCGCAACCGGGTTCGCAAAACGCCGCCTGATAGCCGGCCGCAAAAGCCGTCGTCACCGACATGCATTCGACCGCGTAGGGCCGGGACCATACCAGCAACAGGGACTGCACGTTCGTCGGCAGGAGATCGAGGAGTTCCATGCGCAACGCAAGGGCTTCGTTTCGATCGATCACGGCCTTATCCGGCGCGGACAGGCCAATCACATTTTCCGTGGGTACGCCCCGCCGCAACGCATAGTACCTGGCTACCCGCTCGCTGACAGGATTGCCCTTCTGAAACACCACGCCGAGTCGATCGGGCGTCAGACCGCCGGAATGTGCACAATCTGCGCTGCAAATCAACGCGAGAATACACAAGAGGCGAAACACGATCGCCCCGCTGTCGCGCCGCTATCGACCGGACCGAACGGAAAGACCCGAGGGTCCGCCCTCCGATGGAACCATCCGGCGGGAGTCCTGATCGCCCACCACCTCGTGCATGAGGTTCCGGTCGATCCGGGTGCGTCCGTCGGCAAAGGCGTAGACGAGGGCAATATCGCACAACTGGTTGATCAATCGAGGAATGCCGCTCGTGCGTCGATGAATGAACTCGATCGTGTCCGGCATGAAGGTGTCCGCATCTCCCTGGGCTACGAGGAGACGATGTCGAATGTACGCCTGCGATTCGGCCACATCGAGCGGCCGCAGATGGAAATCGACCGAGATTCGCTGCGCGAACTGCCTAAGATCCGGTCTCGACAGCGTCTGCCGCAATTCGGGCTGACCCACCAACAACACCTGAAGGACGAGGTCCTTTTCCGAATTTACATTGGAGAGCAACCTCAGTTCCTCCAGTGCATCCGCCGACAGATTTTGCGCCTCATCGAAAATCAACAGTGTGCGCCGGCCTTGCGCATACTCGCGCACGAACGAGTCAACCAGTGCTTCGTATTTCTCGACCTCGGACTCACCGGTTGACGCGATTCCCAGCGCCGACAGGGCCCAGCCGTGAATGGAATGAAAGCGGGAATGGGTGTTGCTGACCAATCCTACGCAGACTTTGTCGCCCAACCCACGCAGCAACTGACGTAGCAGCGTCGTCTTTCCCGAGCCGATATCTCCCGTCAACAGCGAAAATGCGGCCTGCGACTCCAGTCCGTATTCGAGCATGGTCATGGCCATGGCGTGTTGAGGCGACTGATAGAGAAAAGACGGATCCGGCGTCAGCGCAAAGGGCTTGCTCTTGAAACCGAAGTGGTGCTCGTACATGGCGGCGCCTCAGTAACCCGTGGGCGCATCCGAGGCGCGATTCAAAACGGTGCCGACGATGGGTGTTTTGCTCAACAATTCGAGGGTGCGGACGAGATCATTGCGCCGGGTTCTCCCTTCCGACGCCACCATCAACCCGCATTCGACCAGCGGCGCGAAGGACAACGCGTCGTCCGCATACAATACGGGCGGTAGATCATAGATGATGACCCGCTCCGGGTATCTCGCGCGCAATTCCGCGACCAATTGCCGGCTTTGCGGGCCCGCCAGGATCTCGGACGAATTTCCCAGCGTGGACCGAGCCGGCAGCACGACCAGGCGATCGAAGCCTTCCGGGTGGTACAGGCACTCCTCCAACGGCGCCCGGCCTGTGATCGCATCATCGGAACCGAACTCCGCCGTGAGACCGAGACGATCCGCGAGAGTGGGGCGCCGAAAATCAAAGTCCACCAACAGCACCGTATGCAATCGATCGCTGGCCAGACTCACGGCCAGATTGATTGCCGTGGTCGTCTTGCCATCATCCGTGCCCGGGCTGAAAATGGCGAGCGATCTCCATCCGTGGGCATCCAAGCGCTGCAGAACCTGCGTGCGCAGCATGCGATACGCGGCGGCCGCGGGATCCGATGACGCGGGGTTCATGATTCGATTGCGTTCGAGATGGCCCGGCTGCGGGGTGAATACTTTGGTTCGCGTATACAGGATTGACGCGACGGTCGCCTTGCTGGGTGGTTCCTCCTCCACATCTGCGGCCGCTGCCGGCTCGGGGACAGGCTTTACCACGGAGTGAGTTCGCTCCATGCGTGCCAGATCCAATGCTTTGCGTACACGGTCCATCGAACTACACTCCGAAGCGTCGCATGACGATGGACCACACGACATCGAGCGGGCGAACGAACAGATGGATGGCGACCACAACCAAGGCGAGCGCGAGGGCGGCACCCGCCCATGAATAGCGCCGCGCGTTGCGACGCCGGGCGCGATCGTCGGCCGTAACGATGAACGGAATCGAGGTGAGAGCCGGAACCTGCAGCAATTGCCGGATGTCCTCCGAACCGCGCACCGACGCATCTAATGCTTCCTGCGCGGCAGCCGCCCCGAGACCCAGCCCGACGCTGAGGATCAGCCCGAGGGAAGCGATGAGCGCCCGATTGGGGCTCAGCGGCTTTTCCGGCATCTGTGGCGGCTCGATCATCGTGAATCTCTCGCCCTTGCGCTCCGTTTCCAGATTTTGCGACACCTGGGATTCCGTCTGCTTGGCCAGGATGGACCGATATTCGAGCTGCGCAGTCTCGAGGTCGCGCGCCATGACGCGATACTGCCTTTCGACTTCCGGTGACTGGGTCATGCGTCGTTGATAGTCGTCAAACTTCACCTGCAATGCATCGTGACGCTTGAGTTCGCGGTCTCGATCAACGATGAGCGAATCCAGTTGACCTTTGACCTGGATGTAAACCGGATTGTCCGAATGATTCGTGACTTCCCGTCGCTTGCCCGCCTTGGCGGCGTCCTCGACTGATGTTTCCAGACCGGCGACGGTGCGCTGCAGACGCAACACGTCCGGATGATCGGCGGAAAATCGCTCCCGAGCACGCGCCAACTGCGCCCTGGCTTCATCCAGCTCCCTGACACGATCTCCGGTGTCGTCATCGGCCTTTACCTGCTGCTCCAAACCGTCCACTTCCCGCTGCGTACTGACCACGTCGGGATGATCCGGGGCAAAACGGGCCTTGTAACTGGCGAGCTGGGATTTGAGCGCCTTGAGCCGATCCTCAGGGCCCATGACCCGCTGACCCGTGTCCGAGAAGACCTGCGAGGTCGGGTTTATCTGGGCAAGCTGTGCATCGAGCAGCACACGTTGCGCATCCAACGCGTCCAATTTGTTTTGCGACTCGTGCAGATCGATTTCGGTGCGTTCCATGGTCTGCATGTTGAGCTGGACCAGTTCCGGCAGTTCGTTGCTGTGCTTTTCCTTGAAGGCCGACAGATTTCGATCGAGGTCTGCAATGTGCGCCGCTTGACGAACCGACTCGTCCGTGAAAAACGTCGCCGTCTGCTGGCCCAATTGGGTTCTTGAGGTTAGATTCTCATTCAGATACAGCGATGTCAGATCGTTGGCCACTTTCAGCGCCAAATCGGGCGAACGACTCTGATACGACACGGTGAATGCGATCGTCGCCTGCATCGGGCGACCGCTTCTCGGATCGATCACATCGGCGCTGATCATATGCATGCCGATGTCGCCGCGCATGGCGTCGAGCAACACCTCGCGGGGCTGTGTGCGGCGAATGTCGGGGTATAGGTCGTAGCGCTCGATTAGCGACAGCAGATTCTGGGTCGTCATCACACGCTGGCTGATCACCTGCACGCGTTGGTCGGCAAACGAGGTGATCACCGATCGGACCAATTCCTGCGGAATTTCCTGCTGCTCGATGAGAATGGTCGCCATCGACCGGTACGTGGCAGGCCACAGGATCGCCAGCGGTATGACGGCCAGCGCAGCGATGGAGGTCACGGCAAAGAATGTCTTTCGCCGGCGCCAGAAGGCACGGAAGCGCTCGCGAAGGCCAATGGACGTCGCGGCGGGACCCGGGGACATGAAGGTGGTCACTGCCATTTTATGGGAGCGAAGCTTCGCGACAATTGGACGGTGAATCCGGTGGCGGCCACCCAGTCCGGGGGGCTGGTGTAGTTGGCGCTCACCTTCGATCCACGCAATGTCAGGGTCCATTTTTCCGTAAACAGCCAGGCCGCGGAAAGTCCGTAGGTCCAATAGGATTGGTCGAAAGTCGTACCCAGCACTTGGGGTTCCGTGGACCTGAGAGAGCGGGCTCCGCCGTCAATGGTCCAACGCGGCGTCCATTGATAGTGAAAATGCAATTCATACGCCGACTGCAGAGACAAAAATGAAAACCCCGTGGGAACTAGGCTTCGCGAAGCGGTGGCCGTGAGGCCGAGGAACTCCGTTTGACGCACAAGCTTCGTCGTGAATACCGTACCGGTGTTGGTCGATCTATACGTCCCCAACAGATATGGGCCGTAAAACTCCTCGATGGTGTTTGACTGCCGGGAATATCCGGCCATTGTGCTGAAGCTCCAGAGTTCGTTCATTTGTCGCGTCGCGCCGAGTTCGAGTTCAGAGCTGGCGCTTTTCGTCAGGCCGCCGGCGGAATCGTAGACTCCGATGCTGCCGTTGGCCGTCAGGGTAGTCCGCTCGCTTGCCCTCCATGAAAGCGAAGGCGCCGAGCTCGAATACCGGTAGTCGGTCAATGTTACGCCCGTGCCGCTGGTCCCATAGACCACCCGGGTCGAATTGGTCTCGAGGTTGAAATTGAGGCGTTCGGTCAACGCACGTGTCCATGCAAGGTCAAATAGCGTGGTATCGCTTCTCACACCGGAGGAGCCGTTGAAGATGTAATCGTAATAGAGGCTCGAATCCCGGGCCAATCGGGCCGTCAAGTCAACCGAATCGCGGTCTGAATCCACCTCGCCCTGCAGGGTCAGATGCGCATAGTCCGAAGCGATCGATGAGTAACCCGAACTGTCGCTGATGCGAAAACTTGGGAGGATCGCAAGACTGAGCGCATCAGCATGATAAGTGGTCGGTGTGTCGATCAGCACTGCGCCGTGCGTTTCCGCCGCATGATCCACGAACAAGAGGCCGGGATTGGTTGAATAGTCCGCCGTCAGCCCGAGCACAGGCTCCGTAACCCATACACCCGCCTTGACGGCGCTACTCATACACATCGCCGCCATGATCATGGAGTAGCGCGGCCGCCCGCGTCGTGTCATGGGACGACAACCGTATCACCACTTTGCAATAGAATATTTTGGTCCAGTCTTCGTCCACGTTCGACTTCGCCGTAATGGAACACAATCGATACCTGCCGTTCGCCGTTGCGTCGTAAAACGCGGATGGCATTTGTGTCCGCGAACGGCGTGGCGCCCCCCGCCAGACTAAGCGCCTGCATCACGTCGGTGGGACGGCTCAGGGGGAAGTCTCCGGGTCTCGTCACCTTGCCGATGACGTAAACGCGGTTTCCCACCGCCGCTTTGACCATGACGGTGACCACGGCATCGGGCTCGAGTTTGCGGACGCGCTGTTCGAGCATGGTAGTTAGTTCGGCCGTCGTATGACCGGCGGCGTGCAGATCACCGGCCAGCGGAAATGAGATGCCGCCATCCGGCCGAATCAAGACCTCCGACGTCAGATCGGTCTCCTTCCATACCGCGACACTCAGCACGTCGCCAGGTTGAAGCAAATAACCCGGTGTCATCGCGACATCCAAGTCCACGGGGGTTGGGATCGGATGCCCAGCAACCTCGGACGCCGCATCGTCGGTCGCAGCCGAGCGCGCCTGCGCGCAAATGGCCATGCCGGTACAGGCGGCCATACCCAGCCAAAAACCACCCAGGCTCCTCGTTATCATTACTTCTTCACGACTCTGTGCGTAAGGGACGTGAAGTCTAGGGACCGTATGTGAGCGTTTTATTGCAGTGGGCGACAATTCGGATGACTTATGTCATCCGAATGTCAGCTCCACCCCGACGGCGCTCGGATTCGCCTCTCACGCCGGCGTCAATTCCGGCGCCCGCCGGCTCTGCCAACCGAAAAGCACCCCCAGTCCGGATAACAGCAAGATGAACGACGTCGGCAACCCGACCGCCGTCGCGTTCGCGACGAAATCCAGCTTCATACCGACGACACCCAGGTTGTAGACCCCCGAGGCGTCGCCGAACCAGTGCGCATAGTACGTGCCGGCGGCAAGGTTGTAGGTTTCGCTGGTCGATGTCGTCGTCCCGATCTCAGCCGTCGCACTGCTCAGGTATCCGCTCAAATTGGATACCGTGTCGAGCCAGGGAATGGCGGTGAGTGAGAAATTCAACGTGCCGGGGGATGAGATGCTGAACGAATCGGTAAACGCCTGCTGCCCGGAAATCAGGCTGACGCCGTCGTACAGGATGGTATCCGCGCGGGCCGCACCGGCGGGAATTGCCCACGCCGCCAGGAGCAAGAGGGTGGCAGGCAACAATCGTCGTAGTTTCATAGCGATATCTCCAGAAGTTTGATGAGCGAAGAGAGGATTGGATGAGGGGTCGGTCAGGCCTGCGCCGCGGCGGCCTCGTTGGCGGGCGCCTCCGGGGCGTAAACAGCCTCATTGACATTCCGAACACGTGCGCCGATGGCCGGGGTCGCGTCCGATAAATGCTCGCCGTTTCGATAAACGTATTTGTCGTATAGATACCGGCGCAGCGAGCGTCCGCTCGCGGCGGCATCGCCCGGCGTGGCATTGCCGTCCGTCATGCGCATGACCAGGTACTCCTCCCGGAGCCCGCTCATGGCGAGCAGCGCGATGTCATCGCGCTCGACCCGACGCTCTCCATCCACGCTCTCATTGATGATGCTGTCCAGCCGGAACGCATCCAGCTCGAAATAGCGAATCAGCTCGTCGCCGGACTCCACCAGTACCGGCACCAGATTTCGGCCGCGGATCCCGGGATCACACAGCGGTGCGATGCGATTCAAGGTCGATTTGATCGCGAATCGAATGATGTCCGAGTCGCGCACTCCCAAGCGTTTGGCAATTCGTTTGATGTTTCTGATGTCGCTTTCGCCAAGACGAATCGACACCGCTTGTTTTCGTTGCTCGACCACCTGCATCTCCCCTAGTAAAGCCACTCGTCGGACCACACGCGGCCAATCGTAGGTGATAAGTGTGTCGTGAGAATGGCATTTCTGTGACGAATATCACACTTTTTACTCCTATCTTGACAACATATCGTCCGCGATCGGTTGGGTGTGATGTCTGACATTTCAATTATTTGCGCGACCTTTCTGTGGGACATATGCGATCGATGAGCGGCGCGGGATGGTCATTGCATCAAGGCGTCGCGCGATGGCGAGCGGAGGAGGAGCAGATCCGCGATGGGACGACGGCGCAGCCGGCCGCCCTTCGCAGGTCGAGGGGTCAGCAATCAGATGGAGACGGGAAGGAAAATGCGATTTTCAGCCGCTCGAGAGCGGCGCGAGACGGGACAGGTCGGCGACGGATGGCGCCTTGATGCGAGTGCGGCCAAGCCTAGCCAACAGCGAACTGATCGCCGGCGACCACACTCGTTGCGCTGCGCGGCCGCAGTTTCGCGGCCTGCGTCTCCGCGAGCACTCTGCGGGGGTGCGGGGCTTCTGAATTCGTCACCGGATCAATCGATGACGGAGGCGCTCGTGATGACGACGCGCACTCGAGGAGTGCTACCGGCAGATGACTGCACGCTATCGGGCAGGCCAGCCGCCGGCGCCGATCGGCGTGGGAGCAGGCTGGCTAGGGCGTAGGCTTTTTTACCTGCAACGCCTGCGCACGTTCACGGTACTCGACCACGAGGTTGTCGAGGCGCGTGCGGGTAAGATGGGTGAAGGGGTCCGAAGCACTCACCTTGGTGAACATGCCGACATGGGACAAGCGGTCGAGTACCTCGCCATTGATGTCGTAGAGCTGCGAGTTGTCCACTGCACACTTGTCGTACGCCGCGTCGCGATCGGCCAGGTCTTTGCGCAGTTGGGTGCGGTCGGCCTCGATTTCCTTTAGGTTGGTGGCGGTCTCACGAAAGCGGTTGACGAGTTCGGTCATGCGCTGTTTGTATTGTTCGAGGCTGCGTTCGGCCGCTTCCTTGCCGCTGGTCGCTTGCGCGAGCGCCGCCGGGGCGATGCCGCTGCCGGCGCGCGCCTTCGCGAGTGCGGCGTCTCGTTCTTTCTTGACGCTCGCCAATTCGGCATTCGCCGCATCCAGGTCCTTTTTGGCCTGCGCCAGCTGGGTTTGCAGGGCCGTTTTCTCGGCCGCCACCTGTTGATATTGCTGCATGAACTTCTGCGCGTCTCCGCCGCCCCCGCTGCGCTGCACTTGGGCGTGAACCGGCAGTGCTAACGCGATCGCGGCACCCAGGGTGATGGTGAGCCTTGGTAGTGTTCTCATTGTCAAAACCGCGTGTTGAGGTCGATTTGGAGCGTATCGATACCCAACGTCGGCCCATCGATCGCGTTCGAACTCAAATAACGCAGCCGCATCCAGACCCGCTGAGCAAGGCCGTAATCCGCCGTGACGTAGTACCCGGCCGCGTCGGCGCCGCCAAAGTGAAAGTCCGAGTCGGTATAAGCATCGATGACCGCATCACGCTGCAGGTAGCGGTAGCCGATGGTGCCGCGCCAGGCGCCGGCGACCAGCACCGTGGGATCTCCAAAGCTGACCTGCGCTTGATAGCCCTTGGTGCGTGGCGCCACATAGGAGCCCACATTGGCCGACACTTCCGCCGCGTTGTAGCCGAAGTTGCGCACCGCGTCCGCCGTGATGGCCATGGTGTATTGCTGCACCGGCAGCACGTAGGTCGCGTTCACGTTGACCAGCCGAAATTTCGAGGCCAGCGCGAGCAAGTTCACGGTCGGATCGCTGCTGTTGGCGATGTCGAAGTACGTGTTGCCCTGGCGCGCGAATTGCGGCGCCGTAAAGTCGAATACGGTGCTGTCGGGGGCGTTCAAGCGTCCGGTGACGTTGAAGTAATCGAAGAATGCCCCGCTGACCCGTAGATGCTGGCCGTCGCCCCACCGCAGATTCGTGCCGATCTGCGCGCCCGCCAGCCACTTGTCCTGCGCCGAGAGCGCGATTTCCTGCAGCGGATGCGCGCCCAGCGTCAGGAACACATGCGACTGGTCGGCGCTGCCGTCGCCGAAGCCCAGGCGCCCGGTCGCGGCGATTCCCTCGAACGTGAGATCGCGGTGGAAAATGAGATCCGTGGGCGTGTCGTACGGATTGATATAGCGGCCGCCCACCACCGACAGCCATGGAAAGCGATTGGCCGTCCGCTCGTCCACGCGAATGAAGAGTTCATCCAATCCGAACTGATACGGCGCCGTCCCGTCCAAGGTCTGGCTCTCGGAGACCAGATCGCTGGTGTTACCGGTCGCGATCCGCATCCCCGCCGTGATCGAATCCGTGATGCTCCCATCAACGGCCAAGCGGGCGCGCCCGCGGAAGCGCAGCCGGTCGACGGTCGTATCTTCGAAGGCATTCTCGCCGGCTTTGGATATGCCGCCGGCCGTATTGATGGCGTAGTAATTCAGGTATTCGTTCGTGACGTTGTCCTTGGCGTAGAAGATATCCTCCTCGCGCAGCGTCAAATCGCCGGAGAGCCGGATCCGCGACAGCCAGTCCGGCATGGCGCCGGGCACTCCCCATTTCTCGGTTTTCGCATCCTTGACCACGTCGGCAACTACCGCCGGTTTCACCTCTTCGGCGACCTGCTTGGCGATCTCGTCCTTGACGATCTGCGGCACGTACGGCACCCGCACCGCGCCCTCATCCGATTTGGCGAGCGCGGCGGCATCGGCCGCGGCCTTTGCTTGTGCGGCCTTGACCATCTGATCGGCCTTCTCCTTGGTGATCACCCCCTGGTCGACCAACCCTTGCAGCAGATTGATGACCGTGTTCCGCAGCTCCTCGAGCGACTGACGCTCGTCGGCGGCGACGCAGGCGACGACAGGCGCCAGCACGAGCGTCACGCACATTAGCGATGCCCGCAGTATTTTCGCCGTAAACATGATCATCTCTCCTCGATTCCTTAAGTTCGCGAAACAACTCTGATCGTGACCTGCTCCGGCATGCCCGGCGGCGGCCGGTCCGCCAGCGGCGGCATGGTGCTCAAGCCCGATGCAATGCACTGGTCGGTCTTGTCGTTGCCGGTGGTGGTCGCCAGCGTCACTTGCTTGAGCTTGCCGTCGGCATCGAGTTGCACGTGCATCGACAGCGACCCCTTCGCCGCTTTGGCGCAGGGCAACGCACTCAACCGCTCGCGAATCGCATCCGCGATGCGATTCGTGTACCCCGCGAACGGCGCGGTGCCCGTGCCGCCCACCAAGTCGCTGCCGCCGCTGCGCGCGGCGAGACCGAAGGCATCGCCGCCGGCGGAGCCTTCCGCATCGATGCCGAGCGGTTGATCGGCCGGCGCCGGCGTGTTGTCCGGTGCGGGCTCGGGTTCGTCCTTGGGTAACGCTTGCTGTGTCTTTTCCGGCGGTGGCGGCGGTGGTGGCGGTTGATCGGGCGGTGGCGGCGGCGGGCGGATGATTTGCACCGTCTGCACCCGCCGCTGCGCCTTGATCACCTTACCCGCCATCATCGCCTGGACGAACCAGACGAATCCTGCGATCAACAAGAATGCGAAGACCACGCCCGCAAGACGCGAGACATTGCGACGCACCGTGCGCTTATCGGCCACTGACCCGCTACTTGACGATACGCTGGGTGACTAACCCGAGCTGCGTGATTTCGAGCCGTCCAATGACATCGAGCACATCCACCACCCGCTGATACGGAATGGTCGAGTCCGCCTTGACCACGACGGGCAGATTCGGATTCGCCGCCTTGTATTGCCGCAGCAACGTTTCGAGTTCCGGCAGACTGACCGGATAGGTGTCCAAATACATGGTGCCGTCGGCCGTGATGGTGATCGCCTTGGTTTGCGGCTTGGCCAGCGACGGTGTATCGCTCGCCTTCGGCAGATTGACCTTGATCCCCTGCACTGACGCCGTGGTCATGATGATGAAGATCACCATCAGCACATAGGCCAGATCCAACATGGGCGTGATGTTGATGTCGTCATAGACATCCTTGTCGCCGCTATCGATTGAGCCTGACATGGTGCGGTGCTCAGCTGTGTTGTTCGGCGACGCGCGTGACGAACTCGTCGACGAAAACGCGGTTGTCGGCGGAAATGTTCTTGATGCGGGAATTCAGCCAGTTGTAGCCGAACAGCGCGGGAATGGCGACCGCCAGCCCGGCGATGGTGGCGGCCAACGCCGCGGCAATGCCGGGCGCGATGGCATTCACGTTCACGTCGCCGGCGATCGCGATGGCCGCGAAGGTGATCATCACGCCGACCACCGTGCCCAAAAGGCCGAGAAACGGACCACCCGAGATCGCGATGGTGAGCAGCACCATGTTGCTCGACAAGGTCTGCTGCAAGCGCGTCATCGAGGCATCCATGGCCGCTCGGATCGCGTCGATGGATTGCGGAGACAGGCCTGAGGCATGCTGCGCGCCAACCGTGCTGCCCGCGACACGCTTGTTCAGTTCGCGCACGCCGCTGTGATACAGGCGGTACAGCGTGGAGGCGCCGAACTCGTGCTTGCCGCTATTGACTTCCGACATCGTGGGTGCGCCGGCCACCGATTCCGAAGCCTCTGCCATTTCCGCGTCTTCGGCACCGTTCTTTGAAGGTTGATCGAGCAGCGTGGGATCGCCGACCAGGAGTTCGAACTTACGCAGGAACCGCGCGTTTCCCTTCTCCACCCGTGACAGGAAGAACGCCTTGAAGATCATGATTAACATAGCAATGACCAGCATGCCCATGCAGATCCCGATCACCACCCAGCCATCCAGGGTGAGATTCTTGGCAATGACGCCGAAATACGAAGCTTGACCACTTGCCTCCTTCTGACCATCGGCGCCGTAGACGACGAGATTCGCATCCATCCCCTGTCCGCGCGCGGACGCCTTGATCCAGTCCGCGGACCGCGCCACCTTCGAGACCTCGACCTCATCGACATCGCCGGTGAGGAACCGCGCATTGTTCTCGGCGCCGATGGTGAAATTGCCGCCGATCTCCGCCAGGGTCACCGGAGCGCTGCCGACCGGCACACCGTCCACGTACAGCGTGAGCTTGCCCGCCGCCGCGGTCACGGCGACGTGATGCCAGTCGTTCAGGGAGATCGCGGCCGGCGCCTTGACGATCACCGGCGCTCCGCCGAACGCGGCGCGCGCCACGACGTTGTCGCCGTCGATACCTACAGCGAGTTCCTTGCCCTGATCGCTCAATGCCAGGATCGTCGACTGCTGGGTCTGCGGTATGCGCACCCAGGCGGACGCCGTCAGGCCTTGATTCGGCATGAGCCGCAGCGACGGACTGGCGGGCACCGTGATGCTCTCCTTGCCGGCAAACTTGGCGCCGCCGCCGATCAGCGAGGCGGGCGTGAGCACGGCGGTCGATGCCGTCGGGTTGTTCTTATAGGCGGTCAGGTCGGCCGGCGTGCCGGTATCGCTGAAGGGCAGCACCAGCACTTGCGAAGCATCGTAAGTCCCCGGCGCGTCGGCAGCGGTCGGTGCATCAGTATCGCCGTAATAGGCGTAAATTTTCTCCGTCTTCGAGCCGCCCGTGATCTGCGGCACGCGCACCCAGAGAAGCGCCATCTGATCCTGAGGATCGTATTTCTCGAAGTGAAACTTGAGCGGCGTCTTGTCGTCGCCCGCGACCACGCGAAAATCGGCGCCGTCGGGCTTGGTATCGTTGAAATAGCTGAAGTTTGCGAGCGACAACCGGATCAGGATCGGCACATCTTGAGGCGTTGCCGCGACGTCGGCGCCAGTCGGCGACAAGTCGAAACTGATCTCTTTACGGTATTTCCAGTCGTTATTCCACCAGGAAGCGGCCAACACCAGGCCCGGCAAGAGCGCAGCCGCGAGTGCCGTCCATTTGAGCGATCCCTTCATCTTGTTTTCATTCCGGTGCAACGAGGCGCGTATCTTCCGCAACACTCGTGACGGCGGTGTTACAAACCGTCACCGCAGCGTCTTTTGTCGTTTCAAGCATTCGATGTCGTCGGGTTTGCAATTCTCTTCACCCAGACCGGTTACGAACACGTCGAGCCAGGTCAACGCGGTCTGCGCCAGCGGCGCCGCGGCATCTTTCTCGGCGGTGCTGGCGGCGAGCGCATTGCTCGCCGCATTACTCGTGCTGCTGGAAGCGCTCGAGGCGCCCGCCAACGAGGCGCCGATGCCGCTCACCTGCGCGGGTACGCCGGTGGCGGTGCCGCCGAAATTGATGTTGGTGGCGCCGATCACCGAGCGCGCGGCGATGTTGATGTTGCCGGACGCGCCGATACCCGCATCGCCCGCGTCGACCGTGCCCTCCGGGGCGATGAGATCCACGTTGCCCGCCGGCGTCGTGGGCTCGGTTTGAATGGTACGAATGCCGCTGCCGGCCGCGGCGCCCGAGAAGTCGAGCGTCACCGCGCCGGTGTCGCTGACCAGGATCGCGGGCGGCGGCGCCGAAATCGAGGTCTTGGCGCCCTGGCCTGCGTCGATGCTGCCCTGGTCGGACCAGATCAAGATGTCGCCGCCGCCCAGCGTGAAGATGCGCGACGAGTTCACGTTGACGTCGCTCTGCGTATAGATATCGACGTTGCCCTCGCCCTCGGCCACGATGCCGAGCGTCGAGGGCGAGCGCGAACTCAAAATCGAGGGCGGATTGGCCAAACCCACGTTGATGAGGCCGCCGGGCACCACGAGGTCGATATTGCCGCCGCTCAAGGTGTAGATGCGGCTGAACTGCAGGGTCAAGTCTCCGGCGTCGATCCCGCTGACGGGAGCCGCCGAGGCCGCCCGGCTTCCGGGAAACAACGCGTCGATGGCCGCATAGCCTTCGGTGAAACCCACCTTGGGTGTCGCGTTCGCCGCCAACCCCGAGAGCGACAGCTCGTCGAAGAACACCTGATCGATGAAGGGTCGCTGCCGTTCGAGAGGCAAAGCGGCGAAGGCCGTCTCGGCCGCGTTGAACGACAGCGGCGCGGAAGCTCCCGACAGCCCTTGCACGTACGTCTCCAGCTGCGCCTGATACGTTGTCGATGGCGCAATGATCTTGGCGAGGAAATTGTCGAAGGCAATCTGGTCGATGAAGGGCTGCTGCTGATCGCTGGAGAGGTTGCCGAAGGCCGTCTGCGCTGCCGCGAACGACACACCCGACGACCCCTGCAGACTTTCGACGTAGGTCACGAGATCCGCTTGAAAGACGGTCGACGGGGCGACCACGTTCTTGACGAAAGCGGCGGCCAGGGTGGGTGTGGTGCCGAGTCCCGTCACGATGGTGAGGTCGGCGCCCTGCGCCGTCGGCAGGTTGGCATTGAGCAGATTGCCCGTCGTGACGATTCCCTGGGAAAAGCCGAGCGACACGTTGCGGCCGGCCAGGATGTCGAGGGCGCCCGGGCCGCCGACGGACACGGCTTGTCCGATATAGTCATTCGAGTAGGCAAAATCACGGCCGGCCATCAATATTGTTTGGTCGGTCGCGCTCAAGTTCTGCCCGAGAAAGGTCAAATCGTCGATGTCTTGCCCGGCAATCACCGCGGCAGCCTTGGGAATTGACAGGCCCAGATCGAGAATATTGCCGCCCGCCGTCACCAGCGCCGGAGTCGGATCGGACACATGAAGGTCTCCGGTGAAGGGGGAGCCGATCAGCAGCTCGGTTTGGCCGGTGGGATTGGCGACGGTCGCGTAGCTGCCGGGCGCGGCATCCGACATGGCGATCACATAGGGACTGGCATCGGCCGAGGCATCGATGTTCTTCGCCGCCAGGAGGTCCAATTGACCGGTGGCGGACGGATACAAAACCACGCCGCCGCCGTTGCCGATGCCGCCGCCGAAGAGCACGTTGCCGGACAGCGCTTGAACCGTAAGGTTGGCCGGGAACACCCCGGCGTCGCTGCCGGTCTTCGTGAACACCGCGTTGCCCAGCAGCGTGACTTGCGGATTGCCGCCCGTGCCCGCGTCGCCCAGCCCCAAGTCGATGTCACCGGAGATGCTCTGCAAGGTGAGGCCGGACCCGGTGCCGTAACTGAAGTAGCCCTGCGCCAAGAGTGCGGAACTCGACGGCTGGCCCAGGGCGGTGGGATTGAACACCCCATCGAGCATGATGCCGTTGCGCGCGGTGACGTCGATGCTGCTCGATTGCAGATAGAATGCCGAACCGACGTTTGTATCACCGGGCGTTATCGACGGCAGGGTGGCCGTGAGCGCACCGCCCGCCGCGACGCTGCCGGTGCCATTGGCGAGGAATACTTGGGCGCTGCCGACGTCGCCGCCGGCGGCGAGCGCGAGGCCGCCGCTCGACACGTACTGCGTGCCGCCGCCGTATTGCGGCAGCAGGCTGCCGGCCGCGGCCGCGGTGACGTTGGTGATGCTACCTTGGGCGCTGATGCGCACGTCGCCGCCGCCCAAGGTGCCGAAGTTCCAGTTGTACGCGTTCAAGTTAACGCCCCATTCGGGCAGTTCGGCCGCCTGGCCGCCGCCTTCACGCAACTGCCAGCTCGACACGCTGGGCGTCGTCAAGGTCGCGCCGTCGATATCGCCGCCGGCGCGCACCACGAGGTTGCCGCCGTCGGTGGGGAAGCTCAGCAATGAACTCGTGCCCTTCACCAGCACGCCGGCGACGTACTCGTTGCCGAACTGGTCCGTTGCCGACTGAGCGCTGCCGTACTTCGACAACAGGTCGACATACGGAGTCGTCGCCGTCCCGCCGGGCGCGACCGCCGGCGTGCCGGCCGTATAGGCGCCCGAGCCGGCGTTGCCGATCACGATGTTCCCGGCGGCGACCAGATCGACGTCGCCGGTGCCGGTGCGCACCAGCGCGCTCGTGGACGATCCCACCAGGCCGATGGTCAGGTCGCCGCTGCCGCCGGTGACCGTCTGCAGCGGATTGGCGCTCGCGAGATCCGCTCCCGCGATCAAGCGAATGGACGACGACGCGCCCGGCAGCAACACGGACTGCGTGCCGTGGCCCACCTGCGCGTCGATGAATCCGTCGGTGATCGAATTCGCCACGGTGATGTCGCCCGTCGCGCGCACGGTGAAGTCCACGGGCGCACCGTTGTAGCGCCAGGTCGATAGATCGAGCGCGGGCGACACGCCGTCGGATGAGGCAATCGTCAATGCGCCGGACGTCGCGATGATCTCCACCCCCGGCTCGATCACCAGCGGCGTTCCGCCCGACGGCGTGTACTGCGCGGCGATGAGGGGAGCGGCGGTCGCCATGTAGTTGGCGACGTTCTGTTGCACGGTCGCGAAATCGCCCGCCGTCGGCGCCGTGGCGTCGCCGGGCGAGAAAACCGCGGTATTGGCCGTATTGAACGGCAGCACCGGTTCGATGACGACCTGGTTCACGCCCGTGAGGGTCGACGCGAGCGAGCCCAAGCCGATCACGGCATTGGGGGTGGCCGGATCCGTGATCGCCGGCGCCCTGAGCAGCAGATACCCGTTGCCGCCCGATCCGGCGGTGGAAATGCTGCTGCCGGCATCGAGGTTGATGGTCGCGCCGTTATAGGCGTCGAGCGTTCCCGACGAGTCCATGACGAGCTCTCCGGCGCCGATCTCGATGGCGCCGCCCAAGCCGCCGGCGCCGATGCCGTCCGCATGCAGCGCGCCGCCCGCGGTCAGTTCGACCCCGGTGCCGCCGAACAGTGACAGCATGCCGCGCAGCGCGCCCGAGTCGGCGGTGATCGAGCCGCCGACGATGACCTGCCCCGTATCCGCGGTGAGCGACACGGTGTTGGCGGTGAGCGCGCTGCCCCCGTCCAACACGAGGTTGCCGGTGCGGGCGCGCACGTCGATCGCGGTGTCGAAGCCGCCGGTCGTCAACGAGGCCGCCAGCGCGTCGAGCGCGTTAGCCGCGCCGCCCACCGGCGCGAGCGAACCCACGTCCAGCGAAAAACTGCCGCCGGCGGCACCGCTGCCGCCGCTGCCGCGCAGCGTCGCACCGAGAGCGGCGGCCCCGCCGGCGCCCAGCGAGATGGCGCCGCCCGCGGCGCTGCCCGCCCCCGACACGTCGAGGATCGAGCCCGCGCCCAGGTTGAGATTCCCGCCGGCCGTCAGCGACAGCGTACCGCCCGGCGTGCCGACCGATTGGTTCTGTACGCTGACCACCGTGCCGGCCGTGCTGATGAGCGAACCGCCGGCGACATCGAGTTCGTCCGTGGCCGTGATCGAGATGCGGCCTGAGGGCGCAACCACCCGGCTCGCGAGATCGACGGTCGCACCGGACAGGCTCAGCGAGCCGCCCAACAAGGTGGGTATTGCAACCGTTGTCCCCGCCGCGCTCGCCAGGGAGAGCGTGCCAGTGGAGCTGATGAGGGTCTGCGAGCCGCCCGCGGCCGTGATGCCCGCGGTGGTGAGCGACAGATCGCCGCCGACGCTCAGGCCGCCGCTGCCTTCGCCGATGACGGCACCGGTCACGCCGGCATGCGTGGTGGCGAATCCATTGACGGCCAGGAACCCCGGCCCAAGATCGAGGACGTTGGCCGCAAACGTCAGACTCGCGCCGGCAGGACCCGCCACGGGGGTCGCACTGCTCGAGCCCGCGCCTTGCAACGTCAGTGTCTGCGCGCCGAACTGCGCCGCGTTCGGGGAGGCCGAGGCGCCGCCGGCGACGTCGTTGAGGCTCGCGGCCGACAACGTGAGCGCTTGCAGCGTCGGCGCACCCGCGGCGCTGACGCCGAGCGTGACCGGCGTCATGACGTCGATGGCGCCCGTGCTCGCGAGACGCACGGCCGCGGCAGCATCGAGTTGCGAGACCAGCCCTGGGTTGATGGCGAGCGCGTCGCCGCTGCCGCCCGCCGGGACGAAGGCGATGCTCGACGAGCCGAGCGACCATTCCGCACCGGCTCCCGTGGTGGTGCCGTTCAACGACACGCCGCCTTGGCCGTCCACCGTGAGCGAGCCGCGCGAGGCGATCGTACCGCCAACATCGATCGCGACCGTGGCGGCAGGCAGAGGAGTCCCCGAGACCGACGCAGCGGCGGTGCGAGTCGGGATCAACCAGTTCAGATCGGACACGGCGAGCAGCGCCGGCGTCGAGCCGGCCGTGCCGGTCAGCAGGACCGATTGCGCGAGTGGCGCCGTGGCCGTGCCGCCCGCAGCCGCGGACGTGGTTTGCAGCGTCGCACCGCTCTGCACATCGATGGCTTGATTGGCGACGATCGCAATCTGATTGGCGGTGAGCGTTGTGCCCGCACCGACAGTGACGGTATTGGCGCCGACCGTAATGGCGCTGCCGTCGGCGGAGGCAATGCCGCCCAAGAGCAGCGAACCCGGCTGCCAGCCGGCCAGCACCGATCCCGCGACAGTCACCGCGTCGGCCGGGACGTTGCCCGTCGCGGTACCCACGACGAGATCGTTGGCCGTGAGGTCGATGGAGGCGGCGACCCCGCCGGGAGCTGCCGCCGTACGTACCACCCCGTTCAAATCGAGGAGATTCGACGTCGCGCTGCTGACGGCGACTTGCAGCGTTCCTGCATCGGCCGGCAGCGTCGGCGCGGGGTCGCCTGCTGCAGTCGCCACGGCGGCGAAGAACGTCGACGCGACGCTGCGCGTGTAATCGGCAAGCTGCGATCCGTAACTCCCCGGATAGATGGCGAAGCCGGTGTACCCCGGCGTGAGATGCAGGCCCGTATCGCCATATGAAAGAAACCCAGCGACCACCGGGGTGCCGTTCGCCAGCGATCCCAAAGAGCCACCGCTGACGCTTTGGTATTGCGGCTCGACCTGAATAAGGTACGCGCCCGGCACCAGCGCATAGCGCGCCGACAGGAGCGGATAGATGCCGGCCGCGAGTCCGCCGCCGCCGCTCCAGTCAACGGTTTCGCCGGCGAGAATGTTGGAGGCGCTGGAATACTGCGGGTCCTGTGGTGCGGCTTCACCGCGGGTCGACGGCAGGATGGCGTACAGTCCCGGCGTGACCCCGGCACCCAGGGCGTCCTGCGTTCCGCCGGTACCCGGCACCCATTCATAGGCGGACAAGTCGCCGCCGCCGGAGAGATCGACGGTCGCCTGTTTCGTGACCGAGATCGAGGGTGCGGTCAGGCTCACGGTACGCGCCGGCACGCCGCTCACCGATTGGAAGCTGGTTGCCCCGCTCGGCTCGTAGCCCCACTCGTCGCCGCCATACTGGGTGACGCCGTACGGGATGGTCAGTCCGCCGCCGCTCACCGACGTGAGGCTGCCGTCGCCGAGCGTCACGCTGGTGCGACCATCGAGCGCGATCGTGCCGAACGGCGCGTACAACGTCCCGGTGCTCACGATGCTGTCGGCAGTGATGCTGAGCGCCCCGCCGGCGGAATACGGCGTCCCGGGATTGGCGCCCGTTTGGCCGATGGTGACGGTCCCCGGCATCCCCGGCGCGTCCGCGGCGTCGATGCTGAAACTGGTCGCGGTCACGGGGTAGATACGCGCCGCGTTCAAGGTGAGATTGCCCGCCACCGCAATGCTGCCGGTGAGGGTGTCGAGACCGGTGCCCAACGGCTGGCCACGCAAGACGAGGTCACCCGCGCTGTCGAAGCGCACCGTCGACGCGCCCTGAAAGACCGTATTGCCCACGAGATCGATTTCATTGCCCGACCAGTTGATGGCGGCCGAGCCGCCGGTCGGCGCGGGCACGGACAGCGAGATGCCGCTCGGCGGCTCGAACCCCAGTTCCACATAGGCCGCGCTCAGGTTCGCTTGTGCTCCGGAGTATCCGCTCACCACCGGCGCGTCGATGACGAGCTGGCGAGCCAACGCAAGCTCGACGTTCCCGGACACCTGCAGCGCGCCGCCCGCTTCGATGCGCAGGGCATCGAGCCCCGACTGCGCCAATTGAGCTGCGCCCAAGAACGCTTGGTTGCTGTTGGCTGCGGAGGGGAACGATGCGGGAACGGACGGCTCGAGAATGACGGACAACGGCACTGGGTTGAACGTTGAATTGGCGGACGTCGACCACCACGACTCCAAACGGGTCAGTGCCAGGTCCAAGGAGCCGCCGGCGGCGGGACCGGAAGTACCCCCGGTACCGGCCGCCGCCTCGATGGCGCCTAACAGCGAAATTGCCTCGCCCGAATGCACGAAGATGGAGCCACCGGCGGTGGTCTCGATCTCATGCGCATAGGCGCCGCTCGCTTGCATCACATCGAGGGCCGCCGCGGTTCCGGCGACCGATATGAGCGACCCCGCTTCGGTCACGACGGCACCTCGATCGGCCAGCACATTGACGGTTCCGCCGCTGTAGGCGGTTCCCAGGCTGAGGCCGAAGGAGGACGGCTGTGAAACCAGAGTACCCGAGGCGTCCAAGACGGCTCGGTTGCCGAGATCGATGCGTTGGCTGGACAAAAAGCCCACGTCGAAGGTTGGATAGAGTTCCGCCAATGTCGTGGGCGAAATGGCGGCTGGCGACACGATGTGCAAGGAGATATCGCCCGCGGGCGCGCTCAGCACGCCGTCGATCAAGATGCTGCCAAGGCTGGTCATATTGATGACCCCGCCGGCGTCGGTGGTGATGGAGGCACCCGCGCCCATCGCAATGTCGCCGGCGACGGTGCCGCCGCCGCTCAGGTTGAGCGCCGTGGTCGGCGGCAGCGCATCGAAGCTCAAGGTAGCGGCCGGCCGTAGATACTCAGGGAGCAGCGATACCACGGCGAGCCCAGCGACCGACGCTGCCGACGGGCGTTGCAACGAGCCGGGCTCAAGGACGAGGGAACTCACGGTCGCCGCGAGCGCCACTCCCGGATCGATCGAGAGCAAAGTCGAGGTCGCCGCGCTCGGTGCGACCAATCCCGAGGCAGTGATGCTGATGTTTTGGAAGCCGTCATTGGAGAAGAGACCGGCGCCCAAGGCGAACACATTACCCAGGGCCAGCGTATCGTCGACCTGCTGCCCGGTCGCCCACGAACCGTTGCCGGCAACGATCTCCACGCGCGGCGCGCTCAGGTTGAACGAGCCGCCCGCCGCGCCATTGAGGCCGAAGCCGTCGATGGCGACGTTGTTGCCTACGTCGAGACCCCCGAGCACCGCATTCTCATTCAGGGTGATGGAACCGCCGGTACCCGCCGTCAATTTCGCTTGTGCATTCAGCCATCCGCCGCCACTCACCCGCAGCGCCACGTTGTCTCCCAACGACAACAAGGCGCCGGGCGCGGCCACGCCCAGGTTGATGCTGCCGCCGTTCTGCCAGGTTTGCGCAAGATTCGATCCGCCCGCCTGCGCTGCCGGCACGTCGTTCGTCCACAGACCTCGCGTGTCGAGGGTGACGCCATCGCCCACGAAGACCCCGGCGCGCGTCGACCCGAGATAACCCGGACCCTCATTGCCCTCGGTCTGTAGCGCCTGTGACACGAATCCATACGTGGCGACGTTTTGGAAACTCAACGCGCCTGCCGGGTCCAACACGTTCGACAGGACGTCGACGCGCGCCGCATCGACCGCGAAGGTGCTGCCGGCGGGCAGGACCAGCGGGGTATTCGCGGGCAACGTGACGCCAAAATTGCTGTAGATCTGTGTGGAAGTAAATCCGTTGCTCGTGAGATAGGAGACGGGCAATTGGAGCGTCAACCCGGTGGGTAACGTGGCGTCGTCGCCGACCACGACGGGAGTGGGCGAATTACTCAACTGCACCGCGGGGGCGATGTAGTCGATGGCCGTCGCGGTGGAATCCCCCGCGCCCCCCGGCAATCCGATGATGAGATGACCACCGCTGACGCTGGTCGTGGGGGTGCGTTGGTACAACCCGTTGACGGCGCTGCCCTGGAGAGTTCCCTGCAGCACCATGGAGGGCGCCACGAACTGCACGCTACCGGCGGCCGCACCCTCGACATATCCCGGCGAATAGTAGCTCAAGCCAGGCGTCGGTTTGACCGTCTGTATGCCCCAGGTATTGTAGGTTTCGGTGAACGTGGGATTGACGACGCCCACATAGTTCACCAGCGGATTGGCCGTGGCGATCGGATACAGCTGGCCGTTTGCGCCGACGAGATACGTGGTTTGCAGCACGCCACCGGTGTACGTCGTCGAGCCGCCGGAGACGTTGAGACTCGCGCCGCTCGCGAACACCACGTCCCCTTGCGATTGGAATATCGCGTTGCCGCCGGTCTCGGTGCGCTGCGCCACGCTCTGCGGCACCGCCGCGACCTCGCCCGACAGATTGGCGAAGGAATTGGACGGAAGATCGCGTGCATCCACGTACACCGTCAGTCCATGCAACGCACCCGTGCGCTGGGTGGGATCGTCGGCCAGTTCCGTCGACCGCAGCTGTCCCGACACCAGATTGGCGCTCACCGGCAGCGTCGCCGTACTGCCCGACAGATCGATGCTCGTGCCCGCATCGATGTGCAGGCGAGCATTCGGATCGAGGGTGCCCGGAACGCCACCGGTGGGGCCGGCCGCGACAGGCGAGGGATTGGCGGCCGCGATGGCGGTCAAGTTACCGTTCGGCGCGGCAATCGAGCCGCCTTGCACCAAGACTTGTTCGCCGAGGAGCGCAATGGATGACGGTAGCTGGGTCTGCGCGGGGACCTCAGTGGCGCTCGAAGCCAGTTCCGGCAGTATTTGCATTTCGCTCTGCGGCCCCACCGTGAGCACGCCGCCCTGCGAGGAGGCGAGTACCGTGCCCGAAGGTGCGATGCCACCCAGATTCGCGGCTTCGAGGCGGATCGAGCCGTTCGCCGACACCGAGGTGGTCGCGGAGATACGGCCATCTTGATTCACCGCGAGGCCGACCATGGTGATATTGCCGCGGGGGGCCGTGAGCAATCCACTCAGTTGATTCGCGGCGGTCCCATTGCCGTCGACTTCGACGATCAAGCCGCGCAGGCCGGGATCCGCGCTTGCCTGCAAATACACCTTGGTGCCGGCGGCCAGCACGATCTGGCCGTCGGGCGCCGAGATGGTTCCAGCGTTGCTAACGCTCTGGCCCGCCAACAGAACGCGGCCCTGATCCGCGGCCGTGATTTGTGCGCCCGGTTGCACGACCACTTGCACCGTGAGCGGCTTGCCATCCGCGCCCAGCACCCGATTGCCATTGGTGTCGAGAACCGACGTCCGCCCGCCGGGGGCCAGCGGATCGCAGCCCGTGCACGTCGCATCGAAGGTCGGCGCTTCGTTGCTCGCAAACGGCGAGAGGATGCCCTTGTTGAAATTAGCGTCGCTCAACGTGAGGGGCAGCGACGAAGCGATCAGGCTACCGACGTTGATCGTCGATGTCGGGCCGAACAGGAAGCCGTTGAGATTGATGAGGTATACCTGACCGTTGGCGGTCAGGTTGCCAAAAATCTGCGACGGACTGCCCTGGAAAATTCGATTGAGCGCGATGGCACTCGCGCTCGGTTGTTTGAATGTGACGGAGCCGTTGGCGCCGATGTTGAACGAGGACCAGTTGAGAATGGCCGAATTGCCGCTCTGAGTGATAGTGAGCGCGTTCTGGGTCGCCACCGCGGTGGCAGTTCCCGACGTGACGAATTGCGATGCACCCTTGGCGCCGCAAGCTCCCGGAGCGCAAGGCACCGGTAGTGCGGGACCCGCCTTGACGGCTGCGCCCACAGCGGATGCCGCCAAGAGTATGGCCGTCGATTGAATCTGGAAAAGCCGCCCTTTGCGCCTGGTCATCTCATCCCCATCTCTTGTTTCCTGCACCGGACGGAGCAGAAAAGTCCTCTACACACGGCGCGATTCATCCCGGCATAGAGGAACACAGCGACATGACAGCGTCGTGAATCGCACGCCTGTACACGACGCGAGTGGATGCGCCCTGTTGGACACGCCACAGAAAAGAACCGGCCTCCGCTTGCATGGAGGCCGGTCCGACACTTCAATTCATCACACCCGCTACCAATCCCTGGTTGCGGGCGATGACTCGATCAGTTTGTTTCGGCAGGGATACTGCAGCTGTTGCCACTCCTGGTGAACGGATTGATGTAGATGGTCTTGCCGCCCACCGTGCTCGCCGTTACCGGGACCGTGGCGGAATTCGTGCCCACGTTCGATATGACGTTGATGTCGACCGCATGCGGCGCCGTCGCGAGATTCTGCAGCTCGCCGCCAGTCAAGAAGTTATAAATCCCCGTACCGCCCGGTGAGGTAATCGTGCCCTTCTGGTAAGTTGCTTCGAACCACCAGCCATACTCGCCGCTGGTCGCGGCCAAGTTCGTCGGCGTGATGCCGTCGAGGGTGGCCATCGACAAAGCAGCCTGCTTGCCGTTGTTGTCGATGGACGCGTAGGTGATCGCACCCGGCGTCGCCGCCGCCGTCGCGAGCACGTCGCCCGTCGCATAGCCATCCGGACCCGGATCAGACAGCGTCGCCGCCGGGGTGTTGCAATTCGTGCCCAGGAAATAAATGGTCGTGCCCGTACGCGTGCCCGATCCTGCTTCACGATTTACCAACGTGATGGGAACGGACACGTTCGACACCGCGCCGCCCGACGCGGTCGGCACCGAGCTCCAATCCGTATAACTACCTTCCAGAATCGCCGCCGCCGTCTGCTTGGTCAGATCGATGGCCTGGCCGGAAGCGCCGCTGTTGATGCCGGAGGTGTTGACGAACAGGCCGAATACCTGCTGAAACAACGGCCTGCCGGCGAGTGCGGCAAACTGCGACTTGGTGGCAGAGCCGAACACTGACGTGCTGTAGGCCGAGGGATAATTCGGCCCCACGAACTGCGTGGGCTCGATATCCGTCACGCCCAACTCCACGGCATGTTCGGAGACGCAGCCGGTCCAGCCGTCCGTCGTACCGACGGTCGCGCTGGTGCCGTTCACCACCGGGCCCGCCACCGCGCAGCCAGCCTGAGTCAGGTCCAGCTGCTTGATGGTGTGGTTCGAGGCGATCGGCAAGGCGCCGACCACTGAGCCGCCTTCGGCGCGGTAGAACACCGTGACGACGGCACCGGTGGCGACGCCGGCGCCGTTGCCGGCCTTGGCGAAGCCGCAATAGGCCTTGAAGTTACCGTTGCCGCCGGTGGCCGAGATCGTGGTCTCGCCGTTCGCGTCGAACAAATCGTTGCCGAGTGCCGTAGCGAATGATGGCTGGGCAGCGGACGAGCCCGCCACGTACAGGGAAGCCGCCGGAGCGGCGCATTGCGCCGGGGTCGCCGCGGCCGCGTGAGCGGCTTGGGTTGCCGCAGTACCGCCGAGCGCGAGCGCGACGGCGGCAGCGATATGATAGTTACGCATGATAGTAAAGTCCTTGAGTTAAGATGTTGAGGTCGTTGATGACTTAGACCGCGACAGCAGACTTGCGGCGGCGGGAAACACCGACCAAGCCCAGCAAGCCCGAGCCGAACAGCCACACGGCCGCGGGGAGCGGTACGGGAGCGGCGCCACTACTGCCGCTGATCGTCAACGTACCGTTGGTGCCGACGGTGGCAGTTCCCAAGATGTACGACTGGACGACGCCAGTGCCACCATTGCCCGTGAAGCCAAACAACTGCACGGCCGTGCTGCCGAGCGTGGCAAGGTCGTTAACTCCACCCCCGATCAGAGTGTACTTGCTGTTCGGGCTGCCGCTATCCTGCGTATACGAAGCGGCGGTCGTTTCGGTGGCGGTCTGCAGAGCTGTGAGTCCGCCGGTGACGAAACTTTGCTGAAGGCCATTCTCAAACGTGGAGAGATTAGCGAGAGTGTAATTGTTAACTTCGGCATTAACCGCTGTGCCGTTGGGAGAGGCGAAAATGGCCAGGGCGTTGCCAGCTTTTTCCGAGTTGGGTTTGGTCGAGCTGTTTCCGTTGCCATTGTACTGGCCGCCTTCGAGGGCCCACGCGTCACTGGACGCCGGATTGGCCGCCAGGAAAGACGACAGCGTCGCCGATGGTCCGGTCGTCGAGCTGGCGATGCTGATCGACGTGTCGAGGATAGCACCCGAGACCAGCGAACCCGTCGGCATAACGCTGCTCAAGGAGATGCCGGTGTCCAATGCATAGGTTGCGAAAGTGGTCTGGTTCTCGATGACGAGCACCAGATCGGAGTTATTGTTGGCGGGAAGGCCAATGGCGTATGCGCCGGTGGCGCCGAGCGCGAGCGCGCTGGCGATCGCAGATTTGACGAGAAGATTCATATAGATATCACCCCTAATTTATTGATAAAAATCGCATTCCTCGCGCGCCGGGCGTGTTCGGATATGCACCTTCGAAAGCGCTTTGACCTTCAGCCTCCTTGGCCTCCGCGCGGGGCGTTGCCACGACGCAGGTCACATTTCCTCTAAGACCTAATGTCGACTGGGACGCATTTTTGGCGAAAGCTATGTCTTGGACGTGACACCAACATGAATTTCTCACGGCATGAGGGGATGAGCGGAAAGGCGTGAGGCGCTCGCTCGGCAGCGCAAATCGGGGATCGGCCGAACGTTCCCGTGCGGCCCGACGAGCGCAAACCATCGCTCGTCAGGCGTAGCCCACGGCCTGCAACGTCGCACCGAACGCCGCCGTCAAGGCCTGTCGTTGCGCGGCCGACAGATGCGTCGCGGCCTCGCCCGCCCGGCCGGCACGCATGAAGCGCCGCCCCGACTCGATGGTTTGGCGCAGATACGGTTTGAAAAAAATCCCGGTGCGCTCGGCGCGGATGTCCGCCTCTTCGATGGCACGCAATCGCTCGAACGACGCCCCCGCCACGGCCGCCGCCACCTCGGCTTCGGTGCGCGACAGACCGAGCAGGACGCAAATTCGCGCGGCCGCGCCCGCGGCGTCGGCGAGCAGATCTTCATACCGCAACGCGAGCACCGGAAACTCCTTGGGCTGCGCGAGCCAGCTGCCGACGTTCTCGTCCCAGCGCCCCATCCCTAGGGCGATCCAGCGCGGATCTCCGCGGAACTCCAGGAATTGCGCGACGAACTCGTCGAAGGCCGCCGGCTCGTCTGCCGCGACCGCGCCGCTGCGCCGGGCATAATGAAAGTTCGATAGCAGCACGTCGGCCGGATGACGGACCACGTAGATGGCCGCGGCGGTCTGCGACGCCAGCGGCAATTGCGGGCCGAACGGGAAGTGGGTCTTGACCAGCAGCGGCGTCGCCGGCGGTTCAAGCGACCCCAGCTCATGAATGTCGGGCGCGAGTTCGTTGAGCGCGGCGGCCGATTCCTGCGGACCGAACACCAGATTGCACACCAGAAATCGCACCCACGTATTGCCGCTTTTCGGGTACGACGCCAGCCACACGATCGATTTCGGCAACGCGCTCACGGGAGACTCAGCAGGTTTGGAGCGCAGTGAGATCCAGACAGGCCGCGACGCGCGAGGCGTCCCCGGCGTCGATCACCATCGCGGCATAGGCCGCTTCGAGATTACACGCCTGCCGGGCCGGGTTGAACGCGGCGGAGGCCGCCCGTTGCGAGGCCAGCCGCGCACGGATGGGACCGAGCAACGCCGGCGTACGCCCCAGTTCGATGGCGCATGCCTCGAAGGCTCCTTGCTCGTGGGTAATGAGTTCGTGCAGACCCACGCTCGTCAGCAGGCTGCCCGCAACTCGGGATGCGAACGACCGACCAGCACAGGTCAGAACAGGCAAGCCGGCGCCGAGCGCCTCGCGCGCCGTCGTGTGCGCGTTGTACGGCAGCGTATCGAGGAAAAGATCGGCCGAGCTTAAGCGAGCCAGATGAGCGGCCCGCGATTCGGTGCGCGCCGCGAATACCAGTCGAGCTGGATCGACCTTCGAGGCATGCGCAATGGCACGCAGGCGCTGCGCAGCACCCTCCCCTTCAACCGGCGCGCGCAGCCATAATACCGACCCCGGCACACCCGCGAGGATCCGCAGGAACGAGGCGAAAGAGGTCGGATTGAGGCGGGCCGGATGGTTGAAATTGCAGAAGACGAACGCGTCGGGCGGCAGACCTGCGACGGCTCGCGACACGGCGGACGTCGGCAATTCTGAAACCGCCTCAGACCCAGTCGGCGTTTCGCCGGGCATGAACGTGTCCGCAAGCCACACCAGACGTTCGTCATACAAATGCAGGACGTCCGCCGGCACCACGAACGAGTCGGCGAGCAGATAATCGATGCCGAAACCCCCGGTCGTGCCGGGATAGCCCAGATAAGCCGCCTGCAGGGGGGCGACCCGTCGCGACAACACCCGCGGTGAACCGCTACCCGTGAGCCCGCCGAGATCCACCAACACGTCGAGGTCGAGGGCGCGGATTTGCGCTTCGAGTCGATCCGGGTCGCGGTGTCCCGCCTCGATGAAGTCCTCGCAGCCGGCGCGGACGCGCATGCCGACGGTCGACTCGTCAGCGGCCGCCGTCGCGATGCCGATCACCTCGACCCGGGAGCGATCGTGCGCTTCGAAAACCCCTGCGACCGCATGCGCCACCGGATGATCGCGATAATCGCCCGAGAGATAGCCGATGCGCAGCCGGGAGCGGTGCACGGAGGTTCTCCTCGTCGGTGCCGCGGCTGCGATACCTTGGCCCGCCAAGAACAGCAGGGTTCCACGCTGCAGGAGTTCGGGGTCGTCGAAGCGCACCGCGATTCCCATGGGCGGCACCGCGGCGCCTTGATCCACGGCCCGCCGCACCGCCGCGGTCAAGGGCTCGTAGCCGGTCCAATCCCACTGGGCCGCGCGCAACTCCAGCAGCGTCGCGGCGCCCAGGGCGAACGCAGGATCGGAAAGCACGTCGAGTCGTTCCAGTTCCGCAATCGCTTCTGCCGGACGGCCCAGATCCTTGAGTGCGGATGCAAGGTGGACGCGCGTGGCCGACCGGCCGGGATCGAGCACGAGGGCATTCCGAAGTGCGCTCACGGCGTGGTCGAGACAGTCGGCGCGCCCCGACTCGTAACCCTGGAGCAGCAATGCCAGCCCGAGGTTCGACCAGCGTTCGGCACTCTCCGCCCATTGCAGCAAGTGATTCCAGATCGTCGCCGCCGCCGACGCCGCACCGCTTCCCAGATAGATCGCCGCCAGCCGCTCCCAAAGACTCTGCCAAGCGGCATCCTCGCGCCTGGCACGACGCTGTAAAACATCCGACCATGCGCCGGACAGCAGCAAACAACGCGCGAGTTCCGCATGGCTTTCACCATCGTCGGCATCCTGCTCGCAAACCCGCCAAAGTTCGGGAAACGCAGCCGCGTACTCGCCCTGCGCTGCGAGCGCTGCCCCCACGTTGGCGCGTGCCACCAGCCACTCGGGATCGACCGCGAGCGCCGCCCGAAAATCCTCGACCGCGGCGGCCGGCCGATGCAGGCGGCGCAGGACCGTGCCGCGATTGTTGTAGGCCGCAGCCAGCCGGGGCTCGAGTCGCAGCGCCGACTCGTAGGCTTGCAATGCCGATTCCAATTCACCAGCCGTGCCCAACGCATTGCCCAGGTTGAACTGCAGCGCGGCCCAATCCGGCCGCAGCGCCACCGCGCGCCGCAAGAGCGATATGGCTTCGTCGGGGCACCCCTGCTCGGTCAGCAAACCCGCTAGATTCGCGAGTGACTCCACATCGCTGGGGTCCCGATCGAGCACGCGGCGGAATGCAGAAATCGCCTCGGTGTGCCGTCCAAGCTGGGTCAACAGGATTGCACGCAGGCGCAGTGCCGCGAACAACGTCGGCATCCGCTGCAACGCGCGCTCACAGCTGCGTTTGGCATCCGCTAACGCGCCGTGGCGCGCTTCGTCCTGCGCCCGCTTCAGCAATTGATCGGCCCGAACCGGCATGAGCGCCTCGTGCGACGAGATTTCGCGAAAAACCACAGACGATAGCAGTCTCATGTGACGCTTTTCTTGCGCGCCCCAGACCCATGAAACGTTCGTGCAAAGCCGATGAGAATATTCGAGAATGCGCGCCCACTGGCTTTAGGCCCGGAGTCCATGAACGAGGTCAGCACCATCGCCGCCGTCGAGGACGCGATTGCACGCGAGGGCCCCAGCACGTCCCGCTGCTATGAGTTGGGTGGCCTGCACCTGGCTCGCGGTGACGCAGCGAATGCAGCGGCTGCGTACCGGCAATGTCTCGCGCTTGCGCATCCGGAGGTACCACCGGGCCTTTACAACAACCTTGGCGTGGCCCTGTTGAAGGCACGTCGAATCGATGAGGCGATCGACGCGTTGCAGGCGGCGCTCGTCCGACAACCAGGTTACCTTCGAGCGCTGGTCAACCTTGGGAAAGCGCTGTGTGAAGCCGGCCGTCTCGACGAGGCGTTGCATGCCGTGCGCGACGCCCTCGCGCAACAGCCGGATTACGTGCCAGCGCTCATCAACAGCGGGGCAGTGCATGCCGCCCTGGGCGATCTCGATACGGCGGAGCGAGTGCTCGAGCGCGCGATGGCGCTGGCGCCGCGGCACGTCGAGGCCCTGACGGCGCTCGGGATCGTACGCCTGCAGCGCGGCCGGCCAGCCACTGCGCTCGAAGCGCTGCGAGCCGCCGTCGCCCTCGCACCTGCGAATCCGGACACGCATATGTCACTCGCCCATGCACTGTATGCCGGCGGCAACTGGGCGGAATCGTGGGCGCACTTCGAACATCGGCTTCAGCGTACCCAACATCGTGAGACATTTCGTCCGCCGCCGGGGCGGCCACGCTGGGACGGGATCACCGCGCCACAGGAGCTCTGGCTATGTGCCGAGCAAGGGCTCGGCGACCAATTGCAGTTCGTTCGGTATGCCCGCCTGCTCGCGGAGCATGGTATGCGCTGCGTACTCGCCTGCGATCCCCGCCTGGTAAGACTCCTCAGCGGCGCCAAGCTCGGCGTGCGAGTCGTGCGCCTCGACTCGCCTGCGCCGCCCACCGCGCGCTGGCTGCCGTTGATGAGCATGCCGCACCATTGCCGCACGCAAGCCCAAACCGTCCCTCACGCCGATGGCTATCTCGCAGCGGAACCGGCGCGCCTCGATCATTGGCGGTCGAGACTGCCGCGCATGGGGTTTCGGGTTGCGCTCGCCTGGCAAGGCAATCCGGCGATGGAGACCGGCCGTTACGTGGGGCGATCGCCGCCGCTCGCCGCGCTCGCACCGTTGTTCCAGTTATCCGGAATCGAGTTCATCTCGCTGCAGAAAGGCTACGGCTCGGAACAGCGTCAAGCTCTCCCCAATGCGGCCTCGGTGCGGCATTTCGATGATCTCGACGCCGGCGCGGATGCCTTCCTGGATACCGCCGCGATTCTGAAGTGCGTGGATCTTCTCGTCACCTCGGACTCGGCGATCGCCCATTTGGCCGGCGGGTTGGGAGTGCCGACGTGGTTGTGCTTGATGCATGAACCGGATTGGCGCTGGATGCGCCATGGCGATACGACACCATGGTACGACTCGCTACGTCTGTTTCGCCAACCACGGCCGGGAGACTGGGCGAGCGTCTTCCGCAGCGTCGCCCGTGCCCTGGCATCGCTCGCCGCGCGCTCGAACTGACGCCGGAGCAGACTCAAAACGCGCCGCGCACGACGAACAGCAGGCGCGAGTCGCCGCGCCGGGTGTCCGGACCATCGACGCGCGGGTCCGCCCACGTGAGTGAGCCGGTGATCCATTTTCCCGGCAACAGATTCAAGCCCGCACCCCAGCTGCGCAGCGTGGATGCGCCCACCTGACCCGGGAGCGGGTCGATGTCACGGTCGTGTCCCTCGTCGAAGAAGACGAATACCGACCCCACCGGCACGGATTTGAGCTGCCACGTCGGCGACTGTAGCTGCACGCTCTCCACCAGCCCGGAATCCGTGAGGGCCTCCGCTTCGAGGTAGCCGCGCACGGCACTCGCGCCGGTGATGGAGAAATCTTCATTGGTGATGAGCGGCTCGACCGCGAATTGGCCGTCGGCGCGAAGATTTAGCTGAAAGCCGACAGGCAGGTGAATCAGCATCGCGCCGTCGATTTTCAAGTAGAAATAATTCGGCCGCGCCTTGTAGTTCTTGTTGGCGAAGGTGTCAGGGTTGTTCGGCGCGCCGCGGGGACCGAAGTTCGCGGCAGTGGCGAGCGAGCCCTGCAACACGTTGGAAGACCAGAAACCGCTGTAGGCCATTGAAATATTAGAATAAGAGATCGGCGTGTTGTTGAGCTGCGCACCCCCTGTCGAACCGGCGGCGGGCGCGATGGAGATGGACTGCAGGAAATGCTTGTAATCCAACCCGAAGGTCAACGACTGTGGCATGCCCGGCGCGTCGGTCAACGGGAATGCGAATCGCGACCCATATATCTGCCCTTTGCCGAGTACGCCCAATGTGCTGACGGCGGGTACATTGCTGTCAGAGTCGATGAAATACACCGACGGGTGCAAGCCGTTCTGCAACGGGCCGAAGGCATAATTCGCCGCGAGCACCTTGACCTGGCTGAAGTCCTGCGGCGACGCTTGGTATTGCACCGATAAGTTGTCGAATCGATCGAACAGATTCGAGTAGCTCAGCGAGGCCGTCATGCGCAATGGCTCGGTCTGCGGCGTGTTCTGATTGTCGAACTCGAGACTCCCATGAAATGGTAAATGGTCATCGACGTTCAGTGCCAAGTCCACCGTGCCCGGCAATGCGCCCGCCTTCAATACCGGCACGACATTTCGATCAGGCGTTAGCACGTTCACGGAAGTCAATTGTGCCTGAAGCGCCGGAAGATTCGGCACAGTACCGGTGGTAGCGGCCGGTACCGCCGCGAGAATTTTGCGTTCCGAGAAATAGCGTGCGCCGGCGATGTGGACCTCGTTCAAGCGTCCTTCGGTCACCTTCAGTCGCACGATCTTATCGTCGACGGTTTGCTCCGGGATGTCCACGAAGACGGTGCCAAACCCGCGGTCGTGAAAGGCCTTCTCGAGCGTCGCCCGCGCGACTTCGACATCGGCCAGCGTCTTGTGATCGCCCAATAGCGGATAGAGGGCGGTTTCGATCTCGCGATTTGACAATACGGTGTTGCCGAGTACCCGGTACTCGTGAACGTCGAACTGCGCCTGAGGCGGGCCAGACGCGGTGGGCGCGGAAGGCACGGCCGATGGTGCGGCGGATGCAGCCTGCGCGGACGGTGGCGCGGCGGCAGGTTCCGCCGCCACGGCCAAATAACCTGGAACGACGACGGCGAACGACAGCAGCAGGCTCTTGCCGACTCTCAGAGAGCTCTTATTCCACACGGGCGCGCCTTTGAAAATCCGACGAGCCTATGAGGACATTGTGACACGCGCGTGAAACGAGACGAAAAGAGCGCGAGGCCGCGACTGAACCACGCACGGTATCCAAAGGATCTGCGCGACTGACCGGCCTGCGCTATCGTTGCCGCATGCAACGCCGCGCCAGCCCCTTGTCATTCGCGATCAAGTTCGGCGCGTCTTTCATCGTCCTGTTCGCCTTGTTCGAGATGTCGCGCGGCTCTTTGTTCGAGAAGATCATCATCGGGAACATCGTGCTGAATACGACTGCCGGCATCGTCAATACGATAGCGCCGCACGAGGCGCTTTACGTCGAAGGTCGCAACCTCGTCTCGGCAGGATCAAACCTGCATGTCACGCGTGGCTGTGAGGGAGTGGAAATGTTCCTGCTTTTGGTGTCCGGAATCGTCGCGTTCCCCGCCACGGCCCAGCACCGGCTCCGCGGATTGCTGATGGGCCTGACATTGGTCTATGCGCTGACGCTGGGTCGCCTCATCTCGCTGCATTTCGCGTTGCGCTACAGCCCGGAAGCGTGGGACCTGCTGCACGGCTTGGTCTTGCCCTTGGGCCCTGTTCTCATAGTGGCGCTCTACTTTTTGCATTGGTGCGGATCGGGGACGTATGTCGAGCGGGCAAGCCGTCTTTTACCGGCGACCTGAGCTGCGCTGGGCGCTGGTCGCGGCAGTCATGCTGGCTGCGGGCGCGCTGGGCGCGGAAGGCTACGTGCGCTCGGCTGCGCGGCTCTACGAAGCGCTGGCATCGCTGGCCGCAAGAGGCCATCCATGGACCGTCACGAGCATCGACGTCGCCGCCGACGGCGATCATCCGGGCCTGTTCCTACGCCTTCACGGCGACGTGCGCGTCGACTCTTCGGCGATCGCCCCTGCGGCACGGGTGATCGGACGAGTGCAGGTCGGCGGGGTCATCGAGGGACCGTTGGTCTTTTGGACCCTGCTGCTTGCATGGCCGTTCACCGCCCGCCGTACGCGTCTGACGATGCTGGCGTACGGACTGCCGATGTTCGTCATCCTCGAGACGGGAACCACGGTATCCCAGTTGTTGGCCGGCTTCGCGCAAGCATCCGCCATGATCGCGGGAGACCACGATCCGCTGACGTCCTGGGAACGCTGGTCCCGCTTCGTCGAATCCGGCGGTCGCGACATGCTGGCGATGCTGGCCGCGCTGCTCACCGTCATGCTGGCGCGAGCCGCCCCAATCGTCGCCTGGCGACGAGGCCCATCAGCAGCGCCAGGAGACCGTAGGCCCAAAGTGGTAGAGGTCCGTCGCTGACGTTCACCGGCGCGAGCCCGATGGCTGCCGACTGCTGCGCGGTGGGCACCGTGTCGATCTGGTCACTTGCCACCGAGGCGCTATCGTATACCGAACCCGTTACGATCCAGGTCACGGGAAGCGTGAATGTCGCGGTCGCGCCGGTGGCCAGCAAGCTCACGGTACAATTCACCGTGGACCCCGATACCGTGCAGCCCGCGGGAGTCGAGGATAACACCGCGCCCGCCGGCAGCGTGTCGATCACGACCACATGAGTGGCCGCCAGCGGACCGGCATTCTTGACGGTGAGCGTGTACGTGGCCGAGGTGCCGTCCGTCGCCTGCGTGGGCCCGGTGGCCGTCAGGCTGAGCGCCGTCCCCTGATCGACGGCCGCCAGCAAATCCAAGCGGGGCGTACTCACGCCGCTGGCGGCATCCGTATCCTTGATGTCGGACAATTGTAATCGCTGCAAGGTCTCGCTCAGGGTTTCGGCCGGGTAGCGTGCGCGCAGAACCGCGACCGCGCCCGACACATGGGGCGTCGCTTGCGACGTGCCCGATTGCTGAAAGGCGGCGCTTGGTGCATTCACGAAGGTCCCCGGCGCCAGCATCGACAGATACGTCGAGCTCTGGGAAAAGCACGTGACGTGGTCCGCTGCGCTGGCATCCGTACACTCGCCGCCCGAATCTGCGGACGCCACCCAGCCGACGGTTCCATAGGATGCATCGTAGACGGCGCCGACGGAAATGACCCCCGGTACGCAGGCGGGATTGCCGAGGCCGGTTTTGGATCCGCTGTTCCCGGCGGCGGCGACGGTGGTGATGCCCGCATTGGCAGCGCTGGTCACGGCCGCGGCGAAGACACTGTTCGCGCATTGCGTGGTATTCGTGCTGCCATCGCCCAGACTCAGATTGATGGCGACGATGTTGAAGGTCGCTTGATCCGAGATGGCCGTGTTCATCGCGCTCAAGACATCGACGGACGAGGCCGACGCCCCGTTGAATATGTCGAACATCGCCAAATTTGCGCCGGGGGCGACTCCCAGGGCGATGGCCGAGACATTGGTCCCATGGAGCGTTTCGCTGGAGGCGCCGGGGTAGAAGTCCTTGTTGAAAACCACGCGACACGTGGCGGCGGGGGTGGCGACTGCCGTACACGTTCCAAAATCCGAAAAGTCCTCGTAGTTGGTCCCGAGACCGCCGTCGATGACGGCGATGGTGGTGCCCGCGCCCGTAGCGCCTTGCGCGGCCGCCTGCGGTTGATTGATGAACCCCAGATCGCTCACGGATACCGGATGCAGGACCAGATTCTCGTGCACCATACGCACGTGCGGATCGGCCTCCAAGCGATTGAGCGCCGCCAGCGACGCCACGCGCCAGACCGTCAGCGGCAGATGCGAGTAATCGAGCACCGGCACCGCGTCGGCCGCCTGCTCGGCAGCCGCGACGCGCGTCTTGAGCTCGGAGTAACCTGCCGAGCGCAGGCCCAAAATGAAAGCGTCATCACGAATGAGCCCGCGAGCGGCGCGAGCCGCGGTCGCGGCTCTGTCGGCGGCGGTCGAGTCGACCTCGACGACGACATAGAGCTCACGGCCCGATGCGAGCAGCGTCCGCGCGGCACTCGACACCGGTGCGGCATCGAGGACTACAGGCAGAAGGACGATCGCCAGGAAAGCGAACGTTCGACCGATCACGCGTTCGTGGGATGCGCCATGGCCCTACCGCGCGCACGCCCCATCCAAGATTCCGAAGCACCGCTTGCGGCGTTCACACACGCCGCTTTCATGGCGGCTCCCGCCGATATCGCCAAATCCGGCCGCAAGGTCTCCGCCAAGTTCCTCAAGCGAGCCTGCCACTGCGTGCCGCTGCCTTCGTCCACTGCTGCACCGATTTTCATGCCACTTGCCCCGCCGGCAGCGACATCGGTACGGTCATCTGTTCGCGCAGTTTCGGCCAGTCGATCAGGCGCAGGTGCCCGTTCATGTCCTCGACCAGGGACGTGCAGCTCTCGACCCAGTCGCCGTCATTGCAGTACAGGATGCCGTTGATGTCGCGCATTTCGGCGTGATGGATGTGTCCGCAGACCACCGTATCGACGCCCCGCTTGCGTGCCGCCTGGGCGACCGCCTCCTCGAAGCTGCCGATGTATTGCACGGCGGTCTTCGCCTTGTGCTTGAGATACGCAGACAACGACCAATGGGGCAGATCGAACTTGCGCCGCCACCAATTGATGTAGGGATTGGCGGCCAGCAACACGTCGTAGAGGTTGCTGCCGAGCTTCGCCAACCAGGGGCTGCATTTGACGACGCTGTCGAACTCGTCCCCGTGCAGGACCAGCATACGGCGGCCGCCGACGCTTTCATGCACATATTCGCGGTGAATTTCCAAATTGCCGAACGCGGCCCCGTCGAAATCGCGGAACACTTCGTCGTGATTTCCTGGGACGAATATGACCTTGGTGCCGCGCTTCGCCTTGCCGAGAATGGTACGCAGCACGTTGTTGTGCGATTGCGGCCAGAACATGTTTTTCTTCATGCTCCAGACATCGATGATGTCGCCCACCAGGAATAGGTAGTCCATCTCGACGTGGTGCAGAAAATCGAGGAGCAGGTCCGCGCTGCACCCTCGGAACCCCAGATGGATGTCCGAGATGAATACGGTTCTCAGCCGAAGGGGTGAAATCGCGTTTCGTTCCGCCATGTCTCGCTCTCCCAAGATCTATTCGATCCCCTTTACAATGTCAACCGGATGTGACGGGTAGATGACTCAGGGAAGAATATTTGTTGACAACTAAGGCACTTAGGTGTGGAACATCGCGTGGAACACTAGATTTAACAGTACCGATCACTCGGCGCGCACGGGTATCGAATTAGGCACCGAAAACCGATAGCCGAAGCCGCGGACGGTCTGAAGATAGGACTCGCACCCCGAATCGCTCAACAATTTTCGCAGCCGCTGCACGTTGACGTCGACGGTCCGTTCGTCGACTTCGCTGTCGGCGCCCCAGATCCGCGTCAAAAGCTGCGTCCTGTTGAAGGTTCTCCCCGGATTCGACATCAGGAACTCGAGAAGCCGATACTCGACTCCCCGCAGATTGATCAATCGGCCGAGCGCGGTGACTCGATTGGTCGAGGAGTCCAACATCAGATCACCCGCCGTCACCTCGTGATGCTGATGACAGTGACGATAGCTCCGCAACACGGCGACCACCCTCGCCACGACTTCCCGCAGGGAGTACGGCTTCGAAATATAGTCGTCGGCGCCGAGATCGAGGCCCGACACGACGTCCTGCTCGGCGCTCAAGGCGGACAGGATGATCAGGCGGATCGGCTGCGGCGCCGGCGCCCGGCGGACACCCCGGATGAGCTCGAGGGCGGCGTGGCCGGGCATGTTCCAATCGATGATCATCAGATGTGGGGGTCTCTCCGCCAGAGCGGTGATGGCAGCCGTCCCATCGGTGATTGCACGCACTAGAAAGCCGACATCAGAAAGCTTCTGACGTAGGTCCTCGACTGCGGCAACATCCCGATCGACGATCAGTATTTCTTTTTGCGTTTGGATGGCGGACATAAAAGCCACGCTATTAGAGGTTTGCTGTCTTACAGTAAGTTGACGCTTTTGTGACCCTTGCAAATTAAACGCCCGTGCAAGACCCCTCGGTCGGCGCGTCACCACGCCGATCGGCTATGATCCGTGCATGAAAAAGACCATTGCCATCGTCGAGGACGAACCCGCGCTGCGTAAGAATTACTCCGCGGCATTGGCGCGGAACGGCTATCAAGTCAAGAGTTACGCGAATCGAAGGAGCGCCATGCAGGTGTCGATCGACGGGGATTAAGATGCAGACATCGTGGAACGGTTCCGCCGTGACGCTCTCACTGACGGAATTCTGGATCGTGCATGCCCTGGCGCGCAATCCCGGGCACGTCAAGAATCGCCAGCAGCTCATGGACGCCGCGAACGTTGTGCTCGACGACAACACGATCACCTCGCATGTCAAGCGGGTGCGGCGCAAGTTCCAACAAGTCGATCCCGCATTCGATGCCATCCAAACTGTCTACGGCATGGGCTATCGCTGGCTGGAATGAGCCGGAATGTCCGACACATGTATGTCAAACGGATGGGATGCGCGATGCATGCCAGCGGGCTGGTAACATAGCGGCTACGCAGTCGAATGCGCTGTGACGGAGACCCCACGATGCAAAAGAAAGCCGCAATCGGCTCCTTTTTCGATGAATTTTCAAAATTCGAGACCCTTTCCATTGGTACCGCACTGCGATCGCTGTCCCAAGACTCGTTGTCGGTGGATCACGCGGAGGAGCTGCTGGATTTCGAGGCACGCCTCAAGCTCCTCGAACGAATGGCGTTTGCACGGGATATTCCCTCCTCGCTGATGATGGAGCTGGAAGCCGTGTTCCTGCGGGCCAGAAAGCTGCATGACTTGCGCGAGGAACTCGCGCGCAACGTCGCGGCGGCCGCGAATGACGAACATGAGTCCGCAACTGCGCGGCAGAACGCGGGTTCGCAGCCGGCCAATCGAAAGCCGATGAAGCGCCGTAAGGCGAATTACGCCAAGCTCGAGCAGCTGGCCAATGTGGTGCCGGCCGAATCGACGGTCGTGGACTACGCTGCGGAAGCTGTGGAGCTTCAGGATGCGCTCCACGCCATTTCCGCGAAGGTCGATACGCAACTGCGGGTGAACGACACGCAAGCCTGACGTCGATCCGCCCGGCCACGCAGGAGCACGCGGAATCGTGGGAAGCGTGCTCGAGGACGTGCGGCGCGAAAAACTTCAGTGAGCGGAATTCGCCCGCATGCCGAGGTACTGGAGGATCCCCGACGCCGCTTCGCGTCCCTCGAACACCGCCGTCACGACGAGATCGGACCCGCGCACCATGTCGCCGCCGGCGAACACCTTCGGATTGGTCGTCTGGAAACGCGATGTCGGCGCCGCCGACACCCGCACGCGGCCGTTGGCATGCAATCCGATCTGTTGCTCAGCAAACCAGTCCGGCGGGCTCGGTAAGAAACCGAAGGCGATGATCACGGCGTCGGCGTCGATGGTCTCCTCGGTACCGGGAACGACTTCCGGTACGCGACGGCCACGCGGGCCCGGCGGGCCCAGGCGCGTCTGCACCAACTTCACGCCCTGCACCCGGTCGGAGCCGACGATCTCGATCGGTTGACGGTTGAACAGAAACGTAACGCCTTCTTCCTTGCTGTTCTTGTAGTCGCGGCGCGAGCCCGGCATGTTGTCCTCGTCACGGCGATACGTGCACGTGACGCTGGCGGCGCCCTGGCGAATGGCCGTACGGTTGCAGTCCATGCCGGTATCGCCGCCGCCCAACACCACCACGCGCTTGCCGCGCATGTCGACGAAGGCGCCAAACTCGTCGACGATGTCCAATTCGCGATTGATGTTGGAAATGAGGTAGGGCAACGCCTCGTACACGCCTGGGAGGTCTTCGCCGGGGAAGCCGCCCTTCACGTACTTGTACGTACCCATGCCCAGAAACACCGCGTCGAATTCACGGGCGAGGTCCTCGAACGGGATGTCGCGGCCGACGTCCACGTTCAACCGAAATTCGACACCCATGCCCTCCATCACTTCGCGCCGCTTCTCCACGACGTCCTTTTCGAGTTTGAAAGGTGGGATGCCGAAGGTCAGCAGGCCGCCGATCTTCGAGTAGCGATCGAACACGACCGGCGTCACGCCGTTGCGCACCAGCACATCCGCGCAGCCCAATCCCGCGGGGCCGGCGCCGATGATGGCGACGCGTTTGTCGGTGCGCACCACGTTCGACATGTCGGGCGTCCAACCCTGCTTGAACGCCTCGTCCGTGATGTATTTTTCGATGGAACCGATGCTGACCGCACCGATGCCGTCATTCAGCGTGCACGCGCCCTCGCACAATCGATCCTGCGGGCAGATGCGTCCGCACATCTCGGGCAGCGAGTTCGTCTTGTGGGATAACTCGGCCGCCTCGAACAGCTTGCCCTCGTTCACCAACGCCAGCCAGTTCGGGATGTAATTGTGAACCGGGCACTTCCACTCGCAAAACGGGTTGCCGCAGGAGAGGCAGCGGCCTGCCTGTTGCCCCGCGATCTCGGCGCTGTAGGGCGCATAGATTTCGCGGAACTCCTGGGTCCGTACTTCGACGGGAAGCTTGTCCGGATCCTTGCGCGGAAATTCCAGAAATTGAAGGTATTTGTCGGCCATATCCAGTTACGCGGGCGCGCGCCCTTCTAGGCGGCGCGCCGCAAATTGACGAGTAGCGAGTCGATCGCAGCCGCCTTCGGCTTGACCACCCAAAATTTTCCAATGTAGGTGCGAAAGTCGTTGAGCAGCTGCACACCCCACACGCTGCCGGTGGCATCCACATGCTGTTCGATCAGGCCGCGAAGATGCTGAACGTGCGTACCCATTCCTTCGGGCGAGACTCGGTTGATGTCGATCAGCTGATGGTTGTACCGATCGACGAAGTCGCGCTCCATGTCGAGCACATAGGCGAAGCCGCCGGTAAATCCCGCGCCGAAGTTCACGCCCGTCCTGCCGAGCACGCAGACCACGCCGCCCGTCATGTACTCGCAGCAATGATCGCCCGCGCCTTCCACCACCGCGAGAGCGCCGGAATTTCGCACCGCGAAACGCTCGCCCGCGGTGCCGGCCGCATACAGTTCACCGCCCGTGGCGCCATACAAGCAGGTGTTGCCCATGATCACCGTTTCGCGCGCCACGAAACTGGACAGCGCATGCGGCTTCAAGACGATCTTGCCGGCGGCCATGCCCTTGCCCACGTAGTCATTGGCCTCGCCCTCGAGATGCAGATGCAGGCCGCCGGCATTCCACACGCCGAAACTCTGGCCCGCCGATCCCTTGAGATTCACGATGAGCGGCGCATCGCTCATGCCCGTATTGCCCCAGCGCCTGGCGATCTCACCCGACACCCGTGCGCCGATCGAGCGATGAAAATTTCGGACCTCGTAGGAAAACTCGCCGCCCGACTTGGCATCGATGGCCGCGCCCATGTCGAGCATCATCTGTTCGGCCAACACGCCCTTGTCGAACGGATCGTTGTGCGGGTCGAGGCAATACTGAGGCTTGTCGGATACCAGGCTGGAATTGGCCAGCAGCGGCGTCAGATCGAGCTTTCGTTGCTTCGGAGTCTCGCCGGGCAGGATCTCCAACAGCTCGGTGTGCCCGATCAACTCGGCGATGGTGCGCACGCCCAGCGCCGCCATAATCTCGCGGCATTCCTGAGCCACGAACTTGAAATAGTTCATCACCATCTCGGGCAGGCCGATGAAGAACTTCTTGCGCAACACGCTGTGCTGCGTGGCGACCCCGGTGGCGCAGTTATTGAGATGGCAGATGCGCAGGTACTTGCAGCCCAGCGCCACCATCGGCGCCGTGCCGAAGCCGAAACTCTCCGCCCCGATGAGCGCCGCCTTGATGACGTCGAGACCGGTCTTCAGTCCGCCGTCCGTCTGCAATCGCACACGGTGCCGCAATTCGTTGGCACGCAGCGTCTGGTGCGTCTCCGCCAGCCCCAGCTCCCACGGCGTGCCGGCATACTTGATCGACGACAGCGGGCTGGCGCCGGTTCCCCCATCGTAACCGCTGATGGTGATGAGATCCGCGTAGGCCTTGACCACGCCCGCGGCCACCGTTCCGACGCCGGGTTCGGCCACCAATTTCACCGACACCAAGGCCCGCGGATTGACCTGCTTCAGGTCGAATATCAGCTGCGCCAGATCTTCGATCGAATAAATGTCGTGGTGCGGCGGCGGCGAAATCAACCCGACACCGGGACGCGCGAAGCGCAGCCGCGCGATCATGTCGTTCACCTTGTGGCCCGGCAGCTGACCACCCTCGCCGGGCTTCGCGCCCTGCGCCACCTTGATCTGCAGCACTTCCGCGTTGACCAGATATTCCGGCGTCACGCCGAACCGGCCCGAGGCCACCTGCTTGATCTTGGAGTTCTTCTCGGTGCCATAGCGCACCGGATCTTCGCCGCCTTCGCCGCTGTTCGAATGGGCGCCCAGGCGATTCATCGCGATCGCAAGTGCTTCGTGCGCCTCGGGCGACAGCGCCCCCAAGGACATCCCCGCGCTGTCGAATCGCGATAGGATCGAGGTGATCGACTCCACCTGGTCGATGGGGATCGGGTCCGCCCCGGCGGTCAATTTCAACAAGTCGCGGATGCACGACACCGGCCGTTCGTTCACCAATGCGGCGAATTCCCGGTATTGCTCGTAGTCGCCCGACATGACGGCCGATTGCAGCGTGGCGATCACGTCCGGGTTGTACATGTGGTACTCGCCGTTGTGCATGTACTTGAGCAGGCCGCCCTGCTCCACGCTTGTCGTGGGGTCCCAGGCGCGCCTCGCGAGATATTCGGTATCCGCCTTCAGGTCGGTGAAATCCGCGCCCTTAATGCGGCTGTCGGATCCCTCGAAGCACAACGAAACCACCTCGTCGCTCAAGCCGACGATCTCGAACAGCTGCGCGCTGCGATAGCTGGCGATGGTGCAGATTCCCATCTTGGACATGATCTTGAACAGACCCTTGCGAATGCCGCGACGGTAACTGCGCCCGAGTTCCTGCCGCGTGTCGGCGTCCATCTTCACCGCACCCTTGCGCATGAGATCGAACAAGGTTTGATAGGCGAGATACGGATAAACGGCGGTCGCCCCATAGCCGATGAGGCACGCGAAATGATGTGCATCGCGGGCCGTTCCCGTCTCCACCAGGATGTTGCAGAGGCAGCGCAACCCCATCTTGATCAATCGATGATGGACGGCGCCGGTGGCGAGCAATGCCTGGATCGGGATCTTGCCCTTGACCGGATAGCGATCCGACAGCAACAGCACCAGCTTGCCGTTTCGCACGGCGGCTTCCGCCTGGTCGCAGACGGCAAGAATCGCAGCCTTCAGATCCAAGCCGGCGTCGTATTGCAGGTCGATGAATTCGTTGGGCACGCCGGAATCCTCGAGGCCCATGATCTGACGCAGCTTGCGCTGCGAGAGAATCGGCGAGCTCAGGACGATTTGTTCGGCGTGCTGCTGCGCCGGCACGAAAATATTGGCTTCCGCTCCGATCTGGGTCTGCAGCGACATGACCAAGGTCTCGCGCAGCGAATCGATCGGCGGATTGGTGACCTGGGCGAACTGCTGACGGAAGTAATCGTAGAGCGAGCGCACCTTCTTCGACAGCACCGGCATCGGCGTGTCGTCGCCCATCGACCCGACGGCCTCGCTTTCGTCCTCGGCGAGCACGCGGATGATCTCATCGCGCTCTTCGGCCGACACGTTGTACAGCTTCTGAAATAGCGCCAACGTGTCGCGATCGAACGGCTCGGCGGCCAGCCGCGGGTCGATCAGGTCGGTTTGCAGATAGCGTACGCCCTTCTTCAACCACGCCTTGTAGGGATGTCGCGTCTTCAACAGGTCGTCGACCTGTTTCGTATCCAACAGTTCGGAGGTCTGCAGATCGAGTGCCAGAATCTCGCCCGGCCCCAGCTTGCCTTTGCGCACCACGTCTTCGGGCAGATAGTCCCAGACGCCGGCCTCGGACGCGATGGTGATGTGGCGGTTCTTGGTGATGACCCAGCGCGCCGGACGCAGTCCGTTGCGGTCCAGGGTGCAGCACGCATACCGACCGTCGGTCACGACGATGCCGGCGGGCCCGTCCCAAGGCTCCATGTGGGTGGCGTAGTACTCGTAGAATGCCTTCAAATCCGGGTCGATCATGTCGACCGATTGCCAGGCCGGCGGAACCAGAATCCGCAGCGCTTGCATGGGATCCAAGCCACCCACCAACAGAAGCTCCAGCATGTTGTCGAGCGATTGCGAATCCGAGCCGGTCAACGATACCACCGGCAGGACATCGCTCAGATCCGGCAACACCGGCGACCGAAACAGGGGGCCGCGCGCCACCGCCCAGCTGCGATTACCCTGGACCGTGTTGATCTCGCCGTTGTGCGCAAGATATCGATATGGATGGGCGAGACGCCACTGAGGCAACGTATTGGTGGAAAAGCGCTGGTGAAATACCACCGTGGAGGCCTCCATCCGTGGATCCTTCAGATCGGAATAGAAGTCCGCCAGAAATCGCGGCATGACCATGCCTTTGTAGACGATCGTGCTGGCCGACAGCGACGGGATATAGAACACCGGGTCGATGGGTTCGAGGATCTTTTCGGCGCGGCGGCGCGCCATGTACAGCCTGCGGTTCAAGGTCGCTTCGTCGATGCCCGGACCGGCGTTGACGAACACCTGCACGATGGTCGGGAGGGTCTTCAGCGCCTGGTCGCCGCAGGCGGTCGGATCCGTGGGCAACAGGCGGTAACCAGCGACCTTCAGTTTCTCACGCTCGATCTGCTCGGTAAGGACGCGTCGAGCGTGGTCGGCCTTCACCGGGTCCTGGTTCAAAAACACGAGGCCGGCTGCGAACCGATTGGTCAGTGTGAACCCCGCCTCCAAGGCCGCAGCCCGGAGGAAGCGCGTCGGCATCTTGATGAGCAGTCCGCAGCCGTCGCCGGTTTTGCCGTCGGCCGCGATCGCACCGCGGTGGGTAAGCCGATTGAGGGAACTAATCGCGGTCTCGACCACCCAATGGCTGGCGAGATCGTCGAGGCTGGCAATCAGCCCAAATCCGCACGAGTCTCGTTCGTAACCGGCGCGGTAAAGGCCCCAATCGCCGACGCGCGGGTCCGCACCATCGCGACGGGTCGCCGCCGCGGGTGTCATTTCCAGCAATTGCTCATTTGCCATAACCCAAGAGTCCACAACCAACCGCGTCCCGCGGCCAATCCGCAGAACCTTTTATAAACAATAACTTAAATCGGTTCTAGGCGCCCCGGAGGCGCCAGATGTGGGCAAACGCCGTTAGGCGTGCCTATGTATGGATCTCATGATACCTAGGTAGCCAACATCGTCAACCAGCGATATAGCGCTCCAATTGCTCAATTTTCTGGCTCTGATCCTCGATCACCGCTTTCACGAGGTCGCCAATCGAGAGCATCCCGACGACGCGGCCGGAATCCACCACCGGCAGGTGCCGAAAACGGCCCTCCGTCATGATCTCCATACAGCGGTGGACGGTGTCTTGCGGCCCGACCGTCACCGGCGACGGGGTCATGATGTCTCCGACCGGGGTATCGTGCGACGACCGGTTCTTCAGAATGACCTTTCTCGCGTAGTCCCGCTCCGAAATGATGCCGAGTAACGCCCCCTGATCCAGGACCAGCAAGGCCCCGACGTGACGGGTCGCCATGAGTTCGATCGCCCGCAGAACGGAATCGTCGGGCGCGACCGAGTAAATCTGACCGCCCTTGAGCCGCAATAGTTGATTGACGGTTTGCATACCAGCCCACCCCTCTAGTATTCCTGCAATGTTCAACGCTCAGTAACGTTTTTGTCCGATTGACTATACTCCCGCCTTGCCCGAGGACAAGCGTCATGCAATTGCCGGAAATCAAACCACCCGTCGCCGCCGTCGGCACCCATGTCGTTGCATCGCCGCACGGCACGAGGTCGGATCCGTATTACTGGCTGCGCGACGACGAACGCACCAATCCCGAGGTTCTCGCCTACCTGACCGCCGAGAATGTCTATCATGCACAGCACCAGGGCGCGATCAAAGCATTGGAGGATGAACTCTACGGCGAGATCATCTCGCGGCTGAAGCAGGACGATTCCACCGTGCCGTATCTGAAAAACGGCTACTGGTATTACACCCGTTTCGAGCCCGACCAGGAGCACCCCATTTTCGCGCGGCGCCAGGGTTCGCTCGACGGACCAGAGCAAATCATGCTCAACGTCAACGAGCTGGCCGTCGGCCACGATTATTATCAGATTGGCGAAATCGACGTCTCGCCGGATTCGCAATGGCTGGCATTTTGCGAAGACACCGTCGGCAGGCGTCAATACACCTTGCGTTTCAAAAATTTGTGCAGCGGCGAGACATTGGCGGTGAAGATTCCGGATGTCGAGCCCGATCTGGCCTGGGCAAACGACAACACGACGGTCCTGTACATAGAGAAGGATCCGGAGACCTTGCTCGGGCTTCGCGTCAAGAAGCACACGCTCGGCGCCGATCCGGCAATGGACCCGTTGGTGTTCGAGCAGACCGACAAAACCTTCTATACCGGCGTGTCAAAATCCAAGTCCGACCGCTTTCTCTTCATCCACATGGAGGGGACCGTCATATCCGAATGGCATTACGCCGACGCGAGCGACCCGGAGCTGACATTCAAGGTATTTCTGCCGCGGCGACGCGACCACGAATATGAGGTCGAGCATTTGGACGGTCGATTTGTCATCCGCACCAACTGGCGCGCACGAAATTTTCGCCTCATGTGGGTTCCGATTGGCGAGGAAGGCAATCAGGAGCGCTGGCAGGATCTGGTCGGTCACAGGGACGACACGTTCATCGAGGACTTCGACCTGTTCGAAAACTACGTGGCACTTTCCGTTCGCCGCGACGGTTTGCGCAAGCTGGCGGTATTGCCGCTCGCCCCCGGCGCCGCGGAATACTTCATCGCCAGCGACGAACCCGCGTATACCATGTCCATTTCGGTCAATCTCGAGCTGAACTCCGAGACTCTTCGCTACACGTATTCTTCGCTCGCCACACCCACGACCGTCTACGACTACAACATGCGCTCGGGTGAAAGGCATCTTTTGAAGAGGGACCCGGTGCTCGGCGGCTTCGACTCATCGAATTATCAGACCGAGTTCCTGTTCGCGCCAGGGCGCGACGGAAAGCAGATCCCGGTGTCCTTGATCCACCGCAAGGGCTTCGTCCGCGACGGCAGCGCGCCGCTGCTGCAGTACGCCTATGGCTCGTATGGGCTGTCGATGGACCCCGGATTCTCGTCGGCGCGTTTCAGTTTGATCGACCGCGGATTCGTCTATGCGATCGCCCACATCCGCGGCGGCCAGGAGATGGGTCGGGCGTGGTACGACGATGGGCGCCTGTTGCGCAAAAAGAACTCTTTCACCGATTTCATCGATGTCACCCATTTTCTTGTCGCGCAGAAGTATGCTGACCGCAGCAAGGTCTTCGCGATGGGGGGCAGCGCCGGCGGGCTGCTGATGGGTGCGATCGCGAACATGAGCCCTCAGGATTATCGAGGAATCGTCGCCCAGGTTCCGTTCGTCGACACGGTGACCACGATGCTCGACGATTCGATTCCCCTCACGACCAACGAGTACGACGAGTGGGGCGATCCGGCTGTCCGAGCATTCTACGACTATATGCTGTCTTACTCTCCCTACGATAACGTCCGTGCGCAGGCGTATCCCGCAATGCTCGTCACCACCGGATTGTGGGACAGCCAGGTTCAATATTACGAACCGGCGAAATGGGTGGCGAAGCTACGCTCGCTGAAAACCGACCACAACGCCCTCTTGCTCTACGTCGACATGGACTCAGGTCACGGCGGCAAATCCGGGCGGTTTCAGCGCTATCGGGAAACCGCCATGGAATACGCGTTCATTCTTGGCGAGCTCAAGACGGCCGAAGCACCACGCAGCCCTGAGCTTTCGACTTGAGCGAGTTGCAGATGTCCCGTGCGTGCTTTTCCGTCAGGCCGGTGATCTGCAATCGATACAGCGTTGCGGAATCGGTCTGTTTCGGCGACACCTTGGAGGACAACCCGCCCACGATCGCGGGATAGTCCTTTTGCAGTTTCGCCCAACGCTCATGAGCCGCGGCCGCACCCGATTTGAAGGCCCCTAATTGAACGCCGTAAGGACCGGAACTCTTCGCCGGTTGCACGGCGGGCTTGGGCGCCGGCTTTGCTGATGCGGCTGAAGGGGCAGGCCCCTTCGGCACTGCAGCGGGCGGGGTGGCGGGAGCCGCGGGTGTGGCTGCGCCCTGATCGCTTCCGGATACCGCGCCGGGCTCGGCGCCGGCCGTGGGCGGCGCAGCCCCCGAGGGGGCCTGCGCGAGCGTGAAGTTCTCGACGCGGATGCGCGCTTCCTCGGTCCACTTGCCGTCGGGATATTGCTTCAAAAAGGCTTGATAGGCCTCTGGCGTGTCGGCGTCGCGCGCCTTTTGCCAGTCGCGTTCTTCGGACAGCTCCTTGAGTCGCGCCTGAGCCTGCGCCGTGAATTCGCCGCTCGGGTACTTCTTCAAGAAGAGTTCGTAGGAATCCGTGGTGTTCGTCTCTCGAGTCTTCTGCCAGTCGCTTTGCTGGCGGCTGCAGCCCGACAAGATCAGCAACGCACAACACAACCCCAACACGATTTTATTGCTGTTCATTTTCTAGCTCAACTTAAGGTATCTGGTGCCAGTCGCTATTCTACTTCGATTTGCGTCACATGTCGGCGACGCCAAGCGCGTCACAGCGGTCCGTGGACCGATAGGGTATGCAGGCGCGTGAAACCATCGTCGATGGCGAGATCGAGATCACATCGGACTCGCGAAGACCGGCAGGGTATTGAAACTTTGTGTGTTCCCGGATATTCCCGCATCCTAGCGCGAGGCACCCGATGACTATTGAGGAGAACCGAGTGATCACGAAAAACACGGCATGCCTGGCGCTCCTGGGCTCGATTGCCCTGTGCACGGGGCGGTGGGCTCACGCGGAGGCCGATGATTATTTTAGTCCGACCGATGACCGTGTCCGGATCTCGCTGGGGTTCATGCATGTCTCGTCGGCGACCACTCTGCGAGCGGACAGCAGCGCGCAAACGCAGGGGACCACGCTGAATGGCGAAGGTGAGTTCGGGTTGGACAAGTCGGATTTCGAGCCCAAGTTCCAGGCGATCGTGCGCGTGGCTACTCGACAACGGATCAGTTTCGATTACTTCACCTTGGATCGGAGCGGCGACACCATCGTTGGCGCCACGCCCATCACCTTCCGCGATACGACGTTCGAGCCCAAGGATCCGCTGCAAACCCAACTGAACCTGCACACCTTCGGGATTACCTACGAATATTCCTTCTGGCACAGTGAGAAACTGGAAATTGCCGGGACTATCGGCGTGCATGTCACGGAAATATCGGCGATGGCCAAGGTCGAGACCTCAACTCGCCACGATATACAGACCGACGACCAGGCAGGTCCCGTGCCCACAGCGGGTGTGGACGCCGCGTGGTCAATCAGCAGGCGATTCTATCTGGACGGCCGCGCCCAATACTTGTCGGTGCACGTCAATAATCTCGACGGCTCACTGGGGTTTTACGAATTGGACGCCCTATACCGCTATCGCCCGAACGTTGCGCTGGGCTTGGGCTACACCGTGATCACAGCGCATCTCTCGTCGATGAAATCCTCCGAGGCCGGTCTCTTCGATTTCAGCACCCAGGGTCCCGAGATGTTCATCAGAGTCGCCTTCTAAGGGGCCGGATCGGCCGAAAATTCGACCCGGTTGTTGGCCGCGGCAGCGCGGTTCCATTCTCCCGCGGTCACCGAATCGTTGCGCAGCGGATAGGGTGTGACGGTGTGGGAACTCCCCACATTCTCGATGACCACGCTGATTGCGCCGGCACTGCGTTGACGCACCCCCGCAACCAAATTGGCAAAGCCCAACGACTGTCGTTGCTGGGTCGTCAATCCATCCTCGAACGGGTTGCCGACCAGATCGCATTTGCCGATTAGCAGGACCGCATTCGCAGGCACATACCCGTCCGTGCCATTACCACTGAGACAAAAGAGACCTTCCGCGCTGGTTACTTTCACGGTGCCACGAAAGCCCTGGATTTCCAGTTTGGCGAGAAAATCTCGTAGTGCGTCCAAACGGCTCCGATCGAAGGGAATTTCGCCGTAGGGGACGGGCTCGACGCGACCCGTCAACGGGCCCGCCGTGGACGCCGGCGCCATTTGCGAGGCGGTGCTTGCCGCAAGTGCCGCGGTCAGCTCTTTATTCATCGCCGCAAGTTCGTCCCCTGACCGGTTCAAGTCGGCATTGGCCGCATGGAGCGCCGCAAGCTCGACGCGCGCTTTAGCCAGCTCTTCGCGGCTCAAAGACCAGAACACCGCACAGGCAACACCCATGCCGAGAAGGACCACCAGTGCCACGGCCCATGGCCAAACCGGCTGCCGCGGAACGGGCGCGGGAAACGGCGGCGGCTCCGCCGAGACCGGAGTGGCTGCGCCCACATCGCTGACGATTCTCGATGCAAAGCTGTCCAGACTCGCCACGATGAATCGGCGCAGGTCCACCGACTGCTCTTTGACGGTCGCCTCGACCCTCCGTGCCCAATCGGGAGAAATCGGCTTGCTCTCCAGCAGCGCGGTGGTTGCATCGAGTTCCACCGGCAGCAAGGCAGGCTCGGCCATATCACGGCGATCGGGCAACAAATGTAATTCGTACAAAACCTTCGACACATCCACAGGGCGTACCTGCTTGGGTAGTACGCCCATCGCCCCCAATGCACGAGCCTGTCCTACGTACAGTTCACCCTCTTGCGAGGTGTACATCATGATGGGAATCATCGCCGTTTGCGGGTTGCTCTTGATCGCCTGCACGGCCTGCAATCCATCCATCCCAGGCATGAGATGGTCCATAAAAATGGCATCCGGTCGATTATGCTTCAAGTACTCGATGGCGAGCTCCGCCGACTCGGCCATGTCGACCTCGATGTCGTATTTCTCGAGCATTCGACTCAAAATTACGCGGGCCGACTTCGAATCGTCGACGACTAATGCACGTTTTCGGGCCATGTTTAGTTTAACGCAGTCCTTTCAGCGTCAAAGGCTTACGGATTATCAAGCCGCCGGGACGCATCGAGGATTCGCGACGCTGCCGCTCGTGAGCTGCCGCGAACCCCCAATCGGTTCAGGCGGCGGGTTCCGAGCTCTGGGATTCTTTATTCTGCGTTATCCAGGTCAACGCGGACTCCACGTCGGCCAGCTCGCTGGCGGTGAAACCTTCGATTCTCACGCCGGTGGCCTCCGCCTTTTTCTTGGCGAGTTCGGCGCTGGCGACCGTGTGTATCCACACCAGACCGCGGCGCACCTTGGCCGTGAACTTTTGTTGCTTCTCTTCGGTCATCAGTCATCTCCTTCAAATTATCCAAACTCTCGTCCGGCACGATACACGACTACAGCCGCAATGAGGACCCTACGCTAAGGGTACCCATTAGTGCGCCGCGCGGGCGCCGTCCAGTCGGTCACTGTAGGCGTCCAACGCCCGCGCGACCACCCCAATGTACTGTTTGGCTTCATCCCACCGGCCTTCCTCGATTGCTTCGCGAATTCCCGGCAGCGTTTTTACACCATAGCCCGTGTGCAAGCCGGGCGCATACACCCTATGTCGGTACCATGCACGTCCCGGAAGGCCCTGCGGGACGGTCAGTGTTTGCTCGAGGCCGGCCACTGGCCCGCGTTTCGTCGACGAGTCTATGTAATTCGTCGCCGTAACCGGCGATAGAGCTTGCGAAATCGCTTATTCGCGGATGCCGGTGCCTCGATTCAACAGAATCACCGCCAGACCGAACATAACGACGACAGCCCCGACCATGATCCCATAAGCCAGGGGCAAATCGACGTCCGACGTGCCGAGAAATCCGTACCGGAACGCGCTGACCATGTAGAGGATCGGATTGGCATGCGACGCCGCGAGCGCCCAGGGGGGGAGCATCTTGATGGAATAAAACACTCCGCCGAGATACGTGAGCGGCGCCAGAACGAAGGTCGGAAACCAGGAGATCTGGTCGAAATTCTTGGCAAACAGGGCGTTGATGAACCCGCCCAGGGCGAACACGACGCTGGTGAGCAACACGGCGGATAGAACCGCGAACACATGCACGACGGTAAAGCGCGTGAAGAAATACGCCACCACGGTCACCACCGAACCCACCAAGAGACCGCGCAACACGCCGCCCGCAACATATCCCGTCAAAATCAGCCAGTTGGGCATGGGAGAGACGAGCAGTTCCTCGAGATGCTTGCCGAATTTCGCGCCGAAGAACGAGGAGACGACATTCCCATACGAGTTCGTGATGACCGTCATCATGATGAGACCGGGCGCGATGAACTGCATGTAATCGTAGCCGTCGACCTGACCGACGCGCCTGCCTATCAGGCTGCCGAAAATCACGAAATACAGGGTCGCCGTGACGACCGGCGGGACGATGGTCTGACCCCAGATGCGCACGATGCGATTGAATTCACGAATGATGATGGTCGAGAACCCGACCCACTCGGCGCGTGCGCGCGAGGCATTGGCCACGGCTCAGGCGCCTTGCAGGGCAGCACGAGCGCTGACGTCGACCAGACGGATGAACAGCTCCTCGAGCCGGTTTACCTTGTTCCGCATGCTGTTCACTTCCACACCCTGCGCAGAAAGCTGCGCGAATATATCGTTCAAACTCTGCCCCTTCGATACTTCGACCTCGAGCGTATGGTCATCGGAAAGCGTGGTTCGAAAACCTTGCAGCTGCGGCGGTTGCAGCAGCGGCAAGCTCAAGTTGAACACGAAAATTTCCGTCTGCAGTTTGCGCAGCACGTTCGCCATGCTGTCCCGTTCGATGATCCGGCCGCCTTCGATGATGGCCACATTACGACAAAGATTTTCAGCCTCTTCCAAATAGTGGGTCGTCAGGATGATGGTGGTTCCCTGCTCGTTGATGTTGCGCAGGAACTCCCACATGGACCTTCGGATCTCGATGTCCACACCCGCCGTGGGCTCGTCCAAAATCAACAACCGCGGCTCGTGCATCAACGCACGCGCGATCATGAGGCGGCGCTTCATGCCGCCGGACAAGGACCTGGCGATCGAATCGCGTCTGTCCCACAACTGTAATTGCTTCAGGTATTTTTCGGCCCGCTGTTTGGCGAGCGGACGCGGAATTCCATAGAAGCCCGCCATGTTCACCACGATCGTGAACACCGACTCGAACATGTTGAAGTTCACCTCCTGCGGGACGATGCCGATGCAGGATTTCGCCGCTTCGAGTTCGCGATCGATGTCATGCCCGAAGACTTCGACGACTCCGCTGGTCTTGTTCACCAGCGAAGTGACGATGCCGATGGCCGTCGTCTTGCCGGCGCCGTTCGGGCCGAGCAGCGCGAAGAAATCCCCTTCGGCGACCTCGAGATCGATGCCTTTGAGGGCTTTGATGCCGTTTTTGTAGACCTTGGTGAGTTGTCTTAGGACGAGGGCTTGTTGCATAAGAGCCGCCTAGCCTAAACCTCGCGGGCCTTCCGCTGCAACCATGAGGCGCGCCTCAGACCAGTCGCGCGGCCGCAGTCAGCTGCAGTCCGGATAGCTGAATCCGACGCAATGCCGCCGAATTCGGCCGTGCCGCAGCCGCTGCCAAGGCGTTCCAATAGGTCGAGCGATTGCACCATCTTGCGGTCAGATGGATGGCTTCGGCGGTGCCCAGGCCCAAGAGGCGATCCAGGGTGACGGAGCGGAAAATCGTCGCGGTTGCCTCGCTCATTCCCAGAAGAAGTCGCGCCGGCAATTTTCCGGTGGACGCGGAATGCCAGGCGAAGAAAAGGGCCAAGTTCACGAACTTGGCGGTGTCCGCGTCGACCAAGTCCACGTCGGCGACGCTCCACTGCCCGACATCCCCCAGGCGCGACTGCCAATGGTGCTCGTCGTCGAAACGCAGATCGAACAACGCATAGGGACAATTCGAGGCCGCCCGCTTCTGCGCCGCCGTCAAGGGAGCGATTTTGCCGGACAGCTCGACCGCCAGACCCACTCGCGACGGACCCCAGTCGGTCGAGTGCGCCGACACGAGGTCAAGAAATTGGCGATTGAGACCTGATACGGACTCGAGGAGTTTCGCGAGCGCTCGAGACTCGGGGTTTCCGCTTCTGACGTGTGCATCCTGCATGGCGCCTCCGGTGCCTAATCCAATCCTTTAATGACTCCCCGCATTTCACCGCAAATGCGGGGGCAATTGCAGGCAGGGAGTCCTTGGCAAGTACGCTAACTTTGTGATTAATTTCTGTCAAATTATTTTCTGCCCGAAAAGCCGCGAATTGCGCCACACCACAAGGAGTCCACCGATGCGAGTCTCAGATGATCGATATACCCGCGACCGACAGCGGTTTGATCTAGCCGAGCGCTTGATACGCCACGAGGCACGGACCTTCACCATCCGCCAATGGACCGGGCTCAGCGACGATCGGATTCGCAAGCTCTATCGCAGCTATGTCATGGATAACGACTCTCGACCGGTGCAGCGCCATCGCGGGAAGTCTCCGCGGCAAGCCGCATTTTTCTTTAAAAATGCGGAGCTTACTTTTCAAGCGGCACAGCTCGCGAGCTTGTATCTAGTCTATGGCCTCATCGGGGGCTCGGCCCTGGCGGTCGAATCGCGCTATCGGATGGGGTCCCTGGAGTCGGGCGCTCTGCTGTGCGATGCCTACGAGTCCTACGTGGAGTGGCATTCGCCGGCAAGCATCTCGTTCGAACATGCCTGGTTCCTGTTGCTCGCCCTGTCGAAGCGCGAAGAATTGAGTGTCGCGCGGTGCGATCTCTGCGGCGGCATGCGATTGTGCGATCTGCTGTCGAGGCGCCGGCTGAATTGCAGCAATTGCGGCGCGCCCGGGCCGACCATGCCGTTGGCGGTACGAAAGCCTGCGCCCTGCTAGAATCGCAAGGATGCAGAGAAGGAACGTTTTTTCTGGTCCTTACCTGGATCGTGACGCTCATTTGCGCCAGCATCCCGACTGGTTCGGCAACGCGCTTGCCGACCCGGCCAGCCGTCTGGTGCCGGTCTGGAATTCCCGCAGCTTGGTGGTCGGCGACTCAGAACCGCGGGCGGCGTTCCTCGAACTGGCGGCGATACCTCACGAACGACGCGGCATCAATGACCTGATTTTGCTGGGACGCGTCGAGGGCGCGAATTATTTCGCCTACGAGCTCGAGGGTGTCGATCCGCCGCAATTGCTGGCGGAGGCCCGTTTCGAGGATCTGCGGGTCGTGGCATCCTTGTTGCCACCGGAGGAGGCGGGCCTGCTGGGCTATGCCCGCGCATTGCTGTCGTGGCGTCGGCGGAATCGGTTTTGCGGCAGCTGCGGCACGCCGACGTTTCCAGCCAAAGGCGGCCACGTTCTGGTGTGCACGAACCCGGCTTGCCGCCACGAGCAGTTCCCGCGACTCGATCCGGCCATCATCGTGCTCATCAGCGACGGACCGCGCGCCCTCCTGGGGCGCCAAGCCTCATGGCCCGTGGGACGGTATTCGACCATCGCAGGCTTCGTTGAGCCGGGAGAATCGCTGGAAGACGCCGTGGCACGGGAAGTGCTGGAGGAGACAGGGGTCGCGGTCGATGCCATCGAATATCACTCCTCTCAACCATGGCCGTTTCCAGCCTCGCTGATGCTGGGGTTCACGGCGCACGCGATCAGTCATGACATCAACCTGCGCGACCAGGAACTGGAAGATGCGCGTTGGTTCACCCGCGACGACATCATTGCCGGATTTCCCCTGCTGCCACCCAATCAATCCATTTCCTTCAGGTTGATCGAGCATTGGTTCGACGCGGGAAGCGACAGGCCGCTTCGCGACATTCATGGAGCGACCGCCTGGCCGCCCTCGCGCTAGGCGGCAGCCTCGGCACGTTAAGCTTCCTACTAGCTGCGCCAAAGCCGGCATCGACGCGCCACGCTAACCGCGCGTCGCTAACCGCGCGTCGCTAAACCCGCTCCCAATGCCCGGGACGCAGCCGCCAACCATCACCCTGCCTGACCCACTGATCGGGCACCCAGCGCCTTCCGGGACGTGCGGCGGCCCAATGCCCCGGAACCCACTCGTGGCGATCACCCACCCACTTCCAATAGCCGGTCATCCAGACATAACCCGGCGCCGGCGCCACGCCGATCACTTCTTCGCGCAGCGGAGGCGGCGCCACCATGACCACGCCCCCGGCGTAATGCCGCTGATCAGGAACGACGACGCAGGCGCTCATGACGCCGGTCATGACGATGCAGGAGACCCAACGGAGATTGTGCGACGACATGTTTGTACCAGACTCGCCAATGCAATGAACTTGAACGCGCCCGTAGAAGACCGGTTGACCGCTTCGGCGCGCAAGCGCCGCTCGAAGGATAGCGCTTGGTGCGCGGATTGGAAACCGAGGACGACGGTCAGCGGCGCCTTGGACGGGCTGGCGCGGTCCCGCCCTATCGTGACCGGTCGCATGTCGAGGGTCAGAACGTTCTGGAAGCGGATCGACCCGAGGAGAGTGTCGACGCGCGTGTTTCCGGACAGTAAAGGCGCGCACCCCCTACGAGGACTGATACGCGCCTGACACCTGCAAGTTCTCGTGTCCTTTAGGCCGTCGATGTTTCCACATTGGATGACTCGGGCTCGATCACCGGCTCGTTCGCGTTCGATTCGGGCGGCTCGCTCACCGGTAAGGGAGATACCGGCGCCACGCTCTTCGCGCGCGCAACTTTCTTCTTGGCGACCTTTTTCTTCGCCGTCTTCTTCTTGGCTACCGGCGCCGATTTGGCCTTCGCCTTCTTCTTGGCCACCTTCTTTTTCGCTACTTTTTTCGCTTTGCTCGACGACTTCGCCTTGCTCGACGATTTCGTCGTCTTTTTCTTCGCTACCTTGCTCTTTGCGACCTTGCTCTTCGCTTTCGTTCCCGGACGCTTCGCTTTACTTTTCTTCTTTGCCATGATCAATCTTCTCCTCGCGGTCTTAAGGCTGCTCACGGTGAGAGTATCCCCGAAAAAGTCTGCTGTCATCTGTGCGTGACGCTGGAGTCGGTCGCGCGTATTGCGTAGGCTGCTCGCGTGCTACCAGAACAACCCATTCGCCCGCTGCATGATGTGTGGCTACGACCGAGACGCGTGTTTCGAGAATTGGCGTCGCGCTCCATCGGGCGCGCCGACTATCTTCTCGGGGCCGCACAGGGCATCGCGGGCTGGCTCGCATTGAGCCGCGCACAAAATGCCGGGACCCACAGCAGCATCGCGGAAATCTTCGGCAAGGCGCTGTTGATCGGGTCGGTGGCGGGCGTCGCCAGCCTCTTTTTGATGGGCGCCATCTACGCGCGGCTGGGTGCTCGGGCCGGGAAACCAACCGCCCGAAATCAAGTGATTCATGTTCTCGCCTACGGCGGCGTGCCGATGGCGGCATCCCTGATCGTCTGGGTGTTCACCGCGCTGCTCACGGGCGAGGTCACCTTCGAGCAGGACCCGCACCCCGACGTCGAGGGGTTCGTGGCGCTGCTGCTGCATGCGCAATTCTTCGCGTATGTACTGCTCACGATCTGGAGTGTCGTGATTCAGGTCATGGGCCTGAGCGAGATCCAGGGCGTTACCGCCCGCAAAGCCCTGGGTCTTTGGATCCTGGGGCAGGTCGTGGGCTTTCTGGCGCTGCTGTTCCTGATGATTCTGATTGCGACGTTGTTCCCGAACGCCGTGACCAGTTGAGCCGGGGGCTCGCGCTACGCCGCACTATCAGCCTTCGGCTCCGATGGCGCAGCCTCCGCACCGGCCGACGAGGCGGCGGCCCCGTCGGTAGAGCCGGGCTTCCCGGACTTGCTGCCCTTGGCGGCCGACATTCTGCTGATGACCGATTTCGCGACCTCGGCGGCCGACTGGAATGATTTTTTGGCCGGCCTGCCGGCCGGAGCCGGGGCCTTCGCGGCGCCCGACGCCTTGGGAGCGGTGGATTTGCCGCCCGCGCCGGTCGACTTCTTGACCTTGGGAGCAGGGGCCGCACGCGCAGCCTTGGTTGCCGCGGCCTTTTGAACTGCGGTCTTTTGAACCGCTCCAGTCGCCGCTTCGATTTTCTTCTTGGCCCGTTTCGCTGCCTTCTTGGCGGACTTGGACCGCTTGCGCGCTTTTTTCAGCTGGGCCTTGGCCAAGTGCACCTGCCGTTTTGCGACCTCCGCAAGCGCCGCAGCCTTCTCGGCATCCGCCGTCAGGCGCTGCAATGAGACGCCGGCCCGACTCCGAGCCGCCTTTACCTTCGAGGGTGTGGTTGCCACGATGTTCGCCTTGTCTGATGCTGGCAGGCTAGATTAAGCCCGCTCCCGCCCGGTTGTCACTGATGAAGCGGATCGGGCAGCACTCTGAACAGGAAGGCGCGAATGTCCGCGATCTCCGCCGCGCACACGGAATGCGCCATCGGGTACTGGTGCCACTCGATGGAGAAGCCAAGGGCCTTCAGAACGTCCCGCGACTCCAACCCCATCGCCAAGGGCAGGACCGCATCCGTCAGGCCATGTGCCATGAATATCGAGGTTCCCTCATTGGCTGGTGCCCGCTCGGACGCGAGACTGCCACCCAGAGGCAGATACGTCGACAACGCCATGACGCCGCCGAGCCGTTCGGGGTACCGCAATGCCGTGTAGAGGGAAACCGCCCCGCCCTGGGAGAATCCTGCCAGCACGATGCGTTTGGCCGGAATCCCGCGCGTCACCTGGTCGGCGATCAACTCACGGACGGCTGCGTCGGACTCGCGGAAGCCCGCCTCATCCTCCTTGGCTTTGCGATCGAAACCGAGAATGTCGTACCAGGCCCGCATGCGCATCCCACCGTTGATCGTCACCGGTCGGATGACTGCATGGGGGAATATGAAACGCCAGGCGCGCTCCCCATGGCGAACCAACTCAGGAACGACGGGCTCGAAATCGCGGCCGTCGGCGCCCAACCCGTGCAGCCAGATGACGGCCGCATCCGGATGCGGGGCGGTTTCGACTTCTATGGTTTCGAGTGTCATGTGCATAGGGTACTAGTCATACCGCCCGAAGTCCTGGCGACGTCATCCGCCGGCGGCGTCTTACGGCGGTTGAGCCGGCGGAATCGGTGAATTTTGCATTTGACAGGTCGTGCATGTTTATGCAAAATGCACGCAACTTTATGCACCGGCTCGTCCTTTAAGCGAAACATGCTCCGTTCCGACACCGACAACACCAGCGCCCCGGCACGCCGCACAGCGCTCGCGAAGATCATTCGCGAGCAGGTCGTCGGCCGCCAGACGGAGCTCGTGACCATGCTGCGAAAGTACGGTCACGTCGCGACCCAATCGAGCGTGAGCCGCGATCTGCGGGAATTGGGGGTGGCGAAGCTGGGCGACCGCTATGTCCTTCCTGACACCGCGACGCCCCCGAAGAGCGATTTCTCGACCCTGAAGCAATTCGTCAACGCCCTGTTCACCGCGGGCAACAATCTCACGGTGATGAAAACCGCCGTGGGTTCCGCGCAGAGCGTGGCCGTCGCCATCGACACCGCACGCTGGCCGGAGGTGGTGGGCACCATCTCCGGCGACGACACAATTTTCATCGCCACCGCCGGTGCTCGCGAACAGCGCAAGCTCGGTGACCGTCTCCGCGCCATTTTCGGACGCTAATTCCTATGACATCGACTACCCTCAAGGGCGGCCAGCCCATTCTTTTGGCTTTTTCCGGCGGATTGGACACCTCGTTCTGCGTCCCCTGGCTGAAGGACACTTATAATCGACCGGTCATCACCGTGACCGTGGACACCGGCGGCATCGATGCCGCGGCTGCGCGCAGCCTAGCCGAGCGCTCCGCGCTGCTCGGCGCCATCGAACACCACTTGATCGACGCCCGGACCGCGTATTTCGAGCAGGTGCTCAAGTATCTCATCATGGGGAATATCCGCAGGGGCGGACTCTATCCGCTGTGCGTCGGAGCCGAGCGCGTCCTGCAGGCCCAGACCATCGCGCAGATGGCGCTGACGTTGAAGACCACCATGGTCGCCCACGGCTGCACGGCCGCGGGCAACGACCAGGTTCGTTTCGAAGTGGCGCTGCGCACACTCGCTCCGGATCTCGAGATCATCGCACCGGTGCGAGACCGCGCCTTTCAACGCCCTGAGCAGCTCAAGTATCTTCAGGAGCACAAACTCCCGATACCCCCGTTTGGCGGGGCATACTCGGTCAATCGCGGCTTGTGGGGCGTCTCGATCGGCGGCAAGGAGACGCTGACGTCGGCCGGCAGCATTCCCGACGATGCCTGGGTGCTGTCGAAGGACGCCTTCTCCAACCCGAGGGCACCGGAACGGCACACCGTTGGTTTCGAGAAGGGCATTCCGGTGAGCCTCGACGGCGTCAGGAGCACGGCCGTGTCGATCATCGAACAGCTCGAGGCTTTGGCCGGACCATTCGGCATCGGCCGCGGCATTCATTTGGGCGACACCGTGATCGGGACGAAGGGCCGCGTGGCATTCGAGGCTCCCGCCGCGGATGTCCTGCTGACCGCGCACCGGGAACTCGAAAAGTTGGTGTTGACCGGCAAGCAGGCGCGCATCAAGGAAACCGTGGCGCAACCCTACGGCGACATGGTTCATGAGGGACAGCATCTGGACCCCGTCTGCCGCGACATCGAAGCCCTGCTGGCCTCGTCGCAGGCGCGTGTCACGGGCGATGTGCACGTTCTGTTCCGGCCCGGCTCCGCCTTCATCGAGGGAGTGACGTCACCGTATTCGCTCATGGCGGCCTCCAAGGGTGTGTATGGCGAAGCCGCCGGCGAGTGGACCCCCACCGATGCCCTGGGCTACTCGAAAATGTTGGCCCTGACGGGAATCTTCTACAAACGCGCGGGCTCACAAGGCTCAGCAGGAGCAAAACAATCATGAGCACCATGCGCACGGTCGTCGTCCACAAGATCGCGTCGATCACCCAGGCATGCGGTTTGTCGCATGAAATCCGCATCGCACCGGAGATTCCCTGCGAGGAAGGGGTGGTGTTGGTGGTCGAAATCCTCAACAGCAAGGCAAATTACAACACGTTGGAGCTTACCAGCGGCCGCATGGCCAAGGTGTCCCGCGGCGACATCGTGGTGGGCGCACTGGGGCATCGCAAGGCGCTGTTCGGCTATTCCGGTCACATTCCAGAGTCGCTGAAGCCCGGCGATGTGGTTCAGATGCTCAATATCGGCGGCGTGCTCGGGATCTGCGATTCCGCCACGCAGGACAAGGGCAAACCGTTCGACTGCAAGGTCCTGGGAACCGTGCTCACCTTTCCTTACCTTGGGGAACGTATTGGCGTGCCCGCGCGGGTCGGTTACAAGGCGCTCGATTACGACGCGCCGCTGGTCATGCGCGGCGTCCCCGTGGTGGCCCTCGCCGGCACCTGCATGGAAGCCGGCAAGACCGCGGCGGCATCCGCGATCATCGCGCGCATGCGTCATCGGGGCCTCGTCGTGGATGCTTTCAAAGCCACGGGCGTCTCACTGCGGCGCGATATCTTGGCGTTCGAGGATTCGGGGGCCCGGCGCACCATGATTTTCACCGACTTCGGGATCGTGACCACGACCGAGAAATGCGGTCCCGCCCTGACACGCTCCATGTTGACCGAAATGGCCAGCGGCAAGCCCGACGTGATCGTGTTCGAACTCGGCGACGGCCTGTTGGGCACCTACGGCGTCCAGTCGATTTTGGCCGACCCTGCCATCAAAGAGGCGCTCACGGCGGTGGTCCTGTCGGCCAACGACCCGGTTGCCGCCTGGGGCGGCATCAAGATTTTACGGGAGCGCTTCGGCATCGAGCCGGCAGCGGTCACCGGGCCGGCAACCGACAACCAAGTGGGCGTCGACATGATTCGCGACCAACTGAAGGTCGAGGCATTCAATGCCATCAGCAACCCGGCGGATCTGGGCGACTTCCTGATCGCCAAGCTAGGGCTGCCCAACCCCGGTGAAGCCAAGGCAGTCGGCGCGTGAGCGAGCGAACGCCCGCCATCCTGCTGGGCGGCACCGGCTACGTGGCCGGTGAGTTGCTGCGTTTGATCGCGGGCCACCCGCTGCTCGAGGTCAGGGGAATCTTGTCCGACAGCCAGCCCGGCACCCCGGTTGCGGCCGCATTCCCGCACTTGCGCAGCACCTATCCCGATCTGAAATTCAGTGCGCTCGACGACCTCGAGATCTTGATCCGCGGCACGCCGCGCTGCGCGCTCTTTTCCGCCGCGCCGCACGGCGTGGCCGCCGCCATCATCGATCGGCTGCTCAAAGCCGCCGAGTCCGCCGGCACCAAGATCCACTGCGTCGACATTTCGGCCGATTTTCGGTATTCGAGCGCCGCGGCATACGAGTCGGTGTACAAGCACGCTCACGGTGCGCCCGACCGCATCCGGGATTTCACCTGTGCGGTGCCCGAGCATCTCGCCACGTCGCCGACCCCGCATGTCTCCCATCCGGGATGTTTTGCGACGGCCACGCTTCTGGCCAGCGTGCCGCTGCTGGCGCTGGGTCTGACCGACACGCGACTGTTCGTCACCGGCATCACCGGCAGCACCGGCTCGGGGCGAAGACCCAGCGAGGCGACGCACCACCCTCAACGGCACAGCGACCTGTACAGCTACGGTGCGCTGAGCCATCGGCATGTGCCCGAAATCGCCGCCTGCGCGAAGCTGGCCACCGGTGTGGAGGCGCAGTTCAATTTCGTGCCGCATTCCGGGCCTTTTGCGCGCGGCATCCACGTCACCGTGCAAGCCAGCCTGCAAAAGCACATGAGCACGTCTCAGGCAGTCGAGGCGCTGACGACGTATTACTTGAACTGCCCCTTCGTCCGGATTCTGGATACCGCGCCGCGGGTAAAGGACGTCGCCACCAGCAACTACGCAAATTTGAGTGCGGTGACCAATGGTGCGTCCATTGCCGTCATGTCGGTGCTCGACAACCTGAACAAGGGAGCCGCGGGCGGGGGTGTGCAGTGGATGAACCGATTACTGGGCTTCGATGAAAGCCTGGGGCTATCCGCCCCGGCACCCGGCTGGACTTGAGAACGGACAGGAAAGTGATGGCAGCAACACCGACAGTGACTCCGACCGCGCAGGCTCTGAAGAGCCATCTCGCGCAGGTCTTCGCGCAATATCCGATCGAAGTCGCCCACGGCGACGGCGTCTGGCTGCATGCGCGCGACGGCCGCAAGATATTGGATTTTTATGGCGGCCATGCGGTGGCGGGGTTGGGCTATGGACACCCGCGCTGGCTCGCTGCGCTGGAGCGCCAAGCTCGACAGATGGCCTTTCAAACCAACGCCCTGCCGATGGCCATTCGTGAGCGAGCTGCGGCGCGGCTCAGCAAATTCGTGGGACTTGGGTTGGATACCGTGTTCTGGATCAACAGCGGCGCCGAGGCCAATGAGAACGCCTTGAAGATGGCGTTCAAGGTCACGGGCCGCACCAAGGCGGTGGCGCTGGAACAGGGCTGGCACGGCCGGACCGCGGCCGCCGGCGCGGTCACATGGGGCGCACTCGAAAAATGGTACGGCTTTCCTCGAACTCCCTTTGACGTGAGCTTTACCCCCCGGGACAAGCCCGAGGATGTGGACCGATTCATCGATCGCGACACCGCGGCCGTCATCGTGGAACCGGTGCAGGGGTTGGGTGGCGCCTTCGACGTGGGCAAACCCATGCTGCAGGCGCTCCGGCAACGATGCGACGATGTCGGCGCCGTGCTTATTTTCGACGAGGTCCAATGCGGCATGGGGCGCACGGGTGCTCCCTTCGCGGCCAATTATTACGGCGTGACGCCCGACATGATCACCTCGGCCAAGGCTCTGGGCAACGGTTTTCCCGTTTCCGCGCTGTTGCTGTCGAGACGCATCGCCGCGCAGATCAAGTACGACGACATGGGCACCACCTTCGGCGGCGGCCCCATGGCGTGTGCGGTGGCCGAAGCCGTCATCGACACCATCGAATCCGAATCCCTGCTGGCGAACGTGCGCCTGGTGTCCACCTATATCCGCTCGAACTGCGTCATCGGACCCGTGACCGGCACTCAGGGTGCAGGTTTCTTGCTTGGCTTGAAAACCTCCCGACCCGCCAGGGAAGTGCAGGCTGCATTGCTGGAGAAGAACATTCTCACCGGCACCAGCGGCGACCCCTACGTGCTGCGCCTGCTGCCGGCCTACATCTTGAATGAAGGCCATGTCGATCAATTGCGCGACGCCCTGGCGCAGATTCCGGCATGAACCGCTTCCTGGACCTCGCCGATTTCAGCCGCGAGCAGGTTCTCGACCTGCTCGCCCTCGCCCAATCGCTGCAGGATCACCCGCAACCGCATGCGCTGGTGGGCAAAATCTTGGGCTTGGTGTTCTTCAACCCCTCCTTGCGCACGCTGGCGTCCTTCCAGGTCGGAATGTCCCGGCTCGGCGGCGACTCCTTCGTCATCACGCCGGGCCAGGGCACCTGGCAGCTCGAAACCCGGTTGAATGCCGTCATGAACGGCGCCGCGGCCGAACACGTCCGCGAGGGCATACCCGTGCTGGCGTCCTATTGTGACGCGTTGGGCGTACGCGCCTTCGCCGATGGCAAGAACCTGCAGAACGACCTCAACGAGACGCTGTTCGGCATGATCGACCGGTTGTGCGACAAGCCGCTGATCAACATGGAATCGGCGATGAACCATCCATGCCAGGCGCTCGCCGATTGGCGCACCATGGATGAACTGCGGATACCGAAGCGCGCAAAGTTCGTGCTCAGTTGGGTCTACCACCCGAAGATGCTGCCGTTGGCCGTTCCGTCCGCCACTCTGCACATGGCCGCCATGCGCGGCATGGAAGTCGTGGTCGCGCGGCCCGAAGGGTTCGCCCTGCCGCCGGAAATCATGGCCAAGGCGCGCCTGGCCGCCGCCGCCTCGGGCGGCTCCGTCAGCGAGACGTCCGACCGCGTCTCGGCCCTGGCCGGCGCCAACGTTCTCTACGCCAAGGAATGGGGCAGCCCGCAGCACTATGGCGACGCCGAGGCCGACGGCCGCCTGAGGGCGGATCTCGTGGATTGGTGCGTCAACGAACGCTGGTTCGCGGGCGCGCTGCCCGACGCGAAACTCATGCATTGTCTGCCGGTGCGCCGCAACGTCGCGGTCGCCGATGAAGTTCTGGATGGTCCGCGCGCTGTCGTCAAGCGCGAGGCTTTCAATCGTTTGGCGGTGCAGATGGCCGTTCTGCACCGGATGCTGTCCTGACGGCTGCCCTCGGAGTATTTTCATGATCAATAGTCGACCTGACCCTTCCGTAGCCGTGCTCGCACTGATGAGCGCGGCGCCCTACATCCGCATGTACAAGAACAAAGTATTCGTCATCAAGGCGGGTGGCGAGGTCTTCAGCGATGAGATTTCCACTCGCGCGCTGATCGAGCAGGTCGCAATCCTCCATCAGGTCGGCATCAAGACCGTGCTGGTGCACGGCGGCGGCCCGCAGCTCGACAGCATGCAAAAGACTCTGGGCATTGAGACAAAATTCGTGAACGGGCGCCGCGTCACAGACCAGAAGTCGATCGACGTGACGTCCATGGTCCTGAACGGCCTCATCAACACCCGGATTCTCGCGATCTGCCGCGAACTGGGGATCGAGGCCATCGGCCTGTCCGGCGTGGATGCAGGCTTGGTCCGAGCGCACCGCCGCGCCCCGGTTCCTGTCGCGGAAGGTTCGGCGGAAACCATCGATTACGGCTTCGTCGGCGACATCGAGTCGGTGAACGCCGGCGTGCTGGAGAAACTCCTGGAAAACGGCCTGATGCCGGTGGTCAGTCCGTTGTCGGCAGACTCCAACGGCGTGTTGCTCAACATCAACGCCGATACCGTCGCAGCCGCCATTGGTGGTGCGCTGTCCGCGGAGAAGCTGGTGTTGTGCACCGGCGCGCCCGGCATCCTCGAGAACGTGGACGACCCGAGCACCGTGGTTTCCTATACGGATATCAACGGATTGAAGCGCCTGCGCGATCGTGGTCTGCTGAAAGATGGGATGCTGCCGAAGGCAACCGCGATCGAAAATGCCATCCGCGGCGGGGTCCGACGCGTGCATGTCATTACCTACAAATCATCGGACAGCTTGCTGGCCGAGATTTTCACGAACGAAGGCACCGGCACCTTGGTGGTCGCCGATCTAAAGGCATTGAGCCCCGCAGAACAAACGGCTGCGCAAACCTGAGCAACGACCGGCATATGACGCAGGCATCCACATGACCCGGCTCTGGGACAAGGGCAAACCGCTCGACGAACGGGTGCTGGCCTACACTGCCGGCGACGACTACCTGTTGGATGAACGGCTGGTCGAATACGACGTGCGAGCCTCCATCGCGCATGCAGAGATGCTCGGGGAGCGAGGCTTGTTGTCCGGCCCCGACCTCGTCGCCATCCGCGACGCGCTCACGGAAATCGGCGCGGAGCACGAGCAGGGTTCGTGGCGAATTACGCTCGACCAAGAGGACTGCCAGACGGCCATCGAGAACCGGCTGACGGCGCGCGTCGGGGCCACGGGTGGGCGCCTGCATGCCGGCCGGTCGCGAAACGATCAGGTACTGGCAGCCCTGCGGCTGTACCTGCGCGACGCCGCGCAGGCATTGAGCACTGGAGCGGTCGCGGTGGCCGACGCCCTCGACGAATTGGCGTCCCGCGACGGTGCGATCGAACTGCCGGGTTACACCCACATGCAGCAGGCGATGCCGAGCACGGTGGCGCTATGGGCGCTCGGCTTCGCCGCCGAGATTCGAGACGACGCCGAAGGCCTGCGGCTCACCCAACGCCGGGCTTCCAAGAATCCGCTCGGCTCCGCCGCCGGCTATGGCACACCGAATCTCGACGTGAGCCGTGAATCGACGCGACGCAGCCTGGGGTTCGCGGTCACCCACGAGCCCGTCACTGCGGTTCAGTTGTCGCGCGGCAAAGCCGAGGCCCAACTCCTGTTCGAGATCACCCTGCTCACGCAGGACATGGGAAGGCTCGCCGCCGACCTGATGTTGTTCTACACCCAGGAATTTGGCTTCGTCAGCCTGCCCGCTGGATTTACCACGGGCTCGTCCATCATGCCGCAGAAACGTAATCCTGACGTGTTCGAGCTCATGCGGGGCCGCAGTTCAGTTGCACAGGCCGCGCTCCACGAAGTGTTGAACATCACACAAAAGCTCACGTCGGGCTATCACCGCGATTTGCAGCTGATCAAACCTCCGTTGTTTCGCGGCATCGACTCCTGCCAGCAGACACTCGACATTTTGCCGAGCGCACTCGCGGGTGTGCGCTTCAACCGGGACAAGATCCGCCTCGACCCGACCATCCATGCGGCGGCGGACGCGAATGCGCTGGTCACCCAGGAAAACATTCCCTTCCGCGAGGCCTACCGGCGCATCGGCGCCAAACTGGAGAATCCTGAGTGAACCCACGCCGGTGAGCATCTGGAAGAGCACGTACACGCTCGACGCGTTGAACGCAGCCAGCGACAACACGCTGATCGGTCACCTGCACATCCTGTTCAGCGAAATCGGCGATGATTTCCTGTGCGGCACCATGCCTGTCGACGAACGGACGCGGCAGCCCCACGGTCTGCTGCATGGCGGCGCTTCGGTGGTGCTGGCCGAGACGCTGGGCAGCATGGCTGCCAACATGTGCGTCGACCGCACCCAATATGTCTGCGTGGGCCAGGAGATCAACGCCAATCACGTGCGGTCGGCGCGGCGTGGCGTGGTCACGGGCACGGCTCGCCCGGTCCATCTCGGCGGCAGGACCCAGGTTTGGGCCATCGAGATCGTGAACGAGGCGGCTGAATTGCTGTGCATCTCACGGTTGACGATGGCGGTCGTGAGAATGGGCGCACTCGGCGTGTGACGACGCTGGCATTTGCAACATAGGGAGGCGTATCGTGCGCGCCATGAAACACACATTGCGACAAACCTGCGGACTCGTGGCATTACTGGCGACCGCCCCCCTTGCCGGCGCACAGACGCCTCCGCCCGCTCCGATCACGCCGCTCACCCCGGCCCCGAGCGCTCCGATCGACACGTCCAGCGAGCACGTCGGTTACCTGTTCGGACTGACCTTTGGCGAACAAATGCACTCCGTCGGAATAACGGACCAAGTCCCGCCCGACGATATCGCGCAAGGCATCAAGGAGGGCTTGCATGGCAAGAAGGCCACGGCCGCCGAGCGGAAACAAATCATGGAATTCGTGCAATCGACCATGGTCGCGGCCGCGGCGCGCAACAAGGCGGCCGCCCAGGAGTTCCTCGCGCGCAACGGCCATGAAAAAGGCATCAAGACCACGGAATCGGGCCTGCAATACAAGGTGCTGATACCGGGCAACCTCAAGGCGGCCGCGGTGCTTCCCGAGGACGACGTGACCGTGAACTATCGCGGCAAGCTGCTCGATGGCACGGAGTTCGACAGCTCCTACGCGCGCGGCACACCGGCCACATTCAAGGCCAACGGCGTCATCAAGGGCTGGCAGGAAGCGCTGTCGCTCATGAAACCGGGCGCCAAGTGGCAGTTGTTCATACCGCCCGACCTTGCCTACGGCGAGCGCCCGCCCCCGGGAATCCCGCCCGACTCGTTGCTGACGTTCGACGTGGAACTGCTCGGCGTGAAGTCGAGCGCCGCGGATCGACCCTCGCCACCGCAAACGCAGACCCCGCAATCGCATAAGGCGGTGCCGCCGCTCAAATCGACCCCTACTCAGTAGGTCATTTCTTCGAGCCGGAAGTCTTCAAATCCAGGGCGTTCGTCAGGTCGCCCATCGGGTACTCGGCGTGGTCGGCGAGGCCCTTGTCGCGCATGGCGACGCCGGGCAGGACCTCGAGATCGAAGCGGCGCGTCATCAGCCGCAGTATCGACGCGGTGTCGTACGGCGTATGGTCGACGGTGCCCATTTTGGCGAACGGTGAGATAACGAGCGCCGGAATCCGCGCGCCCGGGCCCACCAAATCGCCCTTGGGCGGGGCGATATGATCCCACGCACCACCGAATTCATCGTACGTGATGACGATCACCATGTTGCCCCATTGCGGGCTGGCCTGCAGTTTCGCCACGAGATCGGCGATGTGGGCGTCCCCCTCCGCAACCGATGCGTAACCTGCGTGCTGGTTGAGATTGCCCTGCGGCTCGTAGAACACCACCGGCGGAAGCTGGCCCGCCGCGCTGTCCGCGACCAGCTGGTCGTAGTCCTTGAGATGCTGCGCGCGTTGATCGGCGTGCAATTTGGGATCGAAGCGCGCGTAATAATTGAAAGGCTGATCGTGCGGTTGAAAGTCGGGGCTGCCGCCCGGCGTCGTCGGCGCGTAGATCACCTTGCGCTTCTTCGCGAGCGGCTGTTTGCCGTCGAGCACCGCCGCGTTCCACGAACCTGCATACCACGTCCAATCGACATTCTTGTCGCTCAACCTATCGCCAATCGTCGGTTCGTCCTGCGGCGGAAGCGTGGTCGAGTTGGTGGGATCCGCGTAGGCGCCACTGGCATCGCTGCGTGCCGGCGCATTGCCGCTCGGCTGAAAAGCTGGCTGCATGGTGTTCACGGCATAGAATTTTCCATCGCCGAAATAGTTCGCTGGCGTGATGTTGCCGCTCTTGACGAATTTGGGCGGCCCGTCCAACGCGGAGGCTGGCGAACCCTTGGCCACCTTGAGACGCGGCAGGAGCTTGCCGTCCGCCCCGGCGTCGAGCACCGTCAAGGACGGCTTCGCCGCTGCGGTGTCGGCGTCGGGATATTCCGGTGCACACGCGCAGATCAAATATTGATGATTCAGAAACGACCCGCCGAATGCGCCCTGGAAGAAATGATCCGCCAACACGTATTGGCGCGCCAGGGCGTAAAGGGCGGAGTGACTATAGTCGTAATGCCCCATGGTCAATCCGCCGGCATCGGACCACGCGGCGTAGCCGTCATTTCTGCCGCCGTCAATCTGCATCTGATGCTCGAAAAAGCGGCGCACCAAATCACGAGTGACGGCCGCGGTCGACAAGGTCACGTTCGATTGCGCGTTGAATGCATGTTCGATCGAGAAGGGCGCATTCGGCAGTCCGATGCTCTGGCTCTGGGTGACGACAGGCTTGTATCCGGATGCCGTCACCCCACCCCAGGTCGGCGGTAATTTCGGCAGCACCGACCCATCGCGGTCCAGCTGTGGGAAATAGGCCGGCAGCGGATGTCCGCCGCCATCGATCACGTCACTCAAGCCCCGGGCGCCCGGGAAGTTCCCGTACAAATTATCGAAGCCTCGGTTTTCCGCATAGATCACCACGATGGTCTTCACCTTGGCGCGCAAAGCCTGGGTGGTCGGGTCACTCTCGGGGCCCTTGGGCTTGCCCAGCGATTTGGGCAACATGGCGCAGGCAGCGAGCGCAGATCCGAGAATCAGGCAGACCACGGTCAAGGAGATGGCGGATCGTTTCGATGTGATGTGCTGAGTCATGCCGGCTAGTATAAGGTCGCCCGCGAATCGTTTTGCGTGATCCTGTGCGCAACCGGCGGCGCTCCCCGAAGGCCTGCACGTTATACTGTCGGACATGAAAATCGCGTCTTTATTGCTGATCGTCGGCATGGTGGCCATGAGTGGCTGCGGCCAGAAGGGCCCCCTGGTGCTGCCCGACGCCCAGAAGCCGCACAAGAGAATCGGCCTTCCCAAACAGCCTTCAGCGCCGGCGCCGCAGCCGCCCCCTGGCGCCCAGCCGGCACCGACGGCCCAACCCGCACCGACACCCCAGCCCGCACCAACGGCCCAGCCGGCGCCGCCAGCTCAGTCCGCGCCGCCCGATGCAACGACGGGCGGGGCAGCCGCCGCCAGCGCTCCGCGGCCATACGCGCCGGCCCCGCTCAACCCATGAGTACCTCAAAGCTCCTGCTGGTCGATGGCTCGTCGTATTTGTATCGAGCGTTTCATGCGCTGCCGCCGCTCACCAATTCGAAGGGTGAGCCGACGGGCGCCGTGCTCGGCGTGCTCAATATGCTGAACAAGCTCATGAAGGAAGAGACACCTTCGCGCGTGGCCGTCGTGTTCGATGCGCCTGGCAGGACCTTTCGGGACGATCTCTTCGACCAGTACAAGGCGCACCGGGCGCCCATGCCCGACGATCTGCGCTCTCAAGTTCAGCCGCTGCTGGACGCCGTCGAAGCGCTCGGGCTGCCGCTGCTGCGCATCGTGGGAGTCGAGGCTGATGATGTGATCGGGACGCTGGCCATCCAGGCGGCGGATGCGGGTTACGACGTCCTGATCTCGACCGGCGACAAGGACATGTGTCAACTCGTCGGGCCGCGCATCGGGCTCGTCAACACCATGAGCAACACCCGCCTCGACAGAGAGGGGGTCAGGGCGAAGTTCGGCGTATTGCCGGAACAGATCGTGGATTACCTCGCATTGGTGGGCGACAGTTCGGACAACATTCCCGGTGTCACGGGTGTCGGGCCGAAAACAGCCGCAAAGTGGCTCAACCAGTATCAGACCCTGAATGCTCTGATCGAGAACGCGGCATCGATCACCGGCAAGGTGGGGGAAAACCTGCGCGGTGAACTGCCCGCGCTGGAACTATCCCGCAAGCTCGCGACGATCGACGTCAACGTACCCCTCGCCGTGAATGCCGAGGGACTGACCGCCGGCGAACCGGATGTCCCACGCTTGCGCGAACTCTACACGCGGCTGGAACTGCGGCTGTTGTTGCGCTCCTTGGAACCGGCGCCGGGCGAACCCGTTGCCGGGGCTTCCGCCGGAACCGTGCCGTTCGTCCTGACCGGCGAGAAAGCTGGGGCGACCGCCACCACTCCCGCGGATCCGGGGTCGGAGGCGTCCACGGCGGCGGTGGACACGGGACCGCCGCGACGTCGCGATTATGAGCTCGTCGTATCCCAGCAAGCCTTCGATGTGTGGCTCACCAAACTTGCCGCAGCGCCTTTGATTTCGTTCGATACGGAAACCGATAGTCTCGACTACATGCGCGCCCACCTCGTCGGGGTGGCCTTTGCGGTGTCCTCTGGCGAGGCTGCCTACGTACCGTTGTCGCACGACTATCCGGGGGCCCCGGACCAGCTGCCGCGCGACGTGGTCTTGAGCGCGCTCAAGCCGCTGCTCGAAGATCCCGCGAAGGCGAAACTGGGCCATCATCTGAAATTCGACAGCCACATTCTCGCGAACTATGGCATCGCGCTCGCGGGCCAGCGTTACGACTCGATGCTGGAATCCTATGTGCTGAACAGCGTGACGACCCGTCATGACATGGACTCGACCGTCGAGAAATACCTGGGCATCAAGACCATCCATTACGAAGACGTCTGCGGCAAGGGCGCGAAACAGATCACCTTCAATCAGGTGGACCTGCAACGAGCTGCGGAGTACTCCGCGGAAGATGCCGACGTCACGCTGCAACTGCACCAAGCACTATGGCCCCGGCTGGAAGCGCTGCCGCGCCTGAAGGAGCTTTACGAGACCATCGAGCAGCCGCTGGTTCCCGTCCTGTACCGCATGGAGCGCACCGGCGTGCTCGTCGATCGAGAGCTGTTGCGCAAACAAAGCTCGGAACTGGCTGCGCGCATGCTGGAATTGCAGGGGCTGGCTCACGCCGAAGCCGGTGGCACTTTCAACGTGGACTCGCCGAAGCAACTGCAGGAAATTCTGTTCGGCAAATTGGGCATCCCGGTCGTTCGCAAGACTCCGACGGGACAGCCGTCGACGGCGGAGGATGTTCTGGAAGAACTGGCCGCGACCTATCCTTTGCCGAAGCTGATTCTCGAATATCGCGGCATCGCGAAACTGAAGTCGACCTACACCGATAAGTTACCCGAGCAGATAGACCAAGATACAGGCCGCATTCACACGTCCTACCATCAGGCGGTTGCGGCAACCGGTCGGCTGTCGTCCTCCGATCCAAACCTGCAGAACATACCCATTCGCACGCCGGAGGGACGCCGGATCCGCCAAGCGTTCGTGGCGCCTCCAGGGTTTTCCTTGGTCGCGGCCGATTACTCGCAAATCGAGTTACGCATCATGGCGCACTTGTCCGGGGATGCCAGCCTGTTGAGCGCGTTTGCCGAAGACCGCGACGTACACCAGGCCACGGCAGCCGAAGTGTTCGGGATCGCCCTCGAAGCCGTGACACCGGATCAGCGACGGTCGGCCAAAGCAATCAACTTTGGTTTGATCTACGGTATGTCGGCGTTTGGGCTGGCCCGCCAATTGGGCATCGGGCGAGGCGAGGCGCAGAAATACGTGGACCTTTATTTCGAGCGTTATCCCGGCGTCAAACGCTACATGGAGGAGACGAAGCAGAAGGCGCGCGATGCGGGCTTCGTGGAAACCCTGTTTGGGCGGCGTTTGTATCTGCCGGAAATCATGTCGCGAAACCAAGCATTGCGTCAGTACGCAGAAAGAAGCGCCATCAACGCGCCGATGCAGGGCACGGCGGCCGACATCATCAAGCGCGCGATGATCGACGTGGATTCGTGGTTACAGACCGCGCGCGTGCCGGCGCGACTCATCATGCAGGTGCATGACGAACTCGTGCTGGAAGTCGCCAACCCGAACATCGATGCGGTCGTGCAGCAATTGCGCCAGCACATGGCACGGGCAGCGAATCTTTCCGTTCCTCTGAAGGTTGATGTAGGAATCGGCCTAAACTGGGACGAGGCGCACTAGGCCGGCCGCGCGCCGCGACAGTCGTGTTAAGAAAGCGCATGAAAAGTAAAGGTTAGGCTACATTTGGACGCGTTTTCGCCAATTGAGGCCTCTCTCGTGCGGAATGCGATCTTTTACACAAATCCGCGCGGCTGCACTGGAACTTTCGGCCCCCGCCCCCATCTAATCCAATGAGCGTGAAAGACGCTCCCCGCTCTTCTCCCTGAGCGGGCTAGACCCGGTTTGTCATCCCCATGCCGGGTTGGTCTGCCTCGGTGGCTGTGTCAAAACAACCACCGGGGCCTTTTTTATGCGGCAGACAACCAGCCGTCCATCACGCTACGCGCCTCTTCGAACCCTTGTTTCGCGTGCGCGGAAAACAATTGCGCCGTTACCGCCGTATCTTCGCAGGCGGTTTTGGTTTCCTGCAACACCCGCATCGAGTCCCGGCGATTCAGCTTGTCTGCCTTCGTCAACAGCACATGGGCCTGGCGATCCCGGGCGAGCACCCATTCGAGCATCGCAGCATCCTGTGCACCCAACCCCCGCCGGCTGTCGACGATCAGCACCAGGCCCACCAGCGATTCGCGCACATTGAAATAATGTTCCATCAGCTGCAACCATTTGATGCGGATTCGTTCCGGGACCTTCGCGAACCCATATCCCGGCAAATCCACCAAACGCTTATCGGGCTCCAACTCGAAAAAATTGATGAGCTGGGTGCGCCCGGGCGTGCGGCTGACGCGGGCCAGGCCGGCGCGCTGCGTGATGGAGTTGATGGCGGTGGATTTACCCGAGTTTGAGCGTCCCGCAAAGGCGATTTCGCGACCAGTGTCGGGCGCGAGTTGGTTTGCCTCCGCCGCGCTGGTCAAGAATTTTATGTGTGGATAAGTCGACATGTCTGTTGCTTGGACGCAAATTATTGACTCTAGTGTACAATTTAGCGGCGACGACAGTTCACTTTAGAATGGGGTCAAAGGCGATCATGAAGCGGTTTTGGATACTTGCAGTAACGATTTCAGGGGCTATCGTCAGCAACTCAGGCATCGCCGCCGGCAACGCGGAGACTGGCGCCACCAAGGCCGTCGTTTGTCAGGCCTGCCACGGCGCCAACGGTAATAGTGCGAATCCGGAATGGCCCAGCCTGGCCGGCCTCGGCGCCGATTACATCGCCGAGCAACTCAAGAATTTCAAAGAAGCCAAGCGCAACAATCCGGTGATGATGCCCATGGCAGCGGCCTTGAATCCCGATGACATGGCCGATCTGGGCGCGTATTTCGATACCCAGACGAATACCGGTCTCGAGGCAGACCCTTCCTATTGGCAGGCGGGGCAAAAGCTCTACCGCGCCGGTGACAAGGCTCGCGGCATACCGGCCTGCATGGCCTGTCACGGTCCCACGGGATACGGCAACGAACCCGCGAAGTTTCCAGCCCTGCGCGGCCAACACTCGGTTTACGTCGTGAAACAGCTCAATGACTATGCGTCGGGCGCCCGCGCAACCGGCGCCTACGGCATCATGCCCACCATCGCCAAGCGGCTCACGTCGGACGATATGCGGAATCTCGCATCTTACGTGCAAGGGCTGCGCTGACATGCGCGCCTCAGGGTTGGCGGCGCTGCTGTGCCTCACGCTGGCGGTAGGCGCCTGCGGCAGACAAAACTCGGCCAGTGAGCCGCATCAAGCCAACACGACGCCGTCGAGCGCGCTGGCTCCCCCACCCAGCGCACGCGCGCCCGTGGCCACGCCCGGTCAGCAACAGGCGGCCGGATTGGTTCCGAGCGAACCGACCAAGGTCAGACGAGCCAACGAAGACGGCTCGGAGACGGTTGATGAGACCGCCGGAGACAGCGGCACCCACAATTCGTTGCTGGCAGCGGTGGCTTCCACGATGGCGGCCGCCACACCCGGCGCCGCTGCGGCGACGGTGACTGCCGCGCCCAGTCCCTGGCAGGAAGGCGTCAATTACACCCGCTTCGTCCCCGCGCAACCCACCTCGGTCCCCGCGGGCCAGGTCGAGGTGATCGAATTCTTTTGGTATGGCTGCCCTCACTGCTATGCGCTCGACCCTCTGATCGAGTCGTGGAGGAAAACCAAACCGGCATTCGTGACATTCGTCCGAGTCCCGGTGATGTGGAGCGAAGGACATCGATCGACCGCCCGCCTCTATTACACGATCGAGAGCATGGGCAAGCTGGACCAATTGCATGGTGAGATCTTCAAGGAGATCCACGTCAATAACGACCAATTGATCACCAGCGATCCGAACGACACCGCCGGCGCCGAAAAGCTGCAAACGACGTTCGTGAAGAAATTCGGCATCTCCGAGGACGCTTTCAAGAAGGCGTACCACTCCTTCGCCGTCGAGACAGCGCTGCAGCGTGCGGATCAGCTCGAGCAGCGTTATCGCATCGAAGGCGTTCCCACGTTCGTGGTCAACGGCAAATATGTGGCGGATGTGCGTTCCGCCGGAAGTCCGGAGAAACTGCTCGCGCTGGTCGATGACCTGGCCGCCCAGGAACACAAGCACTAGGAACCGGCCGCGGTGGCCCCTGCCGGCGGCCCCGCAAGGCAATGACATAACGCATTATTTTATGTGCGTTATGTCGGCATCCGCTGACCACGGTCGACACATTGGCGCAGATTTGTGACGTATGCACTACGGGCTTTCCCGCTTGTGGGCTTTCCTGCTTTTGGCGGATGCTGGAACGCATCGCATAGGCCACGATAGAACGTCCATTCAACATGTCGAACTGCGGCTCAATACTGGTGTTGGTGCTGCTCGCCCTGACGAGTAACCGCGAAGCGTCGGCCAGCGAACAACCAGTCATCGCCACCGAGGCCGCGCAGCCGGATCCCAAGGCCCTGCATCAGCGGACAATTCCGGCGATGCCTGTGGGCGCCGCACCGGCCCTCACCATTCCGGCGACCTATTCCACCGCCCCATCATCCGAAGCCCGGACTTTTTCCTCCGACTTTCGCCCTCACGGACCGTCGATTTTCGACGTGGCGCCTGCGGGTGGCGCCGTGGAGGACACGCCGATGCTGCATGGAACGACCGTGTGGCAACGTCTGGAGGATTTTCGATCTCACGGCCGGGTTCAGTTGCTCACCCTCTGGGAAACGGGCGGCAGTTCGGTCTCGCTCCAGGCCGGAAGGAAGGGAGAACCCTCCTTGCAATGGACCAGCCGCCTGATGAATCGGGGCGGTGCGACGCGCGGCGTTCTCGATCAGCTGTTCTCGGTCTCCCTGGCCAGCGCCGGCCGCGGACTTAACCTGGGGCCGGATACCGGCAGCTCGGAGCCGGCCAACAAGCCGAGCAAGCCGAGCAAGCCGAGCAAGCCGATGGAAGGTAGCCCCGACAAATAGATTCACACTCCTTACAGTGCGGCCCTACCTACTGGCATGGACGATGTCGTCGGTGAGGACTGGGAAATGGTGCGCCTGCCGCGATTCGAACGCGGGACCTTCGGCTTCGGAGGCCGACACTCTATCCAGCTGAGCTACAGGCGCAAGGGGACGGGATAGTACTCGCCACACCCGACGGGCGTCCAGCGTCACCCGACTGTGGCGCGCAAATGAGCCAAATCTCGCCAATAGCCCGCGTTCCAGTGGCGCCGTGCTACAGGTCCGCCGGAACGCCGTCGAAGAAGTCGACGACGCCGCTTTTGAGCGAATACTCGGCTCCGACCACCAGCAGGCCGTCGTTACGAATCAGTTGCTCGATGATTTCCGATCCATGCCTCAAGTGATTGACGGACGCCCGGATATTGGCCCGCACGGCTTGGTGAACCAGCTCATCCAGGTCGTGCCGCAACTCGGTCGCCAACAAATCCTCGACGGAGGGGCGTACCAGATCCACGATCGAATGGAGATTTCGGGATTGGTTTTCCTTGGGACGCTGCAGCTGTTCGAGTGTTGCCACGATGGCGCCGCAATCGGAATGTCCCAGAACGACGACCAGACGGGTGCCGAATTGCTCCGCCGCAAACTCGACGCTGCCCACCTGCGACGGCGCAACGATGTTGCCGGCCACACGGATGACGAACAGGTCGCCGAGCCCCTGGTCGAAAACGATCTCGACCGGGACCCTGGAATCGGAGCAACCGAGTACGGCGGCGAAAGGCTCCTGCCCGGCCGCCAGTTCGATGCGCCGAGCCCGACTGGGCAACGTGTCGTGGCTGCGCACATCCGCCACGAAGCGGCGGTTCCCGTCGCGCAGAAGTTCGAGCCCCTCGCGGGCCGAGATCATCGTTCGCTCACAGCAGCCTGCAAGCCGGTCAACGCGTTCCGATCAAGCGGGCAGGTAACAATAGGAGGGCCTTGATGAGAGCGAACGCGGCTTCGATCGTGACCGATACCAGCCTGAAAGGCAGCGCAATCAACCAGATCAAAGGCCATAGAACGATGGCGAGGACTGCAAGGGGCCAGCAGACGACGCACAACAAACACCCTGCGACGACAACAAATAAGGTTTTCACCGACTCCGTCTCCGGGCGCAATACCCCAATCACCACGACCACCATCTTAAAGGATTCCCGTGCAGAAAACCCAGATCCCACGGCGATATCAATGCCGTCAACGTGAAAGCTCATGACCCTCTCATCCGTACATCTTGATACCAAAGTCCCCCGGAAAACGCGAGCCACCATGCGACCGCCAGCGACAGACCATCGGCATGTCCCAAGAAAGCCAACACGCCGAAGGTCGCAAGGGTGACCCAGACGCAGCCGCACGCTATCAGGGCCGTTGCGCGGTAGGACAGTTCACGGATCCAAAATCGTCGTATCAGTAACGCGTAGCCGAGCGCACCGAGACCGGCGCAGAACGCCAGGAGCAGGTACGGGCGCGCCATTCCAGGAAGGCTCGACAATAGCCGGACTGGCTGCGAGGCTGAGCCGAATGCTGAGCACGGCAAGCGACGCGGCGATCGCGATGAACCCGAGCGCCCGCCAAAAGGACGGAGCCGAACGCAACGCGAAAATGACCATCGACGAGTGCAATGCGCCATACAGGCCAACCGACACCGCGGCGCCCTGCGGACGCCAGCGACCGGTCGCCGCTAGAAAAACGACGATGCATGCCATCCCGAGGAAATGCCGGCCGTAATACAACGACCCCATCATGCCCGCCGCTGACGTTCGCGCAGATAGAGGAAGATGACGGTCCCGGCCAGCGCGAGGACCAGATAGGAGTAACTCATCGATTACCTCGTTGCTTTTGGCGAGTTGCCCATCATTCTTCGTCGAAGCAGCATCCATGGCTATTCCGTGATTCGTCGGGTATCGCTATACTGCCGACGCCCCCTGATCTTTTTTCATCGGTTTTCAGCGAGTTACCGTGTCCAAGCCCGAATCGTCAGATACTCAGTTCTTCAATTCCTTTAGTTTGGTACTCGGCATCCTCATCTTCCTTGCCATCGTGTTGTTCGCGTTGGCGCGGAATATCGGCAAGGATACCCAGAGCGAGGACGTGTTGCTGGACCCTTTGCACATCAAGGATGTGCATCAGAATATCGAGCCGTTCGCCCACGAAGCCATTGCCGGCCAGGACAATAGCGCCTTGGCCACGGTATCTGCGCCGCAGACCGCAGCCGCCGCGGATGTGCCCGCCACCGGCGAACTGGCCTTCAACAAGGTTTGCACGGCCTGTCACGGGACCGGAGTGAATGGAGCGCCAAAGGTGGGCGACAAGGCCGCGTGGGCGCCACGCCTTGCCCAGGGCAAGGACACCCTTTATCAGCATGCGATCGCGGGTAAAGGCGCCATGCCGCCCAAAGGGGGCACCGCTTGGCCCGACGCCACGATTCGCATGACCGTCGACTATATGGTCTCGCTCGGCAAGTAAGCCGATCGATCGAGCGAGCGGAGCCGCACGGCTTCCGAGACATCGATTCGCCGAATCGATGTCTCGCCCGGCAAATCGGCACAGGTCCGCGCCAACTCGAAAAACGCGGGCAAGCCCGTACCGAGTTGAACTTCCACGCGAACCAGCGGCGCCTCGAGCCCGGCGGGCGCCCGGCTGAGGACAGTGCTCACCTGCATGGGGAAGGTCTAGGCGCTGACCTTGGCCTCAAGGTCTTTCAAACGCGCCTCCAGCGTCTCCAGCGCGGCTTGGGTGCGGCGCAGGATTGCCGATTGCACGTCGAACTCCTGACGGCTGACGAGGTCCAGCTTGCTCAGTCGCGCCTGGAGGACCGCCTTGAAGTTACCCTCGATATCCCGGCCGAAGCTGCGTACCGACTCCGGCACCGACGCGGCGAGACGTCGCGCGAGCTCATCCACGCTATTCGAATTGAAAAAAGCCATTTGAACCTCCGCAAAGGGACTGAAATCGCACCCTGATAACGCATTTTGGGGTCCCCATGCACCAAAGTGGTGCGTCTAGTTCGCCGCCGTCATCGCAAGTCCTTGATAGTCGACCCGACATGCCCTGGCATGGAAGCTGCATTGTCAGAATCAATAGTACGCGTATGCGGTGTCGGAGGCGGCGCGATTAAATGATGTGGGCGGGGAGAAATGCATGAAGCTAATCACCGCAGTGATCAAGCCGTTCAAGGTCGATGAAGTCCGGCAGGCCGTCGCGGATATCGGTATCCAAGGTGTGACGGTCACCGAGGTTCACGGGTACGGCCGTCAGCGGGGCCACACGGAGATTTACCGGGGCGCCGAGTACAGCGTGGATTTCCTGCCCAAGGCGAAGATTGAGCTCGCCGTGGACGATTCGATTGCGGAGCAAGTGATGGAAGCGGTTTGTAACGTGGCGAGGACCGGAAAAATGGGCGACGGCAAGGTTTGGGTCTTCGAACTGGAAGAGGCATTGCGTGTCAGGACCGGCGAAACCGGGCCAGATGCCATTTAAATCAGGAAGTTACGCACCGTGTGCACAGTCGACCGATTCAAGATAACCTGCGAGGATTTGGGAATCCTCGCTCGCTATCGAGCGAGGGTAAAACCTCTGACGTTTTAGGAGCATCTCGCGCCGGCAAGCCAGCCAACTCCCCCGTCGGTGCGATATCCCGGCGGCGCGGAATCCTCAAAAGGATCCGCGCCGTTTTTTATATTCGCGCGACCGGCGCAAGACGCTACGCGTTTATACATCAGAAAATACCAATACTCCATGCTGGTACGCATCAAACGCCAACCAAAGCCACTGGTAGACTGTTACTTATTCAGATTTTAGGAGTTTGCCCGTATGAAAATGGTCATTGCCATCATCAAACCTTTCAAGCTCGACGATGTGCGGTCCGCGCTCGCAGAGGTTGGTGTGCAGGGCATTACCGTGACAGAGGTCAAAGGCTTCGGGCGCCAAAAGGGCCACACTGAGTTGTATCGTGGTGCGGAATATGTCGTGGACTTCCTGCCCAAGGTAAAGCTCGAGCTGGCGGTCGACGACGACCAGGTCGATCGGGTCGTCGAAGCGATCATTGAAACAGCACGGACGGGTAAAATCGGTGACGGTAAAATTTTCGTCTCAGAACTTGGCCAGGCGATGCGAATCCGGACCGGTGAGGCGGGTTCACGCGCTCTGTAGTTCGAAACCGAGAGGTGGAACATGAAACGCGTTCTTCTGTGCGCGGCACTGATCGCATGGTCGGGGCTCGCATCGGCGGTCGTCTACAAGTGGACGGATGCGCAAGGCAAGGTTCAATATGGTGACATGCCGCCCATCGGCGTCCATGCGGAGGTCGTCGATCTGCCCGGAAGCCGAGGGTCGTCGCGAGCGGCACCCGCCCCCACCGATGCCCACTCTGCCGCTGCCCAGCCAGCCAAGCCCGCGACCCCGGACGACGGAGCGAAAAAGGCCGTCGACGACGATGTCGCGCAGACCCGGAACAAGCAATGCGCCGATGCCCAAGACCGGTACAAGAAGCTGATCGAAGGCCGCAAACTCTACAAGGCCGGCGCCGATGGCGAACGGCAGTATTTGAGTTCGGAGGAAATCGACGCGGAGCGGGTCAACGCGAAGCGCGACGTCGATTCGATCTGCAATAGCACGACCTAAAAGCTGCACTCGCCAGTTTCCCGCCAATCCGCTTTGCCGCTCGACTCGCAAAGCCTTAGGCTACGCGTTCCTCAAAAACCATGGCTGGATCGTGTATGCAAACGGGCTTCGTCGGATTGGGTGCGATGGGTTCGCACATGGCACGCAATCTGCACCGCGCTGGTCTCCTGACCGGCGTATGGAACCGCACCGCCGATAAGGCGGTGAGTCTGGCGCAGGAACTCAAGTGCCATGCCTTCAGCAGCCTCGAAGAGCTGGCCGGCAACTGCGAAGCCGTCGTCATCTGCGTTTCAGCCGATGAAGATCTGCGCGCGGTGGTGGCAGGTCTGGATGCCGGCTTGAGCCCGAACATGATCGTCATGGATTGCTCGACGGTGAGCGCCGGGACCGCGCGCGACATGCATGCCCATCTGGACGGCTTGGGCGTTGGCTTTCTCGATTGCCCGGTCAGCGGCGGTACGGAGGGCGCCCGCAACGCGTCTCTCGCGATCATGGCAGGCGGCGATGAGGGGGTCTTTACCCGGGCACTTCCCATCCTCGAAAAGATGGGCAAGACGGTCGCGTACTTCGGTCAAAGCGGCTCGGGTCAGGCCGCCAAGGCCACGAATCAAATCATGTGCGCCGGCATCATCCAAGCCGTGGGCGAAGCGATGGCCTTTGCGCATGCGGAAGGACTTCCCCTCGATCGCTTGATCGAAACCTTGGGAAAGGGTGCGGGCAGCAGCTGGTACTTCGTCAATCGCGCGCCTTTCATGGCGGACAACCACTTCCCCCCTGGCTTTCGCGTGCGACTGCACGACAAGGATTTGCGCATCTGTCGCGACATGGCCGCCAAACGCGGCGCTCGATTGCCCATCGTCGAATCGACCCTGCAGGAGTACGCGAAGTTGATCGCAGCCGGTTTTGGGGATGAGGATATCTCCGCGATCTACCGTTTGAAATCGGCGCTGTTTCCGGACGTCGCGCCCGGATCGACGTGAGCGAGGGCACCTCGGTTCTGCGGATCGCGACCCGCAAGAGCCAGCTTGCGCTTTGGCAGGCCGAGCACGTCGCCGCCTTGCTGCGTGATGCTCATCCCGGCCTCTCGGTACACCTGGTACCGATGACGACGAAGGGTGATCGCATCCAGGACCGCAGTCTTGCGGCCATCGGCGGCAAGGGACTGTTCATCAAGGAGTTGGAAGTAGCGCTCGAGGAGGGACACGCCGATATCGCCGTGCATTCGATGAAGGATGTGCCGGGCGACCTCCCCGATGACCTGGTGATCGACGCCGTTTTGGCGCGCGCGGATCCTCGCGACGCGCTGCTGACCGCTCAGGCGCAGCGCTTGGAGGATCTACCCCACGGTGCGCGTGTCGGCACGTCCAGTCTCAGGCGCCAGGCGCAACTGCTGGCGCAGCGGCCGGATCTGCGGATCGAGGCGTTGCGAGGCAATGTCGACACGCGCCTACGACGCCTCGACAATGGTGAACTGGACGCCATCATCCTGGCGTGTGCCGGATTGGTGCGCCTGGGGTGGGAGTCCCGCATCACCGCCCGGCTGGAGCCAGCCATCTGCCTCCCCGCGGTGAGCCAGGGAATCATCGGCATAGAGTGCCGGGCCGACGACGCGAATACGCGCAAACGGCTGCGAGCTCTGAATGACCCGGCGACGCGCAGCGTCATGGAAGCGGAGCGCGCGTTCGCCGGCCGTCTGGGCGGCAGTTGCCAATCGCCGATTGCCGGGTACGCGATCCTCTCCGGGGACCGATTGACGCTCGACGGCCTCGTCGCGGAACCTGACGGTTCGCGGCTGCTTCGTGATTCCATCACCGGCAGCGCGACGGACGCTTCCCGCCTCGGCCAGGACCTCGCCGATCGGGTGCTGGCGGCCGGGGCCGGCGCTCTCCTTGACCGGCTGCGTCACGCCTGAGCATGGGTCCCCTGGCCGGCGTCGCGGTGCTGGTGACTCGGCCTGAGCAGCAGGCTTCCGCCTTGTGCTCCCTGCTGGAGTCCGCAGGCGCCACTGTGGTCCGTCTGCCCGTCATGGAAATCCAACCCGTTGCGCCTCCGTTGCCGGTCGGCAACGGATTCGGATCTGTCGACCTGGTGATTTTCACCAGTGCCAACGCCGTCAAATTCGGCGCTGGATTGCTGGACCGGCGAGGCACACCCGACCTCGTGGCCATTGGCCCGGCAACCGCACGGGCCTTGGCTCAGACAGGGCTCAAGGAAATCACCGCTCCCGCAGCAGGCTTCGATTCCGAGAACCTGCTGGCGCATCCCAGGCTCGCCAACGTGAACGGACAGCGCGTGTTGATTATGACGGGACGGCACGGCCGCCAATTGCTGCAAGAGCAGCTCGCACTGCGCGGGGCGCAGATCGTCGTCGCCGAGGTTTATGAGCGAGTACGCGCCATCCCTGCTCCCGCGGATATCGCGGTTTTGGAACGACGCTTCGCGGACCACCACATCGACGTGATCACGGCAACGAGTGCCGACATCGCCACGTATCTGCTGGAACTGGCCGGGCCGGCGCTGCGCCGAGCGTTCGACCAGGTGCACTGGCTGGTACCCAGCGAACGTGTCGCCGCCGCCGTGCGCGCCCAAGGAGTGAGGGGCCCGTTCCTCCTGGCCGCATCGGCCGCTGATCAGGACTCGTTGGCGGCGGTCTTACGCTGGCGCGCGAGCGAATCCGGCGCGTAATCGAAGGAGTCGAATAACATCCGTCCGGGATCGGCGCCGTGCCGTGGAAATGTCTCCCGCACCGCCGCGATCATCGCGGGTGGTCCACTCGCGTAGATCTCGAAGGCCTCTAGCGGGATATCGCGCAGCACGGCATCGTGCACCCAGCCGCGCGCACCGGTCCACCCCGCGCCAGGCTCCGACAATACCGGCTCGTAGCGAAAATTCATCGAGCGACCCGCCAAATCGACGAGTTCTGCGTGCGCGTAGAGGTCTTCCTCGCTCCGCACCCCCCAGTACAGAATCATCTCTCGGTTCAACGCATTCTCCAGCACGTGCCTCAAGATGCTTTTCAGCGGCGCCAGCCCGGTGCCGCCGCCCACCAACAGCATGGGCGCTGTCGAGTCCGATCGGTATACGAAGTGCCCCAACGGACCTTCGATGGTCAGCAACGCGCTGCGCGCATCGGCGCTGAACAGGGGCTCCGTGAACTCCCCGCCCGGCACCCGCCTGACATGCAGTTCGAGGAAGCGCGAATCGTGCGGCGGTGACGCGATGGAGAAGCTTCGCCGCCGTCCCGCGGGCAGGATGATGTCGATGTATTGGCCGGGTTGGAAATCGAAAGACTCGGCGGCGGGCAGGCGGAGGAACAACTGAAGCACGTCGTGCGCCAGCGGTTCCAAGCGCTCGATGCGGCTGGGCAGACGCTTGCTGGCCGCGTTGCCGGCGCTGCTGATCTCGACGATTTCGACCGATAGATCGCTGCGGGCATGTGCCTGGCAGAGCAGGATGAAACCCTCGCGCACCTCCGAATCCGCCAGCCCCAGTGGCCTGCCGTTCGCGTAATGCACTTCTCCGCTGATCAGCCGCCCGCGACATGCGCCGCAGTTGCCGCCCTTGCAGCTGTGGGGAAGATTGATGCCCGCGTCGAGCGCCGCCTCCAGCACCGACTGGCGCGGAGCGACACTGAAACTGCGATCGGAATTGGATAAACTGACCCGCACTCGAATTCCTCATTGAGCACCCTAGTATGCACTCGGTCTCGATTGTCGGTTGTGGCTACACTGGGTCACGGCTTGCCGAACGCTGGCTCAATTCGAAGCAGATGGTCCGCGGCTTCGCGACCCGGATCGAAAGCCTGCGGCAGGTCACTGCCGTCGGCGCGGACGCGAGGCAGTTGAACCTCGATGTGCCGCTGCCCGCACCGATCGATTTCGACGGCCAGTTGGTTTATTACAGCGTGCCCCCGGCCCCCGACGGCCGTCACGACGCCCGGCTCGAACGCCTCCTCGAGCATATCGTCGGTGCGCCGCGGCGGTTGATATATCTAAGCACGACAGGCGTTTACGGAGATTGCGCAGGCGCGACCGTGGATGAGGAAAGCCTTCCGCTGCCTCGTTCAGGTCGGGCGGTCCGGCGGTTGGCGGCGGAAAATGCCGTCCGCGCGTGGGCAGATTCCCACGCGGTTTCGTGGTGCATCCTGCGCATTCCGGGAATTTACGGCCCCGGCCGCCTGCCGCTCGAACGGCTGCGCCGCCGTGATCCCGCCATCGACCCCGGGGAAGCGACGCCCGGCAACAGAATCCACGTGGACGATTTGGTGACGGCCTGCGTCGCCGCCGGCCACGCGGCGCGCGCCGACGGCCGCATTTACAACGTCACCGATGGCAGCGACGACAGCCTCACCTCGTACCTGCAACGCGTCGCACGCATCGTGGACCTGCCGCCACCACCGCTGATCAGTCGGGCTGAGGCCGAAAAGACCTTCAACGCGACGTCATGGTCGTTCTTGAGTGAATCACGGCGCGTCGACAATCACCGCATGTTGAATGAGCTCGACGTAGGACTCGCGTATCGAGACCTGGACGCGGGCATTCGCGCCAGTCTCTGAACGCCCCTCAAGCGGGCTGGCTGCGCTTGCTGTCGAGCCATTCGCCGATGGCCTCCCACTGCTTCCAGTCGGGAGAGGCCAGGTATTCGGGCAGTTCGAGCACGCCCATGCCTCGCGCGTAGGCCCGCACGTAGTTTTGCGCTTCCCGCAAACTGCCCAGATAGGGCACCTTCAACTTCGACAAATACTGATCCAGTTCTTCGTAGATTCGGGTGTTTTCCCGGACTCGATTCGCGACCAAAGCCAGACGCGCCTGCTTGCGCGAGACTTTCCCGATTTCCTGAAGCTCGGTCATGAAATGCGCACACGCTTTGATGTCGATGCTGGAGGGAAGCACCGGAACGATGATGGTCTCGGCACGCCGCACCAACTCGTTGAGTTCCGTACCATACACCCGCGCCGGCGCGTCGATGACCAATACGTCCGTGGAGCGCGCGACGTTCCGCAATCCTTCCTCGAAGGCCGGCACTCCGCTGATCGCCGGCAGATCAGCCGGACGCTGCGCCAGCCAGTCGAGACTCGATCGTTGCGGGTCGTAATCCGCGATCGCGACTTGGCGACCGGATCTGGCGAAAAACACCGCGATATTGGTCGCCAATGTGCTCTTACCACATCCACCCTTGGCGTTCAGTACCATTACGTGGCGCATATTCACCCAGCTCTTGTTGTTCGGAATAAGGTAAAACTCGCCCGGATGATGTGCAACCCCCTGATCCGAAATGAACGGGCAGCACGGTAATGATATGCTGCACCCATGCGCATCGAGTTTTTGAAGATGCAGGGCCTTGGCAACGACTTCCTGGTATTCGATGCCCCTGCTGCAACCGCGGATGATCGTCTCGACACGGACCAGCTTCGTGCTCTCGCGGACCGGCATACCGGCATCGGTTTCGATCAAGCCTTGGTGCTCGAGGCGCCGCTTGATTCGCGCAGTCGCGCGTTCTATCGCGTCTACAATTCCGATGGCGGCGAAGTCGAGCAATGCGGCAATGGCGCACGGTGCATCGCTGCCTTGATGTTCTCCCGACAGCCCGAATTAGGACGGGATCTCACGCTGGAAAGCGCCGGCGGCATGGTTCAAGCCCACGTGCGGGACGACGGGCTCGTATCCGTCGACATGGGAATACCCCAGTTCGATCCTCGCTCGCTGCCCCTCGAGGCTCCCACGGAGCTGCCGGCATACCATCTGGACGTGGACGGAATGGCGGTCGAATTCGGGGCGGTGTCGATGGGCAATCCGCACGCGGTGTTGCGCGTACCGGATGTCAAGAACGCCCCGGTCGACCACTTTGGGCCTACCATCGAGCGGCATCCGCTCTTCCCCAAGCGGGTCAACGTGGGTTTCATGGAAGTCGTCGATCGCGGTCATATCCGACTGCGCGTATACGAGCGTGGTGCGGGAGAGACGTTGGCATGCGGCACGGGAGCCTGTGCCGCGGTCGCCGTCGGCCGGCTGTGGGGATTATTGGATTCAGAGGTCAGAGTGGAATTGCCGGGCGGGACGGCGAGCGTCTCGTGGTCGGGGAAAGGACAGCACCTGTGGCTGACGGGTCCGGCAAAAACGGTTTTCACCGGCTCTATCGACATTTAACGGCGTAGGGAGTTCTCAATGACAACAAGTCAGGCACGCGGTATCAACCCAACCGAACTCAACGACGCAAACGTTGGCGAGTATTTGCAGACGTATCCGGATTTCTTCGAACGCAACGGTCCGTTGCTCACGAAACTGCGGCTTCCGCACCTGCGCGACGCCGGGGCCACGGTGAGCTTGGTGGAGCGGCAGGTCGAGGTTTTGCGGGAACGCAATCAGACTCTCGAGCGCAAGCTGAAGGAACTGGTGGACGTGGCCAGGGCCAACGACACGCTTGCCGATCGCATTCACCGCTTGAGCCAGCGTTTGATCCGCGCACACAGTCTCCTCGAGACCATCAATGCCGTTGAGACCTCGTTGCGCGAGGACTTTGAGGCCATGCACTCGGTGTTGGTCTTGTTCTTGGAGGACGCCCGCCCCCTGACCGCCGACGCCGGTCGGTTTCTGCGAACCGACGATCTCGGCAGCAACGACATCAAGATGTTCGATTCGCTGCTGAGCGCGGGAAAGCCGCGCTGCGGACAAATCCGGGACGTGCAACGCGATTATCTGTTCGGCAAGGACTCGATCGAGATCGGCTCCGTGGCGCTGACACCGCTGGGGCCCAAAGGCGCGTTGGGGATCCTGGCCATTGGCGCCAGCGATGCGGATCGTTTTCATCCAGGCATGAGCACCGAGTTTCTGTCGCGCATCGGCGAACTCGTCACCTACGCCCTGGTTCGCTGATCGGCATCGGTGGACGCCGGGCAGCGTGACTGGATCGAGCGCTTTGTGCGTCATCTGACGCACGAGCGCAGAATGAGCGCCCACACGGCAGGGGCGTACCGAAGCGACTTGGCCTCCCTGCTGGGGTTCTGCGAACGCCGCGCGATTCCGGCCTGGACTGCCCTCGGCAACGCGGAAGTCCGCTCCTTCGCAGCCGCGGAGCATGCCGGCGGGCTGGCTCCCCGCAGCATTCAGCGGCGTCTCTCCGCGGTTCGGACCTTTTGCGAATTCCTGATCCGTGAGGGATGCGTGAGAACGAATGCCGCACAGGAGGTGCGCGCGCCCAAAACCAAGAAGCGCCTGCCGACTACCTTGGATGCCGACCAGATGGGGCGGTTTCTCGAGTTCCGCGTCGACGACACCCTGTCGATGCGGGACAAGGCCATCATGGAGCTGTTCTACTCGTCCGGATTGCGACTGAGCGAACTCGTGGGCTTGGACCTCGGCGCGATCGACCTCCTCGATCGCACGGTGCGTGTCGACGGCAAGGGCAGCAAGACACGAATACTGCCCATCGGGCGTTTCGCCGTGACTGCGTTGCAGCGATGGCTGGCCGAGCGCGCCGCGCTCGCCCGGGTCGACGACGCAGCCATTTTCATCGGTCGCAGCGGCCGTCGACTCACGCCGCGCGCCGTCCAACTGCGGGTCGATACCTGGGCACGCCGACAGGGACTAGGCGTGCACGTGCACCCCCACATGTTCCGTCACTCGTTCGCGAGCCACTTGCTGGAATCGAGCACCGATCTGCGCGGCGTCCAGGAACTCCTGGGACACGCCGACATCAGCACGACCCAGATCTATACACATCTGGATTTTCAGCATCTGGCCAAGGTCTACGACGCGGCTCATCCGCGCGCCCGGCGGCGGTGACGTCGCGCTTGAAAGGGCCGCCTTCGGCCCCATGACATCAGCGTGACGAATCATGATCCAGATCGTATCTATGGGACGACCATCCTTGCCGTACGGCGCAACGGTCAAGTAGCGGTCGGCGGCGATGGTCAAGTGACGCTGGGCCAGAGCGTGATGAAGGGCAACGCCCGGAAAGTCCGCAGACTGTACGGCGGCAAAGTCTTGGCCGGCTTCGCCGGCGGCACGGCGGATGCGTTCACGTTGTTCGAGCGGTTCGAAGGCAAGCTCGAGAAATTCGGCAATTTGACGCGTGCGGCCATCGAACTCGCGAAGGACTGGCGCACGGATCGCAGTCTGCGGCGCCTCGAGGCGTTGCTGATCGTTGCGGACGCGCAAAGCTCCTATGTCATATCCGGCACCGGCGACGTGATCGAACCCGAGCACGATCTCATTGCCATCGGCTCCGGGGGCAGCTACGCGCAGGCCGCAGCGCTGGCCTTGATGCAGGCCACCGAATTGGGCGCTCGCGAGATCGTCGAGAGGTCACTCAACATCGCCGCAGATATCTGCATCTACACCAATCGCAATCTGACGATTGAGGAGCTTTGACGGCCATGTCGCAGATGACGCCGCGTGAAATCGTCGAGGAATTGGACAAGCACATCGTCGGCCAGAAGGCGGCGAAGCGCGCCGTCGCGATCGCGCTGCGCAATCGCTGGCGGCGACAGCACGTCGCGGAAAGTCTGCGCCCCGAAATCACCCCCAAGAACATCCTGATGATCGGACCGACCGGGGTGGGAAAGACCGAGATTGCGCGCCGTCTGGCCCGACTCGCCAAGGCTCCCTTCATCAAGGTCGAGGCCACGAAGTTTACTGAAGTCGGCTATGTCGGTCGCGAAGTTGACTCGATTGTCCGCGATTTGGTCGAGATCTCCGTGAAAATGACGCGAGAAGAGGAGATGTCCAAGGTCCGCCCCCGGGCCGCCGATGGCGCCGAGGATCGCGTATTGGATGCGCTGTTGCCGCGAGCTCAAGCGGGATTCACGGGCGACGGTCCGCAGCGGGACAACGATACGCGCCAGCGATTCAGAAAAATGCTGCGTGAAGGCGAGCTCGATGATCGCGAGATCGAGATCGAAGTGCGCGCGACGCCGATGGGTGTCGAGATCATGGCGCCTCCCGGCATGGAGGAGATGACCCAACAGCTGCAGGGCATGTTCCAGAATTTGGGATCCGGGCGCAGCAAGCCGCGCAAACTCAAGATCAAGGAGGCCCTGAAGCTCCTGGTGGATGAGGAAGCTGGCAAGATGATCAACGAGGAGGAACTCAAAGCCCGGGCGGTCGAGAATGCGGAACAGAACGGCATCGTCTTCATCGACGAGATCGACAAGATCGCACGTCGCCAGGAGACCTCGGGAGCCGATGTGTCGCGTGAGGGGGTGCAGCGCGACCTGCTGCCGTTGGTGGAAGGGTGCACGGTCAACACCAAATACGGCACGGTAAAGACCGACCATGTGCTGTTCATCGCTTCCGGCGCTTTTCACATGTCCAAACCCTCCGACCTGATTCCGGAGTTGCAGGGGCGCCTGCCCATTCGCGTCGAGCTCGAGCCATTGGTGGTGCAAGATTTCGTGCGAATTCTGACGGAACCCGATGCGTCGCTGTGCCGGCAATACACGGCGCTGCTCGCCACCGAAGGTGTCGATCTCGAGTTCGAATCGTCCGGCGTGCAGCGGCTGGCCGAAGTCGCATTCGAGGTCAACGAACGCACCGAAAACATCGGAGCGCGTCGCCTGCACACGGTGATGGAACGGCTGCTGGAGTCGGTCTCTTTCGACGCGGCGGATCGCAACGGCACCCGCGTCGTCGTGGACCGGGAATACGTGGAAGGGAACCTCGGGGAATTGGTGCGCGACCAGGATCTCTCACGGTATATCCTGTAGTGCATGCCACAACGAACGCCCCAGCCCCTCGACATCAAAATTCGCACCGAATCGCGGCTCCTCGAGGTGCATTTCGAGGACGGTTCGCATTTCGAACTGCCGTTTGAGTACCTGCGCGTGTTCTCGCCTTCCGCGGAAGTGAAGGGCCATGGCGCGGGAGAAGGCACCTTGCAGCTCGGCAAGGAGAACATCGGCATCACCGGCGTGGAGCCGATCGGCAACTACGCGCTTCGATTGATTTTCGACGATGGGCATAATACCGGCCTGTATTCGTGGAGCCTGCTGCATGACCTGGGCCGCAATCATCAGGTCAACTGGTCGCGCTATCTCGAGCGGTGCGCCGCCGCGGCGGCAGCCGGCGGATAAGACCCCCGTCGCTCCCAGTCGGCTACAATGCCGCATTCCCTCTTGAGGAGCACCATGAGCAACTCCAACCGCACGGTCGATTTCGGCTTCGAAAAAGTCGCCTGGGACGAGAAGGCAAAACGAGTCCGATCGGTTTTTGCGTCGGTCGCCGGCAAGTACGACGTCATGAACGATCTCATGTCGTTCGGCGTGCATCGACTCTGGAAGCATTTCACCCTCTCGCTGACGGGCCTGAAACCGGGCCAACGAGCCTTGGACGTCGCCGGCGGCAGCGGCGACCTGGCGCTGGGCATGCTGCGACAGGTAGGCAGGTCCGGAAGCGTGGTGCTGTCGGACATCAATCCAAGCATGCTGGAAGTCGGTCGCGATCGCCTGCTCGACCTAGGTTTCGTCGGCAACGTCGAATGCCTCGTGGCCGATGCCGAACACCTTCCGTTCGACGACAACTCGTTCGACTGCGTGACCATCGGATTCGGGCTGCGCAATGTCACCGACAAGGACGCCGCCCTGCGCTCGATGCACAGGGTGCTGAAACCCGGCGGCCAGTTGCTGGTGCTCGAATTCTCGACCCCTGCGGCCCCGATCAAACCCCTGTACGACGCGTACTCGTTCAAGGTTTTGCCCGTGCTGGGGCGGCTCGTGGCTCAGGATGCCGCAAGCTACCGGTACCTGGCAGAATCCATCCGCATGCACCCCGACCAGGAGACCTTGCTCGGGATGGTACGAGCGGCGGGATTCGACATGGCGCGATACCATAATTTGAGCGGTGGCATCGTTGCCCTGCACCGCGGCTACAAAATCTGACATGCCCGTCACGCCCGCATGGCTTGCCGCCATTGAAGCCGTGCTGAATCGCGGCATCGAGTCATCCGCCCAGGCTGCCGCCATCGCGCTGCGGCTGAACCAGACTGCACTTCGGGTAAACATCGGGGTGATCTCGGTCCGCGCCAGCGTCACCGGCCGCCGGCTTGCGCTGATGGCCGGCGATGAACCGGCCGATGCAACCATCACGGGTTCGCCGCTCGCATTGGCTCAACTTGCGCGCGGAAGCGGGGCGCGCAGCGCCAACATTGCCGCCGCACAGGTTCGCGGTGACGCCGAGATCGCCAATCTTTACCGCCAACTGTTTGCCCTCGCACGGCCCGATCTGGAAGAGGAGCTCTCGCGCATCGTGGGCGACCTTCCCGCTCGCCGCTTGTCGCAATTCGCGCGACAAGCTCTCGCATGGATACGCAGCGCCCGACGAACGACGGGCGAAAACATCGCTGAATATTTGCAGGAAGAGAGCAGGGATCTCGTGAACAAGCCGGAACTCGAAGAATTTCTACACGGTGTCGATGCGCTGCGCGAAACCGCCGATCGGGTCGAGGCCCGGCTCGCGCGTCTCGAGCAGCGCTTGAAAGGATCGGCTTGATGCAGATCCGCGTCGCCGCACGTCTGCTGCAGATTCAGCGTGCCCTGGTTCGTCACGGCTTGGATGATTTCATCCGGGCGACGCATTTGTATCGGCCTTTTCGTTTTCTTTTCTACCTGTCGCCATGGACCTGGTTCCAGCGCAGCGCGGGCGAGACGCGGGGCGAACGCCTAAGGCTGGCACTGGAGGAACTAGGTCCGATCTTCATCAAGTTCGGCCAGGCATTGTCCACACGCCGCGACATGATCCCGGTCGACATCGCCGACGAGCTGGCAAAGCTGCAGGATCGGGTACCTCCTTTCGGCGGCGGCATCGCGGTGGCCACGATCGAGGCGGCATTCGGCGCCAGGCTCGGCGACATCTTTGCGGCCTTCGATGTGACACCGCTGGCGGCCGCCTCGATCGCGCAGGTTCATGCGGCCACCCTGAATACCGGCGAGGATGTGGTGGTCAAGGTGCTGCGCCCGGGCATGCACGACGTGATCGATCTGGACCTGACGGTGCTGGAGACGCTCGCAGGCCTGGCTGACCAATATTGGAGGGAAGCGCGCCGACTGCGTCCGATCGAGATCGTGCAGGAGTATCGCAAGACCATATTGGACGAACTCGATCTCATGCGCGAGGCGGCGAACGCCGCGCAATTGAAGCGCAACTTTGCCGGCTCGTCCCTGCTGTATGTACCCGCGGTTTACTGGGACTACTGTCGCGTCAACGTCATGGTCATGGAACGAATCCATGGGATCATCATCAGCCACATGGACGAACTGCGTGCGCGGGGCGCGAATTTCGCAAAGCTGGCGGAGAATGGGGTCGAGATCTTCTTCACCCAGGTGTTTCGCCATAATTTCTTTCATGCGGACATGCACCCGGGCAACATCTTCGTGCAGGTGGAGGACCCCGCGAATCCGCGCTATGCCGCGGTCGATTTCGGCATCGTCGGGACATTGCAGCCCCGGGACCAGCATTACCTGGCCGGGAATTTCATGGCCTTCTTCGAGCGCGATTACGGCAGGGTTGCCGCACTCCACGTGGAATCAGGCTGGGTTCCCGCCGGCACGCGCGTGGACGAACTCGAATCCGCCGTGCGTACGGTTTGCGAGCCCATCTTCAACAAGCCGCTGAAGGAGATCTCCTTTGCACAGGTGCTGCTGCGCCTGTTCGAGGTGGCACGCCGCTTCGACATGACAATTCAACCGCAACTGATCCTGCTGCAGAAGACCTTGGTCAACGTCGAAGGGTTGGGCCGGGAGTTGTATCCGGAACTCGATATCTTCAAAACGGCCCAGCCGATACTGCGCAGTTGGATGCGTGAGCGAATGAGCCCCCGCACCATTTTGCGCCGCATGCGCACGCAGTTACCCGATGCCATCGAAGCGTTGAAACAAGTTCCGCAGGTTCTGCAGATCGCGATACGCGAGGCCGCGGAAGGTCGTTTGACGATTCAAGTCAAGGACAGGGGCAATCATAAGCTGCGCGAGGACATGCGTCGCGCCAACATTCGGCGCGACAGCGTGATCGTGGCCGGCGTGTTGTGGCTTTCCGGGTTGATATGTCTTGCGCTGTTCCCGCGCTATCAGTGGTTCGGCTGGGTGCAAATGCTCGCGTCGATCGCGCTGGTCATCCGCTACCGATATGTACGGTCTCCGCTCGAATGACGCGATCGGCGTAGATCCGGCCGCCTCAGCGGTGGACGCGGCGCAGCGTGGCCCCGCAGACGCTTAGTGCCTCGATCTAGTGCCTCGATCGCAGGGCCGTAATCCCTTTGACGAGCAACATGCGCGCGACTGCGCCCATCGGCAGCATCCGCAGCAGCTTGAATGCCAGCGCCGGCCGCGCCAGCACAAGCCCTCCGATGACGGCGCCGGCAGTGCCCATACCCCGACCGCTCATCAGCATTCGCATCGTGCGACTGCGTGGAAACGTTCCGGGCGGGCCATCCGCCCCCCCCATTTCGCGTGATTCATCGCCGCCTTGCGGGCCGCGAGGCGCCGGCTCCAGGATGCGGCGAATTTCGGCGCGAGTTTGGGCCATTTTTGCGATCGTTTCATCTCTGGCTACAAGGTCGACCACAGCCATGCGTCACTCCTGATCCGAGAGGATCTTTTCAAGGATGACACGATCCTCCGCCCATTCACGCCGCACAGTGCCCAGAAAAGGAGCCTGGGCCCCGATGATCCTTGATCGGTATACGGCGCATGCGATGGCGACCACGAGGAACGTCCCGCTCATGCACGCGATCGATACGACGCGGTAAGACGTGTCCCACGTCAACGCGACGATCACCAGGCATCCGAACAACACGGCGAAGGCCAGGCAAAAGACCAAGATCACCGAGGCCAACAGCCTGGCGGCAAAGTCCGATTTCGATTGCTCCAAATCCTGGCCGGCGAGTTCGGCGTAGGCCACCAGGTGCCGAACAAGCGCAGGCGCCGCTTTCGGCAGGGACCACAGCAAACGCACTTCGCCGACCTACGAGCGGCGGGTCGCTAATATACCCACGAGGGCGCCGACCAGCGCGGCGATGCCCACGGCCTGCCAGGGGCTGTCGTGCACATAGTCGTCGGCGCTGGTTGCCACCCGCTGCGCCTGACGCCGCAGGGTATCGGCGCTGTCCGCGACGCTGTCTTTGGCTGTGTCGATGGCTCGCATGACCTTGGTCCGAACTCGAGCAACGTCCGCATCCTTCAAATCCGCGATCCGCGCGACAAGATCCTCGACGTCCGCGATCAGGCTTTTGATTTCGACCGACGCCACGGTTTTGATGTTTTGTGCACCCTCGCTGAGATCCTCTCCGACGCGGTGGCCCGTCGCCCTAATCTGATCAGCCGTTCCATCAAAAGTTTCCATAATTATTCTCCTCCTAGCCTGTCACAGTAGCCGTCAACCGAATCCCCAGAAATGGGTGCCAAACCGCGCTTCATGTAGGAAATGACCCACATGGTAGACTTGCCTCGCGCAGCGCGGGCATTGTTACATGAAAATATTGGGCGAGGAATTCGGCAGGATTGGACGGTGGTACATCGCACTACCGCCCCTGTTGTTGATTGGGATGCTCATCATGCTGTTCGTGCTCGCGGCAGAGGGGCAGTTGCGGCTCGACGCCGCCGACGTTCGCGTACGCAGCTCCGAATTTCGAGAACAAGCGCTCAATGAATTGGCCACTCTGGTGACGGGAGCCGAGTCCGAGCGACGAGGGTTCTTGCTGACTGGAGAGGAGCGGTATCGGAAGTCGTATGACGCTGCCGCAGAAAACATCCCACCCGCGCTCGAACGTCTGCGCATCGCTTATCACGCGACGCCGCCACTGAAAGGAGAACTTGCTCAACTGACCGCGCTTGCCGCAAACAAGCAACATCAGCTGCCAATGGTCCCGGGCGCGGACGGGCGACTGGAGCAGGGTCCGACCACCAACGTCGCAACCAGCGATGCGGGATCCGAGACGACGGCGAATATTCTACGGCTCATCGCAATCTTGCGGGAACGGGAGAGCGTCGATCTGCTGGCCGCCACGGCCCAGTGGCAGTCGGACCTCCAGCTGTCCCGCTGGATCACGACCGGCGGAGCCATGCTCAACATCGGCCTGGTGATCCTGGCGACCACACTGGTCTATGGCGACATGCGACGCCGTGCGCGTCAAGCGACGGATCTCAACGATCAGCGGCAGTACCTCGCGAATCAGGTGGAAGAACGGACGCGCGAGCTGACTGCCTTGTCCACCCACCTTCAGGGCGTTTCGGAGAAGGAGAAATCGGCTCTGTCGCGCGAGTTGCACGATGAACTCGGTGGCCTGCTCGTTGCGGCCAGAATGGATCTATCCTGGTTGCAGCAGCGGCTGCCCACCAGTGACCCGGCCATCGAACAGCGGTTCAAGCGGATTCACGAGTACTTGAGCGCGGGGGTCGACCTGAAACGCCGGGTCGTCGAGGAGCTGCGACCCACTCTCCTGGATAACATGGGTTTGTTCACGGCCTTGCGGTGGCAGTTCAAGGAGTCTTGCCGGCGCAATGGACTGATCTGTACCGAAAGCATCCCGGAACTGGAACTACAATTCGCCGCCAACGCGGCCATCGGAGTATTTCGGGTCGCTCAAGAGGCGATGACGAACATCCTCAAACACGCCGATGCGCGCTGCGCCGACATTACGATTGAAGTTCACGATGACACGTTCGTTCTGCACGTATCGGATGACGGCAAGGGAATCCTGCCGAATCGACTGCAGACCATTACATCGCATGGCCTCGGCTCGATGAAACATCGGGTCGCGGCACTTGGGGGGACGTGGGATGTGAAAGCGCCCCCATCGGGCGGAACCATCGTGACGGCGCGCATCCCCATGAAAAGCATGTTGATGCCCGAAGCGCCCCGAACCGATTACGCCTGACCCCAGATCCCGGATCGGCGGTGTTGCCGATCCGGGACTCGAACGATTGTTACCCGGCTCAGCTGCGCGGTGTGACGATCGCTCCGTTTTCCCCCCCGATCACCACTTCGACGCGGCGATTGAGTTGGCGCCCACCCGAATCGGTGTTGTTGGCAACCGGAAAGGCCTTTCCGTAGCCCTGCGTGCTGATTCTCGAGGAATCGATGCCTCGGGTCAGAAGCGCGGTTCTCACGGCCTCAGCCCGGCGTTGGGAGAGGTCGAGGTTGAACGAGTCGGTTCCCACGCTATCGGTGAAACCATCGATCTGCACGCGGCGATCCTTGTGCTCGCTGAGGAATTGGGCCAGCTGGTCGAGTTTGCGGGCGGCGCCCGGATTCAATTCCGCCTTGCCCGTGTCGAACAGCACGTCGCCGAGCGTCAACACGAGACCACGGTCCGTGGGGGTCGCCTTGAGCGCATCGATCTCGGCTTGAAGACGAGCCGCCTGCTCGGTTGCGGCGTTGGTCGCGGTCTGCGCGTTCTGAACTTCGCGGGTCCGGGCGGCCAACTGAATTCGATCACGTTCGACCTGTCCGGCGGCCACTCGGGCATCGTCGGCCTTCGCCGCCGCCCGAACCTGTGCGAGCCGCGCCGTTTGGGCCGCCATATAGGCTGGCTGGGCGATGTCCTTGTCATTATGGTGCATCGCCGCGTTCTCGGCGGCATCCAAGTCCTTCTTCGCCGCTTCGAGGTCCAAGGCAGCATACTTGCTCACATTGGGATCTGCCTGCGCCGATTGCACTGCCGTTCGGGCCGCTTCGAGGGCGGCGTTGGGCTGAGGTGTGGATGCACAGGCACCGAGCACCAGCGCAAATCCGAATCCAATCAACAATTTCGTATTCATATCGATCACCTTACTGAGTGGACTGCGTGTTGCGCATGGATTCGGTTCGCAGCGCTTGCATGCTGGCATCGAATTCCATTGCCGCCTTGTGGGAGCGTTGCTGGGTCGCCGTGGCTTCCGCCAACCGAGCGTCCACATTCGCCTGTTCCGCGAGCATGGTTGCCGGCTCGGCGTCATGGTCGGCAGCGGCCTTCTCCGCACGGTTCAACTTATCGCGAGCGGAGGCGAGCTCCACCGGCGCCAGTTCGGGCGCGCCCGACTGCTCGGCCCGCTGCAGCGAGGCCTTGGCTACGGCGATTTTTTCATTGGGGATCGGCGTGCTGGCACAGGCGGCAAGCATCCAAACGGCGGCGGCCGAAGCCAGCGCCAATTTCGTAGAAGTCGAGTTCTTTAGCAATTCCATTTTCCAGTTCCTCTTGATTTCCACCCGCATCCGACGAACCTCCCGAGAGCTTCGCCGGATGCCACCTATCTTCACCAGCGGCGCGCAGTGCGCCGCCTCGGCGATACATCGTGGTCATTGTCACGTTTTGGTCCTACACGTCCTAGCAACGCGGAGACCTCGCACGCCTCCATTGAGTCAAGTGAAGCAAGCGGCGTGCCAACCACGATTAAATCCAACCGGCAGTCGGATTCCCGCGCTTAGTGGGGGGGGGGCGCGGAATTACGGGCGAGGATTGTGTAGAAATTGCCGGACCGCGCGGTAGAGATTACGCGGTCTCAACGCACGGATCAGTGCTTGGATAAGTGGGCTGCGCAGATCTCGTGTAGGACTTCCGGAAGACGGCCGTAGTCGCGCGCCTTGTCGAGGAAATGAGTTGCACCGAGCGCAATGGCGGCGTTTTTATATTCTGGAAGATCGTAGTTGGTGAGCACGATGATCCGCGGCCTCAAATGAGCGGTGGCCAGCGCACGCATGACTCCGAACCCGGTTCCCTGCTTCAAATGGAGATCCAAAATAATCACATCGACGGAATCCCGCTTCACCGCAGCGAGCGCGCCGGCTTCAGTGTCCGCGGTGCCGATGAGTTCGACCTCGGGAATCTGCCGAATGGCTTCCGTGAGCCGTTCGGTCAGGACCTTGGAGTCTTCCACGAGTAAGACCCTCAAGCCTGGAGCCATTACGATTGCATCCATGGATGTAGCGGGTTCATCGACATTCATGCTTATTGGATGAGTCCATTGCGCAATGCATACGACGTGATGTCGGCGTTGGCACTGAAACTCATTTTCTCCAATATGCGACTGCGATACGTACTCACGGTCTTGACACTGAGACTGAGTTCATTCGCAATGTCCGAGACGCCGCGACCCGCCGCCAGCTTGCAGAAGATCTGAAATTCCCGGGTCGAGAGCCGCGCATGCAACGGCTTGTCCGGATCGCCGTCCAGATCGGCAACCAATATCTCCGCCAGCGCGGCGCTCACATAGCGGCGACCCGACAATACGGTACGCACGGCCTTCATGAGTTCTTCCGGCGCACTGTCCTTGGACAGATAGCCGCTTGCGCCGGCACGCAAGACGTTGACCGCATATTGCTGCTCCGGCAAGCCACTCATCACCAGCACCCGTACGCCGGGGTGGCCGGTTTGGATATGCCGGAGAATGTCCAGACCGCTGCGGTCGGGCATGTGGATGTCGAGCAAAACGAGATCCCAATCCTGCTGACGAAGCAAATCCAAGGTTTCGTTGCCGCTTGCGGCTTCGCCGACGGCATTAATACTCGAATCAGCTTCGAGGAATTGCTTGAATCCCGCCCGAACGACCGCATGATCGTCGGCGATCAATACTCGTGACACTTGCTATCTCCCGTTGCCAGCGCCTAACTGCTTGCGCATTCTTGGCTTTGTGAATATCCGTTGAGTTTGTTATACAGCGTCTTGAGGCTGCAGCCCAGTGCGTCAGCCGCCCGCCGCTTGTTGCCTTTGAAATAATCGAGCGTCGCCTCGATCAACGAGCGCTCCATGTCATAAATACGAGAGCCTACCCGAATATCCAGGCGCTCACGGCCGCCGTCGACGTTGGCCCCCTTGGCGGAGGAACTCTGGATCAACGGAGCCAATTCCAACACCTGATCGCCCAAAATGAAGGCTCGTTCGATGCAATTCTTCAGCTCTCGGACGTTCCCGGGCCAGGTGTGTTGCTTCAAAGTCATGCGCGCGAGAGCCGAAAGCCGCTTTTCGACCGGGCTATCCGCGTTGAGTTCAGCCAGGAAGTGCTCGGCGAGCAATTCAACGTCGTTGCCACGACTGCGCAAGGGCGGCAGGTCGATCGGGAAAACGGCCAGACGATACAACAGATCTTCCCGCAGCTGACCGTTCTGCACGGCCTGCAACGGGCAGCGATTGGACGAAGCGATGACCCGGACGTCGGAATGAAATTCAGTACTCGCCCCAACTCGATAAAATTTCCTGGTCTCCAACACCCGCAGGAGGCGCGTTTGCATGTCGAGCGGCATCTCCGTCACTTCATCCAACAGCAGGGTTCCTCCCTGTGCACGTTCGAAGACGCCGGCGTGCGCCCGGACCGCACCGGTGAAGCTGCCCTTTTCATAACCGAACAATTCGGCCTCGATCAATCCCGCCGGAATCGCGCCGCAATTGACCGCGATGAACGGGCCACCGCGGCGGGCGCTGCGGTCATGGATGGATTGAGCCGCCAGTTCCTTTCCGGAGCCACTTTCGCCGGTCAACAGCACGCTGGCTTCGGTGGGACCCACGCGCTCGATCAGCCGGAACACCTCGTGCATTGCCTCGGAATTCCCCAGCAGGGGGCTGGGTGCAACCAATGGGAATATTCTCGGCTTGGCAAAGGTGTCTCTGGCTGCATTCATCACTGTCGGTCTCCTAGCGCTCGCACGTGTAATCGTTACACTGAACCCGGTGCAATTTGTAACCTGTGCAGCGAATTGGGGCCATGGGTGCGTGCTGAACCTAACCTCGGATTTTGCGTCAAGTCATGTAAGTGTTCGTCTTACGTCTCTGCAAGGTGGTGAAAATCAAGGCATTCGACACTTCCGCACCTCAAAATGCATGGTGGTGGAGCGCCGCAATGCGCGCTTGGCACATCAAATGCTACACGCAGCCGGGCGGCATTTTACAAAATCCAAAGTTCCTGTCCGATGGTCGCGGCTCTCAGGGTGGGGTGGTGCGCGCGAGCTCGACGCCACAGCGCCAGCATTGCGTGAATTGAGGCTCCATCTGTTCGCCGCACTCCGCGCACACCCAGGGGTTGCCTGCAGATACCGCCGACGCGCGCGCCAGGACGCTCAGGGCAAATCCTTCGTCGGCGTCGTCGACGTACAGTTGTGGCCAGGTCTCCATCATCGGAAGGTCGCCCAACGCACCGGCCAGGTACTGATTGCGGAGCTCGCAGTGGATTCCCGCGGTAATGAGCACGTTGCGGGCGTGCGCTACCTGCAACAAAGACGCGGCGCGATACACTCGCTTCACAGGCGCTCTTCCTCGGGACAATCCTAGCGAAGCGACCTCAAGAAGGCCCCGACATCGCCACCGCGTTCCAGCGTCTCGACCAATGCTGAGCCAACCACCACGCCGTCCACGTGCGGCGCAAAGCGAACAACCTGCTCGCGCGAACGAATACCGAAGCCGGCGCAGACCGGTACGCTCGAACATCGTTTGACACGGTCGAGGTATGCCAATACCTCGTCCGGCACATCCACCGTTTTACCGGTAGTGCCGGTCATCGTGACGGCGTACACGAACCCTTCCGCCGATTTACACAGCATTTCCAGCCGCGATTGAGGCGTGACCGGTGTCACCATCTGGATCAGCGCCAACCCCTCTTCGTCCAGGGCGGCTTTCAGATCGCCGCTCTCCTCGTAGGGAAGGTCCGGAACGATGAATCCCGCGACGCCTGCCGCGGCTGCATCACGAGGCAACGCCGCGAGCCCATAAGCAAGCAGCGGATTGAGGTAACTCATCAGGAGAATCGGCGGTCCGGCGCCGACCCCGCCCGGGGGTTGCCGCAGTCCGAGCGCCTGCAGAATCCAAGGCAGGGTCACCCCATCTGCCAACGCGGCGAAGCTCGCTCGCTGGATGGTCGTGCCATCCGCCATGGGATCGGTGAAGGGCACGCCGATCTCGACGACATCGCAAACGGCTGCGACCGACGCCAGGCTCTCCGCGAAGTGTTTGCGATTGGGAAAGCCGGCGGTGAGATAACCGACGAGCGCCGGACGACCGGCGGCAACCGAGGCGCGAATCGCGCTCGATATCGATTCAGACGGCTTCATGAATGCTGCAGATCCTTGAGGACTGTGCGTTGCAAAATCGGCATATCCTTGTCGCCGCGACCGGAGCAGCAGATCAGGATTCGCGCACCCGGATGTGCGCCCGCGTAGCGCCGGGCCCCGAAAATCGCGTGTGCCGTCTCGATGGCGGGCAGAATTCCCTCATATTTGGCGCATTCCATGAGGGCATCCAACGCCTCGTCGTCCGTCGCTGATTCATAGGCAACCCGCCCGCTCTTCAGCAAATACGAGTGCTCCGGGCCAACCCCCGAATAATCGAGGCCTGCGGACACCGAATGGGTTTCCTGCACCTGGCCGAATGCATCCTGAAGAATCAGCGTATAGCTCCCCTGTAGGACTCCCGGGCTGCCCAGGGTCAGGGAGGCAGCATTGTCGCCCAACCCGGCGCCACGACCACCTGCCTCCACGCCGAGCAAGCCGACCGCTGCGTCGTCGAGGAAGGGATGGAACAGGCCGATCGCGTTCGAGCCGCCGCCCACGCAAGCGATGGCGACATCGGGCAATGCACCCGCTTGTTCCAGCATCTGCGCGCGGGCCTCGCGGCCAATCACGGACTGCAGTTCGCGGACGAGGTAGGGATACGGGTGCGGCCCAACGGCCGAGCCGAGCGAATAGTACGTGCCATCGGGATCCGAAACCCAATCGCGCAATGCCTCATCGATTGCCGCACGCAAGGTCTTGTCACCGCCGGTGACCGGGACCACGGTGGCTCCCAGCAATTGCATCCGTCCGACATTAGGCGCCTGCCGCTCGACATCGACCGCGCCCATGTAGACCACGCATGGCATCCCCAGGCGCGCCGCGGCGGCCGCGCTGGCAACACCATGCTGTCCGGCGCCGGTCTCGGCAATGATGCGTTTGGCGCCAAGGCGCTTCGCCAGCAACGTCTGGCCGACGGCATTGTTGATCTTGTGAGCGCCGGTATGCGCCAAATCCTCGCGCTTCAGCCACACCTCGGCACCCCAGCGCTTGCTCAACGTGGGCGCAAACGAGAGCGCCGTGGGACGGCCCACCCACGTTTTCAGTTCGTATGCGAATTCGGCTTGGAAGGCCGCGCTCAGCAGATGGCGGTCGATCCCCTCCTGGAGACGATCGAGCGCCGGAACCAACGTCTCGGGGACGTAGCGGCCGCCAAAAGCGCCATAACGGCCCTTCGCGTCGGGAAAAACGGCGGCGTGCGCATGATCGGCGCGCAGTGATGAGTTCATGATTCATGCTCCAGCCGTGCGGCAGCGGCACGGGCCGCGCGCACGAACTCGTAGATTTTTTCGGGATCCTTGATACCGGGAGTGTCCTCGACGCCGCTGCTCACATCGACACCAAACGGCCGCACGACCTGGATCGCTTCGGCCACGTTCTGAGGCGTCAGGCCGCCGGCAAGAATCACTTCGGTTTGACGGGCGAGCTCGGCGGCACGTCCCCAGTCGGCCAGCTCCCCGATGCCGCTGGAGGGGCCTTCGAACAACATGCGCCCCGGCAACGGATTGGGCGTCTTGCGGCCAAAGCGCACGACCGGCATCACTTTGACGTGCGCGGGAATCCTCAGCTCACGGAGATCTTCGACGTCGGTTTGAAAAAAGTCGGGTTTGAGAATGCGGCAGATCTCATCGACCTTCATTTGCAGGGGATGCTGCGCCACCGCGAACCGCAGGATGCCTGGCGGCGCAAGCGCCGCCAGTTGCGCGGCCTGCCCGGGAGTCACCTGGCGCGGGCTCGGCGCAAATACGAAGCCGATTGCGTCGACCCTGGCTTCCGCCGCAGCGGCAACTGCATCGGCACTGGTCATGCCGCAAATTTTTATCCACATGGCGCGGAGTGTAGCCATTTAAGGTTGCACTGTCCGGGCCGCGTGCAAGATTTCCGCCAGTAAAACGGCAGGGTCACCGCTTCCCATCAACGCGGTGCCGATGAGCGCCAACCGGTAGCCGAGCCGCCGCATGGTCATCGCGTCGCAGGGGGTGGCAACGCCGCTCTCCGCCACGCAGGGCCACGCCTGCGGCAACAGCGGGGCCAGCGCCGAAAACCGCTGTTGAACGACTTGTAAAGTCTGCAGATCGCGACAATTGATGCCGACCAGCACGATTTCCGCGCGGTGCCGGGCTTCCAGCAGCTCACGCGCCAGCGACAGATCCGCCGCGTCGAACGCCTCGAGCAGCACGAACAGCCCGTGGTCGGCGGCGGCGTCCAAAAGCGCCGCGATCCGCTCCCGCGACAGCATTCGCAGAATGACCAGCACGCCACCGGCGCCCGCTGTGCGTGCTTCCAGCACCTGGTAGGGATCGACCAGAAAGTCCTTGCGCATGGCCGGCACGCCGAAAGGCGCCAACTCCTCGGCGGCTCCCCGGAGGTGGTCCAACGATCCGTCGAAGCGTGAAGGCTCCGTGAGCACCGACACCGCAGCCGCGCCACCGCGCGCATAGGCACGCACGCGGCCCAGCCAGTCGTCGGTCGCGTCGCCCAAGGAACCCGCCGCCGGCGAGCGCAACTTGAACTCGGCAATCACGTCGAATCCTGCCTGTGACAAGCGCAGCGGCGGGCTCGGCGCGGCGGCGGCAGCGCGGCGCTCCAGATCGGAGAAAGACTCGCGTTGTTTCGCCAGGATGACTCGCTGCTCGCTCGACCGGGCCATTTCATCCAGAAAGCCGCTCATAGGCCAACCGTCTCGACCGCGAACTGCTGCAATCGTCGCAGCCAACGATGCGCCTCGCCCGTGTCGATGACCGTGCCGGCCTGATCGATGCCCGCCGCGATGGACGCGGCCCGCCCAGCAATGAACAGCGCGAGGCCGCACTGAAGCACCAATGCCGCACGGTGAGGTCCGCGATCGTGTCCGGCGAACACATCGCGCAGCGCCGCAAGATTCGCCGCGGCATCACCGCCCGACAGATCGGCGGACACGCAGGTCGCCAGACCGAATTCGCGGGGATCGATTTCGTGCCGGTGAATTTCGCCACCGCTCACGTCGAACGCGAGAAAGGGGCCGATGGGCGTCGCTTCATCCCATCCCGCGGCCCCGTGAATCACCCAGGCCCGTTCGACGTCCATTCCTGCCAACGTGCCGGCCATCAGTTCCGCGGTCGCTGCATCGTAGGCGCCGATCAAGCGGAATCGCGGCGCCACGGGATTGGTCAGGGGTCCGAGCAGGTTGAATACGGTGCGAATGCCAAGCGCTGCGCGAATCGGCGCAAGAGACTTCATGGCCGGATGAAAATAGGGCGCAAACAAAAACGTGAAGCCCGTGGCGGCAAAGCACGCGGCCGCCCGGCCTTCGTCGAGAGGCATCGCAAACCCGAGTTGCTCGATGACATCCGCGCTGCCGCTGCGGCTCGATATGGAACGGTTGCCGTGCTTGATGACCGGGAGCCCACACGCTGCCGTCAACAATGCCGCACCCGTCGACAGGTTCAGACTGCCCGAAGAGTCGCCGCCGGTGCCCACGATGTCGATCGCGTCACCGCCGCTCGGCAAATCGGGCTTGCGGGCCAATGCACGCATCGCTCCGGCGAACCCACGCACCTCGGCCGACGTGACTCCCTTGGCCCGCATGGCCACGAGCAGCGCACCCGCCATTGCCGGCGCCAGATCCGGCTTCGTGAGGTCATGCAAAAGCGCACCCGCCTGCGTTTCCGTCAGATCACGGCCATCGAGCAGCTGCTCCAGCGTTTGCCTGAGAGTTTGCATCGTCACGTCTTCAGAAAATTGCCCATCAAGATCGGACCCTCGGGCGTGAGCACGCTTTCCGGATGGAACTGCACGCCCTCGATCGGCAAAGAGCGGTGGCGCACGCCCATGATCTCGCCCTCGGCCGTACGCGCCGTGACCTCGAGCACCGTCGGCATGCTCGACGGCTCGGCGATCAACGAATGATAGCGTCCCGCCTGGAATTGCTGCGGCATGCCGCTGAACAATCCCTTGCCGTCATGCGCCACGGGAGACACCTTTCCGTGCATCAACCGGCCCGCACGCACCACCTTGCCGCCAAAAACTTCGACCAGAGACTGATGACCCAGGCACACGCCGAAAATCGGAATGCGTCCCGCAAAGGCCTCTATCATGCGCATCGACACTCCCGCGTTCCGGGGCGTGCCGGGGCCGGGCGAAATCACCAGGTGAGTCGCGCCCGAGCCCAGCGCTTCCTCGACCGAGATCATATCGTTGCGACGTACGTCGACCTCCGCGCCCAGCACGAGGAATGCCTGGACGAGATTGTAGGTGAACGAATCATAGTTATCGATCAACAGGACTTTCGGCGTGCTCACAGACCCTCCGCCGCGATCGCCAACGCACTGCGCAGCACCGCACTTTTCGCCATGACCTCTTCGTACTCCGACTTTGGGACACTGTCCGCCACGATACCGCCGCCCGCCTGATAGCTATAGGTGTCTCCGCGAAACACCAGGGTGCGGATGGTGATGGCTTGGTCCATGTCGCCGTGGCGACCGAAATATCCGACCGTACCGCCATACAGCTGACGGCCCACCGGTTCGAGTTCGTCGATGATTTCCATCGCCCGCACTTTCGGTGCGCCCACCAGAGTTCCGGCCGGAAACGTCGCTGCGAACAAATCGAAGGCATCACGGCCCGGCGCCAAGGTCCCGCTGACGCCGCTCACCATGTGCATGATGTGGCTGTAGCGCTCGATGACGCGATACGGGTTGACGTGGACCGATCCCGCGGTGGCCACGCGGCCCAGATCGTTGCGCGCGAGATCGACGAGCATGACGTGTTCCGAGTTCTCCTTCGGGTCCGCCAACAATTCCGCCTCCATCTCCGCGTCGCGAAGCGTGTCCACCCCGCGGGGCCGGGATCCCGCGATCGGCCGTAGCTGCGCGAACCCACCATGGGATTTGACCAACGCCTCGGGCGACGAGCCGACCACCGTGATGTCGCCCAGTTCGCAGAAATACATGTAGGGCGAAGGATTCAACAGACGTAGAGCGCGGTATACCTCGAATGGCGACAGCGTGTGCCGCCCCTCGAAGCGCGACGAGAGCACCAGTTGGTAGACGTCGCCCGAGGCAATGTACTCCTGGGCACGGCGCACCCTGGCGGCGTGTTCGCCCTCCGCGAGCGAGGGGATGGCCGGGGAAAATGTGCCGGGAAAGGGCCGGCCGGGGACCACGATCGTGGGCACTGCGCCCCGCAGCGCCCGGATCACTTCACGTCGCAGGCTCTGGCGTTCGGCCTCCGTGCCGTCGTGCAATAACGCGACACCGTGCGTCAAATGATCGAACACCAGCAAGGACCGCGGCGCAATATAGTGCGCATGCGGAGCTTCCGTTGCGTCCAAGCTCCGGCCCGGAACCCGCTCGAAGTAACGCACCGCGTCGTAGGCTGTATATCCCACCAATCCGCCGAGCAGCGGCACGCCCGGAATCTCCGGCAGAGGCTGCGGTGCACGCGCCAATGCAGCCCGCAATGCGTCGAGAAGCTGCGCCTTGGACCGCGGTCGCGGCGTATGAATGCCGCCAACCGTCAAGCCCGCCGCATCCAGGCGAACCTCCATGCACTCGCCGAACCCGATGAAGGAATAGCGCGCCAGCCGCTCCCCGCCTTCGACGCTTTCCAGCAGAAACCGAGGCTTGAACGGCGCCAGTTTGAGATAGGCCGAGACCGGGGTATCCAGGTCGGCAGCGATGTCGAAAGGTGGCTTCATGATTCCCCGAGTGCAAAACTTTTGGACAACAAAAAACCCATCACCGTAAGGATGCGGAGATGGGTTCTGGATAATCGACGAACGAGATTAAAACTTAAGCGACCAGCGCCCACTCCTTGAGAAGAGTTCGCCACCACCAGCGGGTTTTCGATGTGCTATATCCGGTCGACATGTGCGTGGAGTATCGCCGCGCCGAGCCCACACCGTCAAGTCGGCTTGTTTGCCTGCGCCGCCAGGCTCTTTCTGAACTGGCGGGTCAATTCCACGAAACGCGGTGTCAAGCCGACGTCCTCGTACAGCGGGTCGCCATGATCATCGCGCGAGATGACCTTCGGACCGCGCTCGTAGGGCATCGCCACCGCAATTTCATCGAGCCCGGCGTGCAGCAAATCGGTAATGATCTCCTCCATCTGCCGCCCGGGAAACAAAGCCAGCAGCGCGTGCAGTCGCGCCGCATCGTCCAGCGGCAACCGAATCGAGTACTCTTCCGCCGCCAGCAGCGGCGCCGCGTCTTTCTTCCAACGATCGAGCAAGGGCTTGAATTTCACGACTTCTCCGCCATACCACTTCTCCGCCATACCGATTCCAGGGACAGCATCCATTATAAGTCCGGATCCAGCATGAATATCGATTTGAACACCGAAGAGCGAAAGCGGGTCACGGCGGCGCCGGGATCCGACGGGGTCCGGTAGCATCCCGTTGCCCCCCCATCCCCACATTGCGGCTGCGGTGCCCGACAGCGCGAAGTTTCAGCGCGGCGTGCTGGGCGTGTTCGCGTACAGCCGTCGCGCTCTTCTGTTGGTATGGACCACCAACAAGCCGTTGAGCATTCTGCTCGGGCTCCTCACCGTCATTGCGGGCATCTTGCCGGGCGCGATGGCATACGTGGGTGCCCTGATCGTCGATGCAGTGATCCATGCGTCGCTCCTGCACCGTCAAACCGGTGCAGGAGCGGGCGTGGGCGTGCTGTCCGGACACCCGTTGAACAGTGGGAGCCTGCTGTTCAACGTGGTGAGATACGTCGCGCTCGAAGCCCTGTTGGTCGCGTTCACGTCGATGGCGCAACGAGGCCTCTCGCTCGCCCAGTCGCTGCTGCGGGCGCAACTCGGCCAACGCGTCAACGTCATGATTCTCGAGAAGGCGCTGACCTTGGACCTGACCCAGTTCGAGGACTCGGAGTTCTATGACAAACTGACCCGCGCGCGCCGCGAGGCATCGAGCCGCCCGTTGAGTCTCGTGATGCGCACCTTCGGGTTGCTGCAGAACGCGGTTTCCCTGATCACGTTTGGCGGCTTGCTCGTGCATTTCTCGCCTTGGGCGGTGGCGCTGCTGGTGCTGGCCGGACTTCCGGCATTCATCGCCGAAGCCAAATTCTCGGGTGAAGCCTTCCGGCTGTTTCGCTGGCGTGCGCCCGAGTCACGCATGCAGATCTACCTGGAGTCGGTGCTGGCGCGGGAGGATACGGCCAAGGAGGTCAAGCTCTTCCAGTTGGGGCCGCGTCTGCTCGATCGATATCGAGAAATTTTTGTCCGCCTCTACCGCGAAGATCGCGATCTTACCTTGCGCAGGGACGCCTGGGGCTTCGGCCTGGGCCTCCTCGGGACCCTCGCTTTGTATGGCGGCTACACATGGATCGCTGCAGAGACCGTGTTCGGCGCGATGACGGTGGGTCAAATGACCATGTATCTGATGCTGCTTCGACAGGGCCAGTCCGCGGTTACCGCCGCATTGTCCGCGGTAGGCGGCCTGTACGAGGACAATCTGTATCTCTCCAACCTCTACGAATATCTTGAGCAGCCTGTCGGCAACAGCACCGGCACCCTGGCCGCGGGCCCCCGGCCCGGCGATGGCATCCGCTTCGAAGGCGTGGAATTCATCTACCCGGGCGCCACGACTCCAGCGTTGTCCGCCATCGACCTGCACGTCAGGCCGGGAGAAAGCCTGGCGCTCGTCGGCCAGAACGGTTCGGGAAAAACCACGCTCATCAAATTGCTCACCCGCCTCTACCACCCCACGAAAGGCAGGATCTTGCTGGACGGGCTCGACCTGCAAGAGTGGGACGAAACGTTGCTGCGCCAGCGCATCGGCGTCATTTTTCAGGACTTCGCCCGCTATCAAATGCTGGTCGGCGAGAACATCGGTGCGGGGGATGTCCGCGCGTTCGACGACGAGTCGCGCTGGCGCAGCGCCGCTGCACAGGGTCTGGCCGCGGAATTCGTGGACCAGCTCCCAGCGGGCTACAAAACGCAATTGGGCAAATGGTTCAAGGACGGCCGCGAGTTGTCGGGCGGTCAATGGCAGAAGATCGCGCTGGCGCGCGCCTTCATGCGCAACGAGGCGGATATTCTGGTGCTGGACGAGCCCACCGCCGCGATCGATGCAGGAGCGGAGGCCGAGGTGTTCGAACACTTTCGCGAACTCACCCGCAACCGCATTGCGATCGTCATATCGCATCGCTTCTCCACCGTGCGAATGACGGATCAGATTTTGGTGCTCGAGGAGGGGAGGATCGTCGAGCGGGGCAGCCACGAATCGCTGATGGCCGCCGACGGGCGCTACGCCCATCTTTTCACATTGCAGGCACGCGGGTATCGTTGAGTCATGAAACCGAACATCAACACTTTGGCGGAATCCTAAATGCCTTCATTCGACGTCGTCTCCGAATTCGATTCCCATGAGCTGACCAATGCGGTCGATCAGGCCGTTCGCGAACTTACCCAGCGGTTCGACTTCAAGGGTACCGACGCGACGTTCGAGCTGGAGGACGCCACCGTGACCATGAGCGCGCCGGCGGACTTCCAGCTGAAGCAGATGCTCGAGATTTTAAAACTGCGGATCGCCAAACGAGGCATCGACATCGCGTGCCTCGAGGTCAAGGATCCGGTCGTCAATCTGGCCAAAGCCAAGCAGCTCGTGGTGGTCAGGCAGGGCATCGATCAGGAGACGGGGAAAAAAGTATCGCGCCTGTTGAAGGATTCGAAACTGAAGGTCCAGGCCCAGATTCAGGGCGACAAGGTGCGCGTGACCGGCAAGAAGCGCGACGATCTCCAGGAAGCGATCGCCTTCCTGCGTCAGGCGGATATCGACGTTCCCCTGCAATTCAACAACTTTCGCGACTAGGGCGTCCGGTCAGCGGGCCTTTTCGAGACCCTTCGAGTAGATGACGGTGCCATCAAGCTTCACGATGATGGCGTCGATGTCGTCGATCCGATTATAGATTTCCATGGCCTTCTCCGGTCCCAGGACGAAGGCGGTCTTGGACAGCCCGTCGGTGCGGGTGGCATAGGGTCCGATGACGGTGGCGCTGCGCACCTTGCTTGCGGAATGACCCGTGTGCGGATCGATGATGTGGTGATAACGCACTCCGTCTTCTTCGAAGAATCGCTCATAGTCGCCCGAGGTCGAGATCGCCGCATCGACCAGGGGTATGCGCGTGATGACCTCGCCTGCGCCCTTTCTCGGGTCGCGGATGCCGACCATCCAAGGCTTGCCGAACCGGTCGCCGATGATCCGACTATCGCCGCCGGCAGAAACATACGCGCGGGTGAATCCACGCGCCTTCAGCGCATCGATGCCGCGATCCACGGAGTATCCCTTCGCGATCCCGCCCAGATCGATGCGCACACCCTGCTGCGAAAACCGAACGGTCTGCTTCTTGGCATCCAGGATCACGTGGCGGTAGTCCACGGCCGGCAGCGCCTTGGTGATCTGCGCCTCGTCGGGCCGCACGTGCTTGCGGAAGTCATACATGTAGCCGACGCTCGCGTAGGTGATGTCGAACGCGCCGTCCGTGAGGACCGAATACTCCCTGGCCGCAGTGAGCAGATCGAATAGTTCCTTGGTTATCGGCATGGGTCCCGCAGCCGCATTCGCGTTGACCCGCGACACCTCGCTGGTGGGCTTGTAGGTGCTCATCGATTCATCGACATGCCGCATTTCATCGAGCACGGCGTCGATAGCCTGCTCGCCCTTCTCCTTGTCGTCCGCCCAGAGCTCCACCGTGATCCGCGTGCCCATGATGCCGTCGTCGATGCGCCGGACCCATTCGGCATGGACGGGCAGGCTTACGCAGGCGATTACGGCCAAGCACAGGACGCGGGCCGCGGAACGAAATGTCGGAGGCGCGCGTGTCATCATGGGAACCTAGCGTGGCCGGGAATCGCGAGTCTAGCGCGCACGGCGTCCGAGGCGCCATTGCATGACCGTGAGGCCGCTGCCGATCATTCCGCCGAGGTGCGCGAAGTGGGCGATACCCGACAGCCTCCCGGTCACGCCCATGAAAAGCTCGACCGCCGCATAGATCGAGGCAAACACCCAGGCCGGCATCGGTATCGGGGGAATCAGCGGAATGACCTTGCGGTTCGGGAACAGCAATGCATACGCCAGCAGCAGACCGAACACCCCGCCGGAAGCCCCAATGGTGGGTGCAGGCGGCGCGCCCAGCAGCGCCGGCACGAACAATTGGGTGATCGCGGCCGTCAGCACCGATGCGAAATAGCAAACCAGCAGGCGCCATGGGCCAACATACCGCTCGATCTCGGCCCCGAACATCCACAGCCCCAGCATGTTGAGCAGCAGATGCGCGATGTTGTCGGTACTATGCAGAAACGCATACGTGATGATTTGCCAGACATGAAAATAGGATCGACCATCGATCGGCTGCAGCGGCCAGAGGGCCATCGCGTCCAAGCCGCCCTTGGTGACCGACTGCAACAGGTAGATCGCCACGTTGGCGGCGATGAGGCATTTCACTGCGAGAGCGTTTTTCACGAGGTATTCTAACCCGCCATGCGCGCCGTATTCCTGGATTACGACACCGTCTCCCATGGAGACTTGAACACCGCTTCCCTGGCCGCGGCGATGCCGGGTCTCGTGCTCCATGGTTCGACGGACGGTGCCCAATTAGCCGGGCGGATCGCCGATGCCGAGATCGTGCTGCTGAACAAATTCGCCCTATCGCGTGCGCGCCTCGACGCGGCGCCGCACCTGAAGCTGGTGTGCATCGCGGCCACTGGAACGGATAACGTCGACTTGATTGCTGCGCGCGAGCGTGGTATAGGCGTGTGCAATGTGCGCGGCTACTGCAGTCAATCGGTGATGCAGCAGATTTGGGCGATGATCTTGAGCCTGACGCAGCACGTGCCCGAATACACCCGACTGGCGAAGGATGGCACCTGGGGCAGGAGCGGAATCTTCACGGTTCTCGACCAGCCGATCCGTGAACTCTCGGGCCTGACATTCGGTGTCGTGGGATGGGGAGAACTGGGCCGCGCCGCCGCCAAGGCTGCGGAAGCGTTCGGCATGCGCGTCATCATCGCCAATCGTCCCGGCGGAGCACCCGAGGAGGGCCGCCATGACCTCGATCGGCTGCTGGCGCTGTCCGACGTGGTTTCCCTGCATTGCCCGCTGACGGCGGCCACACGCGGGCTGATCGGCGAACGCGAGTTGTCGCTGATGAAGCCGGATGCGCTGCTCATCAATACCGCACGCGGCGGTCTGGTCGACGGTAAAGCGCTTGCCAGCGCCTTGAAGGCGGGACGGCTGGGGGGAGCGGGAATCGATGTGCTGTCACAGGAACCGCCGGTCGACGGCGATCCGTTGCTGGACCCCGATATTCCGAATCTGGTACTGACCCCGCATGTCGCGTGGGCCGCGCGCGAGGCTCGCCAGCGCTGCCTCGATGAGATGGCCGCCAACGTCGAAGATTTTCGAGTCGGCGGCCGCCGCTCCCGAGTGGTCTAGGGGCTCAGCCCTTGGACTGCTTCTTTTCTTTCTTGGCCGCGCGCTTCTCTTCCAAGGTCTTGCTGGGTTTCTTCTTGTCTTCTTTCTTTCGATCCATGCCTTTGCCCATGATTCGACTCCTCTTGTGTTAAAAAACCGTTCAATCGTTCTTGGACCGGCCCGGAGCCGGCTTGCGGCTCAACATGACCTTGCGCTCGGCATCGCGCGGGGGTTTCGGCGGTTTCTCGCTCACTTTGGTGATCCGCAACTCCCTGCCCGCCACCAACACTTTCTGCAATAGCTTGAAAACCGGCTTCGGCATGCCTTCGGGCAGGTCCACGAAGCTATGGTCATCACGAATGTCGACACGGCCGATGTGCACACCCTCGATCCCGGATTCGTTGGCGATCGCGCCGACCACGTTGCTCGGCTTGATGCCATGCGCGGCGCCGACTTCGATCCGATAGGTCTCCATCAACCCGCTCGCGGACTTCGGGCGCGATTCCCGCGACTCCGGTCGCGTCCGGTCATTGGGAGTGCGATCGCTCGGTTGATGGCGCTCGGCCGCCGGGGCGCGGTCCGGCGACTGCGGGCGCTCGCGCGGCGGCGGACGGTCGAAGGAACGAGGTCGCTCGGCGCGCTCCTCATATGCCGTGGGTCGTCCCTGCGACCCCCCGTGCTCGTCACCGCTGCGCTCGGGCTTGCCGCCGATCAACAACGGGGTGGTACCCTGCGCCAACGCGGCGAGCGCCGCCGCGATGTCGATCAGTGGCAAGCCGGTTTCAGCCTCCAGTTGCTCGACCATCGGCCGGAACGCCTTGGCGTCCGCCTGCGAGATTGCTTCTGTGACCTTGGTCTTGAACTTTTCGATGCGCAGCGCGTTCACCGCATCCACTGTCGGCAGGTTCATCGGCTCGATGACCTGCCGCGTGGCGCGTTCGATGGCCCGCAGCATGTTTCGCTCGCGGGGCGCCACGAACAAGATGGCTTCCCCCTTACGGCCGGCCCGGCCGGTCCGGCCGATCCGATGCACGTACGACTCGGTGTCATACGGGACGTCGTAATTCACGACATGACCGATGCGCTCGACATCGAGACCGCGGGCAGCGACATCGGTGGCCACCAGGATATCGATCTGGCCCGCCTTCAGCCGCTGCACCGTACGTTCGCGTTGTGGCTGTGGAATATCGCCATTGAGGGGGGCCGCGGCAAAGCCCCGTGCCTCGAGCTTCTCGGCGAGCTCGACCGTCGACTGCTTGGTGCGCGTAAAGACCAGCATGCCGTCGAAAGTTTCTGCCTCGAGGATTCGCGTCAATGCATCCAGCTTGTGCATGCCGCTGACCATCCAATAGCGCTGCCGGATATTGGTCGCCGTACTGGTTTTGCTCTTGATCGTGACTTCGACCGGCGATCGGAGATGTTTTGCTGCAATGCGGCGAATCGGCGCAGCCATGGTCGCGGAGAACAGCGCTACCTGGCGCTCCGGCGGCGTTTGCTCGAGGATGCTCTCGACCGCATCCACGAAGCCCATTTGCAGCATTTCGTCCGCTTCATCCAATACCAACAGGGTCAGGCCGCTCAGCTTGAGCGTACCCCGGTTCATATGGTCTATCACCCGCCCTGGCGTCCCGACCACCACATGCACGCCGCGCCGCAGCGCATTCAGCTGCGGCTGGTAACTCTGGCCGCCGTATATCGGGAGGACATGGAATCCCTTGATGTGCGCGGCATATTTCTGAAACGCCTCGGCCACCTGCAGCGCCAGTTCGCGGGTCGGTACGAGCACCAACACTTGCGGCTCGTGCTTCGACAAATCGATCCGCGAGAGCGCCGGCAGTGCAAATGCAGCCGTTTTGCCCGTCCCGGTCTGCGCCTGGCCCAGCATGTCCTTGCCGGACAGCAGAACTGGAATGGTCGCCGCCTGGATGGGGGAGGGGGACTCGTAGCCGACATCGGTCAGCGCGCGCAACACGGGCTCTGACAACGCGAGATCGCGGAAACTTAACGTAGGACTTTCGCCGGCGGGAACTGCACTCATAGGAATCGCCTTGAAGATGTAACCGCAAGTCTAGCGGTTTGACGGGGTATTGCTACCATGCGCATCCTGAACAAGGACGCAAAATCATGGGACGTATATTCGAAGTCAGAAAGCACGCAATGTTCGCTCGTTGGAACCGGATGGCGAAGCAATTCACCCGGGTGGCGAAAGACATAGCTATTGCGGTGCACAGCGGTGGGCCTGACCCCGCAGCTAATCCGACACTGCGGCGCATTCTACAGAATGCCCGCGCGGTTAATATGCCGAAGGATAAGACCGAAGCCGCGATTCGCCGGGCATCCGGCAAGGAGGCGGCCAATTACCTCGAAATCCTGTACGAAGGGTACGCGCCGCACGGTGTCGCGCTGTTGGTGGAGACCGCGACCGACAATCCGACTCGCACGGTCGCGAGTCTGCGCAACATCTTTACCAAAGGGAACGGCAACCTGGGAAACACCGGCAGCGTCAGCTTCTTGTTCAAGAAAATGGGGGTCTTTCGACTGGACCCCACGCATGTCAAGGACCAGGACGAACTGGAGTTGGATCTCATCGATTATGGTCTCGAGGAGATGGGGGAGAGCACCGGCGAGAAAGGGGACGCCCAGCTGGTGATTCGTTGCGCGTTCAATGATTTCGGGAGACTCCAGGAGGCTCTGGAAACCCGCGGCATCGCACCGCTGTCTGCTGAGCACGAATACATCTGCTCGGTTCCGGTCGAATTGCCGGAGGAACAGGCCGCCGAGGTGCTGGCCCTCATCGACAAGCTGGATCAGGACGACGACGTGCAGAAGGTGTTCCACACGCTGGCATAACGCTCCCCTTAAGGATTCTTCATGCTGTCATCGGCGGGGAGTGCGCCACGTTGTATTACTCGAGACGCAGCGATCCCGAGGAGGGATGACCATGAAGAACTTATTTAACTTATTGATTCCAGTGAGCTTTATTGCAATGAGTGGTTGCGTGGTGGCACCCTACGGTTATCACCGCGGCTACTATGGGCCGCACGTGGCAGTGATCGCTCCCGCCCCCGTGGTAGTCGTGCGCCCTTACCCTTACTACCATTGATTTGGGAACACGCGCGTCGGCGGCGAGGTCGTTGAACTCGCCCGCCGCGTCGTGACGCTCAACTGACGCGAAGCTGGGCGTCCGTGGGCTTGGCCGCCAAGGCGTTGTGATTCACGACGCCATAGGCCCAATGCATCACCGGCTGCAACCGGGGCGACACCATCGATAGCGCCTTTTCGTAATCGACCCAGCAGGCCTCATGATGTTCCGGCACGCCCAATTCCGGGTTGATGGGCAGTTTGACGCGCGTCTCCTTGCTACGGGCAATATAGTAACGCGCGATCTTGCCCTTGTTGTAGGGTCCGGTATCCATGAACACCATCCCCCAATCGAAGGAGATGTCATCCAACGTCGTCTCCTCCCGGACTTCGCGTACCGCGGCATCGATGGGCGACTCGCCCAGCTCCACCAGTCCCTTCGGAAAATCCCAATTCCGATAGGCGCGCAACAGCAGAAAGCGCAATTTACGCTCGGCCACGCTGACGACGACGACCCCGGAGGACATTCTGGTGGGATGTGTTGCTGACGACATGAGGCACTCTCGGCTTACCGCATCACCATTGTACAGATGGTGGCCCGAGCAACACCCATACATCGTCGCCGCAGCGCAACCCCCGACACGGCGGGCGCCGCCCATCCGGGCGGCGCCTCGGCGGCCGCGAGGCATCACCGCTGCCTTATTACACTAGGCGGCAGCGGCGACCGACAGGGGAGAGCGAATCAGGTAATCAAAGGCACTCAAGGAAGCCTTGGCGCCTTCACCCATCGCGATTACGATCTGCTTGTACGGAACGATCGTGCAATCGCCGGCCGCAAATACGCCGGGCACCGATGTCTGTCCACGGGCGTCGACTTCGATCTCACCGCGTGGCGACAACTTGACCGTGCCCTTCAGCCAATCCGTGTTGGGCACGAGACCAATCTGCACGAACACGCCGGCGAGCTCCACCGTGTGCACCGCATTGCTCTGGCGGTCCTTGTACGTGAGCGCGGTGACCTTCTGTCCGTCACCGATCACTTCCGTGGTCTGCGCGCTGGTCAACACCGTCACGTTCGGCAGGCTGTGCAGTTTTCGCGTCAGTACTGCATCTGCGCGCAACTGCGCGTCAAACTCCACGACGGTGACATGGCTCACCAACCCTGCCAGATCGATCGCCGCCTCGACCCCCGAGTTACCACCGCCGATGACGGCGACACGCTTGCCCTTGAACAAGGGCCCGTCGCAGTGCGGACAATAGGCCACACCACGATTCCGGTATTCACGCTCGCCGGGTACGTTGATTTCGCGCCAGCGGGCGCCGGTCGCGATGACGACCGACTTTGCCTTCAAACTCGCACCGTTCGTCAACTTCACCTCGATCATCTCGCCGGGGATCAATGCCGCGGCGCGCTGCAAATTCATCACGTCGACATCATAGACTGCGATGTGCTGCTCGAGTCCGGTCGCCAGCGTGTGTCCGTCGGTCTCCTTCACCGAAATGAAATTTTCAATCCCGACGGTGTCCAGCAGCTGTCCACCCAGCCGCTCGGCCGCGATCCCCGTGCGGATGCCCTTCCGCGCCGCATAGATGGCGGCAGCCGCCCCCGCAGGACCACCGCCGACGACCAACACATCGTACGGCGCCTTGGCATTGAAGCGCGCCACGTCGCGCGCCGCACCGCCGACATCGATCTTGGCGACGATTTCCTCCAACTCCATGCGACCCTGGCCGAAGGGCTGACCGTTCAAGAACACGGTCGGCACCGCCATGATCTGTCGCTTCTCGACTTCGTCCTGGAACAACGCGCCATCGATCATCGTATGGTGGATCTTGGGATTGACGACCGCCATGAGGTTCAACGCCTGAACCACGTCCGGACAGCTCTGACAGGTCAACGAAACGAAGGTCTCGAAGTTGAATTCACCATCGAGGCCGCGAATCTGCTCGAGGACCGCCGGCGCGGCCTTCGAAGGGTGGCCGCCGGCCTGAAGCAACGCAAGCACCAACGACGTGAATTCATGCCCCATCGGCAGTCCGGCGAAACGCACGTGCGACGGGTGCCCGGGCCGGCGCAGCGCGAATGACGGCTTCATCTGGCTATCGTCGCGCTCCGGATCGAGGGTCACCAGGGGGGACAGGGCGATGATATCGTGCAGCAATTCAAGCATCTCGCGTGACTTGTCGTCGTCGCCGACGGACGCGATGATCTCGACCGGCCGCGTGAGCTTTTCGAGGTAGCCCTTCAACTGAGTTTTGAGTTTTGCGTCGAGCATCGTGTTCACCTTGAAATTGCCTGCACCAAAGAATTCGTGAGGGGGGGGTCGTGAACGTCGTCGGACACGACCCCGCCTCTTAGAGACTCAAACCAAAGACACTCGAAACGACGATCAGATCTTGCCGACCAAGTCGAGCGACGGCGACAGGGTAGCCGCGCCGGGCGTCCACTTGGCCGGGCATACCTCGCCCGGATGCGAAGCAACGTACTGGGCGGCCTGTACCTTGCGCAGCAGCTCCTTGGCATCGCGGCCGATGCCGTTGTCGTGCACTTCGATGATCTTGATCTTGCCTTCCGGATCGATCACGAACGTACCGCGATAGGCGAGGCCTTCTTCTTCGATGAGCACCTCGAACGCCCGCGAAATGGTCAGGGTCGGATCGGCGAGCATCGGGTATTGAACCTTGGCGATGGTGTCCGACGTGTCATGCCACGCCTTGTGCGTGAAATGCGTATCGGTCGACACGCTGTAGATCTCCACGCCCAGCTTCTGGAATGCGGCGTAGTTGTCCGCCAGGTCGCCCAGCTCCGTGGGGCACACGAAGGTGAAGTCGGCCGGGTAGAACACGAATACGGACCACTTGCCCTTCAGGTCCTCGTTGGTCACCGGTACGAACTTACCATTGTGATAAGCGGTGGCCTTGAAAGGCTTAACTTCAGTATTGATCAGTGACATTGAATGGTTCCTCGACGGTTTTGACGGATAAGAGTCATAGGATGCCACAATTTGTCATCATTGGCATTGATTAAAATAATCTATTTGATAGACTGCATCTATCGTAATAATCGTGGCATCCGGTAAAATAAACCAGTGAATCTGAAAGATCTCAAGTACTTGGTGGCGTTGGCCGATACCGGCCATTTCGGCAAGGCGGCCGAGCGCACGTTTGTAAGCCAACCGACGCTGTCGGCCCAGCTGAAGAAGCTCGAGGAGTTTCTCGGGGTCAAGCTCGTCGAACGCCAGCCGAAAAACGTGCAGCTCACCGAGGTCGGCAAACAGGTGGTCGTGCGTGCGAGGCGGATGCTCGACGAGGGCGATGAGATCATCGCCCTGGCCAAGAACAACACCGATCCGTTTGCGGGCAAGCTCAAGATCGCCCTGATTCCCACCATCGGACCCTATCTTCTGCCGCGGGTCATGCAAAAGATCCGCAAGGCGCTGCCGCATCTCGGGCTCATGTTGTACGAGCATCAAACGGAACCGCTGCTGAAGCGTTTGCGCGATGGAGAAATCGACCTCGGCATCATGGCTCTGCCGATCAGCCAGGACGGCATGGACAGCCGCAAGCTGTACGATGAGATGTTCACCGTCGCGCTGCCAAACAATCATCCGCTGGCCGCCAAATCGACGATCAAGATTCAGGACCTCAAGGGACAGACGCTGTTGTTATTGGAGGACGGCCATTGCCTGCGCGATCAGGCGTTGGAGGTTTGCAGCCGCATCGAGATCCGGGAGGCGGAGGATTTTCGCGCGACGAGCCTTGAGACCCTTAGGCAAATGGTGGTCGCGGGACTTGGCATCACGCTGCTTCCGGAGACTGCCGTCGAGTCACCCTTCGGATCTCAGCGCGGGCTGACGATACGGCAGTTCGCCAAGCCGGCGCCGACGCGCACGGTGGGCGCTGTCTGGCGCAAGTCGAGCACCCGATCGTCCGCCATTGCCGCGGTGTGTGATGTGCTGGCCGATGTGATGGCGCCCAAGGCATAGGCGCCATTCTGCCGATTATTTCACACATCGTACGGCGCGGACCCGGCAAGATGCTCAAAAGGATTGCCCAGGCCCAGGTATGACCGCAAACACGACTGCACAGGGTGGTGCGCCGCCGACGCGCTTCGATGCGAAGTTCATCGAGCAACACCGCCTCGTCGAACGTTACCTGGACGACAAACTGCCGGTGAAAGGGGCCCGGGAGCTGGAGAATTGGTGCCGCGCCAATCCTGACTACCTGCTTGGTTTGAAGATATCGGATCGTGCACGCTCGAGCCTCAAACTGCTGGAGGCTAGCAGCGGCCCCCTCGATCTACGCGAGCCCCGACAGGCATGGTGGAAGTCGCCCTACCTGTCCATGGGGCTCGCTCTGATCGCTCTCGCGTGCCTGATCGCATGCTGGGCGCTTTTCAGCAAACTGACGCTGCTTCGAAGCCAGCTCGCGGACGCGCAATCGCGGGTGCTTCAAGGATCGCTCGAGCCGCCCGCCATCGAAACCGTGGTGCGCGTTTATCCGGACCGGGTTCCGGGCGCCGAGCACGCACGCGTGTCAGTGCATCGCAGTGCGCCGCAACTCATGAATCTCCACATCGACATGAGCTACGCCAAAGCGATGCAGTTCCGGCTGATCGTCGACAAACAGGATCAGGGACGGGCCCTCATCCTCGACAATCTAGTCAAGGACTCGAATGGTGAGTTGCGCCTGACGTTCAACACCACCGGCCTCGCGGCCGGCGTCTACAAGGTGCGCATCGAATCGCTGCCGGCCCATGGAACATCGGCACCCGAAGGATGGCTGCTTCTCGACGTCCGCTGACGGAGAGCCGATCAATCGTCTCGCAACGTGACGATCGGCGGCGTGTTGATCACGCTCCGTGTCGCGAGCGTGCCGCTCAACCCGACGAGAACGGTGCCGCACAGCAACCCGACGGCCCACACCCAGGGGTCGACCGTAAACTGGAGCGAGAACAGGCGATGCGCCAGGATCCAACCCACGCCCGTGGCGCCGAACGCAGCCAGGGTCCCCGACAGAAACCCCAATGCGGAAAACTCGGCAGCGACGCCTTGCAGCACCGTGTTGCGACTCGCTCCCAAGGTTCGCAGCATCGCGCTTTCATACCGTCGCTCGTCGCGGGTCGACTGCACCGCCGCGAGCAACACCACGATCCCGGCGACGAGGGTGAACAAGAACACGTACTGAACCGCCAATGACGCGCGATCCATGATGTCGCGGATTTGCTTGAGGATGGCATCGACGTCGAAGACGGAAATCGTCGGAAACTGCCGGACGAGATCGACCAGAGCGGGCCGCTGCGACGGCGTCAGGTATACGCTGGTCATGTAGGTTCCCGCGGCCCCGTCCAACAGATTGGGCGGAAAAACCAGGAAGAAATTGGGTCGAAAGCTGTCCCAGCGGATCTTGCGGATGCTGGCCACCTCCACCGTCAGGGTCTCGCCCGCGATGTCGAACGTCAGCTTGTCGCCCAGTTTCAGTCCCAAGGTCTCCTGATACTCGGACGAAATCGATACCAGCGGCTTGCCGTAATCCTGCGGTGTCCACCAATGACCTGCCAGTAGTTGATTGTCGTCCATGAGCGTCCCCGCCCACGTGAGATTTTGTTCGCGCTCGAGAAACCCGCGCCCGCCGTCGCCTTTCAATTTGATCGATCCGACGGGCTCCGCGTTGATCGCCGTCATGCGCGCCCGCACCATCGGGAACATTTGGGGCGTGCCGAGTCCACGCGACGTCAGAAACTCCTCGAGAGACCGGCGTTCCTCGGGTCGAATATTGATGAGGAAATTATTGGGCACATCGGTCGGCAGGCTGCGCCGCCAATCGGCGAGCAGATCGCCCCGCACGACGGCCAACAACAGCAACATCATGAGTCCCAGGCCGAAGGCGACGATTTGCACGACGCTGCCGGACCCGCGACGCGATACATTCGCGAGGCCATAACGCCAAGCGACGCCCACGCCTCCGCGCAGGCGGCCCGTCAGCCGCACCAAGCCGTATCCCGCAAGCGCCAGCACGCAACCGACCCCGATCACGCCGCCCAGCACATAGATCACGAGTTCGGTGTCCCGCACCAAGCTCCACAGAATCGCACACAGCGCAGCCAATGCGAGCAGATACGCAAGGCCGAAGCGCAGCGGCGGCGCCGTGACGGTTTTCCGCAAAACGCGTCCGGGTGGGGTATTTTTCAGCTGCAACAACGGGGGCAATGCAAAGCCGAGCAACATCGCCATGACCGTCACGAGCGCGATGGGCAGCGGCGCGAGCGATGCCGGCGGCAATTCCGTGCGGATCAAATCCCGCAGTAACCAGGCCAGGCCAGCCTGGGCGACATAGCCCAGGAGCGTGCCCACGGCCACGGCCGCCATGGCCAGCAAACTCAACTCGATGAGCGAAATCGCCAAAACGAAATTTTGGGATGCACCCATGCATTTCATCAGCGCGACGGTATCGATATGACGCGAGGCATAGCGTCGCGCGCCCATGGCCACGGCGACGGCGGCCAACAACACGGAGGCGAGACTCGCGAGGTTCAGGAATCGGCTGGCCCGATCGATCGCCGAATTCAGCTGCCGGCTCGATTCGTCGACCTCGCGCAGACGTTCGCCCGGCGCTTTGTTGCCGCGCAGATACTCGCGGAAGGCGTCCACGGCCGATGGAGCACCGGCAAACAACGCGCAGTAGGTCACCCGGCTCCCGGTTTGAACGAGCTGCGTGGTGCCGATATCGGCGTAATTCAACAGTGCCGCCGGCGCCAGATTCACGAAGCCGGTGCCCTGGTCGGGTCGATAGTCGAGGACCTGGGCAACCCGAAACGATCCGGCACCGATGCGCAGTTGGTCGCCCAAGGAGACCTTCAGCTGAGCAATGATCCGCGCGTCGACCCAGACCTCGCCGACGCGCGGCACGCGGTCCGTGACGCGGGCCACGCCAAATGGCGCGTCGGCGATCCGCATGTGCCCCCGCAAGGGATACGTGGGGGTGACCGCGTTCAGAGCCGCCAGCTGACTGACGTCGCCGTTGAAAATCGCGGTCGGAAATTCGATGATCTGGGCGGTACGCAGCCCCCGGCGCTGCGCCTCCGCCAAATAACCCGGGGGGATCGGATTCGGCGACTCCAAACGCAGGTCGGCCGCGAGCACTTCGGCGGCCTGCGCACGCACACCTTGCGAGATGCGGCTGGTGAAAAATCCAACGGCGGTCAGCGACGAGACGGCCACCGACAGCGCCAGCAGCAGCACCGACAGCTCGCCGGATTTCAGGTCGCGCCACAGATTGCGCAAGGCGAAACGTAGAACTTGCATCCGTTACCTCACCACGTGGCCGGCATCGAGCTCGAGGATTCGCCCGCAACGCTGCGCAAGGGAGCGGTCATGGGTCACCAGAATCAAGGTGCTGCCGCTGCTGCGATTCAGCTCGAACAGCAAATCCGTGATTTTCTGGCCGGTGACTGTGTCGAGATTTCCCGTCGGTTCGTCGGCGAACAACACCGCGGGATGCGTCACGAAGGCGCGCGCAATGGCGACTCGCTGTTGCTCACCGCCGGACAACTGTTTCGGGTAGTGCGCGGCGCGCGCGGTGAGGCCGACCTGGCCCAGCGCCTGCGCGGCCACCTGTCGGGCGTCCGGCCGATTACCCAATTCCAGCGGCAGCATGACGTTTTCGATTGCTGTCAGCGAGGGGATGAGGTGGAATGACTGGAATACGAAACCGACATGTTTGCCGCGGATTGCGGCGCGGCCGTCCTCGTCGAGTTCCGTGAGGTCGACGCCGGCGATGAGCACCCGGCCGGTGCTCGGTGAATCCAGCCCCGCCAGCAATGCCAGCAAAGTCGACTTGCCGGCCCCGGAGGCGCCGACGATGGCCAGACTCTCGCCAGCTCGCACACTCAGGCTCACGTCGGCCAGAATGGTCAGGGAACCTTCCGGACTGGGTACCGTCTTGGATACGTTTCTAGCTTCGAGAACGATTTTATCTTGCATCGGGAGCGCCAGTGAATCGGCTTTTTGTCCTATTGATGTTGGTGATAGCGGCCAGCTCGGCGAACGCCGAGACGCCGGACATCCTCGTGTTCGGCGACAGCCTCAGTGCGGGCTACGGTCTGACGCACGTCGAAGAAGGATGGGTGGAGTTGCTGCGGGCGAAGCTCAAGGATGAAGGGTACGGTTACCAGGTCATCAACGCCAGTGTTAGCGGTGAAACCACGGCGGGCGGCCTGGCGCGGCTGCCCCGGGCGCTGGAAATGCATCATCCGCAGGTGGTGATCATCGAGCTCGGCGGAAACGATGGCTTACGGGCGCTGCCCATCGACCAAATGCGGACCAATCTGGCGAAAATGGTCGACTTGTCGGTGGCGACCGGGGCGCGGGTATTGATCCTGGGCATGCTGATACCGCCCAACTATGGGCCGCAATACACCGAGCAGTTCAAAGCGGCATTTCCCGAAGTGGGTCGGGACAAGAAAGTGCCCGTGGTGCCGTTTTTCCTGGCCGATATCGCCATGACACCCGCGCTGATACAGGCAGATGGGGTCCATCCCAACGAACTCGGCCAACCCAAACTTCTCCAGAACGCATGGCCGGCCCTGAGGCCGCTGCTGCGCAAGTGACCCGGCGCGGCCCCAAAACCGACGGCGGGCGCCAGTAGCGGCATCGGCCAGGTCAACTCGCTATCAGGCGGACGCCCAGGGCTATTGCGTCGCAGCGAGCGGCAGCAGCAGCGTCACATTCATCAAGAATCGCGTGTATTCGTGACTGGCAGTCGCTTCGAACAGCGAACCCTCCACGCTGACATGCGAGTTCTCGACGACGCTCGGCGGAAATTCGGACACGCCGACGAGCTGCAGATCGGTCGCAAACATACATTGATAACTATGCGCCGGCGCATAGATGTAGGCAGTCCGATCCAGAACCAGCACCGGCACGTTGTCCATCCCATCGGCAGCCGGAAACGAGCGGAAATGCACCCGGCCGGTCAAGGTGTGCTTGATCGGTTCCTCGAGCAGGCATCCATAGCCGTGCACGCAGCCAGCCAACGCGACGAGCACGCCCAGGAATGACATGCGAAAAATTCTCATAGCGGCGCCGCCGTGCTGCGTTGACTGCAAACGAAGATGAGGGAGGACGAATCCATGTCGCTGCAGCATCGCATACCAACTCGCCAAAGTCCGAAAAACCCATGGCGGTGGACCGCCACTGGCCCGCGCCGGCCAGCCCTCCCCATAGTGGATATCGAGCACACTGCGGGTTAACGCATCTCCGGGTGTGTCCAAGGGATCGCTCATCTACACTGCATTGTACTACGGCCGGCGAAGAACGTTGCTGGCGCACCCTCCCGGTGCTATACACCCGGGACAAAAAAACGAGGAGTTGTCCCGCGTGGAGCGAACTTGGCTACAACAGTATCCAGCCGGCGTACCGACTGACATCGATCCGGGCGAGTATCCTTCTCTCAGGGAGCTTTTGGAAGAAGCCTTCGCCACGCACGGCAACAAGGCCGCCTATACCAACCTGGGTGCGACGCTCACCTTTGCGCAGCTGGACGAGCTGAGCCGATCGTTTGCCGCGTGGCTGCAGAAGAAATCGGGTCTGCTGCCCGGCGATCGCGTCGCCTTGATGATGCCGAATGTCCTGCAGTATCCGATTGCCTTGTTCGGCGTGCTGCGCGCCGGCATGGTGGTGGTGAACACGAATCCGCTGTACACCCCCCGCGAATTGGAGCATCAGCTCAAGGACTCGGGCGCCAAATGCATCGTCATCGTCGAAAATTTCGCGCATGTACTGCAGCAGGTGCTGCCGCGCACGGACCTGAAGCAGGTCCTGGTGACCGGCATCGGCGATCTTCTTGGTTTGCCGAAGGGCATGCTGGTGAATTTCGTCCTGCGTCACGTGCGCAAGCAGGTGCCGGCCTGGCGCATACCGGGCGCGAAAACATTCAAGGGTGCACTCTCCTCAGGCCTCGGACTGAAGCTCGCCGCACCGGCCATCGGCCCGGACGATATTGCGTTTCTGCAGTACACCGGCGGCACCACCGGCGTGTCGAAAGCGGCGGTGCTCACGCATTACAATATGGTCGCGAACGTGTTGCAAACGGCCGCGTGGATATTCCCAGCGATGCAAACCGGCGGCCCCCGCGTCGTCGTCACCGCCTTGCCGCTGTACCATATCTTTGCGCTGACCACGAATTGCCTTGCCTTCCTGCCCTTTGGCGCCCGCAACGTGCTCATCACCAACCCGCGGGATTTTCCGGCATTCGTCGCGGAACTGAAGAAATACAAGTTCAACTTCATCAGCGGCGTCAACACGCTGTTCAACGCGCTGCTGCACACACCGGGCTTCGACACGGTCGACTTCTCCGCGCTGCGCGTCTCTTTCGCCGGCGGCATGGCGCTGCAAGGGATCGTCGCGGAACGCTGGAAGAAGGTCACCGGCTGCATCATGACGCAAGGTTGGGGCCTGACGGAAACGTCGCCCGTCGCGACGGCCAACCCGATCGGACTCGATTTCAATGGGAGCATCGGATTGCCGATTCCGTCCACCGACGTGTCCATCCGGGACGAAGACGGCAAGGAACTCGCCACCGGCGCCGTGGGAGAGATTTGCGTGTTCGGCCCGCAGGTGATGCGCGGCTATTGGAACCGACCGGATGAAACCGACAAGGTGATGTTCGGCGACTGGCTTCGCACCGGCGACATCGGCCACATCGACGCGGCGGGCTTCGTTTTCCTCGAGGACCGGAAGAAGGACATGATTCTGGTGTCGGGCTTCAACGTCTACCCCAACGAGGTCGAAGGTGTCGCTGCAGAACACCCAGGGGTCTTGGAAGTGGCCGCGGTTGCCCAACCAGACCAAGACTCCGGGGAAGTCGTCGCCCTGTTCGTGGTGAAGAAAGACGCGGCCTTGACCGCCGACGCTTTGATCGCGCATTGTCGCAAGGAGCTCACAGGCTACAAGGTGCCGAAGCGGATTTATTTCCGCGGCGAATTGCCGAAAACCAATGTGGGCAAGATCCTACGGCGCGCCCTGCGAGATGAGCTGCGTGCCGCCACCAAACCAGCTCCCGACACCGTGCCGCTCGGCGGCGCGCGCTGAGGCACGGCGCGCCGAGGCATCACCTGGGCGTGTAATTCCGCACGGTATCCACGAGCACGGCGACGCGTTCCGGATCGACATCCGGCGTGATGCCATGGCCAAGATTGAACACATGTCCCGGCCCAGCGCCAAAGCTGTCGAGGACCCGCAAGGTTTCAGCATGCAGCGTCGCCGCCGGCGCGAACAACGCGGAAGGGTCCAAATTTCCCTGTAGCGCCACCCGGCCACCCACCGCGGCGCGTGCGGTGGCAAGATCGGTGGTCCAATCCACGCCGACCGCGTCGCAACCGATGGCGGCGATCTTTGCCAGCCACGCTCCGCCGCCCTTGGTGAAAACGATGCTGGGGACCCGGCGCCCGTCCGCCTCGCGCGTGAGCGCGTCGACGATCTGCGCCATATAGTGGAGGGAAAACTCTTCGTATTGTGCGGGCGTCAGCACGCCGCCCCACGTATCGAACACCATGACGGCCTGCGCCCCCGCCGCGATCTGCGCGTTGAGGTACAGGATGGTCGAGCGTGCCAGCACGTCGAGCAGCCGGTGCAGCACCCGGGGAGACTCGTACATCATGCGTTTGATGCGACCGAAGGTCTTGCTGCCCCCACCCTCGACCATATAGGTTCCGACGGTCCATGGACTGCCGGCGAAACCGATCAAGGGCACCCGGCCGTTGAGCTCGCGCCGTATGAGCGCAACCGCATCGACCACATAGCGAAGCTCGTGCGCCGGGTCGGGAATCTTGAGTTTGTCCACGTCGGCGGCACTGCGAATCGGACGTTCGATCTTCGGTCCTTCGCCAGCCTCGAACTCCAAGCCAACGTCCATGGCATGTGGAATCGTCAAGATGTCGGAGAACAAGATCGCCGCGTCGAGCGGATACCGGTCGATCGGCTGCAACGTCACTTCGCATGCGAACTGGGGACTCATGCACATCGCCATGAAGTTTCCGGCCCGCGCCCGGGTCGCGCGATATTCGGGCAGGTAACGACCCGCCTGACGCATCAACCAGATGGGACGACGCGGGGTCGGCTCCCGCAACAGCGCACGCAGCAGCAGGTCGTTCTTGAGCACGGCCGTCATGTTCTCTCTCCTGGGTCGAACATCCGGCGTTGTTCGAGAATCGCGTAACGATCCGTCATTCCGGCAATGTAGTCGGCCACCGCCCGCGCCCGGCCGGCCGACCCCAGCGTCGACTCCAGACGCGAGCTGGTATGCCTGTGTTCGTCGGGCATCAGACTAGGATCGCTTAAAAAGGCGTCGAACAGCGTGCTGACGACGCGGCGCGCCTTGGCGGTCATCCGTCTGACCTTGTAATGCTTGTAGACATGTTCGCGGAGAAAAGCCTTCAGCCCGTGGTTGAGCTCACGGGTGGCATCGCTGAATCCGATCAAGGGCTTCGGCTGCGCACGCACCTCGGCAATCGAGCGAACGGCGGATTCGCGCAAACGAAGCGCCGAAGACTCGATCAAGTCGGTGACGAGCCGGTTGATCATGCGACGCAGAATTTCGAACACGAGACGACGCCCCGTGAGATGAGGATACTTGGCCAGCACCTCACGATGATATTCGGAAAACAACGGCACTTCGAGCAATTGCTCGATCGTGATGAGGCCGGCCCGAATACCGTCATCCACGTCGTGATTGTTGTAGGCGATCTCATCCGCGAAATTCGCGAGCTGCGCCTCCAAACCTGGCTGACGGCGATTGATGAATCGTTCCCCCAGCTCACCGAGTTGCACTGCATTATTGTAGGAGCAATGTTTGAGGATGCCTTCGCGGCACTCGAACGTGAGGTTCAGGCCGTTGAAGTCGGCATAGTGCTCCTCGAGTTCGTCCACCACGCGCAGCGACTGCAGGTTGTGCTCGAAACCGCCGAACTCCATCATGCATTCGTTGAGCGCATCCTGGCCCGCGTGCCCGAAAGGCGTGTGTCCGACGTCGTGCGCGAGACAGATCGCCTCCGACAGCACCTCGTTGAGCGCGAGCGCCTGCGCGATCGTGCGCGCGATCTGCGCCACCTCGAGCGTGTGCGTCAGCCGGGTGCGATAAAGGTCTCCCTCATGATTGACGAACACCTGGGTCTTGTAGACCAGGCGGCGGAAGGCGGTGGAGTGCACGATGCGGTCTCGATCACGCTGATATTCGGAGCGATACGCAGGGCCCGGCTCGGTATAACGCCGCCCGCGCGACTCTTCTTCATGGGCCGCATAGGCCGCGAGCCCGGTCACGCGAAATACTCCGACAGCGTGGCATCCAAGGCGCTTTGCGCATAGGTGCCTGTCACGACCGCGTGGCCTAGTTTGTCGAGCAACACCAGGCGCACCGTGCCGGCCAGCACCTTCTTGTCCATTTGCATCAATTCGAAGCCGCGGGCGGCGCCGATACGCGGCACCTCCGTGGGCAGTCCGGCGAGTTTCAGCAGGTTCTGCACCCGCTCCAGGGTCGTGGCGTCGATCAGCCCCAAACGATGGGACAGGTCGGTTGCCATCAGCATGCCGAGGCCCACCGCCTCACCGTGCAGGAAGGTCTCGTAATGGGTCGCCGACTCGATCGCATGACCGAAGGTGTGGCCGAAATTCAAGATGGCGCGCACATTGAGCTCCTTCTCGTCGCTCGCGACCACCGCCGCCTTGATGGCGCAGGATCGCCCGATGGCATGAGCCAATGCCGCCGGGTCGCGGCGCCTCAGCTTCGATAGGTTGAGCTCCAACCACTCGAAGAGCTCGGGGTCCCACACGCAGCCGTACTTGATGACCTCGGCCAGGCCCGCACGCAGTTCGCGATCCGGCAGGGTCGCCAAGGTGTCGGTATCCGCGATGACCGCGAGGGGCTGGTAAAAGGCGCCGATGAGGTTTTTGCCGCCCGGATGGTTGACGCCGGTCTTCCCGCCCACCGACGAATCCACCTGCGCGAGCAAGGTCGTCGGGATCTGCACATAGCCGACGCCGCGTTGGTAGCAGGCGGCCGCAAACCCGGCGATGTCGCCGACGACGCCGCCCCCCAGCGCCAGCACGGTGGCATCACGGTTCATACGCGCTTCCACCAGCGCATCGAACACCCGGGCCGCGGTCTGCAAGGTCTTGTGCTGCTCGCCGTCGGGCAGCACGCATTCGGCGATCCGGCGGCCGGTCAACGTGGCGCGCAACGTCGCGAGGTACAGGGGGGCGACCGTCGTGTTGGTGACGACGAGCAGGTCATGGCCGCCGATTTGTGAATCGAGCAGCTCCCGGTCGCCCAAGAGCGCCGGTCCGATCGTGATCGGATAGCGGCTATGCCCGACATCTACCTGGAGTATTTGCACGGCGCTAGATTATACGAACCTTACAGGTCGTGCGTCCGGCGAAGCTCGTGGTAGATCTCCTCCGCCACCAGCTGCACCCGGCGCCCGTCGGTGGAAACGGTCAATTCAGCGATTTCGGCGTAGAGAGCGGCGCGCCATAGCATCAGCTCCCTGAGCTTCTCCTCCGGGTCGGTGCCGTTCAATAAAGGGCGGTGGCGGGCGTGGCGAGTACGCTCCAGCTGCTGATCAATCGAGGTTTCCAGGTATACGACCACGCCCCGTTCGGCCAAAATTCGCCGGTTATCCGCCTCGATCACGGCGCCGCCGCCGGTGGCCAGGACAATGGACTCGAGCTGCGTCAGGCGCTCGATCGATTCCCGCTCCCGAACCCGGAATCCGGCCTCTCCTTCCTTTTCGAATATGAACGAGATATCCACCCCGGTCTTGGACTCGATGTCGGCGTCACTGTCGAGGAAATTGAACCGGAAAAGCCGGGCCAAATGCCGGCCCACGGCCGATTTGCCGGAGCCCATGGGGCCGATGAGGAAGATGTTGCGGATGGGAGGCATGCGCCGGGCAGTTTACCCGTTCACGCACTGGGGGTTAAACCAGCTAGAGAAGCGGGCGCCGGTCGGCGCCCGCTATGTCACAGTAGGAACTCGATTGCATCTAGTTGGGATTCAGGCAAGTGCTGGCTTGACCATACGGACTATTGACGCCCGGCGGCACTTGGGTTGGGCTGCTGAAGTCGGATGCCAAACCGGGCAACCAGAAACTCGTCGATGTGCTGCTCTGGTTTCCGCTGACGGTGGCGGTAGCCGTCAATTTGACGGCTACCCAGTTCGCATGATCCTTCGGATAAATCAAATTGACCGAGGCGCTTCCACCGGTGCCCGTCGTTGCCGAGCTCACATCAGTGGCGACGACCAACCCGGGATCGAGCTTACCATTATTGTTGTAGTCCTCGGTCGGGGTCAATATTCCATTGCCGTTCAGGTCCTCCGATAAGCAGCCATGCAATCCGGAGAGGATATAGACGTCCGGGTCCGTCGCTGAAGTGGAAACTTGCGGCTCCCAAGCGCTATCGAGGGTGTTGTATACATCCACTCCCTTAGCGTAACCGAGCGACGTAACGGTGAAGTTGACCGTCACGTTGCTCACACCGGCGCCGGAAGAGTCGATTGCCTGCGCCGTGAACGGATAGGAGTACTGTGTGTTGATGTTCGGACCAGCGGCCACCACGTTCCCGGTCCCCAATGATAAGAATACCGACTGTCCGCCCACCGTCAACGTGGCCGAACTCGAAACGGTTGTGTCCGCGACGGTTGCCGAGACGGTGATGCCATTGCTGGCGCTTGTCGTCGTGCTCGCGGTGTACACGGTAGAGGCTTGACCCTGAACGTTGGTGGTCGCGGAAGGTAACGATAGCGAACCTCCGGTGGAATCTTTCGTGATCGAGAAATCGACCACTTGGCCCTCCACCAAATTGTTGTTGGCGTCACGAACGGTCGCTGTGAGCGTACTCTGGCCTTGGGCCGCGATGATGGAAGGGCTCGCTTGGACAGCGATCTGGGTCGGCATGGTCGCAATGAATTCGAGGGTGGCCTGCGCGGTCACACCCGCCCCCGTCGCCGAGATCACCGAGGGGCCCGCGGTCGTCGACGAAATTTCGACGCTCGCGGTGCCATCGCCCGCAACGGTGGCCGATGTGACGCTCAATGCCCCGCGCGTGGCCGAAAAGGTCACGGTTTGCCCGGCCTGCGCCTTACCGCCGGACAACCACAGGACGGTGACGGTTGTTGCCGTCCCAATATTGACCGGAGTATTTGCTGCGGCTGGCGATGTGAACGCAAAGTCTTGCGTGCTGACGGCTACCGATTCTGTCGATTGCAGCCCCAGCGAAGCCGCGGTAATGACGTCGGTTCCGCCGTTGACGGCGGTCAAAGTAAAGGTGCTCTCGCCGGTGGCATTCGTCGTGACGGTTGCGCCGCTGAGGGTATTACCTTTCGCGGAAACCAACGTCACCGCCTGGTTGGGGATGCCTGTGCCGCCGGCATCGATGAGCGTGACGTTGTAGGTACCTACGCTGCCCTGCACCAGACTCGACGGTCCCGTGACCGTCAGGCTAGTTCCTATGACCGTCACCGGCACGGTAGCAGTGGCGCCGCCGGCGGTGACCGTCACCGTGATGCTGCGATTCGTCGGGTCACCAGCCGCGCTGAGCGTCGCGGTGGCCGCGCCATTGGTGCCGGTCGTCGCTTGAGTGACGGTCAAGCCACCCGACGTGGCGGAAAATGCAACGGCCACGCCCGACACGAACTGATTCTGCGCATTGCGAACGAGCGCGGTTATCGTCGCAGACTTGCTGCTATCCGAGGGAATCTGCGGCAGGCTCGTGATGACGCTGATCGTTTGTTGAACATTTCCGATCGCCACCGTCGCTTTGCCCGATATGCCTTCGGTGGTCGCGGTGACGGTAATGCTGGTACCTGCCGCCGCCGATCCCGCCGTCAGCGTGGCCGTGGCGAGGCCGTTTGCATCAGTCGTTGCCTGGGTAACCGCGAGGCCGCCCGCGCTGGCGGAGAAGGTGACCGTCGCGCCCGTCACCAAATTGTTGTTGGCGTCTTTTGCAGTCGCGCTGATGGTCGCGCTATTGCTTCCGTCGGCAGCAATGGTGGCCAAATTGGAGACCACGGAGACCGTGGTGACCGGATCCGTGGAGGTGCAATTCGTCGTGCACGTGGTGCCCGCCCCCGTGATCGAGCTGGCGCTCCCGCCGCAGCCGGCAGCCGCCAAAACCGCGCCCAGCAGCAAAATAATCGATAACTTGCGCATTTTATGCATCCCTAATTTCGCCGCTCCGCGGCGCCGCAAACAATTAATAAAGATTTGATCCTTCACGCAGAATCTTCGGCGTGATGAAGATCAAGAGTTCTGTCTTGTTGTTGATGTTGATCGAGTTCTTGAACAGGTTGCCGAGGACCGGAATGTCGGCGAGGAATGGCACCTTGTCGGCGGATTTTGATTTGACGGTCTCGAGAATGCCGCCCAGCACCACGGTCTGCCCGTCGTTGACCAAAACCTGGGTGGTGATCTCGCGGGTGTCGATCGACGGCACGCTGCCGCCGGTGGCGCTCGCGACGTTCGATCCCACGGTATCGTCGCTGACGTCGAGGTCCAGAACCACCCGGTTGTCGGGGGTGATCAGCGGCGTCACCTTGAGCGACAGGACGGCGTTCTTGAATTGCGTCGTGGTGGCGCCGCTCGACGCGGACTCCTGATAGGGAATCTCCACACCCTGCATGATCGTGGCCTGCTTCTGATTCGCCGTGATGATGCGGGGCGAGGAGATCGTTTCGCTCTTGCCTTCGTTCTCCGCCGCCGACAGCTCGAGGTCGATCAAATGGCTGCCGGACAACAGCGACACACCGAAGCTACCATTGACGTTCGCGGCCGGCAGATTCACCTGATATCGATTGGCGAGGGCCGCCGTGCCGAGCGCCGTCGAGCTTGAGGCGCCGGTTGCCGCAGAACTGACGATGCTGTCGCTGCCGACGGCGCTGCCCGAAACGGAGAACAGATTGGCGCCGGCGGAGCCGGTGGTGCTGATGCCGAGCTTGGCGCCCAGGTCGCGCTCGAACGTGTCGCTCACCACGACGATGCGTGCTTCGATCAACACCTGGCGGATGGGGACGTCGAGGGTCTGCACCAGCCGCCGGATATCCGTCAAGCGCTCGGCCGTGTCCTGAACCAGCAGCGTGTTGGTGCGGTCATCGGTGGTCAGACTGCCGCGCGCCGAGAGCATGGACTCCTTGGCATTGTTCGACTTGATGAGCTTTGCCAGATCCGCCACCTTGGCGTAATTGACCTGCAGGAACTCGGAGTGCACCGGCGACAACTCCTGAACTTCCCGGCGCGCCGCCAGTTCCGCCTTCTCGCGATTCGCAAGTTCCTCGGTCGGCCCGACGATGATGACATTGTCCTGGCGGCGCTTGTCCAAGCCCTTGGTGCGCAGAACGATGTCGAGCGCCTGATCCCACGGGACGTTCTGCAGTCGCAGGGTCAGGTTACCGGTGACGGAGTCGCTGACCACGATGTTCTGGCCGCTGGTATCGGCGAGCAATTGCAGCACCGAACGGACATCGATGTCCTGAAAGTTCAAGGTGAGCCGCTCGCCGGTGTACTCCTTCTTCTCCTCTGCATTGGCGCGTTTGAGCGATGGCCTGATTTCGATCGTGTACTGGTTGTCGGACTGATAGGCGAGCTGCTCGAAATCGCCCTGCGCGCTGATAACCAGGCGCGAGTTGCCTTCGATGCGAATCGCGTCGACGCTTTGCACGGGTGTCGCGAAGTCCATCACATCGTAGCGGCGCATGAGGTTCTTCGGCATGAGGGTGCCGGCGAAATCGACCACGATTTGATTGCCTTCCTGGCGCACGTTCACGGGCGTACGCGGGTCGGTGAGTTGCACGATGACGCGCCCCGTACCGTCCGCACCGCGCCGGAAGTCGATGGTGCGAATGGCGCGTTCCGCGGCACCGGCCATGGGCGACGTACCCGAACCGGCCCGGACGGGCGCGGAGTTTGCGGTGACCGCTCCGGCGCCGGGCATGTTGCCGAGGGTCACGATGATGTTATTGCCGTCCACCTTGGTGGTGTACGGCAGCAGGGAGTCGACATTGACCACCAGTCGAGTGCGTCCATTGGCCTCGGCGGCCAACACGGTGTCGACACCACCGGATCGCACATCCACCCGTCGCGATGCAAGAGCGAGCGTGGTATTCGGCAAATCGAAGGCGATTCGCGCGGGTTTGTCGATGGTGAACGGAATCGGCTCGGGCGCCGGACCGCTCAAATGCAGTTTCAGCTGGATCTGCTGCCCCGCCAGGGTTTGGACGTCGATGGTCTCGAGTTTGACCGGGTCGGCCGCCCGAACCTGCAGTGCGAGCATCGGCAATGCGATGAACGCGAACGCGATGGTCATCACTCGTGTGTGGATTTTTTTCATGTGTCTTCTCCCTGTGGCCTCAATCAGCCAGTGCCAATGAGGCCGGTCGCTCGATGTAGCCGCCGAGACCGTCCGGTATGATTTCGACGAGGCTAATTTTACTGCCGGAAATGTCGGTGACTTTCCCGTCGTTCTGTCCAAGGTAGTTGCCCGGTTGAACCTTGTGCACCAGGCCATCCTTCGATTGCACCAACCCGTAGAAGCTGCTGCCCACCTTGAACGTACCCACCATCTTCAGTGTGTCGAGCGAGAATCCTTCGAGGAATTCGCGATTGCGCCGCGAGTTCGGTCGCAGGCTGGCGCTGCCGCCGCCGAGGGCGCCGGGCCCCTGCGGCTGGAACGGCGAACGCAGATTGCCCACGGAATACGTGAACGTTTCGTATGGCTTCACTTCCGGGAGAGCCTGGATGCGGCCGCCCGGCTTCTTCTTGGTGTCGTCGATCCATTTCTGCAGATCGGTTTGACCACCCGAGCACCCGGCGAGCATGAAACTCGCGAGCACGGCCGCGCACAGCACGCGAGCACCCATTGAGCTCTTCACGTCGCGCCTCCTGGCTTCTTTTTCGCGCCGGCGCGCCCGCCACCTTCGTCCTCTATGTAACGATAGGTCTTGGCGGTGACGTCCATGGTGAGATTGTCATAGCCACCGGTTTTCGCGTCGGCGACCGGCGTGATCGAAATGTCGTGCAGGGTGACGATTCGCGGGAGGGCCGCAATGCCGCTCACGAAGGCCCCGAATTCATGATAATTGCCGACGAGTCGGATTTTGATCGGCAACTCGGCGTAGAAGCCCTTGCTTTGCTCCCCAGCCGGTTGGAACAGCTTTTCCTGCAGGCCCGCGGCGAGCCCGGTCTGCGAAATATCGACCAGCAGGTTCGGCACTTCGGTCTTGCCGGGAAGTTGGCGCAGCATGGCGCCGAAGCTGCGCTCCATTTCGCCGAGTTGCGCCTTGTAAGCATCGAGGTTGGCGGCGCGTTGCTGCTTGTTGGCGAACTGAGCCCGCAGGTCCAGTTCATCGGCTTCGGCCTTTTGCAAAATCGGGCGGTCGTCATCCCACACGAACAAGTACCACGCAAGGGCGGTGCAAACGAGGAAGATCAAGAGCACGAAGAAGCCGCGCACGGCCAGCGGCCAGCGGCCGACGTCGCGCGGATCGAGAGTCTTGAGTTGTTCGATAAAGGTCATTTCGCGGCAACCTTCTTGACGGCTGTTTCGCCACTGTTGTCGAGGTCCACGCCGACCATATCGGTAAAGAGCGTGAAACTTGAACCGCCGGTCGGGGAATTCTGGGCGGTTTCAATGACCTGCAACACGGGATTGGCCATCCAGGTGGACGCGTCGATGTTGCGCATGAAGGTCGAAACCCGGGTGCTCGACTGTGCGATGCCGTGGATCTCGAGCTTGCGGTTCGTCTGTTTGAGCTGTGTGAGGTACACGCCCTCGGGCATGACCTTCACGATCTCATCGAACAAATGGACGATCTCCGGGCGGCTGCGCTGCAGCTTCTCGATGATCTCCATTCGTGCGACGAGGCGCTGCTTGCGGTTCTCCAGATCCTGAATATCGGCGATCTGAGCGTCGAGTTTCACGATCTCTTTTTTCAGCATGTTGTTCTTTTCCGTCTGCGCGTCGATCCAGCTGCCGTACAGCAGCTTGCCGCCGCCCATGAAAATGATGCCGGCCAGCACGGCGGCGCCGCCTGCGATGATGAACTCGCGGCGCCGTACTATACGTTCTTGCTCTCGCCAGGGAAGTAGGTTGATACGCGGCATGGCGGCTCTCAGTCAAAGCTTCGCAGCGCGAGGCCGCAGGCTGTTAATAGTGCCGTCGCGTCGCGTCCAACCGCTTGCGCCTTGGCCTTCGACGACACCCTCATGTTGCCGAGCGGGTCGCCCTTGTCGGCCTGGACGCCGACGCGGCTGGATATCACGTCGGCGACACCCGGTATGTTGGCGCAGCCGCCGCAGATCAGGATCTGGTCCGGTTGCGACCGGCCGCTGCCCGATGCGAGGTAGAATTGCAGCGAGCGGCTGACTTGCTGGGTCATGTCATCGATGAACGGATCGAGCACCTCAGGCTGGTAGTTGCTTGGCAAACCGCCTTCCTTTTTGGCGCGGCCAGCCTCCTCCATGGTAAGTCCATAGGTGCGCATGATCTCCTCGGTGAGTTGTTGACCGCCGAAGGCAAAATCACGCGTGTAGATGACTTTCATGTCCCGCAGCACGCTGAACGTCGTGCTGCTGGCGCCGAAGTCCACGACCGCCACGGTGCGATCGAGACCGCCGTCGGGCATCTGATGGCGCATCAACGCGCAGGCGTTTTCCAAGGCAAAGGCTTCGACGTCGACTATGTGTGCGGTCAGACCCGCGGCCTGTACTGCTGCCTGACGCTGTTCGACGTTTTCAGTTCGCGTCGCGACCAGGAGCACGTCCAACATATCCGGATCCTTCTCGGAGGGACCGACGACTTGGTAGTCGTAGCTCACTTCCTCCATGGGGAACGGGATGTACTGGTCGGCCTGCATTTCAACCTGCCCCTCGAGCTCGTTCTCCCCGAGACTCTTGGGCATTTGAATGACCTTGGTGATCGCCGCGTCGCCGCTGATCGCGATGGCCGCCAATCGGCTCTTGGCTCCCGAACGCTTGACCGCACGTCGGATTGCTTCGCCGACGGCCTCCGCGTCGACAATGGCCTTTTCGTTGATGGCGTTGTGGGGAGTCGCCTCCGCCGCATACGACTCAACCCGGTACTGGCCACCCGACATCGTGAGTTCGATCAACTTCACGGAGGAGGTGGTTATGTCAAGTCCTATGAGCGGACGATATCTTTTGCCAAACGACCACACAAATTTTTTCCCTTTTTACTCAGTACCTTGGAGGTCGAAAATGCCGCACGAGATTAGCTACGCGAAGCAAACTTAGCAAGAAACTGTTAAATGGAACGTGAAGCTACTCACGGTAATCACTGTAGCGGCTACCCGGCATGGAAAAGTGAGAACCACGAACGGTCCGCAGCGAAATCGAGGACGCTTGATCGCTCATTCAGACCCTCAGGCTGCCCATTTGGGGGCTGCACTCGGTTAATCTTGGTCTGGCAACCCCGCTGTCTTAGGCTGTGAACCCTTAAGACCGGTGGCTTTGCGTCCTCATCTTTCGATGAGTATGCCCGTGTAACCAGCGGTAATATGCTTGCGCAATTCCGCCTGTCGAATAAGTTAGAACGCTTTTCAGTGACCAAACGTTATCTAGTTCTCATCTCGCGCATTTGTGTGGTTTTGACCGGAACGATCGTGCTGGCGGCGTTCGCCAATGTGTGTGCCTACGCCTACCTGCGGCCCGCATTGCCCGACGTCAGTAGTCTGCACGAGGTTCAATTGCAGGTTCCGCTGCGGGTCTATACACGCGACGGCAAGCTCATCGCGTCCATCGGCGACCAGCGCCGGATCCCGGTGCGTTACGAACAGCTCCCCAAGAGACTCATTCAAGCCTTTCTAGCCACCGAGGATGATCGCTTCTTTCAGCACCATGGCGTTGATTGGCAAGGGATTTTGCGCGCCGCCGTCGCCAACCTGAAGGCCGGCGGCATTCGTCAGGGGGCCAGCACGATCACCATGCAGGTGTCCCGCGACATGTTTCTGACGCCGCGACGCGACATGAAACGGAAAATGAGCGAGATCTACATCTCCTTGCTCATGGAAACCGAGTTCACCAAGGAGGAGATCTTCTCGCTCTATGTGAACAAGATCTTTCTGGGACAGCGCGCTTATGGAGTCGGTGCCGCCGCCGAGGTCTACTTCGGCAAGACGCTCGACGAGTTGAGCATCGCGGAGATGGCGACTTTGGCAGGTATCCCGACCGCGCCGTCCGTGGTCAACCCGGTGGCCAACGCCGAGGCGGCGAAGGTGCGTCGCGCCCATGTGCTGGGCCGCATGCGTGAACTCAATTACATCAACGCCACCGAATATGAGCAGGCGAATTCCAGCCCGATGGAATCCCGGCTGCATGGCCCCACCATCGAGGTGGATGCTCCCTACGTCGCGGAGATGGTGCGCAGCGACATGCAGGCCAAGTATGGCGACAGCATCTACACCGCCGGCTATCGGGTGTACACGACCATCGATTCGCGCCTGGAGCGCGCCGCCACGGTGGCGCTGCGGACCGGGCTGTTGCAGTACGATCGCCGCCATGGCTGGCGGGGCGCGACCGCCAAGATCGACATGTCGAAGGTCGCATCCACCGGCGGCCTCGAGGCGGAACTCGAGGAATTCCCCATCATCGGCGGCCTACGGCCCGCCGTCGTGGAAAAGGTCGATGAGAAAAGCGCCGAGATCTACGTCCGTGGCCTCGGCACCGTGACCCTCCCATGGGAGAAGTTGTCGTGGGCCCGCCGGGAACTGCCGGAGGAAAAAGTGGACCGCGCGCCAACCCAGGCGTCCGACATTGTCAGCCGGGGTGACGTGATCTACACGGTCGGCACCACCGGCGATTCTCTGCAATTCGTGCAGGTCCCCGAGGCCCAGAGCGCGCTGGTATCGGTTGATCCCAGGGACGGAGCCGTGGTCGCCCTGATGGGTGGGTTCGACTTTTTCCAAAGCAAGTTCAACCGGGCGACCCAGGCCCGGCGTCAGCCGGGCTCCGGCTTCAAACCATTCGTGTACGCGGCGGCATTCGACAAGGGCTATACGCCGGCGAGCATCGTGCTGGATGCGCCCATTGTGATCGACGAGGCCGGCATGGAGCAGGCGTGGCGACCCAAGGAGAACGAGAATACGTTCTTTGGCCCGATTCGGCTGCGCGAGGCCTTGGCGCACTCGCGGAACTTGGTGTCGGTGCGATTGATGCGCGCGATCGGCGCGGACTACACCTGGAACTACGTCCAGCGCTTCGGCTTCGAGAAGAACCAGCTGCCCAACAACCTGACGATGGCATTGGGCACCGCGTCGCTCAGTCCGCTGCAGGTGGCGATCGGCTATGCCACCTTTGCCAACGGTGGCTTCAAGGTGACCCCGTATTACATCGACCGGATCGAAGACGCCGGCGGCAAAACGTTGGTGCAAGCGGACCCGGCCATCGCGTGCTCGGAATGCGGCCAGGTCAGCGACCCCACCGCAAACGCCGCCAAAACCGCCGCGAACGAGCGCGTTTCGATGCTCGACGTGGGACCCCACGACGGCAAGACGGTGATCGAGGCAAAGAATCTGGCACCCCAGATCATCCGTCCGCAGGTGGCGTACCTGCTGGCCGACATGATGGTCGACGTCATCAAGCATGGCACGGGAGTCGGTGCAAGGGTGCTCAACCGCGACGATATCGCGGGCAAGACCGGCACCTCCAACGATCAACACGATGCCTGGTTCAACGGCTTCAACGGCAGCCTGGTGACGTCGGTGTGGACGGGCTTCGACCAGGATCGTTCTCTCGGCAGCGGCGAAGAAGGCGCCCACGTATCCCTGCCGACGTGGGTTTTCTTCATGCATCAAGCGCTGGCCGGTACGCCGCGGCATCTATGGCCCACGCCGGACGGCATCGTCACGGTGCGCATTTCCCCGGACACGGGTCTGCTGGCGAGCTCGGACAATCCGAACGGGATCATGGAAAAGTTCATCGAGGACAATCTGCCCAAATCCGAGGTGTACGAGGGCCCCCACAATCAGAACCCCATGACCGACGGCGACAAACCCCTGTTCTAAGAGACATGCCCAAGAAATTTTCCCAGCGAAGCGAGGATCTGCGCCGTGCACTGGCTCAGGAGGCGGCCAGGATCATGGCGGAACATGGCATCGCGGATTTTTTGCAGGCCAAACGCAAGGCCGCCGACCGGCTTGGGGTGAACGACGTCGCCGTGCTTCCCAAGAACATCGAGATCGAAGCGGCGCTGCGCGAACATCAACGGCTTTTCGGGCGGGACTCGCACGACGATACCCTCAGAGACCAGCGCCGCATTGCGCTCGAGACCATGCGCTTGCTGATCGAGTTTCAGCCCCGGCTGGTGGGCTCGGTGCTGACCGGAACGGCGACCAATTACAGCGACATCAATTTGCATCTGTTCGCCGATCGCTCGGAATCGGTCGCGATCCGGCTGCTGGAGCTCGGCGTGCCGCACGAGTTCTATGAGCGCCGCGTCAAAATGGACGCCGACCGAAGCATCAACTTTCCCGCCCTGCGCTTCGACGCCAATGGTCGGACGGTCGACGCGACGGTGTTCCCCATCGATGGGATCCGCCAGTCGCCTTATTCGCCGGTCGACGGACGCCCGATGAAACGCGCCGATGTGCGCGAAGTCGCGGACTTGGTCGACACGATTTAGCGGCGGGTTTGGCAGCGGCGTGCGGTGGGCAAACCCGCTCGCCGCCCCGCAAATCTCTTGAACGTTCGTCAAGAGGCGTATTAAGCTGCCTTGGAGACCGCCACGAACACGCAACAAAATGGCCAGAAGAGCCAGAATCACGTGGGTCCATTTTTGTGGGGAAGGGGCAACACTGTGAGGGATGCGGGATGCGAACGGATCGACTGAGGAGATTTCTGGTACCTGCCGCCCTGGCAGGTCAATTCATGATGCCGGCCATGTCGCCTGCCGCCGCCGCCGGCGCGGATACGGCCGACAGCGGCGCACTCGAGGAGGTCGTGGTGACGGCGACCCGCCGTCAAGAGCGAATCGAGGACATCCCGATCAGCGTGGCCGCGTTCAGCCAGGAAAAGATCGATGCCCAGGGGCTCAAGAGCATCGACGACCTGTCGCGCCTTTCCCCCGGCCTGAATTTTCAGCGCAACGGCATGAGTTCGGCGGGTAACTACAACGACGAAGGCTCCGACATCAACATCCGCGGCGTCGATTCGACGGCGGGCACCTCGACCACGGGCATCTACATCGACGACACGCCCATCCAGACCCGCCACGTCGGATTCGGATCGGTGAACGCCTTTCCCGCGTTGTTCGACCTCGATCGCGTCGAAGTGCTACGTGGCCCCCAGGGCACGCTGTTCGGCGCCGGCGCCGAAGGGGGCGTGGTGCGTTTCATCTCTCCGGAGCCGGAACTCAACAAGGTGTCCGGCTACGCGCGCGCCGACACCGCCGCCACCGACGGTGGGTCGCCCAGTTACGAGGGCGGCGCTGCCTTCGGCGCGCCCATCATCGACGACGTGCTGGCGTTTCGCGCCAGCGTCTCCTTCCGCCGCGACGGCGGTTGGGTCGATCGTGTCGGCTACACCTTGGCTCCACCAGGGGCGGCCTCCACCGTCGGTGGCGCGACGACGCCGACCCCGGTGTACGATGGCACCACTCAGCCGAATTCGAACTGGCAGGAGACGACCACCGCACGTCTGGCCGTGAAGTGGAAGGTCAGCGACACGTTGGAAATCACGCCGTCGATCTATTATCAGCGGCTGCAGATCAACGACACCGCTGCATACTGGATGCCGCTGTCCGACTCGGGATCGAACATCTACCGCAACGGCAACGCGCTCACCAATCCGAGCACCGACCCGTTCACCTTGAGCGCGATCAAGGTCAAGTGGGACCTCGGTTTCGCATCGCTGTTCTCGAACACGTCCTACTATGATCGCAATCAAAGCTCCGTCTCCGACTACACCCAATACCTGCGCGCCACCTGGGCCTCCTTCGCCGAGCTGGCGAACACCTTTCCCGCCCCCGGCGACAAGGGGTATGCGAACTTTCGGGACGACCAGCGGAATTTCTACCAGGAGTTTCGGCTGGCTTCCAATGACACCGACGCACGCATCGTCTGGAACGCCGGGCTCTTCTATTCGCATCTGAGCGAGAACGTACCGGAGAACATCTTCGATCCGACGCTGAACTCGGAGATCATCAATTACACCACCGCCGCCTACGGCGCTGCGAGCCCGCTTTGCAGTACCCCGCAACCCTGCCCCAACGGGCTGATCTTCGCCGGCCCGGTCGACAGAGTCGTGGACAAGCAAATCGCCGTGTTCGGCGAACTGGTATTCAAGATCACCGACACCTTCAAGGCCACGGTCGGATTGCGCGCATCGAAACTCGACTACACCGGTTCGGTCGCGGAAACCGGTCCCTTCCTCGGCACGACCATCGTGACGCAGTCGAGCAACACGGATAAGCCGGTGACACCCAAGGCAGTGCTGTCCTGGCAGCCCGATCGCGACAACCTCTTGTACGTCAGCGCATCGAAGGGATTCAGGCCGGGCGGACCCAATGTCGGGGTCGGCAGCATTTGCGGCTCCAACTTGGATTCACTCGGCCTGCCATTCGTCGATGGCGCGCGCCAGGTGCCGCAGAAGTTCTCATCCGACAGCTTGTGGAGCTACGAGATCGGCAGCAAGAACACCTTTCTCGATCACCGGCTGCAGATCAATACCAGCCTCTTCTACATCGACTGGAGCAACATCCAGCAGAACGTGTACCTGCCGGCTTGCGGCGAGCAATTCACCGCCAATCTGGGTAAGGCCAAGAGCGAAGGCGGCGATATCGAGGTGCTGTACAAGCCCGTCGACGTACTGACTTTCGACGTCACCGCCGCGTACACGGACGCCAGGCTGACCAAGACGTCATGCGCCGGCGCACTGACCTATAACGGCGCGGGGTGTTCGGGCACCGATCCATCGACGGGCGCACCCATCACCGGTCTCCCGATCGCCAGCAACGGAGACGCGTTGCTCGGCGCGCCGTGGTCATTCACGGCGTCATCGGAGTATCACTTGCCGGTCTGGGAAGGCAGGACGCCCTATGTGCGGCTCGACTTCCAGCACTCGACCGCGCAAAAATCCTTGCTCCAAGGACAGGACACGAAGAACGCGCTCTTCGACCAGACGCTGCCGGGACTTCCCGTGCTCAACAATCTGTCCGCACGGGCTGGATTGCGGTTCAACGGGGTGGATCTCTCGGTCTACGGGAACAATCTGACCAACGCGCATCCGTTGATGTTCGAGGCGCGGGACATTGCGACCGGTCCAGGCGTCCCGCCCAGCGACCTCCTCTACTTCGGTCGGGGTGTTCGTCCGAGGACTGTCGGGATCACGGCAACCTATCGCTACTGAGCGGTAGCCAGCGTCGTAATCGGGGCGGGCCCATCAAGGAATGGGCCCGCCTCACGGCTCGTTATTTCGAGCCCTTGTCCTGCCAGACCGCCAGTGTATCCGGCGATCCCTGCGCTCTCACGCCGTTGTCCATCAAGATGTCGTCGGTGGCGCTCATGATCGCCTGCCGCGCGAACACCAAGGCCTCGCCACCTTTCTGGTCGAACTCGATGGTCACGAAGGGATCCTTGAGGTCCCGCAGGACGGCGACGAGATGCCGCAGACTCTTGATGTGAATACCGTTGACCGAATCGACGACCGATCCGGCCACGTTCGAATAGCCATTGGCGATCTTGTGGGGAAAGAAGGGCGAGGACACCACAACCAACTCCTCGAGATCGGCGCTTGGCTCATCGAGGGCATGGGTGACCAACGGACTCTTGACCAGCCCCAGCATCCGCATCAACCCCGCATTGGCCTCGAGGCTCGAGACCAATTGCCACGTGGCCGGCGAAAACACGATCGGTCCATAGATGAAATACGACGGGTAACTGCCCCGCAAATCGGTGACCAGGGTCGGATGCTCGGCCGACACCGGCAACTGGATCTGCAGGGACTTTCCGCCACGCACGACCGTCAGCGGCAGCTTGCCGTTGCTCGCCTGCTTCTGGATGAGATATTGGAAGCTGACGCGAAGATCCTTGTCGATCTTCACCATGCCTTGATTGTCCACGGGGGCCTCGCCGATGCGGGTGATGACGTCCCATTCCTTCAACGGATAGGAGGCGTCGGTCTTGGCCGTCCGATGCACGACCATGCCTTCGACGCTCTTGTCCAATTTGAGGAAATCGCGCAGGGCGGGATTCTCGAGGGTCTGAAGATCGTCGTACATCGCAGGCTTGCCATCGTAATGACCGTCAGCAATGTCCTTCAAGAAGAGTTCGACCTCTTCGTTGGGGATGATGTAGCCGATGTTCTGCGTATCGCCGCCGAGCTTGCTGAATGCGAGGCCGATCATCTTGTCGTCGGCAATGGCCGGACCACCGCTGTTGCCGGGATTGATCGCGGCGTCCACCTGAATACGCAGGCCCGACACAGGGTAGTTGTAGGATACGAATTCGATGCGCGACACGATGCCCTTGGTGATGGACAGCGAATTGCCTCCGGTCGGAAATCCATAGGCGAGAACGGCATCCTTGATGTGTGGAAGCTTGTTGGCGCGCGCCATGGCCGGATGGGTGGCGAAGAAACTCGGGTCGTCGAGCTGCAATACGGCGAGGTCGATGCCGGGCGCCACCGCCACCACGGTCGCCGACACCTTGTCGCCGGCCGCGCTCGCCTGGACCTGCACCTGGCTGGCGTAGAGGACCACGTGCGCATTGGTGAGAATGCGATTGCCCTCGATCACGACGCCTGAACCCGTGGCTTCGGCCGGCGCCTGCTTGGTCCACGGCTTGAAAGGATCCGGATAGCGCATCGTCGAAAAGACCTTGACCACCGAACTCTCGATGTTGGCGGGCGCCGGCCCGGTCTTTGCGCCCGGCGTGGCGCCGAACGCCGCCGGCTCCAGACTGCCCGCTGAGAGGCACAACCCGAGAATGGCGAGCCCGCCGAGGCGTGTCAGGAGGTACTTTTGCATGATTATTTTCCGTCGACCGAATAGGCGAGCAGCACGTTGCCCGGTTGGCCGGTACGTTGGCCGTATCCGGAATTAATGTAAACGACGCCGTTCACGATCGTTGCGCCACCGTGGTCGAGTGAGCCGCCACTCGCGCGGATACTGTTGACGGTGACGAAATCCTTCGCCGTGTCCGTGTCCCACACGATTTTGCCGTCGATCGTGGAATAGGCACGCAAATGACCGTCCATCGAGCCGGAGAATGCGATGCCCGGAATCACGGTGACCGCCTGGCTCTCGGCATGCGCGCAGCTCTCCGGTCCCCAGCTGCACCCCGGCGCCGGTGACGGTGTATACCAGCGCCGGGCGCCCGTTCGCATGTCGATGGCCTCGAGCGCCCCCGACATGTTTTCAGGCTCCGCGATCAGACCGGACAGACCGACATACAGGTTGCGGTGATCCGCGGCCGGCCCCCATTCGATCCCGCGCGGCACGGTCGCGTCGATGAGCTTCGTTTGCCACAGGACATCGCCACCATGATCCGGGTCGAGGGCGTAGACGATGCCGGACTTCTGTCCAGCGAAAATGACCTGTTTGCCGTCCGCCAGGGTGCGCAAAATGGGTGAGCTGCCGAATTCCGCGGCCCCTGCCGCATCGCGCCGGGAAAATTGCTTGACCCATCGCATCCGCCCATCGTCCAGGTCGAGAGCCACCACCGCGTCGGTCGTGGGTACGTTGACGGCCGTCAGCGACCCACCGGTGCCCACGTAAAGCAGATTACGCTTGGGATCGACGGTGGGTGCCGCGGCGACGGCGCCTCCGGCGGGTCCCAGTTCCGTGACTCGCGCGCCGTTCTTTCCGTATGGGCGAGGCTCCTCCGCGACCGTGTATGTCTTCCACACGACATGTCCCGTGGTCATTTCGAGCGCGGCAACGCTACCCCGAAAGGTACAGCACGCATAGGTATTGTCCTGGGCGGCGCTTTGTTCGCTCGAACCCACCACCACGTAGAGACGGTCGTGAAACAGGGTGGGTGCGCCGAGGATTTTCGCCTGCGGATGGGAATCCACCTGGGTTTTCCACAACAACGTGCCCTTCTGCGCATCGAGTGCATAGATGGCGCCGGTGTCGTCACCAAAAAATGCCGCCGTGGGCGCCTTGACCACGTCGAGATGGGCCAGCATGAGTTGGCGCTTGGGCTTCTGACCCTTGCGGCCCGCGACCTGGCGCGGCGGTGCGGGTACCAGCACCTTGCGTGGCGTGCTGAGTTCGCCGATGAAGATCGACGAATGCGCACCCGCCGGCACATCGAAGGTCCAGTAGGTGCATCCGCTCTTGGCATCGAGCGAGTAGACGCGACCCGCCGCACTCAGCACGAAGATGCGTCCATCGACCACCGTCGGCTGGCCGGCAACGACGCTGCCTTGAAAGCCATAGGCCCACTTCAATCCCAGCTTGGGTACATCCGTGGCCCGGATCGCGGGCTCCGGCTGATAGCGCGTATTCTCGATCTCGCGCCCCCAGCCATTCCACTGCGCAGTGCCGAGCGCCAACGGGCCTGCGGGCTCACTGCAGAGATTCGTTTCAGGTGGCGGCGCCTGGGGAGCCGCCCGGGAGAGGATCGAGAAGGCGAGCGCGGCCAACGCGGCCGATCGAGCTTTGGTCCGCGCTCGCACGCTTCAGCGCTTTTCGATGAGCTGGTAATCTCTTTTGACCGGGCCGGTGTACAACTGACGTGGGCGGCCGATCTTCATGTGCGGATCGGAAACCATTTCCTGCCAATGCGCCACCCAACCGGCAGTACGCGCGATCGCGAACATGACGGTGAACATGGAGCGAGGGATTCCCAACGCGCTGTAAATGATGCCCGAATAGAAGTCGACGTTCGGATACAGCTTCCGCGACACGAAATACTCATCCTTCAACGCGATTTCCTCCAGCTTGAGCGACAGTTCGAACAGCGGATTGTTGGTCTTGCCGAGTTTCTCGAGAACCCGGTAACACATGCCACGGATGATCTTGGCGCGAGGATCGAAGTTCTTGTAGACACGATGGCCAAAACCCATCAAGCGCACGCTGTCATTCTTGTCCTTGACGCGCGCGAGAAACTTGTCGATGTTCGCAACGGAACCGATGCTGTCCAACATGTCGAGCACCGCTTCGTTGGCGCCCCCGTGCGCAGGTCCCCACAGCGCAGACACGCCGGCCGAAATCGCGGCATAGGGATTCGCGCCGGTGCTGCCCGCGAGACGCACGGTCGAGGTGCTCGCGTTCTGCTCATGGTCGGCGTGCAGGATGAACAACAGATCGAGGGCTTCCGCCGCCACCGGATCGATTGCGTACGGCTCGCACGGCACGGCGAAGAACATGTTGAGCATGTTCGAGCAATACTTCAGATCATTGCGCGGATAAATGAAGGGTTGGCCCAGCGTGTGCTTGTATGCGGCGGCGGCGATGGTGGGCAATTTCGCGATGATCCGATGCGCGAAGATTTCGCGATGGCGCGCATTATTGATATCCGTCGTATCGTGATAGAACGCGGCCATCGACGCGACAACCGCCGACACCATCGCCATGGGGTGCGCGTTGTGGTGAAACCCCTGGAAAAACCGCAGCAATTGCTCGTTCACCATGGTGTGACGCATGATCGAATCGTGGAATGCATCGAGTTCGGTCTTCGTCGGCAGGTTGCCGCTGATCAGCAGGTTCGCCACTTCCAGGAAACTGGATTTTTCGGCAAGTTGCTCGACGGGATAGCCGCGGTACAAAAGCACGCCTGCATCCCCGTCGATGTAGGTGATCTTGCTTTCGGTGCTGGCGGTGGCCATGAATCCGGGGTCAAAAGTAAAGACTCCCAGATCCTTGTTCAAGTTGGAGATATTGATGACATCGGGACCGATGGTTCCCGAGAGGACGTCGAGCTGGGTGGATTTTCCAGTGGCAGAATTCTTAAGTTCGTATTTCGTGCTCATGCGCTTTTCCGGCAGGGTGTGTTTCGATAGATAAGACCTACCAGCCTTGCACGGTCGAACTTTGGAATCAAGGGCGCACGGCTAGTGGCGGGCGGCTAGTTACGCACGGCTAGTGGCGGGCGGCTAGCGCACGGCTGACCGATCATGCCGAATCTCGTATGAAGAGCAACGGCCAGCGTGCGATCAATGAAAGGAAGGTGACGGGGCGCAGACCAAGAAGCCATCAGCGCGCAATAGAATGCGCGGAGCTACCTCCGCGCATCCATCAACCGAGTGCGGAGCCGGTTAGGCCTTTGGAGCGAGCGCCGCATATTTCTTGCGGAACTTGTCGACGCGACCGCCAGTGTCGACGACCTTCTGCTTGCCCGTGTAGAACGGGTGACAGCTCGAGCACACTTCCACGTCCAGATCGTGGCCGATGGTGGACCGGGTGGGGAATGTGTTGCCGCAGGTACACGTTACCGTGATCGCCGCGTATTCAGGATGGATGCCAGTTTTCATAAGATGCCTCAATGTCGTGACGGCAGAATCGATAAAACCCCAACGCTCGTTGGATGGTCGTTACCGCCATGCCAATAGATGTCCGCCGGTGAACTCCGCGTTCGAGCTCAAAAGCGAGCCGGTTATCCTACTCGGTTTGGATTTGACGAACAAGAGCGAGGAAATAAACCATTGGTTGTCATCTGTTTGCAGTCTTGTCCACAATATCTGTGGATAACTCTGTGGATGGTTATGCGCCGCCTGAATGCGATCTGCAGGATTTCGGCTAAATGTTAACTTGGTCAAAAAATAGCCAGGGGTATTTATTTAATAAAATCATTGGCTTGCTATCGGCTTCTGACCTATCGCAACCGCTATGTGTCGTAGGTGCCCCTTTGTGCGAGAGCTGCCGCCCTATGTGTATAAGCTCATGCCAGGAAACCCCCTTGCAGGTCATTTAGGAATCGTCGGCCCAAATCTGTCGGCCTCCATCCATTATTCGCCGCCTCGATTAACCCCCTTGTCTGAGCCGCCGACAAAGCGGGCTCCAGCGCCGCGACCGGCAGCCCGGTTCGAGACTCGAACAAGCGGGTCGGAAACCCGTCATTGAGACGCAACGCATTGAGCATGAACTCGAATGGCAGATCGCGAACGTCGACGAGATTTCGCTCGCCGATTGCCGCGTTCGAATCGCCGACGACGTGTTGGAATTCGCGGGGCTGTTTCGGCTTGGCGCTACGCAGGATCCTCGACGGCAGACCGAGAGTTAGCTTGCCGTGCGCGCCGGCTCCCAACCCTAGATAGTCGCCGAACAACCAGTAATTCAGATTGTGGCGGCATTGTGCGCCGCGCCGGGCGTAGGCAGAAACCTCGTACTGCTCATACCCAGCCGCAGCCAGCAGCCGCTGGCACTCGATTTGAATCTGCCACGCCGCCTCATCATCCGGGAGGGGGGGCGGTCGGGAGTGGAAAACCGTGCCGGGTTCGAGAGTGAGCTGATAGTAGGAGATATGCGAGGGTGCGAGGGCGCAAGCGGTTTGCACATCGGTCAGCGCTTCTTCGAACGTTTGCTGCGGCAGCGCGTACATCAAATCAAGATTGAAATTCTCGATCCCGGCCGAACGGAGCTCTTCGACTGCACGATGGGTGTCGTCGGCCGTGTGTATCCGACCCAGGCGCGCGAGCGCCGGCTGCGAAAAACTCTGCGCACCGAGGGACACCCGGTTGATTCCTGCATCCCGGTAACCCTGGAAGCGGCCGCGCTCGATGGTGCCGGGATTGGCCTCCATCGTGATCTCCGCGTCGCTTGCAAACTCAATGCGCTGCCGCAGCGCCTGCAGCAGCCGCGCGAACTCTTCAGGACTGAACAGGCTGGGCGTGCCGCCGCCAAAAAACACCGTGTCGATTCGCCGCCCGGACACCAACGGTGCCTCCAGATCGAAATCCCGCAGCAGTGCATCGATGTACGCGCCGTCGGGCTGGGCTGACTTCAGCTGATGAGAGTTGAAGTCGCAGTAAGGGCATTTCCGAACGCACCATGGCATATGGATGTACAGCGCAAGCGAGGACCCCGCCATGCCGATGTCATCGGACCCGGCCATACGATGCAGCCATCCGCTCACGGGCCGCCAGCAGCCCGCATAGCGCGCGGAGCGCCACGCCACGATGACTGAGTCGGTTTTTATCGGTCGGGTCCAGCTCGGCTGCGGTCATGTGAAGATCGGGCAGCCAGAAATACGGATCATAGCCGAAACCGCCGGAGCCACGCGGCACCGGCAAGATGACCCCTTCCCACGTGCCTTCGGCGGACAGCGGCGCCGGGTCATCGGGACCCGCCAAGAACACCAGCACGCAGCGATAGCGTGCACTGCGCGACGCGGCGGGAATTGCGCCGAGCGCAGCCAGCAACTTGGCGTTGTTACGGGCATCGTCGGCCCCCACCCCGGCGTAGCGCGCCGAGTAGACGCCGGGCGCGCCTCCCAACGCATCGACTTCGAGCCCGGAATCATCGGCGATCGCCGCGAAGTTGGTCGCTCTTGCGGCATGACGCGCCTTCAACATCGCGTTGTCGAGGAAGGTGTAGCCCGTCTCCTGGGGCGCAACGACGCCCAGCTCGCCTTGGGAGACGATGTCGAACGGCAGGTCCTGGAGCAGTGTGCGAAACTCCCGCAGCTTGCCAGGACTACTGGTGGCGACGACCAGCCTTTTACGCGGCGCGCGCACTGAGTTGTGCGGCATGCAGCCGGGCGATCCCTTGCGTCGCGAGATCCAACAGCTGATCGAGTTCATGGCGGCGAAACGCATGCCCTTCGGCGGTACCCTGTACTTCGACGAACGCACCGCCGCTGTTCATCACCACGTTCATGTCGGTCTCGGCGTTCGAATCTTCCGCGTAATCCAGATCCAGCACCGGCACCCCGCGGTAGATGCCCACGGAGACGGCGGCGACCTGCCCATGCAATGGATTCGACTGCAGCGCGCGTCGCTTCAACAGGGTGTCGATGGCATCCGCCAGCGCCACGAACCCGCCGGTGATGGCGGCCGTGCGCGTGCCGCCGTCCGCCTGCAACACGTCGCAATCGATGGTGACCGTGCGCTCGCCCAGCCCCTTCAGATCCACCACGGCGCGCAGGGCGCGGCCGATCAAACGTTGAATCTCCTGGGTGCGTCCGGTTTGTTTGCCGCGGGCGGCTTCACGTCCGGAACGCGTGTGCGTTGCGCGCGGCAGCATCCCGTATTCGGCCGTCACCCAGCCTTGGTTCTGGCCGCGTAGAAACCCGGGCACGCTGTCCTCGATGCTCGCGGTGCACAGCACCCGCGTCGCGCCAAACGACACGAGAACGGAGCCCTCGGCGTGCTTGGTGAATCCGCGCTCGAAGGAGACGGTGCGCAATTCGTCGGGCGACCGCCCGCTCGGACGTACGCTCACGCGGCGCGCCAACGAAGCGCAGCGGCGCTGGTGTTGTCGCTGTACGGCGCCGATGCGGCCACCGCTTGAATTCCGAGATCGTTCAATGAATCACGCAATGGTTTACCCGCTGTTTGCGCGAAGCGCACAAAATCTTGATCTTTGAGGTTGGCCCACAGGCCGTCCGTGCACAATAGCAGCACATCGCCCGTCTTGAGCCGTCGTCGCGTCGAAATGCTCATCTCGGGTATCGCCGCGTCCCCGCCCAAGCAACACTCGACATAATTTCGCATCGGGTGACCGTGGACCTCCGCTTCGGTGATGAGACCCTCGCGCAGCAACACCTCCACGTGACTATGGTCACGAGTGCGCTCCAGTACCTGGGCCTGGCGCAATTGATACACGCGGCTGTCGCCGACGTGCGCCCAGTACGCCGCCGAATCCTGCACGAGGCACACCGCACACGTGGCGCGCGGCCGCGCCTCGACGCCGAGACCTACGCCGAGCTTCACGACTTCCTCATGGGCGCGCCCCAGCGACATGTGCAAGAAACCGAGGGGATCGAAAATCGGATGCGGCGTCTGCCAGAACGCTTCCAGCATCGTGGCCAGGGCGGTCTCGGCGGCGCGCGCGCCTTCCGCGTGGCCTCCCATGCCGTCGATGACGACCAACAGCACCGACTGCTCGGCGCTCGCCACGGCGACGCGATCCTGGTTTTCTTCGCGATGCCCGATGAGGCTGACGTCCGCGGTCTCGATCTGCAATGAGCGCTCCTAAGGCATCTGATAAACTGTTCGTCGTTAATCCTACTGTTTGTCGATTATGGCCGATTTTGGCGCAGACCCCTATGATTCGTAGCATGACCGGCTTTGCGCGACGCGAGCGGCAGTTCCCCTGGGGATCGCTGGCCTGGGAATTGAAGACGGTCAATCATCGATTCATGGAGGTTGGCTGCCGGTTGCCCGAGGAGTTTCGCGCCGCCGAGTCCGAATTTCGCCAAACGATCGCCGGCGCGGTGCGGCGCGGCAAGGTCGATTGCTCGTTGCACTTCCGCCCGACCGCGGCCGCCACCTCGCTGGAAGTCGACGTCGATCTCCTCGCCGCGCTGACGCTGCGAGCCCAACAAGTGGCCGCGCAGGCGGGCATGGCGGCGCGCATCGACGTGATGGAACTACTGCGCTGGCCCGGGGTGGTCCGCGACGACACGCTCGATGCGACACCGCTGATCGCGGCCGCGCAGGCGCTGCTGCGCGACGCTCTTGCCGAACTCACGCGGTTTCGCGACAGCGAGGGCGGCCGGCTGCGCGAGGCATTGGAACAGCGTTGCGCGGGGCTCGGCGAACTGGCGACGAAGGTGGAGGAGCGGCTGCCGGAAGTGCGCGCCCGCGGCCGCGTGAAACTTCTCGAGCGCATCGCAGCCTTGGTCAGCGAAGTCGACCATGATCGGCTGGAACAGGAACTTGCCATGCTGGCCCAGCGCCAGGATGTGGATGAGGAAATCGACCGCCTGCGCGGACACGTGATGGAGATCCGCCAGACATTCGCGGGTCAGGAACCCGCTGGCCGGCGGCTCGATTTCCTGATGCAGGAACTGAACCGCGAAGCCAACACCCTGTCGTCGAAATCGCAGGACATCGAAACCACGCGGGCGGCGGTCGACATGAAGGTGCTGATCGAACAAATGCGCGAGCAAGTGCAGAACATAGAGTAATGAGCGAAGGACACCTATACGTCGTGGCCGCGCCATCGGGCGCAGGCAAGACCAGCTTGGTCAAGGCGCTCATGGTGCGCGAGCCGCGCATGCGGTTTTCCGTGTCATACACCACGCGCGCGCCGCGACCCAACGAGCTCGACGGCCGCGATTATCATTTCGTGACGCAGGCCCGCTTTCAGGAAATGATCGCGGGCAACGAATTCCTGGAACATGCCCAGGTATTCGACAATTTCTACGGCACCGGTCTGGCTGCCGTGCAAGCGGCTCTCGCGGAAGGGCAGTTGCTGTTGCTCGAAATCGACTGGCAGGGCGCGCGCCAGGTGCGGGCACGCTTGCCCGCGGCACGGAGCATTTTCATCCTGCCGCCCACCCGCGGCGCCCTCGAAGAGCGTTTGAAGGGCCGCAGCACCGATTCGGCCACCGTGATTCAACGCCGCCTGCAGGACGCAGCGCAGGACATTACCCATTGGAGTGAGTTTGACTACGTGGTCATAAACGACCAATTCGAGCACGCCCTGGCCGATTTGCTCGAAATCGTGCAAGGGCGCGGCGACGGGCTCCTGGCGACGCGGCCCGAAGTCGCGCGGTTCGCGGCGGGGCTGCTGCACTCATAACTGGCCTGAAGCGACCCCTGCTGCTATGATTCCAACCCCTTCATTGGAACCAACAGCCATGGCGCGTATCACCGTCGAAGATTGCCTGCAGAACGAACCCAACCTGTTCAACCTCGTGTTGCTCGCCGCGAAACGCGCGCGTCGGCTCGCGAATGGCGCCGAGGCCACTGTCGAGTGGGAAAACGACAAGCCGACCGTGGTTGCGCTGCGCGAGATCGCCGCGGGCAACATCACGCTCGAAATGCTCGAGGAACCCGAGGAGCCGGCTCAGCAGCCCGTCGCCGAGATGGAACTCCCGTCAGACTTCCGCGCTCCGCAACTCGGGTTAGGGGACTGAACGATCCCGTAGCCTGACTCACGATGGACTATGCGTCTTCCATACTCGGTTTCCTGCCCGGTGGAAGACGATCCACGGGAATCAGTCAGCTCTTAGATAAGCTCGAGGCGTACCTGTCGCCCGCTCAGGTCGAGCGGGTGAGAGAAGCCTACGAGTTCGGTGCCGAAAAGCATCAAGGCCAGAAACGGGTCTCTGGCGAACCCTATATCACCCACCCGGTCGCGGTCGCCGATATTCTCGCCGACCTGCGCCTGGACGCCGACACCTTGGTGGCGGCGATCTTGCATGACGTCATCGAGGACACGCCGACCGCGAAGGCGGAAATCGCCTCCATCTTCGGGCAGGTGGTCGCCGACCTGGTCGACGGCGTCAGCAAACTCGACCAGATCCAGTTCAAGAACCGGCAGGAAGCCCAGGCGGAGAGCTTCCGCAAGATGTTGCTCGCGATGGTGCGGGACATCCGGGTCATCATGGTCAAGCTGGCCGACCGCATGCACAACATGCGCACCTTGGGGGCGATGCCGCCCATCAAGCGGCGCCGCACCGCCCGCGAAACCCTGGAGATCTATGCCCCGATCGCCGAACGGCTGGGACTCTATGCGGTCAAGCTGGAACTCGAGGACCTGGGATTCCGCGCGCTATACCCCTATCGCTACAAGGTGCTCGAGCGCGAATTGAAACGCGCCCGCGGCAACCAGAAGGAATTCGTCGGCAAGATCGCCGAGACCTTCAAGGGCGCATTGAAGAAGGCCGACATCGCCGGCGACGTGGACGGCCGCGAGAAACACCTCTACAGCATCTACAAGAAGATGCGCAGCAAGCACATCTCGCTCAACGAAATGGTGGATGTCTACGGTTTCCGCATCATCGTCGACAGCGCCGACACCTGCTATCGCGTGCTCGGACTGGTGCACAGCGTTTACAAGCCGATGCCCGGACGCTTCAAGGACTACATCGCCATACCCCGGGTCAACGGCTATCAATCGCTGCATACCACGCTCTTCGGCCCGAACGGCGTGCCCATCGAGGCGCAGATTCGCTCGGAACAAATGCATCGGGTCGCCGAGTCCGGGATCGCGGCACATTGGAAATACAAGACCGGCGGAGATGCCTTCGGCGGCGTCGAGCATGACCGGGCACGCGAATGGCTGGCGGGCCTCGTGCAGATTCAGGAAGGCGGAAGCTCCGAGGAATTCCTGGAAAGCGTCAAGGTCGACTTGTTTCCGGACAAGGTGTACGTGTTCACGCCGAAGGGAAAGATTCTGCGCCTTCCGACCGGCGCGACGGCGGTGGATTTCGCCTACGCGATCCACACCGACATCGGCAATCGTTGCGTCGCCGCGAAGGTCGATCGACGATTGGTTCCGCTGCGAACGCCGCTGCGCAACGGTCAGACGGTCGAAATCATCACCGCGAAGGGTGCGACTCCGAACCCCTCCTGGTCGACCTTCCTGGTAACCGCGAAGGCGCGCGCCGCCATCCGCCAATACTTGAAGAATTTGAAGCGCGGCGAGGCGCTGGAGCTGGGCCGTCGGTTGCTGGGGCTGGCATTGGACGAATTCTCGCTCAACCTCAAGAAAATCTCTCCGGAAGAACTCGATGTCGTGGCCAAAGAACTGAATCTGAAGGATGCCGACGAGTTGTTCGAGAAGATCGGCCTCGGCGAGCGCCTCGCGCCGTTGGTCGCGCGCCGCTTGCAGCCGGCGAAGGACGACCCCGAGCAGCACCATGTGAGCGGCGGCCCGCTGATGATCGCGGGCACCGAAGGGTTGGTCGTGACCTATGCGCATTGCTGCTTCCCGATCCCCGACGACCCCATCATGGCCTACCTGAGCGCCGGCCGAGGTGTCATGATCCATCGGCAAAATTGCGGTAACCTCGCCGAGTACCGAAAGCAGCCGGAGAAATGGTTGTCCGTCGCCTGGGAGGAAACCCAGGGGCGCCTGTTCCTCTCGGAGATCCAATTGGAAATCAACAATCGGGTGGGCGTGCTCGCGGCGGTGGCATCTAGCATCGCGGAGACCGAGACGAACATCGACCAGGTGCAACTGGAAGAGCGCGACGTGAGCAACTCGTGGCTGCGGATTCAGCTGCAGGTGCGCGATCGCAAGCACTTGGCCGAGGTCATCAGGACCATCCGACGAATGCCCGACGTGCAGCGGGTGTTTCGCACGTTGGCCTAACCTACGAACGAAGGACTATGAGCAAACAAATCATTTCGACCGCCGACGCGCCTGCCGCCATCGGAACCTATTCCCAGGCCGTGCGGGTGGGCAACACCATCTGGGTGTCCGGGCAGATTCCGCTCGATCCTCGCACCAAGGAACTCGTCGCGGGCGATATCGACGCTCAGACGCGGCAGGTTTTCGACAACCTCAAGGCGATCGTCGTGGCCGCCGGCGCCACGTTCGACGACGTCGTCAAGGCGAACGTGTACTTGCTCGATCTTTCCCACTTCGCACTCGTCAACAAAGTGATGGCGGAGTATTTCCGCGAACCCTATCCGGCACGCGCCGCCGTCGGCGTGGCGGCATTGCCGCGCGGCGCCCAGGTTGAAGTGGAGTGCATCGTCGCCCTGTGATCGAGCCCAAGCCGGTCACTCAACTGCGCGGCGTCGGCGACACGCTCGCGGAACGGCTCGACGCTCTGGGCGTGCGAACGATCCAGGATCTGCTGTTCCTGCTGCCGCTGCGCTACGAGGATCGTACTCGGGTGGTGCCGTTGGGCGAACTGCTGCCCGGTCAGCGGGCGGCTGTCGAAGGAGAAGTCCTGCTCACGGAAGTCTCGTTCCGCGGAAGACGCCAGATGCTCTGCAAGATTGCGGATGGCTCAGGTTTCCTGACCCTGCGATTCTTCTATTTCACGTCGCAGCAACAGGCAGCCCTTGCCCGCGGCGTCCGCATCCGCTGCTTCGGTGAGGCGCGGCGGGGTCCCAAGGGACTGGAGATCGTGCATCCTGAGTATCGCCGGGCCGACGCGCCGGCCGCGAAGGCGGCGGAAGATCATCTGACGCCGATTTATCCGGCCACCGAAGGCGTCACCCAAGGACGGCTGCGGATGCTGGTCAACATGGCGCTGGACCAGACGTCGGCCAACGACCTAGAAGATTGGCTGCCGCCGGTCGTACTCGGGGATTCAGACCTGCCGTCTCTACGTGAAGCGCTGATCTATGTGCATCGGCCGCCCTCGGACGCTCCGGTCGAGCAATTGCTCGAATGGCGCCATCCGGCGCAGCGCCGTCTGGCATTCGAGGAGTTGCTCGCACATCAATTGTCGTTGAAGCTGTTGCGGCAGCGGATCCAGAGTGACCCTGGCTGGCCTCTCATCACGGATGGCTCCCTCAAAGCGGGGTTGCTGTCCGCGCTTCCGTTTCAAATGACGAACGCGCAACAGCGCGTATTGCTCGAGATCGAGCGCGACCTGACCCTCCCGAAACCCATGCTGCGGCTGGTTCAAGGTGATGTCGGCTGCGGAAAGACGCTGGTGGCCGCGCTCGCAGCAACTCAGGCCATGCAACTGGGTCGTCAGGTGGCGTTGATGGCACCCACCGAACTGCTCGCCGACCAACATGCGCAAAATTTCCGGCGTTGGTTCGAACCACTGGGCTTCCCGGTCGCCTTGCTCACCGGCCGCCAGACGGGTAAGGCGCGGGCGGCCGTGCTGGCGGGCATTCGCGAGGGTCATGCGCCTCTGGTGATCGGCACCCACGCGTTGTTCCAGGAGAGCGTGCAATTCCACTCGCTGGCGCTGGTCATCGTGGATGAACAACATCGCTTCGGTGTCCATCAACGGTTATCGTTGCGTGAAAAGGGCGGCCGCGATGGTCACCAACCGCACCAGCTGATCATGACCGCGACGCCGATCCCGCGAACGCTCGCGATGACGGCCTATGCCGATCTCGATGTGTCCGTGATCGATGAACTACCGCCCGGACGTACCCCCGTGAAGACGGTGGTGTTGAGCGAGGCGCGGCGAGACGAGGTGGTGATGCGCATTCGCACCGCGTGCCTGGAAGGCAGACAGGCCTACTGGGTGTGCCCGCTCATCGACGAATCGGACGAGATGCCCTACCAGGCGGCCGAGGAGACCGCGGCCGCGCTCGCGGCCGCATTGCCGGAACTCATCGTTGGTCTGGTCCACGGGCGCATGCCGTCTGCGGCGAAGGAACAAACCATGCGCCGCTTCACGGATGGCGAGATCCAGCTGCTGGTTGCGACCACCGTCATCGAGGTGGGCGTCGACGTACCGAACGCCTCGCTGATGGTGATCGAAAACGCCGAACGCATGGGCCTGGCCCAGTTGCACCAATTGCGCGGTCGCGTAGGACGCGGGCGGCACGCGAGTTCGTGCCTGCTGCTCTATCGAGCGCCCTTGTCGATGTTGGCGCGGGAAAGGCTCGCGGTGATGCGCGACACCGATGACGGCTTCGTGGTGGCGCGCCGCGACCTGGAGCTGCGCGGGCCGGGCGAACTCATGGGCACGCGACAGACCGGGCTCGCCCAAATGCGTGTTGCCGACCTGCTGCGTGATGCCGACCTGCTGCCGAGCGTGCAGATCGCCGCAGAGACGTTGCTGCGCGACTGGCCTGCGAATGTGACGCCGCTGATCCGCCGATGGGTTGGGAATGCGGAGCAATATGGGCGGGTCGGGTAGACTGTCAATATGAAAATCAAGCCGGCAATACCCCTCCAATCGACTCAGTGGCTCCCGGCGGAGCGACTAGGCCAGATGAGCGTCGATCCGGCTCTTCGTCCCTGGCTCATCGGCAAGGGCTTGCTCTCGACACGGATACGCGAAGCCTGTGGCGATCGTTACGCGCTGCGGCTCGTCGACCAATGGAGCGGCCTGCTGTCGAGCTCACACAAGCTGGGACTGCGCGCGCAGGACAATGCCGGATTGTTCCGCGACGTCGAGATGGTTCGCGCCGGACAGGTGTGGGTTTTCGCGCAGACGGTGACGCCGGACTCGACCTTGTGCAAGCATCCCTGGCTGGCCGAATTGGGTGATACGGCCCTCGATGAAACATTGAGCGTCCTGTCCGGCATGGAACGGAGTTCGTACGAATACGCCTGGTTGCCGGATGGCGATCCCCTGGCGGCTCGCGCGCTGCGCGCGGCTGAGGTCAGGCCGGCGGGGCTCTGGGTGCGGCGCCTGCGCGTGACGTTGCGTTGCGCTCCACTGCTCATGCACGAGGCTTTTCTGCCCGGCATGGGCCGCGCTTAAGCCGCGCCATGGCTCTACCGCGCTCGGGGGTCGAACTGGGGGAGCGCATCGCCGAGCGCTGGCGATGGTTCGCCTACCGCGTGCGCTTCCATCCCTGGACCACCAATGAATTACCCCGGCTGCTGGGGACCGTTCATGACTATGTTCAGCTCACCCGCCTGGATCGTCCCGTCGGGATCTGGCTCTTGATGTGGCCGACGTTATGGGCGCTGTGGATTGCCAGCCACGGCAGGCCGGACCCGAAACTGTTTCTGATCTTCGTGGCGGGCACGGTGCTCATGCGCTCGGCGGGCTGTGCCGTCAACGATTACGCGGATCGGAGTTTCGACCCCCGGGTCGAGCGCACCAAGGATCGGCCCTTGGCGGCAGGACGCATATCCACCGTCGAGGCGCTTCTCCTGTTCGCCGGGTTGTCGCTCACCGCGTTGACCCTGGTGCTGCAGTTGAACCGGCTGACGCTGCTGTTCGCGGTGGTGGGCGGTGCGCTCGCGGTCAGCTACCCGTTCATCAAACGATTTCTGTCCGTACCGCAACTGTATCTGGGCCTGGCTTTCGGCTGGGGCATTCCCATGGCGTTTACCGCGCAACTGGATAGGTTTCCGCCTCGTGTGACGTGGTTGCTGTTTCTCGCCAATCTGCTCTGGGTGACGGTGTACGACACCATTTACGCCATGGTGGACCGCAACGATGACATCAAGATCGGTGTACGTTCGACCGCGATTCTGTTCGGAGACTCGGATCGCCACATCATCGCTGTGTTGCAGGCGCTGACGATCTTCTCACTGTATCTGGTCGGCGGCATGATGCGCATGAGTCCGTGGTATTACGCAGGGTTGGCCGCCGGCGGCATATTTTTCCTTTACGAGCTGTGGCTGATCCGCGACCGTAACCGCGACGCCTGCTTCCAGGCCTTCCTCAACAATCATTATTTCGGGCTGTGCATTTTCTTGGGGGTAGCGCTCAACTACCAATTCGGTAACTGAAGTTCACCGGCTGCCGGCAATGCTTGGCCAACATTTAGGGTGAAGCTTGCGCACGCGTTGCAGCATGCTCATTAAGCCCACTACCGCACAGACACTTTCCGGTCGAAGCTCCAGGCTCCCGGCGTCAATGAAAGAACTCTCAAATCACGGTGTCATCGACGAGGCAGGGATGTATATGAAGGTCATTCAATTGAATACCCGATGCCGGATAGGATTGTTGTCGGTGGTCTTGGCAGCCTCGGCGACCGGCTGCGGCGGAACGGTCGGGCGGGACGCCATACTTGATTCGGGGAGCGCCACCCTAGCATCCGCGGGGAGCGCCACCCCAGCACCCGCGGGGAGCACCGCCCTTGCGCCCGTGGTGACCGCGGTCACGCCGCTCAGCGGCGCGACCGGTGTGACTGCCACCAATCCGCTCATCACCGTCACGTTCAATCAGCCGATGGCCTCGCTCTCCGGCGGTGCCAGCTTCGCCGTGACCTGCGCGACGCCGTGCGTCAACCCGACGGGGACGGTGACGCTCGATGCAACGAACCGAATTGCGACGTTCGCATTGACGCAAGGTACGACACTATCTGCTCTCACGCAGTACACGGCCACCGTGACCGGAGCGGCCAGCCTCTCGACTGGACTCGCATTGGCCGCTCCCTACGTTTGGAAATTCACCACAGGCATCATTCCCGCCGCGCCGACGGTGACCGCGGTGACGCCTTTGAACCATGCGGTCGGCGTGTCCATCAACGGCGCAGTCTCCGCGGCATTCAGTGAGCCGATGGCACCGATCACGGGTACGGCGAGCTTCACGGTCGCATGCACTGCGCCCTGCACAAGCCCCGCGGGATCCGTGACGCTCGATGCGACGGCCCGCAATGCAACGTTCACACCGACAGCGAACCTTGCGTCGCTCACGACGTATACCGTCACGATCACCGCCGCCACCAGCCTCGCAACGGGACTCGCCCTGGCATCGCCCTATGTCTGGACGTTCACGACCGGCGTCACCGCGGACACGACCCGGCCCAGGGTGCTGCTCACCGCTCCGGTCACCACCACACCCGGCCCGACGCCGGGAGTGGCGACCAACTCGGCCATCGCGGCCGTCTTCAGCGAAGCCATGGCACCGGGCAGCATCACGGGCACCAGTTTCACCGTCACCTGCGCGGCGCCGTGCGTCTCCCCGACGGGCACGGTGAGCTACGATGTGGGCACCAAAAGCGCCCTGTTCACGCCTTCAGCCGCGCTGACGGCCTCCGCCACGTACACGGCGACCATCACCACCCTGGCGACGGACTTTGCGGGCAACGCCCTGGCAGGCAATCAAGCTGCGCTGCCCGCTGCGAGCAATTACATCTGGACGTTCACCACCGAAGCGACGACAGCTCCCGCGGGCAGCGTCACGGTGAGCTCAATGAACCCGACTGCGGGGCAGTCGGCAGGGGTATGCCCGGATACCTCCGTGAATGCGACCTTCACCGTGCCTTCGGGTCTGCGGATGAATCCCAGCACCGTCAATGCCGCCACGTTCACCCTCACCGGCCCGTCTCCCGCCTTGACGCCGGTATCCGCGGCGTCCGTCACCCTCGATGCCGCGACCGGCACGGTGGCGACGTTCACCCCGCAGACCGCACTGACCGCCGGTGCCTCGTATGTCGCCACGGTGCTGGGAGGAGCCGGCGGCGTGATGGACCTTGCGATCCCGGCCGACGACATGGCGAGCAATGTCACCTGGAGCTTCACGGTGGGGCCGGCGACCGGTACATGTATCGCACCGGTGGCGCTAGGCACCGCGTCGCCATTCGGGGATTTTGGCGGAACCGCCGGCATGACGAATACCGGAATCCTGACCGTGGTCAATGGCGACATCGGGACCATCGCGACAGCCACGTCATCGATCACGGGTTTTCATGACACCGTGGGCGATATCTATACGGAGACCCCCGCGAATGTCGGAACCGTGAACGGGACAATCTATACCTGCACCAATTCGACCACCGGGCCCAACTCAGCCGGACCCAGCGCGGCCAATTGCAGCGTCGCGGATCAGGCGCGCCTCGACGCGCAAACCGCATACCTCGCGCTCGCGGGTATGCCGGCCGGGGCCAATCCTGGCGGCAATCTCGCCGGACTCACGCTCGCGCCCGGTGTCTACACAGCCCCGGCAGGGTCATTCATGATCCAGGGCGGTGATCTGACGCTCGATGCCGGCGGCAATGCAGGCGCGGTCTGGGTTTTCCAGATGGCAACCACGCTGACCGTCGGCGGCCCCGGCGCGGCCGCTCCCCAGAACATCGTCCTCGCCGGAGGCGCGCAGGCCAAGAACGTTTTCTGGCAGGTCGGATCCGCGGCGACGATCGACGCCGGCGGCGGTGGAACCATGGTCGGTACCATCATCTCCCAGGCCGGAGTTTCCATATCGACGGTGGGCAATGTGGCGATCGTGACTCTGAACGGCCGGGCATTGTCCTTGGGTGCGTCGGTCACCATCGTCGACACCGTCATCAACGTACCCGGACCGTAACGTCATTCAATTTACACAGCTGGAGAACACCGTGAAATCATCAAGAGCATCGCGCACGCTGTGCGCGCTGACGCTCGCGATCAGCGCCGCAATGGCGGTGGACGCCACCGCAGCGGAAGACTCGGGATGGTATGTCGGAGCGGGCGCAGGGCAGTCGCGTGCCAGAATCGACGATGCGCGCATCGTGGGTGGACTGCTCGAGTCGGGATTCGACACCACCGCCATAAAGGACGACAACCGTCACTTCGCCTACAAGCTCTTCGGCGGTTACCAGTTCAACCGCTACTTCGCCCTGGAAGGCGGATATTTCGATCTCGGCAGGTTCGGGTTCACGGCCGATACCGTGCCTGCCGCCGGGCTCACTGGCAATACCAAACTCACCGGCGCAAATCTCGATGCCGTCGGCACCCTGCCGCTCAGCGAGAAATTCGCCGTCTTCGCCCGCGTCGGCTACGACTACACCTATGCCAAGGATGCCTTCGCAGGCTATGGGGAGGTCGTCGTGAGCGATCCGCACCCCAGCACCCATTCCTCCAATTACAAATTCGGGGTGGGTCTCCGATACGAATTGACGGATCACGTCAGCTTGCGCACGGAGGTGGAGCGCTATCGGGTGGAGGACGCCGTCGGCAACCGGGGAGATATCGATCTGCTCTCGGCCGGCATCGTTTACCGGTTCGGACGCGGCGCGCCGGCACCACTCCCGCGCGCGACCGCGATCTCCGAAACCGCACCGGCGCCAGCCCCCGCGCCCCGCCCGGAGCCGGTACCGGTACCGGTACCGGCCCCGCTGCCACGGCACATCACGCTGTCGGCGGATTCACTGTTCGATTTCGCCCAGGCCACGATCAGGCCCGCAGGCAGGCATTCTCTGGACGAATTTGCCGCGCAACTCGACGGTTCTCGTTACGCCGTCATCACCATCAGGGGCTACACCGACCGCCTCGGGACGGCAGCCTACAATGAGAAGCTCTCGATGCGCCGTGCGCAGGCCGTGAAGTCGTACTTGGTGGAAAGCCGCGGACTGCCTGCAGACAAATTGTCGGCTCGAGGCGAGGCTGGCTCCGCGCCGGTGACGCAGCCAGGCGAATGCCCGGGTGAGCGCCAGACCGCCGCACTGATTGCCTGCCTGCAACCCGATCGTCGGGTCGATGTCGAGGTGTCCGAAACCCAGGAGGGGCGACCGGCTGGGGAATGAGGCTGGTCAACCGGCGAGTCGCCGCTTGGTTGACTAAGGACACCTGGCCCCCAATACTGCGCAACATTCATGACTGAAGCGCCGTTCCAGCCAGTGCGGCCAAGAGGGTAGATCTGTGGACGTGCGTAACGATTGGACGGTTGCCGAGGTCGAAGGGCTGTTCGCGCTGCCCTTCATGGATTTGATCTTCCGGGCGCAACAAGTGCACCGGCAGCATCATTTGCCCAACACGGTGCAGATCAGCACCTTGCTCAGCATCAAAACCGGCGCGTGCCCCGAAGACTGCGCCTATTGCCCGCAAAGCGTCCGCTATGACACCGGCCTCGAGGCAGAGGAACTGATGGAGCTTGAGGCGGTCGCGAGCCGCGCCCGCGCCGCCAAGGATGCCGGCGCCACGCGCTTCTGTATGGGCGCGGCCTATCGCTCGCCCAAACCGAAGGATCTGCGCAAGGTCCTCGCCATGATCCGCGAGGTCAAGGCCCTGGGTCTCGAAACGTGCGCCACGCTTGGGATGGTGAGCGGGGCTCAGGCCCAGGAATTGAAGGCTGCCGGCTTGGACTACTACAACCACAATCTCGACACCTCGGCCGGATACTACGAAAAGATCATCAGTACCCGTACCTATCAGGATCGGCTCGACACCTTGCAGGCCGTCCGGGACGCCGGCATGAACGTCTGTTGCGGCGGTATCGTGGGCATGGGAGAGGCACCCGAAGATCGTGCGGGCCTGCTGCACACGCTCGCCACCCTCCCCAGCCACCCCGAGAGCGTTCCCATCAATCAGTTGGTGCGCGTCCCGGGGACGCCGCTCGCGGAAACGACGGCCCTTGATCCCTTCGACTTCGTCCGCACGGTCGCGGTGGCACGGATTCTCATGCCCCGCTCCCATGTGCGCTTATCCGCGGGCCGCGGCGAAATGAACGACGAATTGCAGGCCCTCTGCTTTCTGGCCGGGGCAAACTCGATTTTTTATGGTGAGAAGTTGCTCACCACCGGCAATCCCGATACCGCAGACGACCGCCGTCTGTTCGAGCGGCTGCAGATCGTCGCGGAGCCAGCAGCCCAAACAACCCACCCCGAATACCGCACAGCAATGATGGCGTGAACGACGAGTCCTCCGCGTACTCACTGGATAGCGCCTGGATCCGGCGCTCGTTCGACCGGGCGAGCGGTAGCTACGACGCGGCCGCCGTCCTGCAGGCGGAGGTGCGCGAAATCCTGCTCGGGCGCCTCAGCCTGACCAGCCTGTCGCCCGCGCTCGTGATCGACGCCGGGGCCGGGACCGGTCACGCGAGCCGTGCGCTCAAACGTCGTTATCCGCGCGCACAGGTCATTGCCCTGGACTCGTCGCTCGGCATGCTGCGCGCGGCCGGCAAACAGCAGTCGTGGATTCGACCGTTCGTCAGGGTTTGCGCCGATGCCGGGCGGCTGCCCCTCCCGGATGGATGCGCCGACCTCATCGTCAGCAACTTCATGCTGCAATGGAGCGACTTGGACGCGACTTTCGCAGAATTTCGCCGCGTTCTGGCGCCGCGGGGCCTGCTGAGCTTCACCACCCTCGGGCCCGATACGCTGCGCGAGCTGCGCGGCGCCTGGGCGGGCGTCGACCCGCACGCCCGGGTGAGCCTGTTCATGGACATGCATGACATCGGGGATGCGCTGGTACGCGCCGGATTCGCGGCGCCAGTGCTGGATGTGGAGCATTACACCCTATGGTATGGCGACGTGCCGCGCCTGGCTGCGGATCTCAAAGCCATCGGCGCCCGCAATGCAACGACAGGGAGGCCGAAAGGACTGACCACGCCCCGCAAATTCGGCGGCATGCAGGCTGCTTATGAGAGCCACCGTGTGGACGGCCGCATACCCGCGACCTTCGAGGTGGTCTTCGGGCAAGCCTGGGCGCCGGTCAACACACCGCGGCGCTCCGCCTCCGAGGACGCCCACGTGTCGCTGGAAGACGTCAAGCGCCAGCTGCAGTTGCGCCGCGACAGCTGACGTGCCCAGACTATTCGTGACCGGAACCGACACCGGCGTCGGCAAGACGCGGGTCGCCACCGCCCTCTGTGCTGCGTTCATCGCCGCCGGCAAGCGGGTCGCGGCGATGAAGCCAATTGCATCAGGCTGCATGCACACACCCGACGGCCTGCGCAATGATGATGCCGAGGCGCTGCGGCGCGCGATGAATGTACGCGCCGGCTATGCGGAGGTGAATCCCTATGCCTTCCTGCCGGCGATCGCACCGCATATCGCGGCAATGGAGGCGGGGCGGACGATCGAGTTCGAGGTGTTGGACCGCTGTTTCGAGCGTCTTTCTCTGCAAAGCGACGTCACGATCGTCGAAGGGGCAGGCGGCTGGCTGGCCCCCATCGATGCGGGCCGCACCTTCGCCGATCTGGCTGCACACTGGCAATTGGACGTCGTTTTGGTGGTCGGACTGCGGTTGGGCTGCCTCAACCACGCACTGCTGACGGTCGAGTCCATCGAACGGCACGGTTTACGCCTCGCGGGATGGGTCGGCAACTCGGTCGACCCGCATTTCGAGCGCCTCCCCGAGAATTTGCAGGCGTTACGGACCCGCATCGCCGCTCCGTGCCTGGGGGCATTGCCTCATTCGATAAATTCAACGGACGAGGCCGTGAAGTTATTATCGGCGAATCTTCGGGAATTGGAGCCGCTTCGACATCCTTGAGTTATCCTTGGTCGCAATGGAACAGCGAATCGAACTCGCGCCCAATTGTTCGCTGACACCGACGGGCGCCAAGCTTTTCTTCGGCGCTACCTGTTTGTTTTCACTGGCTTTTGCGATGATTTTCGTGGTCCTGGGGTTTTGGCCGGTATTGCCGTTCTGGGCACTCGAAATGCTCGCCCTGGGGCTGGCTTTGCGCGCCAGCATGCAGCGGCGCCGGTTCACCCAGACCGTCACCATCACGGACTCGCAGATCAGTTTGGTGACGCGTACACGTCGCGGCGAAGCAAAACAAGAGTTTGCGCGGCATTGGGCGAAGGTTAGACTTCGCAGTTCACGTATCCGCGTCTACCCGAGCAGGTTGACGATCGAGAGTCGCGGACGAGCTTTCGAGGTCGGCAGTTTCCTCACCGAAGAGGAAAGGTGCCGCCTTGCCAAGCGTTTACGGAATTTGGTGGGCGGCATGAACGAGTCGCCCCCGCTTGAAATCGATTGAACTGAAGGGGATCCGTTGAGATGAGAGTTATCAGGGCAAGCGACACCGACAATCGCACTTCTCGGCCGCGGGCAATCGCGCCCCGGGGCTTTTCCGGGGCCGCTGCGCTCTGCGTAGCGACTCTCGCCGCTTTCGGCGTGATCGACACGGCAGCCGCCAACACGTCGAACGGCTACAACCTGCCGGTCGGCGTGACCGAATTGAGCAAAGCCATGTATGGACTGCACATGGAGGTGTTCTGGATTTGCGTCGGCATCGCCGTGGTCGTCTTCGGCGTGATGATTTATTCCCTCGTGACGTTTCGCCATTCGAAGGGCGCCGTACCCGACACGACCATGGTGCACAGCACGAAGGTCGAGATCATCTGGACCATCATCCCGGTGCTCATCCTGGTGGTCATGGCGGTCCCTGCCGCGGACCTCATCCTCAAGCAGGAGGACACCCGCAATTCCGAATTGTCGATCCGCGTGACGGGATACCAATGGAAGTGGCAGTACCAGTACATGAACGCGGGCGAGGGCGTGGATTTCTTCTCGACCCTCAAATCGGACTCGAACTTCGCGCGGCAGCTGGATTCCGGGATTGACCCGAATACCGTTCCCAACTATCTGTTGGATGTCGACAAGCCGTTGGTGATCCCAAGCGGGACCAAGGTCCGCCTCCTGCTCACATCCATGGACGTGATCCATGCGTGGTGGGTGCCCGATTTCGGCGCCAAGCGTTCCGCGATACCGGGTTTCATCAGCGAGCTTTGGTTCAAGGTCGAGCCCGGAAAAGAAGGCATCTATCGCGGGCAGTGTGCCGCCCTATGCGGTCGCGACCATGGTTTCATGCCCGTGGTCGTCGACGTCCGTACGCCCGACGATTTCAAGAAGTGGGTCGAGGAACAAAAGGCCGCCGCCAAGCAGGCCGGGCCGCTCGAGCCCGGAACGGCATCGGGCGTGGCGCCCGCCACCGCCCAAGTTTTGAACTAGACCGCATTACCCTATCTATATAGAGAGTCATCGAACCATGGCCCACGACCACACAGCCGACACCGCCCACCACGACGATCACCACGGAGAGCCCGCCAAGGGCATCAAGCGTTGGCTGTTCGCCACGAACCACAAAGACATCGGCACCATGTACCTGGTGTTCAGCCTGACCATGTTCTTCATCGGCGGCGCCATGGCCATGATCATCCGCGCCGAGCTCTTCAAGCCGGGTCTGCAGCTGGTCGATCCCGCCTTCTTCAATCAAATGACCACCCTGCACGCGCTGGTGATGATTTTTGGCGCAGTCATGCCCTCGTTCGTCGGTCTCGCGAACTGGATGATTCCCCTCCAGGTGGGTGCGCCCGATATGGCACTCCCGCGCATGAACAACTTCAGCTTCTGGATCCTGCCGTTCGCCTTCACGATCCTGCTGTCCACCCTGTTCATTCCGGGTGGCGCACCCGCCGGCGGTTGGACCATGTATCCGCCGCTGTTTCTTCAGGGCGGCAACTACGTCGCCTTGGCGATATTCGCGGTTCACTTGATGGGAGCCTCGTCGATCATGGGCGCCATCAACGTGATCGTGACCATCATGAACATGCGCGCTCCCGGCATGAACCTGCTGAAAATGCCGCTGTTCTGCTGGTCCTGGCTCATCACGGCGTACCTGTTGATCGCCGTGATGCCGGTGCTTGCCGGTGCGGTCACCATGCTGCTGACGGACCACTACTTCGGCACGAGTTTCTTCAATGCCGCCGGCGGCGGCGACCCGGTGATGTTCGAACACGTGTTCTGGTTCTTCGGACACCCGGAGGTCTACATCATGATTCTGCCGGCCTTCGGCATCATTTCCGAAATTCTGCCGACCTTCTCGCGCAAGCCGCTGTTCGGCGCGACCTCGATGATCTACGCCATTGCCTCCATCGCCTTCCTGTCGTTCATCGTGTGGGGCCACCACATGTTCGTCGACGGCATGCCGCTGGCCGCACAGGTGTTCTTCATGATGTCCACCATGCTGATCGCGGTACCCACGGGAGTGAAAGTCTTCAATTGGACCGCGACCATGTGGAAGGGCTCCCTGTCCTTCGAGCCGCCCATGCTGTTCGCCCTGTCGTTCCTGTTCCTGTTCACGATCGGTGGTTTTTCGGGCGTGATGCTCGCCATCGTACCGGTCGACTTTCAGTACAACCAGACTTATTTCGTGGTCGCGCACTTTCACTACGTGCTGGTGCCCGGCGCTGTGTTCGCGATCATGGCGGCCGTCTATTACTGGCTCCCGAAATGGACCGGCCACATGTACAGCATGGGGTTGGCCAAGGTGCATTTCTGGCTGTCGACCATTTTCGTCAACGTGCTGTTCTTCCCGCAGCATTTCCTGGGGCTGGCGGGCATGCCGCGCCGCATCCCGGATTATGCCGTTCAGTTCTCGGACTGGAACATGGTGTCGTCCATCGGCGCCTTCGGCTTCGGCCTCTCCCAGATCTTGTTCGTGGTGGTGATCGTGCAGTGCGCGCGTGGCGGCAAAAAGGCCTCGGCCGAAGTCTGGGATGGCGCCACTCCGACCGGACTGGAATGGACCATTCCCTCACCGGCGCCCTACCACAGCTTCGCGGTTGCGCCCGAGGTCAAGTGAGCGGCTCGCCCAACAGCGATGCACACGAAGGCGCGCCCGCTCGACTGGCGGGCGCGCCGGCCAGGATTCGTCATCTCGCTCTCGGCTTGATGTCTCTCGCGCTGGCGTTCTACTTCGGATTCATCGCCATTACGATCTATCGCAGTCATCACTGATGGAGCCCGGCGAGCAGCGCAAGAAGGCCAACCGAAGCTTGATCCGGGGCCTCGTCATCATGACCGCCGGCAGTTTTGCGTTCGGCTGGGCGTTGGTGCCCTTGTACGACGTGTTCTGCCGCGTCGCGGGAGTCGGCAATGCGGAAGCCAAGTCGGGAAAATCGTCGGCGCAGGAGGCCGTCGACCCGAACCGCGAGATAACCATCGAGTTCGTGGCCGATCCGGCATCGGTGGGTAGCTACGAATTCAGGCCGAAAGCGGCATCGATGCGCATCCATCCGGGAAAATTGTACGACACCCAGTTTTACGCCAAAAACTTGACGCAGCAATCGTCGGTGGCGCAGGCAGTCCCCAGTATCTCGCCAAGTTACGCCGCCAAGTACTTTCACAAGACCGAATGTTTTTGCTTCACTCCCCAGCACTTCGGTGTCGCCGAGGGGCGTGACATGCCGGTCCGTTTCATCGTGGACCCCGGTTTGCCGCCGGATGTGGATAAAATCACGCTGGCATACACGTTCTACGATACGACTCAATCCGCAGCACGTTGAGTGTCAAACGGCTAAACTGGTTTAATCATCGGCTCTTTTTATCGACTTTGGGACTTCAATCATGGCGCAAGCGCACGCTCCGGAAGCAGACACCTACTACGTTCCCCACAGCAGCCCCTGGCCGATCTACGGCTCGGTGTCCCTGTTCGTGCTCATGTTGGGGGCGGCTTCGACCCTCAATAACTGGCTCCCGGCCTGGTCCTTGGTGCCGGGCTTCGTCATGCTGGTCCTGATGTTCATTTTCTGGTTCGGTACCGTCATCAGCGAGAACGAGCACGGCATGTACAACATGGCGGTCGACCGTTCGTTCCGCATGGGCATGATGTGGTTCATATTCTCGGAGGTCATGTTCTTTGCGGCGTTCTTCGGCGCCCTGTTCTATGCGCGCGAACTGGCCGTTCCCTGGCTGTCCGGTCACGGCGTAAAAATCTTCAACAACCTCTTGTTGTGGAAGGATTACGGCGGCTCCTGGCCGACCAACGGCCCATCCACGCTCGGGCCCCGCGCCGATGGTACCTTCGAAGTCGTTTCGCCGATCGGCCTGCCGGCGGTCAATACCGCCATTCTGCTCACCAGCAGCATCACGGTAACCATCGCTCACCACGCGTTGATCGCTGGTCATCGCGCGCGTCTGAAGATCTTCCTGGCGCTGACGTTCCTCCTGGGCTTTACCTTCGTGTTCCTGCAGGCCAAGGAATATCACGAGGCATACACAGAGCTCGGGCTGCAGCTCGGCACCGGCATTTACGGCTCGACGTTCTTCCTGCTGACCGGATTTCACGGTTTCCATGTGACCTTGGGCGCCATCATGCTGACGGTCATCTGGTTTCGGGTCATGAAGGGCCAATTCACGCCGCAGCGTCATTTTGCATTCGAGGCCGTGGCTTGGTATTGGCACTTCGTCGACGTGGTATGGCTGGGGCTGTTCATCTTCGTCTACTGGCTGTAACCGCAGATGTCGGTGGCCCGCTCGTCCTGTGGGACGACGGGCCTTCGGGTCAATGCACGTGCTGCTGCGGAGCGATCCACCCCTGGGTGTAGGCGACGATCAGCAACACGAATAAAAAGACCGACAGCGCGATCCGCCAGGTCAGCGCTTTGACCATCTTGCCGCTGTCCGCAGGCTTGCTGCTCGACAGGTGGAACAGAGCCTTGCCCAGGCTTATCAAGATCAGCAGCAGGACCACGATAACGAGGTATTTAAATTCCACGGCCGCCCGGTATGTGAGGGGGGCAAGCAGTATATCGCGACAATGAAATTGGGTTCCCGCATCTTCACCCCGCGCCCATTCACGACGGCATTGACCATCGTGATGCTCGGCATCCTCGTCTCGCTGGGGCGTTGGCAACTCCGGCGCGCCGACGAGAGGCAGGCTCTGTTCGACGAATTCGACCGGGGTGCCGACGCGACGCGCCCGATCGACCTTTGGACGCCGCCGCTGCCACGCTATCAACACGTCGAAGCCGAAGGATCGTACGATCAATCCCGGCAAGTCTTGATCGACAACATGACGGATGCGAATGGTCACGCGGGCTACTTCGTCATCACGCCGTTTGCGCTGAAAGGCGGTGGTTGGCTGCTCGTGAATCGGGGCTGGGTGCCGGTGGGCGCAAGTCGGGCCGAATTGCCCGCCATCGGGGTTGCCGACACCATGCGCCGCGTCCGCGGGCGCGCCGATCACATGCCGACCCCCGGGATTCAGCTGGGGGCCCGCGCGGTTCTGCATCCCCCCTATCCGGTGGTGGCGAATTTTCCGAGCCGCGCGGAGATCGCGGAATTGCTGCCGGAAACCGCCTGGACCGCCGCGACGGATCTGGTCCAGTTGGATGCCGATCAGGCGGACGGTTACGTCCGGCAATGGCAGCCGCCCGGATTTCCGCCGATGCGCAACATTGCCTATGCCGTGCAATGGTTCGGCTTGGCGCTCGCCTTGGTCATTATTTATGGCGTCACGAATCTACGCCGAGTTACCGATAGGAAGATGAAGGCATGACTGAACCCGTCTCGGCCCATCAGCGTCGCCAACGCCGCCTATTGATCGGGTTGGCCCTGTTCTTTTTCGCGCCGCTCGCGGTCTCGTTCCTTTTGTACTACGGGTCGGGCGGCTGGAGGCCGCGACACCGAGTCAATCGCGGCGACCTCGTCAGTCCTGCCCGCCCATTACCCGACTTGTCGTTGCCGTTGGCGCACGATGCGGCCAGGGCTGGCGAGAACACCGTACTGCCCAAGGTCGTGGGCAGCCTCACGAAGCCTGACTTTCTCAAGGGCAAGTGGACACTACTGTATTGGGGTGGCGGGAGTTGCAGCGCGCGCTGCCGCGCGGATCTATACAACATGAGGCAGGTTCGAATCGCCTTGAATCGCGACATGGATCGCGTGCAGCGGGTGTTCCTCGCCGACGGCCAGTGCTGCGACTGGCCCTATCTCGCGCACGAGCACCCGGACCTCATCACGGTTCTGGTTACGCCGGAGGCGCATCCGTTGCTGGCGCTCCTGCCATCCTTCGATGGCATCAGCCCGATGACGGCGGATCGCATCTATATCATCGACCCGCTTGGAAATCTCATGATGTCGTATGCGCCTGACGCAAAGCCCAAGGGCATGCTCGAGGACTTGAAGCGTCTCCTCGGCCTATCTCAGGTGGGCTGACATGGATTCAGAGAAATGGCTCATGTGGTTCCGTCGTCTGGCGCTGTTTGGTGCGATCCTGGCGTTTGGTGTGGTGGTCCTGGGAGCCTGGGTGCGCCTGACGAACGCCGGTTTGGGATGTCCCGATTGGCCGGGATGCTACGGGCATATCTACCCGCAAACCGGGCATCCGGCGGGAAAAGCCTGGCACGAGATGCTCCACCGGTATGTCGCGACGACCCTCGGCGTCATGATCCTCACGCTGCTGGTATGGGCGACGCTGCGCCGCAGGGACCCCAAACAACCCGTGATACCGGTCGCCCTGTTGTTTCTGGTCGTCTGTCTGCAGGGCGCCTTGGGCGCGCTCACCGTGACCTTGTTGCTCAAGCCCTTGATCGTGACGGCGCATTTGTTCGGCGGCTTGACCACGCTGAGCCTGCTATGTTGGCTGTCGATCGTGCCGCAGCGCCGCGACCCAACCGCATCCGAGGTCGGGTTGAGGGCGTTTGCCGTGGCCGCTTTTGCCGTCTTATGTCTACAAATCTTTCTCGGCGGCTGGACCAGCACCAACTACGCCGCGGTCGCCTGCCCGGATTTCCCGACCTGCCAGCGGTCTTGGTGGCCGTCGATGGATTTTCGGGACGCTTTCGTGCTGTGGCGCGGCCTCGCCATCGATTATGAGGGCGGGGTGCTCGCCAATGGCGCGCGGGTGGCCATCCACGTGACGCACCGCTTGGGCGCCGTGGTGACCGGGTGCGTGCTCATCACGCTCGGATTGATGACGGCAGCGCGGGCTCAAGACTTGCGCCTGGTTCGGGCCGGCCTGCTGGTGGCCGCCGCCGTGGTATTGCAGATTTCGATCGGCATCGCAACGGTGCATTTCGGGGTCCCGCTGCCAGTTGCCACCATGCACAACGCCGGTGCGGCGCTCGTGGTGGTCAGCATGGTGTGGCTGCTACGGGCGCTGTGGCCGGCGCCCCCGATCGGCGTGGTACCCTTGCGACGTGGAGACCGCACCGAATAATCCCCCGCTCGCCGCCCACAGCATCAGCCGCTGGCGGGACTTCATGGAACTCACGAAACCGAAGGTGAGCCTGTTGATCGTGTTCACGGCCATCGTCGGCATGGTGCTCGCGTCGCCGGGGATGGTTCCCCTGCCGGCGCTGATTTTCGGCACCCTCGGCATCGCCATGGCATCCGGTTCGGCGGCCGCCTTCAATCATGTGGTCGACCGGCGCATCGACGAGCAGATGGCACGAACCCGCCGCAGACCGCTGCCGACCGGTCACCTGTTGAAACGACAGGCCGTGATATTCGCGAGTCTGCTGGGTTTGGGCTCGATGCTGGTGCTGTGGCCGACGGTGGGCGGGCTCACGGCCATGTTGACCTTCTGCTCGCTGATCGGCTACGCGATCGTCTATACGATGTGGTTGAAGCGCGCCACGCCGCAGAACATCGTGATCGGCGGCGCCGCCGGGGCCGCTCCACCAGTGCTCGGCTGGGCGGCGGTGACCCACACGATCGACCCGCACGCGTTGCTGCTCTTTCTCATCATTTTCACGTGGACACCACCGCATTTTTGGGCCCTGGCCATTGCGCGTCGCGACGACTACGCCAAGGTCGGCATACCGATGCTGCCCGTGACCCACGGGATCCCGTACACACGGCTGCAAATCGTGCTGTACACAATCCTGCTGGTGTTGAGCACGCTGCTGCCGGTTTTGACGGGAATGAGCGGACTGATCTACTTGATCGCGGCCGTCGGTCTCAATGCCCGGTTCCTCTACTTCGTGCTTGCCTTGCATCGCGCCGTGAAGCCCGATTTGCCCATGCGCACCTTCAGATTCTCGATCAACTACCTCATGCTGCTGTTCGCCGCGCTGATCGTCGATCACTATTTGAGGATCAGCCTTTAGCGACATACAGGTGAAATCGAACTTTTATCCGCGAGTATTCGCGCTCGTCCTCGCGGCCATTCTCGGTTACGCGCTGGTGCTCATCTTCGAACCGTTCTTCGGCGCCCTGACCTGGGCGGCATTCCTGGCGTTCCTGCTGTTCCCCTTGAACGTGCGCTGGCGCCGGCACTTGCGGGGCAAGGGCGGGGCGGCGGGCGTACTGACGCTTCTTGCGCCCATCGTCATCCTGCTGCCCATGAGCGCCTTATCCATCGACTTCGTGTCGCAGATCTCGGCCCTGCTGCAGAAGCTGCAAAGGGCGGCGAGACAATGGGACATCAAGACATTTTCGGATCTCGAGCAATTCCCCTGGATCGCCCGGGCAAACGACTGGCTGCAATCGAATGCGGGCATCTCCGCCACCCAGGTGCAGGGTTGGCTCGTCTCCGGAACCCAGGAAGTGTTGCAGCGCGCGGCGGGCTTCGGCGGCTCCTTCTTCCTGGGGGCGCTGGACTCGATGTTCAGCTTCGCGATCATGTTGTTTCTGCTGTTCTTTTTTCTGCGTGATGGCGACGTCATGATCGCGCGGGCCAGCCAGTTCATCCCTTTGGACGAGACGCGCAAGAGTCGCTTGTTCGAGCAATTGGGCAACCTGACGCGTGCCATCGTCTACGGCACCAGCGTCACTGCATTGGCCCAAGGACTGTTGATCGGCGTCGGATTCGCCATCGCCAGCCTGCCCTCGCCGGTGGTATTCGGGGTACTGGCGGCGCTTCTGTCCATGCTTCCCATCGGCGGCGCCGCTTTCGTCTGGGTACCGGCGGTGATTTGGCTGTTTTTCGATGGCCGCTGGGGCTTCGCCATCTTCATGCTGGCATGGGGACTGATGCTGGGCGGCCTCGACAACGTGCTGCGCCCGATGTTGATTTCCGGAAGGGCCAAAATCTCCGCATTGGCGGTGTTCGCCGGTGTTTTGGGCGGCATCCCCGCCTTCGGCGCCATTGGTGTGATCGCGGGTCCCGTAGTTTTATGCCTCGTGCTGGCGCTCGCTGAATTCGCCGAGGAAACCCGCCCAACGTCCATTTAGCAGATGCGCGCAACGCTCCGTTACGGCGCCTCAGGTGCAGTACAATCCGCGCCCTTATGGACGTATCTCATCTTCTCGACGGCTTGAACGACGCGCAACGCGACGCCGTGGGCTCGCCGCTCGGCGCCGCCTTGGTGCTGGCCGGCGCCGGCAGCGGCAAAACGCGGGTGCTGGTTCATCGTGTCGCCTGGCTCATTCAGGTCGAGGGAGCCTCTCCCAACAGCATCCTCGCCGTCACGTTTACCAACAAGGCTGCCGCCGAAATGCGCGGCCGCATCGAAACCTTGCTCGGGATACCCGGCGGCGGCATGTGGATCGGCACCTTCCACGGCCTGACTCACCGTTTGCTCAGACTGCATTGGCGCGAGGCGGGGCTTCCCCAGAGTTTTCAGATTTTGGATTCCGAGGATCAGGCGCGCCTGCTGCGGAAAATCCTCAAAGCGCTCGATCTCGACGAGGCTCGCTGGGTGCCTCGCGAGATCCAGTGGTTCATCAACGCGCAAAAGGACGAGGGCCTGCGGGCGAAGCACCTCAAGGATGACGGTGATCCGACGCGCCGGCAGCTGATCAAGATCTACCAGGCCTACGAAGAGGCCTGCCAGCGGGCCGGCGTGGTGGATTTTGCCGAACTGCTGCTCCGCGCGTATGAACTGTGGCGCGACAACCCGCCCCTGCTGCTGCATTACCAGACACGCTTCCGGCATGTGTTGGTCGACGAGTTTCAGGACACCAACGCCATTCAGTACAAGTGGCTGATGCTGCTTGCCGGGCCTGGAGGACTGCCATTTGCAGTCGGGGACGACGATCAGTCGATCTATCGATGGCGCGGTGCCCGGGTCGAGAACCTGCATCAATTTCGTCGCGACTACCCCGCGGCGGTGCTCTACAAGCTGGAACAGAACTACCGTTCCACGGGCACGATCTTGAAGGCTGCCAACGCGCTGATCTCCAATAATGGGGGTCGACTCGGCAAGAATTTGTGGACCAGCGGAGAGGATGGCGAGCGGGTGAAGCTCTACGCCGCCTTCAACGAGCGCGATGAGGCCGACTTCGTCGTCAACCGTATTCGCGAGTGGGTCGATCGCGGCGGCGCTCGACGCGAAGTGGCCGTCTTGTATCGCTCCAATGCGCAGTCGCGCGTGTTCGAAGAAGCATTCTTGAATGCTCGCATGCCGTACCGGGTCTATGGCGGATTGCGCTTCTTCGAGCGGGCCGAAATCAAGGACGCGCTGGCCTATTTGCGCTTGGTGGCGAGCCGGGCCGACGATACTTCCTTCGAACGGATCGTCAACTTGCCGACGCGCGGCATCGGGGCCAAGACATTGGACACCCTGCGCGACCTGGGGCGCGCCAACGGGACATCCCTGTGGATGGCTGCAAGCATCGCAGTGCAAAGCGGCCTTCCCCAGCGCGCGGCCCAGGCCCTCCAGGCATTCCTGCAGCTGATCGAGCGATTGGGAGTGGAAATCGCGGGTCTGGAGCTGCACGAACAAGTGGACCACGTCATTCAGATGAGCGGTCTGATCGAGCATTTCAAGAAGGAGCGCGGCGAGCGTGGGGAAGGGCGCGTGGAGAACTTGCTCGAACTCGTCAGTGCGGCGAAGGGCTTTTCGCCCGAGGGTGAGACCGACATGCAGCCGCTCGAATCCTTTCTGGCGCACGCGGTGCTCGAATCCGGCGAGGGACAGGCAGACCCTTACGCCGATTGTGTGCAGATGATGACTTTGCACACGGCGAAGGGCCTGGAATTTCCCGTCGTGTTTCTGGCGGGCATGGAAGACGGCCTCTTCCCTCATCAGCGCTCCATCGCCGACCTGGCCAGCCTGGAGGAGGAGCGGCGCCTATGTTACGTCGGCGCCACCCGCGCCATGCGGCAACTGTATATCACCTATGCCGAGCAGCGCCGTCTCTACGGCGTGGACCAGTATGGTCAGCCGTCTCGATTCATCAGCGAGCTGCCGATGGAACTGATCGAGGAGATCCGGCCGCGACTGCAGGTTTCCCGCCCCGTGTTCGTCAAACGCAGCGGGACCCTGGAAGAAACGCCCCCGAACGGCATGCGCATGGGAAGCCGGGTGCGGCATGCAAAGTTCGGCGATGGCGTGGTGCTCAACTTCGAGGGTAGCGGCCCGCAGGCTCGAATCCAGGTGAATTTCGAAAGCCAGGGCACGAAGTGGTTGATGCTCTCATACGCAAATCTCGAGGTCGTGTAGAGTAACCACGCAGTGAAAATCATCATTCTGGGTGCCGGACAGGTCGGCCGCACGGCGGCATACCACCTCTCGCGTGAAGAGGCGAACGACGTGACCGTCATCGATTCGAATGAGGAGATTCTGCGCGACCTGCAGGACCGCCTCGATATACGCACCGTGAATGGGAATGCGTCCAGCCCACGAATCCTGGAGGCCGCCGGTATCGCCAGCACCGACATTCTGGTCGCGCTCACGAACAGCGACGAAGTCAACATGCTGGCTTGCCAGATCGCCTGGACGCTGTACCGCACGCCGAAAAAAATCGCCCGGGTACGCTCCTCGGATTACACGGAGCGCGAGAGGCTGTTTGGCGAAAATGCCGTGGCCGTGGACGTCTGGATCAGTCCGGAGCAGCTGGTCACGGAGTACGTCGCCCGCCTGATCCGCTATCCCGGGGCTCTGCAAGTACTTGATTTTGCGGACGGACGGGTCCGACTGGTGGGCATCCGTGCCCTTCAAGGCGGCCCGCTCGTGGGCCAGGCCTTGAAGACCCTGCGGGAGCATATTCCCTCAGCCGACGCGCGCGTTGCGGCGATCTATCGCGCAGGAAAGAGCATCAAGCCGGAGGGCACGACCGTCATCGAGGACGGCGACGAGGTGTTCTTCCTCGCGGCCCGCAATGACATTCGCATCGTCATGAAGGAATTGCGTCGCGAGGAGCGCCCGGCGCGCCGAGTGGTGATCGCCGGCGGCGGCAACATCGGATTCCGGCTGGCGAGCGAACTGGAGGACAAGAACCAGGTCAAGCTCATCGAGCGCGACAGCAAGCGTGCTCGTCGGGTGTCCGAACAATTGAACAAGACGATCGTGCTGCACGGCGATGCGGCTGATGAAGAATTGCTGCTCGAGGAGAACATCGACAGCACGGACGTGTTTGCCGCGCTTACCAACTCCGAAGAGGCCAACATCCTATCCGCCATGCTCGCCAAGCGGCTGGGGGCGCGCAAGGTCATGGCGCTCATCAACAAGCCCTCGTATGCGGAGCTCATCGAAAGCGGCTCCATCGATGTAGCGATATCGCCGCAGACGGTAACCATCGGCTCCTTGTTGGCGCACGTGCGGCGCGGGGACGTGGTTCGTGTGCATTCTCTGCGGCGTGGCGCGGCCGAAGCACTCGAGGTCGTCGTCCATGGAGACGCGGACAGCTCCAAGGTCATCGGTCGCCGGATCGAGGACATCGTTCTTCCGGAGGGTACGACGCTGGGCGCGGTGGTTCGGGGCGAGGATGTGATCATTGCGCACCACGACACGACCGTGCAGCCCGATGACCATCTGATCCTGTTTCTGACGGATCGGCGGCACATCAACGCCGTCGAGAAGCTGTTCCAAGGCTCTGCCTCCTTTTTGTGAAAGACATTCTTCTGCCGGTCGCGCACGTGTTCGCCATGGTCATGATGGTGTTCGCCGTGACGATGCTCGCTCCGCTGGTCATGGCCGTCTGGGAAATGGACCCTGCGCTCTGGTCCTTCGTGACCTCCGCGCTCGCGACCTTCCTGCTCGGCGCATTGCTGTGGCTGGCCACCCGGCGCTTCAAGCGCGAACTGAAGACCCGCGACGGCCTGATGCTGGTCGCGCTCACCTGGGTCGCGCTGCCGGCGGTTGCGGGATTCCCGTTGTGGAGTTACCTTCCCATCAACTTCACCGACGCCTATTTCGAGGCGGCCTCCGGGCTCACCACGACCGGTGGCACGGTACTGTCGGGCCTCGAGTACCTGCCGCGATCCATCAACTTGTGGCGGCATCTTCTGAGCTGGTTGGGGGGCATGGGCATCATCGTTTTGGCGGTGGCCATCCTGCCCATGCTCGGAGTCGGAGGAATGCAGATCTACCGGGCCGAAATGCCCGGTCCCATGAAAGACAGCAAGCTCACGCCACGGATCGGGCAGACCGCGAAGCTGCTGTGGGCGGTATACGCCGGTCTCACGGCGGCGTGCATCGTGTGCTTGAGGCTGGCCGGAATGAACTGGTTCGATGCGGTTTGCCATGGCTTTTCGGCGCTGGCGCTTGGCGGCTTTTCCACCTACGACGCCAGCATCGGACATTTCAACTCACTGCCCATCGAGATGGTCCTCACGGTGTTTCAGATTCTGGCGGCGCTGAATTTTGCCACCCATTACCTGGCTTGGAGCCAACGCGGCGTGCGGGCGTATTTTCGGGACGCGGAGGCAAAAGCGGTGGTGGGCGTGCTGATCGCCAGCTGCATCGGCATCGCCCTATTCCTGGTTTACAAGGGGAGCTATCCTGATTTCCCAACCGCGCTGCGCCATGCCACATTCAACGTCGTGTCGATTGCGACGGATAGCGGCTTGCACACTCAGGACTACTCGCGCTGGCCGATCTTCGCGCCCATGTGGATGATGTTCCTGAGCTGCATCGTCGCGAGTTCCGGATCGACGGGCGGCGGCATCAAGATGATTCGCACCCTCGTCCTCGCCAAGCAAGCCAACCGGGAGCTCAACATGCTGGTGCACCCCAACATGGTGAGGCCACTGAAGGTGGGCGGTACGGTGATTGCCAATCGCGTGGTGTTCGCGGTGCTGGCTTTCGTATTCCTATACTTCATGAGCATCGTCACCCTGATTTTCGTCCAGCTCGCGAGCGGTTTGGATTTCTTGACGTCGTTGTCGTCGATCATCGCCTGCATCAACAATGCGGGACCGGGATTGGGATTGGTGGGCCCCGGCAGCAATTACGGGATACTCAGCGATTTCCAGACTTGGGTGTGTTCCGCCGCAATGCTGCTGGGCAGGCTCGAAGTTTTCACGATATTGGTGCTGTTCACCCCCGCTTTATGGCGCAAGTGACGAAAATCTTGCATGATGCTCCCACAAGGCCACCGATTGCCATGAAGTGGAAAGCAGATCGCTATTTTGTGCGTTTTTCTCGCTGAGAGGGGAGATTCTGGCGCATGATCGGGCTGCTGCAACGGGTCAGTGGGGCGAGCGTGTCGATTGAGGGTGAGATGACCGCCCGCATCGATAAAGGCCTGCTCGTGCTGGTAGGCATCAGGCCCGACGATGACGAGAGCAGCGCGTCTCGGCTGATCGCCAAATTACTCAAATACCGCGTTTTCGGCGACGATCGCGGCAGAATGAACCGGAACCTCGGCCAGATCGACGGGGATCTCTTGCTGGTTCCGCAATTCACCCTGGCAGCCGATACACGCCACGGGCTGCGGCCCGGCTTCTCCACTGCCGCCTCACCGGACTTGGCGCGTGACCTGTTCGACGCCATCGTGCGCCTGGCACGCGCCCAGCACTCAAAAGTCCAGACCGGCGTCTTCGGCGCCGATATGCAGGTCTCGTTGGTAAACGACGGACCGGTTACACTATGGTTGGAAAGCTGATGATGCAGGCCGACCGCCGATCAGCTCGGCGCCGCTAACGGTGTAATGTCTTTGGCGTATCATTGATGCCTTAACCCATGAATTCATGTGGAATCGGAGAAGCGACATGTTCGATTCAAAAATGTTATTGGTGATCCTGGCGATCGCGCTCGTTATCTTCGGAACCAAGCGGCTGCGCAGCATCGGAACCGATCTGGGCGCCGCCGTCAAAGGCTTCAAGCAGGCCATGAGCGACGGCGAGTCGGAAGAGAAGATGAAGCATCTCAAACAGGATGCCGACTTCGAGCCAGGAGTCGGGGCGCCCGGCGTAGGGGCCTCGGGTGTCGCGACACCGGCTGCGGCGCGTGAGACCGAGGTCAAGGCGCCTCCCAAAAGCAACGTTTGACCCTACATGCTCGATTTTGGGTTTTCAGAGATCTTGCTCACGTCGGCCATTGCTTTGGTCGTGCTCGGTCCTGAGCGTCTCCCAAAGGTTGCCCGGCAGGTCGGCAACTGGATGGGCCGTGCACGCGCCATGGCCCGGCAATTGAGCGAACAACTCGAGCGCGAGGTGAGCGCGGACGAACTGCTGAAGGCGAAGACCAAGCTTCACGACCAATTGATGGCTCCCCTGCCGAATCGCATTGCGGCGCCGCAGTACGTGCCGCCGGAACCTCAAGTACCGTCGCCGCAGTCGCAAGAACCACCGCATCAGGAATATGAACCGCCGGCGCCAGATGCCGAGCCATCCGCACCGGATTTGACCGCTGCCGATCCTGCGCGGGGTGACAGCCAAGCCGTCAACAGCCAGGCCATCCCAAGTCCCAGCCAACCAACGCCTCATGAGTGAACCGGCCGGCGAACCGGGCGGGCTCGCCGAAGGTACGCTGATCTCGCACTTACTGGAGTTGCGGGACCGGTTGCTCAAAGCGATGCTCGCGGTCGGGATCTGCTTCATACCCTGCGCCATCTACATGAACCAGCTGTTCACCTTCGTGGCTGAACCGCTGAAACGCAAGTTGCCGCCCGGCGCGACGTTGATCGCGACCAGCGTGGTGGCACCCTTCACGGTCCCGTTCAAGCTCGCGTTGGTGTTGGCCGTGGGCCTGGCAATACCGTTCATCCTGTACCAAGCATGGGCATTCGTGGCGCCCGGGCTATACCGGCACGAAAAGAAGCTGGCGGTGCCGCTGCTCGTTTCCAGCATCGTGTTGTTCTATCTGGGCGCCGCCTTCGCCTACTACGTCGTCTTTCCGGTGATGCTGAGCTTCTTCGTCGCAACCACGCCGAACGGCGTCCAGATGATGACGGACATGGGAAGCTATCTGGATTTCGTGATGATTTTGTTGCTCGCGTTCGGCGCGGCCTTCGAAGTCCCCGTGGCTACGGTACTATTGGTGTGGACGGGCTTCGTCAAAATAAAAGCCCTGCGGAAGCATCGCGGCTTCGTGCTGTTGGGGATATTCATTTTCGCGGCGTTCGTGACGCCGCCCGATGCGATTTCCCAGACGGCGATGGCGCTGCCAATGTACCTGCTGTATGAAATAGGGATCGTGATGGCCGGAGTTCTACTCAAGGATAAAATAGCGGCACGGGCCAAAGAGGAAGCGGAAGACGCAGGGCGCGGGGCCGGCGTTTAGTGGCCGCGACATTCTTCGGCCATCCCCGTGGGTTGGCCACGCTGTTCCTCACGGAAATGTGGGAGCGGTTCACCTTCTATGGCATGCGCGCCATCCTGGTGCTGTTCCTGGTCGCCGCCGTGTCGGCCGGCGGACTGGGCCTCGATGACAAGACCGCCGTCGCCATCTACGGGCTCTACAATGCGGGCGTCTATCTAGCCGCGCTTCCGGGAGGCTGGGTGGCCGACCGGCTGATCGGCGCCCAGCGAGCCGTGATGGTCGGCGGCGTGGCCATTGCCCTCGGCAACACGTTGCTCGCCATCTCGAGCAGCCCGATGGGCTTCTATCTGGGCCTGGTGGTCATCGTGCTCGGCGTCGGATTGCTCAAGCCCAATGTCAGCGCCATCGTCGCCGGACTGTATCCCGAAGGCGGAGCGCGCCTCGATTCGGGATTCACCATCTTCTACATCGGCATCAACGTGGGCGGCTTTTTGGGGCCCTTGGCCATTCCGTTGGCGCAAAATTACTTCGGGTTGCGCGCGGGATTCGGCGTGGGTGCGGTTTTCATGGTGATCGGGCTGGTGCAGTTTTACTTCACCCGGAAGTACCTCGGTGAGGCAGGCGGCTACAGCGCGCCGGTCCACGTCATCGGCAGCACCACGGCGGTGGTTCCGCGGGCGAAACAATGGCTGCGACTGTGGATCGGAGTCGCCATTTTGGCCCTCGCATTGGGGGCGGTCAGCGCCGGTTGGATTTCCGTCGATCCGGTGAACCTGGCTCGCGCGGCCGCATACCTCATCGGCAGCATGTCGGTGCTGTATTTCGTCTATTATTTGTTCATTGCCGATCTCAACCGCGATGAGCGCAGACGCGGCGTCGTACTGGTGATTCTTTTCCTCGGGTGCGCGCTATTTTTCTCCGGCTTCGAACAGGCCGGCTCCTCGCTCAACCTCTTTGCCGAGCGCTACACCGACCGGATGGTGGGCTGGCTGAACTTCGTCATTCCGACCGCCTGGTTTCAGTCGCTGAATTCCTTTTTCATCTTCATTTTCGCGCCGTTCTTCGCGTGGCTGTGGATCGCTCTCGCGAAGCACAATCGCAATCCCTCCGCGTCCGCCAAGTTCGCGATCGGCGTGATCTTGATGGGCTCCGGCTTTCTGGTGATGGCGGCGGCGGCCTCGATCGTCGCATCGGGCAGCAAGGTGCTTCCTTACTGGCTGATCCTGACCTATCTGCTGCACACCTTCGGCGAAGTCTGTTTGAGCCCGGTTGGCCTGAGTTACTTCACGAAGTTGGCGCCCAAACGCTTCGTCGGACAGATGATGGGCATGTGGTTTCTCGCTACATCGCTCGGCAATCTGCTGGCGGGACTCATCGCCGGCGACTTCGATGCCAACAATGTCGCTGCCATGCCCGGCCAATACATGCACATCGTTTACTTCTCCGTCGGATTGGGCGCCATCCTCCTCGTGCTCAGCCGCCCGATGAAGAAGCTGATGGGTAACGTGGTATGACCCCCGCGCCGCAGCTGACGCTGAAGGCCGTGCTGCTGTCCATCGTCCTGACCGTCATCCTCGCGTCCGCGAATGCGTACGTCGGGTTGTTCGCAGGCATCACCGTGGCGACCGCCATTCCCGCCGCGGTGATTTCGATGGCGGTGCTGCCGTTGTTCGGAAAAACCAACATCCTCGAGAACAATATCGTGGCCACCGGCGCGTCGGCGGGCACGTCGATCTCGGCCGGCGCGATATTCACGCTGCCCGCACTCATTTTGCTGCATCACTGGAGCAGATTCGATTACTGGTGGACGCTGGCCATCGTCGGGCTCGGCGGATTGCTGGGGGTGCTTTTCTCGGTGCCGCTGCGCCGGACGCTCATCATCGAGCAGAAGCTTCAGTTTCCCGAAGGCGTCGCCGCAGCCGAGGTTCTGAAGGTCGGCGCCAATCCGGGCGTGGGCGCCAAGGTTCTGGGACTCGCCTCCATCGTCGGCGGCACGTTCAAGTTCATCACGTCGGGACTTCGCTTATTGCCGGAGACTTTCACGGCACAGGGATTCGTCGGCGAGCGCGGCATCGCATTCTTCGGTTATGGCTTTTCGCCGGCATTGTTGGCCGTCGGATACATCGTGGGCCTCAATGTGGCAATTTTGATCGTGGCCGGCGGATTTTTCTCCTGGTGGCTGGCCATCCCGCTGTACAACGTGTTTCTGCACGACCACGATCCGGTGTTGATGCAGAAGCTGATCGGTCTCAACGCCGAGGATGCGGCGTTCGCCATTTGGCGAGCGCAGATTCGCTACATCGGCGTTGGCAGCATGTTGACCGGCGCCCTCTGGGCGCTGTGGTCGCTGCGCAAGTCCCTGTGGACCGCGGTTGCCAGTGGCCTGAATGTCGGCGTCCGGCACGCCGACATTCCCCATACCGAGCGCGACATCCCCATGGGGGCGGTGCTGATCGGCATCGCGTTGTTCGTCGTACCGCTTTTCATCTTGTACTACCTCGTGGTCGGGAGCATTGGCGTCAGCCTCGCCATGGCGGTCATCATGATCGTGGCCGGATTCCTGTTCTCATCGGTCAGCGGATACATGGCAGGATTGATCGGCTCCTCGAACAATCCCGTCTCGGGCATCACGATCTGTACGATTCTGTTCGCGTCCTTGGTGTTGATGTGGATGGTGGGCGGCAAGTCGTCGATCGGCGCGGTCGCGGTCGTCTTCATCGGCGCCGTGGTCTGCAACGCCGCAGCCGTTGCCGGCGACAACCTGCAGGATCTCAAGGCTGGACAGCTGGTGGGTGCGACGCCCTGGCGACAGCAGGTGATGTTGTGCGTCGGCGTCATCGTCAGCGCCGCCGTGATGGCGCCGGTCATGAATGTGCTGCTGTTTGCCTATGGCATCGGCGAGCCTGCGCATCCCGGCGTCAAGGCGCTCCCCGCGCCACAGGCAAATCTCGTCAGGTCGGTGGCTGAAGGGATGTTCGGTGGAAGCCTTCCCATCGGCATGATCGCGCTCGGCGCGGGGGTCGGCGCCCTCATCATCTGCCTGGATCTCTATCTCAGACGCCGCGGCTCGCGCTGGAGCGCGCCGGTCCTCGCGGTCGCGGTGGGAATTTATCTGCCGCTGGACGTATCGACGCCGATCCTGGCAGGCGGGGTCATCGCGGAGATGGTCGACCATTGGCACCGCCGCCATAGTGGCGATGGGGATCATGAGAAGCTCAAGCAGAACGGCATGTTGTTCGCCGCTGGCCTCATCACCGGCGAAGCGCTGGTCGGCATCTTCATCGCCATGTGCATCTGGATCAGCAAGAATCCGGACGTGCTGTCCGCTGCGGGTGAAGTGCCCGGGGGACGTTGGTGGGCTGCCGTGCTGCTGTTTGGAATTTGCTACGGGATATATCGAGCCGGAACACCGCGTCGGATCGCCGCTTAAGCTCCGATTCTCTGCCTTCAGAAATTCATCATGATGCGAGCCGATCCCCGCTATTCCGCGAAACTGACCCTGTGTCTTGCGGCCGTATACATCATTTGGGGCTCGACTTTCCTGGTCACCAAGGTGGCCGCCACCCACTTGCCGGTCGCGTTGTTTTCGGCGGTGCGATTTTTGACGGCCGGCGCCGTCCTCACGTTGGTCGCGCGTTTCGTATTCAAGCACCCGTTCCCCCGCCGGCTGATCGATTGGCGCCACGTCCTGGTGACGGGGTTCTTCATGGTGGTCGCCAGCAACGGCTTGAACGCGTGGGCCATCCAGTACATCCCGAGCGGTCAATCTGCCCTGCTCAATGGCACCGCAGCGTTTTGGATTGCGGGACTCGGCGTATTCGGTCGGCGAGGTCATCCACTCACGCGTTGGGCAATCGTCGGGCTGAGCATCGGCTTCGCCGGCACCGCGCTGATGATGGTGCCCAGGGGCGAGTTGCATGCGGCGAGTTTGCTGGCCCAGTTGGGGGTGCTCGGCGCCGGTCTGTCATTTTCGATCGGCACCTTGTATTACCGCAGCGCCGACACTCCCGTGGATTCGCTCATGTTCATGGCCATGCAGTTGTTCGCCGGCGGAATCATGTTGATGATCGTCGCACTGATTCACGGCGACATAGCCCGTTGGACCTTCAGCCCACCCGGCATGTTGGCGCTCACCTATCTGACCTTCGTCAGTTCCTGCCTTGCCTTCACGGCCTATGGCTGGCTCACGCGCAATGCGCCGCCCGCGATCATCGGCACGTACAGCTATGTCAATCCGGCGATTGCCACGTTTCTCGGCTGGCAGTTCATGCACGAAAGCCTGTCGAGAATCCAGTTGGTCGGAATGCTCATCATCATCGTCGGCGTGTCGATTTTGACGATGCCCGGCGGCAGCGTCACGGACCCCAAGACCCTCGACGAGCCGAAGGCGGCCTGACGTCCGCGTCGGGCCGCCTTCGGCGATCAGCGGCGTTTGATGAGAATGTCGACTTTGCCCTTCGGACCGACGAAACGCGAGCCGCCGAAGCTCACCAGGCTGACGAGGACCGAGGTCCAGAAGGCGGCCGCGAAGCCCGACACATGCATGCCGGGCAACATCCACGCCACCAGAGCCACCATTCCTGCGTTGATGACCAGCAAAAACAGGCCAAGGGTGACGATGGTCATCGGCAGCGTCAACACGATGGCGACGGGGCGAACGATGGCATTGACGAGACCCAGGAGTAGGCCCGCCAGAATCAGAGTGGATGGGCTGTCGATGCTGACGCCCTGCACCCAGGCGGTCGCCAGCCAAAGCCCCAGCGCCACGATGAGCGCGCGAATCAGAAACGCCGTCATGCCTGCCTCCTAGTAATCCAAACCCGGCAAGGGCGGATCCTTTGCCTCCTCGACCTTGGGCTTCGGAGGTGGAGTTTCAAGCGTGAGTTTGATGCGTGCCAGAAGGCGCTCCCAGCCAACCCGCATCTTCATATAGGGCTTGTCCCACTCGGGCGCGTCAGGCACGCCCGAGCCAAGCAGACGCAGAGAGGCGGTACCTTCCCCTTTGCGCACGTCCAGCAGGAAATCGTCGACGACCGCACTGTCGGCGCTGGGCATCCCCGGGCTGGCGAGATAAATCAGCCGCAGCCGCCGATTGCTGTCAAAGATGTCGATGTGCGCCTCGCGGCCGCCCGCATTGTGCTTGCCGATGCGGTAAAATCCTCCCTTCCGAGCATCGATTTCAGCCTCCTGTGCGGACCAGATGCGCACCAGCGCGGCGTCCGTCAGCGCACGCCACACACGGGCAACCGGGACGTCGATTTCGACGAGGTGCGCGTAACCGCGGGTGCCGGAACGCGTCGACTTGCGGGGATTGTTCATGTGCGTATCCTGACGGAAATAACGCCGCGGCGGGGTGCTAGAATTCAACAAACAACGAAGGAACGTCCATGGCTTATGTCGATATCGTGACCGCGCTCGCACTTATCCAGTTCATGGTGTTCGCGTACAAAGTCGGCGGCGCCCGGATGAAATACGGAGTAAAGGCGCCCGCCATCACTGGCAACGAGATTTTCGAGCGCCATTTTCGCGTGCAGCAAAACACCCTGGAAGCGCTCGTGGTCTTGCTGCCGGGCTTGTATGTCTTCAGCCGGTATTTCAATCCCGTGTGGGCGGCCGGCTTGGGCGTCGTCTACCTCATAGGCCGTGAGATCTATGCGGCGACCTACGTCCGGGACCCTGCAAAGCGCAGCCTCGGCTACGGTCTTACGTTCCTGCCCATGGTGATCTTGGCGGCCGGCTCCGGCATTGGCGCAGTACGGCAATTGATATGGCACTAGCGCTCCCGGCGGCGTAATTCATAGTTGACGGTGATCCCGATCTGGCGGGGGTCGCCCTGATCGAGGAACGACTGGTTGGGATAGTTGGGCGGTATCAACCCGAAATAGAACCCGTTCTGTGCATACTGTTTGTCGAACAGATTATGCACCCAGAGACTGCTCGTGAGCGGACCGCGGGTATAGCCCACGCGGAGGTTTTCGAGGCTGTACGCGCGTGATGCCTGAGCATCGCTGGTGTAGTAGTAAAAGCTGCCGATGGCATTGGCGTCCAGGCGGGCAAAAAAGCCCGACGGGTGGTGATATTCCACGGCGCCGGACATTTTGTAACCTGGCGCGAACGGTTGAGCGCGTCCATCCAACCCCAATCCGGCAAACTCCCCCGTGACACCAAGATAACGTGTCCGCAGCAATGATCCGCTTCCCGACACCTGCCAGCGGCTGCCGATACGGAAAGCCGCCTCGCTCTCCAAGCCGTAGTTTTCGCCGTTGCTCGCGTTCTGCGTATAGAACACGTAGGCCAGCGGATTGTTCTGCTGCAACTGCTCGGAGAGGTACACCTGCATGTTTTGTCGGCGCATGTAGAACAGGTCCGCCTGCAGCGTCAGCGGACTATCGGCCCGCGCGAACTTCAATCCGGTCTCTGCGCTCCATAGCGACTCGGGATTGAAGCTGCGCTGCTCCGACAAAATTTGCGAGCCGATGTTGAACCCGCCGCCCTTGTAGCCTCGGGCCAGGGTGACATACACATGTTCACCATCGCCGATGCTTCGCATCCAGGAGAGGTTGCCGCCGACCATGTGATCGATCTGCCGCGGAAAGGGTGTTTGTATGTCCGCGCTGTCGGCGTAATTCGCCTCGCGGCGCTCCACCCGCACCCCGCCGGTCAGCGTTGTTCGGGGATCCAGATCGGCGTCCAGCGAACCGTACAGCGCCACATTGGTGGCGCCGTACTTGCTGTCGAGGCCGCTGCTGCCGGCGCCATCGTATTGGTCATCGTAGACATACAGCAGATGATCAGACTCGGCCAGGTGCAATGCGTAGATGCCGGCGAGCCAGCGGAGACGGCCGAACAGCGCGTTCGACGGATCCCCGGTCAAGCGCAGGTCTTCGGCCAGGGTGCGACGCGTGCGATCGTCGATTTGAAAATAATCGTACGGTGCATATTGCCCCCACAGAACATCGTTGCCCCAATCGCCATCGAACGAATAGGTGATCTTCGAGCTGGCCGTGCTCGTGACGCTGCGCAGCTCTCCCACCCCAAGGGATGCCACCAAGCGCAACGCTGCGCCATTGGACAGCTGGGCATCGCGGCCCGGCTGGTTGGTGTAGGTGGTTCGTGTATTGTCGATCGACCAGGCGTCATAGCCATTGTCGATGTTCACGTGCATCAGCGTGAGATCCGCCTGCAGGGAATCCGCCAGCCGCCAATGAACCTTGCCGCGCAGGGTGCCCTCGTCAAAGCCATTGGTCGAGTTTCGATCCAGGTAATCGTTGTGGCGGAACCCGTCACTTAGATACTGCTGCGCGACCAAGCGCCATCCCGCCGATCCATCCGCAAAACCATCCCCCACCACCAGACCGGCGGCCCGCGTGTCGTAAGTGCCCCCGGTGACTTCGCTGTTCAATTCGAATTCCGTCCCCGGATCGACCGTACGAACGCTGATCAGTCCCGCCAGGGCGTTGGCGCCGTACGCGGTGCCCTGCGGGCCGCGCAACACCTCGATCTGCTGGGTGTCGAACAACGTGGCGGGCATGCCGACGCCGGAAAAGTCGATGTCGTCGATCAGGAATCCCACGGATGGATTCGGCGCGCCCTGGTATTGCTCGACCTCGCCGATCCCACGGAGCTGGAAAAAACGCGGGCGCGACGTGCCGCTGGCCCAATTCAGATCCGGAATCAGGCCGAGCACGTCCTCGAAATGCTGAACGCCTGCAGCCCGGAGAGTCGCGTCGTCGAGCACCGTAACGCTCTGCGGTGCGTCCAGGATATTCGTGGGGCGCAGCCCCGCCGTGACGACGATCTCATCCAGAGTGTCATCGGCTGCCACGGCCGGCTGAAATGCCAATAAAAGGGCCAGGCAAGGGCCCACTGAACGCCATTGACGATTCATACACCTGCTCCCTACGCCGGTACTAACCGGATCAGGTTCAACGGGTTCGTCGGTTCACCGACGTCTCAGGTCTCGCAAGACCGCCCCAAGGTAAGATCGCGCAATCATCAGACAACCGCGCCGTCTTTGCAACAGCGCAGCAGGCGAAGCTCAGTTTGGGCGGGGCACTCGCGCGATCGCGCGAGGCGTCCTCTCAGCGCATCGAGACGGTGACGTGTTCCGTCGCGTTCGCTTCCAGCCAGCTCTTGACCCGCTTGGCATCGGCCACGCGGGTGAGTTTGCCGACCGAATCAAGCAATACGATCACGACGTTACGACCCTCGATGACCGCTTCCATCACCAGGCACTTGCCGGCCTCGGTGATATAGCCGGTCTTTTGGACGACGATGTTCCAGGTGGGATTGGCGACCAGATTGTCCGTATTGTGGAATTCGACCAGGTGGCTGCGGACCCGAACGGTATAGCGCTGATCCGTGGAATACTCCCGGATGCTCGGATTATGGGACGCGGCAATCACCAATTTGGATAGATCCTCGGGGCTCGCCACATTCTCGCTCGACAGCCCGGTGGGGTCGACGAAGTGAGCACTGGTCATGCCGAGCGCAGCCGCTTTGCGATTCATGGCGATGACGGCGGCCGCGAGCCCACCGGGGTAATTGACGCCGAGCGCATGGGCGGCACGGTTCTCCGACGACATCAGCGCCAGGTGCATCAGGTCGCCACGGGTGAGGACAGTGCCGACACTGAGGCGGGAAGTCCCGCCGCGCGGCAGATCCGTCTCAGCGCTGGTGATTTCCAACGGTTGGCTCAAAGACTGCTTGGCATCGAGGACCACCAGGGCGGTCATCAGCTTGGTGATCGATGCGATGGGTGCCGCGACAGCCGGATTGCGCGAATACAGCACGGTCTGGTCGCTTTGGTCGACCACGAGGACTGAACTCGACTTCAACTTCGGGAAAAGTACGGTCTTCGCGGTCGCCACATGGCCTGAAAACGCCAGGAGCGTACCGGCCAGCGCCGCCAGCCGCACTCGATTGATTGATGACATTACTTTCCCTAGGTTTGTCGAAGGCGGATAAGGTAAGCATCTGTCACGCCGAATCGGCGTGACGCGCCGCTAACTTTGCCATCTTTTTCGTCAAAGTTAAATGATCAATCGTTCATCAGGCGTTTGCCTGCGCGCCCGGCACCCGGCGCAATTCCTTGTCGCGATACATTTTGCGGTCGGCCACGCTCATCAGCTCGCGCATATCCCGGCCATCCGCCGGGTAATTCACAACACCGATGCTGACGCTGCAGCGAATCATCCGGGACCGTAGGTCCAACGTGGTCTTGTAGACGTTGTGTCGGACCCTCTTGATGACCGCCTCGGCCACTTCCGGCGTGGCCCCGGGCAACAGCACGGCAAACTCATCGCCACCCAGGCGGGCGGCCCTATCGGTGTTGCGGATGCTCCGCTGCAAGCATTGCGCGACCAGCAGGATGGCGCTGTTGCCACCCTCGTGGCCAAAGCCTTCGTTGATCTCCTCGAGCTTGTCCATGTCGATCATCAGCAACCCATAGCTGCCGTTGGCGCGCTCGCATGCCGCGTGCTGGGTTTGCCAGACCTCATTGAACATACGGGCGTTGTAGAGGCCCGTCAGCGCATCGGTCTGGGCCAGAGTCTCGATGTGCTCACGTGCTTCCGTGATGTCGGCCGTCAAGGTGGTGGTCAGATAAGCGACCAATAGAAAGGGTGCCAATTCACCGATGGCGCGACTGGCATAGACCAGCGAGCCCACGTCCAAGCCTGGTGTTGCTGCGGCCAGGCCGACGTGGCAGAGCGCGATCACCGCAACCTGGGCCAAGGTGACTACGCGGCCCAGAGTCAGTGCGCTCAAGATGATGGGCAAAAGATAGAGGTTCAGCAGCGGGCTCGAACTCTTGCCGCTGAACCACAGCGCGGCGGTGATGAACACCACCATGGACCAAGATTCGATCTGCAGCTTGGTACGCTGACGTCTGGGAAGGAATAGCCGTACCCGGAACACGAGGACGGCGGCCGCAAATGCGGCCAGCAGCGTCAAAACCGGCCACAATTGGGTGGCCAATGCCTTGGACCACACGAGAATCAGCGCTGCCAGGGCGAGGCACAGTATCTCGATGGACCTGATGCTGCGCACGGTTTACGGCGATCGCAGCACGGCGGTGATCGACCCGCTGCGGCCGACCGTCGGCGCCTTGAGCTCTTGGAGGGCGCGCTGCACGTCGGGATCGCGCTGTTCAAGGGGCGCATCGGCGGGCACTGGCACCTGCGGCGGCTTCGGGTCGCGCTCCAGTTCGATATCCGGGGCGATGCCTCGGTGATTGATCGATATCCCGGACGGCGTGAAGTAAAGGGATGTCGTCAGCTTGATGGCGCGATCGCCGGACAATGGCATGACGGTTTGCACCGACCCTTTGCCGAAGGTCGTGCGACCCATGAGCGTGGCGCGATGATGATCCTTGAGTGCGCCGGCGACGATTTCGGCAGCCGAGGCCGAGCCACCGTTGACCAGGACCACGATGGGCGCACCCTTGAGCTCATCTCCCGGGGTTGCGTTCATTTCGAACTTGGACTCTGGCGTGCGCCCCTTCGCACTGACAATCAGGCCCCCATCGAGAAATGCGTCGGCCACGGCGACCGCGGCATCCAGCACTCCGCCGGGATTGTTGCGCAGGTCGAGCACCAGCCCTTTGAGCGGGGCCCCGTTTCGCTTGCGCAAGGCACGCAGTGCACCCACCGTATCGTCACCCGTGGTTTCGCTGAACTCCGCGATCCGCACGTAACCAAGCCCCGGCTCGGGCAGCTCGGATTTCACGCTGTGCAGCGCCACTCGCGAGCGTCTGAGAATGAATTCCAGCGGGTCCTTGCTGCCCTCGCGCAGGATGCCAATTTTCACCGACGTGCCTTCCTTGCCGCGCATTCGACCGATCGTGTCATTCAACGTGGTGGTATTCACGGGGACCCCGTCGATCGACGCAATGACGTCGCCCGTGCGGATGCCCGCGTCGGCGGCGGGAGACCCCTCGAACGGCGCGACCACGACCACCTGATCGTCTTCCATCGATACTTCGATTCCGACGCCGGAGTACTGCCCGGAACTCGAAATCTTGATCTCGTCGTATTCGTCGCCGTCGAGATAAGCCGAGTAGGGGTCCAGAGAGGCGACCATGCCCCGTATGGCGGCCTGCAACAACTGATGATCGTCGATGGGATTCACATACTCCCGCTCGACCCGAGCGAGCACTTCGGCGAACATATGGGCGTCCTGCCAGGGCATATCCGTGCCCGGAGCGGGTGGTTTATCCGCCAGAACGCCGCGTGCCACACCGAGCGATAGACCGATCGCCAGGCCGGTCGCCATCCATAATGCCTTGCGCGTATTCTTGACCATCAGGCAATGGAGCATACGTGCGGCGTCACCCGGCCGCCAGTTACGCGTTGCTTTGCGAGCGCCTTGTCACGGAGCGGCTTTCAGCCAAACCTTGGGGTCCACGGCCTTGCGGCCGTTGCGTATCTCGAAATACAGTTGCGGCGCGACACCATTTGCATCACTCATCGCGGCGATCACATCGCCGGGCGCCACCCAGTCGCCGACCGATTTATAAAGGACTTCGGCGTGGCCGTACAAGGTCATGTAGTTGCCGCTGTGCCCGATGATGAGGAGCAGACCCAAACCCTGCAGCCAGTCTGCATAGACGACCCTGCCGAAATAGGGCGCCCGCACCTTGGCGCCGCGGGCGGCATCGATCTGCACTCCGTTCCAGCGCAGGCCGGACGGTGCGCCGCCGGCTTGTGGATCTTGAGCACGTGGATCTTGGTATCGGGCAGTCATTTTCCCCGCGACCGGCCAGGGCAGTTTGCCGCGCAGTCCCTCGAAGCTCTGCTGAGTATCGACCGGGAAGTCCTGCAGCACCCGCGCGAGATCGGCGACCAAAGCCTCCTTGGCCTGCTCCTCGCGCTTCAACTGAGCCAATTCTTGGTTCCCGCTGCTCACCCGGGTCGAAACGGCCGCAAGCGCAGCTAGCCGCTCCTCGCGCGCGCGTTGCAATCCGCTCATTTCGTTCGTCATCTCAAGTTGCAATGCCTGCAGTTTTGCGGTGGCGTCATCGATACCCGCAACCAGTTCCTGCACCTGCCCCACCCGCTCCTGAATCTCGTCGATTTTCGCGCCCCTTTCGCGCGCAAAAAAGCCGTAGAACGCGAGCATGCGGCCCGTCGCCGCTGGATCGTCCTGATTCAAAAGCAGTTTGATTTCCTCCTGCTGCCCGATCATGTACGCAGCTCGCACTTGGGAGGCCAGCGCGTCGCGCTGCGCCTCCAGGGCGGCCTGCGTCCGCGCCTCCTCGGCGCGCAATTCCGCACGGCGGCGCTCGGCGGCGAGTTGTGCGGTGCGCAGCACCTCCAACCGCTGACGTTGCGCCGTAAGCTTGAGATCCGCGTCGCGCAAACGGGATGCTCGAGCATCGCGCTCCTTCAGCTGAACGCTCAAACGAGCCGTCAAAGCGGCGATTCGTCCGCGAACCTCCGCGAGTTTTGCCTTGGCCTCGCCCGAATCCGGCGTTTCGGCAGCGCCGGCTCGGCCACCTCTGGATGCGGCGGTCAGCATCAGGCCGACGCCGGCGAGCAGGCATAAATATCTGGTGAAGCGGTTCATTTGGAGGTCATCGGCCGTCAGGACGGCAAGCATACAAGCCTTGTGCCCGCTGCTATACTTGCGCGCCCGAAAAACCCAAAGTGCTTTACCGAATGCAGCGATTATTCGAGTTCGTTGGCCACCATCCCTACCTAGCGAGCGGTGCCGTGCTGGTCGCCATAGCGCTTGCCGTCTACGAGGTCATGGCACGCCTGCAGGCATTCGCAGCGCTTTCCGCCATGCAGGCGGTGCGGCTCATGAATCAGGGCGCCTTGGTGCTCGATTTGCGCACCAAACAATCTTTCGACGCGGGGCATATCGGTGATGCGCGCAACGTGCCGGCCGCGGAACTCGAGGCGCAGGCGGACAGCCTGAAAAAGTGGCGCGACAAGAATGTGATTACCTATGACGACAGCGGCACCGGCGGCGCTGGGGCGGCACGCACGTTGACCAAGTTGGGCTTCACCAAGGTGTTCAGCCTGGAGGGCGGTCTGAACGCCTGGATGAAGGATAACTTGCCGCTGACGAAGACGGCTTCGGGCGGTAAAGCGGGCGCGAAGTGACCCAGCCCGCGATCACCATGTATATGACGGGGTGGTGCCCGTATTGCCAACGCGCCGGCGCGCTTTTGAAGCAGAAGAGTGTCGAATTCACGCAGATCAACGTGGACGACGACTCCAAATTCCGGCAGGAAATGCTCGCGCGCAGCGGTCGGCGCAGCGTTCCACAGATTTTTATCGGCGATAAGCATGTCGGCGGGTGCGACGATTTGTTCGCCCTCGACGGCAGCGGCGAGCTGGATCGATTACTTGAGGGGGCTTGATGAGCGAAGTTAGAACGGAAGTGGCTGAGGCCAATGTCGGCGGCGTGCAGGTCAGCCTGCAAAGCGTGTATTTGAAGGACAGTTCGTATGAGTCGCCGAATGGTCCGCGCTTGCCGAACAATCAGGGCTGGGAGCCGAAGTTCCAACTCAACATGAACACCTCGGCCGAGGATATTGGACCCGATGTGCGCGAGGTTCTGCTCACCATCACTCTCGAGGCGAAGCAGGGCGAAGCCACTTTATACCTGGTGGAAGTCAAGCAGGCCGGCGTGTTTTCGATCGCCGGTGCCTCCAGCGAGGACTTGAAGCGTCTGATCGGCAGCTTCTGCCCCAGTGTCTTGTTTCCGTACGCGCGCGAGGTCATTTCCGATCTCATCGTGAAAGGCGGCTTCCCGAACTTCCTGTTGCCGCTGGTGAATTTCGATGCGTTGTTCGCTCAGGCAGCGGAGACGCCTCAGTCCACCTTGGTCAACTAGGCGACCGCCACATGCCGAACCCGCGCCAGGAACCGATAGCGGTCATCGGCGCCGGTTCGTGGGGAACGGCGCTCGCCATCCAACTGGCCCGCGCCGGGCATCCGACCTTTTTATGGGGCCGCGACCTGGCCCAACTCGACGCGATGCGTCGAGCCCGTTGCAATGAGCGGTATCTGTCCGATGCCGCATTCCCCGAATCGCTGGAAGTCTCCTTCGAGCTGGCCGCGGCTTTGAGCGGCGCGCGGGATGCCCTGATTGCGGTCCCGTCGCACGCCTTTCGCACCACGCTCGAGCAGGTCAAGCCGCTGCTCAATGCCGACACCCGCGTGGCCTGGGCCACCAAGGGCTTCGAGATCGCGACGGGGCTGTTGCCGCACCAGGTCGCCGCCGAGGTTCTCGGTGACAGACCGGGCGCCGTGTTGTCGGGGCCCACGTTTGCCAAAGAGGTCGGTGCCGGGCTGCCCACCGCCATGACGGTCGCCTCCCGCGATGCGGAATTTGCCAAAACACTGGCCTCGCGCCTGTCGGGGCCGAGCTTTCGTGCCTACATGCAGAGCGACATCATGGGCGTGGAAGTGGGCGGTGCGGTGAAAAATGTCATCGCCATCGGTTCCGGCATCGCCGATGGGATGGGTTTCGGCGCCAACACCCGAGTGGCCCTCATTACGCGCGGTCTGGCCGAAATGATGCGGCTCGGGGTGCGGCTCGGCGCCAAGGGCGAGACCTTCATGGGCCTCGCCGGATTGGGCGATCTCGTTCTGACCTGCACCGACGACCAGTCACGAAATCGGCGCCTTGGCCTGGCACTCGGCCGCGGCCGATCCCTGCAAGAAGCGCAAGCCGGGATACATCAAGTCGTCGAGGGCGTACCGGCGTCCCGCGCGGTGTGCGCCGTGGCCGAACGACTCGACGTGGAAATGCCGATCTGCCGCGAGGTCTTCCGAATCATGCACGAAGGCCGACCGGTGAGAGAGGCCGTGCAGGAATTGATGGGACGGGAACTTCGTTTCGAGACGGAGTGAAGGGGGCGCGGAAGCGGCGCGGCATTGGTCTAATCATCGAAATCGTCGAGCGTTTGTGACTGATCGATGTGCGTCTGTCGATCGCAGTCCGACGCTTTCCCGCTCTGGGATGCGCCTTCTCCCGCTCGCAAGCGCAACCAGTTCTCGCGCGCTTGGCGTCGAATATCTTCCAGAGAGATGGGTTGGATGCCCGATTCCTGTCGTTCGGCATTCGAAGGCGCGCCCACCTCGGACACTTTGTCATCAGGAGTCGGATGATGGTCGTCTTCGTACCCCCTGCCCGATAGGGATTCGCCAAGACTGAACGCGCGCTCCACCGTCCGCACGAAGAGTTGTGCTTTTTCGACAACCGCTGTGGCGACGTTCGGCTCTATTTCCAGGTCGGTGTAATCCGCTTTGATTCTAAGTGATTCCGTGCGGCTCAACTCTCCTGCTAATTGTAAGTCTATCTTCCCAGATCTAATCGCATGCTGTCGAAACGCTTCGATAACTCCATTGTGCGTCCGCGGCAACTTGTCCTCGCCGACACCGCCCCCCAACAACGCCGCCCGTGCGATGTTGAACATCGCGTAATAGGATCTATTGACCGCGCTGTCGTAATCACCATCAGCCAAATCACGTCGGGCGCTTTTCAGTGCCCGCGCGCTCTTGCGTACCAAAACAGGGGCAAAGGGTTTCCGATTCACATGACAATTCCTTCCCGCTCGACGTTCTTCAGGAAGCCGGGTCGAAGAAATTCGTCCGGATGCTGCCAATCTTCAATGGCGATCGGAACCGGCTGAATCATGATTCCCGTATCGAGAAATACGTTCCATGCCAGCCCGGCGAGCATCAGCAATGTCATTCCATCGTTGCCCCGCTCATGCAGGATGAGGGCGACATCCGCGTCACTCTCGGCGTGATGCTCTCCGCGAGCCCGCGAGCCGAACAGGATCGCCCTCTCGAGCCGTATATCCGCCGGAACCTTCGCGAGAAACGAGCGCACCGCAGCCTCTGTGTCTGGATCCAGGAATTTCATACGGGGTATTTTGAGCGCTGAACGACTTGCAGGCAATTCGAATCGACCAAGCGGACCGTTACCGACGCTACCGCAGCCCCGGGCGCCGCTACATGTCGATTCGCGCCCCCTAGCGACACTTCGTCGCATTTCATTACAAATCCTTGCCGCAAGCGACGCCGTCCGCAACCCGGGCAGGCCGTTCGGCGTCACGATCACGCTCATCGAATATAGGGACGGTCACCCCACCTAACTGCGCGCGGGCGGTTTCTCCGAATGGGGTGGGGGGGGATGGCGTCGGCGGCAGTCCGATCTGCAGCAACACATGATGAAAGGGCGGCCGCAACTTCATCTTTCGTAGTCGCGTCGCATCGCCGAACAAAACCACTTTTGCACGGGCCTTGTCGGCGAAGGCAAGCAGCTTTTCGAGCGGTTTCACACCGAGCATTTCCACGCCGTCACAGAGCAGGACACATGTTCTGGTCAATGGATCGCGTCCTTCACGCCAATCGTCCATGCGACTCTCCAGGCTGCGGGAGTGGACGCCGACGACCCGCAGGCCCTGCGCTTCCCAGACCTGGCGCGCGGCCGAGAGAATTTCGTCCTCATCGACGTCATCCTCCCAAGCAAACGCCTTGGCGTCGCCGTCGCTCAGCAGATAATCCAACGCCCGCTGGCGCCCGGGGCTCAGTGTGACAAGCGCCGGTCCTCCGTCACGAGGCTGGAAGGCATTTCCGTGACCGCGCCGCGAGGCCAACGCCTCCAGGCGAGCCTTCAGCGATTTCTCGGCGTCGATCATGTCGCGGGAGGTGAAACGGGCGGCCTTGTCGTCAATCGCCGGCAGCGCCACCAGTTCGCCGCAATGGGTCACGGCATCGTATACCGCATCGAACTGCTCGGCTCCGTCGGTTCGATAGCGGAGGAAGTCGCCAAGATCTTGCAACGTGAAGGTGGCACGCTGAAGAGTGAGTGCCCGCAGCACCAACGTCGGGTCCTCGACCATTGCCACGCCATTGTGGTGCGCGATCTGCCGCTGCTCGGCGATCCGCCCGGCGAGGTGGGCTGGAAGACTGGAATCATCGTTCGCCCTTGCAACGCCCAGGCGCCGCGACGGCGCCAGTTCGATCTGCTGCGCCTCGAGCGTTCGATGATCGATGCGAATTGCATGACCCCCGCGGGCCAAATGTTCGTTGGCGCGCTCCGCCCATGCTGCCCGCCACTCCAACAGGCTTGCCTTGCCGTTCCAGCGTCGTGCCTTCGGCCCGAACCCGGCCGCGGTGACATCACGCATGGTCAGCAGAACCTGCGCGCTCGGATTGTTCGTATCATCGCGACGGACATACAAATCGGCAATCATGCCTTGCGACACGAACGTCGTCGCGACGTAGTGGCGCACGAGCGCCAAGGATTCATCGTGCGTCAGTTCCTTCGGCAAACCGACTTCGATCAAACGGGCGAGCTGAGAATCCTTGCGGCGCTCGGCTGACTCGACGCGATTCCAGAGCGCTTCGCGATCATGGACCCAGTCCGGGACCCCTGGCGGCGCCATGATTTCCGCGTGGGCGGTGCCGCGCCTGCAGGCATGGTGATGAACCGCGCCGTACCACTCGTCACGGAGCCTGGTGCCGGATCGATACGCGGCCGCGGCAACGACGCTCTGGCCCCGGGCCCGGGAAATGACGGTTGCAGTCAGATGATAGATGGCCAAGAATAAAGATTAATGCATCTGCAGCTCGCGCCACAACGTATAAGTGCGGCCCCAGGCATGCCCAAGCTAGACGATCAAATTTCGACCCTCCAGGAAAAGCTCAGCCGGCTCAAGCTTCGGCGGCAGCGGCTCGATGCGCGCCGCCAGGCTATCGCGGCGAACCGGGACCGCAAGGCCGATACCCGGCGCAAGATTCTCCTCGGCGGCATCATCATGGTGAAAATGACGCAAAGCGATGCGGATCGTGCCCGGATACTTGCCTGGTTGGACGAGGCGCTAACGCGCTCCACGGATCGAGCCTTGTTCAATTTGGCACCGTTGCCGCAAGACGGTCGGACTTAGCCCGGGGCGCGTTAGCCGGGCGCGCGCTGCCCGGTCATCTGGCCGGCGAATCCGAGTCGTCGCCACGCTTCGAAGGCCACGATGGCCACGGTGTTCGACAGATTGATGCTGCGGCAGTCGGGCCGCATGGGGATGTATAGGGAGGCCTCGCGGCCGAGATGATCCTGCACCAAAGAGGGTAGGCCACGTGTTTCGGGACCAAACACGAAGGCATCATCCGGCCGATAGTCATGCTCGCTGTAGCAACGCCGGCCGCCGGTTTCCACGGCGAAAACGCGGCTGTCGGCGAGATGCTTCAGGCATTCCCCGAGATTCGAGTGGACTCGCACGTCCGCGAGATCGTGATAATCGAGTCCTGACCGCTGCAAACTTTTGTCATCCAATCGGAAACCAAGCGGCCTGACCAGGTGAAGCGTGGCTCCCGTATTGGCGCACAGTCGGATCACGTTGCCCGTGTTCGGTGGAATCTCGGGTTCGAACAGCACCACGTGGATCACTTGGGTCACTGCTCCAGCACCACGCGCTGCGTGGGGTACGCGAATTCGATGCCGAGGCGTTGGAAGTCCGCGATGATCTGGAAATTGACGACCTGCTGCAGATCCATCAGGGGATTGAGTTTCGGCTGCTGCACGAAATAGGAAAGTTCGAACAGCAGCGAGGATTCGCCCAAGGTTTTGAGGTGGCACCGGTCAAATCTGGCATTTGCCTGGGCGCGGACGATGCCTTCGAGGAGCTTGGGTATGGCCTGAAGTTTTTCGCCAGGCGTCGTGTAGGTCACGCGCAGGGTCATCAACACCCGCTGCTCGGGCATTCGGCCATAATTGCGGACACGGCTTCTCAAAATATCGGCGTTCGACAGAATGATCTGCTCCCCGCTCTCGCTGCGCAGTCGGGTGGTCTTGATGCCGATGTGCTCGACCCATCCGGTATACGTGTCGATGTTCAAGCTGTCACCGACGACGAAAGGCTTGTCCAGGGCGATCGACAGCGAGGCGAAGAGGTCGCCAAGCACGTTCTGCAGGGCGAGCGCGACGGCCACGCCGCCGACTCCCAGGCCGGCGAGCAGAGCGGTGATGTTGACACCGAAATTGTCCAGCGCCACCAGGATCAGAATCGACCAGATCAACATTCGCGCCACGAAGTTGATGATGTCGAGCGACCCGGCGAAGACACGGTCGGGGCCGCGCTCCATCTCCTTGATCTCGAGATAGAACCGCACCGATCGCCCGGCCCATAAGCCAGCCTGCAGCAGGATCAGCGTCAATAACGAATTGCTGATGATGTGCTGCAGTTTCGGCGAAAATACCAGGTTCTCCTGGCCCACATAGATGGCGATCGCGAGGAAAAGGAATTGCTTGGTGTAGCCGAGAAGATAAACGATGAGCCGTATCGGCGTCGAATGCGTTCCGTTCGAGTACCTTTTGTAGCGCGACGCGATGAAGCGTCGCAAGATCGACAGCCCCGACCATACCGCCGCTGAGACTGCGCCGGCGATCAGCCAGTCGGCGAGTGAGTTGCCGTAATAAATGCGTTCGGACAGACCCAATGTGTGAGTAAGGAAATCGGCCATGGTCGGCGCGATTATAAACTGCCGGGGCGCATTTAAACGGTCTAGCTCACATCCTCCATGCCGAGCTCCTTCATTTTTCGCGTCAGGGTGTTGCGTCCCCATCCGAGGAGCTTCGCCGCATCCTGTTTCAATCCATCCGCCTTGCGCAACGCGACCCGTATCAAGATGCGCTCGACTTCAGGTACGGCTTGGTCCAGCAGTCGCTGAGTGCCCGCGTCCAACTCCTGTTCCGCCCAATGCGACAGCTTCGCGGTCCAGTCGTGATTGGTCGCGTGTCCCACCGGCACGCCGCCCAGATCCGGCGGAATGTCCTCGGCACGAATTTCACGTCCCGGCGCCGTGACGGTGAGGCGCCGGCAGGCATTGACCAGCTGCCGCACGTTGCCCGGCCAGTCGAAGGTCACCAACGCGGTCTCGGCGGTCGGCATGAGCAATTTGGGCTCGACGCCCAGCTCTTGTCCGGCAACGCTCAGGTAATGTTTGAGAAGTTCGGGGATGTCCTCGCGCCGCTCGCGCAGCGGCGGGATCTCGATGCGGATCACATTGAGCCGGTGCAACAGATCCTCTCGAAAGTGCATCGACTTGACCCGGGTCTCCAGATCCTGATGGGTAGCGGCTATCACCCTCACATCCACTTTCACCGGGGTCTGGCCGCCCACCCGGTAGAACTCTCCCTCGGCCAGAACGCGCAACAGGCGTGTCTGCAGCGCCGGGGACATGTCGCCAATTTCGTCGAGGAACAGCGTCCCGCCATCGGCTTGCTCGAAACGCCCGCGGCGCAGCGCGTCCGCCCCCGTGAACGCCCCCTTCTCGTGACCGAACAATTCGGATTCCAGCAGATCTGCGGTGAAAGCCGCCGTATTGAGCGCCACGAAAGCCTTGCTCGATCGCGGGCTATGACGATGCAGGGCGCGGGCCACCAGCTCCTTTCCGGTGCCGGACTCGCCGGTAATCAACACGGTCATGCTGGATCGGGACAGCCGCCCGACGGCGCGGAACACCTGCTGCATGGCCGCTGCTTGTCCGAGCAACTCGGGAATGCTCCGCCGGGTGGCTTCCACGTCGGTGGAGACGGTCGCTTGTTGTGCCGCACGGCGCACCAGGTCGACTGCCTTGTCGATGTCGAAGGGCTTGGGCAGATACTCGAACGCGCCACCCTGGTAGGCGGCGACCGCTGCGTCCAGATCGGAATGTGCGGTCATCACGATCACGGGAAGCCCCGGACGCGACACCTGAATCTCCTTGAGCAGATCCAAGCCGCTTCGGCCCGGCATCCGGATGTCGGTCATCAGCACATCAGGCGCATCCGCACGCAGCGCCGTCAGCGCGTTGTCGGCTCCGTCGAAGCACTTGGCAACCATGCCGCTGCCCTTGAGCGCTTTTTCGAGCACCCAGCGGATGGAGGCATCGTCGTCAACCAACCAAACCTGCAGAGGCTTCGCATTCATACGGAATCCATGGGTAGAGAAATCACAAAGATGGTTCTACCCGGCGCGCTGTCGAATTCGATGAGGCCGCCGTGGCGACTCACCAAATCCTGGGCAATTCCCAAGCCGAGGCCTGTTCCGTCGGAGCGACCGGACACGAGTGGATAAAAGATGGTATCGCGGATTTCTGCGAGCACGCCGGGTCCGTTGTCTTCGAACTGGATCGAGGCCACCAAACGATGGCGTCTCGCGCCGACGCTCACGTTGGAGGCGGCCCGGGTGCGCAGCACCAGCCGTGGCGACTCCACGCCGCCGCTCGACAGCGCCTGGACGGCATTACGGCCGAGATTGAGCATGGCCTGGATGATGTGATTCGGGTCGACCGTGAGCGCAGGCAGGCTTGGATCGTAGTCGCGATCGACGGTCACACCCTCCGGCGCCTCGCTGCGTAACAGGTGATATACCCGCTCCAGCAGCTCATGGACGTTCACCAGCTGCTTCGCGGGCGGTCGTCCGGGACCCAGCATGGAATCGAGCAGATTCGTGAGCCTATCCGCCTCACTGATGATGACGCGCGTGTACTCGCGCAGCGCAGGATCCAGTAATTCGCGTTCCAGAAGTTGCGCAGCGCCTCGCAGGCCACCGAGCGGATTCTTGATCTCGTGAGCGAGCTGCCGGACCATCAAACGGCTGCCACCGAGCTGGGCCAACAGCGCGTTCTCGCGCGTCAGACGCCGATGCTGGGTGATGTCCTCGATTTCGATCAACAGGCGCGGGTTATGCCCAACGACGATCTGCGTCACGGCGCAGTCGAGAATTCGGTCCACGCCACCCGGCGCGGGCCACGCGAGTTCGCGTTGCACCACGCCTTCGCCGCCGGTCCGTGCCCGATCGAACAGCGTGAGCATCGTGTCGGCGCCACGAGTCAGCTCGGTGAAGCGGCGGCCCAACGCTTGGTTTGATCCTAGGCCCAGCAGCGTCTGCGCCGCTGCATTCAAATAGATGACGTGCAGGTCTTGATCGAGCAGGAAAACGCTGGTGACCAGCGCATCGAGCAGCTCGGTGCCCTCCGCTGGGACCTGGGTTTGCAGCTCAGCAGCCAAGCGCGCGCTCCGCTGCAAGTGGAAATACGGTCAGGATTTCTTGTGCTGCGGAGCGAGTTCGGAAGGTTGTCTGACATAAAAGGTGACGCTTTCCGTGCTCAGCGACCCGCCGCTGGCGGAATCCGTCACGGTCGCCGAGATCGAGTACGTTCCACGCGGCAGTGTCTGCAGTGCGAAGCTGATCGCGTCGCGCGGCTGATCCAGCGTAGCGCCGTTCAATTTCCACGCGATGGCCTGGGTCGGTTGCAGCTCGGGCGCCAAGTTGAGACGTACCGGGATCACATCGTCGCCGAAGAACACCTGTTCCTTCGATGGCGATTCGATCGTCGCTTCGCCCACCTTGGGTGCGGCGGTCGCGCTCTTGGGTGTCGTGCCGGCTCCCGATGATGACGTGCCGCCGATGCCGTTCGTCGAACCCGACGACGTCACGATCTTCTCGGCCCCCGGAACCGGCTGATCCGAAAAGTGAACCACGCCATCGCCGTCGGTCCATTTGTAGACCACGGCTGCCCCGGCCGCAAAAGCCGCGAACAGACCGAGAGCAATCCAAAGTCGCCAAAGGTGCATAACTCGAAAGCATAGCCCTATCGCCTCTCGACCACAAAACGGGGTGACGGCGGCGTGACCGCCGTCACCTTAAGGCTGTAGCACCCCCAGGGAGCGGAATTACAGACTGTAGTACATCTCAATCTCGATCGGATGCGGTGTCATCCGCAAGCGAGTGACTTCCTTCATCTTCAATTCGATGTACGCATCGATCAAGTCATCGGTAAACACACCGCCCACCTTCAGGAAGGCCCGATCCTTGTCCAGGTAATCGAGCGCCATGTCCAACGAATGGCATACCGTCGGTATCTTCTTGTCCTCTTCGGGCTCCAGGTCGTAAAGGTCCTTGTCGCCGGGATCGCCGGGATGGATCTTGTTCTGAATACCGTCGAGTCCGGCCAGCAACATGGCCGAAAACGCAAAGTACGGATTCGCCGTCGCGTCCGGAAAGCGCACCTCGATGCGGCGCCCCTTCGGATTGGCAATCCAGGGGATGCGAATGGAGGCCGAGCGGTTGCGGGCCGAATAAGCGAGCTTCACGGGCGCTTCGAATCCGGGAACGAGACGTTTGTACGAGTTCGTGCTCGCGTTGGTGAATGCATTGAGCGCGCGCGCGTGCTTGATGATGCCGCCGATATAATAAAGCGCGGTATCGGACAGGCCACCGTACTTGTCTCCCGCGAACATCGGCTTGCCGTCTTTTTGCAGGGACATGTGCACGTGCATGCCGCTGCCGTTGTCTCCCACGATGGGTTTCGGCATGAACGTCAGCGTTTTGCCGTAGCCGTGAGCCACGTTCTGCAGGGCGTATTTGAGGATCTGGACCTCATCGGCCTTCTTGGTCAGCGTGTTCGCAGCCACGTTGATCTCGCCCTGACCTGCCGTCGCCACCTCGTGATGGTGGACCTCGAACTTGAGCCCCATCTCCTCGCAGGCCAGTGACATGGCCGTGCGGATGTCCTGCTGGGCATCGACCGGGGGGACCGGAAAGTAACCACCCTTGACGGCGGGTCGGTGCCCCTTGTTGCCGTCCTCATAGCTCTTGTTGGAATTCCAAGCGCCTTCGTACGAATCGACTTCATACGAGCAGCCATTCATGGCGACGCTCGACGTCACGGTGTCGAAAATGAAGAACTCGTTCTCGGGACCGAACAGCGCGGAGTCCGCGATGCCCGACGATTTCAGGTACGCCTCGGCGCGCTTCGCCAAGGATCGAGGATCGCGCTCATAGCCCTGCATGGTCATCGGTTCAATGACGTCGCAGCGCAAATTCACCGTCGTTTCCTCATAAAAGGGGTCGATGACGGCGGTTTCGGGGTCCGGCATCAAAATCATGTCGGATTCGTTGATGCCCTTCCAGCCGGCAATCGACGAGCCGTCGAACATCTTGCCGTCCTTGAAAAATCCTTCGTCGACGAGGCGCGTCGGGATGGTTACGTGATGCTCCTTGCCGATAGTGTCGGTAAAGCGGAGATCGGCGAACTTCGCCTCTTTTTCTTTGATCAATTTCAGAACATCAGCGGGAGTCATTTGCGTCCTCGCGAGGTGGAGAGCTCTTCGGGTCCGGTCAATGCCGGGGTTCTGTGACAATGCAGCAACTGTGCCAGGGACAGGTTCATATGGATCAGTCACTTGCGCGCCAGCTTCGTGCATCGGCGCGCCATTATGACCCAACGACTGAAATCGTGCGCTACTTTGGTGCGTCGGGATCGCCGGCGAACAGCCCCGGGCCCTCAAGCTCACGACAGCGCGCGCCCCGCGTGGCTATACTCGCGGCCGTTATTTCGCTCAGAGCACAAGATGGCCAAAGCACTTCCAGCGCCGCCTCGCACGTTTCAAGAATTGATTTTTGCGTTGCAAAAATACTGGTCCGATCAGGGATGCATTATCTTGCAGCCCTACGACATGGAAATGGGCGCCGGCACCTTTCATACCGCCACCTTCTTGCGCGCCGTCGGGCCCGAGCCCTGGCGCGCCGCGTATGTACAACCGTCGCGGCGGCCCACCGATGGACGCTACGGCAATAACCCGTTCCGCTTGCAACACTACTATCAATTTCAGGTGGCCATCAAACCCTCGCCGGACGACTTCCAGGAACTCTATCTAGGCTCGCTGCGATCGTTGGGTTTCGACCTGCTGACTCACGACGTTCGATTCGTCGAGGACAACTGGGAATCCCCGACTCTGGGCGCTTGGGGTCTGGGATGGGAAGTCTGGCTGAACGGCATGGAGGTCTCGCAGTTCACGTATTTTCAGCAGGTCGGCGGCATGGATTGCCGTCCGGTCATGGGCGAGATCACTTACGGACTCGAGCGGCTCGGCATGTACATTCAAGGCAAGGAGAGCATTTTCGACATCGTCTGGGCTGACGGGCCGCATGGCCCCATCACCTACGGGGACATATTCCACCAAAACGAGGTGGAGCAATCGGCCTACAACTTCGAGAAAGCCGACATACGGGTTTTGTTGGACCACTTCGATACGTACGAATTCGCCTGCCAGAGATTACTCGAGGATAAATTGGTGCTGCCAGCCTATGAACAAATGGTGAAGGCATCGCACTCGTTCAATCTGCTGGACGCTCGACACGCGGTCTCAGTCACCGAGAGGCAGCGCTTCATACTTCGCGTCCGCACGCTGGCCCGCGGCGTCGCGGAGGCTTATCGCGAAAGCCGCGAGGCGCTGGGCTTTCCGCTGTTGAAAGACGAATCTCCGCTGCAGGTGGCCTGATGGCCACGCGCGACCTGCTGTTCGAATTGGGCACGGAAGAGTTGCCTCCCCGGACACTGCTGGCATTGTCGCTTGCGCTGCAGGAGGGCATCCTGAGCGGCGTCGATACCGCAGCCATTCCGCACGGCAAGGCGCGTGGATTCGCCACTCCGCGCCGCCTGGCGGTGCAGATTGACGCCTGCGCGGAATTCGCACCGGACCGGCGGATCGAGCGTCGAGGGCCGCCGGTGAACAACTCGTTCGACTCGTCCGGCGCCCCGACCCAAGCAGCCGCCGCCTTCGCAAAGAGCTGCGGCGTGCAAGTGGCCGATCTGGAGCGACTGACCACCGACAAAGGCGCATGGCTGGCCTTTCGCGGAACGGAGCCGGGAGCGGCAACCGCCAGCCTGCTGGGTTCCATCATCAGTCAAGCGATCGCGGCCCTCCCGATCGCCAAGCGCATGCGATGGGGCGCACGCACGGTGGAGTTCGTCAGGCCGGTGCGCTCCGTCGTGCTGCTATTCGGCGACGACGTGATTCCCATCGAAGTCCTGGGATTAAAGTCGGACCGCATCACCACGGGTCATCGGTTCCATGCGCCGCGGCCCATCGTCCTGAAATCTCCCAAAACGTACGAGAGCCAGTTGCGCGCAGCCAAGGTCATCGCCGATTTCGGCAAACGGCGCGACGTCATTCGTCAGGGTGTGCAGGCAGCCGCCGCGGCCGCGGGGGGCACGGCACTCATGGAAGACGCCCTGCTCAATGAAGTGACCGCGTTGGTCGAGTGGCCTGTCCCGATCGCCGGACACTTCGAGCAGCGCTTTCTGTCGCTGCCACGCGAGGTGATCATCGCCACGATTCAGGATCACCAGCGTTACTTCGCGGTGGAGGGCCCCGACGGTCGGCTGACCGGCGGCTTTGTGACGGTCAGCAACATTCAAAGCCGCGATCCGACGAAGGTGCGCGAGGGCAACGAACGCGTGGTCAGACCTAGGCTGAGCGACGCGGCGTTTTTCTGGGAACAGGATCGGGCGATCTCGCTCGACGAACATGCCGCCAAGCTTGCCGGCGTCACCTTTCAGACCAAGCTAGGCAGTTATGCGGACAAGACGATCCGGGTGAAAGCGCTGGCCGAGACAATCGGTCAACGTATAAGTGCATTCGGTTACGTTGGTCGGGCGGCTGAACTTGCGAAGGCGGACCTCATGACCGCCATGGTGGGGGAGTTTCCTGAGCTCCAAGGGACCATGGGTCGATATTACGCGGAGGCGCAGGGAGAGCCTGCGGAACTCGCGCTCGCACTGGAAGAGCACTACCGACCGCGATTTGCCGGGGATGTCCTGCCCACCACCAGAACCGGCCAAGCGTTGGGACTCGCGGACCGACTGGACACCCTGGTCGGCATCTTTGCAATCGACCAGCGACCGACCGGCACCAAGGACCCCTTCGGGTTGCGCCGCGTCGCCCTCGGCGTCTTGCGAATCCTGCTCGAGGGTCAACTGGATCTGGACCTGACCGGATTACTCCATCAAGCCGCGTCCCTGCAGCCCGTTCAGCGACCGGGTACCGCCGACGAAGTCTATGACTTCATCGCAGAGCGCCTGCGTGGATTGCTCCTGGAGCGGGCGGACGGCACGACCGCGGAAATGATCGATTCCGTCCTCGCCGGCAGGCCCCGATCGCCGTTGGACTTGGAAGCGCGCTTGCTGGCGCTGAAGGTGTTCTTGTTGCGTCCGGATGCGGGCGTGTTGACCGCCCTCAACAAGCGCATATTGAATATCTTGCGGAAGGCCGCGCCAGGCTACAATGTCGATGTCGACGCGGCGATGCTCACCGAACCCGCCGAGATCGGCCTGCACGGAGTGCTGGGTGGCCTGCGCGACACCGTCACAGCCGCGGTTGCCGAGCACCGATATGCCGATGCCCTGCGGGCATCGGCAGGTCTGCGGGCCGCGGTGGACCAGTTTTTCGACCAGGTCATGGTGATGGACGATAATCTCGAGCGCCGCCGCAACCGGCTTGCACTCCTCAGAGGCGTTCAGGAAGTGCTCGGCGGGGTGGCAGACCTGTCGCGCCTGCCAGGCTGAAATACCGCATGCAGACGCTTCGCTCGTTTCTATTCACGGTCTACATGATCGTGTCGGCATGCCTGGTCGGTGGGTTCATGGGAATCTGCTTTTGGCTGCCGTACCGCTTTCAATTCGCGATTGCGCGGTGGTGGGCCTGCCGCTTGTTTTGGATGCTCGAACACCTCTGCGGCCTGAAATTCGTGGTCGAGGGCCGCGAGAGAATCCCCGCCGGCGCGCATATCGTCATGAGCAACCACGCGTCGGCATGGGAGACCATTGCATTGTTCATTTTCTTTCCACCTCACTGCTGGGTGTTGAAGCGCGAGTTGCTATGGTTCCCCTTCGTCGGCTGGGGGCTCAAGGTATTGAGGCCCATCGCCATCAATCGCGGCGAAGGCCACCGTGCAGTGAAACAAGTCATCGATCAGGGGAAACAACGCCTGGCCGCCGGCATTTGGATCGTCATTTTTCCAGAGGGCACGCGGGTGGCGCCAGGCGAGACTAAGAAGTACGGGATCAGCGGCGCGCTGCTCGCGACATCGACCGGGAATCTCGTGCTGCCGATGTCGCACAACGCGGGGCAATATTGGCCGCGGCGCGGGATCGTCAAAAGACCCGGCACGATCCGAGTGGTGATCGGAGAGCCCATCACATCGGTCGGGAAGAAGCCCCGCCAACTCAACGACGAGGTGCGCGCAGCGATCGATGCGGGGGTGGCGAAGATCGCCGCTTACTGACCACTGACCCGCACAAAATTCCGGACGCTCATTGTCCTGGGGTCTCCATTCGCGTGACGCTGCGCGCAGCGTCACGCGAATGACGAGATTTCCTTGTCGGTGGCGCCCCAGGTGGGGCGGCCGATTCGGCGGTCGGAACTGGCTGCTCCACGGGTTTGACCTCGGTCTCGGGTTTGACCAGGGGTAACACCTGCACCCATCGTTCCGGTGCATAACTCGCCTTCAGCCGAAGCGGGGGCGTCAGCCACCACGCGAGGATCAGTCCCACGTGAAGCGCCGCGGCAATGCAGAAGCCGATGACCAACCGTTTCCGCCGCGAGAGCCGACTCGTCGGACTGACCGGTGCGAAGGGAATGACAGCTGGATTCAGCTGCCTATAGCCGGAGGGCGTGGGTAGAGGACGAATTTCCGCGGGAATGTTTTCCATGTGCACCATATTAACCGGTCTTCAAATCGACGGACCGATCGCGGCGCCGTGCAAATCGCGCACAGCGGAGGGAAGCCACGTTCCCGCGGCGAAATCGATTCCCATCCGGCTGCGTGCGTCTTAGCCGCAGATCGCGCCTTGGAGCATGGCCTTCATGACCCGGTCGGCGATGGCATCGCTCGAACCCACGTGTTTGTCGACCAACTTGCCGTCCAACATCAGCGCCGCCAGGCCGTGCATCAAGCACCATGAGCCGAGCACGCGCACTTCCAACTCCTCGCCGCTCAGTCCTTCGAGCTTCAGTCGAGTTCTGAGGACGTCGTAGCAAGCCTGCCCGGCTGCAACGAGATGAGGATGATCGCCCTCCAGACGGGGGCCGGACATCAAACGAAACAACGCTGGATGATCGAGCGCAAACTGCACATAAGCAACGCCGTGGGACGCCAAATGCCGGTTCGCCGCGCCGCTCTCGTCGGCTTCCCGCAATTTCGCGTGCAGATTCACATAGCCCTCGGCCGCAGTCGCGGCAAGCAGCGCGCTTTTATCGGAATAGTGGCGGTATGGCGCCATCGCCGAGACGCCGGCCCGTCGCGCGACCGCTCGTAATGAAATGGCCTCGGCGCCGTCTTCCGCAAGCATGTCGAGCGCGGTGTGCAGCAAGATGTTGCGTAGATCGCCGACGTGATAGGTTTTGGCCTGCATGTTGACAGTGTAACGTGCCCGACTATAATGTTTACAGTGTAAGCGACGACGGCTGAATATTTCAACAATCGAGCCTGCCGACATGGAGAGAACACCGTGAGCGGAGCAGTTCAGCGTGCGGCGCCTGCAAGGGCTTGCGCCCGCTTCCTCCTCCCACAGGAATTTCAAGAAGGCGATTTCATGCGCGAATATCTAAAGTTTTTCATCGACGGCAAATGGGTGGATCCGATTACGCCGAAGACCAAGGATGTGGTCAATCCGGCGACCGAGAGCGTCGCCGGCCATATCAGCCTCGGTTCCGCAGCGGACGTTGACGTGGCCGTCAAAGCCGCCCGCAAGGCCTTCGAGAGCTGGTCGCAGACCACCCGCGAAGAGCGCGTCGCCGTCTTGGAGCGAATAGTGGCGGAGTACGGCAAGCGATCCGGCGACATCGCCGCCGCGATCACGGAGGAAATGGGCGCGCCGGGTTGGCTGGCGGTCAACGCACAAGCGCCTTCCGGCGGCGGCCATTTCGCGATCGCGATGCAGACGCTCAAGAATTTCAGCTTCGAAGAAGATCGCGGCGGCACGATGATCGTCAAGGAGCCGATCGGAGTTGCCGGTTTCATTACGCCGTGGAACTGGCCGATTCATCAGTTGGCCGCCAAAGTAGCGCCCGCCTTGGCGGCAGGCTGCACCATCGTCCTGAAGCCTTCCGAGCTCGCGCCGTTCTCGGCCTACATCGTCGCCGAGGTTCTGGAGGCGGCCGGTGTTCCCGCCGGTGTGTTCAACTTGGTGAACGGCGACGGGCCCGTCGTCGGTGCGGCGTTGGCTGCCCATCCTGACGTCGATCTCATTTCCATCACGGGCTCGACGCGGGCCGGAATCGAAGTCGCGCGCACGGCCGCTCCGACGGTCAAACGGGTCCTCCAGGAACTCGGAGGCAAGTCGGCCAATATCGTCCTCGAGGACGCCGATCTACCGAAGGCCATCGGCGGCAGCGTGTTCTCGGTGATGATGAACTCAGGACAATCGTGCGTCGCACCGACACGGCTGCTGGTCCCCAAGTCGAAACTCAAGGAGATCCTGGCGCTCGCCAAGGAAGCCGCGGAGGGTTGGACGGTTGGAGACCCGAAAGGCGATTCCCGAATGGGTCCCGTCGCGAATGAAAACCAATGGAACAAGATCCAGGCCATGATCAAGACGGGTATCGCGGAGGGTGCCACCGTGGTGACCGGCGGACTCGGCAAGCCGGAGGGCCTGACCGACGGGTTCTATATCAAGCCGACCATTTTTGCCGATGTGAAGAACAGCATGACCATCGCTCAGGAGGAGATTTTCGGGCCGGTGCTGGTGGTCATCAGCTACGACGACGAGAGCGAAGCCATCAAGATCGCAAACGATTCGCAATATGGCCTCGGCGGTTATGTTCAGAGCGCAGATCTGGAGCGCGCCCGCAAAGTGGCGTCGAAGCTTCGCGCAGGCTATATCAACATCAACAATGCCGACATGGACTTGACGGCGCCGTTCGGCGGCTACAAACGTTCGGGCAATGGCCGTGAATTCGGTGAGCATGCTTTCGATGAATTTCTGGAATTGAAATCCATTTTGGGCTATCGCCCGAAGGCCGGTGCTGCGGCTCACTGATAGTCGGAGACTAACCGCGCACCCCGGCTGGTGCGCGGTTTCTTGCGGCGCCTCGGAGGTCCGGTTGATCGAAAAGCGGGCATTCGTGGGCCTTGCGCTGTTGCTCACCGCCTTGGCGGCCGTGCTGGTCTCCGGTGTATCCGGGTCTGCGGAGGAGTCCCCGGCGCGACCTGTGCGCGTCGAGCACGAGCACTGATGCCGAATTCCGTGCGAAACGGCCGGATCGACCTGCTCCGCGGCGTATCGATCCTGGCTGTTCTGTTGCTGCACTTCTCCTTGAGCTACGACTTGGTCGACAGCCCGCTGTCGCGAATCTTGCCGCCGTCCTGGCTCAGACGCGCAGTCTTGAACGGCAATTATGGAGTCACGATATTTTTCGTGATCTCCGGCTTCTTGATCACGTCCAATATCCTAAGACGCTATAACCACCTGAGCGCCGTCGATTGTCGGCAGTTCTATGCGTTCCGAGCGTCGCGCATCATGCCACCGCTGCTTCTTGCATTGCTGGTCATCGTGCCGTTGGGTCTGGTCGGCGTGCCGTCGTTCCGCAACAGCGATGGTGGACATACGATGGCCGCGTCGTTCTTCGTACCCGCCACGCTCTCCGTTCTGACGTTTTGGCACAACGTACTCATGCAGTCCAACGGGTGGTTCAACTACAGCCTGAATATCTACTGGTCCTTATCGGTGGAGGAAATGTTCTATCTGGGGTTCCCGCTCGTCTGCGTGTTGCTACGGCGACAGGCTCTGGTCTTGGCCCTATGCTCGGTTTTCATCGTCGCGGGTCCCGTTTATCGCGGCATGCATGCCAATGATGAGCTTTACTTCGAATGTGGCTACCTGGCCTGCTTCGATGCGATCGCCATCGGTTGCGTGACCGCGCTGCTATACCGAAGGATTCAACGTAGCGCCTGGTTTGGTCGTCCGGCGCAAGTATTCGCGGTCTTCCTGTTGATCGTCACGTACTTGATGGGGATCGACGGGCATGAGACGTGGGGCTTTTCGGTGGTGGCGCTCTGCGCAGCCGTTTTGATCGGCGGCGCGTTCGGGCATGCCCCGCCGTGCGCGGACGGGCGTTTGTCGAACACGGTGCGCTGGATGGGCCGGCATAGCTACGAGCTGTATTTGTTTCACATCATCGTACTTGCCGGCATCCGGAACCTGGTCCCGAAGGGCACCATGTCCTACGAATACAAGCTGCCGTCGCTGACGCTTTTCATGGGTGCGTCGGCCCTGCTCGCCGCCGGCGTGGCTCGCCATTTTTCTAATCCGATCAATCTTCACCTGAGGCATCTTGCGCTAAGACTAACGCGGCCTCTGCGGCGCTCGTCGCCGGCCGCGTAAAAATGCCGATCGCAATGAGGACCCCGATCAGAAGCACGACCATCCCGGCGGACTCGGCCACGGATGGCAGGCGCCGGTGAACCAACAGACCGAGTACCGTGGCGCACGTCGGCTCCATGGTGATGAGTTGCGCGCAGAGTGCAACCGGCAGGCGTTGGGACGCGAAGGTCCAGGCCATCGCTCCACCGACATTGGCGACTATGGCCAAAGCGGTACCCCATATCAGGAGAGGCGCCGCCACCCCCCACCCAAGTCCCAATCGAGGAATCTCGAAGAGACCGAGCAGCAGGCCGATCGGAAGAAATACCAGCATCGCCAGTCCAGCTCCCGCCATGATGAGGGCGGTCCATACGCCGGCGTCCATCAGCGGGCGCTTGGCGAGCGCGCTTTGATTCATCAACCCGAATACCGTCCACAACGTCACGGCGAGGATCGCCAAGGGAATGCCGACCAATAGCGAGCGCAACTCGACGACGCCGGATCGAGCAAAGGCGCTGCCATTGACCAGGAGCAGGCCGAGGGTTGCGAGCGACAGCGGCACCGCCAGCGTCCTCCAAGGCACCGTGTGCTGACGTACATTGCCCGCGACCGCCAGCACCACGGGTACCAGTCCCAGAAAAGCAGGTGCTATCACCGGACCTGCGTAGACCGCGGCACCCATGACTGCCAGGAAGTAACCCACGTAGCCAATGACACCGAGCGAACAGGCTGCGAACCAATCGGCAGGACTGAGCAGACGAATCGCCGCGGCGTTCCGCCATAGGAGCAGAACGCTCACCAAGCCTGAGACCACGAATTCGACGAGCGCAAAATCAAACAGCGAATACTCGCCGATGACGAATGGCACGATGAAACTCATCGACCACGAGACTGCGGCCAGAACGGCCGCCGCAATCCCCATCAACATGGAATGTCGCATGGCGCCCACTATACAAGTGGGGCCGGCCGAAGACGCTAGTCCGCAGCGCGCAATTTTGCGACCTTGGCGGCGCTGAGTTCGGAACCTTTCGTGCCGAATCGGGCCGTCACGTAGTTGGCGACGCTGGCTATCTCCGCGTCGGAATACGCATCGCCGAAAGCCGGCATGTTGGTCGAGGTGCCGGCGCTGTGGCGTTGCGCGCCCCGGATGATGATCTGCGCGACGTTGGTAGCCGTTACGTCGTTGACCGCACGGGTTCCGATGAGCGTTGCGGGCGAAAGCACCGGGCTGATACCGGTCCATCCGTGGCATCCGGCGCAGGCACCTTCGTACACGGCCTGTCCGTGGGGGTCGGAATTCGCGGCGACCCCTTGCGAATGGGATGGCGGCGCCGGGTTGCCTCGAGGTTCAGGCAAATCGGAGGTCGCGGCCCCCGGTACCGAGCGCAAATAAGTGACCATCGCCGTGATGTCGCCGGGCTTGAGATGGCTCAAGCTCTCGTCCACCGCCTCGCCCATGGGTCCGGATGCCGTCCCACGTCCCGCCGCGTGCCCGGTGGCGAGATACCGCGCCAGGTCATCATCGCTCCAGGAGCCTATGCCGCTATTGCGATCCGGCGTGATGTTATAAGCCCTCCAGCCAGCCTGGATGGCGCCGGAGAATTTCTCTCGGTTGTTGAGTGCCAAGGCCAGATTTCGCGGCGTGTGGCACTCGCCACAATGCCCCATCGCTTCGACGAGGTAGGCGCCACGATTCCAGTCCGGGCTTTTGTCGGTGTTCGGTTCATAGCGCTTGTCGGGATTGAAGAAAGCCGACCAGACGCCCATGAGGCTTCGTTGGTTGAAGGGAAACATCAGCATGTTCTGCGGCGCGGGAGCATGCAGTGGCTTCAGGCTGAAAAGGTATGCCTTGATGGTCAACGCGTCGGCATCCGACATATACGTGTAGCTGGCGTACGGCATGGCCGGATACAGCTTGGTGGCGCCGCGCCCGATGCCCTTGTGCACAGCATCCAGAAAATTCGCGTCCGAGTAGCTGCCGATACCCGTTTCGACGTCGGGGGTTATGTTGGTCGAGTACAGAGTACCAAACGGCAACACGAACGCCCGGCCGCCCGCGAACGGAGCGCCGCCCTTGGTCGTGTGGCAAACCATGCAGTCGGCGGCACGCGTCAGGTATTCGCCACGCTCGATCAGGCTCGCCGCCTTCAGTTCCGTGGGTACGCCGGTCGGGTCTTGGTCGTGATACTCGGCGAGGGACACGCGCTTCCCTCCCGCAAAATTGGTTGGGCCGGGACCGAAGACCATATACGAGGCGACGACGATCGCGACGCCGACAATGACCGCCAAAGTCCACAAAACGGGATGCGCCACCCGACCGTGCTGAGATGAAACGTTCATGGGAATGATTTTCCTTGGCATGGGCTTCACGCGACACCCGGTTTCGGAAACGGCAGCATGTGAACACGCTTGCCGGAGGCGGCGAAAATGGCATTGGCGACGGCCGGTCCCACCGGAGCCACCCCAGGCTCACCGACACCGGTTGGAGGCTCCGTCGACGGCACGATGTAGACCTCCACTTTGGGCATTTCGTTCATCCGCAGGACGCGATAGCTGTTGAAATTATCCTGTTCCACGCGTCCATCCTTGAGAGTGATCTCGCCATAGAGCACCGCCCCGAGTCCGAACCCGATACCCCCCTCCATCTGTGCCGCGATGACGTCCGGGTTGATGGGCGTGCCGCAGTCGACGGCGCATATGACGCGATCCACGGTGACGCGGCCTTGGTCGTCGACGGTCACCTCGGCGACTTGCGCCACCAGTGTCTTGAATGCTTCCGCGACCGCTATTCCACGACCCTTTCCCTTCGGCAACGGGGCGCTGCTCCAGCCCGCCTTGTCGGCTGCCAGTTCGAGCACCGCCTTCATTCGCGGTTGATGTTCGAGTAATTTTCGTCGGAACGTAAAGCCATCTTCGCCCGCGGCATGCGCCACTTCGTCGATGAACGCCTCGACGGCGAATGTCGTGTGGGAACTGCCGACGACCCGCCACCACAGGACCGGAACACCGGTCTTCGTCGTGGACAGTTCGACGGATATGTTCGGAATCGAATAGGCGATGCTCGCCGCCCCCTCGACCGAGGTCGGGTCCACGCCATCCTTTATCATCACCTCGAAGAAGCTGCCTGCCATGATCGATTGTCCGACGATGACATGGCGCCAGCCGACGAGTTCTTTTTTCTCGTTGAGGCCCGCTTCGAGCTTATGAAAATACATCGGCCGGTATAGGCCGCCGTGGAGGTCGTCCTCGCGCGTCCACTGCAATTTGATGGGCGTGCCGTCGGCGCCGAAGGCCTTGGCGATCGAAACCGCCTCGACGATGTAGTCAGATCCCGGATTGGCGCGCCGCCCGAAGCTGCCGCCTGCATATAGCGTGTTGATGCTCACCTGCTGCGGATCCAGGCCTGCTGTCTTCGCGGCATTGGCTTGGTCAATGGTCTGAAATTGATCTCCCGCCCAGATCTCGCAACTGGTTGCCGTGAGTTTCACCACCGCGTCGAGCGGCTCCATGGGCGCATGCGCAAGAAACGGAAACTCGTAGCTGGCCGAGAGCTTGTGGGCGGCGTCGCGTATCGCCGGAATGGCATCGCCCTCCTTACGCGCAGAGTGGGCGGGCTGTTCGGCGAGCGCCCGATATTCGTTCATCAGGGCGGCGGAGCTGCGCTTCTCCGCGTGCGTGTCGTCCCAGTCTATCGTCAATGCATCTCGCCCAAGCTTGGCTGCCCAGAAGCTCCTGGCGATCACGGCGACTCCACCGGGTACCTGGACGACTTTGACGACGCCGGGTACAGCATTGGCTGCCGTCGGCTCGAACGATTTTACGGTCGCACCAAATTGTGGTGGTCGCTTCAGCAGCGCGATCAACATGCCCGGCATCACGACATCCAGCGTGAACTGAGCGGTCCCGTCGACCTTAGAAGGTACATCGACACGCGGTGCCTGGCGGCCGATCAGCTTGAAATCCTTCGGATCTTTGAGGACGACTTTCTCGGGCACGGGAAGCGCCGATGCGCTCCCGACCAGCGAGCCGAAGGTCGCCTGGCGGTTGCTGCCCGCATGACGGATGACGCCTTTCTCCACGGTGAGTTCAGTTACGGGGACCTTCCACCCGTTGGCGGCAGCCGTGAGCAGCATCATGCGTGCCTTGCCACCCGCCTCCCGGAGCTGAGTCCAGGAATTGGCCATTGCTGAACTGCCGCCCGTGCCCTGCAGCGCACCGAAGGCGCTGTTGGCGTAGCGTTTCGCATCCGCGGGTGCGCTTTCCACGCGAACCAACGCCCAGTCCGCATCGAGCTCTTCCGCGAGCACCGTGGCTATCCCGGTATAGGCGCCTTGGCCCATTTCGACGTGCTTGGCGATGATCGTCACGCTGTTGTCGGCGCCGATTCTAACGAAGGCATTGGGCGCAAATGGCGCGCCGGGCGTAGTCATCGCTGCAGCACGCCGCGTCGTGCCTGCCCACTGGAATCCGACGGTGAGTGTCAATGCGCCCACTGCGCCGGCGCTCTTGAGAAACGCGCGCCGTGCGGGCTGGGGGGGGAGGATCTCTGTGGTCATGCTCATGCCTTGATGGACTGGGCCGCTGCATGAATGGCAGCGCGAATTCGGGAGTAGGTGGCACAGCGGCATATGTTGCCGCTCATTGCGCCATCGATGTCGGAGTCGGTCGGGGACGGGTTTTTTTCCAGCAACGCGGTCGCGGACATCACTTGTCCGGACTGGCAGTAGCCGCATTGAGGCACTTGCAACTCGATCCACGCCGCTTGAACGGCTTTTGCGGGCCCGCTTTGCAGGCCCTCGATGGTGGTTACTTCCCGACCCGCAACGGCGGACAGAGGCATGACGCACGATCTTATCGCCTGACCGTCCAGGTGGACGGTGCACGCGCCACACAACGCCATCCCGCAGCCGAACTTGGTGCCATGCAGACCAGCGACTTCACGGATCGCCCATAGCAGCGGCATGGTCGGATCAGCATCCAATGTGGTGGGATTGCCGTTGAGCTTGAATGTGGTTGACATGGTTGACTCCGTGAGGTGTCATCGATTCTACAAACATCTCGTCGGTTGAAAACAGAAAGTTTCGTGCTCCGGGTGACCATAGGACTGTCCCAAATCGTAGTATCCTTAGGCATTCAGCGATTGTGGGTATCCGATGATTTCGCGGGCACTGAATGATCGCGTCGGATTGCAGTGTCGGATTGCAATAAGAAGCGATGCGCGCCGGTCTATTCGTCAACACATCACAGCTTTCAGGAGCCGATATGCGCAACGCATCGTTTGATGTCAACAGGATCGCACCGTCGGACATAACGCCTCCCGATAAATTCCTGACACGCCGATCGTTGCTTGCGGGGGGATTGGGGCTTGCCGCAGCTCAAACGATTGGAGGATTCCTACGACCGGCTTATGGCCAGTCCGCGCCGGGAACAGCCCTGACCTACACCCACAATGTGGAATATAGCGCGGCGGATACCCCGAACACGTTCAAAGATATTTCGACCTACAATAATTATTACGAGTTCGGCACCGACAAGTCGGACCCCGCCGAGAACTCCAAGAACTTCCGTACTCAACCCTGGAACGTCACGGTCGGCGGCGAATGCGAGGTTGCCGGGACCTTCAGCCTGGAAGATATTTTGAAGCCGCATCCTCTCGAGGAGCGCATCTACCGCATGCGCTGCGTGGAGGCATGGTCGATGATCGTACCTTGGGTGGGCTTCCCGCTGGCCGACTTGCTGAAGCGTTTTAAGCCTACTTCGAAGGCCAAGTATGTGGAGTTCCATACGCTGCTCGACCCAAAGCAAATGCCCGGGGAGCGGGGCTCCGTCCTGGATTGGCCCTATGTCGAGGGCTTGCGGCTGGATGAGGCGATGCATCCTTTGACACTGATGACGGTTGGCTTGTACGGAAAGGCGCTGCCGAATCAGAACGGAGCGCCGCTGCGGCTCATCGTGCCGTGGAAGTATGGCTTCAAGGGAGTCAAAGCCATCAACACCATCAGATTTGTCGAGCGGATGCCTGCAACGACGTGGGCGAAGATGGCGCCCGGAGAATACGGCTTCTTCGCCAACGTAAACCCCGCGGTGGATCATCCGCGATGGAGTCAGGCGACGGAGCGTCACATCGGTGGCAGCTTGTTCGATCAGCGGCGCCCGACGCTGCCCTTCAACGGCTACGCCTCGCAAGTCGCGCCTCTTTACACCGGCATGAACCTCAAGACCTATTTTTGATGTGGGTCAGGCGTTGGGCGGCGAAGCCGCTGGTTTTCGTTTTGTGCTTGCTGCCGGCTCTGCGTCTCGCCGCCGGCGCGTTCGGTCTCCTGGGCGTGGATCTAGGAGCCGATCCCGTGAAGCTCATGTTGCATACCTGCGGCAATTGGGCTTTGAAATTTCTGCTCATCACGCTGTGCATGACGCCGCTGAGGGATGTCACCCACTCGATATTCTGGCTGCGCTTCCGGCGCATGTTCGGTCTGTTCGCGTTTTTCTACGTGATCCTGCATTTCACCGTATACCTGGTGCTCGATCAAGCCGGAAAGGTAGGCGCGTTGTGGCAGGATGTTATCAAGCGCCCCTACATCACGATCGGGATGCTGGCCTTCCTGATGTTGATCCCTCTTGCCGTCACTTCGACGGGCAAAATGCAACGCCGGCTCGGGCGGCGGTGGACCACTCTGCATCGGCTCATCTACCCGATCGCCATTTTGGGTGCGTGGCATTTCTGGTGGCAGGTGAAGAAGGACATACGAGAACCGCTGCTGTATGCCTGCATTCTCGCCGTCCTGCTGGGCTACCGCATCTTCAAGCGAAGAGATGCCATCGCAGAATTTGCGATGGCTCGCTTTCGGAAGACCAACGCCGTCTAAACCGCGGACGTACGCCGGAGTCCCCGATGCTAGATGTCGAGGTTTGACACCTGCAACGCGTTCTTCTCGATGAACTCCCGCCGCGGTTCCACGGCATCGCCCATCAAGGTGGTAAAGATGTCGTCGGCCGCCACGGCATCCTCGATGCGAACCTGCATCAGGCGGCGAGTTTCCGGGTTGATGGTCGTATCCCACAATTGACTGGCATTCATCTCGCCCAGCCCCTTGTAACGCTGAATGCTCTGCCCTTTTTTCGCCTGATCGAACAACCAAGCCATCGCCACTTTGAAGCTGGCAACGTCCTGGCGTTCGTCACCGCGGTTGACATAGGCGCCCGGACCCATCAGATCCGTCAACGTTTGCTCCAGTTCCGCGATGCGCAGATATTCCGCGGAATCGAAGAACTCCCGCGGGATGTGCTTTTCGGAGGTCAACCCATGCTCGAACTTCTGCAGGTCGATGCGGTGGCCGCCCGCCGCCATCGTCTGCACGGTGACTCGATAACGTCGCGAGACGTCGTCCAAGCCATTGAGCCGTAGCTCCAGGCTGCGGCACCAATCGCGCAGGCTGTCGATGCGGTCGAACAACTCCGTGGTCAGCGTGGGGACGTACAGCAACTGCTCGAGGAATCGCTCGTCGTAACGGCGAGCCCAGCGGTGAACGATCGCCTGCACCTCGACGTATTTGCGGGCGAGTGACTCGAGTCCCCGGCCGGACAGCGGAGGTGCATCCGCGTTGACGTGCAGGGCTGCGCCGTCGATGGCGGTGCTGAGCAACAAAGCATTCAACTCGAGATCATCCTTGACGTAAGTTTCTTGTTTGCCCTTTTTGACCTTGTACAGAGGGGGCTGGGCGATGTAGATATGCCCCCGCTCGATCAGTATGGGCATCTGGCGATAAAAGAACGTGAGCAGCAGCGTCCGGATGTGCGAGCCGTCCACATCGGCGTCGGTCATGATGATGATCCGGTGATAGCGCAGTTTGTCGACGTTGAAATCGTCCCGGCCTATGCCGCAACCGAGTGCGGTGATGAGCGTGCCAACTTCCGCTGAGGCGAGCATCTTGTCGAAGCGCGCCTTTTCCACGTTCAAGATCTTGCCCTTCAGCGGCAGGATGGCCTGCGTGCGGCGGTCGCGTCCCTGTTTGGCGGAGCCGCCCGCCGAATCTCCCTCGACCAAAAACATTTCGGACAGCGCAGGATCCTTCTCCTGGCAGTCGGCGAGCTTGCCAGGCAGGCCGGCGATGTCGAGCGCGCCCTTGCGTCGGGTCATCTCTCGTGCCTTGCGTGCGGCTTCGCGCGCATAGGCGGCCTCGAGGATCTTGTTGACGATGGCACGCGCTTCCTGGGGATGCTCCATCAAGAACTCTTCCAGGCGTGCCGCGACGGCGGATTCGACGACGCCTTTGACTTCCGACGAAACCAGCTTGTCCTTGGTTTGCGATGAAAATTTAGGGTCGGGCAGCTTGACCGACAGAATCGCAGTGAGACCCTCACGCGAGTCGTCCCCGGTCGTCTGGATCTTCTCCTTCTTGGCGGCGAGTTCCTTCTCGATGTAGTTGTTGAGGGTGCGGGTCAACGCTGCCCGATAGCCGGCCAGGTGCGTGCCGCCGTCCTTTTGCGGAATATTGTTCGTATAGCAATACATGCTTTCGGTGTAGGAGTCGTTCCATTGCATCGCGACTTCCACTTGCGTGTTGTTGTCACGGGTCTGAAACCACAACACGGTTGGATGCACGGCGGTCTTGCTGCGATTCAAATGGGTGACGAAAGCCTTTAGTCCACCTTCATGCTGGAAGACTTCCGACTTTTCGTCGCGCTCATCCACCAACTCGATCCTTACCCCGGAATTCAGGAAGGACAATTCGCGCAGACGCTTGGCGAGCGTGTCGTAATTGAAGGAGATGTGCGTGAATATTTGTGCGCTCGGCTTGAATTTCAGCGTGGTGCCGCGCTCGGCTGTCTCGCCGACGGCGGCCATCGGAGCCTGGGGTTCGCCCAGGCGATATTCCTGGCGGTGATGCTTACCGTCGCGCCGGACGTTCAATTCGAGGAAGTCGGAGAGTGCGTTGACCACCGAGACGCCGACGCCATGGAGGCCACCAGAGACCTTATAGGACGTGTCGTCGAACTTGCCGCCCGAATGCAGCACGGTCATGATGACCTCGGCAGCGGAGATTCCCTCTTCGCTGTGGATGTCGACGGGAATGCCGCGGCCGTTGTCCGAGACCGTTACCGACTCGTCAGCATGAATGGTGACGACGACCCGGTCGCAATAACCCGCCAAGGCTTCATCGATCGCGTTATCCACGACCTCGAAGACCATGTGATGGAGTCCGCTCCCATCGTCGGTATCGCCGATATACATTCCAGGCCGTTTACGAACCGCGTCGAGGCCTCGTAAGACTTTGATTTTACTGGAATCGTATACTTCGTTTTGAGCCATGGCAGATCCTGGTTAGCGACCCGCTATCATAGCAGTTTTGGGCTCGAAAATCGACCTTGGGTTTGGCGAAAATCCCTGCTAAATCATTCCCTTACAAAGCGCGGCAGACATAGTCGAGGACGCTCGGTGAAATCGAGCCAATATGGACGTCCGTAGTATGGGAACCTCCGATCATGAATCTTGCTGGAAATCGTCTTCGGCCTTGTCGTTGACGCTCGGTGTTCCTGCGCATCGGACATAGGAACGGTCAACGGGTATCTGATTGGGATAGCCGAAATCGCTTATCGGGCCTTAACCCACAGGTCTGACCGCCGGCCCGAGGTCCAACCCACTCAGTGGCCCGCTACGGTCTTAGCATCTGGTTCCACGTGGAACATTAGATATCGCTGGGTGTCACGATGCCGTCTGCGATTCTGTACCGGCGGCCCGGCACGCCAAAGGCCATAAGCTCCGGATCGAGACTGGTGACAATCAACTGCACCGTCTCTCGCGAGACCTCCTCGATTAGTCTAGCGAGCCGATCATCGTCCAGCTCCGCAGACGGATCATCCAACAACAATGTCGGTCGCACGTCGCCGTTACTAGGAAAAAGCTTGATCTGAGCAATCAACAACGAGGCAGCAAGCAATTTCTGTTGACCCCGCGATATCCTGTCCTTCACGGCCAGTCCATCGAGCCGAATCGTTAACTCAGCTCGCTGTGGACCCACCGACGTGCTACCGACCTCATAGTCATGGGGCCAACTGCGCTCCAAGGCATCCGCGAAGCTCATTTCCCGACTCCAGCCTGATCGATAGGTCAGAGCAAGCTCCATTCGTAGCAGTCGATCCGCGATGGAGCGTGCAGCGGACTCGAGATCCAGCACGTAGCGCGAACGTGCTGCGTCGATCATGGCAGCCAGGCGCAGGAGCTCCCCATCCCAGGCAGATACAACAGCGCGAGGCTGTCGAAGTCGCAGCGCCGCATTTCGCTGACGAAGCACCTGTTGATACGCCTGCCAGGACTTCACGAACGAATGTTCCACGTGGAACACACCCCAATCGAGGAATCGTCGACGCTGGCTCGGACCTTCCTCAATCAGCCGGTGGATCTCCGGATCGATGATCTGCGCCGGTAACGCCACCGCCAGCTCCGCCAGCGACCCCACCGGCGCCCCACCGGCCCTGGCACGAACACCCCCATTGGATCCCTCAACGCCCAGCGGAACAATCCGTTCAGCCAATTCCACTTCACCGAAAACAACGAAGCGCTCCGCGCCCGTTCGTATCAAATGGTTCAATTGTCGGGTACGGAATGATCGGCCGCGGCCGAGGACGTAAATGGCCTCGAGGAGGCTCGTCTTGCCCGACGCGTTCGGCCCACTGATGAGGGTGAACCTACGATCCAATTCCAAATCGGCCGAACGCAGGCAACGGTAATCCGTCACCTGCATTCGCCGTAGCGACATCGCTACAACCTCATTGGCATGACGACGTACCGCGCCGACCCATTTCCTGGCGAACGAATCAAACAACTGCTATTGCTGTCCGTCAGACCCAATTCAACCTCTTGACCATCGATCGCGGCCAGGGCATCCAACAAGTAGTTCACGTTGAAGCCCACTTCCAAATCCGCACCCGCATAAGCGACTTCGATCTCTTCTTCGGCCTCTTCCTGCTCGGGGTTATGCGCCTGAACGGTCAAAGCCGTGCTCTTCACGGTTATGCGGATCCCGCGATATTTCTCATTTGACAAAATCGCAGTGCGTTGCAGCGCAGCCCGCAAAACATCCCGATCCGCACGTATGGCATTCGCCGCAGCTGCCGGTATGACCCGCGAATATTCTGGAAAACGGCCATCGATGAGCTTCGACGTGAAGCGCACATCACCGATCTGCGCACGAACGTGATTCGTACCGATAGCCAAATCAGCATTGCCATCCTCAGTCAGCACCCGTTGCAACTCGAGCACCCCCTTGCGCGGCACAATCACCTGTTGCGAGCTCTTTGCTTTCGCCGCCAATGTCGCTTCGCACAATGCGAGGCGATGGCCGTCAGTGGCGACCGCCCGCAGCGTCTGTCCATCAATCTCCAACAGCATCCCATTGAGGTAATAGCGGACGTCTTGCTGAGCCATCGAAAAATGCGTCTTCTCGAGCAAGCGCAACAATTCCTTCCGCGACACCTGCACGGTCTGCTGCGCGTTGATATCGTCGATGACGGGAAATTCCACCGCAGGTAACGTCACCAAGCTGAAACGGCTGCGCCCTGCCTTGATGACCACCTTCTCGCCCTCGACGCTGAGCGACACCGCGACCTTCTCCGGCAGCGCTCGCAAAATATCCAAAAACTTTCGCCCCGGCACTGTGATATCGCCCGCATCCTGAACCGTCACCTCAGTCCCCGCCACCAACTCCACCTCTAGATCCGTGGCCGTGATCGACAGCCGGCCATCCCGCACACCGAGCAACACATTCGCGAGCACCGGCATCGTTTGACGGCGTTCCACCACACCGATCACCGCCTGCAAAGGCGCCAATAATTTTTCTCTCTCCGCCATCAATTTCATGGGCACACCCGTCTGGACATTCTTAATCTTAGATTCTTAATAAGAGATTATTACTATGATTATGAGGGCGCGCACATTTCTGTATAAGCCCACAAAAACCATATTAATCAGATTGTTATACTCGCCTTAACCCTGCTGTGCACCTGTCCACTGCCGGTTCGAAACCTGTCGCGGACCTGTGTATAACTTTATCCACAGTTTCATCCACAGGTTCTCCCCCTCATCCCGCGAGAGTTCTCAACAGGTTCATATAGTCTTCGCCTATCCGGCGCTCAGATTCACGTAACTCTTTGATTTTCCTACACGCATGCAACACGGTAGTGTGATCCCGACCGCCAAAAGCATCCCCGATCTCGGGCAGACTGTGATTGGTCAATTCCTTCGCCAACGCCATCGCCACCTGACGCGGCCTGGCAATGGAACGGCTACGCCGCTTCGACAACAGATCCGCGATCCTGATCTTGTAGTATTCGGCGACAGTCTTCTGGATATTCTCCACTGTCACCAGCCTTTCCTGCAGCGCCAGCAAATCCCGAAGCGCCTCTTTCGCAAACTCCAATGTAATCGGGCGCCCTGTAAAGTGCGATGTGGCCACCACCCGACGCAATGCGCCCTCCAACTCGCGTACGTTCGATCGAATCCGCTTCGCGACGAAGAATGCGACTTCCTCCGGCAAATCCACATGCGACATCGCCGCCTTGCTCATCAAAATCGCGACGCAAGTCTCCAATTCCGGCGGCTCGATCGCAACCGTCAATCCCCAGCCGAAGCGCGACTTCAACCGCTCTTCCAGGCCGTCGACCTCCTTGGGATACCGATCACAGGTCAGAATGACCTGTTGCTGGCTCTCGAGCAACGCATTGAAAGTATGGAAGAACTCTTCCTGAGAGCGCTCCTTTCCTGCAAAAAACTGGATATCGTCGATCATTAGCGCGTCCAACGACCGATAGGCTGACTTGAAGTCGTTGATGGTGTTGTGTTGCAGCGCCTTCACCATATCGCCGACGAAACGCTCGCTATGCACGTACGCTATACGGGCCTCGGAGTTGTTCTCCTTGATCCGGTTTGCAACCGCGTGCATCAGGTGCGTCTTGCCCAACCCGACACCGCCATAGATGAACAGCGGATTATAGGCCTTGCCCGGATTGCCAGCGACCTGGATGGCGGCGGCCTTGGCGAGTTGATTGCTCTTGCCTTCGACGAAACCTGCGAACGTGAAGTCCGCATTGATCCGGCCGCCCAGGACCATCGGTGCCATGCGGCGCGATCTGGCCGCCGCCTGACTCACCGCATCATTTGCGCTCTTGACGCTCGCGATGCTGCTCACGACGCCCGCCCTGGTGCCGACGTCAAGAACGAGATCCGGAGCAACGCCCTCCGCAAACTCCAGGAGCAGTTCCCTGATCCGGGGAAGTGAGTTCTCACCCAACCACTCGATAACGTACCGATTCGGCGCCAGCAGGCGCAATTCACCGTCACGCTCGATCGCCTGCAGCGGCCGCACCCATGTATTGAACTGCTGCACCGGGAGTTCGCTCTCGAGCACACGCAGACAGCGATTCCATAGCGACTCCGACAAGAGCGCTCTCCTAGATTGCGGCAATGGGGCAGAATTAACGAAAGGGCAGGGAGTCTAGCTCCAAGTGACGGGTGCGTCTATTGACACATCCGCCCGCTCTAAGTACCCTTGCCGCCTTTCGCAAATCATGTAGTTCCTTGATTTTGCCCCTTAAAGTTTCCTGAAGTTGCGCTATGAAACGTACATTTAATCCCAGTAATCTCCATCGTGCCCGCACCCACGGCTTTCGTGCGCGCATGGCCACCAAGAGTGGCCGCAATCTGTTGGCCCGCCGCCGTGCGAAGGGCCGCAAGCGACTCTGTCCTTAAGACGGGCTGCGCAGGACTTTCTAGCGATCCCCGCGCTCATCAAGAGGCTGACATTCGAGCCGAGCAAGCGGTTGCACCAGCCGGCCGAATTCCGTGCGGTTCGGCAGCGTGGCAAGAAGCTGAGCGATGCCTATTTTAGCTTGTCGGTTGTGGCCAATCAGGAAAGTACGCCGCGATTGGGTTTGGCAATAGCGACGCGCACATTCCGCACCGCCGTGGCGCGCAACCGCATCAAGCGGCTGACGCGCGAATCGTTTCGCTTGAATCAGCACGAATTGCCGCCGGTCGATGTCATGGTGTCCGCAAGGGACGCCGCGCGTCACGCGCAACCCAAAGAGTTGCGTGCCAGCCTCGAGAAGCATTGGAAGAGCATTACGCAGCGATGGTAGAGCTATGCGCCAACTCTTGATGTGGACCATTCGCGCGTACCAACTCGTCGTGAGCCCAATGCTGGGTCCACGCTGCCGTTTCTATCCCAGTTGTTCCTGCTATACCCACACAGCGATCGAACGTCACGGCGTTTTACGCGGAACCTGGCTCGGGTTTCGCCGTATCCTGCGCTGCCATCCCTTTGCAGAGGGCGGCTATGACCCTGTGCCGGACAAGAGATTGATCAATGCCTAATACCCGCGTCATGCTTTGGATCGCGCTCGCTGCGATCTTGTTCCTCAATTACGAAGCTTGGATGCGTGACTATCCAGCGTCTTCGTTGACGGGCAACAACCAATCCACCACCGCCGGCACACCTGCCTCGAACCGACTGGGCGACTCGGTGCCGCTTGCCGGCGCCGGCGCACCGAGTCCCGTGACCGCTCCACCCGACGCTGCTCCTGCTGCGGCGCCGTCCGCGCCGGGTGCGACGAGCGCTGCGCCGGCTGCCGATATTGCATCTGCGGACTCCGCCGCCGCGACGGCCGACACGTCTCCGCTGCACGTCGTGACCGATGTGCTCGACCTCTCCATCAATCCGAAAGGCGGCGAATTGGAGCGAGCGGACATCGTCGAATATCCGCTCCACAAAGACACGCCCAACGTACCGGTTCGCTTGTTGAACCACGACTCGGAAGACTCGTTGTATCTCCTGCAGACCGGCCTTACGGGTATCGCGGGCGAGGCTGCCCCGACGCATCTGGCGATGTGGAAGTCCGCCGAGAAGTCTTACGTGCTGCCGACGGGCGTCAACGAATTGCGCGTGCCATTGACGTGGTCCGACGGACACGGGCTGACCGTGACCAAAACGTTCACATTCAAGCGCGGTGCCTATGCCATCGAACTGACGTACGACATACAGAACGACGATAGCTCCGCCCGCAGCCTGGCATCGTATTCGCAGTTCCTGCGCCACTGGGTTCATGCATCGCGCTCCTACTTCGACGTCGAGACCTATTCCTTCAAGGGTCCCGCGGTGTTCGACGGTACGAAATCGCGGGATCTCAAAGTCGAAAACGAAGCCGACAGCAAATTCTCCGAAGATGCGACGAACGGTTGGATAGCGTCCTTGCAGCACCATTTCGTCTCGGCGATCGTGCCGGAGGCCGGCAAGCCCACGAAATTCCAGCTGCAGGTGCAAGGACAGCAATACCTGCTGAGCGCCACAGGCCCGATGACGCTGATCCCGCCCGGCGGCCACGCACAGTTCAACGAAAACCTGTTCGTCGGACCGAAGCTTCAGGCGCAGTTGGCGACCACGGGACCGCGGCTCGATCTGACGGCAGACTACGGTCTCCTCACGGTCATCGCTCATCCGCTGTTCATTTCGCTGAAGTGGATTCATGGCCTTATCGGCAATTGGGGCTGGGCCATCATCATCGTGACTGCTCTCATCAAGTTGTTGTTCTATCCCTTGAGCCAGGCGAGTGGCCGTTCGATGGCCAAGATGCGCGCCGTTGCGCCGCGGATGAAGCAGATTCAGGAATCGTACAAGGACGATCGCGAGAAGCTCGGTCGCGCGATGATGGAGCTGTACAAGAAGGAGAAGATCAACCCGCTTGCCGGCTGCCTGCCGATGGTGGTTCAAATTCCGTTCTTCATTTCGTTCTATTGGGTGTTGCTGGAGAGCGTGGAAATGCGCCAGGCGCCCTTCATGCTCTGGATCAATGATTTGTCGTCTCGCGACCCATTTTTTGTGCTCCCGCTGCTGATGGGCGGCGCGATGTTCGCGCAGTTCAAACTCAATCCTGCACCGCCCGATCCGATGCAGGCCAAGATCATGCAGTTCATGCCGCTGGTGATGACCGGCATGATGGCATGGTTCCCATCGGGCCTCGTGCTCTACTGGTTGACCAACACCGTCCTGTCGATCGTGCAGCAGTGGCGGGTGAACAAGGTCGTCAGCGCCGAGGCCAACAAGCCACGGTCCTGAGGCCGGTGGCGACGCTTCGGAGGTGACGGTGTCGCTGCCTGCCGAAACGTCCCACGGCTTGCCGGGCCGGGTGTCCGACACCATCGTCGCCATCGCGAGCCCCATGGGGCGGGGCGCGGTCGGAGTCATCCGGGTCTCGGGCTCGGAGGTTCCGCGCATTGTCGCGACGCTGCTCGCCACCCCGCCTCCTCCGCGGGTCGCCCATCTGACGCGCTTTCTGGCCGACGACGGGACAGCCCTCGATCAGGGCCTCGCGCTGTATTTCCCCGCTCCGGCTTCCTTTACGGGGGAGCACATCCTCGAACTCCAGGGCCATGGTGGCGTGGTGGTTATGGACGCCCTGGTGCGTCGGTGCCTGGCATTGGGCTGCCGGTTGGCACGCCCCGGTGAATTCAGCGAGCGCGCGTTCCTGAACGGGAAAATGGACGTCGCGCAAGCCGAGGCCATCGCTGATCTCATCGACGCGGGGACCTCCGCCGCCGCCCGGGCCGCCGTGCGCTCGATGCAGGGGGAATTCTCAGCTCGGATCCGACATTTACAGAGTTTGCTCACTGAACTGCGGGTCTATGTGGAAGCAGCCATCGACTTTCCCGACGAGGAGATTGATTTTCTTTCCGGCAGTGCGCTCACCCGCAGGTTGGCACAGGTCTTCGCGACCTTCGATTCGATCTCGGCGTCCGCCCGGCAGGGTGCGCTCCTGCGCGAAGGCCTGACCGTCGTGATTGCCGGCAGACCCAATGCCGGGAAATCGAGCCTGCTCAATCGCCTGGTGGGGGACGAGGTTGCCATCGTCACGGACGTACCCGGGACCACCCGGGACGTGTTGCGCCAGCATGTGCAGCTCGATGGTCTGCCCGTGAATCTCATCGACACGGCGGGCCTGCGAACAGCGGTGGATAGGGTGGAAGAAGAGGGCATCCGTCGCGCCCGCGTGGAAATTCAGAATGCGGACTGGGTGCTTTACGTTTGGGATGCCGGCGCGGCCGATGCACCGCTGCTGCCCGCCGAACTCGCTGAATTGCCGCCGGGTGTGCCGGTCACGCTGCTCGTCAACAAGATCGATCTGACGGGTGCCGCCGCCCGAATAGACGATGCCTCCCCGATGACGACGATCTACGTCAGTGCGAGCAGCGGCGATGGACTGGATCTCGTGAAAGCCCACTTGAAACGGGTTGCCGGCTATGTTGGTGCGGAAGCGGGTGCGCTATCGGCACGTCGGCGTCACCTCGATGCGCTCGACCGCGCGAATGCGTTGGTTCACGCGTCGGCCGAGACGTTGCGGAGCAACCGGGCGCTCGAGTTGTTTGCGGAAGACCTGCGTCTGGCACAGCGAGCGCTTGGTGAAATCACGGGCGAATTTACCAGTGAAGACCTCCTCGGCGAGATCTTCGGCAGCTTTTGTATCGGGAAATAGCCCGAGCCGTTTTGGTGCCGGCTGAGGGGGCTTCAGCGGTGGGTAAGATCCGAGCGGCTGTCACTCTGAATGAAGCGGGCCAACCGTGCGGATATGCCGAGGCCGGCGAGTACGACGAGCGTCACCATGAACGTGCTCACCGGGTAGTGCCAGAACAGCCAAACCATGCTGATCGTGGAAAGGATCACGATGCCCAAGAAACCGAAGGTATTCGAACGCTTTTGCGCGGATTTCGTCATGTAAGCCCCCCCGACCCCGAAACATGCCCAGCCAACCACTATATACCCTCATGCGCCTCGTTACGCCACATCGCAAACCCTGCAAATCCTGAAATTTCTGCGTCGGACGACAAGTCGTTCACCCTAGCATCGTTTCCCGCCTCCAATGCCTCGCAGTCAAGAAAATCAGCATGGCGGCAAGCGCCAACGAAGACGCGGTGGACGCCAATACGTCCCACATTGCGATGGGCTCGTCCTTCAGAACGCTGGTCATCAGCAAGTGCTGGCTCAATGACGGAATGAGCATGAGTGAACTCTTGGTCTTCAAGGAGTAGATGGTGGCGAATGCGATCGGCAAGGTCGGCACCAACAGCACGGTGGTCAGGTAAGTCTGCGCCTCGCGGTAACTTCGGGTAAAGGAGGCCACGAACGTCATCAGAGCTGCACCCAAGGGTACGAACGGCAGACAAATGGCAAAGAAGGCGATCGCCGTGCCAGGCCCAAGATTCGCGCTCATGCCCAGCCGATCCAACGGCACGAAATGGAACACGACGATGAACGCCGTCAGGCTGATCGCCAGCGACAGGCACATGAAGGCACACGTCGCGAGCAACTTGCCTCCAACCAAAGTGCCGCGGGCCACGGGTAAGCTGAGCAGAGCTTCCAGGGATCCGCGCTCGCGCTCGCCCGCTGTGGAATCGATTGCCAGGTACAGGCCTCCCATGAGAACCGCGAACAAAATGAAGTAGGTCATGAATCCCAACACGACCACCGCGCGCCCGGTGGGTGTTGCGACATCGATGTCGTTGACGGCCACCGGCACCATGAGCAACGGGCTTACGCCGCTCATCTGAAGACGCAATTGCGCTATCCCACCGCCGTAGGCTGACAACAATGCACGCGCGCGTTCCGTGCTTTTCCGGGTCTGGGAGTCCGCGCCCGCCGACGCGCGCCCGCACCCGATCACGGCGCCGCCAATGAGAGCCGCCCACACCAATCGCATGACATTCTCCGGTTTTGCCGAGATAGTGTAGCGATTCGCTACCCATGCGAGCCCGCGACTTGATAGATTTGCGACCCAATTGGTCCAGCCGAAGAGAGAAGCCATGTCCGTGATCCGCGAAGATGATGTCGTCGCCAGCGTTGCCGCCGCCCTGCAATACATCTCCTACTATCACACGCCTGATTTCATCCAAGCCATGGGCCGTGCATATGATGCCGAAAAGAGTCCTGCGGCGCGCGATGCGATCGCGCAGATTCTCACCAACTCGCGCATGTGCGCCGAAGGCCACCGCCCCATTTGCCAGGATACCGGCATCGTCGTGGTTTTCGTGAAGGTCGGAATGGGCATAAGCTGGGACGCGAAGCGCGATCTCGACGGAATGATCAACGAGGGCGTGCGCCGGGCGTACATGAATCCCGACAACAAGCTGCGCGCGTCCATCGTCTCCGACCCGGCGTTCAAGCGCGCGAATACGCGCGACAATACACCAGCCGTGATTCATACCGAACTGTCTTTGGGCGATGCGCTGGAGATCACGGTGGCCGCGAAGGGCGGCGGTTCGGAGAACAAGTCCCTGTTTGCGATGTTGAACCCCTCGGATTCGGTGGCAGATTGGGTGCTGGAGATGGTGCCGGAAATGGGTGCGGGCTGGTGCCCGCCCGGCATGCTCGGCGTCGGGATGGGCGGCAGTGCCGAGAAAGCCATGTTGCTCGCCAAGAAGTCCTTGATGGAACCGATCGACATCGCTGATTTGATTGCCCGCGGTCCGCGCTCCAAGCTGGAAGAGCTGCGCCTGGAGATCTATCAACGAGTCAATGCGCTCGGCATCGGCGCGCAAGGACTCGGCGGCTTGACGACGGTGCTCGACGTCAAGGTGCTCGATTACCCGACGCACGCGGCCTCCTTGCCGGTCGCGGTGATTCCCAATTGTGCTGCGACGCGACACATTCATTTCACGCTCGATGGCTCGGGTCCCGCGGTGCTGGAGCCGCCGAATCTCGCGTTGTGGCCGAAGGTGCAATGGGCTGCGGATGCGACCGCGCGGCGGGTGTCGCTCGAAGGATTGACTCGCGCGGACATCGAGAGCTGGAAGCCGGGCGAACGTTTGCTGTTATCCGGAAAGCTGCTGACGGGTCGCGATGCCGCTCACAAACGCATATGCGCATTGCTCGACGCCGGTGAGCCCCTGCCGGCCGGCTTGGATTTCACCGGGCGGCTGATTTATTACGTGGGGCCCGTCGACCCCGTGGGCACTGAAGTGGTCGGACCGGCGGGTCCGACGACCGCCAACCGCATGGACCGGTTCACCGAGACGATGTTGGGAAAATCGGGTCTGCTCGCCATGGTCGGCAAGGCCGAGCGAGGTCCCGAGACCGTCGCCTGCATCGCCAAATACCGCTCGGCCTATCTGATTGCCGTGGGTGGCGCCGCGTTCCTGGTTTCCAATGCCATTCGCAGCAGCCGGGTGGTGGCCTTCCCGGAGCTGGGAATGGAAGCGGTATACGAATTCGAGGTTCGCGATATGCCCGTCACCGTCGCCGTGACCTCCGATGGCGAGTCCGTCCACGACACCGGTCCCAAGGCTTGGGCAGGCAAATTCGCCGGAATTCCAGTCGCAATTGAGTAGCGAGGCACCCCTGATCGGCCGCCGCTGAGTACTTGATGCTGCACCCGTAGGGATTGGTACGCATGGTCGAATCCTTTAAGCTTGGTACATGTAAACTAAGAGCAAATCCCGCACGCGGTTCCTGGGGTGCGGTTGGAGTTGCTTCTGGCACTCTGGCGAGGATCCGTTTAGAGTACGCGCCTTTCCCGAAAAGCCTTTTGGATTCAGCATGATGCGTTTTAGCGAGCCATTCGACGTCATCGTCGTCGGCGGCGGCCATGCCGGAACCGAGGCCGCGCTCGCGGCTGCGCGCATGGGTCGCAGGACGCTGCTGCTGACGCACAATATCGAAACGCTCGGCCAAATGAGCTGCAATCCCGCTGTCGGCGGCATCGGCAAAGGCCATCTGGTCAAGGAGATCGATGCGCTGGGCGGCGCCATGGCGCAGGCCGCGGACCAAGCGGGCATCCAGTTCCGAACGTTGAATGCCAGCAAGGGGCCGGCGGTGCGAGCCACTCGGGTCCAAGCCGATCGGCAGCTCTACAAGCGCGCCATTCGCGTGATGCTCGAGACTCAGGTCAACCTGCAGATCTTTCAGCAAGAAGCGGCCGACCTCGTCATCGAGGGAGACCGTATTGCGGGCGTGGTAACGCAGAGCGGCATCGAATTCCGCACAAACGCCGTGGTCTTGACCGTGGGGACCTTTCTGGGAGGGAAAATCCATGTCGGGCTGGAGAGCCACGCCGGCGGCCGCGCGGGCGAGCCGCCTTCGAACCGCTTGGCGGCGCGTCTTCGCGAGTTGAATCTCCGTGTTGGGCGATTGAAGACCGGAACGCCGCCGCGTATCGATGGCCGCAGCATCGATTTTTCGGACCTCGCGGAACAGCACAGTGACGATCCGCGCCCGGTGTTCTCGTACCTCGGAACGCGCGCGTTGCACCCGCGGCAACTGCCTTGTCACATCACCGCCACCAACGAGCGCACACATGACATCATTCGTGCCGCCAGCGAGCGTTCGCCGATGTTCACCGGTCTGATCGAGGGGGTCGGTCCGCGCTACTGCCCGTCGGTCGAGGACAAGGTGGTGCGCTTCGCAGATCGGTTGTCGCATCAGATTTTCATCGAGCCGGAGGGGCTCGATACGCGGGAGATCTATCCGAACGGAATTTCGACGAGTCTTCCCTTCGACGTGCAGCATGCCTTCGTGCGCTCCATCAAGGGTTTCGAACGGGCGCACATCACACGCCCCGGCTATGCCATCGAATACGATTTTTTCGATCCCCGCGATCTGAAGGCGAGTCTGGAAACCAAGGCGATCGGCGGCCTGTTTTTCGCCGGCCAGATCAATGGCACCACCGGCTACGAGGAAGCGGCGGCCCAGGGGTTGCTCGCCGGTGCAAATGCCGCATTGCTCGCCGCCGGGCAGGATGTCTGGTGCCCGAAACGCAGCGAAGCATACCTCGGCGTCTTGGTCGACGATCTCATTACTCGCGGGGCGACGGAGCCCTATCGCATGTTTACGAGTCGCGCCGAGTATCGCTTGTCGTTGCGCGAGGATAATGCGGATCTCAGGCTGACGGCACAAGGTCGAAAGCTGGGCCTGGTCGATGACCGGCGTTGGGCGTTGTTCGAGCGCAAACGCGATGCCGTGATCGAGGAGACCAACCGCTTGTCCACCGCGCTCGTGCATCCGCCGCAAGTCGATGCGATTTTGCTGGCCAAATTGGGCCAGCCGCTGCTGCGCGAAACACATGCGATCGAATTGCTGCGAAGACCCGAAGTCACCTACGATGACTTGCAGAATGTTGCGCCGGTCGGCGCGCCTCGCGACGGCTGGCGCCACGATGAACGTCTGCTCGAGCAAGTGTCGCTGCAGGTCGAGGTGCAGGCGAAATATGCGGGTTATCTCAAGCGGCAAACCCAGGAGATCGATCGCCATACGCGCAACGAAGAGTTGCGGCTCCCGTCCGACATCGATTACGCGTCGGTGAGCGGACTATCGAACGAAGCGCGCCAGCGCTTGTGCGACGTTCGCCCCGCGACGCTTGGCCAGGCGGCACGGATTCCCGGCTTGACTCCGGCCGCAGTCTCATTGCTGTTGGTGCATCTCAAGAAGCGTGATCACGCCGCGTGACCGCCGGCGCCCCGTGAGTCGCAAGCCGATCGCCGCCTTCGCCGCGCTGTTGGCGGTGGTATTGCTGATCGCGGCGCGGGAACTCATCGCCCCTCACGCCGCCGGGGGCGACGCTGTCCGCGGCTCCGCCCATCCCGCCATACTGCGACGTGGCAATGGCCCGGAACCCGAGAGCCTCGATCCGCACGGCGCCCGCTCAGAATCTGCCCTGAGCATCTTGCGGGACCTGTACGAAGGTTTGACCGAGCTGGGTGCGGACGGCTCCCCCATTCTGGCCGCGGCGGATCACGTCGATGTGTCGGAGGATGGCACGACGTATCGGTTTCATCTGCGGGCGGCGCGCTGGTCGAATGGTGAATCCGTCGTCGCGGAGGATTTCGCGGCTGCGTGGCGTCGATTGGTGGATCCCCATACGGCGGCGCCGTACGCCGCCATTTTGGCTCCCGTGCGCGGCGCCGCCGCGATATTAAAAGGAGCGGCGCTGCCCGCGACATTGGCGGTGCGAGCCGAGGACGCGCAGACGCTGGTGGTGGAACTCGAACGACCGACCCGCTACTTCCTCGGCCTCCTGGCTCATCCCGCCACCTTCCCGCTCAACCGCGGATCGCTGGCTGCCCACGGCGCAGCCTTTGCCAAGCCCGGGGTCATGGTGTCGAACGGTCCGTTCGAGCTGACGCGCTGGGACTTCGGTTCGCACCTCGCCGCGGTCCGCAACCCGCGCTATTGGAACGCTGCGGCGACGCAGTTGGACGGCGTCGAGTATTATTCGTTTGCCGACGGCGCCGCCGAATTGCGCGCTTTCAGAACCGGGCAGGTGGACGTGACGGCCACCATTCCTGCCGCTCAGATCCAGTGGATCAAGCAACATCTGGGCGCGGATCTTCACGTCGCGCCCCAGCTGGCCGTCTATTACCTTGGGCTCAACTTGAGAAAGCCGCCTTTCGCCGGTTCCCGCGAACTTCGCCAGGCACTCGCCTTGGTGATCGATCGCGAGCGAATTGTGGAGTCGGTCACCGGCGCGGGCGAAGCGCCGGCATATACTTTCGTGCCGCCGATTACCACCGACTACACCCCGCCGGTTCCCGACTACGCCGCGTGGCCAATGGCACAGCGCATCAGCCGCGCCAGGCAATTGCTGCGCACGGCCGGCTTGGAGCACGCTCCGCCGACCATCGAGCTGCGCTACAACAGCGGCGAATTGCATAACCGCATCGCCATTGCGGTTGCCCGGATGTGGAAGGAGGCGCTCAACATCGATACCACGCTGCGAGCCGAGGAATTCAAAGTGCTTCTGCAGGACATCGATCAGGGTGATGCCACGGTGTTTCGTGCCAGCTGGATCGGGGACTATGATGACGCCTACACCTTTTTGCAGGTGCTGCAAGGTGGTTTCGGCATCAACATGCCCCGTTATGCCAACCCAGCCTATGACGAGTTGCTGCGACGGGCTTCCGAGGACGCGGATCCGGCGAGCCGCCGCAACTCGCTGCAGATGGCCGAGACGCTGATGCTCGCCGATCAACCGGTCATTCCTCTCTACTTCTATGTGTCGAAACATCTCGTGGACCCCCATGTCCAGGGTTGGCGGGACAATGCGATGGACGTGATCTACAGCAAAAGCCTGTCGAAACACGTCGCAGAGGGCAGCAATTGACGAGTTTGGCCGGTTCGCGCACACATCCTGTAGATTGTGGGTGGCAATTTGGGCGGCCACTCTTTAACATCAGTGGTCATATTTGACCCCCCGTGGCTCGGAGAAGTAGATGCTTTCTCGATTGAATGGCCTGGCATTGCTAGCCGGCATGACGGCGCTGAGTGCGATTTGTTCAACCTCAGCCTACGCAGCCGGCGACCCGTCGACGGGCGATCCCGTGATGGGTCAGAAGAAGTTCTACACCTGTGTTGGCTGCCACGGGATCGAGAACTACAAAAACGCCTATCCCGACTACGATGTGCCGAGATTGCGTCACCAGCATTCCGCCTACATCATTTCCGCACTGCGGGAATACAAGTCAGGCGAGCGGCCCCACGCGACCATGCACGCGCAAGCATCGTCGTTGTCCGACCAAGACATGGCGGACATCGCCGCGTACCTTCAGGGTGGCGATCCCATCAAGCCGAGCACCAAGGTGGTCGGTAAGGTTCCCGCCCAGGCGGCCGCGTGCGGCGCGTGTCACGGGGAAAATGGTCTCGGTGTGGATGCCCCCATGAACCCCAAACCGCCGGTTCTTGCCGGGCAGCACGTGGATTACCTCAAGCAGGCGTTGACCACCTATCACAACGGCCGGCGCAAGAACGTCGTCATGGACGGCATGGCGCAGCTGTTGAAGACCGACGAAGACATCAAAATCGTCGCGGAATATTTTGCCAGCCAGCCCTCGGCGCTGGTCACGGCTAAAACCACCAGCAAGTAACGCAGGTCTTCCGACCTGCGGGCGAGCCGCGCCGATGCGCGGTTCGAGGACCGCCGGGCCGCCGGCTCCCCTTCTCTAGTGCAGGGTCAGCATCTTCAGAAACTGTGCGAACGTCGTGTAGTACGCGTCGGAATTCACTTTTCTGCGGAATTCGTGTCCTTCGTCCTTGGCCTGCAGGTACCACACCTCGCTGCCGCGGCTGCGCAACCGGTTGACGATCTGGTCCGATTCACTCAGGGGGACCCGGGGATCGTTTTTTCCATGCACGACCAGCAGCGGCTTCGACACGCGATCGGCATTGGTCAATGGCGACACCCGCCGCAGATAGGCGCGCATGTCGGGATCGCGCTCATCTCCATATTCCGCGCGGCTTTGATTCTGCCGGGAAGGCGCAAGATTGGAGAGAAAGCTGATGAAATCGTCGATCCCGGCAAAGTCGACGCCGCCAACCAAGCGGTCGCTGTAATTGACGAGCGCTGCAAGCGCGAGATACCCCCCGTACGAGCTGCCTGCCACGACCACGTGCTTTGGGTCGAACGTGCTTTGCAGGTCGATCCAAACGATCAGCGCTCCCATATCCTTCACCGCGTCGTCGCGTAGCGTGCCATTGTCGAGCGACAGATAGGCCTTTCCATAACCCGATGAACCGCGGACGTTGGGGGCCACTACCGCAAATCCCAACTCGTTCACCAGATATTGAATCCACGGATCGAAATTCGGACGAAACTGGGACTTCGGGCCCTCGTGAAGCAGGATGAGTACGGGATGCGGCCCTGGGCTCAGGGGCTCATAGACATAGACCGGAATTTGGCGGATGCGGCCGTCCTGGCGGTCGAAGGTCGGGAATTGCGTCAGTCGGGGTGACACGAACTTGGCTGTGTCCACCGGACCCGTTTCGCTGTGCGTCCATGCCTCCAGGTGAGCGCTCGCCAAGTCGAGCACGTAGGCGTCGCGTGGTTGAGTCCCGGTGCTCAAGCCGAAGGCGAGCCGCTTGCTGTCCCAATCGAAGCTCAGTTGACTGACGATGCCCGGCACCGGTAGTCGGGGCGGCGTCAAGTCCTGATGCGCCCGCAGATCCGTGAGATTGAGCTTTGCGACCCCAGCTTCATTGCTGACGAAAGCGAGATAATGCCCATCACGCGAGAGAGCGAAGTCCTCCACGTCCCATGGGATGGGCGCGGATATCACGTTCTTCTCGCCGGTGAACAGGTTCACGTACCGTAGCTTGGCGAACTCGGCGTCTCGATCCGAAATCAGGTAGACGCCCTGGCCATCCCGTGAAAATTTTGCGCCTGCGATACCCACCTTGTTCGGTGCCGGATCGACTTCGCGCTTTTGACCGGTGCTCAAATCCACGACGTAGAGATACCCTTCGCCGATCGATACGTACTTCAACACCAGCAGTTTGCGATCGTCCGGTGACCAGTCGAGCGGATACCAGGTCGTTGCATCGCCAGTGAGCGCCAGATGCGGCAATGTGCCGGCCTCCGGTTCCACGATGTCGATGTCGTAGCTCACGCCGTCCCGAGCCGTGCTGAAAAAAGCCACCTCGCGACCCGAGTTCGACCAAATCGCATGGCCGTTCAGGGACTTTCCGTCGCTCAAAAGTTTCCGGGCCGGATCACCAGCCCGCTGATAGTAGAGCTGGGTCTTCTCACTGCCGTCCACGTCTCGCAGGTAGATATATGCGTTGCGGTTTGGGTCCGGCGAAAATGCGGCGTCCGTGATCGGCTCGCGCAAAAAAGTGATCTGGCGGCGTTCGCCGCCCGGTCGTTCGACCACATGCAGCTGGTCGACATCGCCGAAGCGGGTCGTTATCAGCAGCTGCCCTTTTGGCGACCAGCCCAGGGGAGTCGCCTGGCGGGCATTCAAATACTGCTCCAGCTTGTCCGTGAGATCGGCCGGGGCTTCAGGAACGTTGTCGAAAACCAAACTGCCGCGCTCGACGCGTGATGAGGCCAAGCCCGCGGAATCCAAGAATAAAGAGGCCAAAACAGCCAAGCACAAATAATTTCGAGTCATTACCCTATGTTCTCATACGACGAGGATAATGGGACCAATGGCAGGCTTCGAGCATCTTCTAAAAACCTACGACGTCCGCGATCTGCTGGACGAGATTGCGAGTTCCGATCCGCCGGCTTACTTGCGCCGATGCTTCGCGGAGGCCATGTCGGCTCCGAGCCTTTCGTTCGTGCGCGTGCAGCAGCTCTCGGTTTGTGGAATGGTCCTGGATGCGATCCTCAATGACCGGGACTACCCGGATCTGGAACCGGAATTGATCGCCGACTGGCGTGCTCATTACACCGCGAACTGCGTTCGCATGAAAGACGCCGCCAGCGCTGCCCTGCGCCGTGCGAACGAGCGTTATACGCCCGCTGATCCCGACGCGGCGGCGGAGTTGGCGGAACTCGAACAGCGGCTGGGCGGTGGATCGACATGAGCGCTCTGTGTACCCTGGTTGGCAACGGCGTCATTGCCATCGACACCGAGTATGTCCGTCCCCGCATGGATGCGAGTCACCTCATCATCGATTCAGGCCATGCAGCCTTCGTGGATGCCGGAACGAGCTTTTCGGTGCCGAAATTGCTGTCTGCCCTCGCCGGCCAAGACCTTGGTGTCGATGCCGTCGACTACATCATCCTCACGCACATTCATCTCGATCACGCCGGCGGCGCGGGCCGCCTCGCAGCGGAGCTGCCGCGCGCCCGGGTGCTGGTGCATCCACGGGGCGTCTCGCACATGATCGATCCGTCGATTCTCGTCGCCGCCACCAAGATGGTGTACGGCGCGGATCGATTTTCCCGGGAATATGGCGAGATCATGGGTATTCCGGCCGACCGCGTCGAACCGCTGGATGATGGCCGGCGCATCCAGGTCGGCGGCCGAACTCTGGAGGTCATTCACACGCCAGGCCATGCTCTGCACCATCTCTGTCTCCTGGATCGCGACGCCGGTGAGGTCTTTACCGGCGATACCTTCGGCGTGAGCTATCGAGAATTCGATACCGCGGCGGGCGAGTTCATCTTTCCCACCACGACGCCGAGCCAGTTCGACCCGATTCAGCTCCACGCATCGATCGATCGTGTTCGTCGAACGGAGGCGAAAACCGCGTACTTGACCCATTACGGTCGGGTTGGCCACCTCGACAAGCTGAGCCTCGACTTGCATTCGGACATCGATGCGTTCGTGCGCATCGCCAGGAGCGTTGCGGCTGAACCCGACCGCGTGGAGCGCATGACGCCGCTTTTGTTCGACCATTTGTCCGCGCGACTCGACCGGCATGGATTTCCGGGCGACAGTGCGCAACGGCATGCCGTGCTCGACGGGGATGTGGCATTGAACGCCGCGGGCCTGCATTCGTGGTTGGCACGGCGGATCTCGTGAACGCGACGCTACGTATCCTTTGCTGCGCGGCCCTGCTCTGCGCCACAGCCTGTGCCTCCTCGAGTTCCACCGGTGGCCGCGGTCACGCCGCGCCACAACCGACGTCCACGTCGGGCGGCGGGGTGACCGATGCCTCGTATGATTGGCACGTTCTGGTCTCGGTTCCTTTCAGCACGCTTCTCAAGGAGAGCCCGATCCCATTGCACGAAGTCTTGTTGTTCCATGACGAGACACCTCCCGCTGCCGTCGAGAACAAGGACTGCTTTGCCACCGACGGCCCGGCGCCGCGCTTCGTCGGCCGGCAGCCGCACCAGCATCTGTTGTGCTTCGATCACGATCGGTTGAACCGCATCGAAGCGGAGGTGCGGCTGCCCGCGGCCGAGGCGTCATCGATGTTCATGAGGGCCTGCGCCTCATGGCTCAAAAACACCGCCACCGTCGCTCCGGCCGAGCCCGTTGGAACCGTGTGCGAGGGCCGCGATGGCAACGTTGCCTTCAGCGCGCACCTGGCCCTGGCCCCGGGCGATGCCACGGCCACTCTCTCGATGACGCTGAGCAATGCCGCTCCGCACGATACGGTGCGCGATGCGATTCACTAAGATTGCACGGCGCCGGCCTTTCTCATTCACATGACGCGCGAAGACGAAATGAAAATCCTGATCGGCGGCGCGTTGGACCTCGGGATCGTGCTGGGCCCCGAATTGGCCGAGAAATCACTGCGTTTGGTCGATGAATTGGAAACGGCAAACTCGCAGTTCAATCTGACTGCCATCCGCGATCGGCCCGGAATGCTGCGAAAGCACATTCTCGACAGTCTGAGTCTGCAGCCCTACCTGCGTGGCCTGCGGCTTGCTGATGTCGGCACCGGCGCGGGTTTCCCCGGACTGCCGCTATCCATCATCAATCCCGAACGACGTTTCTCGCTCATCGAAAGCATCGGCAAGAAGGCTCGATTCGTGTTGCAGACCGCCGACCGCGTCGGTTGCCGCAACGTGGATGTGGTTCATGCACGGGCCGAAACCTACCGGCCGTTCGAATTGTTCGATACGGTGATGGCGCGCGCTCTCTCGTCGCTGGCCGACTTCGTCGCATATGCCGGGCACCTGTGCGCGCCGGATGGGAGAATGCTGGCCATGAAGGGCAGGCGCCCGGACGAGGAGATGGCCGCGGTGCCAAAATCCTTCCGGGTCGTCGCCGTTCATCGGCTGAAGCTGCCCGGACTGGACGATGAGCGGCATCTTGTGGAACTCTCACCGGCATTGGCCCGAGGCGCCCGGGCTGCCGCAACCGTTCACCCATCGAGCAAGTCATGAAACGGGTCATTGCTGTCGCCAATCAAAAAGGCGGGGTCGGTAAGACGACCACCGCGGTCAACCTCGCGGCCTCCCTGGCGGCCACCAAGCGCCGCGTTCTGTTGATCGACCTGGATCCTCAGGGCAATGCCACCATGGGGTGCGGGATCGACAAAAATTCCGTGGCCAAAACCACATGCGACGTGCTGCTCGGCGATTGCTCCGCGGCGGAGGCTCTGGTGCCAGTTGAGTATGGTGGTTTCATGCTCATGCCGGCGAACCAAGATCTGACGGTTGCGGAAGTGCGGTTGTTGACGATGAACGTGGGTCGGGAGTTCAAATTGCGGGTTGCGCTGAAGCTGATTCGCGACAACTTCGACGTCATTCTGGTCGACTGTCCGCCCTCGCTCAATATGCTGACCTTGAACGCATTGGTGGCTGCCGATTCGGTGATGGTTCCCATGCAGTGCGAGTATTACGCCCTCGAAGGCTTGAGCGCGCTCACCCAGACCATCGAACAGATTCGTGGCTCGCTGAACCCGGAACTCGAGATCGAGGGCCTGCTGCGCACGATGTTCGATCCCCGTAACAATCTCGCGAACGAGGTGTCGGCGCAGTTGACCCAGCATTTCGGCGACAAAGTGTTCCGCACGATGATTCCACGCAATGTGCGTCTCGCCGAGGCGCCGAGCTTCGGCAAGCCGGCACTATTTCATGACAAGGAATCGCGCGGCGCCCTCGCCTATCTCGCCCTGGCCGGCGAAATGATTCGCCGCGACGATGTGGCGGCGGCGCCCGTACAATCCGATCCTACGTTGTCGGGAAGCTAAATCATGGCGCTGGGCAAAAGGCCGTCTTTGGGTCGTGGTCTTGCAGAACTCAGTCCGCTGCTCGCGCAGCGTGCGCGGGCTCCCTCCGCTCCGCCGCCGCAGTCATCCGGGGCGCCGCTGGTCGGCGACCGCCTGGCAAGCCTGCCCTTGGATCTGCTGTCGCGCGGCAAGTATCAACCTCGCGTGGACATGCGTCCGGAGACGTTGAGCGAACTCGCCGATTCGATCAAGGCGCAGGGCTTGATTCAACCCATTCTGGTGAGGCCGCTCGCGCCGGCGAATCCGGGCGAATCGCAGCGCTATGAAATCATCGCCGGCGAACGCCGTTGGCGTGCAGCGCAGATGGCGGGGATCTCCGAAATTCCCGCGATCATTCGCGATGTGCCCGACGAGGCAGCCGTCGCGATGGCGCTCATCGAAAACATCCAGCGAGAGAATCTGAATCCGCTGGAAGAGGCGCGGGCGCTGGCGCGATTGATCGACGAATTCGGCCTTACCCATCAGGCGGCTGCCGAAGCCGTGGGCCGTTCGCGGGCGGCGGTGAGCAATTTGCTGCGGTTGATGGAGCTCGCCGATGAGGTCAAGCAGCTCCTGGAGCAGCGCAACATCGAAATGGGGCATGCGCGGGCGCTGCTTGGTCTGACCACTCGCCGACAGCAGATCGAGGTTGCAAACCTAGTCGCCAGTAAAGGTTTGTCGGTGCGGGACACCGAGGCGCTGGTGCGGCGCCTGCTGACGCCTGCCGCTCGGAGCGCCAACACCCCCGCCAAGGTCGACCCCGACATTCATCGTCTGGAGATGGAGTTGGCCGACAAACTCGGCGCCAAGGTCCTGTTTCAACACGCTTCGTCCGGAAAGGGGAAGCTCGTTGTCTCGTACAACAGCCTCGACGAATTGGAAGGGATTCTGGCCCACATCCATTAGGCAGACGTGGCGACAAACGACCTCGGTCCCCGAGGTCCGCGGCGACATATGTCGTGTCGGCGGCCGGCATCTGTCAAAAAAGCCCCTGCAAAAAATCTAAGCTTGATCATTGGCTTGTGACTCCAGCCCAGCCTCACTATAATGCGCCGGCTTTTACGCAGCGGCAGTTTGCTCATGAAGAAGTGGATCGAAGCCACGTTAGTCAGCGACTGCCGTAAACCGGGCTTGTCCCGGTCTCCATTGCCATGAACGAAGTCTTCGGTGTGGGAAAGCGGCTCGTCATGCGAGTCGTGCTCCTGCAGGCAGGCTGCGCCGCAACGGTGGCGACGATGTTCTGGGCGTTTCGAGACGCCATGGCGGCGTGGGCGGGTCTGGCGGGTGGCCTGATCGTCGCCATCGGCAGCGCCGTATTCGGCTGGCGCATGTTCGCGCCCGGCATCGCGCCGGCGGCGGTACTGCGCAGGGCGCTGTTCGCCGCCGAGTCGCTGAAGTGGTTTTGGTACGTGCTGGCGGTATGGCTGGCGCTGACGCGGTTTAAGTTGCCGCCGCTGCCCCTGATGACGGGGCTGGTGTTTGCACAATTCGGTTACTGGTTCGGACTGGTTGGGATGAAACGAGGAAAATCGAATGGCAGCGTCTGAAGGCGGCTCCGGGGGCCTAACGGAATACATTGGGCACCACTTGACTCATCTCACGGTGAATCAAGGGCATGGTGCCTTTTGGGCTTTCCACCTCGACAGCGTCGCGTTCGCCGTCGGCCTGGCGATGATCTTCGTCCTCATCTTCATCGGTGTTGCCCGGCGTGCCACCAGCGGCGTGCCGGGAAAGCTCCAGGCCGCCGTCGAAATTCTCGTTGAGATGGTCGATGGCACCGTCAAAGAAACCTTTCACGGTACGAGCAAGTTGATCGCACCGCTCGCCATCACGATCTTCGTGCTGGTTTTCCTGATGAATTTGATGGATCTGCTGCCGGTCGACCTGCTGCCGTGGGCCGGTCAACATGTCGGTGTGGAGCATCTGCGGGTCGTCGCGACCGCGGACATCAACACCACGCTCGGCATGTCGATCACCGTGTTTTTGCTGATTTGGTACATCGGACTGAAGGAGAAGGGCCCGGTGCTGTACTTTTCCGAGTTCGTTTCAGCGCCGTTCCACGCACACGGGTTCCTGCCCAGGGTGCTCCTCGCGTTTCCCAACCTGTTGCTGCGCGTCATCGAAGAGCTGGTTCGTCCCCTGTCGCTGTCCCTGCGGTTATTCGGCAACATGTACGCGGGCGAGCTGATTTTCGTGTTGATCGCGGGGCTGACGCTCGAGGCGTCCGCCGCCCATTTCTCGACGTATGTCTGGGGCATCGTCCAGCTCATCGCCGACAGCGTATGGACGCTGTTCCATATCCTGATCATCACGCTGCAAGCATTCATTTTCGGCATGTTGACGATCGTCTATCTCAGCATGGCTGCCGAAAAGCATTAGTTATCAACCACCTGACCCTTAAGACCCTGGAGATATAGATGGAGAACGCACCCTTAGTCGCTCAAGTGATGAGCTACACATTGATCGCCGTCGGCCTGCTGATCGGCCTCGGCGCACTTGGCACGGCCATCGGCTTCGCGCTGCTGGGCGGCAAGTTCCTGGAAGGCTCGGCCCGTCAGCCCGAATTGACCCCGATGCTGCAAACGAAGATGTTCATCGTCGCCGGCTTGCTCGACGCGGTGCCCATCATCGGTGTCGCGATCGCGCTGTTGTTGATCTTCTCGAATCCGTTTCTGGCGCAGTTCGCCGGAAAGTAATTTGGGTATTGGCAGGAGCTTTACGGCATGAACATAGCAGTTACGCTAATCATTCAGGGCATCGCGTTCTTCGTGGTCGTCCTGATCGTCATGCGTTGGGGTTGGCCGCCGATCATGGCGGCGATCGAGGCGCGTCGGAAGCAAATCGCCGACGGTCTCGCGGCGGGCAATCGCGCGCAAAAAGATCTCGATGAGGCCAAGGTGAAGTCGCAGGAGATCATCCGCGAAGCCCGTGACAAGGCCGTCCAGATCGTCGACCAGGCCAGCAAGCGTTCGGCCGAAATCATCGAGGAAGCCAAGAGCACGGCCATCGCCGAAGGTCAACGGATCGTGAGCCAGGCCCACGAAGAGATTGCGCTCGACACCACCCGGGCACGGGAAGGCCTGCGCAAGCAGGTCGCCAGCCTGGCGGTCCAGGGGGCGTCACACTTGCTCGAACGAGAGATCGACGCGACGACGCACGCGGCTCTTCTCGACAAGCTCGAGCTGGAGATCGCGAATGGCTGAGGCGGCAACCATTGCCCGGCCCTACGCGAAGGCGGCCTTCATGTCGGCGCGCGACGCAAAGGCGTTGCCCGCATGGTCGGAAGCACTGCGCGAGGGGTCCGGCCTGGTGGCCGACCCCCGCATCGCCGATCTCATCACGAATCCCAAGATGAGCGTCGATCAGGTGGTGTCGATGTTCGCGGGTTTGGCGGGTGCGGATGCCCCCGGCGACTTCGATGCGCATTGGCAGAACTTCGTGCGGCTCCTGGCGACCAACAAGCGCCTCGATGTATTGCCGGACATCACCGCGCAATACGAAATGCTGCGTGCGCAGTACGAGAACGAACTCGATGTGCAGGTGACTTCAGCGGCGGCAATGAGCGATGAACAGAAGTCCAAGCTCAACGCTGCGCTCAAGACCCGTTTCAAGCGCGACGTGCGCATGACGACCACGATCGATCCGACACTGCTGGGCGGCGCTGTCATACGCGCCGGCGACCTGGTGATCGACGGCTCGATCAATGGCCGGCTGCAGCGCATGGCGACCGAATTAGGTAGTTGATCCGAATTTTTAGGAAGGCGAAATATGTCCATCAAGGCATCTGAAATCAGCGACCTCATCAAGGCGCGAATCGACAAGTTCCAGTCCGAGACCGAGGACCGCAACGTCGGCACCGTGGTCAGCGTGACTGACGGCATCGTGCGCGTGCACGGTCTCGGTGATGCCCGATATGGCGAAATGCTCCAGTTCGGCACGGACACCTTCGGCCTGGCGCTGAATTTGGAACAGGATTCGGTCGGCGCCGTGGTGTTGGGCGACTACAAGAACATCGTGGAAGGCGACACCGTCAAGACGACGGGACGCATCCTGGAAGTCCCGGTTGGCCCGGAACTCCTCGGCCGCGTCGTCGACGCGTTGGGCAATCCCATCGACGGCAAGGGTCCCGTCACGAGCACACTGAAGGCGCCGCTGGAGCGCGTCGCCCCGGGCGTCATTTTCCGCAAGAGCGTGTCGCAGCCCGTCCAGACCGGCCTGAAGGCCATCGACGCCATGGTCCCGGTGGGTCGCGGACAACGCGAACTCATCATCGGCGATCGCCAGACCGGCAAGACGGCCGTCGCGATCGACACCATCATCAATCAGAAGACCACCGGCGTTAAGTGCATCTACGTCGCCATTGGTCAGAAACAGAGTTCCATCGCCAATGTCGTGCGCAAGCTCGAGGAACACGGCGCCCTGGCTCACACCATCATCGTCGCGGCCTCCGCCTCGCAGCCCGCGGCCATGCAGTACCTGGCGCCCTATGCCGGTTGTGCGATGGGCGAATACTTCATGGACAACGGCGAGGACGCGCTGATCGTGTACGACGATCTGTCGAAGCAGGCCGTGGCATATCGTCAGATCTCGCTGCTGCTGCGCCGCCCTCCGGGCCGCGAGGCGTATCCCGGCGACGTGTTCTATCTGCACTCGCGCTTGCTGGAGCGTTCCGCCCGCGTGAACGAGGAATACGTCGAGAAGGCGACCAACGGCCGCGTGAAGGGCAAGACCGGCTCGCTGACCGGACTGCCAATCATCGAGACCCAGGCGGGCGACGTCACGGCATTCGTCCCCACCAACGTCATTTCCATCACCGACGGCCAGATCTTCCTCGAGTCCGACCTGTTCAATGCCGGTATTCGTCCCGCCATCAACGCCGGCATCTCCGTGTCGCGTGTGGGCGGCGCCGCGCAGACCAACATCATCAAAAAGCTGGGCGGCAACATCCGATTGTCCCTGGCGCAGTACCGTGAACTGGCCGCCTTCTCGCAATTCGCCTCTGACCTCGACGAAGCCACGCGTCGTCAGCTCGAGCGCGGCATCCGCGTCACCGAGTTGATGAAGCAGAAGCAATACGCCCCCATGTCGGTGTCCGAGATGGCGCTATCTTTGTACGCGGCCAACGGTGGGTTCTTCGACAAGGTCGATCGCACGAAGGTGGTCGAAACCGAAGCGGCGCTGCAATCGTTCGCGCGCACGAACTACGGACCCTTGATGAAGAGCATCATCGACAAACCCGACTTGTCGAAGGACGTCGACGCGTCGTTGAAGAAGCTCTGCGAAGAATTTTTCGCGACGGTCTGATTTATGGCAGGCGCTAAAGAAATCCGCACCAAGATCTCGAGTATCAAAAATACTCAGAAAATCACCAAGGCCATGCAGATGGTGGCCGCAAGCAAGATGCGCAAGGCGCAGGAGCGCATGCGGCGGGCCCGGCCCTACGCCGAAAAGCTGCGCAACGTGATCGGACACCTGCGTCTCGCGAACCCGGACTACAAGCACCCGTTTTTGATCGACCGGCCCATCAAGTCCCTCGGCATGATCGTGATCGCCACCGACCGCGGTCTGGCGGGCGGCTTGAACATCAATCTGTTCAAGGCCGCGCTCAACACGATCAAGGATGCGACCGCGAAGGGCCAGAAGATCCAGCTGTGCTTGATCGGTACCAAGGCCGTGCAGTTCTTCCGCCGCCTGTCGTTGCCCATTGCGGCATCGACGACGCATCTTGGCGATCGGCCCGAGATGTCGCAGCTGATCGGAAGCGTCAAGGTCATGTTGGACCAATATCGCGCCGGCGAAATCGACCGTCTCGTGCTGGTGCATAACGTATTCGTCAACACCATGACCCAGAAGGGTCGGGTGCTGCAGCTATTGCCGGTGGAGGCAACCGACAAGGGTGACCTGCAAGAGCGCTGGGATTACATTTACGAGCCGAGTCCAGCCGAATTGCTCGATGGGATCTTGATGCGCTACGTCGAGTCCCAGGTTTATCAAGGCGCCGTCGAGAACGTGGCCAGTGAGATGGCCGCCCGAATGGTTGCCATGAAGAGCGCGACCGACAACGCCGGCGATCTCATCGCCGAGCTCCAATTGATTTACAACAAGGCCCGCCAGGCCGCGATCACCACCGAACTGTCGGAAATCGTCGGCGGGGCTGCAGCCGTTTAGAGGGTTCATAATGTCCAGCGGAAAAATCGTGCAAATCATCGGAGCGGTCATCGACGTGGAGTTCCCGCGTGACCAGATTCCCAGAATCTATGACGCGCTCAAGCTCGATGACGTGAAGCTGACGCTCGAGGTGCAGCAGCAGCTCGGCGACGGCGTGGTGCGCACGATCGCCATGGGGCCATCCGAAGGCTTGCGCCGTGGATTGACCGTATCGAACACGGGAAAGCCGATCTCGGTCCCGGTGGGCGCGGGCGTTCTCGGACGCATCATGGATGTTCTCGGCGAACCGCAGGATGAAGCAGGACCGGTCGAAGCCACGCAGTACATGCCCATCCATCGTCCATCACCTGCGTACGACGAACAAATGGGCGGCCAGGAACTGCTGGTCACCGGCATCAAGGTCATCGACCTCCTGATACCGTTCGCCAAGGGCGGCAAGGTTGGCCTGTTCGGCGGCGCCGGCGTTGGCAAGACGGTGAACATGCTGGAGCTCATCAACAACATCGCCAAAACCCACTCGGGTCTGTCGGTGTTCGCGGGCGTCGGTGAGCGCACCCGCGAGGGCAACGACTTCTATCACGAGATGAAGGACTCGGGCGTGCTCGACAAGGTGGCCATGGTGTACGGCCAGATGAACGAGCCACCGGGCAATCGCCTCCGCGTCGCGTTGACCGGTCTGACCATGGCGGAATACTTCCGCGATGAGAAGCAGGCCAACGGCAAGGGCCGCGACGTGCTGATGTTCATCGACAATATCTATCGCTACACGCTGGCGGGCACCGAGGTGTCGGCGCTGCTCGGCCGCATGCCGTCGGCCGTGGGTTACCAGCCGACGCTGGCCGAGGAAATGGGCGTTCTGCAGGAGCGCATCACCTCGACCAAGACCGGTTCAATCACGTCCGTGCAGGCCGTTTACGTCCCTGCGGATGACTTGACGGATCCCTCGCCGGCGACCACGTTCGCCCATTTGGATGCCACAGTCGTGCTCTCGCGTGTCATTGCCGCCCAGGGTATTTACCCGGCCGTCGACCCGCTCGACTCGACCAGCCGCCAGCTCGATCCGCTGGTGGTGGGCGACGACCATTACAATACGGCGCGCGCCGTGCAGGCCATTTTGCAGCGCTACAAGGAGTTGCAGGACATCATCGCGATTCTGGGCATGGATGAATTGTCCGAAGAGGACAAACTGTCCGTGTACCGTGCCCGCAAGATTCAGCGTTTCTTGTCCCAGCCGTTCAACGTGGCGAAGGTGTTCACCGGTCAGGACGGCAAGATCGTCCCGCTTGCGGACACGATTCGTGGTTTTAAGGCCATCATCGCCGGCGAATACGACCATCTGCCCGAGCAGGCCTTCTACATGGTGGGCGGAATCGAAGAAGCCGTCGAAAAAGCCAAGACGCTGCAGTAGCGGAAAACGGATCCAAGCCATGGCTCATACCATTCACGTCGATATCGTCAGCCCCGAAGGCGAAATCTTTTCGGGCGAGGCGACCATGGTGTTCGCCCCCGGCGTCGAGGGCGAAATCGGAATTGCTCCCCGGCACGCCCCCTTGCTGACCACGCTCACCGCCGGCGTGGTCCGCGTGCAGAGCGAGGGCCAGGACGAGCAGAGCTTCTACGTGGGCGGCGGCGCCCTCGAGATCCAGCCAACCAAAATTTCGGTGCTCGCCGATACGGCAGCACGCGCCCATGACATCGATGAGGCCGCGGCACAGGCCGCCAAAGCCCGCGCCGAGGAAGCGATGCGCGGCCATGCCGACAAGATGGACATTGCCGAAGCGCAGGCGGAACTGGCGCGCGCAATGGCACAATTGCGGGCGATCGAACACCTGCGCAAAAAGCGCAGATAGCCAGCCTATTTTCGGGAGCTGCCATGCCGCTTTCCGTCGTGATACTTGCTGCCGGACAGGGCAGGCGGATGAACTCCGATCTGCCGAAGGTGCTTCAACCGTTGGCGGGCAAGCCCCTTCTACAGCATGTCATCGCCACGGCACGCGAGCTGCATCCAGCGAATATTTACGTCGTCTACGGCCACGGGGGGGGGCGGGTGCAGTCCGCATTCCCGGACGCGGACTTGCAGTGGGTCTTGCAGGCGGACCAGTTGGGCACCGGACACGCCGTCATGCAGGCGATGCGCATCATCCCGGACGATCACATGGTGCTCGTGCTGTACGGTGACGTGCCACTGATACGTGCGTCGTGCCTCGCCAGGCTGATCGGCGCCGCCGGGGAAGACTCGCTGGCGCTGCTGACCGTCAATCTCGACGAGGCCGCCGGCTATGGGCGCATCGTGCGCGGACCCGAGGGCCACGTGATTGGCATCGTCGAGCACAGGGACGCCAGCGCCGAACAGTTGCTGATCCGAGAGGCGAATTCCGGCCTCATCGCGGCGCCGGCCGGCCGCTTGCGCGAATGGTTGCTGGGCCTCGGCCGCGAGAATGCCCAGCGCGAATATTATCTGACCGATGTGGTTCTCGGTGCGGTGAAGTCGGGGTGCCCCGTGGTCGCGATACCCGTGGCATCCGCCGTCGAGGTGCTCGGGGTCAACGATCGGCTGCAACTCGCGCAGGTCGAGGCCGGGTATCGACGGCAGCGGACCGACGAGTTGATGATCTCCGGGGCCACGCTCGCGGACCCGTTACGGGTCGACGTTCGCGGAAACGTGACCGTGGGCCGCGATGTGTTCATCGACGTCAACGCGGTGCTGCTCGGCAACGTCAACTTGGGCCCGCGCGTCAGAGTCGGACCGAATTGCGTGATACGCGATTCGAACATTGCCGCCGACACCGAGATCCATGCCAACTGCGTCATCGAGGAGGCCGTCGTCGGCGAGAATTGCCGTATCGGGCCCTTCGCGCGCCTGCGGCCTGGCGCCGCGCTCGGCACGGCCGCCCATGTTGGGAACTTTGTCGAGGTCAAGAACAGCCAGGTGGGATCCGGCAGCAAGGTCAACCACTTGAGCTATATCGGCGACGCCTCAATTGGCGCCGGCGTCAACGTCGGCGCCGGCACGATCACCTGCAATTACGACGGCGCGAACAAGTGGCCCACCATCATCGAGGATGGCGCGTTCATCGGCTCGGGAAGCATGCTGGTGGCTCCGGTGCTCATCGGCGCGGGCGCCACGGTGGCGGCGGGATCGACGATCACCAGCGCCGCGCCCGCGGGCAAGCTCACGGTTGCCCGCTCGAGGCAGGTCACCGTCGATGGCTGGAACCGACCCGCGAAGCAAACCGAGGAAGAAAAGGCGACGGCCGTCGAGACGGCGCTTAAGCCCGTTTAGGCTCGATTGGCCGCATCTGGCCGACTACTCGAACCGCAGGGTCTGCCCGATCGACATCTCTCCGGCCTTGTCGAGCATCACGCTGCCGAGTGCAATGTCGCTGAGCGACAGTCCTCGATGCCAGAACAGAATGGTCTCATCGTCGCTCTCGCGGCCGGGCCGCTGCTTCGCGACGATCTGTCCCAATTCGGCATGCAGATTTTCCTCGGTGATCCTGTCCTGATCGACATGTTGGCGCAGGGCGCCGAACGGCAGGCCTTTGCGGCATTGGCCCCAATCGTCGACAACCACCTTGTCCATGATGTCGGTCAGCGAGAGTTCGACCGCACTCATCGTTCCGTAGGGAATGACCAGTGCGCCGCGCTTTATCCAGGCGGTTTTCAAAAGCGGCTGCGGTGTCTCCAATCGCGTCGCCTCGACCACGATGTCGGCGCCACGGACGCAGGTTTCCCAATCCTCGACGGCGGTAACCGCCTTCCCCAGATCCTTGGACAGCCTCGCGGCCAACGCCTTGCGACTTTGCACCCGCTTCGAGTGCACGCGGATTTCGTCGAAATCGAAATAATGATCGAGCAGCCGAATGTTCCAGTACGACGTACCGCGCGCGCCGACGTGTCCGAGAATCTTGCTGTCCTTGCGTGCCAGGTATTTGGCTCCCAGGGCGGTCATCGCACCGGTCCGCATGTCGGTGATCGACGTGGCATTGAGGATCGCCAAGGGCACGCCGGTGGCGGGGTCGAACAGCGTCAGCATGGCGATTTCGGACGGCAGCCCGATTTCGTGATTGTGGACGAAATCGCCGACGACCTTGACGCCTGCAAGGCCCAAGGGATGAACCACGCCCCGCAGCACATTGAAGTGACCAATGGCCGAGTCCTCGGGCACAAGATGGACCCGCGGTTCGATCACCACTTGCCTGCGTCCTTGTGCGGCCAATCCCTGCTCCACGGCATCCAGGATTTCAAGTTCGGTGAGCGCCAATCGTGCGATGTCCGGGCCATTGAGATAAACGATATGAAGGGGATGCATGGGTCCGTTCTAAAGTTGAAGCTGAAGTCGGCGGAATCTGCGCAGATCGGCCTGTGGTTGAATCAATACCGCCGCCACCAAGCCAAGCGCGGCGACCAGTGCGCCAGCGTACATGAAACCGGCGCGAAATCCGGCATCCGGATCGGCGCCCCCGTCGATGATGAGGCCCATGGCCAAGGGCGCGCACAGGCCGGCCAGCGTATGGATCGAATTGGTGGTGCCCAGCATCGCGCCGCGCTGCGCCGCCGGCGAAATCTCGCCGATCAAGGTCGAGCCCAGCGTGAAAATGACGCTGCCCACGGAGAAGGTCAACCCGATCAGCAGGACTTTCACCACGCCGAATTCGATGAACGGCATGCACATCATGGCGATGCCGGCCACGACCACGCACATCGCCCCGAGCACCCCGCGCGCAGCCCGGCTCGATGTTCCGCGCTTAATCAACAACTGGGACGACATCGCCAGACCAGGCGCCAGGATCATTTGCATCACGGACGGCAGCCCGACGATCCATGCGGCCTTGGCCGGTGGCACGTGCAACGCCTTGATCAGATAGTTGGCCAACCACGAGATGTTGAGCGCGATGATCCAGTACGCGCCGAAACCGGCCAGAAATACGCCGACCGCCGTCCGGCTCGACAGCAGGCGGCGGTAGGGGACCCGCTCCAACCTCGCGAGCGTTTCCGCCGCCAGTGATCCAAGGTGGTCGACGGGATCATCCTCGGCGAAAACGAACCACCCGCAAGCCCAAGCAAGCCCGGCGACCCCCAGAGCGCCGAACGCGGCGTGCCACCCGAAACGGCCGATGATCCACGTGATCACGGGCGCAATCACGCCGGTGCCGAATGCAGCGCCGCAGGCAACGATGCTGGTCGGCAGCGCGCGCCGCCGATCGGCAAACCACTTGTAGACTGCGTGCAGCGCCACCGGGAATGCCGGCCCCTCGGCGGCTCCCAGGACGACACGGCTCACCAGCAACAGGCCGAAACTCGACGCAAGGCTGATTGGCACCAGTGCGAGGCCCCAAATGACCGCCATTGCGAACATCAGCGTCTTGGTCCGAACGTGGTTGGCGACAAACCCGACGGCGACGCCGGAGATTGAAAACAGCAGGAAAAACGCGCTGCCTAGCGCACCGAACTGGGTATTGGAAAGCCCAAGTTCGCGCATGATGGGCACACTGGAGAGCCCGATCACCGCCTTGTCGGCGTAGTTGACCAGCATGAAAAGGAACACCATGCCCACATGCGACCACGCCCGGGCTGAGCCGGTGACGCCTTTGTGTGCCGAATCTTTTTAACATGCGGCTGACTATCCTGCCGCGCATGAACAACACTTATTCGCGTTTCTCCATCGGTTTCCCGCGTGTTGGCGGTATTGCCCTCCTTGCGCTTGTTGTCCTCAGCACCCCGGTGCTGGCCGATGAGGATGCCGGGCCCGCGCAGGGCTGTCAAAAGGGGTCTCAGGACGAGGGCTTCTTTCAGCGGCTGAAGGAAAGCTACAAGTCGCATCTGGAGTGGAATGGCCCGGATCCGCAGGCGCCCGTTCCCTCCGTCGTAGGCGGAGCGGAAAATCCCGAGTCCAACCCGCCGTGGCCCTATGCCAGCTGGAACATCGGCGGCTCCGAACTCATCGGAGTCGACAACATGTACTACAACGCATTCATGGACGCGCTGTATTGCGGCCCGGGCGGACAGAAACTGAAAGATAGTCGTTTCACCGTCTATGGTTGGGTCGAACCGGGCGCCAACCTCAGCACCTCTCATACGCGCTTCAATTATGCAACCGGAACCGGCGGTAATTATCCCGCGGCCTATTCATACGAGCCGAACACAGTCCAGGTGGACCAGGTGGCGCTCTATTTCGAGCGGACCCCCGATGAGGTCCAGCGCGACCATTTCGATTGGGGCGGCCGCTTCACGGCGCTGTACGGCACGGACTATAAGTACACGTTTGCCGACGGCATTCTCAGCAATCAGTACCTGAAGGACGAAAGACAGTACGGTTTCGATCCGGTCATGTATTACCTGGACTTTTGGTTCCCCAAGATCGCCGAGGGAGAGAACATCCGCGTCGGGCGCTACATTTCGATTCCGGATATCGAGGCTCAGCTCGCGCCGAACAACCTTACTTACAGCCATTCGCTTCTCTACACGTTTGATCCCTATACGCAGACCGGCGTGGTCAGCACCACCAAGCTCAGCAAGAACTGGCAGCTGCAGACTGAACTGTCCGCGGGTAACGATGTTGCGCCGTGGGTCAAGACCGAGCGACATCTGACCCCGGCCGCCTGCGTCATTTGGACCTCCAATTCGGGAAAAGACAGCCTTTACCCATGCATGAACGGACTCAACGACAGCGATTGGCGCTGGAACAACGTGCAGCAGTCCGTCATTACCTGGTACCACAAGTTCAACTCGCAATGGCATATCGACACCGAGGCTTGGTACATGTGGGAAGCGCACACGCCGAACGTCAATAATCCGGAAGGGTTGGCGGCCATTGCCGCAGCGTATCCCGGCATACGTACAGGGGCCCCGGGCGGGGCACAGTGTAGTTCCGCCGTGGCTTACTGCTACTCGTACGAGTGGGCCTTCATCAACTACATCAACTACCAGTTCGGACCGCGGGATATCGTTACATGGCGCTCCGATTACCTGGACGATGCGAAAGGCCAACGAACGGGGTTCAAGACGCGCTATACCGAGTTCGATCTGAGTTTCACGCACTGGGTCGGGGATGCCATCGAGTTGCGGCCGGAACTGCGCTTCGAGCACTCGCTCGATGTCGACGCCTACGACAATCCGACCGCAATACCGGGCGCGGGCAGACATTCGCAGACGATGATTGCCGCGGATGCGGTTGTTCACTTCTAGTAGACTTGAACGAAGCCATGGATGGCTAGTCAGAAGTGTCGGTGGCACACTCCTGTGCCAACCAATCGGCGCCGTGCGTGCCAATAACGATGGATGAATGCATGAGCGAAACGTCAAGCGATCCCGGACAACCTCCGAAGGGCCAGGAGTCGATCGACAAACGTGCATGGTCAACCGCGCGGCAGGTTCGGGCCGCCGGCATTGGGACGGCCGTGGTCGTGGTGGCGATTGTGGCCGTATGGATGGGCAGCAAGGCCTTCGGCAGGCACGAGGCCGCGCCCAGCGACGCGCCGCCGTCGCCGCCGGGAACGTTTCGTGCGACGCCGCAACAGCTGAAGTCTCTGACCGTCGAAACGGTCGGCACGCACGGATTCGTCAGCGAGGAGCTGACCGAAGGCAAGATCGCCATCAATGGCGACCGTACCACACCGGTTTTCTCGCCGTATTCGGGACGGGTGACGCGGGTCATCGCCGGCCTCGGAGATGCCGTCAAGCCGGGTGCGCCGCTCGCCGCGGTTGAGGCATCGGAATTCGTTCAGGCCCAAAATGACCTGGGTACGGCGGCTTCGCAGGTCAAGATTGCGCGCATCAACGAGACGCGCAAGCACGGGCTGTACGATGCCAAGGGCGGTAGCCTGCAGGATTGGCAGCAGGCTCAGGCCGACCTGTCGGCGGCCGAGACCGCCTTGAGTTCGGTGCGCAATCGGCTGCGCATCCTGGGCAAGTCCGACAAGGACATCGATGCCCTCGAATCCTCCCATGCGATGAATCCGACGGCCATGATCGACGCACCCATCGGCGGCATCGTGGTGGATCGCCAACTCGGACCGGGACAGTTCCTGCAGCAGGGCAGCGGCACCCCGCTGTTCACGATCGCCGACCCATCGAGCGTGTGGCTGCTGGCCAACGTGCGCGAAGCCGACTCGGGTTCGGTGCATCCAGGCCAGGCAGTCCAGGTGCGTGTGCTCGCCTATCCCAAGCGTATTTTCAACGCGCGCGTGACCTATGTTGCGGCTTTGGTCGATGCAGTGACCCACAGGCTGGCCGTACGGGCGGAAATCGACAACCATGACGGCGCGCTGAAGCCGGAGATGTTCGCGAGTTTCCGTATATTGACCAGCGATGCCGCCGATGCGCCCGCCGTGCCGGAGTCGGCAGTGGTATACGAAGGAGACGCAGCCCATGTCTGGGTGCTCGCCGAGGATGGCCTTCTCGCGTACCGGTCCGTCCGAATCGGCCGCAACAACGATGGCCTGCTGGAGGTTCTGGACGGGCTGAAGCCAGGCGAGCGCATCGTCACCAAGGGCGGCCTGTTCATCGATCAAGTGGCCGTTCCCGCCTCGTCATGAACGCGATCGTCACCTTCGCGCTCCGTCAGCGGGTGCTGATCGTCGTCATGCTGGTCATCATGCTGGGGGCCGGTATAGCGAGCTTTCTCACGCTCAACATCGAGGCGTATCCCGACCCGGTGCCCCCTCTGGTCGACATCGTGACCCAGAGCACCGGCCAGTCGGCGGAGGAGATGGAACGCTACGTCACCATCCCGCTCGAAATCCAGATGGCAGGCATTCCGAACGTACAGGCGATCCGTACGATTTCCCTGTTCGGGCTGTCCGACGTTAAGGTGCAATTCACCTACGACTTCACCTACCAGCAAGCGGAGCAGTGGGTTACCAATCGCTTGTCGCAACTCGCCCCGCTGCCGAATGGGGTCCAGCCGCAGATATCTCCCACGAGCCCGATCGGCGAGATCTACCGCTATCGGGTGGTGGGGCCGCCCGACTATTCCGTGACGGATCTGAAGACGCTGGAGGATTGGGTGCTCGAGCGGCGTTTCAAGGCGGTCCCGGGCGTGATCGACGTGACGGGTTGGGGCGGCAAGACGAAAACCTACGACATTGCCATCGACCAACACAAATTGATGGCCTACGGATTGTCGGTACCCCAGGTGCTGGCGGCCCTCGGGAACGCCAACATCAACGTGGGCGGCCAGACGGTCAATTTCGGCGCGCAGTCCGCAGTCGTGCGGGGTGTCGGCCTGATTCATTCGGCGGACGAAATCCGTCATACGTTGATCACCAACAACCAGGGCGCGCCGGTCGTCATCGGAGACGTGGCCGACGTCACCATCGGCAACCTGCCACGTCTCGGAATTGCGGGCTATAACGACTCGGCCGATATCGTGCAGGGCATCGTGCTGATGCGCCGCGGAGCCGAGAGCGTGCCGACGATCAAACGCGTCGAAGCCGAAGTGGACAAAGTGAACAAGAGCGGCATCCTGCCGCCCGGCGTCAGCATCGAGCGCATTTACGATCGCAGCGATTTGATACGGATCACGACACACACCGTGTTGCACAACATGGTGGAGGGCATCATCCTCATATTCCTGGTGCAATGGGCCTTTCTCGGCAACGTACGAAGCGCGGTCATCGTGGCGATGACGATACCGTTTGCGCTGTCGTTTGCAATCGGTCTCATGGTGTTACGCGGCGAGTCCGCCAATCTGCTGTCGGTCGGCGCAATCGATTTCGGCCTGGTGGTCGATGCAACCGTCATTATGGTCGAGAACATTTTCAGACATCTGGCCGAGGCGACCGCACGCCGCCGCATGGGTGGTCAGGGCGGCTTCCACGCCAAGATGAACACCGTGTCGATTGCGGGCGCGGAGGTCAGCCAGTCGATTTTCTTCGCAGCCGCCATCATCATCGCCGGCTTCGTGCCGTTGTTCACGCTGTCGGGCATCGAAGGTCATATCTTCGGGCCGATGGCGAAGACCTATGCTTATGCCATCGCCGGCGGCTTGATCGCCACCTTCACGATAGCGCCGGCGCTGAGCTTGTTGATGTTCCCCCAGGACGTCGAGGAGCGGGAGACACCCGTCGTGCGGGGGCTGCGCCGGATTTACGAGCCGACGCTCGAGTTCGTGCTGGCCAACCGCATCGTCACGTTCGCGGGCGTCGGGCTGCTCGCGCTGCTGGCCGTGGTCGCCGTGCGTTCGCTTGGCCTCGAGTTTCTGCCGAAACTCGAGGAGGGGAATCTGTGGATCCGTGCGACGTTTCCGCAATCGGTGTCACTCGAGGAAAGCGACACCTACGTGAATCGCATGCGGCTTCTCATGACCCAGTATCCGGAAGTGCAGACCGTCGTGTCGCAGCATGGACGTCCCGACGATGGGACCGACGCCACCGGCTTTTTCAACGCCGAGTTCTTCGTCCCTCTCAAACCCTTCGACACCTGGCCGCACGGCGTCGACAAGGAAACGCTGACTCAGGACATGACCCATGCGCTGGGAGAACAGTTTCCCGGTGTCGACTTCAACTTCTCTCAATATATTCAGGATAACGTCGAGGAGGCCGCCTCCGGCGTCAAGGGCGAGAACTCCGTCAAGATCTACGGCAATGATCTGGAAACGCTGGAGAAGACGGCGGACAACGTCGCAGCGGTGCTGGCCAACGTGCCTGGCATCACGGATCTGGCGGTGCTGCGTTCGCTGGGACAACCGACCATCCGCATCGACGTCGACCGCGTGAGGGCGGCCCGATACGGCCTGTCAACCGGTGACGTCAATGCCGTGGTGCAAGCCGCGGTCGGCGGACAGAGCGCGGGCGATCTGTACGAGGGAACCAGCGACCGGCATTTTCCGATGATGGTGCGCTTGAGTCTCCCGTATCGCCAGAATCTCGACGCGATCCGACACATTCCGATCGCAGCGGCCTCGAGCACGGGCAACGGTTTCATCCAGGTGCCGCTCGAGGATGTTGCCACGGTGCGTCTGGTATCCGGCGCGGCCTTCATCTATCGCGAGCAACAGCAGCGCTATGTGCCGATCAAGTTCAGCGTGCGCGGCCGGGATCTTGGCAGTGCCGTACTCGATGCACAGCATGCGGTGGACTCGCAGGTCGTTCTGCCGGGTGGTTATCGGCTGGAGTGGGTCGGAGAGTTTGGCAACCTGCAGGATGCCATCGCCCGCCTGAGCGTGGCCGTACCGCTTTCCATCGCCTTGATCGTGCTGTTGTTGTATCTGAATTTCGGCAGCCTGCGCGACGCGCTGCTGGCGGCGAGCGTCATTCCAATGGCGCTGATCGGGGGCATCTTCGCCCTGTGGGTCACCGGCACCGCCTTCAGTGTTTCGTCGGCCATCGGATTCGTGGCTTTGTTCGGCATAGCAGCCATGGACGGCATCCTCGTGCTGTCGTATTACCATTTGAGCCTCGACTTGGGCCATGATCGAGCGACCGCCATGCTGCAAACATGCCGCACCCAGCTTCGGCCGGTGGTCATGACCTGCATCGTCGCCTGCGTCGGCTTGATACCGGCGGCGTTCTCGACTGGCATCGGTTCCCAGGTCCAGCGACCGTTGGCTCTCGTGGTGGTGGGCGGCATGTTGCTGGCCCCGGTGTTGATACTGTTGGTCCTCCCGGTGCTGATCCTGAAATTCTCGAAGGCGCACGAAATGCCGGGACAGGTAGAACAGGACGTGGGAACGTGAGGCGCTTCGTCATCTGCGTGGCGGTCGCCGCGGTGAGCGCCTGCGTCGGGCCGAATTTCCACCGGCCCGCTCCCTTGAACGTCGATCGTTTCACGGCCGAGCCGCACGCCGCCTCGACGGCTTCGGCACCGGGCGAAGGCGGCGCTGCGCAACGGTTCCTGGACGGTCAGGATGTGCCGAGGAACTGGTGGACGCTGTTCGGATCGGACGAACTCGACTCGCTCGTCGATGAGGCGCTGCGCGCCAATCCCGACGTGCAATCGGCACAGGCAGCCTTGCGTCAGGCGCTCGAGAATACGGCCGCGCAACGCGGCTCGTTCTTTCCGGCAGTCGACGGAACCTTCGACGCGACCCGAAATCGGGACGCGGTCGGCGTGCTCCAGCCGACGCTGAACTCCGGTACGCCTCTATACAATTTATTCACGCCGCAAGTGACGATCTCCTACGTCCCCGACATCTTCGGCGCCAATCGTCGGGCGGTCGAGTCGCTCGCGGCCCAGGCCGAAGCGAACCGTTTTCAACTCGATGCGACCTATCTGACCCTGACTGCCAACGTCGTGACGACGGCGATTCAGGAAGCGGGGCTGCGCGCGCAGATCGCGGGCACCGAGCACGTGATCGCGTTGGAGCGCGAGGCCCTGGGCGCGCTTCGTCGCGAGCTCGAACTTGGCGCGGTTGCGGAAGTCGATGTCTATGCCCAGGACGCGGCGCTGGCGCAATTGGAGGGCACTTTACCGCCGCTGCAGAAACAGCTGTATCAGGCGCGCGATCAACTGGCAGTCCTTACGGGCCATGTGCCGGCCGACATGAAGCCCGTGCACTTCGAGTTGGAGAAATTGGTGCTGCCGACCGATCTACCGCTCGGCGTACCGTCGCAACTCGTTGAAAGGCGCCCGGATGTCCGGGCGGCGGAAGCGCAATTGCATGCCGCGACCGCCCAAGTGGGCGTGGCGATCGCGAATCTACTGCCGCAGTTCACCATCAGCGGCAATATCGGAAGTACCGCGACGCTGTTGAGCGATCTATTCAAGCCAGGCACCGGTTTCTGGAGCATCGGCGCCAACGCAACCCAAACGCTGTTCCAAGGCGGCACGCTCATCCACCGCAAGCGTGCTGCCGATGCCGCGCTCGATCAGGCAGGGGCAGCCTATAAATCGGCGGTCTTGACAGCCTTCCAAAATGTCGCCGACGCCTTGCACGCGCTCGATGCGGATGCGGATGCGCTAAACGCCGCGAGCCGTGCCGAAGAGGCCGCTCGGAAGACCTTGGGCGTTGCCCATCACCAGCTGGAGCTGGGTTCCGTGGGCTACCTGGCGCTGGTCACGTCGGAGCAAAGCTATGAGCAAGCCGTCGTGACGTTGGCGCAGGCGCGCACGAATCGGTACGCCGACACGGCAGCTCTGTTCCAGGCGCTCGGCGGCTCGATTGCGCCGGTGGCGGCGCACTAGCGCCTCATCAGCCAGACACGGTCTCGCCGAATCGGTCGACGAAACGGCGGGTGCCCGTCCATTTAACCATGGATTTGCCACAAACCTAAGGCACACTAGACAGCCTCTCTAGTTGGGTCTCGGAGTAGCTCGAATGTGCGGAATCGTCGGCGTGGTCGCGGAGCGGAATGCCGTTCCCATTCTCATGGAGGGACTACGTCGGCTCGAATATCGCGGCTACGATTCCGCCGGTCTCGCCGTCATGACGGGCGGCCATGAATTAGCGAGGCTCCGCACGGTGGGCAAGGTGGCCGTTCTCCAGGCCGCGCTGGACGCCGCCCCCATCGATGGCCATGTCGGCATCGCCCACACTCGTTGGGCCACCCACGGCGTTCCAACCACCCGCAACGCGCATCCGCACATCTCCCGGGACGGCATCGCCATCGTGCACAACGGCATCATTGAGAACCACGAAGCGTTGCGTGCAGGTTTGATCGACCTCGGTTACAGCTTCGACTCGGAAACCGATACCGAGGTCATCGCACATCGCATCCACCATCACCTGGCCGGTTCCGCGGATCTGTTCGACGCAGTCCGCAGAACCGTCGCCGAGTTGCAGGGCGCCTATGCGTTGGCCGTCATTTCCCAGGGCGACCCAGAATGCGTGGTTCTCGCCCGCGAGGGGTGTCCGGTCGTCATCGGCCTCGGTATCGATGAGAACTTCGTCGCCTCCGACGTCGCGGCGCTGCTCCCCGTCACGCGCCGATTCATGTTCCTGGACGAGGGCGATGTGGCGGAAGTGCGCCGCAAGTCGATCAAGATCGTGGATGCAGCAGGCGAACCGGTCGTTCGTCCGGCGCGCGAGAGTGAGCTTCCCGCGGATGCGGTCGAGCGTGGTCAGTACCGGCACTTCATGCTCAAGGAGATTCACGAGCAACCGCGCGCCATCGCGGAAACCCTCGAAGACCGGGTGGCGGGCGGCCAACTTCTGGAAGCTGCGTTCGGGCCCTTGGCGCAGCAGGTGTTCAAACGCGTCAAGGCGGTCCATATCGCTGCCTGCGGCACCAGTTATCACGCAGGGCTCGTCGCGAGCTATTTTCTCGAGCAGATATGCCGGCTGCCGGCGCGGGTCGAGATCGCGAGCGAATATCGCTACCGCGACCCCGTGGTGACACCTGACACACTGTTCGTCACGTTGTCCCAGTCCGGCGAGACGGCCGATACGCTCGCCGCCCTGCGCAACGCAAAGCAGGCCGGCTACCTGTCGACGCTGACGATCTGCAATGTCGCCGAAAGCTCGATGGTGCGGGAGTCGGACCTCGTTCTCCTGACACGAGCCGGCCCTGAGATCGGGGTGGCATCGACCAAGGCGTTCACGACTCAGTTGACGGCGCTCGGCATGCTGGTGGTCGCACTGGCCAGACATCTGGTCCTGGATGCCGCCTTCGAACGCGAGCTGGTGGTGCAGCTGCTCCAGCTGCCGGGCCTGATCGAAAAGACCCTCAAACTCGACGACACGATCCGCCTGCTGGCCGAGAACTTTGCCGACAAGCGGCACGCCCTGTTCTTGGGACGGGGACCTCTGCACGCCATCGCAATGGAGGGCGCCCTCAAGCTCAAGGAGATTTCCTATATCCACGCCGAGGCTTATGCAGCCGCGGAGCTCAAGCACGGCCCATTGGCATTGGTCGATGAGGACATGCCCGTGGTCGCAGTTGCGCCAAACAACGCGCTGCTCGAGAAGCTCAAGTCGAATCTGCAGGAGGTCCGTGCGCGCGGCGGAAAGCTGTTTGTTTTCGCCGACCCCGACACCGGCCTGGAAAGCGGCGATGGAGTGACGGTCATCCGAATGCCGGTCAAGGTGAGCGCCTTGCAGGCGCCCACGGTGTTCGCCATTCCCATGCAGCTGCTGGCGTATCACGTCGCCGTGCTCAAGGGGACGGATGTCGATCAACCGCGCAACCTGGCCAAGAGCTTGACGGTCGAGTGACGGGATTGCCCAAGACCAAACCTGCGGTGAGGGCCGAGAGCATGTTCGGCTCCGCCTACTTCCGGAAGTTCTACATCAATACCGTGACGCGCGTGGTTACTCCGGCCGAGATGCGGGTACGGGCGAGGTTGATAGCGGCCGTCGTCGCTCAGGCCAGCATACCGGTTCGCAGCATTCTGGACGTGGGCTGCGGCATCGGCCTGCTGCGCAAACCTTTCGCGGAAGTGTTGCCTCGGGCTCGGTACAAGGGGCTCGAAGCCAGCGCCTATCTCTGCGAGCGGTATGGCTGGACGAACGGTTCGGTAATCGATTACGTGCCTCCCCGCCCAAGCGATCTGGTCGTGTGCTACGACGTTCTGCAATACCTCGATGACCGGGACGCGGCCAAGGCCCTCGCGAATCTCGGAAAACTCACGCGAGCCGCGCTCTATGTATCGGCCTTGACCCGCGAGGATTGGCGCGATAACTGCGACCGCACGCGGACCGATCGTGCCGTTCACCTGCGAACGGGAGACTGGTATCGCAGACGGCTGCGACGCAATTTTCGATACCTAGGGCTGGGAGTGTGGCTGCGAAAAGACGTCACGGCGATACTCTGGGACATGGAAAGAACGCCGGGCTGAACAGCCGGTCACCAGCCGCGGTCGACTCAAAGATTGCCTTGCATCCAGCTCACCAATGCGCCATGAATCGGCTCCCCGGCGCCATAATCGGCGCGCGGGTCGTTCACCAGCGAGACCAGCACATAGGTTTTGCCCGACGGGGTCGTCACGTATCCTGCTACGCCCGTAACGCCATCGAGATGGCCAGTCTTCAATCGCACGGACCCCGCCGGCGACGTCTTCATGCGCGCCCGCAGCGTGCCGTCGATGCCCGCCAGGGGAAGCGACGCGATGAATTCCGGCGCGAAGCGGCTGTGATAGGCCGCGCTCAGCACCTTTGCCATTTGCAGGACCGAGATATGTGTGGCGCGGGACAAGCCCGAACCGTTGTCGATGTTCATATCCTGCAGGCTCAGACCGCGGTCCTTGCTCCATTCGGCGATGGCGGCCGCGCCCTTGTCGAGCGTCGCCGGCAAACCGAATCGATCCTCGCCCATGGTGAGCAAGAGGTGGCGCGCCATGAGGTTGCTGCTGAATTTGTTGGTGAGCCGAACGATTTCGCCCAACGTCAGAGAATCGAAAACGACAAACGGCTGCGCATCAGAAGGAGCCGGGGCGACGCGCAGCTTGCCCTCGAACTCGCCGCCCAACTCG